>NZ_CP047135.1:2440000-3640000 GCF_009832905.1 Stenotrophomonas sp. 364
GAAGGCATCGCCTATTCGCCGCAGCACCGTACCGACGCCATCGCCCAGGCGCTGGCCGCGCTGCCGCAGCCGCGTGAGCTGGCTGCTGCCTAAGGGGTAACACCACGCCGTTCCTCCTCGTCGTGGCGGCGTGGCGCGCAGCACCGGTTCTCCCTCCCCCGCCGGTGTTGCGCCTGATGGCCCCTTTTGGGGCCATCTTCTTTTTCAATGGCGCAACTGCGACGTTAGTGCTGGGCGGGCCGTGAGCGATTTATTACGCTGGTCGCCTACCAAGTTCAGGACGGGCCCGCATGCGCTATCTGGTCGTTGCTCCGCACCGGAGCGAATTCCCCCACCCCATCACGCTGGTGCGCGGCCAGGCGCTGCAGGTGGGCGAGCGTTATGAAGGCGCGGAAGGCTGGGACGACTGGTACCTGTGCGAAGCCGCCGACCAGGCACCGGGCTGGGTGCCGGCGCAGGTGATCGGGCGGGATGCGCAGGGCGATGCGTTTGCGAAGGAAGACTACTGCGCGCGCGAGCTGGACGTGGACCCGGACCAGGTGCTGCTGGGTGGGCGCGTGCTGAACGGCTGGGCGTGGTGCGCGCCGGTGGACGGCGGTGTTGAAGGATGGGTGCCGTTGCGGGTGTTGCAGGCCACTTAAGAGCCACCCCATGGGTGGCTGAACGCAAACCGCCGAACCTGCCCGGTAGAGCCGCCCCCGCCGAGGTGATGCACAAACAAAAAACCCGCCGTTCGGCGGGTTTTTCGTGGATCAGGCGATGGTGTCCAGGCCGCCCATGTAGGGCTTCAGCGCATCCGGCACGGTGATGCTGCCGTCGGCGTTCTGGTAGTTCTCCATCACCGCGATCATCGCGCGGCCCACGGCCACGCCGGAGCCGTTGAGGGTGTGCAGCAGCTCGGGCTTGCCGGTGTCCGGGTTGCGCCAGCGGGCCTGCATGCGGCGCGCCTGGAAATCGCCGCAGTTGGAGCACGAGGAAATCTCGCGGTAGGTGTCCTGCGAGGGCAGCCACACTTCCAGGTCGTAGGTCTTCACCGCGGCGAAGCCCATGTCGCCGGTGCACAGCAGCACCTTGCGGTACGGCAGGCCCAGGGTTTCCAGCACCACTTCGGCGCAACGGGTCATGCGCTGGTGTTCGTCTTCGCTCTGCGCCGGGGTGCACGCGGCCACCAGTTCCACCTTCTCGAACTGGTGCTGGCGGATCATGCCGCGCACGTCGCGGCCGCCGCTGCCGGCTTCGGCGCGGAAGCACAGCGAATGGGCGGTCATGCGTAGCGGCAGCTGGTCGGCGTCGATAATCTCGTCGCGCACGATGTTGGTGAGCGGCACTTCCGAGGTCGGGATCAGGTACCGGGTGGATTCGCCCACGGCGGTCTTGAACAGGTCGTCCTCGAACTTGGGCAGCTGGCTGGTGCCGCGCAGCGAGTCGGCGTTGACCAGCGCCGGCACGTTGGTTTCCTGGTAGCCGTGGGTGTCGGTGTGCAGGTCCAGCATGAACTGGGCCAGCGCGCGGTGCAGGCGGGCCAGTGGGCCGCGCAGCACGGTGAAGCGCGCGCCGGACAGCTTGGCCGCGGTTTCCGCGTCCAGCCAGCGGTTGCGGGCGCCCAGCTCCACGTGGTCCAGCACCGGGAAATCGAAGCTGCGCGGGGTGCCCCAGCGCTTCTGCTCCACGTTCTCGGTTTCGTCCGCGCCGGCCGGCACGTCGTCGCCGGGCAGGTTGGGAATGCCCAGGGCAATGGCTTCGATCTTGTCGCGCAGTTCGTCCAGGGCCACTTCCGAGGCCTTCAGCTCGTCGGCGAACGCGGCCACTTCGGCCATGATCGCCGAGACGTCTTCGCCCTTGGCCTTGGCCTGGCCGATGGCCTTGGAGCGGCTGTTGCGCAGGCTCTGCAGTTCCTGGGTGCGCACCTGGATGCGCTTGCGGTCTGCTTCCAGCGACTCCAGCCCGGACACATCCAGCTCGAAACCGCGCGAGGAGCGCAGGCGTTCGGCAAGGTCGGCGGGGTGTTGGCGAAGCAGGGCTGGATCAAGCATGGCGTGTGCGATGGGGTGGGGACTGGAGGGGGATTATCGCCTGTTACGCGGATTTCTGCCGCCCGGGGGCCGCCATGTACCCCTCAGTCATTGCGGGCGTGGCAGAATCGGGGGGTCCACTACGGTATGGCTCATGTCCGCTTCCCGCTCTTCGTCTGGCAAGAACATCACCTTCCACCTGCCCCGGCGCAGCCTGATGATCGCCGGCATCGCCTTCGGCGTTGGTGTGCTGCTGTTCCTGGTGGTGTGGCTGAGCAGCCGCAACGACGACTTCTACAAGGCCGGCCCGGCGGCGACGCCGCAGCAGGTGGCCGACATCGAGCCGCTGCCCGAGCCCCTGCCCGCCGCAGCCGGCTCCAGCGACATGCCCGACGCCAAACCCCTGCCGCCCGGCGAGGACGCCCCGCAGCTGGTGGAAACCGCGCCCCCGCCGCCGCCCGCCGCAGCCGCTGCTCCGCCGACCGAGGCCCCGGTGGCCGCCGCTGCCGGCGACCGCCCGCAGCCCATCGCCGACCAGTCGCCACCGCCTTCGTATCCGCCTGCCGCGCTGCGTCGTGGCGATGCCGGCACGGTGGTGGTGCGCGTGGATGTGGATGCCACCGGCTACCCCTCCAACGTAACCATCATCGAACGCAGCGGTTCACGCGATCTTGATCGGGCCGCAGCGGATGCGGTACGCCGTTGGCGCTTCCAGCCGGCGCAGAGCAATGGCCAGCCGGTGCCGGGCAGCATCGAGGTACCGTTCGACTTCAAGCCGCAGTAATCCGCGGCCGCCGGATCATCACGCAACGCTGATTCGGCAACGGCTCATCAAGCTGAACCTCGATGGCAATGCAGTCGCCGCGTTGACGGTGCGCTGACACATCCACAACCGGGTACGGGCAAGACTGCGGGTGTCAAAACGACATCAGGAGTTCGCCATGAGTGTTACCCATGCCCATGACATGCACGCTTCGCCGCAGCATCAGCGCGACGTGACCGATGAACCGGCCCGCCGCGGCACTTCGCCGTGGTTGTGGATGGCGCTGATCGTGGCGATGTTTGCCGCCGCGCTGGTCTGGTTGCGCTACGCCAACCCCAGCGAAACCAGCACCGCACCAGTAGGCGAGCGTATGTTGCCGGCTACCGAAACGCCGGTTGCTACCACTGCACCCGCTCCTGCGACGCGCCAGGCTGCACCGGCCACCACCCAGCGCAAGCCGGCCGCAGCCGCGCGTAACCGCGAGGCGCGCCCGCTGGCCAGCAATGCCAAGCCGACCTATCCGCCGAGTGCGCTGCGCAGTGGCGTGCAGGGCAGCGTAGTGGCCAGCCTTAGCGTGGACCCCAGTGGCCACGTGACCGATGCCAGCATCGTGCAGCGTACGGGTTCGCGTGACCGCGACCTGGACCGCGCCGTGCTGACCACCGTGCGCAACTGGCAGTTCGAGCCAGCCATGAACAATGGTCGTGCGGTGGCCAGCGTGGTGCGCGTGCCGGTGGATTTCCGTACCGAGCGCTAAGTTGCGGCGCTGAGGCGGGAACCAAAAAGGGAGGCCAATGGCCTCCCTTTTTTGTGCGCGTAGTGCCGGGCTCTGCCCGGCAACCAAGCACATGCGACGGCAATCACGCATATTCCGACGCAAAGGGCAGCCGGGCAGAGCCCGGCTCTACGAGAAGCAATCCTGCATTTGCCGGCGCAAAGTGCAGCCGGGCAGAGCCCGGCTCTACGAGAAGCAATCCTGCATTTGCCGACGCAAACGGCAGCCGGGCAGAGCCCGGCTCTACGAGCAATCATGCACCACCGTAGTGCCGGGCTCTGCCCGGCAACCAGGCAACGGCCGCCGGGCAAAGCCCGGCGCCGCGCGTCAGGCGCTGCGCAGCCCGAAACCCGCCCCGGTGGACAGGCCATCGAAATCCGGGAACGAGGTGGCGACGTTGGCGATGTCGTTCACCCGCACTTCGCCACTGCTGAGCTGGCCGGCAATGGCGAACGCCATGGCGATGCGGTGGTCGCCGTGGCTTTCGATGGTGCCGCTGCCCAGCGTGCTGCCGCCGTGGATGGTGGCGCCGTCGTCGGTTTCGTCCACCTGCACGCCCAGCGTGCGCAGGCCGGTGGCCATGGCCGCCAGGCGATCGGATTCCTTGACCCGCAGTTCGGCGGCGCCGCGCACCACCGTGTTGCCTTGCGCGGCGGCCGCAGCCACGAACAACGCGGGGAACTCGTCGATCATGTCCGGCACCAGCGCTTCGGGAATCTCCGCACCGTGCAGCGGGGCGTAACGCACCACCAGGTCGGCCACGGCTTCCCCGCCCTGCTCGGCATGATTTTCTTCGGTGATGTCCGCACCCATCAGCCGCAGCGCGGCCAGCAGACCGGTGCGGCGCGGGTTGAGGCCCACCGCGCGCAGGCGCAGTTCGGAGCCGGGAATGATGCTGGCGGCCACCAGGAAGAACGCCGCAGAGGAGAAGTCGGCGGGTACCACGATGTCGGTGGCGCGCAGGCGCTGGCCGCCGCGCAGGCGGGCCTTGCCGGGCGAGAACTCGATGTCCACGCCAAACGCGCGCAGCATGCGCTCGCTGTAGTCGCGGGTGGGGTGCGGTTCGTTCACCGTGGTCTCGCCGTCGGCATACAGGCCGGCCAGCAATACCGCGGATTTGACCTGCGCGCTGGCCACCGGCGAGGCGAAGTCGATGCCCTTCAGCGTCTGGCCGCCATGCACGTGCAGCGGCGGCGTACCGTCGCTTTCGGTGTCGATCTTGGCGCCCATCAGCGCCAACGGGCCGGTGACACGGCGCATCGGGCGGCGCGAGAGCGACTCGTCGCCCACCATCACGCTGTCGAACGGTTGCGCGGCCAGCAGGCCGGCCAGCAGGCGCATGCCGGTGCCGGCGTTGCCGCAGTCCAGCGGTGCGGTGGGGGCCTTCAGACCATCCACGCCGACGCCATGCACCACACGCTGCGACGGCGACGGGGTGTCGATGCGCACGCCCATCTGGGCAAAGATGGCGGCGGTGGCGCGGGTGTCCTCGCCTTCCAGGAAGCCATCGATGTGCGACACGCCGTCGGCCAGCGCGGCGAACATCACCGAGCGGTGCGACACGGATTTGTCACCGGGGATGGTCAGGGTGCCCTGCAGGGGCTGGCCCTTGTGGGCAATCCAGTACGGCGTAGCGGTCATCGAAGGATCCTGTCAGGCAGCCGCGCGGGCGGCGATGCAGCGGTGTACGGGAAAGCGGCGCGCCGGGCTGGCGACGCCACCGAAGGCGCAGCACAGGGCTGCGCCGAGGCGATCAGGGCACGGCGACCGGGTAGGAACCCAGCACCTTGATCTGTGCAGAGTGCGCTTCCAGTTCGGCCAGCGCCGCCTGCATCGCGGCATCCTCGATGTGGCCGGCCAGGTCGATGAAGAAGCCGTACTCCCACTTGGCGTTGTGCGAGGGCCGCGACTCGATGCGGTTCATGCTGATGCCGTGGCGCGCGAACGGGCTGAGCACGTCGAACAGCGCGCCGGGCTTGTCGTGGATGAACACCAGTACCGAGGTCCGGTCGTGGCCGGAGGTGGGGAAGATGTTGCGGCCCACCACCAGGAAGCGGGTGGTGTTGTCGGCATCGTTCTGGATGGGCTTGGTCACCACCTTCTTCAGGCCGTACACGTGCCCGGCGCTCTCCCCGCCAATGGCGGCGGCGTCGTCGGCATTGCGGGCGCGGCGCGCGCCTTCGGCATTGCTCGACACCGGGATCTTCTCGGCCTTGGGCAGGTTGGCGCGCAGCCACGAGGAGGTCTGCATGAACGACTGCGGGTGGCCATACACGCGCTCCACATCCTCCAGCCGACCACTGCGGGACATCAGGTACTGCTGCACGCGCAGTTCCACTTCGCCGCAGATTTTCAGGTTGGAGGTCAGGAACATGTCCAGGGTGATCTGGATGGTGCCTTGCCCAGAGTTTTCCACCGGCACCACGCCGAAATCGGCATTGCCCGCTTCCACTTCCTGGAACACTTCTTCAATGCTGGCCAGCGGCAGGCCCAGCGCGGAGCGGCCGAAGTGCTTGAGCACGGCCTGCTGGCTGAAAGTGCCTTCCGGACCCAGGTAGCCAATCTTCAGCGGCTCCTGCTGGGCCAGGCAGGCCGACATGATTTCGCGGAACACATGCACCAGCACTTCATCGCTGAGCGGGCCTTCGTTGCGGTCCACCACCATGCGCAGCACCTGCGCTTCGCGCTCGGGGCGGTAGTAGTCCACGGCGGCGGCGAGCTTGCCCTTGGCCTTGCCCACCTGGTGGGCGAAGTTGGCGCGCTCGGCGATGAGCGCCTGGATGCTGCGGTCGATGTGGTCGATCTTGGCGCGCACGTCCGACAGCACCGGTGCGGGCGTGCTGGCAACGGCAGCGGCCTTGCCGGGGGCGGCCGCCGCAGGTGCGGCGGCCTTGGGCTTGGACGGCGCCTTGGCGGCGGCCTTGGGCTTGGCGGGTTTGGTGGCCATCTGGGTTCCAGGTGCAGTGGGGCGTCGCGCGCCCCGGGAAATACGAAAACGTCAGCCGTGGCGCTGCTGGAAATCGGCCATGAAGGCGACCAGCGCCTGCGCGCCTTCCACCGGCATGGCGTTGTACAGCGAGGCCCGGATACCGCCCACGGCGGCATGGCCCTTCAGCGCGAGCAGGCCGGCGGCCTTGGACTCGCTGACAAAGCGCGCGTTGAGGGTGTCGTCGGGCAGGAAGAACGGGATGTTCATGCGCGAACGGGCGGCCGGCACCACCTCGTTGCGGTAGAACCCGCCGGAGGCATCGATGGCGCCATACACCAGCGCGGCCTTGGCGGCGTTGCGGCGGGCGAATTCTTCGACGCCGCCTTCGGCCAGCATCCACTCGAACACCAGCCCGGCCAGGTACCAGTTCCAGGTGGGCGGGGTGTTGAGCATGGAATCGCGCGCCACGTGCGAGCGGTAATTGAAGATGTCCGCGCGCGGCTGGCCGGCCCGTTCGAGCAGGTCGCGGCGCACGATCACCACCGACACGCCCACCGGGCCCAGGTTCTTCTGCGCGCCGGCGTAGATCAGCCCGTACTTGCTGACATCGAGCGGTTCGCTGGCGATGGAGGAGCTGAAATCGGCGAACAGCGGTGCCTGGCCGACGTCGGGGGTGTCACGGAACTCGACGCCGTGGATGGTCTCGTTGGCGGTGATGTGCACGTAGGCGGCATCGGCCGAGAGCTGCCACGTGTCGCGCGCGGGGATGTCGTGGAAGCCGTTGGCTTCGCTGCTGGCGGCCACATTGACGTTGACGTAGGGCGTGACCTGCTTGATGGCGGTCTTGCCCCAGTGCCCGGTGAGCACGTAGTCCACGGTCTGGCCGGGCTGGGCGAAGTTGAGCGCCAGCAGGGCCTGCTGGGTGGTGGCGCCACCGGCCAGGAAAAGCACGGCGTAGTCGTCGGGGATGCCGATCAGGCGGCGCAGGTCGGCGTCGGCCTTGGCCGCGACGGCCATGAACTCCGGGCCGCGGTGGCTCATTTCGACAATGGAGGCGCCAGCGCCGTTCCATTCCAACATCTCTTCCTGCGCCTTGCGCAGGACCGATTCCGGCAGGGTTGCAGGGCCGGCACTGAAGTTGAACGCGCGCGTCATGTCACACCTATGGGGCAAGACCCCTAGTATGCCGCAGCGCACCAGGCTTTAGGCCTTGCAGGACAAGGCGAATTTGGTTGCAAACGAATCTATCGAGATCGACACCCAGCCAGCCCCGGCGCCCCCGGGTGGTGCCGGCCGCTGGCCGGCAACGTCATGTGCGATGACCCTTTACCGTGCACCGAACCAGAGCAGGCCGCTGATCACCGCAGCCAGCAGCAGCGCGCTGGCCAGCAACCACGGCCAACGGCTCACGCGCACGGGCTTGACCGGCGCTGCATCGTGGGTGGGCAGGTCCAGCAGGTCGTCCTCGTCTTCGCTGACGATCCGGGTGCGGGCGTCGTGCGGCACTTCCAGCACGAACCGGTGCTGGGTGTCGAACACCAGCTGGTCGCCGGGCAGCAGCCAGCAATGGCGAACCGCCACGCCGTTGACCCGGGTCGATTCGCCCGCGCCGAGGTCGCGCAGCAGTACGCGGTCGCCGTGCAGCTCCAGCCGTGCGTGCTGCTCGGCAAACGCAGGGTCGTCGATGGCGATGTCGGCCTCGGCGCTGCGGCCGATCAGGCGCGGACGGTCCAGCGTGAAGCTGCGCCCGTGGTGCTGGCCGCCCAACCCACGCAACAGGCGCAGTTCGTCGCTGCCGGCGTCACTGCGTGGCGGCGCCTGGGCGAGCGCGTCGCTCTCCCCCTGGATCACCATCTCCACGCCATCCACGTACACCGCGTCGCCCGCACGCAGCATGGCCATGCGCCGCACGGGGCGGCCGTTGACGTGGATGCCGCGCGTGCCGGTGGCGACCTGCAGCCAGAGGCCGCGGTCGTCCAGGCAGAACTGTGCAAGCAGCAGGGTGCCGGTGGCGTGACCGCCCAGCCGGACAGTACCCGAAGCGTGGCGCACGATGCGCTGCACCCCGGGCCGCAGCGGCTGGTCGGGGTGTTGGCGTTGGGTGAAGTGAACTAGCAGGTTCTGCACGCGGCGAAAGCCTAGCAGGTTGCATGTCATCGAAGAAGAAGTGTGATGCAGTCCTTGGAGTTGGGCGCAAGGATGCGCACAATGCACGCCCTTCCCCGCTGCCGCCCGCCAGGAGCTCCCATGTCCAGCATTGATATCCGCCACGCCCATTCCCTGCCCATCGATGGCGCCCGCAAGGCGATCGAAGAGGTGGCCGCCAAGCTGTCCGAGCGCTTCGGCCTGCAGAGCAACTGGGTGGGCGACGTGTTGAACTTCAGCGGCTCCGGCGTGGACGGTGCGATCGAACTGCAGCCGGGCCAGGTGCACGTGACCGCCAAGCTGGGCTTCCTGCTGTCGGCGATGAAGGGCATGGTCGAGGGCGAGATCCAGCGCGTGCTGAAGGAAAAGCTGGGCTGAATCGCGGCGCGTCCGCAGGCGCCGGCCATCACATGGCGCAAAGCTGGCGCTGATTAGCATCGGGGTGTCCATCCACAGGATCGCCCCATGACCGCACACGACGACTTCGACGACCGCGACACCCGCAGCCCCGACGACAAGCCCTCGCTGGGCGAACAGGCCGAACGCTTTTCGCGCCGGTTGACTGGTTCGGCCCAGCAGGTATGGCTGGCCGGCCTTGGCGCCTTGGGCCGCGCCCAGGCCGAAGGCAGCCGCGTGTTCGACACGCTGGTCCGGGAAGGCGAAACCATCGAGGCCCGCAACCGCGAGCAGAGCGGCGATGCCCCGCGCTGGCGCGACAACGTGGAAGAACAGCTGGGCGAGGCCCGCGAAAAGGCCGCCGGCACCTGGGACAGGGTGGAAAAGGCCTTCGATGACCGGGTGCAGGGCGTCCTCAAGCGCCTGCACATCCCCACCGCCGAGGACGTGGCCGCCTTGAACGCCCGTATCGATGCGCTCAATGCCCGGGTCAACCGCGCCGAGGCCCGTAATGCCTCACCCAATGCCGACCCGTCCCCCGGCACGCACCAGGGTCCGGGCGGCGCCTGAGCCCGACTTGGGGGCCATCAGCGCCGGATGTTGCAAAGCAGCACGGCATTGATGACAATCGAAACCGACCCGCCAATCGCTTCTTCGCCGTTTGTTCCCTCCCCTCACGGCTACGGATTGGCGGGTTTTCTGTGTCTGCTGCTCCAAAGTGAGACGTCCGTCACCGGCTGGGGCGCTGACTTCCGCGCGTTCGGATTGAAGTGCCCCCGCAGACGCCTGCGAGCGCATATAAACTGTCAATCGCACATCCGTGTTCATCTCTAGCGCCTCATGTTCTCCTGGATTCTGGCTTTACTGTTGGCCCTCATTGTCTGGACGCTTGCCGCGGCCTGGTTCTGGCTGGTGAAGCGTCGCCGCAAGGAGACCCGGCTTGGGCTCAACGCCCTGGCTGGCATGCATTGGCGTGACTTTTCCGAGATTGTCCGGCGTGCCATGCGCGAGCAGCGCGGGCTGCAGGACGTGCCCGGCGAGGTGGACGACAGCCGCGAGCCGCGCAGCGATTTCCTCATGCACGACGCCCAGCACCGCTGGCTGCTGTCGTGCAAGCATGGCCGCGCCTACCGGATTGGCACCGCGGCGGTGAACGAACTGGGCGCCGCCGCGCGCCTGGCCGGTGCCCGCGGCGGCATCCTGATCACCGAAGGCATGGTCGAGCGCGATGGCCGCGTGGCTGCCGAGAAGCAAGGCGTGGAGGTGCTCGACGGGCACCTGCTGTGGCCGCTGCTGCAGCCCTACCTGCCCGGCGACATGGAAGCCCAGGTCAAGAACGCGGCGCGCCGCGAGGCGATCCGGCGGATCTCGATCGCCGCGCTGGGGTCGCTGACCCTGGGGCTGCTGGCGGGCATGGGCTATTTGACCTCGCGACTGGACCAGCAGGCCGCCCCGGTTGCGGTGGCTCCGCCCACCGCGACACCGGCCCAGCCCGCCGCAGCCCCGGCGGACGCCCCGGCTGCGGCAGATGCCTCGGTCCCCGCCACTCCCGCCGCGCCTGCCGCTTCCAGGCCGGCCGCTGCTACTGCGGCACCTGGCATCCTGGGCGATGTGGCCGACCCGGACCCTGCGACGCTGGCCCGGTATCAGAAAGAGCTGGCCGCCACCCTGGCCCGCCAGCCCGGCGTGCTGAGCGCGTTCTGGCTGACGCGGCAGACCCTGGCGGTGAACCGCAGCGACGAGATCGATGCGATCTGGCCGTTGGTGTGCACCGAGGTGAAGCGTTACCCCGCGCTGCGCACCGTGCGTATCCAGTTGAATCCGCGCCTGGGCGTGGACGAGCCGGTGCGTTGGCGGCAGTGCGCTACGCTTTGATTTTGTTTGGTTTTTTTAAGAGCAGCCGGGCAGAGCCCGGCTCTACGACCTTGCAATAGCGATAGATTCCGCGCGCATGGCGATGCGTTCGTCGTAACGGCGCCCGCCGGTCATGGGGCGCGGCTCTACCTCGCGCCGGGGGCGAACTTTGCGACCAGGTCCCAGGCGTCGCCGAGGAACATCTGGCGCACGCAGGTGATGGGCTGGTCGCCACGCCAGGTGAGGCGGTCGATGACCAGGCAGGCCGTGCCGGGCTTGACCTCCAGCAACGCGGCGGCCGCGTCATCGGCGCCCCAGGCGCTGATGCGGTGCTGGGCGCGGGTCCAGGACACGTTCTGCAGCAGCCAGCTGCCCGGCGCGGTGGTCTCGAAATCCACGTCCAGCACTTCCGGCACGCCCACCGGGCTGATCAGGCGGTGTTCCAGCGCGAACGGACGCCCATCGGCACGGTGCAGGCAGCGGATGGCCAGCAGCTTGTCGCGGCCCGACAGCGCCACCTCTTCGGCGGCCTGCGGGCGCGGCGCCCGGTAGGCCCGCTCCAGCAACTGGTAACCGTAGACGTGGCCGCGTGCGCCCACCGCCATGGCGATATCCGGAATTTCCAGCGCCACCTGTTCCAGGTGCGGCGGCTGCCGGGCCACGAACGAACCGGCGCGGCGGCGGCGCTCGATCATGCCGCTTTCGGCCAGCGCGGTCAGCACCTTGTTCACAGTCATCCGCGAGCAGCCGTACTGCTCCATCAGTTCGTGCTCATAGGGAATGCGGAACCCCGGCTCCCACTGCCCGCTGAGGATGCGGCTTTCCAGATCGGCGCGGATGCGCTGGTTGAGGGTTTCTGCTTTCTTGCCCGTCACTCGGGAGTCCTGGATGGATGCGACCGGCACTCAGCCGGCCGACAACAACGTCTGCAATGCGCGGGCGAAACGGGCGGCCACGGCATCACGCTGCAGGTGACGGCCCTGATGGACCAGCTGGCGACCCTGGCGCCACACCGAACGCACCGCACCATTACGTGCGGCGAACACCCAGCTGTCAAGCAAGGCGTCGCCGTCGCGGGCAATCAGGGCCGGGTGCGTCGGGTCCAGTTCGACCACGTCAGCCGGGGCGCCTACCTGCAACCCGGTGGCCACGCCCAGCGCCTGCCCGGCGCCGTGCAGCGACTGCTCGAACAGCCAGCGGCCGCTGGACTGGCCATCGCCCGGCGCCAGCACGTTGCGCCCGCGCAGCTGCAGGCGCTGGCCGTATTCGAGCAGGCGCAATTCTTCGGCCGCGTCGATCAGCACGTTGGAATCCGAGCCGACGCCGAAGCGCCCGCCTGCGCGCGCGAAGGCCTGCATCGGGAACAGCCCGTCGCCCAGGTTGGCCTCGGTGATCGGGCACAGCCCCACCACCGCGCGGCTGGCCAGCATGCGCTGCACCTCGTCGTCGTCCACGTGGGTGGCGTGCACCAGGCACCAGCGCTCATCCACGGCGGCGTGTTCGTGCAGCCAGCGCACCGGGCGCAGGCCGCTCCAGGCCACGCAGGCCTCGACCTCGCGGGTCTGCTCGGCGATATGGATGTGCACCGGGCCGGTGGTAAGCGGCAGCAGTGCATTGAGTTCCTCGCCGGTCACCGCGCGCAGGCTGTGCGGGGCGATGCCGAGCACGGCGTCCTCCAGGCCCGAAAGCGCCTGGGTGCAGCCCTGCAGCAGCGCGGCGAAACCGTCCACGTCGTGGATGAGCCGGCGCTGCGCGGGGTTGGGCGCGGCGCCCCCGAAATCGGCGTGGGCGTAGAACACCGGCAGCAGGGTCAGGCCGATGCCACTGCCCTGCGCGGCGGCGGCGATGCGCTCGGCCATCTCGGCGCGGTTGGCATACGGGGTGCCATCGGCGGCATGGTGCAGGTAGTGGAACTCGCCCACGCGGGTGAAGCCGGATTCGAGCATTTCCACGTAGGCCTGCTCGGCGATGGCCTGCACCGCGTCCGGCTGCAGGTGCGCCAGGAACCGGTACATCAGCTCGCGCCAGCTCCAGAAGCTGTCACCACTCTGGCCGCCGATCTCGGTCAGCCCGGCCATGCCGCGCTGGAACGCGTGGCTGTGCAGGTTGCCGAGCCCCGGCAGCGCGATGGCCAGCGCGGTGTCGCCGGGCTGCGCAGGCACGCCGGCATTGACCTCGCTGAGGCGGCCGCCGACGCAGACCATGCGCACATCGCGGGCCCAGCCCTGCGGCAGCAGCGCGTGGGTGGCATGGAAAACAAGGGTTGCGGCGGGGGTGGCTGGCATCACTGGACATCCCGGAAGTGGCGCCTATATTGTATAGACATATAAGCCGATGTGGTTGCTGCCATGCACTGTGACACCCTCTGGTACCACGCCCACCTGATCACCGTCGATGGCCCCGGCCTGGGCGTGATCGAAAACGGGGTGATCGCCGCCACGGGCGGCCGCATCGTGCACGTGGGCGCGGCCGGCACCGAGGCGCACCTGCAACCGGGGCAGCGCATCGATTGCGGCGGGCGCTGGATCAGCCCCGGCCTGGTCGACTGCCACACCCACCTGGTGTATGCCGGCAACCGCGGCGGCGAGTTCGAGCAGCGCCTGCAGGGCGTGAGCTACGCCGACATCGCCCGCGCCGGCGGCGGCATCGTGTCCACAGTGCGCGCCACCCGCGCCGCCAGCGAGGCCGAGCTGATCGCCGCCAGCCTGCCGCGCCTGGACGCGATGCTGGCCGAAGGCATCACCACGCTGGAAATCAAATCCGGCTACGGGCTGAGCCTGGACGATGAAACCAAGCAGCTGCGCGTGGCCCGCGAACTGGGCCACCTGCGCGCCGTGGAGATCGTACCGACCTTCCTGGGCGCGCATGCGATTCCGCCCGGCCGGGATGCGCAGGAGTACATCGACGAAGTGTGCAACGCGATGATTCCGGCGGTGGCCGCGCAGGGTCTGGCCGAAGCGGTGGATGTATTCTGCGAGAACATCGCCTTCAGCGCTGCGCAGGCCGAGCAGGTGTTCGTGGCCGCCCGCCAGCACGGGCTGGCGATCAAGATCCACGCCGAACAGCTCAGCAACCAGCACGGCGCCGCGCTGGCCGCACGCCATGGCGCCTTGTCGGCCGACCATATCGAACACCTGGACGCCGAGGGCATCGCGGCCATGGCCGCCGCAGGCACCGTGGCGGTGCTGCTGCCGGGAGCCTTCTATTTCACCCGCGACACCACCCTGCCCCCGATTCCGGCGCTGCGTGCGGCCGGCGTGCCGCTGGCACTGGCCACCGACTCCAACCCCGGCACCTCGCCGCTGACCAGCCCGCTGCTGGCCATGAACATGGCCGCCACCCTGTTCCGCATGACCGTGGACGAGTGCATCGCCGGCTTCACTCGTGACGCGGCACGCGCGCTGGGCCGTGCCGATCGCGTGGGCCGGCTGGAGGTCGGCCTGGACTGCAACCTGGCCCTGTGGAACATCGAGGCGCCTGCCGACCTGGTGTACCGCATGGGCTTCAACCCCCTGCACGCGCGCGTGATGCGCGGCGTATCCGTCTGATTCTTGTGATGTCTGGAGATTCCATGAGCACTACCCTGACCCTGCAGCCCGGCGCGGTGACGCTGGCGCACTGGCGCGCGATTTACGACGGCGCGCGCGTGCGCCTGGACCCGTCCTCCGCCGCGGCGGTGCTGCGCAGTGCGCAGACCGTGGCCGATATCGTGGCCAAGGGTGCGCCGGTCTACGGCATCAATACCGGGTTCGGCAAGCTGGCGAGCGTGCGCATCGAGCGCGAAGACCTGGCCACCCTGCAGCGCAATATCGTGCTGTCGCACGCTGCCGGCGTAGGTGAGCCGATGCCGGCGCCGGTGGTGCGACTGATGATGGCGCTGAAGCTGACCAGCCTGGCCCAGGGCGCGTCGGGCATCCGCCCGGAAACGCTGGCGCTGCTGGAGGCCTTCCTGCAGCACGACATCGTGCCGGTGATTCCGTGCCAAGGCTCGGTGGGCGCCTCCGGCGACCTGGCCCCGCTCTCGCACCTGGCCAGCGTGATGATCGGCGTGGGCGAGGCCTTTGTGGGTGGCGAGCGCCTGCCGGCGGCCGACGCGCTGGCCCGGCTCGGCCTGGCGCCGCTGGTGCTGGGTGCGAAGGAAGGCCTGGCCCTGCTCAACGGCACCCAGTACTCCACCGCCTACGCGCTGGCCGGCCTGTTTGCGATCACCACCGTGTTCCAGGCCGCGCTGGTCACCGGGGCGCTGTCGGTGGAAGCGGCCCAGGGCTCGGACACGCCGTTCGACCCGCGCATCCACAGCATCCGCGGCCAGCGCGGGCAGATCACTACCGCCGCCACGCTGCGCACGCTGATGCAGGGTTCGGCCATCCGCGAATCGCACCGCGACAACGACGTGCGCGTGCAGGACCCGTACTGCCTGCGCTGCCAGCCGCAGGTGATGGGCGCGGCGTTCGACGTGATGCGCCAGGCGGCCACCACGCTGGCGATCGAAGCCAACGGCGTGTCCGACAATCCGCTGGTGTTCACCGACACCAACGAAGCGCTGAGTGGCGGCAATTTCCACGCCGAGCCGGTGGCCTTTGCCGCCGACATGCTGGCCATGGCCATCTGCGAAATCGGCTCGATCAGCGAACGCCGTACCGCGATGCTGGTGGATCCGGCGCTGTCCGGCCTGCCCGCCTTCCTCACCCCGAAGCCCGGCTTGAATTCGGGCTTCATGATTCCGCAGGTGACCGCCGCCGCGCTGGTCTCGGAAAACAAGCAGCGCGCCTACCCGGCCAGCGTCGATTCGATTCCGACCTCGGCCAACCAGGAAGACCATGTGTCGATGGCCGCGCACGGTGCGCGCCGGCTGCTGGCGATGGCCGAGAACGCGGCCAACGTGGTCGGTATCGAACTGTTGGCCGCTGCGCAGGGCTGCGACTTCCATGCCCCGTTGCGTTCCAGCGACGCGCTGGAACGCGTGCGTGCGCGGCTGCGCGCGCAGGTGCCCACGCTGCAGGACGATCGCTACTTCCATCCGGACATGGTCGCCGCCACCGCGCTGGTGCGCAGCGGCGCGCTGGCCGAAGGCCTGGCCGACGTGCTGCCGCAGGTGGAGCCGCTGGCATGACCGCCCCCCCGGACTGGCTGCAGGTACATGAGGGCGACGCGCCGCTGATTGTCAGCTTCCCGCACACCGGCAGCGAGCTGCCGCATGACCTGATCGACCGCTACCAATCGCCCTGGCTGGCACGTCGTGATGCCGACTGGTGGGTGCACGAGCTGTACGACTTCGCGCGCGGCATGGGGGCCACTACCGTGCGCTCGGCGATCTCGCGTTCGGTGATCGACCTCAACCGCGACCCCAGTGGCGTGTCGTTGTACCCGGGCCAGAACACTACGGGCCTGTGTCCGCTGACCACCTTCGACAACCAGCCGCTGTACCACCCCGGCAGCGAGCCGGACGAGGCCGAGATTGCACGCCGCCGCGACACCTATTTCGCGCCGTACCACGACGCACTGGCCGTGCAGATCGCGCGGCTGCGTGCGCGCCACGGCGCCGTGGTCGTGTATGACGCGCACTCGATCCGATCGCATATTCCGCACCTGTTCGACGGCGAGCTGCCGCAGTTCAACCTGGGCACCGCCGGCCCGTCGGGCGCGGTCGATACGTCCTGCGACAACACGCTCAGCGACGTGGTGGAGAACCTGCTGAAGATCAGCGGCCTCTCCCACGTGCGCAACGGCCGCTTCAAGGGCGGCTGGATCACCCGCCACTACAGCAATATCCCCGCCGGCGTGCACACCCTGCAGATGGAGCTGGCCTGCCGGGGCTACATGCACGAGCCGGCACCGGACCAGGTGGACGAACACAGCTGGCCCACCCCGCTCGACCCCGACCACGCCGCACCGTTGCGCCAAACCCTGGCGCAGGTGCTCACCGCCTGCCTTGCATTCGCTACGAACCGGAGCGCCGCATGACCCGCAACGACCCGTCCCGCACCATCATCGCGCCCACCGGCACCACGCTCACTGCCAAGAGCTGGCTGACCGAAGCGCCGCTGCGCATGCTGATGAACAACCTGCACCCCGACGTGGCCGAGCGGCCGCAGGAACTGGTGGTGTACGGCGGCATCGGCCGCGCCGCGCGCGACTGGGAGAGCTTCGATGCGATCGTGGAAACGCTCACGCGCCTGGACGACGACCAGACCCTGCTGGTGCAGTCGGGCAAGCCGGTGGGCGTGTTCCGCACCCATGTGGATGCGCCGCGCGTGCTGATCGCCAACTCCAACCTGGTGCCGCGCTGGGCCAACTGGGACCACTTCAACGAACTGGATAAGAAGGGCCTGGCGATGTACGGCCAGATGACGGCCGGTAGCTGGATCTACATCGGCGCGCAGGGCATCGTGCAGGGCACCTACGAAACCTTCGTGGAGATGGGCCGCCAGCACTACAACGGCAGCCTGGCCGGCAAGTGGCTGTTCACCGGCGGGCTGGGCGGCATGGGCGGCGCGCAGCCGCTGGCTGCGGTGATGGCCGGTGCCTCGTGCCTGGCGGTGGAATGCCGCAAGAGCAGCATCGAGATGCGCCTGCGCACCGGCTACCTGGACACCTGGACCGACAACCTGGATGAGGCGCTGCGCCTGATCGAGGAATCGTGCACGGCCAAAAAGCCGCTGTCAGTGGGCCTGCTCGGCAACGTCGCCGACGTGCTGGACGAACTGCTGCTGCGCGGGGTCAAGCCGGACCTGCTGACCGACCAGACCTCCGCACACGACCCGGTCAACGGCTACCTGCCGCAGGGCTGGACGGTGGAAGAGTGGGACGACAAGCGCGTGTCCGCGCCGAAGGTGGTGGAGAAGGCCGCACGTGCCTCGATGGCCACCCACATCCGCGCCATGCTCGCCTTCCACGCGCTCGGCGTGCCGACCGTGGACTACGGCAACAATCTGCGCCAGATGGCACTGGAAGAAGGCGTGGAAGACGCGTTCGATTTCCCCGGTTTCGTGCCCGCCTACATCCGCCCGCTGTTCTGCCGCGGCATCGGCCCGTTCCGCTGGGCCGCGCTGAGCGGCGACCCGGAAGACATCGCCAAAACCGATGCCAAGGTGAAGGAGCTGATCCCGGACAACCCGCACCTGCACCGCTGGCTGGACATGGCCGCCGAGAAGATCAAGTTCCAGGGCCTGCCGGCGCGCATCTGCTGGGTAGGCCTGGGCGACCGTGACCGCCTCGGCCTGGCCTTCAACGAAATGGTCGCCAACGGCGAGCTGAAGGCCCCGGTGGTGATCGGCCGCGATCATCTGGACAGCGGCAGTGTCGCTTCGCCGAACCGCGAAACCGAGGCGATGGCCGATGGGTCCGATGCGGTCTCCGACTGGCCGCTGCTCAACGCCCTGCTCAACACCGCCAGCGGCGCCACCTGGGTATCGCTGCACCACGGCGGCGGCGTCGGCATGGGCTTCTCGCAGCATTCGGGCATGGTGATCGTCTGCGATGGCACCGAAGCGGCCGCCAAGCGGATTGCACGGGTGCTGTGGAACGACCCGGCCACGGGTGTGATGCGGCATGCCGATGCCGGGTATGAGATCGCGGTGGAATGTGCGAAGGAGAAGGGGCTGGATCTGCCGGGGATTCTGGGCTGATCCCGGTGCGTCCCGACCAACGGTCGGGACCTACCACTCGTGATGCGTCCCGGCCAACGGTCGGACCAACCGCTCCTGATGCGTCCCGACCAACGGTCGGGATCTACCGCGGGCCGCGTAGAGCCGGGCTTTGCCCGGCTGCTCCTGTTGCCTAATCGTCCAACGGCACGTCACCGTCCCAATGGAACGACGGCATCCACTTCGCCACATCCTCCACCGGCTGCGGCAGCCGACCTTCCAGCCAACCCAGCAGATCATCCGGCGAGAATCCTGCGTCGCTGGATTGAATCCGCCATGACAGAAACTCGCTGGCCGGACCATTGAGGTACGGCGGCGGCGCGACGGGCATGAACGTCGTCGGCAACGCTTCGGTCACCGACAACCCGTTGATCACGTAGGCAAGCTCCTGCACGGCACTCCAGGCCAGCGGATGCGCAAGATCCAGCGTGAACCCCACGTACCAGGTGCTATCCCCGCCCCTACCCCAGTGCATCGGCGACGCCGACATGGCCGGAATCTTCTGCAGGTAGTCCAGCAGTTTCTTGAATTCGCCTTGCTTGGCCAAGCGGTTCTCCTGTTCTGGTCATTTCGTTTTCAAGTATCGCGGAAACCTCCATTGATCGCCCGCCGGTTGACCCTACTCGGCAAGGACGTGTCACCCGGAGTAATGTATGGCCAGATTCCACAGTCACGCTTCACATCAGCGTCAGGCAGGCCACCATGCTCACAGGGGGACAGATTGTGCGAACCATGATCACGAGCCGGATCACGTCAACCACGCTGATATTGGCGACCTTGCTGTTTGCTTCGCATACGCAAGCTCAGGACAGAACCTTCCCGGATAAGTCGGTGTTGGTCATTTCCACGCCCGGCTATTCGTGGGCTGCGGAAGACATCGCAAAAGTCCTTGGTGTGCGCGCCACAGCGCTCGATATCGGTTTGGTAGACGCTACAGACCTCACCCGCAATGATCCACGGCTGGTGGGATTGGTCGAAGTGGAAATCAACGTCGCGCAGTATTTCGAAACCGTCTACGCCATCTGCCGGGACAAACAAGGACAAGAGGTGTGGCGCGAGAAGCGGGTACTGAACTTTGGGGGCGGGCCCGATCGTTTGGCCAGAGACATGGTGGCCGGGCTAATGAAGAAGGTGAAAGGCAGGAAGTGTCCAGCGTGAACACAGACCATCGATCGCTAACGAAAGGGTAGAAGAGCCTTAAGCGGACTGCTCTACGTACAATCGCATGCGACTGCCAAACGTGCGCGCCAAGCTCGCGCCGGCCCGGCCTACAATGTCCATGTACACAGGAGGAAGTACGCATGGGACGCAGGCGCACGCATGTTATCGACGTCATGGCCACATGGCCTTGGTACATCAATGTCGCCGCAGGCGCGCTTGGCTTCGCCGCATTGCGCATGCTCGCACCGCAGTGGCACGAGCGCGTCGCGGGCACTCCGACCGCGTTGATTGCAGGCATAGCAGCACAGGCGGCGGTTGCATGGCTGTGGCTCGGCCTCTGCCTGCTGGCGGCAATCGTGTCATGGGCCGGTGCGAGTCGGCGGCGCCGGTTGCTGGACACGCGCACCGGGCTGGAGAGCCTTTCCAGCAACGGTTGGCGTGACTTCGAACGGCTTGTCGGCGAGGCCTACCGGCGACAGGGTTATACCGTCGAGGAAACTGGATTGGGCGGTGCCGACGGCGGTATCGATCTGGTGCTGCGCCGCGATGGCAAACGCACGCTGGTGCAATGCAAGCAATGGCGGCGTCAGCAGGTGGGCGTGTCAGTGGTACGCGAGATGTATGGCCTGCTGGCGCATCACCGCGCAGACGCCGTGCTGATTGTCAGCAGCGGGGCCTTCACCCGCGACGCGCAGAATTTCATTGTCGGAAAACCCATCACGCTGGTTGCGGGTGAAGACCTCTTGGGGATGATTCAAAAGGTGCAGGCACGTGGGACGGCGATGCCTGCCGCAAGGATCGAGCCAGAGCTGAGGGAATCGAAACCTGCCTCGGAGCGGTTGACCTGCAAACGCTGCAGCGCCCCGACGGTGGAACGTCGTAATCGCAGAACGGGTGACGTATTCATGGGCTGCAGTCGCTTTCCCGCTTGTCGCGGCTGAAAGCGGCAACCTCTAGTCGATCGCATTCGGGTTCACGGGCGGCGGAACGGGGAGCAGCCGACCAACGGTCGGCTCTACCGGAGGCAGAACAGGCGCCCCTTGCAGCCGTACGGCACGACGGGTGACGCGCTGCGCCATACCTGTTAACTTGCGCGCCATCTTTTTGGTTTACAGCCCTTACGCATGTCGCTTTCGCCGTACCTCCCCTGCCCCGCCCTGCTGTCCCTGGCCGTCGCCCTCGGCCTTTCCGCTGCCGCCCACGCCGCGCCCCAGGCCACCACTCTCGACGCGGTCAACGTGACCGCCGCCAGCGAGACCGAGCAGGCCCGCGCTGCGCTCAAGCGCGTTCCCGGCGCCAGCAACGTGGTGGACCTGACCAAGGCCGACGGCCGGCTGTCGACCAGCGCCGATGTGCTGGCCTACCAGCCCGGCATCAGTGCGCAGTCGCCGGGCAACGAAGGCGCCAAGGTGTCCATTCGTGGCTCGGGCATCAACCGGGGTCCGGGCGCGCATGCGTCGGGCATTGCGGTGTCGCTGGATGGGTTGCCGTTGAGTGGCCCCGGTGGCACGCCGTATGAGCTGCTTGAACCGCTGTGGCTGAGCCGGGCCGAGGTGCTGCGCGGTGCCAACGGGTTCGAGCGTGGCGCCTTGGCGCTGGGCGGTGCCATCAACTACGTGAGCCGCAGCGGGCGCGATTCGGCCGGGCTGGAACTGCAGTACGAAGCAGGCAGCCGCGGGTACCAGAAGCGCAGCGTCGGCTATGGCGGGGTGAGCGGCGATGTCGACTACTGCCTGGCCTACACCGATACCGAATCGGACGGTTACCAGCGCCACGCCGCCAGTGACGGCAAGGGCGCGATGGCCAACCTGGGCTGGCAGATCACCCCGACCCTGGAAACACGCTTCTTCGTGCGTTACCGCGAGACCAATCACGAAACGCCCGGGCGCCTGACCCGCGACCAGATCCGCAACGACCCGCGTGCGGCCAACCCGGCCAACCTGGCCATCGACGCGCGCCGTCCGCAGCCGGGCAGCACCTGGATCGGCAACATGACCACCTGGCAGATCGACGAAGCGTCCTCGCTGCAGGCCGGGCTGGTGTATCACAAGTACCCGATGGACTTGAACGAAAGCCTGTACCGGCAGCAGCTGGACTACAGCAACCTCAACGCCACCGTGGATTACCGCCACCGCCACCTGCTGTTGGGCCGCACCAGCGTGACCACGCTGGGCCTGCGCGTCACCCACGACCTGGACGCGGATGTGCGCGAGACGCTGCGCTTTGCCAGCAACGGTTACGTCGCCGGTACCCACACGCGCGACTTTTCGCACCACGGCACCGACAGCACGCTGCACATCGGCAACGACCTGGCCCTGACCGACGCGCTGCACCTGCAGACCGGGCTGGCGCTGATCAACACCCGCCGCGATGTACAGGTGACCTGGCCGGCCACACCCGAGCGCCTGAGCGAGCACCAGTGGGACTATGCGCCTCGGCTGGGCTTCACCTGGCAGCAGACACCGCAGACGCAGTGGTTCGGCAACCTGAGCCGTTCGGTGGAGCCGGCGCACCCGTGGTCGATGATCTGGGGTTCGAACCAGTACTTCGCGGCAGGCAATGGGGCATCCACCGGTCGCCAGCGCGCGCCGGTGCAGCTGGACAACCAGACCGCCACCACGCTGGAACTGGGTGCACGCGGCGACAGCGTGCTCGGCCGCTGGGAGCTCACCGGCTACTACGCCCGCGTGCTGCATGAACTGCTCACCGTGGAAGTGATGCCGGTACCGAACCTGTTTGTGGCCGAGAACAACGCCAGCCCGACCGTGCACCGCGGCCTGGAAGCCGGGCTGGACAGCACGCTGTGGCAGGGGCGCGATGGCCGCCTGTCGTTGCGCCAGGCCTACACCTTCAGCGACTTCCACTACCGCGATGACGCGCTGTTCGGCAGCAACCGCCTGCCCGGCCTGCCCCGCCACTACTACCAGGCCGAGCTGCGGTACGACCATCCCACCGGTTTCTACGCCGCGCTCAACACCGAGTACGCCTCGGCGATGTTCGTGGACTACGCCAACAGCGTCCGCGCCGACAGCCACGCCATCGTCGGCAGCCGGGTCGGGTTTGATGCCCCCAGCGGGCGCTGGCAGGCGTGGGCGGAGATGCGCAACATCGGCGACCGCCACTACGCGGCGACGGTGACGCCCGGCTACAACGATGCCGGCAAGGACGTGGCCCGCTCCACCCCGGGCGAAGGCCGCGGGGTGTATGCCGGCCTGCGCTGGCGTTTCGACTGAGCACATCGGCCAGCTGAGGACCACCGCATTGCTCACAGCGCCTGCGCGGCCTGCCGGCGCTGCTGCCATTCGGCCCAGAACAACGCCCAGCCGCGTGCCTCTTCGGGATCGGTCGCGCGGTGTTTTGGCCTGCACCGCGCGTAGAAGTCCTCCACCGCGTCCACGAACGCAAGCACCGCCTTCCGCCACTCCAGCAGGGACACCCGGCGAGGGCCGTCACCGGCGTCCAGCAGCACCTCATTGCCCTGATGGGTAACCGTGACATCGCGCCCGCCGGGGCAACCGATGCAGAACACCGGAAACACGCCGCTGGACGGCAACGCGATGTAGCCACAACACGGAAACAGCGCGTTGCCGTCGCTCACGGTGTCCGCAGGCGCGTGGTCATGCTGCAGCGTACGCAGCAGATACAATCCGGCCGCGCTCAAGGTGAAGCTGCCATCGGCGGGCGTGACCAGCGCATGGCCGTCCACCGCCAGCATCACCGTGCCGTGCGCGCAGGGGTCGTCCGCATCATCGGCCTCGCCGCTGATCCAGCCTGATTCAAGGATCCGCAATTCAAGCACCGAACATTCCATTCCATTCCACTCCTGCCGGCGCGGTCAGACGGCGGCGGCCTGGACGAACAGCGACAGGTACATCGCCACCACCGCGAAGCTGCCCCATAGCAACATGCTGGCCACACCCACCACGCCAGCCATCCAGAAACGCAACCCGCGACCAAACACCGCCACCATCACCACCAGCACCGGGCCGGACCAGACCCACGGGTAGGCGCTGGCGAATGCCGCGGAGAGTGCAGGCGGTGCCATGCCCGCCTCCAGCAAGGGCGCCAACAGGCGCGGCAGCAGTGCAGCGCCCATCGCTGTCACCAGCACCGCGGTCACGCCGCTGCAGACCAGCCCCAGCACCAGTGCGCCCAGCCCTACCGCGCCGCCGGTGGCGCCTTTCAACATGCGCTGCAGCAGGCTCATCGGCTGCGCACCGTCTGCAGCACATCGGCCAGGGTGTCGGCGTGGGGCGCGATTTCCTGCGCTACCCAGCCCAGCCCGGCGGAAAACACCAGCACGCCGATCAGCGGCCAGAAGGTATGGGCCAGGCACAGCCGCCACCAGCCCTGCGCGCGCATGCCCTGCATGCGCCGGTACAACCCGCCTGCAATGGCCGCATCGACCAGCAATTCGGCCATCAATACCGGCGCCGACCAGATCACCCAGCTGGCGGCCACCAGCGTGCCGGCGGCGATGGCCAACACTGCGCCAATGGCCAGAACCGGCAGGCCGGCCTCGCCGTCGGCGAGGTCCAGTAGCGAACCGTCGCTGCTGGTGGTGCGGGCACTGGAACTGGAACTGGAACTGGATGCCGACGTCCACGACGCCGATGCGCCTCCACCGCCGGAGTGACCTCCGCCACCGGCCCAGTTCGGCCCACCTCCGGGCGCAGAACGACTCCCGCCCCCGCCGACGGCATCGGGCAGCGCGTCCACCACGCTGTCCCCGCGCCAGCGCAGCCAGGCCCACATCAACAACAGGAACACCAGGTAGGCCAGCAGCACCGCCAACGGATACCGCAGCAGCATCGTGTCCAGGCCGCCCAGGCGCAGCAGGTGCGCCGCCAGCAGGCCCGCCACGGCCGTGACCATCACGATTACGGCCATCTGCAGTCGCGGCCAGCCGCCCCGCTGCAGTTGCTGGCGGGCGCGGGCAATTTCGCTGCCGCGGGTCAGCGGCAGCAGCAGCGGCCTGGGCGGTCGCACCACCCGCCGGTTCATGGCTGCACCTGCTTGGTGACCGCCTCGATGCGATGGCCATCGGGGTCGATCACGAACGCCGCGTAGTAACGGTCACCGTAATCCGGCCGCAGTCCGGCGGGGCCGTTGTCATGCCCGCCGGCCTGCAGCGCGGCGCGGTGGAACTCCTGCACGGCCGTGCGCGTGGGGGCGCTGAAGGCCAGGTGGAAGCCAGGCCCGGGCGCGGCGGCATCGTCGCGCAGTTTCAGGCACAGCAGGTCTTCGTCATCGACCAGCCCGTATCCGATGGCAGTGTCATCCTCGAATACGCGGCGGTAGCCCAGCGCGCCGAGTGCGGCGTCGTAGAACGCGCCGGCCGCAGCCAGGTCGCGGACTCCAAGGGACAGGTGATGCAGCATGCGGACGTCCTTGCCGTGGAATGCGGAATGCACGGCAACAGTGTAAAGGCGCGTCGCGCTCAACGGCGCTTGCGGGTGCTCATCCGCGCGCAGGCAACGCCACCAGCGCCTGCAGCTGCGCCGCTACCCGGTCGAACGGTGCGATGTCCTGCATCGCCCGGCACATTGCCACGGCACCTTCCACGCTGGCGATGATCAACGTGGCCTGCGCGGCGGCCTGGGCCGGCGCATGGCCAGCGGCAACCAACGCGCTGCCCAGCCGGTGTTCCCACTGCGCGAACACCGCCGCCGCGGCACCGCGTGCCTGGCTGGCCACCGCGTCCACCGGTTCTTCGACCGCCGCCGCCAGCACCGGGCAGCCAGCGGCGAACTGCGTTCGCAGCAGGCGCGCGCGCCACATCTGCAGAAACTGCTGCAGGCCCGGCTCCGCGCCGTCCCGCAAAAGTTCGGCCAGCAGTGCATCCACCTTGTCCCCGGCCTGGGTGGTGGCACGCGCCAGCAGCTCCTGCTTGCCGCCCGGGAAATGGTGATACGTGGAGCCCAGCGGTGCATCGGCCGCCTTGGTCACCTCGCGGATGCTGGTGGCATTGAGGCCCACCCGCGCCAACATGTCCGCCGCCGCCGCGATGACGCGCTGGGGTGCATCGGTAGGACGAGGCGACATGGCGCGATTCCTTGCTAAGACAGTCGTCATACATTAGCGTATCCGAACTATAACAGTCGTCATATTCCGCATGAATCTCTGGTTCCGCCTGCTGTACCTGCTGCTGTGCAGCTTCTTCCGGCCACGGCTGGCCGCCCCGTTCGGGGTGTCACGGCTGCCGTTCCGGGTGCTGCCCAATGACCTGGACAGCAACCTGCACATGACCAATGGGCGCTACTGGAACATCTTCGATCTGGGCCGCCTCGATCTGATCCTGCGGATGGGCCTGGGCCGGGTGGCACTGCGCGAAAAATGGGCACCGATCGTCGGCGCCGGCACCATCCAGTTCCGTCGCGAACTGAAGCCCTTCCAGCGCTTCACGCTGGAAACGCGGCTGGTGGGCTGGGTCGGCACGCGGGTGATCATGGAGCAGCGCGTGCTGCTGGGCGAAGAGAAGATCGCCACCCGCGCCCTGCTGGTCACCGGCATCTACGACCGCCGCCAGCGCCGCTTCGTGGACATGCCGCGGATGATGCAGTCCATCGGCGCCGACGACGTGCCCTCGCCGCCGCTGAGCAAGGCCGCCGACGCGCTGCTGGCGGCAGACGCCGCACTCAAGCAGGATGACGCCTGAGCGCGCCGCTCAGCGCGGCTGCGACAGCGCCTGGGTGATCGCCGCCTCGGCCAGAGGCGCCATCCGCGCGTAGCCGGCTGGCGTGGGGTGCACGCCGTCGGCAGCCAGCGCCTTGTCCAGGCCACCGTCGCGATTGGCCAAGGGCGTGTGGTAATCCAGATACACCACGTTGTGCGCGCTGGCGTACCGCTTCAACGCCGCATTCAACGCGCGCACCTTGGGCGCCGGCTGCACGCCGCGCTGCCATGGGTAGTCGCTAACCGGCAGCACCGAGCTCAGCACCACCGCGATGCGGTGCGCCTGCGCCAGTTCCACCATCGAATGCAGGTTGTCTTCGATCATCGCCTGGGTCGCCGCCCCGGTGTTGCCGGCAATGTCGTTGGTGCCGGCCAGGATCACCACCACCGCCGGCTGCAGCGCGATCACATCCTGGCGGAAACGCAGCAACATCTGCGCGGTGGTCTGCCCACTGATGCCTCGGTTGAGATAGCCCTTGCCGGGGAAAAAGCTGTCACTGCCGGTGGGACCCCAGCCTTCGGTGATGGAATCGCCGAACAGCACCACGCGCGGCCTGCCGGGAGCCGGGGCTGCCAACGCGGCATTTTCATCCCGGTAACGCTGCAGCTGCGGCCAATCGAGCAGGCGCTGCTGCAGTTCAGCGACCTGACGCTGTTCCAGCGTATCGGCAGGCTGCAGCAGCAGCGGATTGACCGCCTCATTTGCCTGCGCGGCAGGCAACAGCAGCGCAACCAGCGCCAGCGGCAGCGCGGCGTGCAACATCGAAGGCATCGTGCAGTCTCCCTGGGTGACCCGGTCAGCCTAGCATGCACCCCGCAGACGCTTGCCGGGCAGCAATGAACGCCACAATCGCCACGAGCGCCACAGCCGTCGGAACACGCGCCGGCTGCGTCGGCGCAGCCCCGGCGAGCCGCTGCGCAGCCGGTGTTCCACCGCGTCCAGCACGCGCTCGGCGGCCCGTCCATCAGGCTGCGGGTGAATGCTGGCCGCATAGGCGTGACGTGCATCGGACAGCGCGTGGGGCGCCGCCAACGCCCGCTGGATGGCCGCATCAATGTCCGCTGGTGCGCGAACATCCTGCATGCAGGGCTGCGGTTGGCGGTGGCACACCGTCACGACGGGCTTGTCGAGCAGCACGAACTCTTCCACCACCGACGAGGTATCGCAGACCAGCACGTCGGCGGCGTGCAGCATCGCAGCCAGGTGCGCCGAATCCAGGAAGCAGGCATGCGGGCCGGCCAATGCCTGGTAACGCTGGCGCAGGTCGGCGGGCGCCAGGGGATGCAGGGTGAGCAGCCAATAGCGATCCCCGCGCGCGATCAGCGCCTCCAGTACCGGCAGGCAGTCGCGGGCCTGGCTCAAGGGCGCATTGAAGGTGGAGGCAAACATCACCGTCGGCCGGCCCGCGGCGGCCGCGCGCAGGGCGTGTGCCTGCGCGCAGGGCCCGGCAAACAGGGTATCCAGCTTCGGCCACCCGGTCTGGACCACGCTGAAATCGCGCCGTTGCCCCGCCAATGCCTGCAGCGGCCCGGTCGTGGCCGGGCCGTGCGCGCAATACAGGTCGAACAGCCCGAGCATGCGGAACTGGCCTTGGCGCGGATCCCGCTTATGCAGGTTCAACCCGTGGAAGAGCTGCACCTGCAGGCCGGGAAGAAACGGCGGAATGCGGTTGACCGTGGCGAACACGGCGTGCGGCCGGAACCGCCAAAGTGCGCGTGCGCTGCACAGGCGCGACTCGTCCGCGCGCAGCCCGGCGGCAACCGCGTCCGGTGCCAGCCAAGCCACGCGGTGGCCACGTGCCTGCGCCTGTGCGGCAAGCGGGCGCAGGATGGCCGGCGCGTACGGCTCCGATGCCAGCATTACCCAACGTCGAGGTGCGGAGGCGTCCGGGGCCTCCGCATCAATGATGGCCTGCGCATCTGCTGTGGCGTGCAGGCCCGCCCTGCCCGCCTCACGCATGCGGGTGATCTGCGTCCTGCGCCTGCACGGATGCAGGCACGCTGCACAGTACTGCGGCAAGGCGTTCGCGGAACGCCGCATCGCGTTGCACGAAGCGTGTGCGTGCCCGCTGCCCCAGCTGCACGCACTCGGTGGATGACAGGCGCAGGGCCCGGGCAACGCCCGCTTCGATCGCGTCGACCGACACGTGGTAGCGCCGGCCCAACCCCATCTGCGCGCCCGGGGTGCAGGCCAGCAGCACCCCGCAGGCAGGATCGACCAGCTCGTTCATGGGCGCCGCGTCAGTGGTCAGCACCACGGCACCCACGCTCATTGCCTCGGCGATGGAATGCCCGAAGCCCTCGACCTCGGAAGGACAGATGTGGAACCGGTGCGCGTTCTGCAATCGCTGCAACCCCGCATCGTCGAGGTAGCCGGCCAGCATCACGATGTTGGGCGCGGCCGGTCCCGGGCGGGCATGTCGCTTGCGCTGCACCACGGTCAGGCACGGCCATTCGGGATGACGCCGCCAGGCATCGATCACGACATCGGTGCCTTTGGCGGTGCTGCGCCCGGCCAGGTGGAAGAACGCGGCCTGCCGGGGCACGCTGGGATCGAACCGGTCGGCGCAGGTAAAGCCGGTGTAGAGCGTCGAACAGCCCAGCTGCGCGAACAACGGCTCGGCGTGCCGGGTCTTGCACAGTACGTGCTCGAATCGCGGCAGCAGCGCCACCCATTCCGGCTTGAACCATTCGGGATTGGGGATCAGCAGATTGCGCCCCGCGCAGTCCAGCGTGGGGGCGTAGACCCGCTCCAGCGACAGCTGCGCATCGTAGCGGCCGCGCAGGCGGCAACGCGCGCGCGTCCACCAGTGCCGCAACCGGGCGCCGAGCCGATGGCTCCCCAGCCCTACTGCAGACACCTCGTGGTGGGCACGCAGCACGTCGGCCACGATGGCGAGATCGCGACTCAGCCCTGCCCCGTTGTCGCGGGTAATGACACGCACCTTGCCCACTTCGCCATCCTCGGGCGCCGCAGCACCGCCAACATGGTCGGTGCGGGTCGTCCTTTCCCCGCCCCCATCATCGGCTGGCGATGGCCGGCCACGCAAGCACGGCAGGTGGCGGGGCGCGACTCACTGCCGCCAGGCCAGCACCTGCGCCCGGGTTGCCAGTGCCGTTTCGATCCGCTGCAGGCAATCGGCCGTGGGGCTGACCAGGCACCACTGCGCGCTATGGCGCAGCAGCGGCAGGTCGGCGTGGTGGTCGGTATAGGCCATTGCCCACGGCGGTGCGAAGCCACGCGCGGCCAGCATCGGGATCTTGTTCGCGCCCAGGCAGTGCTGGTCGCTGACCCACCCGCCCCGCCACGGACGCAGCGTGGAGGCCACCAGGGGCACGTCGCCCAACCCGCCATGGACCAGCAGCGCGCGGGCCAGCGGCTCCCAGCAGCCGGTGGCGATGACCACCCGGTCACCCTGCGCCAGGTGCTCGCGCAGGCGTGCAACCGCCGGGGCGATGAACAGCGCCTCCCCCGCGGCGAACACCGCATCGGCATGTGCCTGTGCCAGCGCATGCATTGCCTCACGGCTGCGCCCGAAGGTGGCCAGCCATACCGCACACCGCGTAGGCAGGCGGCGCGTGCGGGGGATCAGCAGCAACGACGCAAGCAGTGGCAGCAGGACCAGCAGCAGGCCCAGCCGCGCTGGCTGGCGCCGCAGCAGGCCCTTGAAGAAGCGGCGCGCCGTTTCCCAGCGGGTCAGGGTCAGATCGAAATCAAACACCACCACGTTGGCGTCATGTGCGTCGGGCATCCGCGCAGTCCCTTATGCGGTGAAGGGGCGATCATAACGGCACTTCATCCCCTGCGCGTCCCGGGTGCTGCCGTGCAGGTGCACACCATGGCAGACTCCCCTGCGCCCCGATCCATCGCACAAGGATGTCCATGATCGTTCCCGAGTACTGGGCAGAAGCCCGACGCGAAGTCCGACACAACCGCAAGCAGCTGATCGTGCGCCGATTCGGCTGGTCCGATGACAGCGTGGGGGCCGCGCAGGCGCATGCCGACGCGCGTGCACAGGAAGCACTGCATGCCATCGCCGCCGGCCAATCCCTGCCGCGCAGCGAACGCCGCACCAACTACGGGGTGGAGGGCGTGCCGATCCGCGAGCAGATCGTCGAACGCCATGGCGATATCGTGATAACGCGCAACAGCTACGGCGCGCTCTGCCTGAACACCCCGGACGTGCTGTTTGCCGACATCGACCACCGCCCTGCGCCGGCCGGCTGCGTCATACCCACCCTGCTGGCATGCGCGCTGTGGGTCGTGGTGGCCATCGCCGCGGGCAACGTGTGGAACTGGGTCGCCGGTGTGGCGTTGGCAAGTGCGGTGCTGGTCGCGGTGAACGCCGTGGTGCTCGTGGTCAAGCGCGTCCGCCACCGCGACGAACAGCTGGAAGCAGGCGCGCTGGCCCGGGTCGAGCAGTTCACCCGGCAGCACCCAGACTGGCACCTGCGCGCCTACCGCACCCCGGCCGGCATGCGCGTGCTGGCAATGCACGCCACCTTCTCCGCGCAGGACCCGGTCGTACAGCGCCTGTTCGATGCCCTGCAGACCGACGCACTGTATGCACGCATGTGCCGGGTGCAGCATTGCTTCCGCGCGCGGCTCACGCCCAAGCCCTGGCGCATTGGCGTGCGCCGGCGCATCCGCCCACCGGTGGCGGCGTGGTCGGCCGAGCAGGCGTTCCTGCCCGCTCGCCTGCAATGGATCGCTGAGTACCAACGCAAGGCGCAGAGCCATGCCGCGTGCCGCTTCCTGCGCGCCTTTGGCGACGAGCGAAATGTGGATCCCAGGGCCGAAGCCGTACGCGCCCTGCACGACCGCATCGCCCGCGCCTACGAGCCACTGCCGCTGGGCTGAAACCCGATGGCGGGGCCGCTCAGAAGCCGTCCAGCGTACGCAGCAATGAGCCGAAGGTGAGGTAGAACGAATCGTGCCCGCCCTGGGCACGGCCATAGCCCAGGAACACCGGGCCCAGGAAGGTGTCGGCACCAACGAAGAGGCTGCCGGCGCTCTGCATGCCGTCGATGTCGACCTGGTTGCGGCTGCGCCAGAAGCCGCCCCATTCCAGGCTGCCGCCCACGTACAGCGGAATGGTCAACAGCGAGTCGGCGTGCGCGACGCGGCGGTAGTACACCACCCGCGCCAACGCAGTCTGTGGCGCGAAGATCGCCTCTTCAGGATACCCGGACAGGTTGCCCAGCCCGCCCAGGAAACCATACGTCGCCAGGACGTCATCGCCGCCATGCGCCGACGATGCCCGCACGCCACCCAGCCAGCGGTTGCGGCCGTGCGACCACGCACCATCCCATTGCAGTCGGGTCACCGCGGCGGAATCGTCGGTGCCCAGGCTGTCCAGGTAGTGCTGCCGGGTCAGCGACAGGCGCTGGCCACGGCTGGGAAAGGCCGAGCTGTCGATCGAATCATGGCGCAGCTGCCAGCCGATGCTACCCATGTCGGCCCGGTAGTTGCCCAGTTCGCTCGGGTTGCCCACGTCCAGCCGCAGCCGCTCCTGGCCACGTTCGAGGAACGCGGCGACCTCCCAGTCCGGGTGTGGCGAGTACGTCCAGCGCAGCCCGCCCAGCCACTGGCTGTAACGGAATTCGGCCAGCGCGCCGCCGCCCATCAAGGCCAGGTCCAGGTCGGTGGCGCGGTACTTGGCATAGGCCGACAATGCATGCCGGCCACTGTGGCCGAACGGACGGTAGTACTCGGCGAACGCCTCCTCCACTTCGCCCAGCCCGATACGCAGCTTCAGCTCGGCGCCCTGGTCGCTCAGCCCGGTGCGGGTCAGCTCGCTGATCAGCTGGTAGTTGCTGCTGCCGTCGAAATCATCGGACAGGCGCAGCGCGAAGTGCAGGAAGTCCGGGCCCCAGCGCTTGTCCTGCGGCGCCAGCACCACGCCCTGGCGCCCTTCCCGCTCGTCCAGCCGCCACTGCACCTGCTCGTAGCGGCCCTCGCCGTAGGCCGTGGCCACCTGCTGCTCCACTTTCTCCGGTGCCAGCGGCTGGCCCACCTGCGGCTGCAGGCGCTGCTCGAGGTAGCGCGCGGTGCGCGTACCGTCGCGCTGTACCTCGACGAAGGACACCAGCGGTGCCTGGTAATCCGGCGCCCGGTGCTGGCGCTGGAACGCGGCGTACCGGCCAGCATCCACCTGGAAGCGGCGTACCTCTGCCACGCTGGCCTGTGCCGCCTGTTCGCCGATGCCCACCGCCTGCGGCGAGCGATTGAACTCCTGGCTGCCCATGTCGCCCAACGGCGGGGTCACCAGCAGATCCTGCGGCCCCAACGTGGCCAGCTGCGCCAGCACTTCGCGCTGCATCAGCACGCTGGCCATCTGGTGGCTGATCGCCAGCGGCGAATCCAGCTGGGCCTCGGTCATCAACGGCGTCCCCACGCGCGACACGATCAGGCGCTGGGCCCCCAGCCGGCGCGCCTCGTCGATGGGCACGTTGTCGACCACGCCGCCATCCACCAGCAGGCGCCCCTGGTAACGCACCGGCGCGAACACGCCCGGCACCGACATGCTGGCGCGGATGGCCAGCGGCAGGTCGCCATGCGCGAACACCACCTTTTGCCCACTGACAATGTCGGTGGCGATCGCCCGGAACGGAATCGGCAGCTGGTCGAAATCATGCACCTGCCAGGTCGGCAACAGCAGGCGGCGCAGCAGCATCTCCAGCTTCTGGCCCTGGATCAGCCCTTGCGGAAACGCGATCTTGCCGTCACTCAGGCCTACTTCCACGCCCCCCAGCAGGCGCAGGTCGTCCTCCTTGCGGCGCATGCTGCGCTCGTTGCGCGGCGGCTTGTCGTGCAGCACCTCGGCCCAGTCGATACGGTTTAGCACCGCTTCGATCTCGTCGGCGGTGTAGCCGGAGGCATACAGCCCGCCCACCACCGCGCCCATCGAGGTGCCAACGATGCAGTCGATCGGCACGCGCTCGCGTTCCAGTACCTTGAGCACGCCGATATGGGCTGCACCGCGCGCGCCGCCACCGCCAAGAACCAGGCAGGTGCGGGGGCGTTCGGGGTCGTGAGGGGCGTCCTCGAGGGCGGGCGCCTGCGCGCCTGCCAGAGCAGGCAAGATCGCCAGCATGCACACCGCCAGCACCCTGCGCACGCGTTCACCGCGCCGTGCTGCGCGTCCGATCTGCATCAGGCTTCTCCCCGGGTGCGGCCATGCACCGCGTCACCCGCGCACTCTGCCTGCCGGTCGCGTCCGCGTCCAGATAGGCAGCGCGCGCCTGCGCGCTCAGCTCACTCGGCCCCCAACAGCCGCAGGTGGCCGTCGGCCGCCGGGTCCATGGCCAGGTAGACCACGTTGTCGCCCTTGCGATACCCCACCGAGCACACCGCCTGCCACCCTTGGCCGCAGTCGACCTCGGGGTACCTGGCGATGGGTGGCGCGCCGTCGTAATCGTGAGGTTCGGCGGTCCAGCCGTGCTGAAGCAGCGCGCTGCGTACCGGTGCGTAATCCATGCCGGTGCGGAGGCCGAGCGACGCCAACGGGGCAGGCAGCGGGGGTGCAGATTCGGCGGCCGGCGCGACGGCCAGCAGCAGGGATATCAGGAGAGCATTCATTGCGGCGCAGGATAACGCATGCCTGGGTCGTTCCCGGCATGCGCCGCAAAGACGATCGGCCGCCTTTTTGAAGGGCGGCCGATCGAGGTGGAGCAAGAACAGTCGACGGACATCAACAGCCGTCGACCAACGGTCACGTTACCGGGCGTTCTTCACGTAGGTGTCGAACCAGGTGAGCATCTCGTACACCAGCTGCTCGTTGGATTCCAACGCGGTGTACCAGTGCGGCTCATTGGGCAGCATCACCAGACGCGTGGTGCCGCCGTTGCCGCGGATGGCCTGGTACAGCTTGCGCGACTGGAACGGTTCGGTGCCCGGGTTGGCGTCGTCCTCGCCGTGGACCAGCAGCAGCGGCAGCTTGATCTTGTCGGCATAGAAAAACGGCGACGCCTTCAGGTACACGTCCTGTGCCTGCCACACCGAGCGCCGCTCGTTCTGGAAACCGAACGGGGTAAAGGTCTTGTTGTACGACCCGCTGGTGGCCACGCCGGCCTTGAACAGGGTGGTGTGCGCGATCAGGTTGGCGGTCATCAGGCCGCCATGGCTGTGCCCGGTCACGCCGATCCGGTTGCGGTCCACCACGCCCAGGTCCACGGCCTTGTCCACCGCAGCCTTGGCATCGGCTTCCAGCTGCTCCAGGTAGGTGTCGTAGGCATTCTTCGGGTCGCCTACGATCGGGAACGAGGCGTTGTCGATGATCGCGTAGCCGGCCAGCAGCATCAGCCGGTACGGTGCCAGCCGCGTAAAGGTCTGCTGCGAACCGGACACCTGCCCGGCCTGCGCGGCGCTGGCGAAATCGGCCGGGTACGCATACAGGATGGCCGGCACGCGCTGGCCTTCCTTGTAGCCCGGCGGCGTGTACAGGGTGAACGACAGATCCACGCCATCGGCGCGCTTGTAGGTCACCAGCCGCTTCTGGATCTGGCGCACTTCCGGGGTCGGGTCGGTGAGTCGGGTCAGCGCGGTGGCGGTGGAGGCGTACTGTGCCTCCCCTTCCTTCGCTGCGGCGTTGCGCTCGCCCTGCTGGCGCACGAACGCGTTCGGCGGGTCCATCACCGACTGGTGCCAGGTGAGGTAGCGGCCGGGCGTGGCGGTCAGGCCGAGGATCTGCTCATACGCATCGGCGTCGCTGCGGAACAGGCGCTCGGTTTTCAGCGAGCCCAGGTCCAGACGGTCCAGGAACGGGCGGTCGCCCTGCGGCGAAGCCCCCTGCCCGCGCAGGAACACGAACGCGCCGTCCTGGCGCACCACCGACGCGCCGTTGGGCAGGCGCGTGAACACCAGGTTGCCCGGGTCGGCGTACTGCTCGTCGCTGGACAGATCCCACAGCAGGCGGCCCTCCTTCTTCGGCTGGTCCACATCGACGATGCGGGTCTGCCGCCAGTGGCGGTTCTCGTCGTTCTCGAACAGGAACGACACCGCCGGATCGGCGCTCCACGCGATGCCTTCGAAGCGCTGCGCGGTGCGCGCGATTTCCTGCGGCTTGCCGTTGAACGGAGCCTTCAGCGACAGCACGCGGTCGCGGTGCGGCACCGTCACCTTCCAGTCGCCCTTGTCCATTGCCTCGGCATAGACCAGCGTGGCCGGGTCGGTGGCGCGCCAATCAAAATCACGCGGGCCTTCCGGCACGCCGTGCACCGGCACGCGGTCTGCCAGCGGCAGGCTGGCGATCGCGGCCGCGCGGCCCGTGGTCAGGTCGAGCACGGCCACGTCGTTGGCGAAGCGCTGGTAGGTCACGGCGTGGGAGAACGGCGCCTTCAGGGTCTCGGTCAGCACGTGCACGCCATCCGGTGCCGCGTTGACCTCGTTGTACAGCGCCGGCGTGCCGACGTTGCGCACCTGGCCGGCGGCCACATCGACCACCGCCAGCTGCGACAGCCCGTAGTAGGCAAACAGTTTTTCATCGTGCGCGCTGGTCAGCGTATCGCGCGCTTCGTAGGTACTGCTCTCGCCGCTGCTGCCGAGCGATTCCTGCACGTCCGGGCCACCGGGTCCATTGCCGCTGGTCGGTGCCGGGCCCTGGTTGGCCGGCACCCGCTTGACCAGCAGCTGCTGCCCGCCGCCCAACCACTGCAGGGTGTAGCCGAAGATCGGATTGAGCTGCACATCGGGCACCTGCTTGACCTGGCCGGTCACCGCATCGCCCACCCACAGCTGCACCGAGGTATCCACGGCGTTCTGGAACGCAAATCGCTGGCCATCGGCAGACCACTGCGCCGCACCCGCACAGCCCTGCGGCAAGGCCACCTTGGTGTGCTTGGCAGTACCCACGTCGACCAGGGTGAAGTCGGCCACGCAGGCCGGGATGCCATAGCCGCCCTGGGTGTCATGGCGGCTGCGGTTCTTCGGCTCCAGGCGCACGCCGGCCAGCTTGAGGTACGGCTGGGCCACGCGCTCGATCGAGGGATAGGTCTGCGCGGTGGTCAGCAGCAGGCGCTGCCCGCTCGGGTCCAGGCTGGGCGCCGGCGGCGGCGGGGCCTTGAGCACCTTGAGCAGGTGCTCCGGCGGCTTGGCGTAGTCCGCGAAGGCCGGCGCGGTAGCGAACAGACTGACGGTGGCAACAGCAACGGCTGCGGCCAGGGTGGTACGACGAATCGGCATGTGGGTCCCCTTGCGATGGTGGGCACCCGACGGCAGGGACGTCGCCGGGCAAACGTCGAATCTAGCACCGGGCGTCCGGGTCGGAATGGGCCGAAAGCACTGGCACGTCGCCGCAGGCGCGCGTCGGCGCGCCGTCACTCCAGCGGGCGCGGGGTGCTGGTGAAGGTGTGCAGGCGGTCGCCGTAGAACATGAAGAACAGCTGCAGGGTCATCGGGTGGGTGGCGGTGCCGCCTCTGGCCTGCGGATCGTCGGCCAGGCACTCGATGAGGTCCGAACCGGCGGGAACCGCGTCGCACTGCAGGGCCAGCTGATGGCGTGCGGCAAACCGCTCGACCGCTGCGCGGGAGCCGCCGTCGAGTGCAGCGGCCTGTACCTGCTCGCGCCAGAACGTTTCCCGTGCCTGCAGGTTGCCGCCCGCGCGGAATTCATCCAGCAGACCGCTGTACCACAGCGCCAGCGCGCCCAGGACGACTAGCACCAGATATGCCATTCCCTTGCCCACGTTTCCTTCCTTTGCCGCAGCCTGTACCCGGTTCCGTACCGGACTGCCGGCCACGGTAAGATGACGCTGCAGCCTCGTCAATGGACGCTCCGTGCGCACACTTCACGCCCTTCGCTACATCACGCCCCTTCGCGAGGGCGGCTCCCTGCCCGCCGTGGTCGAGACCGACGACGACGGCATGGTCGTGCTCAAGTTCCGCGGCGCCGGGCAAGGCCCCAAGGCGCTGATCGCCGAGCTGATCGCCGGTGAGATGGCGCGCAGCGTCGGCCTGCCGATCCCGGAGATCATGTTCGTCGAACTCGACCGCGAGTTCGCCCGCACCGAACCGGACCCGGAGATCCAGGACCTGATTCGCGCCAGCGAAGGCACCAATCTCGGCAGCGATTATCTGCCCGGCGCGATCAATTACGACCCGGCGGCCATGCCGGTGGATGCCGAGCTGGCCTCGCGGATCGTGTGGTTCGACGCACTGACCAGCAACGTCGACCGCACCGCGCGCAACCCCAACCTGATGGTGTGGCACCGCACGCTGTATCTGATCGACCACGGTGCGGCGATGTACTTCCACCATGACTGGGCCAACGCGGGCGAGGCCTGCGAAAAGCCGTTCGTGCTGATCCGCGACCATGTGCTGCTGCCGTTCGCCACGCAGATCGCCGAGGTGGACGCGGCACTGGCCGCGCTGCTGCCCGATACCGAGATCGAGCGCATCGTCGGCCTGGTGCCGGACAGCTGGCTGGTTGACGAACCCGCCTTCGACAGCCCGGCGCAGTATCGCCAGGCGTATATCGACTATCTCAAGCGCCGCCTGCAGGTGCGTGCCGTCTTCGTCCAGGAGGCCGTCCGTGCCCACGCTGCACACGTATGACTACGCGGTGATCCGCGTGGTGCCGCGGGTTGAACGCGAAGAGTTCATCAATGTCGGAGTGATCGTGTCGTGCCCGGGTGCCAAACACCTTGAAGCGGCGATCGAAATAGACCCGACGCGGATGCACGCATTCGCCCCGTCCCTGGACCTGGACGCCCTGCAGCCGTGGCTGGATGCCATCGTGGCCATCTGCCGTGGCGACGCGGGCGCCGGCCCGATCGCACAGCTCCCGGCCCGGGCGCGCTTCCACTTCCTTACCGCCAAGCGCAGCTCGGTGGTGCAGATGTCGAGCACGCACGTAGGCCGCACTGCCGACCCGGCCGGCGTGGTCGCGCACCTGCTGACAAAGATGGTACGGGTACCGTAGCGCCGGGTTCTACCCGGCTGGCTTTCTAGGGAGCTGCCTTTCGTTACGGTCCACGCATATCTGAGCCCAGCCGGGCAGAGCCCGGCTCTACGGGGCTGGCTTTCGTTGCGGTCCATGCATGTCTGAGACCAGCCGCGTAGAGCCGGGTTCTACCCGGCTGGCTTTCTACGGGGCTGCCTTTCGTTACGGCCCATGCACCTCTGCAGCCAGCCGGGCAGAGCCCGGCTCTACGGGGGTGGCCAGCGACACCAGGCGAAGGGATAGTCGTTCGTGCCGGCCGCCAGTCCGGCACGCACGGGGTTGGTAAGGATGTAGGTTGCTTCGGTCATCAGTTGGCGCTCGTCACGCTGCAGCTGGTCGTAGTAGCCCGGCTGCCACAGCGCGCCCTGGGTCTTGTTCAACTGATTGATCGCTTTTGCCGATCGTGACTTGAACGTGCGCATCACGATCGCTAGCGGCGTTTGGCGCAGGTAGAACATCCAATGGATGTGGTCCGGCATCACCACCCATGCCACGGATTCGGTCCGCCCTTGATCATCCGAGGCGCGCAGCCAGTGGATGACCTCCTGTGCATTCGCTGTATCGACGAACAGGCGGGCGCGTCCTGCTGTCACGGTGGTGACCACGTAGCAGTTGCCGGTGCTGGAAATGCGTCCACGCTGTAGAGAGGGGCTGGCCATGTCTGCATCGTGCGCGCCGTTTCCAAGGCGATGAAGCAGAAGCGTCCGCGGTGGCATGTCAGGGGTTTCCGCGGCGCATTCTCTCCGTAGAGCCGGGTTCTACCCGGCTGCCGTCGATTCCATACACGCCTGACACAAGCCGGGTAGAACCCGGCTCTACGGGGATTGTGAGCAGCCGGGCAGAGCCCGGCTCTACGGGGCTTGTGAGCAGCCGGGCAGAGCCCGGCTCTACGTTACCGGTGGTGCACTCACTGCTTCGGCAGGGCGTAGGCAATCACGTAATCGCCCGCGGGGGTTTCCATGAAGTGGTGGCCGCCGGCCATGATCACCACATACTGGCGCCCACCGAAGGCGTAGATCATCGGGTTGGCCTGGCCACCGGCGGGCAGCTTGGCGTGCCAGAGTTCCTTGCCGGTCTTCAGGTCGATGGCGCGCAGCAGGTCATCGGTGGCCGCGGCGATGAAGATCAGGCCGCTGGCGGTGACCACCGAGCCGCCGTTGTTGGGCGTGCCGATCTCGATCGGCAGACCGGAGCGGATGCCGAACGGGCCGTTGCCGCGGGCACTGCCGAACGGGCGGTCCCACAGGGTTTTGCCGGTGCGCATGTCCACCGCGCGGATGCCACCGTAAGGCGGCTGCTTGCACAGCAGCTTGGTGAACGGCAGGCGCCAGCCGGCGTTGACGTCGATCGCGTACGGCGTGCCGGTCTGCGGGTCCCCTGCCCCTTCGGCGCCGCCCTTGTCGGCCCGCACGTCTTCGCGCGGCACCCAGCCCAGCTTGTCGGCGGTGGCACGCGGCACCAGCAGGTTGTAGTTGGGCATGTCGTTGTAGTTGGCCACGATCACGCCACGACGCGGATCCACGGACACACTGCCCCAATCCGAGCCACCGTTGTAGCCGGGGTACTCGATGGAATGCCGGTCGGCGGTGGGCGGCGTGTAGAAGCCCTCATAGCTGGCCTTGCGGAACTGGATGCGGCACACCAGCTGGTCGATCGGGGTGATGCCCCACATGTCGCGCTCGGTGAGGTCCGGCTTGCGCAGCGTGTGGTACAGCGAGAACAGCTGGGTGGGCGAACGCTGCTCCGGTTCGACGCCGCCGGTGGGCACCTTGCGTTCTTCGGCCGGGGTGAGCAGCTTGCCGGTGCGGCGGTCGAGCACGTACATGTCGCCCTGCTTGGTCGGCAGCAGGATCGCCGGCACCTTGCCGGCGGCGGTCGGGAAATCGACCAGCGTGGCCTGCGAGCCCATGTCGTAGTCCCACACATCTTTGCGCACCGCCTGGAAGTGCCAGACCGGCTTGCCGGTGTTGACGTCGATGGCAACCAGCGAGGTGGCGTACTTGTTCTGGTTCTCCGTACGCGACCCGCTCCAGTAGTCGCCTGCCGAATTGCCCATCGGCAGGTACACCAGGCCCAGCTGGTCATCGCCGGTGGCGGTGGTCCACATGTTGGGGGTACCGCGCGTGTAGGTCTTGCCCTGCGACGGCAGGCCGGTCAGTTCGGGCTGGTCCATGTCCCAGGCCCAGCGCAGCTTGCCGGTGATGGCGTCGTAGGCCTGGATCACGCCGGACGGTGCGTCGCGGCGCTGGCCGTCCAGCACCTGGTGGCCGGTGACGATCACGCCCTGCACGATCGCCGGCGGCGAGGTGATCGACACATAGCCGGCCGGGCTGTCGCCCATGCCCAGGGTGATGTCGACCTGGCCGTTGTTGCCGAAGCCCGCGCACGGCTTGCCGGTGGCCGCGTCCACGGCGATCAGGCGGCCATCGAGGGTGCCTTCGATGATGCGGGCCGAACAGGCGCTGCGCGGCAGTTGGGTCAGCACCGGCACCTGCGACTGCCCCGAGGCGAGGTCGGCGGCGACGTCGGCATCGGCGGCCTGCTGCGCGGTCGCGGGTACTTCGTAGTACGACACGCCACGGCACGCGGCGGTGTAGGGAATCGACTTGTCCTTGATCTTCGGATCGAAGCGCCAGCGCTCGGTGCCGTCGGCAGCGTTGAGCGCCACCAGCTGGTTCCGTGCGGTGCACAGGTACAGCGTGTCCCCCACCTTCAGCGGCGTGGTTTCAGCGCCCCAGCGCTTCTGCGGCAGATCGCCGGTACGGAACAGCCACGCCTGTTCGAGCTTGGCCACGTTGTCCGGGGTGATCTGCTGCAACGGCGAGAAGCGGGTGGCCGCGTTGTTGCGACCGTACGCGGCCCAGTCGTCGTCGCCCGGCTTGTCGGCGGGCTGCAGCGGCGCGTCGGCGGTGGGCGCCAGCCCGGTACTGGTCATCGCCTCGGGGAAGCTGCCGCTGGCCGCGGTGACCCCATGCGGGACGAACGCCAGCGCGAAGGCGGCCACGAACACCAGCGCCAGCACGCCGGCGATGCTGCGCGAAAAGCGACGCGAGAACGGTCGGTCCAGCGTCGGCAGCAGCAGTGACAGCACCAGGCCGATGCCGACGATCAGGCCCAGCCGCGGCACCCAGCGCCAGTAGTCGCTGCCCGACTCCCACCACGTCCACAGCAAGGTGCCCACGAACACCGCGCCGAACCACAGCGCACCGGCGCGCCGGTTGCCCCACAGCAGCACGCCGGCCACCAGCAGGCCAACACCGGCCAGCACGTAGTACCAGGAGCCGCCCAGGCTGGCCAGCCATGCGCCCAGCCCGCCCAGTACCAGGCCGAGCAGCATCAGGACGAGGGACAACACGGTCACCAGCGCATGGCGCGGGCGCCGGGCGGTGGACGAAGGATCGGGGCGTGCGGCGCGGGGGGCGGCGGACATCGTGGTCTCCATGCGGCGTGGCGCGAACCGGGTCCGGCCACTGGTGGACTGTCATCGCGGACGCGAATGTCCGCTGGTTCGGGAGCCGTTATCCCACCGCCGCCGTGAAGCACATGCGTTCTTTCAGCGGGCCGCCACGATAGGCAAGGTGCCGTCCCGGAAAGCTGCAGAAACGACGACGCCGGCACAAGGCCGGCGTCGTCGTGGTAGTGCCTGTCAGCGCGATCAGCCCTGCGGGGTCTGCTCGTCGGTGGCGGCAGGTTCGGCCGCAGCGGCCTCCCCGGCAACCGGCACCACGTCCGCCGGTTCGTCGTCACCGATCGACGCGTCCATACGTTCAACCGCCTGCAGCTTCTCGTCCTTGGACAGACGGATCAGGGTGACGCCCTGGGTGTTGCGGCCCACGCGGCTGATTTCCGAACCACGGGTACGCACCAGGGTGCCGCCATCGGAGATCAGCAGCACTTCATCGGCTGCGCCCATCAGCACCGCGCTGACCAGCTTGCCGTTGCGCTCGGTGGTCTGGATGCCGATGACACCCTGGGTGCCGCGGCCCTTGCGCGGGTAATCCGGCAGCGGGGTGCGCTTGCCATAGCCGTTCTCGGTGGCGGTCAGGATGTACAGCATGGTGTCGTCGTCGCCGACCTCGATCACGGCATCGCCGTTCTCGATCACGGTTTCTTCGACGCTGCCGTCGTCCTCGCTCTCGTCCTCGTTGCCGCCGGCACTCTCGGCCACGATCAGACTCACGACCTCTTCGCCCTTGGCCATCTTGATGCCGCGCACGCCGGTGGCGGTACGGCCCATCGAGCGGACCTTGTCTTCGCCGAAGCGCACGGTCTTGCCGTTGGAGGCGAACAGCAGGATGTCGCGCTCACCGTCGGTCAGGCCGACGCCCACCAGCGCATCGCCTTCGTCGAGGTTGATCGCGATCTTGCCGCGCGCCAGGCGGAAGGCGAACTCGCTGAGCGGGGTCTTCTTGACGGTGCCGTTGCGGGTGGCGAAGAACACGAACTGGCGTTCGGCGTACTCGCGCACCGGCAGCACGGCCTGCACCCGCTCACCGGGTTCCAGCGGAATCCAGTTGATGATCGGGCGGCCACGCGCATTTGAACCGGCTTCGGGCAACTGGTGCACCGGCAGCCAGAACACCTTGCCGGCGCTGGTGAAGGTCAACAGCGTGTCGTGCGTGTTGACCAGCCACAGCTGCTCGATGAAATCCTCTTCCTTGGTCGAGGCCGCGCTGCGGCCACGGCCGCCACGACGCTGGGCACGGTAGGCGCTGACCGGCTGGCGCTTGACGTAACCGGCGTGCGACAGGGTCACCACCACGTCTTCCGGGGCGATCAGGTCGAGGATGTCCAGGTCTTCTTCGCTGTGGCGGATCTCGGTGCGGCGTTCGTCGCCGAACTCGGTACGCACGTTGATCAACTCTTCGCGGATGACCTGCAGCAGGCGGTCCGGATCTTCCAGGATGTGGATCAGCCCGGCGATGGTTTCCAGCAGCAGCTTGTACTCTTCGGTCAGGCGGTCCTGCTCCAGCCCGGTCAGGCGGTGCAGGCGCATTTCCAGGATCTGGGTGGCCTGGATCTCGGTCAGCTGGTAGCCGCCGGTGATCAGGCCCACGCCCTTGGGCAGGTCTTCCGGACGCGAGGTTTCCGCACCGGCAGCGCCCAGCATCGACCCGACCAGGCCCGGCTCCCACAAGCGCGCCAGCATGCGCTCGCGTGCTTCACCGGGATTGGGCGAGGTCTTGATCAGTTCGATCATCTCGTCGATGTTGGCCAGCGCAACGGTCAGGCCTTCCAGCACGTGGGCACGGGCGCGCGCCTTGCGCAGCTCGTACACGGTGCGGCGGGTGACCACTTCGCGGCGATGGCGCACGAACGCCTCGAGCATCTGCTTGAGGTTCAGCAGCTGCGGGCGGCCATCGACCAGCGCCACCATGTTTATGCCGAACACCGACTCCATCTGGGTCTGCTGGTAGAGGTTGTTCAACACAACTTCCGCCGACTCGCCGCGCTTGATCTCGATGAAGATGCGCATGCCGTCCTTGTCGGACTCATCGCGCAGTTCGCTGATGCCTTCGAGCTTCTTTTCCTTGACCAGCTCGGCGATCTTCTCGATCAACCGGGCCTTGTTCACCTGGTACGGGATCTCGGTGACGATGATCGATTCGCGGCCGTTGTCGGCCACTTCGATCTCCGCCTTGGCGCGGATGCGCACCCGGCCACGCCCGGTCCGGTAACCGGCAACGATGCCGGCGGTACCGTTGATGATGCCCGCGGTCGGGAAGTCCGGGCCCGGGATGTACTCCATCAGGCCGTCGACGTCGATCTCGGGGTTGTCGATCAGCGCGATGCAGGCGTTGATGGACTCGGTGAGGTTGTGCGGCGGGATGTTGGTCGCCATGCCCACCGCGATACCGGCCGAACCGTTGACCAGCAGGTTCGGGAACCGGGTCGGCATGACCGTCGGCTCCAGTTCCTTTTCGTCGTAGTTGGGCTGGAAATCGACCGTTTCCTTGTCGAGGTCGGCCATCAGCTCATGGGTGAGCTTGGACATGCGGGCTTCGGTGTATCGCATGGCCGCGGCGGAGTCGCCGTCGACCGAACCGAAGTTACCCTGGCCATCGACCAGCATGTAGCGCAGCGAGAACGGCTGTGCCAGACGCACCAGCGTGTCGTACACCGACTGATCGCCATGCGGGTGGTACTTACCGATGACGTCACCGACGATACGGGCCGACTTGAAGTAAGGCTTGTTGCTGTGCGCGTTCAACTCGCTCATCGCGAACAGCACGCGGCGATGCACCGGCTTGAGGCCATCGCGCGCATCCGGGAGGGCGCGGCCCACGATCACGCTCATCGCGTAATCGAGGTAACTCTTGCGCATCTCGTCTTCCAGGTTGACCTGGATGATTTCCTTGGCGGTTTCTGCCATTCGGGTTCCGTTGTCTGGGAGCGGTCCAGTCCGTCGCGCCAGCCCTTTCGGGGCGATCGCGCCGGAATCTCGATTAACCGGTGAAGTCTACCACAACGGGCCGTTTTCCGCCTGCTTTTACGGGCGTTTTACCGGCAAGAATCAGGAACTTACGGGGGCGTTGCGGGTATGGGCGGGGCGGGGCCGTGAAAGGCGTACCGGCCAGCGACCGGGACCTGCCCGGAAGGGGGCCAGGCCACCCTCCCGATCCCGGTAGGCCACGACCGTTGGTCGTGGCACATGGCGGCGGAAATCAGCCGAACGCGGCCTGCATGTTGGCCACCGTCGGGCTCAGGATCACCCCGCGCTCGGTCACGATGGCATCGATCAGGCTGCCCGGGGTGACGTCGAACACCGGGTTCCACGCGGCGATGCCCTCGGCCACGGTGCGCGTGCCCCCTACCCCATATAGCTCGCCCGGATCGCGCTGCTCGATCTCGATCTGCTCGCCGTCGGCGGTGTCCATGTCCACCGTGGAGGACGGGGCCACCACCATGAACTTGACCCCGTGGTGGCGGGCGGCGATGGCCAGCTGGTAGGTGCCGATCTTGTTGGCGGTGTCGCCGTTGGCGCAGATGCGGTCGGCGCCGACGATCACCCACTGCACCGCGCCGGTCTTCATCAGGTGCGAGGCGGCCGAATCGGCGATCAGGGTGGCGTCGATGCCGTCCTGCTGCAGCTCCCAAACGGTCAGGCGCGCGCCCTGCAGCCACGGCCGGGTTTCGCCGGCAAAGACCTTGGCGATGCGGTGCTGGGCCATGCCGGCGCGGATCACGCCCAGTGCGGTACCGAACCCGGCGGTGGCCAGCGAGCCGGTATTGCAGTGGGTGAGCACGCCACTGCCGGCCTCGATCAGGCCGGCGCCGAGCGCGCCCATGTGGCGGTTGGCGGCCAGGTCTTCATCGGCGATGGCCTGGGCCTCGGTGGCCAGCACCTGCTGCCAGTCGGCACCGGCCGGGGCCAGCGCGCGACGCATGCGGGCCAGCGCCCAGGCCAGGTTGACGGCGGTCGGGCGGGACGCGTTGAGCCGCTGCAGGGCCGGTTCCAGCTTGGCCAGCGCCTGCGCGCCATCGTCGGCCTGCACCCCGGCCGCGGCCAGCACCACGCCCCAGGCGGCGGCAATGCCGATCGCCGGCGCGCCGCGCACGGTGAGCGCATGGATGGCCTCGGCCACGGCGTCACTGTCGCGGCATTCCACGTGCTCCACCACGAACGGCAGCTTGCGCTGGTCGAGCAATTGCAGGGTATCGCCGGTCCACAGGATCGGGCGGATATGGTCGTAGCGGGCGTAATCGATGTCGGTGGATGCGTTCATCGCGCCATTGTAGCGGCGCACGCCCAAGCCGCCAAAGCGGCTCAGTTGACCTGGAATTCGGCGCGGCAGCCGTTGTCCACCCAGACCCCGCGCGCATCCCAGCCCCAGCCGCGGCCTTCCTCGCACGGGCTGCCCGACAACTGTTTGGACAGGCGCGCACCCCTGCCGATGGTCGCCCCGCAGAAACGACGCTGGCGCGACTTGGATTCGCACACCAGCGTGCGCGGCGCATCCAGGAAACCGGAGCCGTCGGCGGCCCCCACTTCGAAGTCGCCCTGGCAGCCGCGCGTCACCCATACTTCGTTGCGCCGCACGCCCCAGCTGTGGTTTTCGCGGCACGGCATCGCCGACAGCTGGCGCAGCAGCCGTACCGGTGCGCCCTGCAATGCCACCGGGCAGCTCTGCGGCCGGCCACTGGATTCGCAACGCAGCACCCGGCGCACCTGCCGTGCAGCGCCGGCACTGGCGCCGCCTGCCGGTCGGCTACGGAATTCGGCACGGCAGCCCAGCGTCACCCACACGCCGGACCGATCCGTGCCCCATTCGGTGCCACGGATGCAACTGCTGTCCGACAGCTGGCGCACCAGGTCCACGCCGTTGGCCACGGGCATGTCGCAGTGCACCCATTCCATGTCACGCGACTGGCAACGCACCACCTGCGCTTCGTACCCGGTCTGGTCTGCCATCGCCGTGGCCGGCAGCACGCTGCTGCACAGCACCAGCGTCCACCACGTCCACGTCCAGCGCGGCGCGCTCCATGACGGCAGTTCGGCAACTTCCCACAGCTTCATCAACGCATTCCCCGCCGCAACTGAACGATCACGCGCCTACCTTCAGGCATGCGCTGTGATCAGAGCATCATCGTGCAGGTCGCGCAAGGCGTACACGCGACAATCACGCAGCTTACGGGTTCAGGCGTGGGCGAAATCGATTGCCAGTACGTCCGCAATCCGCGTGGTGCGGTTCATCGCCATCAACAGGCGGTCCACCCCGACCGCAACACCGGCGCAATCGGGCAGGTGAGGCAAGGCCTGCAGCAACGGCTCGTCCAGCGGCGGCAACACGGCTCCACGCGCTGCACGCACGGCATGGTCGCGGATGAAGCGCGCGCGTTGTTCAGCGGCGTCGTTCAGCTCGTGATAGCCGTTGGCCAGTTCCACCGCGCCGAGGTACAGCTCGAAGCGCTCGGCCAGCGGGGGCGTGCCCGGGCGAATACGCGCCAGCGCGGCCTGGCTGGCCGGCCAGTCGTGCACGACGGTCATGCGGTCGTCATCGAACGTGGGCTGGATGCAATGGGTCATCAGCAGGTCCAGCCAGTCGTCGCGGGTGAGGCCCTCGGCATCGATGCGCACCGACGCCAGCGGTGCCTGCAGCTGTTCCAGCGGCGCGTCGAACGGGTCAACGCCCAGGTGCTGCTGGTACAGGCTGCGGTAGTCGACCACGCGCAGATCGGCGGTGCGCTGCACCAGGCCGAGCGCGGCGCGGACCAGCGCAACGGTTTCCTCGATCAGGCGGTGGTGGTCCCAGCCCACCCGGTACCACTCCAGCATGGTGAACTCGGGGTTGTGACGGCCACCGGCTTCGCCGTTGCGGAACACCCGGCCAAGTTCGTAGCAGTCGCCCACGCCGGCGGCGAGCAGGCGCTTGAGCGGGTACTCGGGCGAGGTGCGCAACCAGCGTTGCGCGCTGCCGGCGTCAACGTGGCCACTGAAGCGGGTGTGGAAGCTGTCGATGTTCGGCTCGGTGTTGCCGGCCGCCGACAGGATCGGCGTTTCTACTTCCAGCACATCGCGCGCGGCGAAGAACGCCCGGATCAACGCGTTCAGCGCGGCGCGCTGGCGCAGCGCGGCGATCATGCGCGCGCGTCCTTCAGCCGCTGCGCGAGTGGCAGGGTGAGCAGGTCGCGGGTGTCGTCGACGTAACCGGTGGCCAGGTACAGCCGCCGTGCCAGTTCATTGTGGTGGTTTACTTCCAGCCGCATGCGCGCCACCCCGCGCGCATTGGCGCGCTGTTCCAGGATGGCCAGCGCCTGCTTGCCGCGCCCACGTCCGCGCGCGGCATGACGCAGGTACAACTCGTCGAGCAGCGCGAAATGACCGCCCTGCTCCAGGCTGAAGCCCATCGCCAGCGCCGCATAGCCCACCACGCTGCCCGCCTCGTCCAGCCACAGCAGCACTTCGCCGTTGCGCGGGTCTTCCAGCAGCGCGGCCAGCGCAATGCGAACCCGCGCGTCGTCGAAGTCGAGCTGGTCTTCGGCGTAGAACTCGCGCATCAGCCCGATCAGCAGGTCGGTGTCGGCCACGGTGGCCAGGCGGAAGTCGAGGACGGCAGTGTGCATGGGGTTCTCCGGTGATGCGGGACGGCGGGGCGCAACGGCCCCGCCGTGGGTTCAGTGCTGCGCCAGGAACGCGACAAGGCGGTCTTCGTCCCACACCTCGACGCCCAGTTCCCCGGCCTTGGTCAGCTTGGACCCGGCTTCGGTGCCGGCCACCACGAACGCGGTCTTTTTGGAGACGCTGCCGGACACCTTGGCGCCCAACGCTTCCAGCCGCGCCTTGGCCTCGTCACGGGTCATCTGCGCCAGCGTGCCGGTCAGCACCACGGTCTGGCCATCCAGCGGGCCGTCCACCTGTTCGGTCTGCTCCGGCGCGCGGGTCAGCAGCGTGCGGCGGTAGTCGTCGGCCTTGAGCAGCATCTGTGCATGGCCGTCGCGGTCCAGCCAGTCGGCCAGGCCAAGCGCCACTTCGTTGGGCAGCCCGGCCGCCACGAAACGCACGGGCTCGGCGTCGACCAATGCGGCCGCATCGGGCAACACGGCGGTGAGCTTTTCGGCACGCAGGCGGGTGATGCCGGGAATCTCGGCCTCCACCAGCACCTGGGCGAAATCCAGGCCGTCGCGCAGCTTGGCCGACGGCGCGTGCGTATCGCCAATGCGCACCTGGCCGACCTGCAGCAACGCATCGATGGCGTCCTGGTTGCCGGACTGCTCGAAGAAGTGACCGAGCGAGCGCGCCACTTCCCCGCCGATGTCCGGCACGCGCTTGAACAGCGGCCACGGCAGGTGGCGGATCAGCTCGAGGTCGCCGAACCAGGTCGACAGCCCCTTGGAGGTGTTTTCACCAACGTTTTCGATGCCCAGCGCGAACAGCAGCCGTTCCAGCGTGGTGTCGCGGCTGGCGTCGATTGCCGCGATCAGGTTGTCGGCCCAGCGCGTGGCGATCTTCCTGGTGTTCCAGGCAAAGGCGGCCGGCATTGCCAGTGCCGTGGCACGCCAGCCGGCGTCGTTGCCATCAAGCTGCAGGATGGCGCGCAGGTAGTCGCCGCTGCCTTCCGGCGGCAGGTGCAGGCCGATCTGCGCCGCAAGGGCCTCGGGCGTTTCAGCGTCCAGCACCAGCTTCAGGTGCAGCAGCTGGTCGCGGGTGAGCCGGTACAGGTCGGCCACGCCGCGCACGATGCCGGCGTCCACCAGGGTTTCGATGTACTTGCCGCCCAGGCCGTCGATGTCCATGGCGCGGCGCGAGGCGAAGTGCGCGATGGCTTCCTTGCGCTGCGCCGGGCAGCTCAGTTCACCCGAGCAACGCCACACGGCCTCGCCCTCTTCGCGCACGATCTCCGACCCGCACACCGGGCACTGCGCCGGCATCTGCCAGGGCGTGGTGCCGGCCGGACGACGCTCGGCGATGACGCTGACCACTTCGGGAATCACATCGCCGGCACGGCGCACGATCACCGTGTCGCCCACGCGCACGTCAAGGCGCTGGATCTGGTCGGCGTTGTGCAGGGTGGCGTTGGAGACGATCACCCCCGCCACGGCCACCGGATTCAGGCGCGCCACCGGGGTGGCCGCGCCGGTGCGGCCGATCTGGATCTCGATCGCCTCCACCGTGGTGGTCTGTTCCTGGGCGGGGAATTTGTGCGCGATCGCCCAACGTGGCGCGCGCGACACGAACCCCATGGTTTCCTGCCCGGCGCGGTCGTCCAGCTTGTAGACCACGCCGTCGATGTCGAAGGCCAGCCCGTCGCGGCGTTCGCCGATGTCACGGTAATAGGCCAACAGGCCTGCGCTGCCTTCCACCACCTGGCACAGGTCGCTGACCGGGAAGCCCCACGCGCGCAGCTGCGCCAGCGTGGCCGAATGGGTGGGCGGCAATTCACCGCCCTCTACCTGCCCGGTGCCGTAGGCGTAGAAGCTGAGCTTGCGCCGCGCGCTCATTTTAGGGTCCAGCTGGCGCAGCGAACCGGCCGCGGCGTTGCGCGGGTTGGCCAGCACCTTGCCGTCGTGCAGGCGCGCCTGCGCGTTGTAGGCCTCGAAATCGGCGCGCGCCATGTACACCTCACCGCGCACCTCCAGCACGTCCGGCCAGCCGGCGCCCTGCAGCTCCTGCGGAATCACCGCGATCTGGCGCAGGTTGGCGCTGACGTCCTCGCCGGTGCTGCCATCGCCACGGGTGGCGCCCTGCACGAAGCGCCCGTTCTCGTAGCGCAGGCTGATGGCCAGGCCGTCGAGCTTGGGTTCGGCGGAGAAGTACAGCGCATCGCGGCGCAGGCGCTCGCTGATGCGGCGCACGAAATCCTGTACTTCCTCGTCGCTGAAGGCATTGCCCAGCGACAGCATCGGCACGGCATGGCGCACTTCGGCAAACCGCGACGAGGCCTTGCCGCCCACGCGCTGGGTGGGGGAATCGGCAACGGCCAGTTCCGGGTGGGCCAGCTCCAGTGCTTCCAGCTCGCGCACCAGGCGGTCGTACTCCGCATCCGGAATCAGCTGCTCGTCGCGCTCGTGGTAGGCCGTGCCGGCATCGTCGATCTGGCGGCGCAGTGCCTCGGCACGTTCAGCGGGGCTGGGGCTCATCCGGGAGGGATCCTGAAAGGGCTGTTGATTTTATGGCCTGCGGTGCCCGGCAGCCACCCCGCACCGGTGCCGCGTGGCTATTGCCGGCAACCCGGCACAGGGTTAGCGTGCGCCAAGTCCCTCTGTGCAGGTGTTACGTGACCGTTGCCGCCCCTTCCCGCCGTTCGTTCCTGCAGTTGGCCGGCACCGGCCTGGCCTTGTCCGGGCTGGGCGTGTCGACGGTGTCGGCCGCCACGCCGCGTGCCAGCGCCGGCGGCGGCCCGGTGCTGCTGAACTTCAACGAATGCCCGTATGGCCCGGCGCCGGTGGCGCAGGCCGCGGCGCGCGAGATCGTGGCCCGTAGCGGGCGCTATCTGTTCGCGCTGGCCGGTGAGCTGCGCGACCTGTTCGCCAGCCAGGAAGGCATCGGCAAGGACCACGTGCGGCTGTACCCGGGCTCCAGCGAGCCACTCAACCGTGCCGCGATGCTGTGGACCTCGGCCAGCGCCGGGCTGGTGGTGGCCGACCCCACCTTCGAAGCGCTGGGCGACCTGGCCGCCGCGCGTGGCGCCACCGTTGCCAGGGTCGCGCTGCGCGAGGACGGCGCGCATGACGTGCGCGCGATGGCCGCTGCGGCCGCACAGATCAATGCCGGCCTGCTGTACCTGTGCAATCCGAACAACCCCACCGGGTCGATCACCCCGGCCGCGGACATCGCCTGGCTGCTGGCCAACAAGCCCCGGCAGACGCGGGTGCTGGTCGACGAGGCCTACCTGCAGTACAGCGAGCAGCGCTCGGTGATCGCCCAGGTGACTCAGCGCGATGATGTGATCGTGCTGCGTACGTTTTCCAAGCTGTACGGCATGGCCGGGTTGCGCCTGGGCGTGGCCGCGGCGCACCCGGACCGACTGCGCGAACTGGCCAGCCTGGGCGACAACCCGCTGCCGGTCACCGCGCTCGCGGCCGGGCTGGCCAGCCTGCGCGCGCCGGGCCTGGTGGCGCAGCGCAAGGCCGAGAACACGCAGGTGCGGCAGGCCACCGTGGCCTGGCTGGCCGCGCGCGGATTCGCCTGCGTGCCGAGCGAAGCCAACTGCTTCGTGGTGGACGTCAAGCGCGACGGCAGTGCGTTCGCTGCGGCCATGGCCGAACACGGCGTGGTGATCGGCCGCAGCTGGCCGATCTGGCCGCAGCGGGTGCGGGTAACGGTGGGCACGGCGGCAGAGATGGCGCGGTTCCGCGACGCGTTCGCGGCGATCACCGGGTAGAGCCGACCGTGGGTCGACTGTTCTTCGTTCCGGATATCGTGGTTGCCGGCCAGCGGCCGGCACTACCGCAAAGCGCATTGACCAACGGGCGATGCCTACCGCCGCATCGTAGGTTGGGCCACAAAGGGCATCGACCAACGGTCGATGCCTACCGGCTCATCGCGCGTTGGCCGCAAAGCGCATTGACATCGCGCTTCGGGCCGCGATCCGCATCGAGATCGCGCATCGCGCCGCCCTCGCGCATCGACCAACGGTCGATGACCACCGGGTGGCGTTACCAGCGCGGGGCTTTGGTCAGCGGCGGCGCCTGGTGCTGGCGATCGTAGGCGCGCAGTTCGTCACGGATGTGCGCGATGCGCTGGCGGCCCAGGGCATTGCGGCTGTCGTCCAGCACCACACCGTCGAGCAGTTCGCCCATGCGCTGCACGGTCGGCAGCATCTTTTCCCACGCGTCCAGCGCGGTCAGCGGCGCCGGCAGGGTGAGGAAGAAGGCGATCGCCGGCGTTTCCATCTCGCGGATGTTGGCCATGTCGAAGCTGCCCGGCTTCATGATGCTGGCCATCGAGAAAATCGGACCGCGCTCGGGATGGCCTTCGACCAGGCGGTGGAACACGTTCATGTGGCCAAACACCAAGCCGGTCTTTTCAGCGGCCACGACGATGTCTTCGCCACGCAGCTGTTCACCGGCGCGGGCGGCCACGAACAACGACACGATCTTGTCGAAATCCTGGCTGGCGCGCTTGCCCAGGTCGCTGGCGGCGCCATCGACGTCGGGCAGACCCAGTTCGGGCTGGGTCACGCCGTCCTCGCCAGTGCTGCCAGCGGCGGCATCGCTGCCCTCGCCTTCGCCCAGGCTCGGCTCACGGCGCGCGCCGGTACCGCTCTCGGCGGTGTCGACGCGACGACCCTGCGATTTTTTCTTCGGACGGCCAAACAGGAAGATCGCGGCGATCAACAGCAGGCCGGCGGCCAGGATGCCGATGCGGAGCAGTGCCATGTCGGACATTCGGTGGGGGTCTCCGGCTAAATACGTTCAGGTACTAAGGATGGCACGTCAGGCGGCGCCCGCCAATCGTGCCGCCTCCTCCAGGTCCACGCTGACCAGGCGGCTGACGCCCGGTTCGCGCATGGTCACGCCCGACAACTGGTGCGCTGCTTCCATGGTGGCCTTGTTGTGGCTGACGAACAGGAACTGCACCTTTTCACTCATTTCCTTGACCATGTTGGCCAGGCGGCCGACGTTGGCTTCATCCAGCGGCGCGTCCACCTCGTCCAGCAGGCAGAACGGCGCCGGATTGAGCTGGAAGATCGCAAACACCAACGCCACCGCGGTCATCGCCTTCTCGCCACCGGACAGCAGCGAGATGCTGGACACGCGCTTGCCAGGCGGCCGCGCCATGATGGCTACACCGGTGTCGAGAAGGTCTTCACCGGTCAATTCCAGGTACGCATGGCCACCGCCGAACAGGCGCGGATAGAGCTGCTGCACGCCGGCATTGACGCGGTCGAAGGTGTCCTTGAAGCGGCCGCGGGTTTCACGGTCGATCTTGCGGATGGCGTCTTCGAGGGTTTCCAGCGCGGTGGTCAGGTCGGTGTTCTGCGCATCCAGGTACTCCGAGCGCTGCGACGCTTCGCCGTATTCCTGGATGGCGGCCAGGTTGACCGGCTCCAGGCGGCGCATGCGGCCATCGATCTGGTGCACCGTCTGTTCCCAGTCGGTCACGCGGGCGTCTTCGGGCAGCGTGTTGATCACGTCCTGCAGCACGAAGCCGGCCTTCTCCACCGACGCCGACAGCTGCTCGGCGCTCAGCACCAGCGCCTGCTGGTCCAGCTTGCGCTGGGAGATGCGCTCGCGCTGGGCCAGTGCCTGCTCGTCGCGCTTGTGGCGGGTCTGTTCAAAATTCCGTAGTTCGGCGTCGATACCGTCCAGCAGGGTGCGCGCTTCGCCCAGTACGCGGTCGGCGCGCACGCGTTCGCTGAGGGCATTCTGGTGCTCGGCCTGCAAGGTCTGCACGGGCGAATCGCCCTGGTCCAGCTGCGAATGCAGCTCGCCCAGGCGCGTGTCGAGCTGGCCACGCTGGATGCTCATGCGCTCCAGCGCCTGGCTCAGCGAGGCTATCTGGGTGCGCTGCGATTCCAGCGTCAACGCCAACGAATGCGCGCTCTCACGCACGTTGCGGGCCTGGTCACGGGCCTGGTCGCGGGCATCGGTGAGCTGGCGACGTTCGCCTTCCAGCGCCGCACGCACCGCCTCCAGGTCGCCCATGCTGGTGACCGCATCGTCCAGCCGCGCACGGGCCTCGCGTACCTGTTCGCGACCGGTATCCAGGGTTTCCTGCAGCTGCAGCAGTTCGCCTTCAATGCGGTCGATGCGGGTCCGCGCCGCTTCTACCTTGCCCTGCTGGCTCTGCAGCTGGCCACCCAGTTCGGACACGCTGCGATGGGCCTGGTACAGCTGCCGCTGCGCGTCTTCGCGGTGTTGTTCGCCGGCCAGCAGCTGCTCGCGGAACGCGGACAGCTGCTGTTCCAGTTCGGCCTCGCGCTCCTGCAACGTGTCGATCTGACCGCGCAGGGTGACAATCTCGCGCTCGCGCAGCAGCGCGCCCTGCTTGGCCGCGCCGGAGCGCGAGACGCGCACCCAGCCGTCACCCAGGCGCTCACCACCGCGGGTGATGACCGAGTCGCCCTCGTCCAGCGTGGCCTGCAGGGTGCGCGCGGCGTCCAGGTCTTCGGCGGCATGCAGCCGGGCCAGCAGTCGGCGGATCGCGGAGGGGCCCTGCACCTTGGCCGCCAGCGAGGTCGGCGCCACGCTGAGCGGCGCCTGGCTGTCGGAGACCAGCGCAATGCGGCCCTCGCCCAGCTCGGCCAGTTCGGCCACCAGCTGTTCGGGGGCGTCTACCAGCACGCCTTCGATCAACTGGCCAAGCGCGCTTTCCACGGCGTTTTCCCAGCCGCTTTCCACGGTCAGGCGTTCGCCGACGCGCGCGCCCGAATCCAGCCCGCGCGCCTTCAGCCACGCCACCGCCGCGCCCTGCTCCTGGCCCAACGCGGCCTGCTGCAGGGTTTCCAGCGACGACAAGCGGCCGCGCGCGGCCTGGGCCTGCTTGCGGATCTCGGCCAATTCGGTCTGCCCGGTGCGCTGGCGGTCCTGCAGGACGGCCACGGCCTGCTTGCGTTCTTCAACCTGCTCGTTGAGGCCGTCCAGCGCCTCTTTCTGGGTCTGGTGCTGCAGGTGCAGTTCTTCGAACACCTCGGCCAGCGCGTCCAGGTCCAGGCTGGCGCGTTCGGCGCTCAGCGCTTCGCGGCGGCGGTCGGCTTCCAGCACCTGGCGGTCGAGGTAGTCGACGCGGGTGCGTTCGACTTCACCGGCGCGCGAGGCTTCGGAGGTGCTGCGGGTGTGGGCTTCCCAGCGCTGCTGCCAGTCGGCCAGGCGGGCCTCGGCGTCACGCAGGGCTTCCTGCTTGATTTCGTTTTCTTCCTGCAACTGTTCCAGGCGCGGCTCGGCCTCGTCCACGGCGTCGCGCAGGACCATCAGTTTGGCTTCGTCGCCGCTGATGTGCTGGCCCAGTTCGGCCAGGGCCTGCTGGGCTTCATCGCGCGCCTTGTTGAGGCGCTGCGACATTTCGCGCTGGTGCTGGATCTGCTGTTCGAGGCGGGCCAACGTGCTGCCCACCTGGTACACCTCGGCCTGGGCGGTGCTGAGCGCATCGGCGGCTTCTTCGCGGCGCACGCGGCTGGTTTCGATGCGGGCTTCGGCATCGCGCTGTTCGGCGATGAACTGCTGCAGGCGGGTTTCTTCCTGCGAAAGCGCTTCGCGCAGGCCGCCGAGGCGGCCATCGAGGCCGCGGTATTCCAGCGCCTTCCACTCGGCATCCTTGACCCGGCGCTCTTCCTGCAGGGCCTGGTATTGCTCGGCCTGGCGCGCCTGGCGCTTGAGGTGCTCGAGCTGCTTGCCGATTTCCTCGCGCAGGTCGCCAAGGCGGTCGAGGTTTTCGCGGGTGTGGCGGATGCGGGTTTCGGTTTCCTTGCGGCGTTCCTTGTACTTGGAGATGCCGGCGGCTTCTTCCAGGTACACGCGCAGGTCTTCGGGGCGGGCTTCGATGATCTGGCTGATCATGCCCTGTTCGATGATGGAGTAGCTGCGCGGGCCGAGGCCGGTGCCGAGGAACAGGTCGGTGATGTCGCGGCGGCGGCATTTGGTGCCGTTGAGGTAGTAGTTGCTGCTGCCGTCGCGGCTGACCTGGCGCTTGACCGAGATTTCGTTGAAGGAGGCGTACTCGCCGGTGATGGTGTGGTCGGTGTTGTCGAAAATCAGTTCGACAGTCGCCTGGGACACGGGCTTGCGTGCGGAGGAGCCGGAGAAGATGACGTCGGTGAGGGAGTCACCGCGCAGGCGGCTGGCCGAGCTTTCGCCCATGACCCAGCGGACGGCGTCGATGATGTTGGACTTGCCACAGCCATTGGGCCCCACCACGCCGGTCATGTTGGTCGGCAGGTGCAGGGTGGTCGGGTCGACGAAGGATTTGAAACCGGACAGCTTGATCGTGGACAGACGCATGGCGGGATTGGTTTCCGGGGCAAGGGCCTGAAGCGACCCCCGCCAGGGTGGATGTCGGAGCGATTCCCACCCTCAAGCCATTGATGTTGCTGGATTTCAATGGCCCCAAGGGCGACGCGATAGCCTGAGTATAACGGGGCGGGTGTTCCACGGGCTGTGGGGGTGGGTTGGGGTTGGTTAGAAGCGAAGGGCGGGAGCCGGGGCCAGAGCAGGAGCTGGAGCCAAAGCCTTTGCGTGCTGGCTCCGTCTGGGCGGTCGGGGTGGGCGGGGTCGCGGGACACGCCGTAAATCCATCCCTGGAGGCTCGTGGGCGCCATCCATGGCGCCCAACGGTCCCGCGACCCCGCCCACCCCGACCGTCGATAGTGGGTCGGTGCGCAGGGGAAGTGCCGAAGCCGGCTTTCTGGCGTTTCGTTGCGCTGCGATTTGTTCCGGAGCGCCCGGGTAAGGAGCGTCAGGGTTAAGGGTGAGTTGAGGGGTAGAGCCACGCCATGCGTGGCTATCGAGGTGCAGGAACGAAGAGCAGCCACGCATGGCGTGGCTCTACCCGCCCGCGGTGGAAAAACTGGCAGAGGGTGTCGGGTGGCCTTGGCCGGGACCGTTGGGCGCCATGGGTGCGGCGCATGCGCCGGACGGGTTGGGCAGGACGCCCAACCCCGGTCTTGCCGTTTGTGCAGGACTGCACAAACGAGCAAGGCGTCCACGAGCCTCCAAGGATGGATTTACGGCGTGTCCCGGCCAAGGCCACCCGGCACCCTCTCACCGGACGAACCAAAGCGCCAGCACCTGCCGTTGATCTGGCTTCAAGCTTCTAAGCTTTTAAAAAACCAACCCCCAAACACAAAAACGGGCACCCTTGCGGGCACCCGTTCTGGTGACGCCAGCCTTTCGGCCGGAATCAGGCCTTTTCGGCTTCCACAACCACCTTGACGGTGGTTTCCACGTCGGCGTGCAGGTGAACAGTCACCTCGTACTCGCCCACGTTGCGGAAGGCGCCTTCGCCCAGGATCACTTCGCTCTTTTCCAGCGGCAGGCCGGCCTTGGTGAAGGCTTCGGCGATGTCGCGCGGGCCAACCGAACCGTACAGCTTGCCTTCCGTCGACGCGTTGGCGGCGATGGTGACGCTCTTGCCTTCCAGCTGTGCCTTGCGGGCTTCGGCGTCAGCGTGGATCGACTGGGCCTTGGCTTCGTAGTCGGCGCGCTTGGCTTCGAACTCGGCAACGTTGGTGGCGGTGGCCGGAACGGCCTTGCCGGTCGGGACGAGGAAGTTGCGGCCGTAGCCCGGCTTCACGTCGACCAGATCGCCCAGACCGCCGAGGTTGGTGACCTTCTGGAGAAGAATCAGCTTCATGGTGTAGCTCCAAATATGTATTCGTTAGCGAGGCGTGGCCCCGCAGCGATGGCTGTCCGAATATCCGAACGGTAGACCGTGAAACCGCCCGACGCTTTGCAGCGCGGGCGGCCAGGTCCACGAAAGCGGCGACCGAAGCCGCCGGCTTTCATCAGACGTCGTGGTTGTCGGTGTACGGAATCAGGGCCAGGAAACGGGCGCGCTTGACGGCCGTTGCCAGCTGGCGCTGGTACTTCGACTTGGTACCGGTGACGCGGCTCGGCACGATCTTGCCGTTCTCGGTCAGGTACTGGCGCAGGGTGTTGAGATCCTTGTAATCGATCTCCTTGACACCTTCGGCCGTGAACTTGCAGAACTTGCGGCGACGGAAGAACTTGGACATGTCAGTGCTCCTTAAGCGGCCGAAGCGGCGTCTTCGCCGGCATCGGTGTCAGCGGCGGGGGTGGTTTCACCTTCTTCGTCATCACGACGACGACGCTCGCCACGCTCGGGCTTGTCACCCTTCTCGTCCTTGCTCTTCATGATCAGCGACTGCTCGGTGTCGGCTTCGTCACGCTTGATGACGAGGTTGCGCAGCACGGCGTCGTTGAAGCGGAAGCTCTCCACCAGCTCGCTCAGCACGGCCTGGTCGCACTCGATGTTGAGCATGACGTAGTGGGCCTTCACCAGGTTCTGGATCGGGTAGGCCAGCTGACGACGGCCCCAGTCTTCCAGACGGTGGATGGTGCCGTTGCCGTTCTCGACCAGCGCCTTGTAGCGCTCGATCATGGCCGGGACCTGTTCGCTCTGGTCCGGATGGACCAGGAACACGACTTCGTAATGACGACTCATGTGTTTTTACCTTTCGGATGTGGCCCTTTGGGGCCGGACAGCCCCCCGCAGATGAACGCGGTGGGGCAAGGGTCCTGCCCGGAATCAGGCAGGAAGCCGCAAAGTATGGCAGCAGCAGCGCCCGCAGGCAAGCAGCAGCGGGGCCAGCCGCCCCGCCGCGGCCCGGATCAGGCCTTGTCGGCTTCGGTGGTGAAGCTCTCGCCGCAGCCGCATTCGGCGGTGGCGTTCGGGTTCCTGAACGTGAACGTCTCGCTCAGCCCGTGCTTGCCGAAGTCGATCTCGGTGCCGTCGACCAGGCCCAGGCTGTCGGCATCCACGTAGATGCGCACCCCGTCCTGCTCGAACACGGTGTCGCCCTGGCGCTCGTCGCGGGCCAGGTCGGTGATGTGGCCCCAGCCCGAACAACCGGTACGGGTGACGCCGAAACGCAGGCCCAGCGCGCCCGGGGTCTGGGCGACGAACTTCTGCACACGGGCAAAGGCAACAGGGGTAAGGCTTACAGCCATGACAGGCAACTCCAGCGGATCGGGGTCATTATAGGAGTCCACGGCGGCTAAAAATGCCTCGCAAGCAGAACGCTGCACCCGTTAAACTCCTCGTTCAGAGATCGAGTCGATCAATAGAGGATTCAAGTCATGACGGTGGTCAGCGTTGAACATGCGCTTGCCGGGAAGATCCCGGAAGGCGGCGAGGCAACCGTACGCGGTTGGGTGCGTACGGTGCGTGGGTCGGCAGCACTGGCCTTCGTCAATGTCACCGATGGCTCCTGCTTTGCCCCCATCCAGGTGGTGGCCAATGACACCCTGGACAACTTCGACGCGATCAAGGCCCTCACCCCCGGCTGCTCGGTGATCGCCCGCGGCACCCTGGTCAAGTCGCAGGGCAAGGGCCAGTCCTTCGAGATCCAGGCCAGCAGCATCGAGATCGTCGGCCTGGTCGAAGACCCGCTGACCTACCCGATCCAGCCCAAGCCGATGAGCGCCGAGTTCCTGCGTGAAGTGGCGCACCTGCGCCCGCGCACCAACCTGTTCGGCGCGGTCACCCGCATCCGCAACTGCCTGTCCCAGGCCGTGCACCGCTTCTTCCACGAGAACGGGTTCAACTGGATCAGCACCCCGATCATCACCACCTCCGATGCCGAAGGCGCCGGCCAGATGTTCCGGGTCTCCACCCTGGACATGGCCAACCTGCCCCGCAACGACAAGGGCGAGGTCGATTTCAGCCGCGATTTCTTCGGCAAGGAAACCTTCCTGACCGTGTCCGGTCAGCTCAACGTCGAGGCGTACTGCCTGGCCCTGAGCAAGGTGTACACGTTCGGCCCGACCTTCCGCGCCGAAAACTCCAACACCACCCGCCACCTGGCGGAGTTCTGGATGATCGAGCCGGAAATCGCCTTCGCCGACCTGGCCGAAGACGCGCGCCTGGCCGAGCAGTTCCTGAAGTACCTGTTCCGCGCGGTGCTCGACGAGCGTGGCGACGACCTGGCGTTCCTGGCCGAGCGCGTGGACAAGAACGCGATCACCAAGCTGGAGGCCTTCATCAATGCCCCGTTCGAGCAGATCGACTACACCGAGGCGGTGAAGCTGCTGCAGAACTCGGGCAAGAAGTTCGACTTCCCGGTCGAGTGGGGCCTGGACCTGCAGACCGAGCACGAGCGCTGGCTGACCGAGGAGCACATCGGCCGCCCGGTGGTGGTGACCAACTACCCTGAGCACATCAAGGCGTTCTACATGCGCCTGAACGACGACGGCAAGACCGTTGCGGCGATGGACGTGCTGGCCCCGGGCATCGGCGAGATCATCGGCGGCAGCCAGCGCGAAGAGCGCCTGGACGTGCTGGACGCGCGCATGGCGCAGTTCGGCCTGGACCGCGAACACTACGGCTGGTACCGCGATTTCCGCCGCTACGGTTCGGTGCCGCACGCCGGCTTCGGGCTGGGCTTCGAGCGCCTGGTGGTCTACGTCTGCGGCCTGGGCAACATCCGCGATGCGATCGCCTACCCGCGCGCACCGGGCACCGCCGAGTTCTGATCCACCTACGGAGGCACTGACCCATGACCTTGTTCTTCGCGCTGTGCTTCGTCGGCGTGGCGATCGCCGGGTTCAGTGCCTTCGTGATCTTCTGGCCGCTCACCCTGGTCCACATCCGCGACCGCCACCCGCTGCTGGCGCAACGCTTCGGCAACGGCGCGTTCCTGCGCCCGGACGCGCTGCGCTGGCTGCTGGGCCGTGATTACCGGCAAACCCCCGACCGGGCGCTGTCCGGGCTGGCAACGCCGGCCTGGGTATCGCTGCTGACCCTGCTGGCCGGGCTGGGCATGGCTGCCCTGCTCTGGCTGCTTTCGATGGTACTGATATGAACGACACCTCCCCCGACCGCGACGAGTGGTTCCTGGCCAGCCTGGGCAACACGCTGATCTGGGCCCGCCTGCGGGTCCGCCCGGCGGGCACCGCCGAAGTGCTGGACAGCGACGGCAACACGCTCAGCTACGACAGCGAGGACACCGCGCGCTCGCAGCTGTTCGACGCCGAATTCGTCTCCTATGACGGGCTGGACGAGGAAGACGCGCTGATCCGCGGCTTCTCGCTGCATGAAGTGCAGCCGCCGCAGGGCGCCAGCGACGCCGACCTGCACGGCCGCATGGTGCAGAGCCTGGGCGCCCGCGCGTAACCGACGATGTTCATTCCGTCCGCCTTCGCCGAGACCGATCTGATCTGGCTGGACCGGCTGCTGGCGCGCGATGCGTTCGTCACCCTCGTGACCAACGGAGCCGACGGCTACCCGCAGGCCACGCGCCTGCCGGTGGTGTATACGCGTGGTGCGGGCGGCATCCTGATCGAGGGCCACTGGGCCAAACCGAATCCGCAGGCCGGCCACGCCGGCCCGGCCACGCTGCTGGTGAACGGCCCGCACGCGTATGTGTCGCCGGGCTGGTATCCGGACAAGGTCGCGCAGGCGCGCGTGCCAACCTGGAACTATGCCGCGGCCGAACTGCGCGGCGTGCTGGAGCCGGTCACCGACCCGGACGCGCTGGTGGCGATGCTGGACGCACTGAGCATGCATTACGAAGGCACGGTGGGCGGCGATTGGGACCTGCTGCCGATCGAGCCGCGCCAGCAGCGCATGCTGGCCGGCATCGTCGGCTTCCGCTTCCGGCCGGCCCAGGTACAGATCAAGCTCAAACTGAGCCAGAACCACCCGGAGGCGAACCAGCGCAGCGTGATCGACGCGCTGTCGACGCTGGACGCCCCGGCTTCCCGCGAGCTGGCGCAGTGGATGCGCTGGCGCCGCGACGGCGACGCCGCCGGCTGACCCTCCCCGTTTTCCGCGACGTTGCGGCCAGGCTGGCCGCGCCTTGCCCCCACCTCACGTCAGGGACACCTGCCCCATGAAAGACATCCACAAGCTGCTGCAGAACAACCGCGAATGGGCGGACCGGATCGAGAAGGAAGACCCCGACTTCTTCCACCAGCTGGCCAAGCAGCAGCATCCGGAATACCTGTGGATCGGCTGCTCGGATTCGCGCGTGCCGGCCAACCAGATCATCGGGATGGCGCCGGGCGAAGTGTTCGTGCACCGCAACGTCGCCAACGTGGTCGTGCACACCGACCTCAACTGCCTGAGCGTGATCCAGTACGCGGTGGACCAGCTGAAGGTGAAACACATCCTGATCGTGGGCCATTACGGCTGCGGCGGCGTACACGCCAGCCTGAACAACACGCGCGTGGGCCTGGCCGACAACTGGCTGCGGCACGTGGGCGATGTGGCGCAGAAGCATGCCGCGATCATGGACGCGATCGAAGAGCCGGAGCTGAAGCATGCGCGGCTGTGCGAACTGAACGTGATCGAGCAGGTGGTGAATGCCTGCCGGTCGACGATCGTGCAGGACGCCTGGGCGCGCGGGCAGAAGCTGATGGTGCACGGCTGGGTCTACAGCCTGAAGGACGGCCGGGTGCGCGAAATGGGCATCGACGTGGGCGCACCGGAAGACCTGCAGCCAGCCTACGAGCGGGCGCTGGCGCACGTACCGCGCCGCGGCAAGCGCGACTGACCCTTCCCCACTACGGACATCGCACCATGCTCCCCATGCCGATCAACCTGCTGGGCTGGATCGAAGAACACCGGCACCTGCTGAAGCCGCCGGTGGGCAACAAGATGATCGAGAACGGGGACTTCATCGTGATGGTGGTGGGCGGACCGAACAGCCGGACGGACTACCATTACGACGAAGGCCCGGAGTGGTTCTACCAGCTCGAAGGCGAGATGGTGCTGAAGGTGCAGGAAGACGGCGCCGTGCGCGACATTCCGATCCGCGCGGGCGAGATTTTCCTGCTGCCGGGCAAGGTGCCGCATTCCCCGCGCCGCCCGCCCGGCGGCGTGGGACTGGTAGTGGAGCGCAAGCGCCTCGCCCACGAACGCGACGGCCTGCTGTGGTTCTGCGAACGCTGCAACCACAAACTGTACGAAGAATTCTTCGCGCTGGAAAACATCGAAACGGACCTGCCGAAAGTGTTTGCGCGGTACCAGGCATCGGTGGAGATGCGCACGTGTGAGGCCTGCGGGCATGTGGACCCGTTGCCGGGGGCTGTTGCGGTTGAGGATTGAGAAGCGCCGAGCTGCACGCGCGCGTTTGCGCTGAAAGCAGCCGACCAACGGTCGGCTCTACCCCCGGGTGACGTCACGTGGCCCCGCGTCACCTCGACCCTGGCAGGGACCATCCTCGATCGACGGCCGATAGCCCTGCGTCGTTCGATGGCAGCATGACCGCTGAGCGGAGAGCAGCCGACCAACGGTCGGCTCTACCAGCGTGTCCCGACGACACCCCGCGTCGCCCCGCATCACTCCGCATGACCCCGCATTGCCCCGCGCCATGCCGCCTCATCCCGCACTACCCCGCTTCACCCGCTTCACCCGCTTCACCCGCATCACCCGCATCACCCGCATCACCCCACTTCGCCACGGCATTACCCGCGTTTCCCGTGCGCACCGACCCTGTGTCAGGGCGTGGTGCGGGTGGGTGGCCGGGACCCTCCACCGCATGGATGCGGTGGCGGAGCCTCCACGGACGGATTTACGGCGTGTCCCGGCCACCCACCCGCACCGCGCCGGCCCACCCACCGCACAGCCACCCCGCTTCTGCCGTTGCCGTTGCCGCTGCCGTTGCCGTTGCCGCTGCCGTTGCCGTTGCCGTTGCCGTTGCCGTTGCCGTTGCCGTCGCCGTCGCACTTGCCGCACGCCTCGAAAAAACAAAAACCACCCCAACCACCGGATTCAGCCCACGCCCCCACCACACGGATAAACTGTCCGTCACTGTCACCGCTGGTTGCACCATGTCCGAACTTCTCAGCCGCACCCACGCTGTTGCCCTGGACGCCGCCGACCCACTGCGCACCCTGCGCAGCGAGTTCGTCTTCCCCCAGCACAACCACCGCGACCAGACCTACTTCGTCGGCAACTCGCTTGGCCTGCAACCGCGCGGCGCCCGGGCCGCGGTCCAGGACGTCATGGACAAATGGGCCAGCCTCGCCGTCGAAGGCCACTTCACCGGTGATACCCAGTGGCTGCGCTACCACCGCCTCGTCAGCGAACAGCTCGCCCGCATCGTCGGCGCGCTGCCCAGCGAAGTGGTCGCCATGAACACCCTCAGCGTCAACCTGCACCTGATGATGGTCAGCTTCTACCGGCCCAGCCGCGAGCGCCCCGCCATCCTCATCGAAGCCGGCGCGTTCCCCACCGACCGCCACGCCGTCGAATCGCAGATCCGCTTCCACGGCTTCGACCCGGCCACCGACCTTATCGAAGTCCAGCCCGACGAACCCAACGGCACCATTTCACTGCAGGCCATCGAGCGTGCCATCACCGAACACGGCCCGCGCCTGGCGCTGGTCCTGTGGCCCGGCGTGCAGTACCGCAGCGGCCAGGTCTTCGACCTTGATGCCATCACCCGCATGGCCCGCCTGCAGGGCGCCCGCGTCGGCTTCGACCTAGCCCACTCGGTCGGCAACGTACCCCTGCAGCTGCACGACATCGCCCCCGACTTCGCCGTCTGGTGCCACTATAAATACCTCAACGCCGGCCCCGGCGCCGTGGCCGGCTGCTTCGTGCACGAACGCCACCACCGCGACACCAGCCTGCCGCGCTTCGCCGGCTGGTGGGGCCACGAGGAAGCCACCCGCTTCAAGATGGCCCCGCAGTTCGTGCCCGCCGTCGGCGCCGAAGGCTGGCAGCTCAGCAACCCGCCCGTGCTCGGCCTGGCCCCGCTACGCGCCGCGCTCGACGTCGTCGACAAGGCCGGTGGCATCGCTGCCCTGCGCGAAAAGTCGCTGCGCCTGACCGGCCTGCTCGACGCGCTGGTGCGCGCCCGCCTGACCGGCGTGCTGGAGGTGCTCACCCCCAGCGAGCCGGACCGCCGCGGCTGCCAGCTCTCGCTGCGCGTGGTAGGGGGGCGCGAGCGTGGCCGCAGCCTGTTCGAATACCTGCAGACCGTCGGCGTGCTCGGTGACTGGCGGGAACCGGACGTCATCCGCATCTCGCCCACGCCGCTCTACAACCGTTACCAGGACCTGCACCACTTCGTCGACGAAGTGGACGCCTGGGCAGGGCTGTAATCATCCCCGCCCTCCCCGCCCCCACGGACATCGATGTGATCGCACCCCCTTCCCGCTCGCTGAGCATCATCGGCGCTGGCCTGGCCGGCTCCCTGCTCGCCATCCTGCTGTCCCGCCAAGGCTGGCGGATCACCCTGTACGAACGTCGCGGCGACCCGCGCATCAGCGACTACGAGTCGGGACGCTCGATCAACCTGGCCCTGGCCGAACGCGGCCGCAATGCGCTGCGCCAGGCCGGGGTCGAAGACGCGGTCATGGCCAAGGCGGTGATGATGCGCGGGCGCATGGTGCACCCGCGCCAGGGCGAGCCGCAGCTGCAACGCTACGGCCGCGACGACAGCGAAGTGATCTGGTCGATCCACCGCAAGGACCTCAACACCACGCTGTTGCAGCTGGCCGAAGATGCCGGTGCGCAGGTGCATTTCCACCGCCGCCTGCACACCGTCGATTTCGATGCCGGCTATGCCCGTTTCATCGACGACCGCGACGACCAGCCGCACGACATCCGGTTCGACACCCTGATCGGTGCCGACGGGGCCGGCTCGGCGCTGCGCGCGGCGATGAACCGCAAGCAGCCGCTGGACGAGCGCACCGAGTTCCTCGACCACTCCTACAAGGAACTGGAGATCCCGCCCACCGCCGACGGTGGCTTCCGCATCGAAGCCAACGCGCTGCACATCTGGCCGCGCGGGCACTACATGTGCATTGCGCTGCCCAATGACGAAGGCACCTTCACCGTCACCCTGTTCCTGCCCAACGAAGGCGACCCGAGCTTTGCCACCACCACCACCGGTGCCGAGGCCGAAGCGCTGTTCGCACGCGACTTCCCCGATGCGCTGGCCCTGATCCCCAACCTGCGCCGCGACTGGGAAGAACACCCGCCCGGCCTGCTCGGCACGCTGCACCTCAAACATTGGCACCTGCACGGCCGCGCCGTGCTGCTCGGCGACGCCGCGCACGCGATGGTGCCCTTCCACGGCCAGGGCATGAACTGCGCGTTTGAAGACTGCGTGGCGCTGGCCGGCCACCTGCTCCAGCAGGACACGCTGGCGGCAGCCTTTGCCGCCTTCGAGGCCGACCGCAAGCCCAACGCCGAAGCGATCCAGCAGATGGCGTTGGACAACTACCTGGAAATGCGCGACCGCGTCGCCGACCCGGCCTTCCTGCTCCAGCGTGAACTGGAACAGGCCCTGCAGGCGCGCTGGCCCACGCGTTTCGTGCCGCACTACACCATGGTGACTTTCCTGCACACACCGTATGCGGTAGCGCATGCGCGCACCGAACTGCAGCGTCGCATCCTCGAAGATGCCACCGCCGGGCACGACAGCCTGGACCACATCGACTGGGCCGCCCTGGAGCGCATCGTGCATGCGCAGCTGCCCGTGCTGGAGGGCGCGCACTGATGGCTGACAGCTTCCTGTTCTACGACCTGGAAACCTTCGGCCAGGACCCGCGTCGTACACGCATCGCGCAGTTCGCCGCGATCCGCACCGACGCCGACCTAAACATCATCGACGAACCGGTCAGCTTCTACGTCAAGCCCGCCGATGACCTCCTGCCTTCGCCGGTGGCCACCCTGATCACCGGCATCACCCCGCAGCATGCGCTGGCCGCCGGCGTCAGCGAAGCCGAGGCGTTCGCGCGCATCAACGACCTGATGGCGCGCCCGGCCACCTGCTCGCTGGGCTACAACACGCTGCGCTTCGACGACGAGTTCGTGCGCCACGGGCTGTTCCGCAACTTCTACGACCCGTATGAGCGCGAGTGGCGCAACGGCAATTCGCGCTGGGACCTGCTGGACATGATGCGGCTGCTGCATGCGCTGCGTCCGGAGGGCGTGGTGTGGCCGCAGCGCGAAGATGGCGCCACCTCGTTCAAGCTCGAGCACCTGGCCACCGCCAACAACGTCCGCCAGGGCGACGCCCACGAAGCGCTGTCGGACGTGCACGCCACCATCGGCCTGGCGCGCCTGTTCAAGCAGGCCCAGCCGCGCTTGTGGGACTACGCACTGAAGCTGCGCGACAAGCGCTTCGTGGCCAGCCTGCTCGACGTGGACGCCCTGCAGCCGGTGCTGCACATTTCGATGCGCTACCCGGCCCAGCGCATGTGCGCCGCCCCGGTGCTGCCGCTGGCCCGCCACCCGTACATCAACAACCGCATCATCGCGCTCGACCTGGACGGCGACATCGACGCGCTGCTGGAACTGCCGGCCGAGACCCTCGCCGCGCGCCTCTACACCCGCGCCGCCGACCTGGCCGAAGGCGAGCAGCGCGTGCCGCTCAAGGAAGTGCACCTCAACAAGGTGCCAGCACTGGTGGCCTGGAACCATCTGCGCCCGGCCGATCACGCACGCCTGGGCATCGACCCGGCAGCGATCGAGGCCAAGGCCGCCCGCCTGCGCGAGCTGGGCCCGACCCTGGCCGAGAAGGTGCGCCAGGTGTTCGGCGGCGAGCGCGTGCTGCCCCCCAGCGACGTGGACGCCTCGCTCTATGACGGCTTCCTGGCCGACGGCGACAAGGCGCTGATGACCCGTATCCGCACCAGCCCGCCGGCCGAACTGGCCAGCTACGCTGAGCGCCTGCGCGACCCGCGCATGCCCGAGCTGCTGTTCCGCTACCGCGCGCGCAACCACCCGCAGACCCTGGATGCGACCGAACGCTCACGCTGGAACGATTACCGTCGCCAGCGCCTGCTTGGCGACACCGCGCTGGGCGAGCAGACCCTGCCGCAGTTCCGCGCGCAGCTGGACGCACTGGCCACCGAGCATGCCGCCGATCCGGCCAGGCTCGCCCTGCTGCAGCAGCTGCGCGACTGGGGCACCCACCTGGAGCAGAGCCTGTGAGCACGTATTTCAACCCGAAGAGCTTTACCTTCCTGCGCGGCCTGGCCCGCAACAACGACAAGACCTGGTTCAACGAACACAAGCCGCAGTACGAAGAGCACGTGCGTCAGCCGTTCCTGCGCCTGATCGCCGACCTGCAACCGGACCTGGCCGCGGTCAGCGAGCATTTCCGCGCCGACCCGCGTGGCGTCGGCGGTTCGCTGTTCCGCATCTACCGCGACGCGCGCTTCTCCAACGACAAGTCGCCGTACAAGAGCTGGCAGGGCGCGCGGCTGTTCCATGAGCGCCGCAAGCAGGTACCGGCCCCGTCGTTCTACATCCACCTGCAACCCGGCGAGAGCTTCGTCGGTGCCGGGCTGTGGCATCCCGAGCCGGCCACCCAGCGCAAGGTGCGGCACTTCATCGTCGACAACCCGGGCAGCTGGAAGGCGGCCGCGCATTCGCCCGTGCTGCGCAGGAAGTTCGACTTCGAGGAGAGCGAAAAGCTGGTGCGCCCACCGCGGGGCTTCGAGCCCGACTTCGAATTCATCGACGACCTCAAGCACCGCAACTGGGTGTTCTGGCGCTCGCTCGACGATGCGGTGATGACCGGCCCGCGCCTGCGCCAGACCATCGCGGCGGACCTGGTCACGCTGGGGCCGTTCGTGGACTACCTGTGCGCGGCGCTGGACTTGGAATTCTGAGCACCATGCCCACGCATACCGCCATTCCGACGCGCCCGCTGGGGCGCAGCGGCCTGCAGGTATCGCAGGTGGCGCTGGGCTGCTCCGGCTTCTGGGGCAACCATCGGTTCGCCGAAGGCCAGGCCGAACGCATCGTGCGCCGCGCGTTGGAGCGCGGCGTGAACCTGTTCGACACCGGCCACAACTATTCGGCGTTCAACGCCGAGCCACGGCTGGGCCGCATCCTGCAGCGCGCCTATGCCAGCCACCCGCGCGACGGGCTGGTGATTTCCAGCAAGGCCGGCACGCTGACCGGCCAGGCCGGCATCAGCGGCGCCGAGCAACGCGACTTTTCGCCGGCGAACATCGAGCGCAGCTGCGCCGCCTCGCTGCGCAACCTGCACTGCGACCACCTGGACATCTTCCAGCTGCACGGCATCGGCCTGCACGAACTGAGCGACGAACTGCTCACCGCGCTGGAGCGCATGCGCCGCAACGGCATGTTCCGCCTGCTGGGGATCAACACCCATACCGGCGCGATCATGCAGCACATTGCCGACCACCCCACCCTGTTCGACGTGGCGCTGATCGACTACAACGTGCTGCAGCAGGACCGCGAACCGCTGATCGCCGCCATGCACGCGGCGGGCATCGGCGTGCTGGCCGGCACCGTGCTGGCCCAGGGCCACCTGCTGCCGGCGCGGGTGCGGTTGCCGCGGCTGGCCGACGCCTGGTACCTGGCGCGTGCGTGGCTGAAGCCCTCCAGCCGCCAGCTGATGCGCAGCGCGCGCACCCTGCGGAAGGCAGTGGCCAGCGTGCACTCGCAGTTGCCCGGGCAGACCGCGTTTGCCTACGTGCTGCAGAACCCGGGCATCGCCAGTGGCGTGCTGGGCACGACCCGGGTGGGCAACCTCGACCAGATCCTGGACACCCGCGTGGACGCGCTGCAGCCCGACGAACGGGCGCGGCTGGTGGCCGCGTTCCAGCGCGCCGGCAGCTCGCCCAGCCAGTAGCGTTCACACTTCTCCACCGGCGCTGCGGCAAGCTCGGGGCAGTCTCCTGCAGGTACCGGATCGATGAAGAAACTTCCGTGGTTGCTGCTGGCCCTGCTGCTGGTGCTGGCAGGCCTGTTTTTCAGCGGGCCCTACCTGACCGTGCGCGGCCTGGCCCAGGCCATCGAAACCCGCGACACCGCCAAGCTGGACCGCTACGTCGACTTCCCGCTGCTGCGCGCCAACCTGCGCGCCCAGCTCAACGACTATGTGGTGCGCCAGGCCGGCCCGGAGGTGCAGTCCAACCTGCTGGGTGCGCTGCTGCTGTCGGCCAGCGAGAAGCTGACCGGGACCGCCGTGGATGCGATGGCCACGCCCACCGGCATCGGCGCACTGCTGGAAGGCCACACCTTGTGGAAACGGGCCAGCAACGACCTGGAAAGCAACGACGCCTACGCCGCGCCGCGCAAGCCGCGCCCGCTGCGGGGCGCCGAGCACCATTTCGAATCGCTGTCGCGCTTCACCGCCACCACGCATACCGCCAGCGGCGCGCCCATCGTGTTCGTCCTGCAGCGCTTCGGGCTGCGCTGGAAGCTGGTGGACATCCGCCTGCCACTATCGGACGACGCGCCCCAACAGCCGACAGGCCTCCCCATCCGGTAGGGACCGCCCGTTGGCAGGTGCGTTGAGGTGGGTGGGTGCGCCAAATGCCTCCGGCCATGGCCCACGGTCATGACCTACCCGTCGTTGGCGACGCCGTGGGGTACGTGCCCGGCGGCCACGCTCTGGTGCTGGCGGGCGCTGTCGATGTTGTGCTGCGAATCGTCGAAGAAGATGTCCGCGCCGAACGCTTCCAGGAACGGCCCCTTGTGCCGCCCGCCCAGGAACAGCGCCTCGTCCAGGCGCACGCCCCACTCGCGCAGGGTGCGGATGACCCGCTCGTGTGCCGGCGCCGAACGCGCGGTCACCAGCGCGGTACGGATCGGCGCATCCTCGCCCGACGGGAACACCGCCTGCAGGGTATGCAGGGCAGACAGGAAGTTGCGGAACGGGCCGCCGCTGAGCGGCTCGCGCGCATTCTCACGCTCATGCCGGCCGAACGCTTCCACGCCCTGCTCGCGCGAGATGCGCTCGCTTTCGTCGCCGAAGATCACCGCGTCGCCATCGAAGGCAATACGCAGCTGGCCCAGTGGCCGGCCCAGGTCGACCTGCTCGGCGGCGGCGATGGTCTCGCCCGGCGGCTTGGGCAGGATGGTGGCCGCGGCAATGCCGTGCAACAGCGCGCGGCGCACCGACTCGGGGTTGGCCGACAGGAACAGGTCGGTGCCGAACGGCTTCACGTAGGGCCAGGTAGGCTCGCCGGCGGTGAAGGTGGCGCGGATGATGCCCAGGCCGTAATGCTGGATCGAGTTGAAGATGCGCAGACCGGTGTCGGCCGAGTTGCGCGACAGCAGGATCACTTCCACCCGTGGTTGTTCGGGCGACTGTCCCTGGTTGAGCGCCAGCAGCTTGCGCACCACCGGGAAGGCCACGCCCGGGCGCAGCACGTCGTCCTCATGCTTGCGCTGGTATTCGGCGTAGGCATCCACGCCCTCGGCCTCGAACAGCGCATGGCCTTCTTCGAGATCGAACAGCGCGCGCGAGGTTACCGCGACGGTCAGCAGACGGGGGGTGTTGTCGCCCATGGCACTCAGCAATCCAATGCGGCCGCAGCGGCCGGCCAGCCATTGTCCCACAGTGGATGGCTGTGACGGCCCGGCCCGTTCAGAACATGAACTGTTCGCTGAGGATCCGGTCTTCCAGGTTGTGCTCGGGGTCGAACAGCAGGGTGACCCGGCGCTCGCGCGATTCGCGGATGGTCACTTCGACCACGTCGCGGGTTTCGTGGGAGTCAGCGGTCACACTCACCGGGCGCTTGTACGGGTCGAGCACGCGGAAGCGCACCTCGGTGTCGGCCTTGAGGATCGCCCCGCGCCACCGGCGCGGCCGGTACGGCGCCAGCGGGGTCAGCGCGATGGTATGCGAGCCCAGCGGCAGGATCGGTCCATGCGCGGAATAGTTGTAGGCGGTGCTGCCAGCCGGGGTGGCCACCAGCACGCCGTCACCGATCAGTTCGGCCACGCGCTCCTGGCCATTGAGATCCACGCCGATATGCGCGGCCTGGCGGGTCTGGCGCAGCAGCGAGACGTCGTTGTAGGCAAGCGAGCCGGTGGTGGTGCCCGACTCGGTCAGTGCAAGCATCTCCAGCGGCCGCAGGTGCGCGGGCTCGGCCGCCGCGAGGCGGGCCGGGAGGTCCTCGTCACGGAACTGGTTCATCAGGAACCCGACCGTGCCCAGCTTCATGCCGAACACCGGCTTGCCGAGCGCGGCATGCCGATGCAGGGTCTGCAGCATGAAGCCATCGCCCCCCAGCGGGCACAGCACATCGGCCTGCTCGGGCGTGCAATCGCCATAGCGGGCCAGCATCTGCGCCAGCGCCTGCTGCGCGGGCTCGGTGTTGCTGGCCAGGAAGGCGATACGGGGGGAAGCGCTCATCGGTGGATCCGGTGCGGCAGTTTGTTGCACAGAGCATACCTGCCGCACCACGGCAAAGCAGCCGTCGCTCTTTGTTCCTGGGCTGGGCCGGGGGGTGTGGGTTCACGGGACCCTCCACCGCATGGATGCGGTGGCGGAGCCTACAAGGACGTACTTGCGGCGTGTCCCGTGAACCCACACAGCCCCGCCCAGCCCAGGAGCAAACGGCACGCGCTGCCGTTCGCCTTTGCCGCACCAAGCCAAACAACCAAACAAAAAAGGCCCCGCGTGAGCGGGGCCGTTGGTTTTCATGCACGTGCCAGGCACGCGCCTGGAGCAGAGCCCCCCTGAGTCAGGGGGGCGCGCCGAAGGCGCGGGAGTCTGGAAGCATCGTTTGCATGGGCCCCACGGTTTGCAAAGCAAACCGTGGGGCGTCAGCGCGAATGCGCTCACGCACCATGCTTACGCACCATGCGCGGCCAGCTGACCCAGGCGCTGCACCGCGACCGAGACGGTCGGGTAGTCCAGGGTCTTCTGCTCGGCCAGTTCGGCCAGCATCGACAGGGTGAAGCGCAGGCTGCTGTCGTCACGGCCGATCCAGGCCGCCACCTTGGCTTCGGCGCTGCTGCCCTTCATCGACAGCACCTGGGCAGCCAGGTTGCGATGGTGGGCGGCCAACTCGTCGCGCAGCACGCCACGCGCCACTGCATGCCAACGGCCGTTGACCTCCAGCGCGTCGATCTGCTCGAACAACCACGGCAGCTGCAGGGCGTCGCCCAGGCGGAAGTGGATCTTGGACACGTCCACCGGCTTCAGCTTGCGGGTCCGGGCCAGTTCGATGATGTCGAACGCCGGTTCCAGGAACTGCAGCTCGGACAGCTGCTGTGCCAGTGCCGGCGGCAGGCCCTTTTCCTTCCACTCGGCCACGCTCGCCTCGTAAGCCGGGCGCTGCGAATCGGGCAGCACGCCCGATGCCACGCGGATGTCATTGAAGGCGGCCTGGTAGCGGTTCACCGCCTCGGTGATGCCCGGCATCGTGCCCGGGCGCGACAGCAGCCAGCGCACGAACGAACGCTGCAGCTTCCAGATCACTTCCAGCGCATCGATCTGCACCGATTCCGGCAGCGTGCCGTCGAGCGCATCGATCTGTGCCCACAGGGCACGTGCGTCCAGCGTTTCACGGCTGATCGTGTAGGCCTTGGCGACCTCGGCCACGCTGCGGCCGGTGTCTTCCTGCATACGCATCAGGAACGTGGCGCCCATCCGGTTGATGGTCTGGTTGGTCACGGCCGTGGCGATGATTTCGCGCTTCAGGCGGTGACGCTCCATCGCATCGGCATACTTCTTCTGCAGCGGCGTCGGGAAGTAACGCTGCAGCTCCTTGGACAGGTACGGATCTTCCGGGATGTCCGAATCCAGCAGTTGGGCAAACGCAACCAGCTTGGAGTAGGACAGCAGCACCGACAGTTCCGGACGGGTCAGGCCCTGGCCGCGCGCCTTGCGTGCCGACAGCTCCGCATCGGAGGGCAGGTACTCGATCTGGCGATCCAGCAGGCCCTGCTGCTCCAGCGTGCGGATGAAGTGCTGCTTGGAGCCCAGGCGCTTGACCGCCATCCGCTCCATCAGGCTCAGGGCCTGGTTCTGGCGGTAGTTGTCGTTGAGCACCAGCGCGGCCACTTCGTCGGTCATCGACGCCAGCAGCTTGTTGCGCTGTTCAACGGTCAGCTTCTTGGCCCGCACCACATCATTGAGCAGGATCTTGATGTTGACTTCGTGGTCGGAGGTGTCCACACCGGCCGAGTTGTCGATGAAGTCGGTGTTGAGCAGCACGCCGGCCTGGGCCGCTTCGATACGGCCCAGCTGGGTCATGCCCAGGTTGCCGCCCTCGCCCACCACCTTGCAGCGCAACTCGCCGCCATTGACGCGCAGCGCGTTGTTGGCGCGGTCGCCGACATCGCTGTGCTGCTCGCTGGCGGCCTTGACGTAGGTGCCGATGCCGCCGTTCCACAGCAGGTCCACCGGGGCCTTGAGGATGGCGCTCATCAGGTCGTTGGGCGACATCGCCTTGACGTTCTCGTCCAGGCCCAGCACCTCACGCACCTGCGGGGTGATCTCGATCGACTTCAGGCTGCGCGGGTATACGCCGCCGCCCTTGCTGATCAGCTTGGCATCGTAATCGGCCCAGCTGGATCGCGGCACGGTGAACAGACGCTCGCGCTCGACGAAGGTCGTGGCCGCATCCGGGTTCGGGTCCAGGAAGATGTGGCGGTGATCGAACGCGGCGACCAAGCGGATGTGGCGCGACAGCAGCATGCCGTTGCCGAACACGTCGCCGGACATGTCGCCCACGCCGACCGCGGTGAAATCCTGGCTCTGGCTGTCACGGCCCAGCGCACGGAAGTGGCGCTTGACCGACTCCCACGCACCGCGCGCGGTGATGCCCATGCCCTTGTGGTCGTAACCGACCGAGCCACCGGAGGCGAACGCATCGCCCATCCAGAAGCCATGCGCGATGGCCAGGCCATTGGCGATGTCGGAGAAGGTCGCGGTGCCCTTGTCGGCCGCCACCACCAGGTACGGGTCGTCCATGTCGTGGCGGACCACGTCCACCGGCGGCACGATCTTGTTGTTGACGATGTTGTCGGTGATGTCCAGCAGGCCCTGGATGAACAGCTTGTAGCAGGCCACGCCGTTGGCGAACACCGCATCCCGGTCGCCGCTGGCCGGCGGTACCTTGGCGAAGAAGCCGCCCTTCGCGCCGACCGGCACGATGACCGTGTTCTTGACCATCTGCGCCTTGACCAGGCCCAGCACTTCGGTACGGAAGTCTTCGCGACGGTCCGACCAGCGCAGGCCACCACGGGCCACCGCGCCGAAGCGCAGGTGGGTGCCTTCCACGCGCGGGCCGTACACGAAGATTTCGCGGTACGGACGCGGCTTGGGCAGGTCCGGCACCAGCGCCGAATCGAACTTGAAGCTGATGACATGGCCGTGCTGGCCGTTGGCATCGGTCTGGTAGTAGCTGGTCCGCAGGGTGGCGTCGATCACGCCCATGAAGCTGCGCAGGATGCGGTCTTCATCCAGGCTGGAGACGCGGTCCATCAGCTTCAGAAGCGCGTCGCGCGCGGCATCCATCTGTGCCGTGCGGTCGCCCTTGCGGGCATCGACCACGGTCTTGAGCACCTTCAGGGTGGCCTCGTCGCCGCCGGCCAGCACGGTCAGGTGCTCGCGCAGCTGGGCCTGGCCCTCGGCGATGGCGTCCTTGCTCTCGTGGCCGGTTGCCGGGTCGAAGCGGGCTTCGAACAGTTCCACCAGCAGGCGGGCCAGCAGCGGGTAGCGGGTGAAGGTGCCTTCCACATAGGCCTGCGAGAACGGCACGCCGGTCTGCAGCAGGTACTTGCAGTAACCACGCAGCATCGCCACCTGGCGCCAATGCAGGCCAGCGGCCAGCACCAGGCGGTTGAAGCCGTCGTTCTCGGCATCGCCGTGCCACACGCGGGCGAAGGTTTCACCGAAGGCGGCATCGACGCTCGGAGCGTCGATCGCACCGGCTACCGATTCCACTTCGAAGTCCTGCACGTACACGGGCGCGTTGTCCACCGTGAGACGGTATGGACGCTCGGCGATCACGCGCAGGCCCATGTTTTCCATCATCGGCAGCGCGTCCGACAGCGGAATGTCGTCCAGCTGGCGGTACAGCTTCAGGCGCAGGCCATCGCCGCCTTCGCGCTGCACGGCCTGCAGGCTCAGGCGCAGGTCGTCCGGACCGGTCAGCGCGTCGAGCTGGCTGACGTCGTTGGCCGCGATCTCGGTGCTGGAGTCTTCGATGTAACCGGCCGGCAGGGCCTTGCCGATTCGGGCCGCAATGCGCAGGCCTTCGCTTTCACCATGGCGGGCCACCAGCGCTTCGCGCAGGTCGTCCTGCCAGTTGCGCAGCACCTGGGCCAGCTTCTGTTCCAGCGCGCTGGTGTCCACTTCAAGGGTCTGGCCAGCCTTCGGGCGCACGATCAGGTGCACCTGGGCCAGCGGCGACTCACCCAGTACCACCGAGCTGTCCACGTACTCGCCCTGCAGGGCGTCCTTGAGCATCGCTTCGATGCGCAGGCGCACGTCGGTGTTGAAGCGTTCGCGCGGCAGGTAGACCAGCGCGGAGATGAAACGGCTGTACTTGTCGCGGCGCAGGAACAGGCGGCTGCGCACGCGCTCCTGCAGGCCCAGCACGCCCATGGCGGTGCGGAACAGTTCGTCCTCGCTGGACTGGAACAGTTCTTCGCGCGGCAGGGTTTCCAGGATGTGGCGCAGGGCCTTGCCGCTATGGCTGCTCGGCGCCAGGCCGGAGTGGCTCATGACATATTCGTGGCGCTGCCGCACCAGCGGGATTTCCCACGGGCGGCGGTTGTAGGCGCTGGAGGTGAACAGGCCCAGGAAGCGCTGCTCGCCGATGATCTTGCCCTTGGCGTCGAATTCCAGCACGCCGATGTAGTCCATGTAGCCTGCGCGGTGAACGCGCGAACGGGCATTGGTCTTGGTCAGGATCAGCGCGTCCTTCAACCCGGTGGTGGCGTTGAGGCCCTGCGCAGCGAGGGTCTTGACCGGACGGGCGGCGGACTTGTCCTTGCCGCGCATCAGGCCCAGGCCGGTCTCGTTGAGCGGCGCCAGCACGTCTTCCTTGCCCTGCTTCTCCACGCGGTATTCGCGGTAGCCGAAGAAGGTGAAGTGGTTGTCGGCGGCCCAGCGCAGGAATTCCTGTGCTTCGGCGCGCGAAGCCGCATCGATCGGCAGCTGGCGGGTGCCGAGGTCGTCGGCCAGGCTCTTGGCCTTGCTGCGCATCGCGTCCCAGTCGCCGACGATGGCACGCACCTCGTCCAGCGCCTTGACGATCGCCTGCTCGACGTCGGCCATGGCTTCGGCCGGCTGGCGGTCGATTTCCAGCAGCATCACCGATTCGGCATTGCCGTCGCTGACACCGCTCAGCTTGCCGGCCTTGTCGCGCGCGAAGCGGATCACCGGGTGGCCCAGCACGTGCACGCCGATGCCATGCTCGGCCAGCGACATGGTCACCGTGTCGACCAGGAACGGCATGTCGTCATTGACGATCTGCAGCACCGTATGCGGCGACTCCCACCCGTTGCCCTTCAGGGTCGGGTTGAACACACGCACATTGGCCTTGCCGGATTTGCGCACGCGGGCGAACTCCAGCGTGTCGGCCGCCAGGGCGGCCCACTCCTCCGCGGTGTGGTGCGGGAACTCGTCCGCCTCCATGCGCTTGTAGAAGTCGGCGGCAAATGCGACGGCCTCGGCCTGCCCGGCCGCCGGGTAGCGCTTGCGCAAGGCCGTGTACACCGGCTCCAGCGAGAAGCCCACTGGCGAAACAGTCTGCGTATCGGCTGGTTTGGATTTGTTTTTCACGGTCTTGGCTGCTGGTTTCTGCGATTTCATGACGGAGCGGTGCGTGTTGCTCAGTTGGGAAAATGAAATTGTAGGCCTACCGCACAAAAATACCTTGCTGCAGGACGGAATAAGGTGATTCGGGTTGGGTGGCGTTTACGTCGCGATGGTCAATCCGCACGGGTACGGACGTTGGCGTGGGAGATCCACACGCAGCCAAGCATCGGCCACGTTCGTGGCAACTTGACGATGGGTATCAGATCCCGCGCAAATACAAGGCTTCTCCAATTCTGAACTGGACGGTATAGTCCACCGCGTGAATCCCCCCCACCCCGCCGCCAGCACCCTGGATGCGCGCGACCAGCGCGTGTTCGATGCCGTGCGCGACCTCTTCGCCACCCAGGGCATGCAGATCAGCATGGATGCGGTCGCCCAGCAGGCCGGGTGTTCCAAGCAGACCCTCTACAGCCGCTACGGCAGCAAGCAGGAACTGCTGCGCCGGGTGATGCAGCGGCACGTCAGTCGCGCCACCGCCGGGTTGCACAGCCTGGAGCAGGGCGACCTGCGCGGCAGCCTGCTGCGGTTCGCCACCGAGTACCTGGAGCACTGCAACCAGCCGCACGTGATGCAGGCCCGCCGGCTGATCGCCACCGACACCGCCCAGTTTCCGCAGGAGGCGCGTGCGCTTTACCGGGACGGGGCCGGCGCACTGGTTCTTCACGTGGCTGAATGGCTTGCCGTGCGCAGTGAGGAAGGCCAGCTCAGGCATGACGACCCGCACTTCATGGCCGAACTGCTATTGAGCATGATCGCCGGCGTGGATTTCGAGAAACAACGCTTCCATACCCCCCATCGCGCCGACGCCACCGAGCGCCGCCGCTGGGCCGAATTCTCCGTTGACAGCTTCCTGCGCGCGTTTGCCACGCCGGAAACCGCCGCGGCATTGCATTCAAACCAACACCGGAGTTTTTCCTGATGATCGCCCCACTCCGCAGCCTTGCCCTGACCTGCGCAGTTGCTGTTGCACTGACCGCTTGCAAGAAGCCAGAGCAGCAGACGCCCCCGCCGCCGGAAGTGGGCGTGATCGATGCCAAGCCGCAGACCCTGCCGTTGCAGCGTGAGCTGGTCGGCCGCCTGTCGCCGTACCGCAGCGCCGATGTGCGCGCCCGCGTGCCCGGCGTGCTGCTCAAGCGTGTCTACCAGGAAGGCGCCGACGTCAAGCAGGGCCAGGTCCTGTTCCTGATCGACCCGGCCCCGCTGCGCGCGTCCTTGAACGCCTCGCAGGCCGAACTGGCCTCGGCCCAGGCGTCCTACGCCAACGCCAAGGCCGCGGCCAACCGCGCCCGTTCGCTGGCCCCGCAGAAGTATGTGTCCAAGTCCGACCTGGACGCAGCCGAAGCCACCGAACGTACCGCCGCTGCCGCCGTGCAGCAGGCCCAGGCCGCCTTGACCAGCGCTAAGATCAACCTCGGGTACGCCGAAGTGACCTCGCCGATCAGTGGCCGCGCCGGCAAGCAGCAGGTCACCGAAGGTGCGCTGGTCGGCCAGGGCGATGTGACCCTGCTGACCACCGTGGACCAGCTGGACCCGCTGTATGTGAACTTCTCGATGAGCGTGGACGAACTGACCCAGATGCGCGCCGCGCAGGCCAAGGGCCAGCTGGCCCTGAGCGGGGACGGCAAGTCCACCGTGCAGGTCAAGCTGTCCGACGGCACGGTCTACGACCAGCCGGGCACGCTGGACTTCTCCTCGACCACGGTGGACCCCACCACCGGCGCGGTGTCGCTGCGCGCGGTGCTGCCCAACCCGCAGCAGATTCTGCTGCCGGGTGCCTTCGTCAGCTTCCAGGCCACCCTGGGTGAGCGCAACAACGCCTACCTGGTGCCCCTGCAGGCGCTGCAGCGCGATACCACCGGCGGCTACGTGCTGGTGGTCGGCAAGGACGGCAAGGTGGCGCGCAAGAACGTCAAGAGCGAAGGCCAGCAGGGCAGCAACTGGCTGGTCAGTGGCGGCCTCGAAGCCGGCGACCAGGTGATCGTGGCCGGCGTGCAGAAGGTCAAGGAAGGCGCCCCGGCCAAGGCCACCCCGTGGAACCCGGCGGCCGCCGCTGCCAATGGCAAGGCGCCTGCGGGCGCTGCGCCGGCCGGTGCCGCACCGGACGCCGCGCCCAAGCCCGATGCCGCCGCCCCGGCCGACGCCGCCGCCAAAACGTCCGACGCCGCTTCGGCTGCCGAACCGAACAAGCAATAACGGGAACCCTCCGTCATGCCTAAATTTTTCATTGAACACCCGGTATTCGCCTGGGTGGTCGCGATCCTGATCTCGCTTTCGGGCGTGATCTCGATCCTGGGTCTGGGCGTGGAGTCCTACCCGAGCATCGCACCTCCCCAGGTGACGGTGAGCGCCACCTACCCCGGCGCCAGCGCCGACACCACCGAAAAGTCGGTCACCCAGGTGATCGAGCAGCAGCTGACCGGTATCGATCACCTGCTGTATTTCAGTTCGTCCTCGGCCTCCAACGGCCGCGCCTCGATCACCCTGACCTTCGAGACCGGTACCGATCCGGACATCGCCCAGGTCCAGGTGCAGAACAAGGTGTCGCTGGCCACCCCGCGTCTGCCCACCGAAGTGACCCAGCAGGGCGTGGTGGTGGCCAAGGCCAACGCTGGCTTCCTGATGGTGGTGGCCCTGCAGTCGGACACCCCCTCGATCGACCGTGACGCCCTCAACGACATCGTCGGTTCGCGCGTGCTCGACCAGATCTCGCGCATCCCCGGCGTTGGCAGCACCCAGCAGTTCGGTTCCGAGTACGCCATGAACATCTGGCTCAACCCGGAGAAGATGCAGGGCTACGGCCTGTCGGCCAGCCAGGTGCTGGCGGCGATCAAGGCCCAGAACGTGCAGTTCGCGGCCGGTTCGCTGGGCTCGGACCCGTCGCCGGACGGCCATTACTTCACCGCCACCGTGTCGGCCGAAGGCCGCTTCAGCTCGCCCGAGCAGTTCGAGCAGATCATCCTGCGCGCCAATGCTGACGGCTCGCGGGTGATGCTCAAGGACATCGCCCGGATCGCCTTCGGTGCAAACAACTACGGCTTTGACACCCAGTACAACGGCAAGCCGACCGGTGCCTTCGCGATCCAGCTGTTGCCGGGCGCCAACGCCCTGAACGTGGCCAATGCGGTCACCGCCAAGATGGACGAACTGTCGCCGAGCTTCCCGTCTGGTGTCAGCTGGTTCTCGCCGTACGACAGCACCACCTTCGTCAAGATCTCGATCGAGGAAGTGGTCAAGACGCTGATCGAAGCGGTGGTGCTGGTGTTCCTGGTGATGCTGATCTTCCTGCAGAACTTCCGCGCCACCCTGATCCCCACCCTGGTCATCCCGGTGGCCCTGCTCGGCACCTTCCTGGGCATGAGCGTCATCGGCTTCACCATCAACCAGCTGACGCTGTTTGCGATGGTGCTGGCGATCGGCATCGTGGTCGATGACGCGATCGTGGTGATCGAGAACGTCGAACGCATCATGACCGAGGAGAAGCTGCCGCCCAAGGCCGCTACCCAGAAGGCCATGACCCAGATCACCGGTGCGGTGGTCGCCATTACCGTGGTGCTGGCGGCAGTGTTCATTCCGTCGGCCCTGCAGGGCGGTGCGGCCGGTGAGATCTACAAGCAGTTCGCGCTGACCATCGCCATCGCGATGGGCTTCTCCGCGTTCCTGGCGCTGGGCTTCACCCCGGCCCTGTGCGCGACCTTCCTCAAGCCGACCCACTCCGACAAGCCCAACGTCGTCTACCGCACCTTCAACAAATACTACGACAAGATCAGTGGCACCTACGTGGGCCACATCACCTCGGCGGTGCGTCATGCCCCGCGCTGGATGATCCTGTTCGTGGTGCTCACCGTGCTGTGCGGCTTCCTGTTCACCCGCATGCCGGGCAGCTTCCTGCCCGAGGAAGACCAGGGTTATGCGCTGGCGATCGTGCAGCTGCCCCCGGGCTCGACCAAGTCGCAGACCAACCAGGCCTTTGCGCAGATGCGTGGCGTGCTCAAGGACCAGGAAGGCTTCGAAGGCATGCTGCAGGTGGCCGGTTTCAGCTTCGTCGGCTCCGGTGAAAACGTCGGCATGGGCTTCATCCGGCTCAAGCCGTGGGCCGACCGCAAGGTGACCGTGCCCGAGTTCATCCAGAAGATGAACGGTGCTTTCTACGGCATCAAGGAAGCACAGATCTTCGTGGTCAACCTGCCCACCGTGCAGGGCCTGGGCCAGTTCGGCGGCTTTGACATGTGGCTGCAGGACCGTGGCGGCGCCGGCTATGAACAGCTGACGCAGGCACGCAACGTGCTGCTGGGCAAGGCGGCCGAGGAAAGCGACCTGCTCACCGGCGTGCGCCCCAACGGCCTGGAAAACGCCCCGCAGCTGCAGTTGCACGTGGACCGCGTGCAGGCCCAGACCATGGGGCTGTCGGTGTCGGACGTGTACAGCACCATCCAGCTGATGCTGGCCCCGGTGTACGTCAACGACTTCTTCTACGAAGGCCGCATCAAGCGCGTGACCATGCAGGCCGACGGCCCGTATCGCACCGGTGCCGAATCGCTCAACAGCTTCTACACGCCCAGCAGCCTGCAGACCAACGCAGACGGCACCCCGGCGATGATTCCGCTGAGCACCGTGGTGAAGTCCGAGTGGGTGTCCGCACCGCCGTCGCTGAGCCGCTACAACGGCTACTCGGCGGTCAACATCGTCGGTTCGCAGGCACCGGGGCGCAGCTCGGGTGAAGCGATGCAGGCGATGGAGCGGATCGTCAGCGACGACCTGCCGGCCGGCTTCGGCTACGACTGGTCGGGCATGAGCTACCAGGAAATCCTGGCCGGCAACGCGGCAACGCTGCTGCTGGTGCTGTCCATCGTGGTGGTGTTCCTGTGCCTGGCCGCATTGTATGAAAGCTGGTCGATCCCGGTGGCGGTGCTGCTGGTGGTGCCGCTGGGCGTGCTCGGTGCGCTGGCGTTCTCGCTGGCCCGCGGCCTGCCCAACGATCTGTACTTCAAGATCGGCCTGATCACCGTGATCGGCCTGGCCGCCAAGAACGCCATCCTGATCGTGGAGTTCGCGGTGGAACAGCGTGCGGCCGGCAAGACGCTGCGCGAGGCCACCATCGAGGCGTCCCGCCTGCGCTTCCGTCCGATCCTGATGACCTCCTTCGCCTTCATCCTCGGCGTGGTGCCGATGGCCATCTCCACCGGTGCGGGCGCCAATGCCCGCCACGCCATCGGTACCGGCGTGATCGGCGGCATGGTGTTCGCCACCTTCCTGGGCCTGCTGATGATTCCGGTGTTCTTCATCGTGGTCCGCCGCATGCTGGGCGACAAGCTGGACGAGCCGTCCAAGGAGTTCGTCGAGCGCCAGAGCGAAGCCAACGCGACGCACCGTCCGGATCGTTGATCCGGCGGTGATGCGACCCCGCCGGTAGGTGACCACCGCTGGTGGTCACGCTGAAACGAGGAAGCCCCGGCGCGAGCCGGGGCTTTTTTGTGGGCGGTGCATTGCCAAGTGGTACAGCCTTTCATCGGCGGGCGCGTGTTCGGATGCATGCCTCGATCCGGTAGTGCCGGCCGCTGGCCGGCTCCTCCGGATACGTGCCATGCACGGACCGCCTGGTTGCCGGCCAGTGGCCGGCACTACCGCTCAGCGCAGCAGCGCCACCGCCGCGCAGACGACCACGATCACCAGCGACGGCCACTGCATCGGCACGAAGAAGAAATGATGGCGGGCACGCTCGCCCGGCGCACGTGGGCCGCGATTGAGCACCAGGCCCAGCACCACATTGATCGCTGCGCCGATGCCGAATCCGATCAACAGCTGCGCCAGCGAGGTGTTGCCTTTGGCGACACTCGGATCCGGCCACAGCCACATCAACAGCATCAGGGCCGCGATGGGCGTGAGCAGCGTCAGGAACCCTGCGCCTCGATAGATCACCATGGAATCTCCTGCAGAACGGAACCGTACATTCTGCACCACCCCGCGTGCCGACCAACGGTCGGCACCTACCAGGATGCGACGCTAAAGCGTCCGCAACGCATCGAGGCCGCTCAAAGGCCCCGGATGGAGCAGCGGCGCCAAACTGGCGCCGCTGCCCTGTAAATCAGCGCAAACCAGTCTCGTTGCGCGCAATCACCAGCCGCTGGATCTCTGAGGTGCCCTCGTAGATCTCGGTGATCTTGGCATCACGGAAGTACCGCTCCAGCGGCATTTCCTTGGAATAACCCATGCCGCCGTGGATCTGCACGGCCTGGTGGGTGATCCACATTGCCGCTTCGGAGGCGGTCAGCTTGGCGATGGCCGCTTCATTGCTGAAACGCTTGCCCTGGCCCTTCACCCATGCCGCGCGCAGGGTCAGCAGCAGCGCTGCGTCCAGCTTGCACTTCATGTCGGCGATCTTGGCCTGGGTCATCTGGAAGGTCCCGATGGCCGCACCGAAGGCCTTGCGGTCCTTCACGTACTCCAGGGTCGCTTCATACGCCGCGCGGGCAATACCGATTGCCTGCGAGGCGATGCCGATGCGGCCGGCATCCAACACGCCCATGGCGATCTTGAAGCCCTCGCCTTCCTTGCCCAGCACGTCGTCGGCGCTGGCCACGTAATCCTGGAACTCGATCTCGCAGGTGGCCGAGGCACGGATACCGAGCTTGGGCTCGGTCTTGCCACGGTGGAAACCAGCGTTGTCGGTGTCGATCATGAAGGCGGTGATGCCGCGCGCGCCCTGGTCGGGGTCGGTCATCGCAAACAGCACGATGTACTTGGCGACCGGGCCGGAGGTGATCCAGCTCTTCTTGCCGTTGATCACAAACGTGCCGTCGGCCTGCTTGACCGCGCGGCAGCGCATGGCCGTGGCGTCCGAACCGGACTGCGGCTCGGTCAGCGCGAACGCGCCGATGGCCTCACCTTCGGCGATGGCGCGCACGTACTTCTGCTTCTGCGCTTCGCTGCCATGGGTCAGGATGCCGTTGCAGAACAGCGAGTTGTTGACCGACATGATGGTCGAATGCGCAGCGTCACCGGCGGCGACCTCCACCATCGCCAGCACGTAGGCAATCGGGTCCATGCCCGCGCCGCCGTATTCGGCCGGCACTTCGATGCCCATCAGGCCGTTTTCACCCAGCAGGCGGATGTTGTCCAGCGGGAATTCGCCGGTACGGTCGTGATGTTCGGCGCTCGGGGCGATCTTTTCCTGCGCGATCCGGCGCGCAACGTCCTGCAGCATCAGCTGCTCTTCGGTAAAACTGAAATCCACAACACCCTCCCGGGAACATGGTTGTTTTATGGCCACGCAACGCGCGTCCAAGTGGGGCGATTGTACCGGGGGGCAGGCAATACCGGCTGACTTGACCCCACCCGGCCCAGGGACGAAAATATCTCTATATCGCGATAGGTAGATATTTATGGATCTTGAGGACTGGTCGATCCGGCTGAAAGTGTTCGCCGACGCCACCCGCGTACGCCTGCTGGCACTGCTGGAGCAGGAAGAACTGACCGTGGCCGAGCTGTCGGCCATCACCACGCTGGCCCAGCCACGCGTGTCCACCCACCTGGCCCGGCTCAAGGAGGCCGGCTTGGTGCGCGACCGCCGGGCCGGCGTGTCGGCCTACTACCGCTTCGACGACGCCGCCCTGGACCCCGCGCAGCGTGCATTGTGGCACGCGCTCAGCACCGGTAGCGACGACCCGCTGCTGCGCCAGGATGCCGAACGCGTGGCCGCCGTGCTGGCCAGCCGCGCTGCCGACCAGAACTGGGCCGACAGCGTCGCCGGCGACATGGAGCGCCATTACTCGCCCGGTCGCACCTGGGAGGCACTGGCGCGCACCGCACTGCCGCTGCTGGAAACCGGCGACGTGCTCGATATCGCCTCCGGCGACGGCGTGCTGGCCGAGCTGGTCGCCCCGCATGCCAAACGCTACGTGTGCATCGACACCAGTGCGCGCGTGGTGGCCGCCGCCAGCGAGCGCCTGCGCCGCCTGGCCAACGTGGAAGTGCGCGAAGGCGACATGCATGCCCTGCCGTTCAAGGACCGCAGTTTCGACCTGGTGGTGCTGATGCACGCCCTCACCTATGCGACCAAGCCCGCCCAGGCCGTGGCCGAAGGTGCGCGCGTGCTGCGCTCGGGCGGGCGCCTGCTGCTGTGCAGCCTGGCCCGCCACGAGCACAAGGCGGCCGTGGACGCCTACGGCCACGTCAACCTGGGCTTCTCGGACAAGGAACTGCGCAAGTTCGCCGAGAAGGCCGGGCTGGTGGTCTCCAACCTGGAAACGGTGACCCGCGAAAAGCGCCCACCGCATTTCGAAGTGATCTCGCTGATCGCCACCAAACCCTGAGGCCCGCCATGTCGTCCCTGCCCTGGTTGCACCCCGATCGCGTCCACGCCCTGCAGGAAGCGCTTGCCCGGCGCATCCTGATCATCGACGGCGCGATGGGCACGATGATCCAGCGCCACGGGCTGCAGGAAGAGGACTACCGGGGCGCTCGCTTCGTCGACGGCTACGACAGCACCCACGCGGCGCACGTGCATGGTGCCGGGTGCGACCATGCCGTCCCCGAAGGCCACGACCTGAAGGGCAACAACGACCTGCTGCTGCTCAGCAAGCCGGAGGTGATCGCCGGCATCCACACCGCCTACCTGGAGGCGGGCGCGGATCTGGTGGAAACCAACACATTCAATGCCACCTCGGTCAGCCAGGCCGATTACCACCTGGAGCACCTGGTCTACGAGCTCAACAAGGCCGGCGCGGCCGTCGCCCGTGCGTGCTGCGACGCGGTTGCCGCGACCACCCCGGACAAGCCGCGCTTCGTGATCGGGGTGCTGGGCCCCACCAGCCGCACCGCCTCCATCAGCCCGGACGTGAATGACCCCGGGTTCCGCAATACCAGTTTCGATGCGCTGCGCGAGACCTACCGCGAAGCCATCGACGGGCTGATCGACGGCGGCGCCGACACGCTGATGGTGGAAACCATCTTCGATACCCTCAATGCCAAGGCCGCCCTGTACGCCATCGAAGAAGCGTTCGACGACCGGGGCGCGCGCCTGCCGATCATGATCTCCGGCACCATCACCGATGCCTCCGGGCGCACCCTGTCCGGGCAGACCGCCGAGGCGTTCTATGCCTCGGTGGCGCACAGCCGGCCGCTGTCGGTCGGGCTGAACTGCGCACTGGGCGCCGACGACATGCGCCCGCATGTGGAAACCCTGTCGATCGTGGCCGACTGCCTGGTCAGCGCGCATCCCAACGCCGGCCTGCCCAACGCGTTCGGTGAGTACGACGAGACCCCCGAGGAAATGGCCGGCACCCTGCGCGAGTTCGCCAGCGCTGGCCTGCTCAACCTAGTGGGCGGCTGCTGCGGCACCACCCCCGCGCACATCCGCGCCATCGCCGAGGCGGTGGCTGGCCTGCCGCCGCGCGCCCTGCCCGGCCCCGCCCTGGAGGATGCCGCGTGAGCGCATCCGCCGCCCGTTGTCGTTGACCCTCCCCCGCCAGCACGTGCCAGCCCGCCCATGACGACTCCCCGCCCCACCCGCCTGTCCGGCCTCGAGCCGCTGGTGATCACGCCGGACCTGCTGTTCGTCAATATCGGCGAGCGCACCAACGTTACCGGCAGCGCGCAGTTCCGCAAGCTGATCAAGGAAGAGCGCTACGAAGAGGCGGTGGACGTGGCGCGCCAGCAGGTGGCCAACGGCGCGCAGATCCTTGATGTGAACATGGACGAGGGCCTGATCGATTCCGAAAAGGCGATGACGCGCTACCTCAACCTGATCATGTCCGAACCGGACATCGCCCGCATTCCGGTGATGGTCGACTCCTCCAAGTGGAGCGTGATCGAGGCCGGGCTGAAGTGCCTGCAGGGCAAGAGCGTGGTCAATTCGATCTCGCTCAAGGAAGGCCAGGCGCAGTTCATCGAGCACGCGCGCAAGGTGCTGCGCTACGGCGCGGCCGCGGTGGTGATGGCCTTCGACGAGGACGGCCAGGCCGATACCTGCGCGCGCAAGGTGGAGATCTGCACCCGCGCCTACCGCATCCTGGTGGACGAGGTCGGCTTCCCGCCGCAGGACATCATCTTCGATCCGAACATCTTCGCCGTCGCCACCGGCATCGAGGAACACGACAACTACGCGGTCGACTTCATCGAAGCCACCCGCATCATCAAGCGCACCCTGCCGCACTGCCATGTCTCCGGCGGCGTCTCCAACGTGTCGTTCTCTTTCCGCGGCAACGAAAGCGTGCGCCAGGCGATCCATGCGGTGTTCCTGTACCACGCCATCGCCGCCGGCATGGACATGGGCATCGTCAACGCCGGCGCCATGCCGATCTACGACGAGCTGGACCCGGAACTGCGCGAACGCGTGGAGGACGTGATCCTCAACCGTCGCCGCGACGGCACCGAGCGCCTGCTGGAGATCGCCGAGCGTTACAAGGGCAAGAAGGGCGAGGTCAAGGGCGAAGACCTGGCCTGGCGCGAGAAGCCGATCGACGCGCGCCTGGCGCATGCGCTGGTGCATGGCCTGGACGCCTGGGTGGAGGCTGATACCGAAGAAGCCCGCGCCCGGTCCAGCCGCCCGTTGGACGTCATCGAAGGGCCGCTGATGGACGGCATGAACATCGTGGGCGACCTGTTCGGTGCCGGCAAGATGTTCCTGCCGCAGGTGGTCAAGTCGGCGCGGGTGATGAAGAAGGCCGTGGCCTACCTGCTGCCGTACATCGAAGCGGAGAAGGCACGCAGCGGCGACACGGCCAAGAGCAACGGCAAGATCATCATGGCCACGGTCAAGGGCGACGTGCACGACATCGGCAAGAACATCGTGGGCGTGGTTCTGGCCTGCAACAATTTCGAGGTGGTCGACCTCGGCGTGATGGTGCCGGCCCAGAAGATCCTCGACGCCGCGCGCGCCGAGAATGCCGACATCATCGGCCTGTCCGGCCTGATCACGCCGTCGCTGGAGGAAATGAGCCACGTCGCCCGCGAAATGCAGCGGCAGGGCTTCACGATGCCGCTGATGATCGGCGGCGCGACCACCTCGCGCGCGCACACCGCGCTGAAGATCGACCCGCATTACAAGGCGCCCACGGTGTGGGTGAAGGATGCCTCGCGTGCGGTCGGCGTGGCCCAGTCGCTGATCTCCAGCGAGCTGCGCGAGGCCTTCGTGGCCGCCAACGAGGCCGACTACGCCGACATCCGCCAGCGCCACCGCAACCGTGGCGACGCCAAGCGCCTGGTGACGCTGGCCAAGGCCCGCGCGCAGCGCTTCAGCGGCGACTGGGCGGCCTACACCCCGCCCACGCCGCACAAGCCCGGCCTTCACGTGCTGCACGACTACCCGCTTGCCGACCTGGTCGATGTGATCGACTGGACGCCGTTCTTCCAGGCCTGGGAACTGGCCGGCAAGTACCCGGCGATCCTCACCGACGAGATCGTCGGCACGCAGGCCAGCGAGCTGTACCGCGACGCGCGCGCAATGCTCGAGCGCATCGTCAGCGAGAAGTGGCTGACCGCCAAGGCGGTGTTCGGGTTGTGGCCGGCCAACAGCGTTGGCGATGACGTGCACCTGCGTACCGATGACGGTCCGGCCGTGCTGCACTTCCTGCGCCAGCAGGTCGACAAGCCGGTTGAGCGCCCGGACTTCTGCCTGGCCGATTTCATCGCCCCGGTCGACAGCGGCAAGCAGGACTGGATCGGCGCGTTCGCGGTGACCGCCGGGATCGGCATCGACGCGCACGTGGCACGCTTCGAGGCGGATCACGACGACTACAACGCGATCCTGCTCAAGGCCCTGGCCGACCGCTTCGCCGAAGCCCTGGCCGAGCGCCTGCACCAGCACGTGCGCACCGACTACTGGGGCTACCAGCCCGACGAACAGCTGGACAACGAGGCGTTGATCGCCGAGAAATACAGCGGCATCCGCCCGGCCCCGGGTTACCCGGCCTGCCCCGAGCACAGCGAAAAGGCCACGCTGTTCCGGCTGCTCGACGCCGAGCGCAACGCCGACATGCAGCTGACCGAGAGCTTTGCGATGCTGCCCACTGCGGCGGTGTCGGGCTATTACTTCAGCCACCCGCAGAGCCAGTATTTCGTGGTGGGGCGGGTGTCGCGCGAGCAGGTGGCCGATTACGCCAAGCGCAAGGGCGTGGATCGCGCACAGGCCGAACGCTGGCTGGCGTCGAACCTGGACTACGATCCGGAATAAGGGCGTCACCCGACCAACGGTCGGGTGCTACCGGCATAATGTCGCGGTTGGTACCCACCGTTGATGGGTGCGCGCGCACCGAGATTCCGCATGACCGCCCCCACCCGCGACGCTGTACCGGTCGTCCGCCTCTCCTCGTTCTACCTGGTCTACTACGCCGCGCTGGGCGCGTTCACCCCGTACTGGTCGCTGTTCCTGACCTCGCGCGGGATGAGCGTCACCGCGATCAGCGTGATGATGGGCATCTGGTATGCCACCCGCATCGTCGCGCCCACCACGTGGACCTCGCTCGCCGCCGCTTCGCCGCGGCCGATTTTCTGGCTGCGGCTGGGCTGCGCGCTGACCCTTCTCACGTTCTGTGCCTTCCTGCTGCCGCTGCCGCAACCGTGGCTGTACCCGGCGATGATCGCGTTCTGCTTCTTCTACAACGCGGTGATGCCGCAGTTCGAATCGATCACGTTGACCCACCTGGGCAGCGACAGCCATCGCTACGGATTGATCCGGGTCTGGGGCTCGCTGGGCTTCATCGCGGTGGTGATGCTGTTTGGCTGGATCATCGAAGGCGACGGCGGCGCGGGCAACGCACACCTGCTGCCATGGCTGATGCTGCCGCTGTTCGGCCTGCTCGCCGCCTCGGGGTTCGCCAACTCCTACGCGCGCAACCTGCCGCGCAGCGACGGCGACGCGACCGGCTTCTGGCAGATCGTGCGCAAGCCGCAGGTGCTGGCGTTTTTCCTGGCCGCGTTCATGGAGCAGCTGTCGTTCGGGCCGTACTACACGTTCTTCTCTGTCTACATGGACCACCACGGCTATGCCACCTCTACGCTCGGGCTGCTGTGGACCATCGGGGTGGTGTTCGAAGTAGGCGTGTTCTTCACCATCGGTCGCTTCTTCCGTCGCTATGACGCCAGCTGGATGCTGCTGATCGCGCTGCTCAGTTCCACCGTGCGCTGGGCGATCACCGCGTTGTTCCCGGACAACCTGCCGGTGATGCTGCTGGCGCAGACCGCGCACGCCCTCGGGTTTGCCGCATTCTTCGCGGCCGCGATGCAGATGCTGGCCACCTATTTCCCCGGTCGCCTCAACGGCCATGGCCAGGGCCTGCTGTACGGCTTCTCCTCCGGCGTGGGCGGCGTGCTGGGCGCACTGATCGCCGGCCAGCTGTGGGGCATCGACCAGGGCCGTACTGCCTTCCTGGCAGGCAGCGGCTTCGCGCTCGTCGGCGCGCTGCTGTGCTTCTTCGCCATCAGCCTTCCCCTGCTGCGCGCCCACAGGCGCAGATGATCGCAGGCCGCTGGCCGGCAACGCGACCCGCCCGATGGGGTAGGCTCAACCTTCCCCCAAGACTGGAGCCGCCGATGCGAACGAGCCGCCTGTGGGCACTACTGCTTGCCACCGTCGCCCTGCCTGCCGCCGCCGAGCCGATCCTGCTGGAGAACGCGCGCGTCTTCGATGGCCAGCGCGATCGCGGCATCACCCCGGTGCTGATCGATGGCGCCCGCATCGTGCATATCGGCACGCCCCTGCCCGCTGCCGCCACCGGCGCGCGCCGCATCGATTACACCGGCAAGACGCTGCTGCCTGCGCTGGTCAGCGACCACGCGCATGTGGGCAACACCCAGGGACTGGAGCACGGCGACCGCTACTACACGCGCGACAACGTGGTGCGCGACCTGCGCCAGTTCCAGCGCTACGGCATCACCACCGTCACCGCGCTGGGCATGAATGGGGCGGATTTCTTCGCCATCCGCACGGAAGTGAACGCCGATCCCGCCCTGGGCGCGCAACTGTACGGTGCTGGCGGCGGGATCGGCGCGCCCGATGGCGCACCATCTGCGGACAGCATGGGCCTGCGCCACGACCCGGTCGCGCGCCCGCGCACCGCCGAACAGGCGCGCGCGGCGGTGGCCACCCAGCACGCCGACGGCGTGGACCTGATCAAGCTGTGGGTGGACGACCTTGGCGGCAAGCGCCCGATGATGACCCCGGAGGTATACCGCGCCGCGATCGCCGAAGCGCACGCGAGGGGCCTCACGGTGGCCGCGCACATCCACGACCTCGATCAGGCCCGCGACCTGGTCGATGCCAAGGTGGACATCCTGGCCCACGGCATCCGCGACCGCGCGGTCGACCCGATGCTGGCCAGGAAAATGCGCGACCAGGGCACGTGGTACATCCCGACGGTGGCCATCGACGAGGCCAACTACTGGTACGCCGAACACCCGCAGGCGCTGCAGCAGCCGTTCCTGCGCCAGGCCCTGCACCGCGACGTGCTGGCCCGTTGGTCGCAGCCGGCGTGGCAGCGCGCGCAACTGGCCGGCAGCGGCATTCCGGCCGCGCGGGCGGCCGTGGCGACCAACCTGGAGAACGTGCGCCGCCTGCAGGCGGCCGGGGTCAAGCTGGGTTTCGGCACCGATGCCGGTGCGATGCCGCAGCGGGTGATCGGCGTTGCCGAGCACCGCGAGCTGCAGTTGCTGGTGCAGGCCGGGCTTACGCCTGCGCAGGCACTGCAGATCGCCACGTCGCAGGCGGCGGACCTGCTGGGCCTGGCCGACCGTGGCCGGATCGCCGCCGGCAAGCGCGCCGACCTGCTGGTGCTGGACGCCGACCCGCTCACCGACATCGCAAACACCCAGCGCATCGGCGCGGTCTGGCAGGCCGGGCAGGAAGTGGCCGGTCCGATCACGGAGTAATCCCCGGGTTCTTCGCCCCTACGCGAGGTAAGCAGAAACTGCCTTGACGCTTTCCAGGCGCAGCTGTCGGCGGGTCGGGCGCTGGGCCCCATGCCCTTTCCGGCGAATGTCCCCCGGCGTCGGCCTGCGGCCGCCACCTCCTCCTTTATTTCGCCTCCAAGGGCATGGGGCCCAGCGCCCGACCCACCGACAGCCATCCCAAAAGCGTGGCTTCCATCTGCGCACCGCAAGCCGAGCCCCGTAGCAGCCGGTAGGCGCCTGGGCAAAATAAAGGAGGAGGCCGCCCCGCGGCCGGGGGACATTTGCGCCAGGGGCCTACCGGCTGCTACGGGGCCCTCACGCTCGCGACCGGCCCGATCGGAGACGCCAGCCGATCCAAACGGCGCCTGCACACACGGCAACCCGCGTCGCGTCATGCTCACTCTGCGACGGCTCGGGAAAAGAACCACAAAAAGAAGGGCGCCGTTCGGCGCCCTTCTTCGTCGCGCGATCGACCGCTTACCAGACCAGGTCGTCGGGCACCTGGTAGGCCGGGTCGGCGTACGGGTCGGCATCGGCGGTGGCATTGGGATCCACGCGCAGCGCCACCGACGGCGCGAAGATGGCTTCGGCCTCGTCGAGCACGGCCGCGGTTACCAGCAGGTAACGGCCGTTCTGCTGCAGCACGCCCAGCTCGCCGGCGTTGAGCGCCTTGAGCTGGTCGGCGGTGACGTACACGCGCTTGATCTTGCCGCCGTAGTTGAAGTGACGGGCAATCTCGGCGCCGGCGTCATTCAACGACTTGCCGTCCAGCAGCACGTCCAGCTTGGCCTTGGCTTCGCGGCGCAGGCGCGCTTCTTCCTGCTTCAGGCGCTCGGCTTCGATGCGGTCGTCTTTCTCCTTCTGCGCACGGATCGCGTAGGCCTTGGCCAGGTCGATGTCCTCGCGCGAACGCGGCTTGCCCTGGCCGGCGTTCTGGCCCTGGCCGGGACGCGGGCCACCGCCCGGGCGGCCCTTGCCGTGCGGTGCGCGGCGCGAGGCATCGCCCTCGCGCGGCGGACGCCCCGGGGCACCCTCACGCGGCGGGCGCGCTTCGCCGGGCTTGCCCGGGGGACGTGCACCGTGGGGTTTGTTGCCCGGCCGGCCGTCACGGCGGGCATCGGGTTTGCGTTCTGGCTTGGGCGCGGATTTGAAACCCAGGCCCAGCAGCTGGTCGCGGAGTGTATCGCTCATGACGTGGAATCGATCAGTAGTGCGGGGGCGGCGGTTCTTCGCCCGAATCGGAATACAGCGCGTTGCGGACCTTGCCCAGGTCCTCCAGCAGCAGGCGGGTCAGGTCGGCGTTGCGGCTGCCTTCGATGCGTGCATCGGCCAGTGCTTCACTGAGCTCGGCCAAGGCCTGTTCCTGGAAGGACACGCGCATTTCCAGCTCGATCAGGCGCGCTTCCAGCGCCTGCTCACGCGGTGTGGGGGTGGAATCATGCATGCAGCGAACGTCCCCGGCCAATGCCGTAGTAGGCCAGGCCCGCGGCTTCGATTTCCTGCGGGTCGTACAGGTTGCGGCCGTCGAACACGACCGCATCGTTGAGCACCTCGCGCAGGCGGACGAAATCCGGGCTGCGGAACTGCTTCCATTCAGTCACCACAACCAGCGCATCGGCGCCGTCCAGCGCGTCGTAGGCGTTGTCGCAGAACACCAGGTCATCGCGCTCACCAAAGATGCGGCGCGCTTCGTCGGTGGCTTCGGGATCATAGGCGCGCACGCTGGCACCGCCTTCCCACAACTGGGCCAGCAGGCGCCGGCTGGAGGCTTCGCGCATGTCGTCGGTGTTGGGCTTGAAGGCCAACCCCCATACCGCAAAGGTCTTGCCACGCACGCCTTCGTCCTCGCCACGGTCATAGTGGCGCTGGATCAGCTGGTAAAGATGCCCCTTCTGCGCTTCGTTGACCGCCTCCACCGCGTTCAACAGCGTCGGCTCATGGCCATGCTGCTGCGCGGTGCGGGCCAACGCCTGCACGTCCTTGGGGAAACACGAGCCGCCGTAACCGGCGCCCGGGTAGATGAAGTGCCAGCCGATGCGCGGATCCGAGCCGATGCCCTGACGGACCTGCTCGATGTCGGCACCGACCTTCTCGGCGATGTTGGCAATTTCGTTCATGAACGAAATCTTGGTCGCCAGCATCGCGTTGGCGGCGTACTTGGTCAGCTCCGCCGAGCGCACGTCCATTTCCACCACGCGGTCGTGGTTGCGGTTGAACGGTGCGTACAGGCGGCGCATCAGCGCCACCGAATCGGGGTTGGAGGCCCCCACTACGATGCGGTCGGGCCGCATGCAGTCGGCAACCGCGTCGCCCTCCTTCAGGAATTCTGGGTTGGAGACCACGTCGAACGCGATCTCCACCCCACGCGCCGCCAGCACCTCGGCAATGGCTGCACGCACCTTGTCGGCCGTGCCTACCGGCACGGTCGACTTGTTCACCACCACGGTCGGCACGGCCATGTGCGTGCCGATCGTGCGGGCCACCGCCAGCACGTACTGCAGGTCGGCGCTGCCGTCCTCGTCCGGAGGCGTGCCCACGGCGATGAAGATCACCTGGCCATGCGTGATCGCGCTGGCGGCATCGGTGGTGAAGGCCAGCCGCGATGCGGCGTGATTGGCCTTGACCATCGGCTCCAGGCCCGGTTCGTAGATCGGGATGACGCCACGGTTGAGGCCGTCGACCTTGGCCTGGTCGATATCGACGCAGACCACCTGGTGGCCGACATCGGCCAGGCAGGTACCCGTGACCAGACCGACGTAACCGGTACCGAAAATCGCTACACGCATGTCCGTGGGGACTCCAGTTTCGCTTACGGCAGGACGTTGAGCAGTTCGACGTCGAAGGTCAGCGTCGCGTTCGGACCGATCGGACCGCCCGGCGTGCCCTGTTCGCCGTAGGCCAGCTCGCCCGGGATCCAGAAGCGGTACTTGGACCCGGTCGGCATCAGCGAGACGCCTTCGGACCAGCCCTTGATCACCTGGTCCAGGCCGAATTCGATGGGCTGGCCACGCTCGTAGCTGCTGTCGAAGACGGTGCCGTCCAGCAGCTTGCCTTCATAGTTGACGCGGACCTTGCTGGTCGGCATCGGGCGCTCGCCCGAACCCGGACGCAGCACCTGGTACTGCAGGCCCGAAGCGGTGGTGACAACGCCCGGCACGGTCTTGTTCTTGGCCAGGAACGCATTGCCTTCGGTGCGGTTGGTACCGGCCTTGGCGGCCGCCTGGGCCTGCATTTCAGCCTGCTTGCCGGCCATGAAGCCTTCCAGCGTGGCCTTGGCCTGCTCCGGGGTCATCTTGGCGGTGCCACCGTTGAAGGTGGTGGTGACGGCGTCGAACAGCGCGTCCAGGTCCAGGTCCGCCTTCAGCGGGGCCAGCGACGGACCCACGGCGTAGGTGCCCAGCATCAGGCCGACCTTCTCGCGGTCCACCTTCGGCGGCGGGGTACCCGGGGCCACGCCCGGCACCGGCTGGCCGCTCTTGGCCATCATCGCCTGACGCAGGGCGGCGTCGGTCTTCTGCGCCTCGTCCTGCGACATCAGCGGCGGCTTGCCTTCAAAGGCATTGGTCACGCCGCGGCGCAGCGCAGCCAGGTCGATCTCGCTGGAGATCGGGGCGAACGAGTTGGCCACGTCGATACCGATGGCGTAGCCGAGCTTTTCCCGTTGGGAGTTCAAAGCGGAAGTCTCCTTGACGGCCGCACGCGCGGCCGGTTGTTGCGACATCACGGTACCGGTGGCACCCATCGCCAGAATCAGAACCGACGCCGCGGCGCCGCGCATTCCCATCTTCATTCGCTACTTTCCTGGAAGTGACTGGACGCCGACGTCGGCGCGAAAGCGATCATTGTCGCACGCACATGCGAGATGTCGAGGTTGTCAGTGTTTGGCGGGTATGACAGACAGCTCACGTTCGATCGCGGCGACCAGCGCCTTGTCGTCCGGCGTGACCTTGCTGGGGAACTGCGCCACCACCCGGCCGTCCCGGCCGACCAGGTACTTGTGGAAATTCCAGCCCGGCGCCACCCCGGTCGCGGCGGTCAGCCGCTGGTACAGCGGCGTGGCCTGCGGCCCGGTGACCTGCACCTTCTGGAACATCGGGAACTTGACCCCGTAGGTCAGCGTGCAGAATTCCTGGATCTGGGTCTCGTCGCCCGGCTCCTGGCCCTTGAAGTCGTTGGAGGGGAAGCCCAGCACCGAGAACCCGCGCCCGGCGTACTTCTGCTGCAGCGCCTCCAGGCCTTCGTACTGCGGGGTGAAGCCGCACTTGCTGGCGGTGTTGACCACCAGCAGCACCTTGCCGCCGTACTGCTTCTGCAGGTTGACCTGGGTCTTGCCGGCCAGCGGTCGATAGGACACGTCCAGCAACCCGGCCGCCTGGGCCCCGCTGGCAGCCAGCAACCCGCCCAGCAGCAGCGTCACGCCCCAACGGCGCACCCGCACGGTGGCCGCACGGCGCGGGGACGACTCAAGGTGGGTCAGGGGCATCGGAACACTCCAGGAAAGGGATCAAAAGGGTTGTTTCGGACTATATCACCGGCACTTTTGCCGCTGCGTGGCGTGGCCGCAGCGCCCTGCCCTGCTACAGGCAGGCAGGCCTCTCGACCCGGCATCCAGCGGTCGCCGAGCCGCCGATCCGCACCGGCTTGCCGAGTGTGGCGGTCTGCCGCATTACCTGAATAGAGGTGTCAGCTCACCTACCATTGACCAGACTGAATGGACGATGGCCCACCGAGCCGTCAGGAAACCAGAACATCGCTATAGAAATCAATCAGTTGAAATCACAGCGCGTCCGCTGTCATACCCCTGCCATCAGTTGGGGGTGGTCAGCTGTTGCACTCCGGCGTGCCGGTGTTATAGTTGCATACAACACCAGTCACCTGATGCAGGGGAAGCCCATGAACCGCATGCGCCGCCGCCAGTCCGCCAAAGCTGTCACCGCCGCCTCCGCGCTGTTGCTGCTCGGCTGGCTTGGCACCCCCGCCGGTGACATAGGCAGCGCCGCTGCCACCGGTGCGTTTGAAAGCCCGCAGGACGCAGGCGTACTCCAGGCAGGGAACGCCAACGGCGCCCCCACGCCCCCCCGCCGGCTGCACAGCTCCCTGTCCATGCCTTACTTCTCATTCGCACAGTCGCTGAACCCACGGAGCTGACCATGAGCGATATCCAATGGAGCGATGGTGCTCCGATCTACCGTCAGCTGAAAGAGCGCGTGATTGCCATGATGCTTGACGGCATCATCAAGCCTGGCGACGCCCTGCCTTCGGTCCGACAGGTCGCCGCCGAATACCAGCTCAACCCCATCACCGTTTCGCGCGCCTACCAGGAACTGGCTGACGAAGGCCTGGTCGAGAAGCGCCGCGGGCTGGGCATGTTCATGACCGAGGAAGCGGCCACGCAGCTGCGCAGCAGCGAGCGCGACCGGTTCCTCAATGAAGAATGGCCACTGGTGCTGGAGCGCATCCAGCGCCTGGGCCTGAATCTCGACGAATTGCTGCCCCAGGGGAAATCCTCATGAATGTCGTTGCAAGTGATGTCGTCATTTCCGCCCGAGGCCTGCGCAAGGCCTACAAGCAGACCGTGGCGCTGGACAACACCAGCTTCACCATCGCCCCGGGCCGGATCACCGGCCTGATCGGCCCCAACGGCGCCGGCAAGACCACCCTGCTCAAGGCGCTGCTGGGCCTGACCACGGTGGAAGGCGAACTGCAGGTGCTGGGGCTGGACCCGGCGGTGCAGCGCAACGCGCTGATGAACGATGTGTGCTTCATCGCCGACGTGGCGGTGCTGCCGCGCTGGATGAAGGTGCGCGAAGCGATCGACTTCGTTGCCGGGACCCACCCGCGCTTCGACCGCGCCCGGTGCGAGCGCTTCCTGGCCTCGACCAAGCTGCAGCCCAAGCAGCGCGTGCGCGAGCTGTCCAAGGGCATGATCGTGCAGCTGCACCTGGCGCTGGTGATGGCCATCGATGCCAAGGTGCTGGTGCTGGACGAGCCGACCCTGGGCCTGGACATCCTGTACCGCAAGGAGTTCTACCAGCGCCTGCTGGAGGATTACTTCGACGAGCAGAAGACCATCATCGTCACCACCCACCAGGTGGAAGAGATCGAGCACATCCTCACCGATGTGATGTTCATCCGCGACGGCCGCATCGTGCTCACCACCGACATGGAAGACATTGGCGAGCGCTACAGCGAAGTGCTGGTGTCGGCCGAGTCGCTGGACGCCGCCCGCGCCCTGCAGCCCATCGACGAGCGTGCCCTGCCGTTCGGCAAGACCGTGCTGTTGTTCGACGGGGTGCCGCGCGCCCAGCTCACGCCCCTGGGCGAGATCCGCAGCCCGGGGCTGGCGGACCTGTTCGTGGCCATCATGAAGGGAACCTACGCATGAACACCGTCCACTACCACCCCATCAGCAAGGCCAGCACCTTCAAGTGGATGCTCAAGCGCGAGTACTGGGAGAACCGCGGTGGGTTCCTGTACGCCCCGCTGATCGCCGGCGCGATTTCGCTGGTGATGAGCCTGATCGGCATTCTGTTCGGGCTGCTGGCCATGAACCGCGCGGCCAAGAGTGGCAGCCTGGTGATCGACAATGAAAGCGTCAACGTCAACGGGCTGGACCTGGCCCTGCTGACGAAGAAGCTGGACGCCGAGGCGCTGCACAACCTGGCCAACGGCCTGGACCTGACCCTGCTGCTGAGTTCGCTGTGGCCGTTCATCGTGCTGGCCTTCGTGGTGTTTTTCTACTGCCTGGGCGCGTTGTACGACGACCGTCGCGACCGCAGCATCCTGTTCTGGAAGTCGCTGCCGCTGTCGGACACCCAGACCGTGCTGTCCAAGGCATTGAGCGCATTGCTGGTGGCACCGGTGATCGCGGTGATCGCCTCGATCCTGACCATGTTCGGCTTCCTGCTGATCATCAGCGTGGTGGTGCTCAGCCACGGCGGCGACCCGATGACCCTGATCTGGGGTCCGGCCAGCCCGCTGGCCATCGCGGCCGGTCACCTGTCCTGGCTGCCGGTGTACCTGCTCTGGGCACTGCCGAGCGTGGGCTGGCTGCTGATGTGCTCGGCCTGGGCCAAGACCAAGCCGTTCCTGTGGGCGGTGATGCTGCCGCTGTTTGCCGGCATCATCGTCAGCAGCACGCACCTGATGAATGCCTTCGACAGCACCAGCGGCTGGTTCTGGAAGCACATCGTCGGCCGCCTGTTGCTGGGCACTCTGCCGGGAAGTGACGTGTTCTACCGCGCCGATGAGCTGCGCGCGGTGATCGGCGACCGTGACAACCTGGTGGCCGCGCTGGCCCCGGCCAACCAGCTGACCGCGTTGAGCCTGCCCGATATCTGGATCGGTGCCGCAGTGGGCGTGGTCTTCATCATCGTCGCCATCCGCCTGCGCCGCCGCGCCGGCGAGATCTGATCGATTCACTCAAGGAGCCGCACATGATCCGCATGCTCGCTGTTGCTTCCCTGCTGTTGCTGCCGCTGTCGGCCCTGGCCGAACAGCCGCAGTGCAAGTTCAATGAACCGCGTGACCTCAAGCTCGACCTGGCCGGTGCCAAGGCGGTGGTGTTCGAGGTCAACCAGCACGACCTGGTGCTCACCGCCGGGGGCGGTGCCGCACAGCTCAGTGGCCGCGCCTGCGCCTCCAACGCGGACTGGCTGCGCCAGCTGACCGTGACCCAGCAGAAGGTGGGCGACAAGCTGGTGGTGCGCCTGCAACGCGAGAAGCAGAACCTCAGCATCAACATCGGCGGTAGCAACTACGCCTACCTGGACCTGCGCGGCAGCGTGCCGGATACCCTGCTGGTGCAGCTGAAGGTCGGCTCGGGCGACGTCAGCGTCACCGGTGCGCACTCACTGAGCGCCGACGTCGGCTCGGGCGACATCGCCCTGCACAACATCAAGGGCCCGGTCACCGCCGCGATCGGCTCCGGCGATGTGACCCTGGACGGCGCCGGTTCGCTCAACCTGTTGTCGGTGGGTTCGGGCGACTTCAAGGCACGCAACCTGCGCGGCAACGCGAAGGTCGGCACGGTGGGTTCGGGCGACCTCGAACTGGACGGCGTGCAGGGCAACGTCACGCTGGAAACGCTGGGTTCCGGCGACGCCGACGTGCGCCAGGTCAAAGGCAACGTCAGCATCGGTAACGTGGGCTCGGGCGATGTCGAACTGCGCGGCGTGGGCGGCAACGTCAGTGTCGAACGGCATGGCTCCGGTGACGTCACCGCGCGCGATGTCAGCGGCGACCTGACCGTGGCCCACAGCGGCAGTGGCGATGTGAACCACAGCGGTATCGGCGGTCGCGTGCAGCTGCCGCGCGGCAAGTAATCCCCCCCTTCCAGGAACCTGCGCATGACCACCCGACTGCTGCTGCCCACCCTGCTGCTGTGCCTGCCGCTGGCAGCCTGCAACAACCACGACGCCGCCCGGACCGACCCGGGTACCGGCAAGGCCACGTCGCCGGCCGCTGAAGCCAGCACCGTTGGCAAGACCGTGCAGGACGCCACCGACAAGGCCCGCAAGGAACTGGCGGAGAGCAATATCAGCGTGTCCAACGGCCAGTCGATCAAGGCCGAAATCACCCCGCAGGGGGAACTGCTGATCAACGGCACCGCCGTGGCCACCGACGCCCACCAGCGTGAACTTCTGCTGGACTACCGGAAGCAGGTGGAAGCGGTGGCCGGCGCCGGCATGGAGATCGGCGTGGCCGGGGCCAACCTGGGCGTGAAGGCGGCCGGCGAGGCGCTGAAGGGCATCTTCTCCGGCGATACCCAGGGCATCGAGGGGCGGGTGAACGCCGAAGCCAGCAAGATCGAGGCCCAGGCCAAGCAGCTGTGCACCCTGCTGCCGGGCATGATGGCCAAGCAGCAGGCGCTGGCCGCCGCCGTGCCCGAGTTCAAGCCCTACGCCACCATGGACCAGAGCGACATCGACGACTGCGGCAAGTAATTGCCGGGCCTGCGACGTTCGGTCGCAGCCGGGTCCGCACGCACGGGGGGAGGACTAGAATGGTCCTCCCCCTTTTCATGCCTGCGCTCACCATGAAGAAGCTGTGCCTGCTGCTGTTTGCCCTGTTCTGGCTGGCCGCCACCGGCTGCGACCAGGAATACCGCAACCATCGTGCCGAGCGCGGCAAGCCGAAGATCACCGTCAGCGACGGCATGCTCACGGTGCGCCGCGCGCCGGCGCCGAACATCATTGTGCTGCCCAACGGCCACATGAAGATCGACGAGATCGAAATTCCGCTCGATCCCAGCCAGCAGGCCCTGCTGCAGGGCATGTTCGGCCAGTTGCAGGTGCTGCGCCAGAACACCCTCACCGACGCCCCGCCGGACCCGGCCAAGCGTTCGGTCAAGATCCAGGTGCCGGCCGGCATGCAGCCGATCCCGCCGGACCTGGTGCAGCGCATCCCGGAGTTCAAGGACTACACCGAGACCTTCGACAACCTGCAGGCCGATCGGCACTGACGATTGACGGCGCGGCGCGTCGATGGGTCGGGCGCTGGGCGCCCGACCCACCGACGGCCACTGAGCCAGTCCCCGTAGAGCCGGGCTCTGCCCGGCTGCCCCTGAATTTCCGGCCACCGAACGGCTTGCTCGCGGCGGGAACGAAGCGCCGGCCAGCGGCCGGCACTACCGGCGGAACAAAAAACGGGCCTTTCGGCCCGTTTTTCGTTGTTGCCGCTACCTGTATCGATCAACCACCGCCACCGCCGCTACCCGCATGGATACCACCGGCCGTCAGCGCCGCCGGGTCCAACAGCTTGCGCAGCTCCGCCTCGGACAACCCGCTGTCTTCCAGCGCCACGTCCAGCACCGGGCGCTGCTCCTTGTAGGCGCGCTTGGCAATCGCTGCGGCCTTTTCATAGCCGATGATCGGGTTCAGCGCGGTCACCAGGATCGGGTTGCGGTCCAGCGCCTCGCGCACCCGGTCTTCGCGCACCGTCAGGCCGGCGATCGCAGTATCGGCCAGCAGCCGCGAGATGTTGGACAGCAGGCCGATCCCATCGAGCAGGTTGGCCGCGATCAGCGGCAGCGTCACGTTCAACTGGAAATTGCCGGTCTGCCCGGCCACCGTGATCGCGGTGTGGTGGCCGATCACCTGCGCGCACACCATCACCGTGGCCTCCGGAATCACCGGGTTGACCTTGCCCGGCATGATCGAGCTGCCCGGCTGCAGCGCCGGCAGTTCGATTTCGCCCAGGCCAGCCAGCGGACCGGCATTCATCCAGCGCAGGTCGTTGGCGATCTTGATCAGGGCCACCGCCAGCGCGTTGAGCTGGCCGGACAGTTCCACCGCATCGTCCTGCGCAGCCAGGCCTTCGAACTTGTTCTCGGCGCTGTCGAACTTGACCCCGGTCTGCTGCTTGAGCAGTTTGGCCACGCGTTCGCCAAAGCGCGGATCGGCGTTGATGCCGGTGCCGATCGCCGTGCCGCCCAGCGGCAGCCGACGCAGGCGCTTGAGGCTGTCTTCGATACGCTCCTGCGCCGAGGCCAACTGCGCCGACCACGCACCGAACTCCTGCTCGAAGGTCAGTGGCATGGCGTCCATGAGGTGGGTGCGCCCGGTCTTGACCACCTTGCGCAGGCTGCGGCCCTTCTTGTCGATGGTCTTGCGCAGGTGCACCAGCGCCGGCAGCAGCTGTTCGTGCACGCCCAGCAGCGCCGAGACGCGCAGCGCGGTGGGAATGACATCGTTGGAGCTCTGGCCCTGGTTGACGTGGTCGTTGGGATGCACCGCCAGCTTGCCCGCCTTGCCCGCGCGGTTGGCCAGGGTGGCAATCACCTCGTTGGCATTCATGTTCGACGACGTGCCCGAACCGGTCTGGTAGACATCAATCGGGAAGTGCGCATCGTGCTGGCCGTCGGCCACTTCGGCCGCGGCTGCCTCGACCGCCTTGCCGATGTTCTTCGGCAGATGACCCAGCTCGACGTTCACCGCCGCCGCTGCGCCCTTGACCAGGCCCAGCGCGCGGATGAAGCCGCGCGGCATGCGCTGCCCGGACACCGGGAAATTGTTCACGGCCCGCTGCGTCTGCGCGCCCCACAACGCATCGCTGGGCACCTGCAGTTCGCCCATGCTGTCGTGCTCGATCCTGAAACCCTTGCTCATTGCATCAACTCCGCGATTCTTTCGGTAGGGAAAGGGAACCTGCGGCTGGCAACGGGCCTGATTCCCTGGCTGGCGGCTCTACGCACAATACTCCCACCGTGCACCGAACCCAACAGCGCGGGTGATCGGCTAGACTCGGGATTCGTGTCCATTCAGAAAGACTGCCGCCCCCATGGGTGACGACCCTCACTGTAGTTTCTGGCGCGCCACTGCGCGCATGCCCCTGCCCGCGCACCCCGCCGGCGCCGACGCCCCCCTGCCTGCTGCGGCCACGCCGCGGGGCGCGCGATGATCGGCAACCTCCTTCTGCTGCTGTTGGCCCTGGGCCTGGTGCTGCTCAACGGGTTCTTCGTGGCCGCCGAGTTCGCCCTGGTCAAGCTGCGCCATACGCAGGCCGTCGGCCTGGCCGAACGCCACGGTTGGCGCGGCCGCCTGCTGCTCAACGTGCACTCCCATCTGGATGCCTATCTGTCGGCGTGCCAGCTGGGCATCACCCTGTCGTCGCTGGGCCTGGGCTGGGTCGGCGAGCCGGCCTTCGCGCACCTGCTGCAGCCGCTGTTCGATGCCTTCGGCATGAGCGCCGACGCCTCGCGCCTGACCGCTTTCATCATCGCCTTCAGCGTGATTTCCTTCCTGCACATCGTGCTGGGCGAACTGGCCCCCAAGTCGATGGCGATCCGCCGCCCGGACCGCATGTCGCTGTGGACCGCCGCGCCGCTGTACCTGTTCTACTGGGCCATGTACCCAGCCATCTGGCTGCTCAACAACAGCGCCAATGCGCTGCTGCGGCTGGCCGGCTGGGGCGATGTTGAACATGCCTCGCACCGCTATTCGCGCGAGGAACTCAAGCTCATCGTCGGCCGCCAGCAGCCCACCGACAGCGCGCCCGACCACGGCCTGACGCTGATGAGCCATGCACTGGAACTGCCCGAGCTGGTCGCCGGCGACCTGATGCGCCCGCGCGACCATATGCGCGCGTTCCGCGAGGGCATGGATCTGGCCGACGTCATGGCCGAGTTCGCCGAGAGCCGTTACAGCCGCTACCCGTGGTTCGACCGCGACGGCGAGGACGTGCTCGGCATCCTGCACATGAAGGACCTGCTGGTGGAGATCGCCCGCGGCCAGCCCACCGACGACCTGCGCGCACTGCTGCGCCCGGCCAACCTGATCGCACTGGAAACGCCAGTTCCCAGCGTGCTGGAACGCTTCCGCACCGGCACCACACACCTGGCGCTGTGCGTGGAGGAACATGGCCGCATCCTGGGGTACTTCACTCTGGAGGACGTGCTGGAAGTGGTGGTCGGGGACATCGAGGACGAGCACCCGCATATCGTCAAGGACGCCCCCACCCGCGGCGCCGATGGCAGCCTGCTGGTGGCCGGCTCGACCTCGATCTTCCGGCTGGAGCGCCTGCTCGGGCATGACCTGGAGGCCCCGGACCACCTCAATTCGGTCGGCGGGCTGATCGTCCACCAGTTGCAGCGGCTGCCGGAAGAAGGCGAGCAGCTGGTGATCGACGGCCACCAGTTCACCATCAAGCGCATGGCCGGCCACCGCATCCAGGCCGTCACCGTACGCATGGCACAGGCCGAGGCCCCCGGGGCAGCGTAGAATGACGGCCCCCGCCGTCATTGCCCTGCGCCCGCCATGTCCGAATTCGCCCTGCTCGCCCTGTCCCCGCTCGATGGCCGCTACGCCGGCAAGGTCGACGCACTGCGTCCGATTTTTTCCGAATACGGCCTGATCAAGGCCCGCGTGAAGGTGGAAGTGGAATGGCTGTTGGCCCTGGCCAACGAGCCGGGCATCGTCGAACTGGCGCCGTTCTCGGCCGCCGCCAGCGCCCGCCTGCGCGCCCTGGTCGATGATTTCGCCCCCGCCCACGCCGCGCGGGTGAAGGAAATCGAGCGCACCACCAACCACGACGTCAAGGCGGTGGAGTACTTCATCAAGGAACAGCTCAAGGCCGACGCCGAGCTGGGCCCGGCGCTGGAGTTCGTGCATTTCGCCTGCACCAGCGAGGACATCAACAACCTCAGCTACGGCCTGATCCTGGAACAGGCCCGCCGCGACGTGCTGCTGCCCAGCCTGGACGGCGTGACCGCCAGCCTGCGCGCCCTCGCCCACGCCCAGGCCGAGCAGCCGATGCTGTCGCGCACCCATGGCCAGACCGCCTCCCCCACCACCCTGGGCAAGGAAGTGGCCAACGTGGTCGCCCGCCTGGAGCGCCAGCGCAGGCAGATTGCCGCGGTGGAACTGACCGGCAAGATCAACGGCGCGGTCGGCAACTACAACGCCCACGTCATCGCCTACCCGGCAGTGGACTGGCCGGCCTTCGCCAAGCGCTTCGTGGAAAGCCTGGGCCTGGTGTTCAACCCGTACACCACCCAGATCGAGCCGCACGACAACGTCGCCGAAATCGGCGATGCCGCGCGCCGCGCCAACATCATCCTGATCGACCTGGCACGTGACATCTGGGGCTACATCTCGCTGGGCTACTTCAAGCAGAAGCTCAAGGAAGGCGAAGTGGGCTCCTCGACCATGCCGCACAAGGTCAACCCGATCGACTTCGAAAACGCCGAAGGCAACTTCGGCATCGCCAACGCCCTGTTCGAGCATTTCAGCGCCAAGCTGCCGATCAGCCGCTGGCAGCGCGACCTCACCGACTCCACCGTACTGCGCGCGGTCGGCACTGCCTTCGGCCACACCCAGGTCGGCCTGGATTCGCTGGCCAAGGGCCTGGGCAAGCTGACCGTGAACCCGGAGCGCCTGGACGCCGACCTCAACGCCGCGTGGGAAGTGCTGGCCGAAGCCGTGCAGACGGTCATGCGCCGGTACGGCCTGCCCAACCCCTACGAACAGCTCAAGGCCCTCACCCGCGGCCAGGGCATCACCGCCGAATCGATGCAGGCCTTCGTCGAATCGCTGGACCTGCCCGAAGACGCCAAGCAGAACCTGCGCGACCTGACCCCGGGCGGCTACATCGGCCTGGCGGCGGACCTGGCCAAGGCGATCTGAGGATCGCGCCACCTGCATGACGCCAGAAGGGACGCCGGCACTGCCCGCGTCCCTTTTTCGTTGTGGGGGCGAGGAGCAGCCGGGCAGAGCCCGGCTCTACGGGGCGTTTCATTGCAATGGGCTAGCGGATCCGGACACGGCATCGGCAGTCGGTTGGGACCCGACCCTACCAAAGCAACACATCACCGCTGTCCAACTTCGGTTAACGCGCACGTCACGTAACAACGCAGGCTACTGACCCGCCTTACCTGCCGCCCAGACCGCATACCGTCCAGAGGTGGCCGGGCAGCCTTGCCCAGGACCGTGTGTTGCCATGGATGGCAACATCGAGCCCCCAGGGACGGGTTTACGGCGTGTCCTGGGCAAGGCTGCCCGGCCACCTCCCGCCGCAGTCAGTCAAGGCGCTGCTTTGGACGTCGCTTTGGACGTAGCTTTGGACGTGGCATTACGCTTTCAAACTTCCCCCCACACCCCGCGACACCCCACCGCAGGTGCACATCGGCCCCAACCAGCGGACAATGGCCCCGCTCGCGCCGGCCACCTGCCGCGCCCCCGCTTTCCGTCTACACGCTCCAAGGATTCCCCCATGGCTGCCCGCACCACCAAGACCCCCGTCATCGAAATCCAGGCCCGCCCCGGCCTGCCGCTCGGCATGCCCGCCGCCGTCTTCCTGCGCGACTACTGGCAGAAGCGCCCGCTCCTCATCCGCGGCGCCTTCCCCGATTTCGAAACCCCCGTCCAGCCCGAAGACCTCGCCGGCTTGGCCTGCGAAGAAACCGCCCTGTCGCGCCTCATCACCCATGACCGTGCCACCGACGGCTGGAGCGTACGCACCGGCCCGTTCCAGGAAGACGAATTCCCCGGCATGCCCGACCACGACTGGACCCTGCTCGTCCAGGACGTCGACAAGTGGGACGCCGACGTCCGCGCCCTCGTCAACCACTTCGACTTCCTGCCGCGCTGGCGCATGGACGATGTGATGATCAGCTTCGCCGCCACCGGCGGCTCCGTCGGCGCCCACGTCGACCAGTACGACGTCTTCCTGCTGCAGGCCTACGGCCACCGCCGCTGGCAGATCGACGCCAGCGAATCCACCAAGGGCAAGCGCCCCCCGCTCGACTTCCGCGACGACGTCGAGCTCAAGCTCCTGCGCCGCTTCAAGCCCACCCACGACTGGGTGCTTGAACCGGGCGACATGCTCTACCTGCCGCCCAACGTCCCTCACAACGGCGTCGCCGAAGACCCCTGCCTCACCTTCTCCTTCGGCATGCGCGCACCGGCCTCGGCCGAACTCATCAGCGATTACCTGGACACCCTCATCGAAGGCGCCGACGAATCGATCCGCTACCAGGATCCGGATCTCAAGCTGCCCGAAGACCCCCACGAAATCGACGTACTGGCCATGAACCGCGTGGTCGAGGCGCTCAATGCCATCCGCATGAACGACCCCGACAAGCTCGGTGACTGGTTCGGCCGCTTCATCACCACCTACCGCGCCGCCGGCGAAGTGGTGGCCGGCGCCGAGCCGCTGCCGCGCGAAGAGATCGAGGCCGCGCTGTCCGCCGGCCTGGACCTGCAGCGGCACCCGTGGGCACGCGTGGCCTGGCGTCGCGCCAAGCGCGGGGCCAGCCTGTACTGCAGCGGCCTGGAGTTCGCCCTGCCGGTCAAGGATGCGCAGGTCCTGGCGGCCACCGAACAGCTTGGCGGCGCGGTCTACGGCAAGCTCTCGGCCAAGGGGCGCGACGCCGTGCAGGCCTTGATTGCTGGCGGCTACTACCAGCTGTTCGACCCCAACGCCCGCGACGAAGCGTTCGACGACGAGGCGTTCGATGACGAAGCGGACGCCGACGATGGCCACGCCGCCGGGAACGCCGTCGTCGACGGCACCGACAGCATCGAGGTCATGCACGACGCCACGGTCGAGGCCGACGTGCACGAAGTGACCATCCACGAAGACGGTATCGAAGTCATCGTCGATTTCGACGACAGCGACGACCAGGACGACGGCAAACCGGCCTGAGCATGACGGCCCGCGTCCAGGTCGAGCCGGTGGACTACCCGACGCAGCGCGAGGCGCTGCATCGGGTCCGGCAGCGCGTGTTCGTCGAGGAGCAGCAGGTCCCGGCGGCGTTGGAAATCGACGCGCTGGACCCGCTCAGCGTGCATGTACTGGCCCGTGGCAGCGACGGCGAACCGATCGGTGCCGGGCGGCTCACCCCGGACGGCCGGATCGGCCGCATGGCGGTGCTGGCCGACTGGCGGGGCCGCGGCGTCGGGGAAGCGCTGCTGCTGGCCCTGATCGAGGCCGCGCGCGGCCGTGGCTGGCGCGAGGTGAACCTGCACGCCCAGTTGCCGGCCCGGGTGTTCTATACCCGCCAAGGCTTCCTGCCCGAGGGCGAGGTCTTCACCGAGGCCGGCATCGCCCACCAGCACATGCGCCTGGTGCTGGATGGCGCGGTGGCCATCGACCGTGCCGACCAGGCCGTGGCGATCACCACCGCCCTGGTCCACCGCGCCCGACGCCAGCTGTGGCTGCACAGCCGTCAGCTCGACCCCGGGGTGCTGGATGCCGCGCCGGTGCTGGAGGCGCTGCGCCGGTTCGCCACCGCCCGACACGACAAGCAGGCGCTGCTGATCGTGCACGACGCCGCCGCCATCGCCCAGGCCGGCTCACCGCTGCTGGGGCTGCTGCAACGCCTGCCCAGCGTGTTCCGGATCCGCCAGGTCAGCGACCCGATCGACCGCGCGACGGCGTCGGCCTGCCTGCTCAACGATGCCGGCGACTACTACTTTCGTCTGAGCGGACACCGTTTCGACGGCGAAGCAGGGCTCGCGCAGCGAGCACGTTCGCGACCGTTGCAGGACGGTTTGCAGCGCGTATGGGAACGTTCGCGCGAATGCAGGGAACTGCGGGCAATCGGCCTGTAGCTCACGCCACGGGCTCGAACCTGTCTGGGAATGACACCGCAGGTCCTGCCCAGGCCCCTGCGGCGCCCCTTCCTGTCCCGATGGGGGTACAATTTGGGGAGTTAGATACCGCCCGCGCAGGGCTATTCACGTTTCCCTGCCGGATCATCGAAGCCTTACCCCACAAGCGAATCCGACCCTCCATCGTGGACAATCTACTGAAGCAGTTTGCGCAGTCTTCGCAGCTCGCCGGCGGCAACGCCTCCTATATCGAGGATCTGTACGAGCAGTACCTCGTTTCTCCGGACAGTGTCGATCCCAAATGGAAGACCTACTTCGACGGCTTCAAGGGCCGCGAAGCCGGTGACATTCCGCACTCGGCCGTCATCGCCCACATCACCGAAGCCGCCAAAAACGCTGGCAACAGCGCCACGGCCACCGGTGCCGGCGACGAGCGCGAGCGCAATGTCGGCCGTCTGATCACCGCCTACCGTTCGCGTGGCCACCTCGGTGCCCGCCTGGACCCGCTGGGCCTGACCCCGCCGACCAACCCGCCGGACCTGGGGCTGCCGTTCCACAGCCTGTCCGAGAGCGACCTGGGCAGCGAGTTCAGCACCGGCGGCATCGCCGGCCAGCCGCGCATGAAGCTGCGCGACCTGCTGGAGCGCCTGAAGAAGACCTACACCGGCTCCATCGGTGCGGAATTCATGCACATCTCCGAGGTCGAGCAGCGCCAGTGGCTGTACCAGCGCCTGGAAACGGCCGGTGGCAACTACAACCTGGATGCCGACACCCAGCGCCGCACCCTGGAACGCCTGACGGCGGCCGAGGGTCTGGAGCGCTACCTGCATACCAAGTACGTCGGCCAGAAGCGTTTCTCGCTGGAAGGCGGCGATGCGCTGATCCCGATGATGGACACCATCATCCGTGACGCCGGCAAGGATGGCGTCAAGGATGTGGTGATCGGCATGGCCCACCGCGGCCGCCTGAACGTGCTGGTCAACACGCTGGGCAAGAGCCCGCGCAAGCTGTTCGACGAGTTCGAAGGCAAGTTCGAGCACGACGAGCACGCCTCGGCCGGCGACGTGAAGTACCACATGGGCTTCTCGGCTGACGTGTCCACCCCGGGCGGCGCCGTCCACCTGGCGCTGGCCTTCAACCCGTCGCACCTGGAAATCGCCGACCCGGTCGTGGCCGGTTCGGTGCGTTCGCGCCAGGAGCGCCGCGGCGACACCGCGCGCAAGCAGGTGATGCCGATCCTGATCCACGGCGACGCGGCCTTCTCCGGCCAGGGCGTGGTCATGGAACTGTTCCAGATGTCCCAGGCCCGCGGCTTCGCCGTTGGTGGCACGGTGCACATCGTGGTCAACAACCAGGTCGGCTTCACCACCTCCAACCCGCTGGATACGCGCTCCACGCGCTATGCCACCGACGTGGCGAAGATGATCGCCGCCCCGGTGCTGCACGTGAACGGCGATGATCCCGAGGCGGTGGTGTTCGCGGCCCAGCTGGCTTTCGAGTTCCGCCAGAAGTTCGCCAAGGACGTGGTCATCGACCTGATGTGCTACCGCCGTTGGGGCCACAACGAGGCCGACGAACCGGCGATCACCCAGCCGCTGATGTACCAGGTGATCCGCAAGCACCAGACCACCCGAGAGCTGTACGCGGCCAAGCTGGAAGCCGCCGGCGTGATCCCGGCCGACGCTGGCAAGGCGCTGGTCGATGCCTACCGCAACAAGCTCGATGCCGGTGAAGTGACCACCGAGCTGGCGGCGGTCGAGAAGACCCCGGCCACCAGCAGGATGTACGTCGACTGGCCTGCGCTGCTCAACGGCAAGCTGTCCGATCCCATCTCCACCGCGGTGGGCATGGAGAAGGTCAAGCAGCTGGCCAAGCTGATCAACACCGTGCCCGAAGGCGTGGAGCTGCACTCGCGTGTGGCCAAGGTGTACGACGACCGTCGCAAGATGGCCGCCGGCGAGATTCCGGGCGACTGGGGCTTTGCCGAGAACCTGGCCTACGCCACCGTACTGGACGAAGGCAACAGCCTGCGCCTGGTCGGCCAGGACGTCGGCCGCGGTACCTTCACCCACCGCCACGCGATCCTGCACGACCAGAAGACCGACAACTACTACCTGCCGCTGCGCCAGCTGGTCGAGTCGCCGGAACAGGCCACCATCATCGATTCGCTGCTCAGCGAAGAAGCGGTGATGGCCTATGAGTACGGCTTCTCCACCACCGATCCGAACACCCTGTGCATCTGGGAAGGCCAGTTCGGCGACTTCGCCAACGGCGCCCAGGTCGTGATCGATCAGTTCATCGCTGCCGGCGAAGCCAAGTGGGGCCGCATCAGCGGTTTGACCCTGCTGCTGCCGCACGGTTACGAAGGGCAGGGTCCGGAACACAGCTCGGCGCGCCTGGAGCGTTTCCTGCAGCTGTGCGCGCTGGAGAACATGCTGGTGTGCGTGCCGTCGACCCCGGCGCAGGCGTACCACATGCTGCGTCGCCAGATGCGCATGACCACCCGCAAGCCGCTGGTGGTGATGTCGCCCAAGTCGCTGCTGCGCCACAAGCTGGCCGTGTCGAGTCTGGAAGAGCTGGCCGATGGGCAGTTCCAGCACCTGATCGGCGATGCCAACGCAGACGCCAAGAAGGTCAAGCGCGTGGTGCTGTGCTCGGGCAAGGTCTATTACGACCTGCTGGAAGACCAGACCAAGCGTGGCCAGGACGATGTGGCCATCATCCGCGTCGAACAGCTGTATCCGTTCCCGCGCGCGCTGCTGGCTGCCGAACTGAAGAAGTACGGCAAGGCTGCCGATGTGGTGTGGACGCAGGAAGAACCGCAGAACCAGGGGGCGTGGTACCAGATCCGCCACCACCTGCAGTTCTGCCTGGCCGATGGCCAGAGCCTGCACTACGCCGGTCGCGCCCGTTCGGCATCGCCGGCCGCTGGACACATAGCTGACCACATCATCGAACAGCAGAAGCTGATCGCCGATGCGCTGGTCAACCCGTTCAACGACTCGGTTGCTGAATAACCTCTCCCCCTCATTCTAGAAAAGACAAACCAGGAAGCTCCCGCATGGCCACCGAAGTCAAAGCCCCGGTACTGCCCGAATCCGTCGCCGACGGCACCATCGCCACCTGGCACAAGAAAGTCGGCGATGCCGTCAAGCGCGATGAAAACCTGCTTGATCTGGAAACCGACAAGGTCGTCCTGGAAGTGCCGTCGCCGGTCGATGGCGTGCTGAAGGAGATCAAGTTCGAGGTGGGCGCCACCGTGACCTCCAGCCAGGTCGTGGCCATCATCGAAGAAGGTGCGACCGCTGCTGCCGCGCCGGCCGAAGAGAAGAAGGCCGACGCCCCGGCGGCGGCTCCGGCTCCGGCCGCTGCTGCTCCGGCCGCTGCTGCCCCGGCGCCGGCGGCCAAGTCGGCTGCCGACGGCCTGCCCCCGGGCGCCCGTTTCTCGGCGATCACCGAAGGCGTGAACCCGGCCGACGTGTCCGGCACCGGCCGTCATGGCGCGGTGACCAAGGAAGACATCGTCAACTTCGCCCGCAGTGGCGGCGCTGGCAAGGCGGCCGGTGCACGTCCGGAAGAACGCGTGCCGATGACCCGCATCCGCAAGCGCATCGCCGAGCGCCTGATGCAGTCCAAGAACAGCACGGCCATGCTGACCACCTTCAACGAGGTCGACCTGTCCAAGGTCTCGGCCGCGCGCAAGGAGCTGCAGGACGAGTTCGTCAAGGCCCACGGCATCAAGCTGGGCTTCATGAGCTTCTTCGTGAAGGCCGCCGCCAACGCGCTGCAGCGCTTCCCGCTGGTCAATGCCTCGATCGACGGCGACGACGTCATCTATCACGGCTACTCGGACATCTCCATCGCCGTGTCGACCGACAAGGGCCTGGTGACGCCGGTGCTGCGCAACGTCGAGCGCATGTCGTTCGCCGACATCGAAAAGACCATCGCCGACTACGCCAAGAAGGCCCGTGACGGCAAGCTGGGCCTGGAAGAACTGCAGGGCGGCACCTTCACCGTGACCAACGGCGGCACCTTCGGCTCGCTGCTGTCCACGCCGATCATCAACCCGCCGCAGAGCGCCATCCTGGGCATGCACGCCATCAAGGAACGTCCGATCGCCCAGAACGGCCAGGTCGTGATCGCGCCGATGATGTACCTGGCACTGTCCTACGACCACCGCATCATCGATGGCAAGGATTCGGTGCAGTTCCTGGTGGACATCAAGAACCAGCTGGAAAACCCGGGCCGCATGCTGTTCGGCCTGTAAGACCCGCCACCCCTCCGCGCCTGCGCGGAGGGGTGTTGGTTTTACGGCATTGCACCGCACTGCCCTGCTCTCTCCCCGGCGCCTGCGCGCCACCGGCTTCGACCGAAGCTCGGGAATGCAACAAGGACTATTTCAATGGCTGAACAATTCGACGTCGTCGTCATCGGTGCCGGTCCGGCCGGCTACCACGCCGCCATCCGTGCCGCGCAGCTGGGTCTGAAGACCGCCTGCATCGACGCGGCCCTGGGCAAGGACGGCAAGCCGGCCCTCGGTGGCACCTGCCTGCGCGTGGGCTGCATCCCGTCCAAGGCGCTGCTGGATTCCTCGCGCCAGTTCTGGAACATGGGCCACATCTTTGGCGACCACGGCATCAGCTTCAGGGACGCCAAGATGGACGTCGAGGCGATGGTTGGCCGCAAGGACAAGATCGTCAAGCAGTTCACCGGCGGCATCGGCATGCTGTTCAAGGCCAACAAGGTCGCTGCCTACTACGGCTTCGGCGAACTGCAGCCGGGCAACGTGGTCAAGGTCACCCAGCATGACGGTTCGATCGTCGAGCTGAAGGGCACCAACGTCATCATCGCCGCCGGTTCGGACTCGATCGAACTGCCGTTCGCCAAGTTCGATGGCGACACCATCGTCGACAACGTCGGCGGCCTGGACTTCACCGAAGTGCCGGCCCGCCTGGCCGTGATCGGCGCCGGCGTGATCGGTCTGGAACTGGGCAGCGTGTGGAAGCGCCTGGGTTCGGAAGTGACCATCCTGGAAGCGCTGCCGGAGTTCCTGGCGGCCGCCGATACCGAAGTGGCCAAGGCGGCCGCCAAGGAGTTCAAGAAGCAGGGCCTGGACATCCGCCTGGGCGCCAAGGTCTCCAAGGCCGAAGTGACCAGCAAGGGCAAGAAGAAGGAAGTCGCGCTGACCTACGCTGACGCGGAAGGCGAAAAGAGCCTGATCGTGGACAAGCTGCTGGTGGCCGTTGGCCGTCGCGCCGCCACCAAGGGCCTGCTGGCCGAAGGCACCGGCGTCAAGGTCAACGAGCGTGGCCAGATCGAAGTGGACGACCACTGCCATACCGGCGTCGACGGCGTCTGGGCCGTGGGTGACTGCGTGCGCGGCCCGATGCTGGCGCACAAGGGCTTCGAGGAAGGCATCGCGGTTGCCGAGCTGATCGCCGGCCTGCCGGGCCACGTCAACTTCGACACCATTCCGTGGGTCATCTACACCGAGCCGGAGCTGGCCTGGGTCGGCAAGACCGAGCAGCAGCTGAAGGCCGAGGGCATTCCGTACAAGGCCGGCAGCTTCCCGTTCGCCGCCAACGGCCGTGCCGTGGCCATGATCGAGCCGGCCGGCTTCGTCAAGGTGCTGGCCCACGCGGAAACCGACCGCGTGCTGGGTATGCACCTGGTGGGTGCCAACGTGTCCGAACTGGTCCACGAAGGCGTGCTGACCATGGAGTTCAACGGCTCCTCCGACGATCTGGCGCGCATCTGCCACGCCCACCCGTCGCTGTCCGAAGCGGTGCACGACGCGGCCATGGCCGTGACCAAGCGCGCGATCCACAAGGCGAACTGATCGCCCTGCGGACCGTGTAACGAAAAACCCCGCCAAGGCGGGGTTTTTTTGTGCGTGCTTGCGCGGTGGCAACCACTGCCGGCGGGCGCCTCGACCATCGCTCCGGTGGGACGGCTCGCTGGGACTCCCCTCGACCATCGATCCGGTAGTGCCGGCCGTTGGCCGGCTCTACGTAGCGCCGATCGAGGAGCCGGCCAGCGGCCGGCACTACCGGGGCGGTTCCGTCAGCAACACTGCAAGCCCAGCCAGGTCTGCGACAGATCCCGCGCGGTCAGGTCCTGCCGGCGGACCCAGGCGTACAGCATTCCCGAATCGCCCCACATCGCTTCGTCGTCCGAATCCAGCTGCAGCAGCAGCGTCCAGTCGGCCACACCGGCCGCCAGCGCAGCGGCGCGGGGATCGCCATATCCGCTCGGGTCGCCGCAATACAGGCCATGGCTGACCAGCTGCGCTTCCAGTGCCATGTCGCCCTGTACGTTATGCGACCAGCCGCCCATACCGTGCCGCTCGCCCGGCGTCGGGGAGCCCAGGTCGGCAACCTCCTCCACCAGCGCGTAGTAGCCCTCCTCCGCGTCGTCATCCCAGCTCAACCCCGCGTCACGCAGCGCCTGCGCCACCTGCTCGCCCTCGGACGAAAACGGATGCGGCAGGCTCCAGGACTGATGGAACGCCAACGCGGACGGTGCCAACGCGGTCTCCGCATCCGGCGCAGGCAAACGTTGCAACCCGTCCGCGTCGAACAGGCGGACGCCATGCCCACCGCGATCGGCCGGGTCATAACCCCACGGTTGCGTGTCGGTGTCGTAGAAGAACGACAGCACGCCCTGTGCGGGCAGATCCAGCCCACACTGCAGGCCCTGCACGTCGGCCAGGTTGATCTGCAGCAGGAAATCCAGCGGCCTGCCCTTGTGGGTGGGCCATGTGAAGCCGGCGGGCACATCCGGCCCGCCACCGATCCGTGAGGCGCCGATCGGTGCATCCGCCTCCGCCCGGCGGCTGAATCCCACGCGCGGCCGCAGCCACGGCAGCAGCACGCCGGCATGCGCGCCGAACCCATGCGATGCGCAGAGCGCGGTGAATTCCTGTTGAGTCAGCGTCATGGCCACCTCCCTGTGTGAAAGCAGACAGCAGTCTAGGCGCAGCACCCACAAGCCCGGTAGAGCCGACCGTTGGTCGGCTGCCCTTTTTGCCGGCCACACGAAGAGCCGGCCAGCGGCCGGCACTGCCCCGGCCGCCCCGCGCGGCAACCGACATCACGTACGCGTGGGGCGCTTCTCCGGCGCGGCCGCAGCCGGCGCCTTCGGCGCGTCCTCGCAGACCCGATGCTGCGCGACCACCTCGCCCACCTTCCATTCCTTCACCACCCGGCACTGTTGCGTCGGCGCTTCCTTGCGAGCCGCAGACTCGGCACCCTCCTGACCAGGATTCTGCCGCTCCACCCACGCCTTGGGCGGTTCGGCGGCGAACGCAGGCGCCGCCAACCACAGCGCGACCAGTCCAGCGCACAGTCGGCTCATGCGGCTCATGCGGCCACCGGTCCGCCGCCCAGCAGCCGTGCCGGCAGCATGAACAGCGCGCGCAGGAAGGCGAACACGGCCGAGAAGGTGATGCCGACCAGGCGGAACGGCAGGCTCAGCAGCCACACGAACGGCCAGGCGAGCAGCGCCAGGACCGCCAGCGGCCAGCACAGCACGAACAGCAGGCACCACACCCCCAGCGCGAACAGCGTCTTCATCGTCGGTCTCCACCGGCACCGGGCGACAATGCCCGCAGGCTCACGTTGCCGTTGCAGCGCCCGCGCGGCAAGCGGGATGCGACGAACACCAACCTCGGCCGACGAAACCGGGAATACGCCGATGAGTGCCCACGGTCGGTGATGACGCCGCGATGGTAGAGCGGAGCGTTGCCCGGCTGAACGGCCAGGATCGCCGCTTCGGTAGAGCCGAGCGTTGCTCGGCTGAGCGGCCAGGATCGCCGGCCGCAAGAGCAGCCGACCAACGGTCGGCTCTACCCCGTTCCGGGCCCAGGCGTACCGAGCCATCGCCAAGGCGTACCGACCCATGCCGGGCGCACCGGCCAACGGCCGGTACCTAATCCGTTACGGGGCCAGGGCCAAGCGCCGGTAGCACACGACCGTTGGTCGCGTGCCCCAGGTCATTCGAACGAACCCACCGAATCGTGCGACAGGTTGTCGAAGCGGGTGTACTCACCGAAGAACTTGAGCTTGCACGAGCCGGTCGGGCCGCCTCGGTGCTTGCCGATGATGATCTCGGCCAGGCCCTTGTCGGGCGAGTTTTCCTTGTTGTAGTAGTCGTCGCGGTAAATGAACACGATCATGTCCGCGTCCTGCTCGATAGCGCCGGATTCGCGAAGGTCGGCCATCACCGGGCGCTTGTCGGTACGGGTTTCCAGCGAGCGGTTGAGCTGGGACAGCGCAATCACCGGCACGTTGAGTTCCTTGGCCAGGCCCTTCAACGAACGCGAGATTTCCGAAATTTCGGTTGCACGGTTTTCGCTGTTGCCCGGCACGCTCATCAGCTGCAGGTAGTCGATCACGATCAGGCCCAGGTCGTGCTCGCGCTTGAGGCGACGGCATTTGGAGCGCAGGATCTCCGGCGACACGCCCGGCGTGTCGTCGATGAAGATCTTGGTTTCCTTCAGCATCCGGATCGCGCCGGTGACCCGGCTCCAGTCTTCGTCTTCCAGCTGGCCGGTACGCAGGCGCTGGGCATTGATGCGGCCGTTGGAGGAAATCAGACGCATCGCAAGCTGCGAAGCCGACATTTCCATCGAGAACACCGCCACGCCCTTCTTGGACTTGATCGCCGCGTACTCGGCGATATTCAGCGCGAACGTGGTCTTGCCCATCGCCGGGCGCGCGGCCAGGATGATCAGGTCGGTCGGCTGCAGGCCGGAGGTCATTGCGTCGAAATCAGCGTAGCCGGTCGGCAGACCGGTGATGTTGCCGCCGTTCTCGAAGCGGTTGCGCAGTTCTTCGAACGCGTCTTTCAGCGCGCCGGGCATCGCCACGAAATCGGTGCGGCCACGCGCGCCCTGCTCGGCGATGGCGAACACCGACTTTTCCGCCGCCGACAGCAGTTCGCTGCTCTCGCGGCCTTCGGGCTGGAAGCCGTCGTTGACGATGTCGGTGCCCACCTGGATCAGCTGGCGCAGCACCGCCTTGTCACGCACGATTTCGGCGTAGGCGGCGATGTTGGCCGCCGACGGCGTGGTGCTGGCCAGTTCGATCAGGTAGGCGCCATCGCCCACCAGTTCCATCCGGCCCTGCGACTCGAACCACTCGCCCAGGGTGACCGCATCGAACGGGCGGTCGCGCTCGGACAGCTCGCGGATCGCGCGGTAGATCATCTGGTGGTCGCGACGGTAGAAGTCGGTCTCGGTCAGCTGGTCGTTGATGCGGTCGTAGCTTTCCGGCGCCAGCATCAGCCCGCCCAGCACCGCCTGTTCGGCCTCGATCGAATGCGGCGGCACGCGCAGCTGGTCGATCCGCGATTCATCGCGGTCGAAGCGGTCACCGCGGTCTTTGCGGTCGGAACGGAAGCCAGAGCGGGCGGACATGTGAAGGCGTACTTCCTGCGGTGCGGGCGTGGGCATGGTAGGCACGGCGCGCGCGCCGCAACCACGCACAACCCTGTGGATAAGCAGTGGATGAGCTGGGTATAACGGCGCTTGCCGGTCGGTGCGGCGGCAGCGCGTGGCGCACGACGCCGGGCCGTGCGCCGCACCGCATTATCGCAGATGCACCCTGCTCAATGCTGACCGCCGTGGGTGGCGATCCAGGCGAGGAATGTGTCCACGAAGCCCTGCAGGAACGTCCGCGTGCCCTCGCTGCTGATGGTGCCCGCGTCGTCGATCAGGCCTTCCTTGAAGTGCAGGAACACCTCCGGCTGGCCCAGGACCGGCATGTCCAGGTAGGACAGCACGTTGCGCAGGTGCTGCTGGGCCAGCGCGGTGCCGATCACCCCTATCGAGGCCCCGACCACCGCCGCCGGCTTCCCGGCGAAGGCACTGTCGCCGTAGGGCCGCGAGCCCAGGTCGATGGCGTTCTTGAGCACCCCGGGGATGGACCGGTTGTATTCGGGGGTGACGAACAGCACCGCGTCGGCGTCACGGATCTGCTTTTTCAGGCGCACGCCCTGCGCCGGGTAGTCCGTGTCGAAATCCTGGTTGTAGAGCGGCAGGTCGCCGATCTCCACATGCTCGAAACGCGCCCTGCCGGCCGCCAGCTTCTCCAGCGCATGGGCCAGCGCCTTGTTGTGCGAGCCCTTGCGCAGGCTGCCAACCAGTACCGCAATCTTCAGTTCGGCCATGGGATGTCTCCGTTGGGGGAAAGCCCAAGCCTAGGCGGGCGGCCCTTCGGTCGTGGTGAAGGGTGGCTACCCCTCAATCCCACATCGCCCCGCACATCAGCCACCCATGGGGTGGCTCTACCGGTGCGCCGGGTCGTTGGTTCGTCGGGCGGCGCAGGTTGATGGCGCCTGCATGCCGACCAGCAGTCGGCACCTAGCCGCCCTTGACGGTGGCGCGCACGTCGCGCCAATGCGCCTGCCAGGCCTGGAACATCAACACGTTCCACAGGTGCGTGTGCCACTTGCGCTCGCCCTGCTGGAACTGCTGCCACAGCGGCACCACCGCCTCGACGTTGAACACGCCCTCGGCGGCCAGCCGGGACGGGTCCAGCAGTGCATCGGCCCAGCCGCGCAGGTCGCCCTTCAGCCAGGCGCTGACCGGTGCGCCGAAGCCGCGCTTGGGCCGGTGGACCATGTCCTGCGGCACGTAACGGCCCAGCACCTGTTTCAGCAGGTACTTGCTCACCCCGTCGCGCTGCTTCATGCCCAGCGGCAGCGACCAGGCGAACTCGGCCACGCGCCAGTCCAGCAGCGGGGCGCGCGCCTCCAGGCTCACCGCCATGCTGGTACGGTCCACCTTGCACAGCAGGTCGTCGGGCAGGTAAGTGTTGAAGTCGGCCAGCATCATCGCGTCGGCCGGCGAGCCGGCGCCGTGCAGCGGGTCGGCCAGGTCATAGAAGCTGCCTGCCCCGGTGGCCCCCTTCACCGCCGCCACCGGGTCGCGCCAGCGCGAGATGCGGTTGCGGTACACATCGCCGATGCCGCGTGCGCCGGTCTCGGCCAGCAGCGCGGCCAGGCCACCGGTGCGCGAAGCCTCGCCCTGGGTCTGCGAATGCGCTGCCATCCAACGCCGCAGCGGCGCCGGCACCTTGCCCAGCATCGCCCAGTTGCGCAGCGCGCGCTGGTACCGGCTGTAGCCGAAGAACAGCTCGTCGCCGCCGTCGCCCGACAACGCCACCGTGACCGACCCGCGCGCCAGCTTCGCCACCAGCGCGGTGGGCACCTGCGAGGCATCGGCGAAAGGCTCGTCGAACATGGCCGGCAACTGCGGCACCACCGCCAGGGCATCGGCGCCACTGACGTACAGCTCGGTGTGATCGGTGCCCAGGTGCTGCGCCAGCGCCTTGGCCAACGGGGCTTCGTCGTGATCCGAGCCCTGGAAGCCGATGCTGAAACTGTGGATGGGCGACGCCGACTGCGCCTGCATCAATGCGGCCACGACCGACGAATCGGTGCCACCGGACAGGAACACGCCGACCGGCACGTCGGCCACCATGCGCAGCGCCACCGCATCGCGCAGCACCGCGTCCAGCTGCGCCTCCGCCTCGTCGTCGCTGCCGCGGAACGGCTGCGCGAGTGCCTGCTGCATGCGCTCGCGCGCATTCCAGAACGGCACCTGCTGCTGGTCCGGCCGGTGCGCCGCCGCACCGGCCGCGACCGCCGCCGCGTCCAGCCGCAGCGCGCGGCCGGGCATCAGCTTGAAGCAGCGCTCGTGGATGCAGTGCGGGGCAGGAATGTAGTCCAGCCGCAGCAGCAGGGTCAGCGCGTCGCGGTCGATGTCGTTGTCGAAGTCCGGGTGCTGCCACAGCGCTTTCAGCTCCGAACCGAACACCAGCGCATCGCCGGCCCAGCCGTAGTACAGCGGCTTCTTGCCCACCCGGTCGCGGGCCAGCCACAGGCACTGCTCGGCGTGGTCCCACAGCGCGATGGCGAACATGCCGTTGGCGCGCTGCAGGGTCTCGTCCAGCCCCCAGGCCACGAACGCGGCCAGCAGCACTTCGGTATCCGAATGGCCGCGGAAGCTGTGCCCCAGCACTTCCAGCTCGGCACGCAGGGCGGCGAAGTTGTACACCTCGCCGTTGTAGGCCAGCACGTACCGGCCGTCATTGGACGCCATCGGCTGGTGCCCCAGCGGCGACAGGTCCAGGATGCTCAGCCGCCGGTGCGCCAGGGCGATGCCGCGGCCGGCATCGGCCCACACCCCGCTGTCATCCGGGCCACGATGGACCAGCGCGTCGCCCATGCGCCGCGCCAAGCCTTCCAGTGCTGCCTGTTCCGTTACCGGAGCCGGCAACAGCATTCCTGCCAATCCACACATGCGTCAGAGATCCTGCGCCAGTACCCGGGCGGCGCTTACCAACGCATTGTCGCTTGGAAGCACGCACATTGCTGCCCCCGCCAGCGGGGTGTAGGTGTCGGCGCCGCACACCCGCTGCAACGGCAGGTGGCCCAGCCCGGCCTCGACCAGCGCGGTAATGACGCCCTCGCCCACCCCGGCGCTGTGCCGGCCTTCGTCCACCACCAGCACGCGCTGGGCGTCGGCCGCCTGTTCGGCGATGAAGCTGGCATTGAGCGGCACCAGCCAGCGCAGGTCTACCACCCGCACCTGCCAGCCCAGCTCGGCCTGGATGGCGCGCGCCGCGCGCAGGCTCATCGGCACGCCGTTGCCGTAGCTGAAGATCACCAGGTCGTTGGCCTCCGGCGCGTACACCCGGCCCTCGCCCGGCCGCATGGTCTGTGCGGGCGGCGGGTACGGGAACAGCCACTGGCCATCGCCGGGCTCGTACAGGTCCTTGGTCATGTACAGCGCGATCGGCTCCAGGAACACCGACACGCGCCCGTCCACCTGGGCCAGTGCCGCCAACGTGCGCAGCATCATCGCCGCATCGTCGCCGCGCGACGGGCACCCCACCACCAGGCCGGGGATGTCGCGCAGCGCGGTGATCGAGTTGTCGTTGTGGAAGTGCCCGCCGAAGCCCTTCTGGTAACCCAGCCCGGCGATGCGCACCAGCATCGGGTTGCGGTACTGGTCGTTGGAGAAGAACTGCAGCGAACAGGCCTCGCCGCGCAGCTGGTCGGCGGCGTTGTGCAGGTAGGCTAGGTACTGGATCTCCGGGATCGGCAGCATGCCCAGGTTGGCCAGGCCCTGGGCCATGCCCAGGATCATGGTTTCATCCAGCAGCGTGTTGAACACCCGGCGCGGCCCGAAGGCCTTGAGCAGGCCCTTGCTGACCGTGTACACGCCGCCCTTCTGCGCCACGTCTTCGCCGAACAGCAGCGTGGACGGGTATTTGGCCATCAATTCGTGCAGGCCCTGGTTGATCTGGATGGCCAGGTGCCGCGGCGGCAGCTGCTCGGGCAGCTGCGCCTCGCTGCCGAAGGCGGCCACGCGCGCCTGCGGATCGGCCACGCGTGCGGCTTCGGCCTGCACCGCCGCCGGCGAGTAGGGGGCCAGCGGCGCCATGATCTGCGCCAGCCCGTCGAGCTTGGGCCGACGGTCGGCTTCTTCGGCCGCGGCGAAACAGCGTGCGCGCATCGCTTCGTAGCGCTGCAGCAGCTGTTCGGGCGTCATCCAGCCCGAATCCAGCGCAATCTGCGCCGAGCGCAACAATGGATCGGCTGCCTCGGCCGCGCACAGTTCCGGCAAGGGCCGCCACTCGATCTCGAAATCGGTGCCGGCGTGGCCCATCAGCCGCGTAGTGCGCAGGTGCAGGAAGGTGGGCCGTCGGCTGCGCCGGCAGTGCTCGAGCGCGCGTTGTACCTCACCGTGGCCGGTGGCCAGGTCCAGGCCGTCGGCGAAGAAATAGTCCAGCCCGGGGCGCTGGCGGAAGGCCTGCGCGATCCAGCCGTCAGGCGTCTTCACCGAAATGCCGATGCCGTTGTCTTCGCACACGAACAGCACCGGCGCCGGCAGCCGCTGGTAGGCCGCCCAGGCCGCCGTGTTGAACGCGGTCTGCGCGGTAGCGTGGTTGGACGAGGCGTCGCCGAAGGAGCAGATCACCACGCTGTCGTCGGGAATCGGCAGTGCGTGGTTGATGCGGCGTGCGCTTTCGATGGCCATCGCCGTGCCCAGTGCCTTGGGCAGGTGCGAAGCGATGGTGGAGGTCTGCGGCAGCACCCACAGCGGTTTGCTGCCCCACACCTTGTGCCGGCCGCCGCTGGCCGGGTCGTCACAGCTGGCGGCGAACGACAGCGCCGCGTCGAGCACCGGGTCCATGCCCGGCAACTGGCGGAAGCGTTCGGCCATGAACGCCCCGGAGCGGTAATGCAGGAACGCCGGATCGGTGTGCCGGGCCAGCCGCGCCACCAGCGCGTTGCCCTCGTGGCCGGACGAGCCGATGGTGTAGAAGACCTTGTTCTGGACGCGCAGCACGCGCGCCATCAGGTCCAGGTGGCGGCTGATCAGCTGCGACTCCAGCAGCGCATCGAACCCGGCGGCGTCGAGCGTGCTGCCAGGCAGAATCGGCGCGTCAGCGGCCGGACGCGGCGCGGGATCGCCCCGCCACTGCTGCACGAATTCAGTGAAGTTGGTATCGCAGACCTCAGCCCGGTTGAGGGCCTTCATGCGTGCGGGAATCGGATCGGGAACAACGGCAAACATCCATCAGCCTCCGTGACGCGCGGCCCAGGCGGCCACGCCGGGAGCATGGCCGCAACCTGCGCAGGTTGCCAAGCGCGGGTGCAGCATGGGCGATCACGTGCGGCGGCGGTGCTGCCATTGGTCGCGCGACTGGCCCCAGATCTCGATCGGCTTGCCGTCATGCGGCGGCGGCAACTCGCCCATGCGCAGCAGCGTGCTGCCGAGCTTGCGCGCCACGATCTTGGAGTTCTCGTTGGCCGCGTCGATGGTGTGGATCACCTCTTCCCAGCCCAACGCATTGAACGCCCAGTCGATGCTGGCCACCGCCGCTTCCGGGGCATAACCCTTGCCCCAGCTTTCGCGGCGGATGCTCCAGCCCACTTCGGTGCCGGGCCAGTCCAGCGGCTGCCACGGGCCCATCCGCCCGACCCAGTCGCCACTGCTTTTTTCGATCACCGAGAACATCGAAAAACCGTACAGGTGCCAGCTACCGGCCAGGCAGCTGAAACTGCGCCACGCCTGCGACGGCGCCTGCACGCCGCCCAGGTGCTGCATGACCTCCGGGTCGGAACAGAACCGCAGGAACGCGTCGAAGTCCTCCACGCGGGGCGGGCGCAGGATCAGGCGGTCGGTTTCCAGCTGCAGGTCGAAGATGCTCATGGCGATGGCCGTCGGAAAACAGGCAGAAATCATCGCAGAAGGCCGGGCTGCGCGCTGTGGCGGGCCCCGCAAAACGCAACAGGCCGGACGACGCCGGCCTGTTGCTCGCACGATCCATCCGCGCGGAGTTACTGCTTGTTCGAATCCAGCGCGGCGGTCTGGGTCACCAGTTGGCCGTCGATGACCGGCAGTCGGTCGCTGCTCGGCTTGTTGTCCATCTTCACGGTCTTTTCCACGCCATCGTAGCGGTAGGTCACGTTGTACCCGGTGACCGCATTGCTGGTGCCCATCGGGATGCGGTTGCCCGGCTTGCTGGCCATGCGCATGGTGCCGGTGGTGCCATCTTCATTGCGGTAGGTGACGTTGTAGCCGGTGACCTTGGTCGACTCGGAGGTCGCCGTTTCGGTGTGGCATTGGCGCTCGGTCCGGTTGACCACGCGGCCACCCACGTGGCGCTTGTCCACCTGGTTGCCGATCAGGCCGCCCGCCACGGCACCGGCCGCGGTTGCTGCCTTCTTGCCGTTGCCGCCGCCCACCTGGTTGCCCAGCAGGCCGCCGATGACCGCACCGGCGACGGTGCCACCGACGTTGCCGTCACGCTCGGGCAGGCGCTCCTGCACCACGACGTCCTGGCAGACTTCATGCGGGGTCTGGGTGGTGGAGGTCTGGCGTACCGGTTCGGTGCCGATCACCGTGGCGTAGGCCTTCTCTTTCTTCGTCAGCGGATCCACCTTGACGATGTCGGCATACTCCAGCTTGCCGGCCTTGTCTTCGATGGCAACGGCATCGGTGCGCGCACCATCGTCGGCCAGCGGGGTGGTGTCCAGGGTCGGCCGGGTCTGCGTCGCGGCTACCGGATCGGCGGCGGACGAGCCACTCTTCATGAAAGCAGCCGTGGCGATGCCGCCGACGAGCAGCGCGCCAGCGGCGACCAAAGCAGTGGTAGTAGTACTTTTCATAACCGGCTCCCTGCGGACGATCCGCAACGTTCTTGAGCGGGATTCCAGCATGCGGTGCCTGAACGGAATCTCCACACGGCGTGCACGCCCTCCTTACCCATTCAGGTTCTGTGTCATTGCAGGCCGTGATAGCGTTTACAGCTTCTGTCGAGGAGCGCGTCATGGCCAATCCCCTGTTGTTGCCGGTGCTGGAATGGGCACGCCGGCTGCGCTACCCCACCCTGTTCAAGCTTACCGCCGGCCTGTTCACGCTGACGCTGTTCATTCCCGACCCGGTGCCGTTCGTGGACGAGATCCTGCTGGGCCTGGGCACCCTGCTGCTGGCCAACTGGAAGAACCGAAGCGCCGCACTGCCGCCGGTGCTGCCGGGCAAACGCCGCGCGTGACCCTGGTCGACAGCCACTGCCACCTGGATGCGAGCGAGTTTGATGCCGATCGTTCCGATGTGATCGCGCGCGCCCGCGCCGCGGGCGTGCAGGTGCAGGTGGTGCCCGCGGTCACTGCGGCCAGCTGGCCCAAGCTGCGCGAGACCTGCCGGATGGCCGACGGCCTGTACCCCGCCTACGGGCTGCATCCGATGTTCCTGGATGCGCACCGGCCTGAGCATCTGGACCACCTGGGCGGCTGGATCGAGCGCGAACGCCCGTGCGCGGTGGGCGAATGCGGTCTGGATTTCTTCGTGGCGGGGCTGGACGCGGAGCTGCAGCAGCAGTACTTCATGGGACAGCTGCGGATCGCGCGTGAGTTCGACCTGCCGGTGATCGTGCATGCCCGTCGTGCGGTGGATGCGGTGATTGCCGCGATCAGGCAGGTGGGCGGCCTGCGCGGCGTGGTGCACAGCTTCCCGGGCAGCCCCGAACAGGCTGCGCAGCTGCACAAGCTCGGATTCCTGCTGGGCCTGGGCGGCCCGCTGACCTACGACCGCGCCCAGCGCCTGCAGCGGCTGGTGGCAACGATGCCGCTGGAGCAGTTGCTGCTGGAGACCGACGCGCCCGACCAGCCGGACGCGGGCATCCGCGGCGAGCGCAATGAACCGGCACGCCTGCCGGTGGTCTTGGAGACGGTGGCGCGGCTGCGCGGGCAGCCGGCAGAGGACATCGCCGCGCAGACCACCGCGAATGCGAAGCGGCTGTTCGGCCTGCCCTGACGGCGCCGCACAACGACACACGCACACCAACCCTCCCCCCGGTAGAGCCGACCGTTGGTCGGCTGCTGTTGGTGGTGCCCGCCGTTGGTCGGCTTCCAAAGGAGGGATGGGTTGGCGGTGCCGGGTTTCCAGGCAGCTGACCAACGGTCAGCTCTGCCGGCGCTAGAGCCGACCGTTGGTCGGCTGCTCTTGACCGTACCAACCGATCAACCCAACGCTGGGCCGCAATGCGCCGGGACGGATGGGCTGGTGGTGCCGGGTTTCCGGGCAGCTGACCAACGGTCAGCTCTACCGGCCGTAGAGCCGACCGTTGGTCGGCTGCTCTTGGCCGTAACGACCGGTCGACCCAACGCTGGGCCGCAATGCACCGGGACGGATGGGCTGGCGGTGCCGGGTTTCCGGGCAGCTGACCAACGGTCAGCTCTGCCGGCGGTAGAGCCGACCGTTGGTCGGCTGCTCTTGACCGTACCAACCGATCAACCCAACGCTGGGCCGCAATGCGCCGGGACGGATGGGTTGGCGGTGCCGGGTTTCCGGGCAGCTGACCAACGGCAGCTCTGCAGGCGGTAGAGCCGACCGTTGGTCGGCTGCTCTTGGCCGTACCAACCGATCGACCCAACGCTGGGCCGCAATGCACCGGGACGGATCGGTTGGCGGTGCCGGGTTTCCGGGCAGCTGACCAAACGGTCAGCTCTACCGGCGGTAGAGCCGACCGTTGGTCGGCTGCTCTTGGCCGTGACGACCGGTCGACCCAACGCTGGGCCGCAATGCGCCGGGACGGATCGGTTGGCGGTGCCGGGTTTCCGGGCAGCTGACCAAACGGTCAGCTCTGCCGACGGTAGAGCCGACCGTTGGTCGGCTGCTCTTGGCCGTACCAACCGATCAACCCAACGCTGGGCCGCAATGCGCCGGGACGGATGGCCTGGCGGTGCCGGATTTCCGGGCAACCGACCAACGGTCGGCGCTACGCGGGGGTGGCGCTCTTTTTGGGCTTCATGAGCATTTCCAGCGCCTTGCCTACGGCGGCGAAGGCGAAGGCGCCGGTGATGTGGGTGGCCGCGCCGAGGCCGGCGCCGCAGTCCAGCTTCAATGCCGCGTCCGCACCGAGGTTCGGGCGGATGCCACAGACGCTACCGTCGGCCTGCGGGTACTTCACGTTCTCCAGCGAATACACCGCCGGCACGCCGAAGTAGCGCGAGGCGTTCTTCGGGAAGTTGAAATCGCTGCGCAGCTTCTTGCGGATCAACGCCATCATCGCGTCGTGTTCGGTGCGCGATACGTCGCGGATCCGCACCAGGGTGGGATCGGTGCGCCCGCCCGCCGCGCCCACGGTCAGGATCGGCAGCTTGCGGCGACGGCACCAGGCGATGGTTTCCACCTTGACCCGGAAACTGTCACAGGCATCGATCACCAGATCGAAATCGCGGTCCAGCAGCTCCACCATGTTCGACACGGTCAGGAACGCGGCGATCGGCTCTACCTGGATGTCCGGATTGATCGCCCGGCAGCGCTCGGCCATCGCCTCTGCCTTGTTGCGGCCGTACTGCCCGGCCAGGGCCGGCAGTTGCCGGTTGGTGTTGGACACGCAGATGTCGTCGGCATCAATCAGGGTCAGGTGGCCCACCGCCGTGCGTGCCAGCGCCTCCACCACCCACGAGCCCACCCCGCCCATGCCGACCACCGCCACCCGGCGGGTCGACAGCAAGTCCACGGTGCCCACCCCATACAACCGGTCAATGCCGGCAAATCGTTCGCGCAGTACGTCGTTCATCGGCGCATTTTACCGGGGCGCAGGCCGTCGCGAACGCCGCATGGACAGGACGCACCGTAAGATCGACCGCAGCCCCCAACAGGACGCCACTGCATGAGCCAGCCCGCCACGCCCCACCGCCCCTCCGCCGCCTACCGCTATCTGTTGGTCGGCGTGCTCGGCGTGGTGGTCGGTCTCATCGCCACGGTCATGGTGTCGCGTGCCATCCAGGCCCGCCAGGATCCGTTTCCCGATGCCCTCATGCACGTCATGAACCGCCAGGTGCAGCTGCTGCAGGACGCCCAGGCACAGAACCGCTGCACCCTGGCCGACAGCGTGCCGCGCCTGCAGACCCTGCGCTCGTTGTCCAACGACGTGGACCTGGCCTTCCCCGGCCTCAAGGACAGCCAGGGCTTCCAGCAGCATGCCAGCGCACTGCGCGCCACCCTCAACCAGGCCCTGGCCGCCCCGCCCACCGACTGCGTCGGCATGGGCCAGCTGGTGGAGAAGATCCAGAACGACTGCAAGGCCTGCCACCAGGATTTCCGCTGATTCATCTGGCAGCCACGCTCGGGCCCCGGGATTGGCGCGCTGTTCACGGACTACAGGACACGATCTGCGGCATGCGCCCCAGACGCATTCGACCACCCCTCTGGCCAGGAGAACCACCATGAAGATCCAACTCATTGCTGCAGCCGCCGTCGCCACCGTCGCACTGGCCGGCTGCGCGACCACCTCGCCCGGCTATGGCAGCGGCGGTTACAACAACGGTTATGGCAACAACGGCGGCTACAACAACACCAACAACCGCTGCGCCGATTGCGGCATCGTCACCCGCATCAACCAGGTTGCCTCTGGCCGTACCGCGCCCTCGGCCACCGGCGCGATCCTGGGCGGCCTGGTCGGTGCGGTCGCCGGCCATGAAATCTCCGACCACACCGGCGGCAGCAAGGGCAACCAGAACATCGCCGCCGCCGCGGGCGCCGTGGGTGGCGCACTGGCCGGCAACCAGATCCAGAAGAACGTCACCAGCGACACCTTCGACATCACCGTGCGCATGGACGATGGCCGCACCGTGGTGGTCAACCAGCGTGATCTGGGCGGTATCCGCGAAAACACCTACGTCCGCGTAGTGAACGGCAAGGTGATCCTGCGCTGATTACGACGCGCCCCAACGCGACGTAAAAAAAGGGCCCGCGCAAGCGGGCCCTTTTCGTGTTTCATCCGCTGACGTCGGTGTGCGCTTAGAGCGGCTTCACCTTGTCTGCCTGCAAGCCCTTCTGGCCGGTCACGACTTCGAACTCGACCGCCTGGCCTTCCTTCAGGCTCTTGAAGCCCTGGGACTCGATCGCGCGGAAATGCACGAACACGTCCTCGCCGCTTTCACGGCTGATGAAACCAAAACCCTTAGCGTCGTTGAACCACTTGACGGTGCCCTTCTCAGCCATCTCAGCTACTCCCTAACTGTCTGTCTTGTTGTTGGATACGCCCTGACAGGCGGCTGACAGCAAGGGGGAAGCGAGGTGCAACGATGCAGCGGATCAGAAGATCTACCATCATCAGGCCACGATCCACGGTGACCTTGCCAAGCTCAGCGAGGTCAACTTAACCCGAGCAAAACGAAAAATCAACTGTGAAAAGCTTTCACATGTCAACCCTATTTCCCACACCATACCGGACAGCATGGACTATTCATTCATCTTCTACCTGCTAGCCGCCCTTCTGGTGCTGACGGGCATCGCAGGCATCGTGCTGCCGGCCCTGCCCGGCATTCCCCTGGTCTTCGCCGGTCTGCTGGTGGCCGCCTGGACCGACGGCTTCGCCCACGTGGGCTGGGTGCCCCTGACCCTGCTCGGGATCCTGACCCTGCTCTCCTTCGCCGTGGACATCCTGGCCACGGTGGTGGGCGCGCAGCGGGTCGGGGCCAGCCGCAAGGCACTGTGGGGCACGGTCCTGGGCAGCATCGCCGGGCTGTTCTTCATGCCGATCGGGCTGCTGGCGGGCCCGCTGCTGGGTGCGTTGGCCGGCGAGTACTGGCACACGCGCGAACTGGGCCGCTCCACCAAGGTGGGCCTGGCGACCTGGCTCGGGATCCTGCTCGGGGTGGCCCTGAAAATGGCGCTGGTGGTGGCGATGCTTGGCCTGTTCGCCTTTGCGTGGTTCTTCTGAGGCCCGCGCTTTTCACACCCCGCGCACGGGCCTGACCGGCATAAATCCCGCTGCGGGACCATGGCGGGCGCTGGCAGGATCGGCGGGCAACGGCCACACTGTTCCGAAAACCCCATTCATCTTTGCCACCTGGCCTGCTTTCATGACCTCTTCGCGCCCACGCTCCGCCCTGTTCACCGCCTTGGCTTTGGCCTCTGCCAGCCTGCCTGTGGCCGCCCAGGAAGCGGCCCCCACCCCGGCCTCGCCGGAGGCGTGTGCGCTGGTCGATACCGACGCCGCGCGGCTGACCTGCTACGACAAACTGTTCGGCCACACCCGCGGGGTGACCGAGGCCGCCGATGCCGCCGCGGTTGCCGCGCAGCAGGCCCGTCGCGACGAACGCCAGGCCGCGCGCACGGCCGAGGCCGATGCACCGGCAACGCAGCGCGCCAAACAGCGTATCGGCGAGCTGTTCAAAAGCGACGGCCACGAAGATGCACTGGCCAACGCGGGCAAGGGCTCGCTGCTGGACAGCCGTTGGGAACTGGCGCAGGACTCCAAGCTGGGCGCGTTCCAGCTGCGTGCCTACAAGCCGGTGTACCTGCTGCCGGCGTTCTGGACCAGCGACAAGAACCAGACCCCGCAGTCACCCAACCCGGCCAACACGGTCACCACCCCGCAGCTGCTGGACAGCAACGAGCTGAAGTTCCAGCTGAGCTTCAAGACCAAGGTGGTGGAGAACCTGTTCGGCGACAACGGCGACATCTGGGCCGGCTATACCCAGAGCTCGCGCTGGCAGGCCTACAACGCCGAAAACTCGCGCCCGTTCCGCGAAACCAACTACGAACCCGAAATGATGCTGCTGTTCCGCAACGGCTATTCGATCGGCGGCTGGCGCGGGCGCATGAGCGGGATCAGCGTCAACCACATGTCCAACGGCCGCCCCGACCCCTTGTCGCGCAGCTGGAACCGGGTGATCGCCACCATCGGCCTTGACCGCGAAAACTGGGCACTGGTGCTGCGCCCGTGGTATCGCCTGCCCGAAGATCGCAAGGACGACAACAACCCGGATATCGAGGATTACATGGGCCGCGGCGACGCCACCCTGACCTGGAACCGGAATGGCCACGAAGTCTCGCTGATGGCGCGCCATTCGCTGCGCGGCGGCGACCGTTCGCACGGGGCGGTGCAGCTGGACTACGGCTTCCCGATCAGCAACCTGCTGCGTGGCCACGTGCAGGTGTTCGATGGCTATGGCGAGAGCATGATCGACTACAACCACAAGGCCACCTACATCGGCCTGGGCGTGTCGCTGCTGGAGTGGTACTGATGGCGGTAACGATCTGGCACAACCCGCGCTGCAGCAATTCGCGCGGGGCGTTGCAGATCCTGCGTGAGCACGGGATCCAACCCACCGTCATCGCCTACCTGGACACCCCGCCGGACGTGGCCACGCTGACGGCGCTGGTGGCGGCGATGGGCACCGGCGCACGTGCGCTGCTGCGCACCAAAGAAGCCGCCTACGCCGACCTCGGCCTGGACGATCCGACCCTGGACGACGCCGCCCTGATGGCGGCGATGCACACGCACCCGGCGCTGATCAACCGCCCGATCGTGCGCACCCCGCGCGGCGTGCGGCTGTGCCGGCCGCCGGAAACCGTGCTGGAGATCCTGCCGGCCTGACGCCGGCGTGCGGCGGGTCAACCGCCGCAGCGGCTCACGCAGCGGTCGCGTTCTTCACCGCAGCGCAGCGCCGGCGAACGGTTGCGGCAGAAGTCGGCACTGGCCTGGCACGAACGGCGCAACTCCGGGTTGTCGATCTTGTCGCAGCGACCGTCGCGCTGGGTGGCCACCCCGGTGCCGCAGGTATCGCTGCTGGCACCGCCCAGTGGGCTGGCCGAGCAGCTGTCGTAGCGACTCTGGCAGAGCGCCATGCACTGGTTGGCGGCGGTCACCTCGCGCAGGCTGGGGGCCGAGTAGGTATCGCCGTCGCTGCTGCAGGCAGCAAGCAGCAGGGTCAGCAGCATCACAGACAGCATCCGTGGCATGGTCGTGCTCCTTGTTGGTCGGTGCGGATGCACCCTGCGCATCCCAGGTAAAGGTAACACCGCTGGCGTCGCGGTCGCTGCACCGCCAGACCGCGCATCACCGCCAGTCGGTGATGCCTTCGCGCCGGTACACTTCGATGAAGGCCGGGCGCGCCTTGAGCCGGTCGGCGTAGGCCTTGAGCACCGGCCAGGTGTCGCTCGGCACGGGCATGTTGCGCGACCAGCGCAGCAGCATCACCAGCATCAGGTCGACCACGCTCAGCTGCGCGCCCAGCATGTATGGGCCGCCCGCCTGCAGGTGGTCGGACAGCCGCTGCCACGCCGCTTCCAGGCGTTGCCGCGCATGCTCCCGGGTGTCGCCGGCATTGTCCGGTCCGGCCATTTCATGGGCGTAGAACCACGCGCGGTACGCCGGCTGCACGGTATTGGCACACCAGAACATCCAGCGATAGGCCTCGCCGCGTTCCGGGCTGCCCACCGCCGGCAGGAAACCCGCCTGCGGATGCAGGTCGGCCAGGTGCAGCGCAATCGCCGCCGCTTCGGTCAGCACCTGCCCGTCCATGACCAGCGTGGGCACCACACCGGCGGGGTTGAGCGCCAGGTAGTCGTCCGACTTGTGCTGCCGGGTTTCGAAATCGAGCAGCACCAGGTCGTGCTCGACGCCCAGTTCGATCAGCAGCCAATGCACCACCAGCGAGGCGGTACTGGGGGAACCATACAAGGTGGTGAGCATGCGCGGCGCCTGTCAGGGGAAGCCTTCGATTATGCGCCGTCCGGCGGTCTGCAATGGATACAGATGCACGCCTGCGCAGGGCGGCGCTGTGGCTGTTGCGTCGCGCCACGCAGGCCTAGCATGCGCCGCACCTATCCCCCGGAGTGCGGCGATGCCCGAGCTGTCCCACCTGCTGGCATTCGGCCTGATCTCGCTGGGCATGGTGCTCACCCCCGGGCCGAACATGATCTACCTGGTGTCGCGCTCGATCTGCCAGGGGCGCGCCGCCGGTCTGGTGTCGCTGGGCGGCATCGCGCTCGGGTTCCTGGTCTACCTGCTGTGCGCGGCGCTGGGCATTACCGCATTGTTGATGGCCGTGCCGCACGCGTACGACGCCCTGCGCATCGCCGGTGCGCTGTACCTGCTCTACCTGGCCTGGCAGGCGCTGCGTCCGGGCGGGCCGTCGCCGTTCCAGCTGCGCGACCTGCCGCGCGACAGCCCGCGCCGGTTGTTTGCGATGGGCCTGTTCACCGCCCTGCTCAACCCGAAGATCGCGGTGATGTACCTATCGCTGCTGCCGCAGTTCATCCAGCCCAGCAGACATGGCAGCGTGATGGCGCAGTCGGTGGTGCTGGGGCTGGTGCAGATCGCCACCAGCCTCGGCGTCAATGCGTTGATCGTGCTGGCCGCCGGCAGCATTGCGGCCTTCCTGGCGAGGCGGCCGCGCTGGCAGGCGGTGCAGCGCGCGCTGATGGGCACGGTGCTGGGTGCGCTGGCGGTGCGGATGTTGGTGGACGTGCGACGGTGAGGATGCGCCGACCAACGGTCGGCGGCTACCGGGATGTGCGGCAACGAAAAACGGCGCCCTCGGGCGCCGTTTTTCGTGTCTGGGTGCCAACCGAGGGCCGGTATCCAGAAGATCAGGCCACCACCACCGGAATCTTGCCGATGCGGGCCTGCCATTCGCGCGGGCCGGTGACGTGCACCGATTCGCCGGTGGAATCCACCGCCACGGTCACCGGCATGTCCTGCACGGTGAACTCGTAGATCGCTTCCATGCCCAGGTCGGCGTAACCGACCACCTTGGCCGCCTTGATCGCCTTGGACACCAGGTAGGCCGAACCGCCGACCGCCATCAGGTAGGCCGACTTGTTGTCACGGATCGCCTCGATCGCCGCCGGGCCGCGCTCGGCCTTGCCGACCATGCCCAGCAGGCCGGTCTGTTCCAGCACCTGGCGGGTGAACTTGTCCATGCGCGTGGCAGTGGTCGGACCGGCCGGGCCCACCACTTCGTCGCGCACCGGATCGACCGGGCCCACGTAGTAGATGAAGCGGCCCTTGAGGTCGACCGGCAGCGGCTCACCCTTGTCCAGCATTTCCACCATGCGCTTGTGCGCGGCATCGCGGCCGGTGAGCAGCTTGCCGTTGAGCAGCAGGGTCTGGCCCGGTTTCCAGCTGGCCACGTCTTCGGGGGTGATCGTGTCGAGGTCCACACGGGTGCCCTTGGAGGCGTCGTAGGTGATCTGCGGCCAGTCTTCCAGCGACGGCGGATCCAGCATCACCGGTCCGCTGCCGTCCAGGGTGAAGTGCGCATGGCGGGTGGCCGCGCAGTTGGGGATCATCGCCACCGGCAGGTTGGCCGCGTGGGTCGGGAAGTCCTTGACCTTGATGTCCAGCACCGTGGTCAGGCCGCCCAGGCCCTGCGCACCGATGCCCAGCGCGTTGACCTTGTCGAACAGCTCCAGACGCAGTTCTTCGGCGCGGTTGGAGGCGCCACGGGCCTTGAGCTCGTTGATGTCGATCGGCTCCATCAGCGATTCCTTGGCCAGCAGCATCGCCTTTTCGGCGGTGCCGCCGATGCCGATGCCGAGCATGCCCGGCGGGCACCAGCCGGCGCCCATGGTCGGCACGGTCTTGAGCACCCAGTCCACGATCGAGTCGGACGGGTTGAGCATGGCGAACTTGCTCTTGGCTTCCGAACCGCCGCCCTTGGCGGCGACGATCACCTCGACATGGTCACCCGGCACCACCTTGACGTTGACCACGCCCGGGGTGTTGTCCTTGGTGTTGGTGCGCTTGCCGGCCGGGTCGGCCAGCACCGAGGCGCGCAGCTTGTTGTCCGGGTGGTTGTAGGCGCGGCGCACGCCTTCGTTGGCCATGTCTTCGACGCCCATGGTGGCATCGTCCCAGCGGACGTTCATGCCGATTTCCAGGAACACGGTGACGATGCCGGTGTCCTGGCAGATCGGGCGGTGGCCTTCGGCGCACATCCGTGAATTGATCAGGATCTGGGCCATCGCTTCCTTCGCGGCCGGCGATTCCTCGCGCTCGTAGGCGGCGGCGAGGCTCTTGATGTAATCGACCGGGTGGTAGTACGAAATGTACTGCAGCGCGTCGGCGATGGACTGGATGAGGTCTTCCTGCTTGATCGATGTCACGACTTGCTCGCTTGCTGGAGGCTGGCGGGGGTTCAGCCCATCATTTTACCCCCCTCGCGCCGCCAAGGGGCATCGGTCGTGGTCCGAGACCCGGCATCGCGCCCGCACGGCGTCTGCGGCACAGTGGCGGTACCTGTCACAACCGCTCCCCCGGCGGCGTCCTCCCGGCATGACCCCGACCGATACCTTCCAGACCCACCGCCCCCGCCTGTTCGCCCTGGCCTACCGCCTGCTGGGCAGCCGCAGCGATGCCGAGGACGTGGTCCAGGACGCCTGGCTGCGCTGGCAGGACGCCAACATCGCCAGCATCCGCGATCCGGAGGGCTGGCTGGTGACCGCCACCACGCGCCTGGGGCTGGACCGCCTGCGGGCGCGGCGCAACGCCCGCATCGAGTACGTGGGGCCGTGGCTGCCCGAACCGCTGGAGATCGCCCTGGACCCTGATCCGCTGCACGACCCGGCCCAGCGGCATGCGCTGGCCGACGAGGTGTCGATGGCCTTCCTGGCCATGCTGGAGCAGCTGGGGCCGGACGAGCGCGCCGCCTTCCTGCTCAAGGACGTGTTCGATTACGACTACCCCGACATCGCCCCCCTGCTCGATCACAGCCCGGCCAACTGCCGGCAGCTGGTGCACCGCGCCCGCCAGCGGCTGCAGGCCGGCAAGTCCCGCTTCGCGGTCAGCGCCGGGCAGCACCGCGACCTGCTGACCCGCTTCATGGATGCCTCCCAGCGCGGCGACCAGGCGGCCATTCTGTCGCTGCTGCATGCCAATGCCGAGATGGTGTCCGACGGCGGCGGCCGGGTCACGGCGGCCATCCGCCCGTTGCTAGGCGCCGAACGCATCGCCCAGCTGTACTGGGCGATCGCGCGACGCAACGGGGCGCACCCGGCCCGCATCGGCTACGTCAACGGCGAACCGGCCATCCTGCGTTTCCAGGGTGAGCAGCTGCACTCGGTGACCCTGGTGAGCATCGACGGCGATCGCATCACGCGGGTGCTGAGCGTGCTCAATCCGGAAAAACTCACCGCACTCGTCACAGCGTGCGAGGCGGGCGCGTCCTCCTGATGAAGACGGCCAACGGGGCCGTCATGGAGTCCACCATGTCCGCTTCTCCCCGCGTTCCTTATTTCCGCCTGGCCAATGAGGCCATCAAGGGCCTGCTGGCCACCAGCAAGGTCGTGCATGACAGTTCGATCGACCCGACGTTGATGGAGCTGGTGTTCCTGCGCGTGTCGCAGATCAATGGCTGCGGTTACTGCATGGACATGCACGGCACCGCGCTGCGCAAGGGCGGTATCGAGCCGCGCAAGCTGGACACGCTGCCGGCGTGGCACGAAAGCCGTTTCTTCGAGGCCCGCGAGCGCGCCGCGCTGGGCTGGGCCGAAGCACTGACCCGCCTGCCCGACGGCGCGCCCTCGGACGCGGCGTTCGATGCGCTGGCACCGCACTTCGATGAAAAGGGCATCAGCGACCTGAGCGTCGGCGTGGCCGTGATCAATGCCTGGAACCGTCTGGGCGCGGGGCTGTTGCCGCCGCTGCCGTAACCCGGCACATCCATCCCGCCCGGTAGCGCCGTGCTGCTGTGTGCCGACCAACGGTCGGCACCTACCGGTTGGGATGGGTGCGGCTTTGGTGTCATGGCATGCAACGCATTCATCCCTCCGCCACGGCGCGGGCGCGCACAATACCGCCCATGCCTGCCTCCCCCGCTGCCGGTGCGCCCGGCCAGAAGAATCCCAGCCTGCGCGAACGTTTCCAGGCGATGCGCAACCTGCCCCCGTTCCTGCGCCAGGTGTGGCAGACAAGCCCCGCCCTGGCCAGCGCCAGCCTGGGCCTGCGCCTGATCCGTGCGTTGCTGCCGGTGGCGATGTTGTACGTGGGCAAATTGATCATCGACGCGGCCCTGCACCTGAGCCAGCACGAGGCCGGCTTCCCGCCGTTCGGCGAGGCGTTGTCCAGCGGCCTGCTCAACCCCTTGCTCGGTCTGCTGGCGCTGGAGTTCGGCCTGGCGATCGTCTCCGATCTGCTGGGCCGCGCGGTCAACTACGCCGACAGCCTGCTCTCGGAACTGTTTACCAACGTCACCAGCGTGCGGCTGATGGAACATGCCGCCGAGCTGGACCTGGAAGATTTCGAAGACCCCGACCTGCAGGACAAACTGGACCGCGCGCGGCGCCAGACCATGGGCCGGATGAACCTGATGAGCCAGCTGTTCGGCCAGGTGCAGGACGCCATCACCGTGGCCAGCCTGGCGGTGGGCCTGCTGGTGTACGCGCCGTGGCTGATCCTGTTGCTGGCCGTCGCGCTGGTGCCGGCTTTCATCGGCGAATCGCATTTCAACGCGGCCGGTTACTCGCTCAATTTCCAGTGGACGCCCGAACGCCGCCAGCTGGACTACCTGCGCCAGATCGGGGCCAGCGTGGAAACCGCCAAGGAGGTGAAGATCTTCAACCTCCACCGGTTCCTGATCGAGCGCTACAAGTACCTGGCCGACAAGTTCTTCCACGCCAACCGCGCACTGGCGCGCAAGCGTGCGTTCTGGGGCACGCTGCTGGCCGCGCTGGGCACACTGGGCTACTACACCGCCTACGCCTACATCGCCTGGCGCACTGTGCGCGGCGACTTCTCCATCGGCGACCTCACCTTCCTGGCTGGGAGCTTCCTGCGCCTGCGCCAGCTGCTGGAGGGCCTGCTGATCGGGTTCTCGCAGGTGGCCGGCCAGGCGCTGTACCTGGACGACCTGTTCTCGTTCTTCCAGATCCAGCCCGAAATCCACTCGCGTACCGACGCCGTGGCGATCCCGCAGCCGATCACCCAGGGCTTTGTGTTCGAGAACGTCGGCTTCCGCTACCCCGATGCCGAATCGTGGGCGGTGCGCCACCTGGACTTCGAATTGCGTGCCGGCGAAGTGCTGGCCCTGGTGGGCGAAAACGGGGCCGGCAAGACCACCTTGGTGAAGCTGCTGGCGCGCCTGTACGACCCCGACGAGGGCCGCATCCTGCTCGACGGGCGTGACCTGCGCGACTACGACCTGGACGACCTGCGCGCCAACATGGGGGTGATCTTCCAGGACTTCGTGCGCTACAACCTGAGCGCAGGCGAGAACATCGGCGTGGGCCTGGTCGAGGCGATGACCGACGATGCACGCATACGCGATGCCGCCCGCCGCGGCATGGCCGACGAGGTCATCAACGCGCTGCCCAACGGCTACGAACAGCTGATCGGCCGCCGCTTCAAACAGGGCGTGGATCTGTCCGGCGGGCAGTGGCAGAAGATCGCCATCGCGCGGGCCTACATGCGCGACGCGCAGGTGATGATTCTGGATGAGCCCACCGCCGCGCTGGACGCGCGCAGCGAATTCGAGGTATTCCAGCGCTTCAAGGAACTGTCCGACAACCGCACCGCGGTGTTGATCTCCCACCGGTTCTCGTCAGTGCGCATGGCCGACCGCATCCTGGTGCTGGCCGACGGCCGGATCGAGGCCAGCGGCACCCATGCCGAGCTGATGACCCAGGGCGGCCGCTATGCCGAACTGTTCGAGCTGCAGGCCGCTGGTTACCGCTGAAACCCCCTTCCCCCGCCGCTTCCCGGCCAGTCAATGAGAATTTATCTCATTTGAGATAAACTGGGCGGGACAAAACAGATCAGACCCCACCCCCATGTCTTCCGCTTTCGGCGCCGAAACGGTGCTCGAGGTCCGTCACTGGACCGACGCCTACTTCAGTTTCACCACGACCCGCGACAGCGGTTTCCGCTTCGAGAATGGCCAGTTCGTGATGATCGGCCTGGAAACCGAAACGCGGCCGCTACTGCGTGCCTATTCGATCGCCAGCGCCAACTGGGAAGAGAACCTGGAGTTCTTCAGCATCAAGGTACAGGACGGCCCGCTGACCTCGCGCCTGCAGCACATCCAGCCCGGCGACAAGGTGCTGGTCGGCAAGAAGCCCACCGGCACCCTGGTGATCAGCGACCTGCACCCGGGCAAGCACCTGTACCTGCTGGGCACCGGCACCGGCCTGGCGCCGTGGCTGTCGGTGATCAAGGACCCGGAAACCTACGAACGCTTCGACAAGGTGATCCTCACCCACGGCGTGCGTTACGAAAAGGACCTGGCCTACCGCGACCTGTTCGAGAAGGAACTGCGCGAGCACGAGTTTCTCGGCGAGATGATCGGCGACAAGCTGCTGTACTACCCGGCCGTCACCCGTGAGGCGTTCCCCAACCAGGGCCGCCTGACCTCGCTGATGGAAAGCGGCGAGATGCAGAAGACCCTCGGCCTGCCGCCGCTGGACCCGGAAAACGACCGCGCCATGATCTGCGGCAGCCCGCAGATGCTGGCCGACCTGCGCACCGTGCTGGACAGCCGAGGCTTCCAGACCTCGCCGCGCATCGGCACCCCCGGCCACTACGTGTTCGAGCGCGCGTTCGTCGAGAAGTAACCGCGGCGCCGGGCTCCGCCCGGCTGATCAAGCTGCGCCAACCCGTAGAGCCGGGCTCTGCCCGGCTGATCGACCAACCTGCGCGCCAGCCGGGCAGAGCCCGGCTCTACGGGGCTGATGCGCCAACCGGCGCGCTAGCCGGGCGGAGCCCGGCTCTACGGGGCTGATGCGCCAACCGGCGCGCTAGCCGGGCAGAGCCCGGCTCTACGGGCTGATTCGCCAACCTGCGCGCCAGCCGGGCAGAGCCCGGCTCTACGGGCTGATTCGACGATCGCGGCCCTGCCGGGTAGAGCCGACCGTTGGTCAGCTCCCGCGATCAGAGCGTCCCCTGGCGCCCGGGCACTCCCGGCGCCATGCGCCGGAGATGGACCGTTGCAGGTCGTCACGTGCACATTTTCGTCTCCGCACGGAACCGGCCCACGCGCATCGCCAGCTGCATGCGTCACCCGCGCCTGACCGATGCTCGACCGACCTGGCGGCATCCGCCCCGCGCCAGAACCCGGACGCGCCAAGGTTTGCGCCGGGCAACAGGCCCGCTGCGACACCTCGGGCGGGCCGTACACGCCACCACCAGCCGCGCGGCGAAGGGCCGCCACCTAGACTGCATGGGCTGTTTTCTGCGGCGACCACAGCACGCCGCCCCCACGCATGAGACATCCCCCTTGAAGAAGTATCTGCTCCCCGCATTGCTGGTGTCCCTGTCCACGATGGCCGCTGCATCGGCGGCACAGGCGGCGTCGTTCACCTGCTCGGCCAAGATCAGCCCGTCGGGCAATGGCGGCAGCCTGTTCTTCAGCCCGTCCATCAGCGCACCGGACGTCGGCGCCGCGGAGGCACAGTTCATCGCCGTGATCGCATCGCTGCCGGGCCGCTTCCGCTACAACAGCCTGAAGTGCACGGAAAACTGATCCGGCGCCTCTACGCTTGATACAGGCAGCAGCATCGCGCAAGCGCGCTGCTGTTCTGCTCTTCCGCCGCCCGGCCGGCGCTCACTGCAGGCCAGCGGCAGCCCGGCAACGGCTGGGGACAGCTGGGGTATAGTCGACCGCAGCCCGGCGTCTGCCCGGCGCTCAACGGAGCCATGCCGATGATCAGGACGATCCGCCCCGCCCTCGCCTGCCTGCTGCTCGCCATGAGCCTGGCCGCCAGCGCCGCCGCGCCCGCAACGGCCTCACCGAAAGCCGGCGATACCCCGCCGCAGATCCTGGGCAAGGACCGCAATGGCGACGTGGTCGACCTGGCCCGCCAGCGCGGCAAGATCGTCATCGTCACCTTCTGGGCCTCGTGGTGCGGCCCGTGCCGCAAGGAACTGCCGATCCTGGGCCAACTGCAGAAGGTCATCGGGCATGACGCACTGCAGGTCTACGCGGTGAACCTGAAGGAACCGCGCGCCGATTTCGTCGCCATCGCCCGCAGCCGCAACGCCCCGCCGCTGGATTACATCCACGATGCCAAGGGCGTGGTCAGCGACCAGTACGGCATCCAGACCATCCCGCACATGTTCATCATCGGCCACGACGGCAGCATCGCCCGCGTGCATCGCGGCTATTCCGAGCAGAGCCTGCCGAACATCGTCGACGACATCCTCGCCCTGCTGCCCGAAGATGTGCGCAACCGCCAGGCCGGCGGCTGATTTCCCCCGGCCGCGGTAGAGCCACGCCATGCGTGGCTGGGACATGTGGCCCTCCCGTAATGCGAGGAGCCGGCCAGCGGCCGGCACTACCGGGACGCAGTGCCGGCCGGTATCAGCCAGCCAGCGCGGCTTCGATATCGCCGCGCAGCGACGCGGGGGTGTCGGTCGGCGCATAGCGCTGCAGCACCTGGCCATTGCGGCCGATCAGGAACTTGCTGAAATTCCACTTGATCCCGCGCGTGCCCAGCAGCCCGGACTTCTCCGCCTTCAGCCACTGCCACAGCGGGTGCGCGCCGTCGCCGTTGACCTCCACCTTGTCCGACAGCGGGAAATCCACCGCGTAGGTCAGCGAACAGAAACTGCGGATCTCCTCGGCGTTGCCCGGCTCCTGGTGACCGAACTGGTCGCACGGGAACCCGATCACCACCAGCCCGCGCGCGGCGTACTCCCGCCACAACGCCTCCAGCCCTTCGTACTGCGGGGTAAACCCACACTTGCTGGCCACGTTCACCACCAGCAACACCTTGCCCCGGTACTGCTCCAGCGCCTGCGGCTGGCCGTTGAGGTCCACGAACGAGAAATCGAAGGCGGTGGTCATGGCCGGGCTCCTGCGCAAAAACCCATCTTAGCGCCGTGATCAGGATGAACGTGGCAGCGGGCCGTGGGGGGGGGGGTGCTGGCGCGGTGGGGTTGATGGGGAGCCGGCCAGCGGCCGGCACTACCCTCTGATGCGGCACTCGGCGATGCGCCGACCAAGTGTCCCGCGCGGGGCGGGTGGGGGTTGGCGGGGCCGTTGGGCGCCATGGATGGCGCCCACGAGCCTACAGGGATGTACTTGCAGCGTGCCCCGCGAACCCCCACCCGCCCCGCGCACGTGGGACTCCGACCGCCGCCTTCCGCTCCACGCGTTCAACATGCCTTTCGACACAAGCCCCACCCCGTCCCCCCGGGTTACCCTCGGGCACTTGTCTGACCGGAGAATTCCCCTTGACCACCCGTCTTGCCCTTGCCGTCGCCGTGACCCTCGGCCTTGCCCTGCCTGCCTATTCCGCCGTCGCCGCCACCCCCGCCGCCGCGAACGCCCAGCAGGCCAACCCGTTCTTCGCCGACAGCCCGCTGCCGCTGCATTACCCGCAGTTCGACAAGATCAAGGACAGCGACTTCGCCCCCGCCTTCGACGCCGGCATGGACCAGCAGCTCAAGGAAGTGGAGGCCATCGCCAACAACAAGGCCAAGCCCACCTTCGACAACACCCTCATCGCCCTGGAAAAGAGCGGTGACACCCTGGATCGCGCAACGACCGTCTTCTTCAGCCTGGTCGGCGCCGACACCAACGACACCCGCAAAAAGCTCCAGGCCGACTATTCCGCCAAATTTGCCGCCCACAGCGACGCCATCGCCCTCAACGGCAAGCTGTTCGCCCGCATCCAGACCCTGTACGACACCCGCGCCCAGCTCGGCCTCGACGCCGAAGGCGTGCGCCTGGTCGAAAAGTATTACGAAAGCTACGTCCGCGCCGGCGCCAAGCTCAACGATGCCGACAAGACCAAGCTCAAGGCCATGAACGCCGAGCTGGCCAACCTCGGCACCACCTTCAGCCAGAACGTGCAGAACGAGGTGAATGCCTCGGCCGTCGTCGTCGACGACGTCAAGCAGCTCGACGGCCTGTCGCCCGAGCAGATCGCCGCCGCTGCCGAAGCCGCCAAGGCCCGCAAGCTCGACGGCAAGTACGTCATCGCCCTGCTCAACACCACCGGCCAGCCGCCGCTGACCAACCTGCGCAACCGCGACCTGCGCCAGAAAATCTACGAAGCCTCCATCACCCGTGGCAGCCGCGGCGGCCAGTACGACAACACCGCCCTGGTCTCGCGCATCATGCAGCTGCGCGCCGACAAGGCCAAGCTGATGGGCTTTGCGAACTTCGCCGCCTACAACCTCACCAACCAGACCGCCAAGACCCCCGAAGCGGTCAACGCCATGCTCGGCCAGCTCGCCCCGGCCGCCGTCGCCAACGCCAAGCGCGAAGCGGCCGACCTGCAGGCCATGATCGACCAGGAACAGAAGGCCGCCGGCAAGCCCACCTTCAAGCTCGAAGCCTGGGACTGGGCGTTCTACAGCGAGAAGGTCCGCCAGGCCAAGTACAACTTCGACGAATCCCAGCTCAAGCCGTACTTCGAGCTGAAGAACGTGCTGGAAAACGGCGTGTTCTTCGCCGCCAACCAGGAATACGGCCTGACCTTCAAGCAGCGCACCGACCTGCCGGTCTACCACGACGACGTCACCGTCTATGACGTGTTCGATGCCGACGGCAGCCAGCTGGCGATCTTCATCTTCGACCCGTACGCACGCGCCTCCAAGCGCGGCGGCGCCTGGATGAATTCGTACGTGTCCCAGTCCGCGCTGACCGGCTTCAAGCCGGTGGTGGCCAACCACCTCAACATTCCCAAGCCGCCGGCCGGCCAGCAGACCCTGCTGACCTGGGATGAAGTGACCACCACCTTCCACGAGTTCGGCCACGCCCTGCACGGCATGTTCTCCAACGTGAAGTATCCGTACTTCTCCGGGACCGCCGTGCCGCGCGACTTCGTCGAGTTCCCCTCGCAGGTCAACGAAATGTGGTCGGACAACCCGGCCATCCTGAAGAACTACGCCAAGCACTACCAGAACGGCTCGGCGATGCCGCAGGCGCTGCTGGACAAGGTGATTGCCGCAGCCAAGTTCAACCAGGGCTTTGCCACCACCGAATACCTGGGCGCGGCCATGCTTGACCAGCGCTGGCACCAGATCGGTCCGGACCAGGTGCCGGCTGCCAAGGACGTAATGGCCTTCGAGCGCGCCGCGCTGGAGAAGGACGGCATCTACTACGCGCCGGTTCCGCCGCGCTACAAGACCCCGTACTTCAGCCACATCATGGGCGGCTACTCGGCCGGCTACTACGCCTACATCTGGTCCGAAGTGCTCGACGCCAACACCCAGAAGTGGTTCCGCGAGAACGGCGGCCTGAGCCGCAAGAATGGCGACCACTTCCGCAAGGCGCTGCTGTCCAAGGGCGGCAGCGTGGACGCGATGCAGCTGTTCCAGGACTTCGCCGGGCACGCCCCGCAGATCGAGCCGCTGCTGGAAAAGCGTGGCCTGACCTCCGGTGACAGCAAAAAGTAAGCGTCCGCTCCATCGACGCGCACCAGAAGAACGCCCGGCCACGCCGGGCGTTCTTTTTTGGTCTTCCTGCCGCGGTAGATACCCACCCTCGGTGGGTACGGCCGTCAATGCGCCTGCGGATCGAACCACGCTTCCCAGGTGTGCGCCGAGGCGGTCATCGTGGCAGCAGTGTTGAACGCTGTCCGTGCCTGGGAGCTACGGCCCAGATTGAGCAACGCCACACCCAGGTTGAACGCAGCGTGGCGGTCGTCGCTGCCCATGGCCAGCGCGCGGCGCAGCAGCGCACTGGCCTGTGCGTACTGCCCGCGGTCGCAGTAAACGGTACCCAATGCGGTCAGCAGACGCGTGTCATCGGCGTGTACGCCCAACGCATCGTCCAGAACCGCACACGCCGCCTGCAGTGCAGCGTCCGCGTCGTGCGTGCCGGCGAAGGCCGCATGGACATGCTGCCGCGCGGTTCGCAGGGCGTCGTTGACAGTGGCAGGCAGAAGCGGCATCGGTACATGGTAGACCGCGCGCCCCATAAGCGACGTCGATGCCCGCAGGCTCAGCCCGGGAACGCGTATACGTGGATGCGCGCAGGCATGCTGCCCGTCTCCACGCGATAGTGGACATCCTGGCCGTGTCCACGCGGCATGCTGCACATCTGGCCACTGGCTGCGTCGATACGGCAATCGAAGTCCGTACGGGTCGGCGCGGCACCCACCTTGACGTACAGGGTCCCCGCCTGCGCATACCCATCGGCGTCATGGGCCATCAGCACCAGATTGCCCGCCGCACCGGTCACATCGGTAATCACACCGGCCATCGCCGCGTGGTGACCGAGCATTTTCTGGGACTCGATGACGCCGACGTCAGCGGGAAGCTTGCCGAGGTTCCACTTGTAGCAGGCCGTCAGGTCGGAGGACATGCACGGCACTTCGCCGCCCCACGGGTCGTGCGGAAAGCAGGCTTGCTGGGCAACGGCCGAGGCGCTGGCTGCCATACCCAGGACCAGGCCTGCGGTGATCAGACGAACAGAACGAGATTGACGCATACGAGGACTCTCAGGATCGACATGACATCAGTGTCGTAGAGAGGGTCGGTTCGCCGCGGGACGCGGACAATAGGCAAACACGTCATTGCGGGATGTCGGGGCGTACGCGTCACCCAATGGCGCAGACACAGCGTTACAGCGTCACGGCTGCCACAGCGCCGAGGGCGTGGCGGGTCGCGAAACGACACCCGTGCGCGGTCTGTGTGCTACCCCTCAGCGCGGCGCGACATACCCACCCGGCACACCATGGGGGGACAGCACCAGCTGCCAGAGCTGCGCATGCCGGCAGCGGAAACTGGCCATCGACGCCGCCAGGTAAAAACGCCACATGCGCTTGAAGCGTTCATCGTAGCGCTGCGGGTCCAGCTGCGGCCACGCGTTTTCCACGTTCAACCGCCAGGCCTGCAGCGTGCGATCGTAGTCGGTGCCGAAGTTGTGCCAGTCCTCCAGCACGAACAGCCCCTCGAACGCGGCGGTGACCTGGGCCGCCGAGGGCAGCATCGAATTGGGGAAGATGTAGCGCGCGATCCACGGGTCGGTGCGGTGGCGCGACAGGTTGCCGCCGATGGTGTGCAGCAGGAACAGCCCGTGTGGATGCAGGCAACGCCGCGCCATCTCCATATACCCGCGATAGTTCTTGTCGCCCACGTGTTCGAACATGCCCACCGAGAAGATCGCGTCGAAGGTCTCCTCGACGTCGTGGTAGTCCTGCAGGCGGATCTCGATCGGCAGCCCGGCGCACAGCTGGCGTGCGTAGTCGGCCTGCTCCTGCGAGATGGTGATGCCCACCCCGGACACGCCATAGCGCTCGGCGGCAAACTTCAATGCCTCGCCCCAGCCACAACCAATATCCAGCACGTGCTGGCCGGGGCGCAGCCCGAGCTTGCGGCAGATCAGGTCGAGCTTGGCTTCCTGGGCGGCATCCAGGTCCTGGGCATCGCGCCAGTAGCCGCAGCTGTAGACCAGGCGCTGGCCGAGCATGGCCTCGTACAGATCGTTGCCCAGGTCATAGTGGCGCCTGCCAACTTCGAAGCTGCCACTGCCCGCCTGCAGGTTGAACAGGCGCGCCTTGAGCGCATCGGCCACTTCGCGCCAGCCGTGCACGCGTTCGTCCAGGTGGGCCTGCATCAGGTGACACAGGAACCCGTCCAGCGAGGCGGCGTCCCACTGGCCGTCCATGTAACTCTCGCCCAGGCCGAGCGAGCCCTGGGCCATGACCCGCGTATGGAACTGCGGGTCATGCACGTGGATGTCGTGCGGCTGGTCACCGCCAACGGTAACCCCCGCCTCGTGCAGCAACAGCGTCACTCGTCGTTGCAGTCCCGCGTCCACATTGCCTCCGTCGGTCAGCCCCGGGCAAACAGCCCCGCGTAGGCGGTGCCGACGTGCGGCGCCAGCACGCTGGCCGGAACATCCACGGTCTGGGTGCCATCCGAGTACGGCCCCACCTGGTACGGCGGGAACACAAAGCGGACCGCACTGATCTTGCCATCGGTCCCGGTGAGCGGCTGGAACTGACTGAAGTTCTCCGCGCTCGGCTCGGTGCCGTCAGCGATCATCCGGCTGGCGCTGCGCAGCGACTCCTGCAACTGGCCCGGGTCCATGTCTTCGCTGCTCAGGCGGGTGGCCACGCGCTCGCGCAGCTGGTCGCCGATGTAATCACTGACCGCCTTCCAGCCCTTGGCGTCGGCCACCAGCTTGTCAGCGGTGAGCATCTGCTGCTGCTCGGGCAGCCACACAAAGCGCGCCACCAGCGGCTCGCCATGCGCACCGCCGGTGTAGCGGCTGCCATCGGCGCTGACCACCACCAGCTGCGGGGTTTCCAGTACCTTCTCGAAACTCAGCGACAGCTCGTAGGGCATGGTCGGCTTGTCGTTGCCGAGGCCGTCCACCGCCTGCTGCAGCTCGCCGCGCGCCGCGCTGGCATAGTCGGACAACGCCTTGGCCAGGCCCGGGTACCGCGCGATGTCGGTCGGGTAACTGATACCCACCACGGCCTGCGGTGTGTTCTCGATCACGTCGCGCAGTTCCACCGACGCCGCCACATCGTTCGGCGTCTCGATGTTGGCCGGCTGCGCCGCCGTGCTGCCATCGGCCGGCGGTGCCGCGGTATCGGCGGCGTCACGCTTGCAGCCGGCCACCAGCACCAGACCCACGGCCAGGGCCAACGCGCTGGCGCGCAGCGCGCGACGGTTTACTACGATGTTCATTGCAATCCCCTTGTTGAAACCCAGCATGATGATCGGTCGTCCCTGCGAAACCCCCTGCCGCCGTCAGCCGGCCAGCAGGTCGTCGTATTCCTCATGGCGTTGCATGAAGGCTTCGGCATAGGCACACGCCGGCACCACCTTGTATTTGTGTTCGCGCGCATAGCGGAGCGCCACCTTGGTCAACTCCCCTGCGATGCCACGCCCCTCGATCGGCTCGGGCACCTCGGTATGGGTGATGACCATGCGCTTCTGTCGTTTCAGCGACTTGATCTGGTAGTCCAGCAGTGCCAGATGCCCTTGCACCCGGGCCTGGAACCGGTGGTGGGCCAGATCGTGCTCCACCTCGTATGCCAATCCGGGCGGGGTGACCGAAGCCATGGGCGGTGTCTCCTGCGGCAACTGACGCGATAGTGCGCAGCGTAGCGCCATGATCGCGTGAAGTCTGAACAGGGGCAAGCAACGACGCGGAGCGTCACAAACCGTCCTAAAGCTCTGCCGATTCAAGCCGATATCGATAACGGACAGGGCGTGAAAGCTGGCACGAGTTTTGCGACACCTGCCTACCCGATCGTGCTTCACAAGGAGGTCCACATGGACAACGCACCTACCTCCCCCGCACCTGGCGATGCCGACAGCTCGCTGCTGGAGGGCTTGTTCCAGCTGGCCGTGAATGGCCAGACCCAGAGCTGGGAATTCGACCAGATCGACAACGAGGTGTATGCCCGCCTGCTCAGCGCCTACGGTGCGGAAGGCAAGAAGGCCGCGTAAGCGGCCTGTGTCACGACCAGCGGTCGTGACCTGCCCCGGTGACGGCGCGCCGCCCGGGTCTTCGCGTTTCGATCCACGGCCGTGACCTGCCGCCGGCTGCCGGTGACCCCGGTCCCGGCAGGTACCGGACCGTGGGTCGGCACCCCAGGCGCAGGCTCAGCCCAGCGGACGGAAGCTGGGGTTGCTGAGCTCGCGCAGGAAGTGCTCGAAGATCGCCGGGCGCATCGCCAGCAGGAAGATCACCCCGAACGCGGCACCGGCCAGGTGTGCGCTGTGGTTGATGCGATCACCGCCGCGCTTGTCCATCCAGATGCTGTAGCCCACGTAGAACACCGCGTAGAGGATCGCCGGGGCCGGGATGAAGAACACGAAGATCACGCTCCACGGGCTGAGCAGGATGAAGGCGAACAGCACCGCCGACACCGCGCCCGACGCGCCCAGGCTGAGGTAGTTCGGGTTCTTCTGGTTCTTCAGGTAGCTCGGCAGGATCGACACTACCAGCGCCCCCAGATAGAACGCCGGGTAGGTCAGGTAGCTGCCGGTCAGGTTGATCATCAACGACTCGATCTGGCCGCCGAAGAAGAACAGCGTGATCATGTTGAACGCCAGGTGCGCCAGGTCCGCATGGATGAACCCGTAGGTCACCAGACGGTCGTACTGGCGATGGCGGTCCACCGCCGGCGGCCACAGGATCAGGCGGTCGCCGAGCTTTCGGTTCTTGAAGGCCATCCACGACACGATGACGGTGATGGCGATCAACAGCAGATTGACGGGGGTCATGTCAGGGCTCAGGCCGTACGGTAGTTGTCGACCATACGATAGCGCCTCGCATACCAACCGAAGGCCAACGCCGCCAGGAACGCGAAACCGGCGAAGAAGAACATCAGGAAGGCCGCCTCGCTCAAGCCGGTACTGGCGATCTGATGGGTGACCGTGTCATTGCGCACCGCGGCGTTGGACAGCAGTACCCACAGGTTGCCGATGGTGGTGGTGAGGTTCCAGAAGCTCATCACCACGCCCTTCATCGCCTGCGGGGCCTGGCTGTAGGCAAACTCCAGGCCGGTGGCCGAGACCAGCACTTCGCCGAAGGTCAGCAGGGCGTAGGGCAGCATCTGCCAGAAGATGGACATGACGTTGCCGCCGTCCATCATCACCTGGATGCCACCGACCACGATCCAGGCCAGGCCGCTGAAGGCGATACCGGCGGTCATGCGGCGCAGCGCGGTCGGCTCGAAACCGAAGCGGCGCAGTGTCGGGTAGAGCACGAGGTTGTTGAACGGAATCAGGATCATCACCAGCAGCGGGTTCAGCGCCTGCATCTGCGAGGCGGTGAACCACGACGGCATGGCCATCTGCTGGCCCTGCAGCACCCAGGTGGAGGCCTTCTGGTCGAACAGCGAGAAGAACGGCGTGGTCAGGGCGAAGATCACCAGCACGCGCAGCACCGAGCGCACGCCCTCCACGGCCTCGGCCGGGTGCACCGCGCGGGCGCGGTCCAGCTGGAGCCAGGTGCCACCGCCAATGCCGGCCAGCAGCAGGACCAGCGCGATGCACAGGCAGATCACGATGCCCAGGCTGCCAACGAGGCCCATCGAGGCCACCGCCAGCACCGCGCCCAGGATGGCCAGGGTGAGGCCCGGGCGTGCCTTGCCCGGCACCTGCGCGGTCAGCGCAGTACGGACCACGTTGCCGAACGAATGCGGGTCCTTCGGCGGCAGCGGCACCAGCACATAGCGCTTGCGGCCCAGCCAGAACACGAAGGTGGCCACGAACATCAGGATGCCGGGAATGCCGAACGCCCACTGCGGGCCCAGATTCTTCAGCGCCAGCGGAATCAGCAGCGAGGCGAACAGCGAGCCGAAGTTGATGATCCAGTAGAAGGCATCGAACACGATCTTGGCCAGGTGCTTGTTGCTCTGGTCGAACTGGTCGCCCATGAACGAGGCCACCAGCGGCTTGATCCCGCCAGCACCCAGCGCAATCAGCCCCAGGCCGACGAAGAAGCCCTGCCGGCTGTCTTCAAACACCGCCAGGCAGGCGTGGCCGGCGCAGTAGATCAGGCTGAACCAGAGGATGGTGTGGTATTTGCCGAAGAACTTGTCGGCCAGCCAGCCACCGAGCAGCGGGAAGAAATACACGCCGATCATGAAGCTGTGCATGATGTCCTTGGCCTCACCCGCGCGGCCTTCGGCGGTGATCTCCTGCAGCAGCAGCGAGGTGATCAGGAACTGCACCAGGATGTTGCGCATCCCGTAGAAACTGAACCGTTCGCAGGCCTCGTTGCCAATGATGTACGGAATCTGGCGCGGCATTCTTCCCTTGCCTGCGCTGGCGGCTGCGATCATGCTCATCCTATGGGGCTGTCCTGCGAATACGAAAGGGCGCGAGCTTACCGGAACCCCTACCCCCACGCACGCTGCGCCCCTACATGACAGCGCGCCACGGACATGGCAGGCGTGCGCTCCAGAACGCGGCGAAGGTCACGAAGCGTCGACGGACAAAGCGTAAACTTATCGTTATGCGCATGATCTCCACTGCTGTCACGGGACGTTGGCCGGGCTGGTTGTTGCTGATGCTCTGGGTCGCCTCGGCGGCGCCGGTGCAGGCGCGCCAGGCCGCCCCCGGCCCGCGCCTGCTCAAGGTGGCCACGCTGGAGCTACCCACCCTGGACGAGGGGCAATGGGAACAACGCCGCGACCAGGTGCTGCAGATGCTGGAAACGCTGCAGCCGGACGTGATCGCGGTCCAGCGCGTCGTGCAGGCGCAGGGCCGCAACCCGGCCTGCTGGCTGGCCACCCGGCTGCGCTACAGCTGCGACTTCGTCACCGCCGACCCGCCCAGCCAGGCCTTGCGCCACGGCAGCGCCATGCTGACACGGCTGCCGGTCAGCGAAGACGGCGTCACCCTGCTGCACCCCCCGGGCCAGTTCAGCGCTGCCGGCATGTTGCGGGTGAAGCTGCAGGAAGAGCTGATCAACATCTATGTGGCACGCCTGCGCCCGGACCCGGATGAACCGGAGGTGCGCCGTCACCAGAGCAGCGACCTGATGACCTGGATCGGCGCCACCGCCGAAGGGCTGCCGTCGTTGGTTGCTGGCGACTTCTCGGCCGACACCGCCGAACTGGTGCGCAGCGCCCCCGGTTTCCAGCCTGCGCGGCGCAACCCCGGCGAGCGGGTCGATCCACCGTCGGTGGCCGGCAGCGCGCGCGGCCATGGGCTGGACGTGCTGTTCCAGGTCAAGCATTTCGAGGGCATCGGGCAACAGGCCCTGAAGCTGCCGGCCGCCGATGGCGCCGTTCCCGACAAGGGCGCGCTGCGGCTGGGGGTTATGGCCACGTTGCGGCTGCAGTCGCCGGTGCCCGCCAGCGCACCGTGATTCGACAGACAGGGCGACCCAAACGAAAACGGCCAGGCATCGCTGCCTGGCCGTTCCGTCATGCTACCGGGGCATCGCTCAGGCAATTGCGGCCTGGTAACGACGCTCGACTTCGTTCCAGTCGACCACGTTGAAGAACGCGCCGATGTATTCCGGGCGACGGTTCTGGTACTTCAGGTAGTAGGCGTGTTCCCAGACGTCCAGCGCCAGGATCGGCGTGTTGCCGTCCATCAACGGGCTGTCCTGGTTGGCGCTGCTTTCCACCACCACCTTCTTGTCGGGGGTGACGCTCAGCCATGCCCAACCGCTGCCGAAGCGGGTCAGCGCGGCCTTGGTGAAGGCTTCCTTGAACTTCTCGAAGCCACCCAGCTGCGATTCGATCGCCTTGCCCACGTCGCCCACCGGTGCGCCGCCGCCGTTGGGCGACATCACGGTCCAGAACAGGCTGTGGTTGGCGTGGCCGCCACCGTTGTTACGCACCGGACCCTGCAGGTTTTCCGGCAGCGACTTGGTCTTCTTGACCAGCTCTTCGATCGGCAGGTCGGCGAACTCGGTGCCTTCCAGTGCCGCGTTGACGTTGTTGATGTAGGTCTGGTGGTGCTTGGTGTGATGGATTTCCATCGTGGCCGCGTCGATATTCGGCTCAAGTGCGTCGTAGGCGTAGGACAGCTTGGGGAGGGTATAGGCCATGTGGTTCTCCTGGTAGCTCACTCACCCGGCGAAGACCGGGCGTTGCGCTGACGATGATGGGGATGGCCGACGAGCTTACCAAGGTCCATGTAAAGGAAACTTGGTCCTGCGCATGCCGCTTCTACACACGGTGTTACGCACCGGTGACGCCAGCGCGCGGCGCGGCGGCGCTGTTCGGCTGCGCCTCATCGCCGGATGCGCGCTTGGCGGTACAGTAGCGGCTGTCTTCCCTGGCCCGCCCTGCCCCATGCGCAAGCCCCTTCTGTTGCTGGTTGCCATCGTGCTGCTGATCGGCGGCCTGGTTGCGGTCAAATTGATGCAGCGCCCGCCGCCGCCGCAGTTTGCCCCCTCGTTGTCGCAACCGATCGAGGCCGCGCCGGCGGCTGCGGCGGCGCGCACGCCTGCGGGCAACCCGCTGCCCCCGTTCCTGCCGGCCGAGGCACGCGCCACCATCGCGCTGATCCAGCGCGGCGGGCCGTTCCCGCACCGCCAGGACGGCAGCGTGTTCGGCAACCGCGAGCAACGCCTGCCGCAACGCCCACGTGGCTACTACCACGAGTACACCGTCGACACCCCCGGTGCCGGCAATCGCGGTGCGCGCCGCATCGTCACCGGCGGCACCCCGCCTACCGGCTGGTTCTACACCGACGACCACTACGAGACATTCCGCAGTTTTGATGTACCACCGGCCGGGAGCTGGCAATGAACCATGACGCATTCGAGTTGGGCCTGCACGACATCAACAACGCCGGCGTTTACGCCATCGGCAACGGCGACCTGGGCCCGCTGTCGGCGGCGATGCGCGATGCCGGCCTGCGCGTGGTCCAGATCGACCTGGACGGCTGCCAGGACAAGCGCACGCTGCTGATGCGGCTGGCCGCGCGACTGGATTTCCCGACCGGCTTCGGCGGCAACTGGGATGCGCTGACCGACAACCTGCGCGACCTGGCCTGGCTGCCGGCCAACGGCTATGCGCTGTTCTTCAATGATGCCGACGCCCTGCGCGCGCAGGCCGGCGCCGACTTCGACACGCTGCTGGAGGTGCTCGACGAAGCCAGCCGCTTCTGGAGCGAAAGCAACGTACCGTTCTGGGCCTTCGTGGCACTGCAGGATGCAGACGTGGAACTGGACGAGGACGCCGCGACGCCGTAACCCCCATCGGGACAGGGCCACGCCATGCGTGGCCGTGACGCGCCGCCACGCCGGACCCTGGGGCAGCCACCCATGGGGTGGCTCTACCCGCCGATGAGGCGGGGCCTCATCGGCTGCCGTTGTCGTCCTGCAGCTCTTTCTTGAACGGAATATCCGGCGGCGGGCGCGCCACGGCCGGCTGGTCCTGCATGTTCGGATCGCTCAGGCCACAGCCGCCGCCGAACTGGAGGATGGACACCACGCACGAGATCGATGAACTGGTGCCCGGGATCGGGATCTCCACCGACTTGATGCCCTTGCGCACCCACTCGGCCAGCAACGATTCGTTGGGTGCCCAGTACTTCTCGAACGAGGTCGGCGTGTAGTCGTACGGCGGCCGCTTGAGCCACGTGCCGGACTGGGCGATGCGCTCCTTCGTCCAGCCGTCCTTGTCGCCCCCGGGCGCGCCACGTTCGGCCGTGCCCTTGCCGTCCTGGCCGGCTACGCGCACGCTGCCGTCGGCGTTGAACAGGCTGCCGCCAGTGGTGCCGGTCGCGCTCACCGCGCGGCCGTTGAGGTCACGGTCCTGCGGGTGATTGGCCGCCGCCCAGTCGTCGCCGCGCCGCGACGCGGCCCAGTCGCCCGGGTCCGCAGCCGGTTTGGCCGGCGACGGGCTTGGCGTGGCCGGTGCCGTGCGCGCGGCGCTGTTGGCGCTGGGCGCGGTGCTGGAACGCGGCGCGGTCGCCGTGGATGCGCTGGCCGGGGCGGTCGTGGGGGTCGGCGGTGCCGGGCGCGGGGTGGCATTGGGCACCGCCCGCTCGCGCACCGCCACCTGGGCAGGTGATGGTGCCGGGACCCTCAGCTCGCGCTGCGGCACGCGCGCCACCGCCACCGACGGCGTCTGCAATGGCTGCACCTGACGCTCGCGCACCTGCACCTCACGCTGGGGCAGCGGCACGTCCACGCGCGGGCCGGGCACCACCACCGGCGGCGTCGGTGCCTCGACCACGCCGATCTCACGCTCGCGCACCGTCAGCTCGGGGGTGCGCACCTGTGGTTCGGCGGGGCGCGGCATCGCCACGTCCGCACGCGGCGAAGGGGCCTCCACCGTGGCCACCGTGCGCTCGCGCACCGCGATGTCCTGCGGGTCGCGCGGCACCACGCGCACCTCGGTGCGCACCGCGCTGGGCGGTGGCACCACGAAATCGGTGGTGGCCTGCGCCACGTCGGTGGCCTGAAGCGGCTGCTCCGGGGTGGGCGCGGCGGGGCTGGGCGGCGCCGGCCGCGGCTCGCTGGCCGGCGGCGGATTGGCACGCGCCGGCGCGGATGCCGTGGCCGCCGCCGTGGGTTCGACCTGCGGCGTCGGCGGCTGTGGCTGCGCGGTGTCCGGCGTCGCCTCGACCGGTGTCGGCGCGGCGGCCTGGCCACCATCGTCCTGCTGTGGCGTGCCGCGACCCACCAGCGACACCTGCACGCGGCCACTTTCGCCGCCCTGCTCCGGCACCACCGGCGGTCGAATCAGGGCCACCCACAGCAGCAGCGCGGCAAACAGCACATGCAACAGCAGGCTGATCGTGGCCGACGACCAGCGCATCCAGCGCTGGTCGCGCGGGGCCGGTTCCCAGCCCTGCCACAGCAGGCGCCGCAACGATTGCACGAACCCCAGCTGCGGCAGCCGCCCGGCGGACACCGGCAACGGGCGCCCGATCAGGGCGGCGATGACCTCGCTGGAACGAAACGGACGCGGCAACGGGCTGAGCGCGCGCAGCCACAGGCCCCACCCGTAAGGAAGGCCCGTGGTTTTCTCAAGGATGCGGTTGTCCGGCTGGCGTGCCAGCAGCCAATCGAGGATCTCGTCAGCCCGGCGCAGTGGCACGCAGCGCGATCAGGCGGCCGTGCCGCGCGGGATGTACGGCGCGTCGCCACTGTCGTGGTCGGTCGCGTCGCGTACCGCGGTGATCCCGGGCACCCGGCCCATCAGGGTTTTTTCGATGCCCTGCTTGAGGGTCACATCGGCCATGCCGCAGCCCTGGCAGCCACCACCGAAGCGCAGCAGCACCACGCCGTCGGCCGACACTTCCTGCACGGCCACTTTGCCGCCGTGGGAAGCCAGCTGCGGGTTCACTTCGTTCTCCACCACCCAGCGCACGCGTTCGACCAGCGAATTCGCCTCGCCCGGCGCTTCGCCCTTGATCTTGGGGGCCTTGATGGTCAGCTGCTGGCTGCCGGTGGCATTGCTGACGATGTCGATCTCGGCACCGTCGAGCCAGCCCACGCTGGGCGCATCCACGAACAGGGTGAAGCCATCGCAGTCCACCGCCCACTCGTCGCCGAGCAGTTGGGCCGGCTCGGCAAACTCGAGCCGGGCATCGGCGCGGGGGGTTCCCGCATCGACGGCGCTCAGGCGCACGCCCATGCCGGGCACGGCCTCACGCTCGATCAGCTTGCGGAAATAGGTTTGGGCGGTGTCGGATATCTGGATCATCGGGCTATTCTAGCGGCTTACATGTTATGCGCTCATTCGGTTTATACATTGGCCGGCGCATCGTTCAGTCATCTTGCTAGAACACTGGGAGTGGAGGATTTCATGGCCGACCTGATTCCGCTGGCGCGGGCGCACTGCGTGCCGCGCAAGGGCAGCGACCACAAGCTGGGCGAGGCCCGCGTGGCCGAACTGCTGGCCCAGGTGCCCGGCTGGGAGCTGGCCGAACACGGCCAGGCGCTGACCCGCACCTTCCGCTTCGACGACTACCACCGGACCATGGCCTTCGTGAACGCACTGGCCTGGGTGGCCCACCGCGAAGACCACCACCCCGACCTGGGCGTGCATTACGACCGGGCGGTGGTGCGCTTTTCCACCCACGACGTGGGTGGCCTGAGCGAAAACGACTTCATCTGCGCAGCGAAGGCTTCGGCCCTGACGGAGTGACCCCATGAAACTGCAGTCCCTCGTGTTGTCCAGCATTGCCCTTACCGCCCTGGCCGGCTGCAACAAGCCGGCCGAGCCGACCGCCCCGGTGGCCGCGCCGACCGAAGTGGCCGCCGTGAAGACCCCGCCGCCGCAGTACCCGATCGAACTGGCCTGCCAGGGCATCGGCGGCACCAGCACCTTCAAGGTGGTGATTGCCGCCAACGGCAAGCCCAGCCAGGTGGCGCAGGTGACCAGCAGCGGCAACGCCCAGCTCGACGCACAGGCCAAGACCGCGGTGGAAGGCTGGGAGTTCAAGGCGGCCACCCGCGCCGGCCAGACGGTGTCCACCACCATCCAGGTGCCGGTGAGCTTCAACCCGCCGCAACCCAAGCCGGACGAGTGCTTCGCGGTGGAAGAGCGGCTGCGCCGGGGCGGTTGAGGTTTCCCTGATCTGAGGTCAGCCCGCGCCAGCCTCCCCTTACCGCGCCCCCGGGGAACCCCATCGGGGCGCGTTGCACTTCCCCAAGGATGCTGTGGCGCATGCTCGAAATTTCGTCTGAAAACGTCTGGGTCGCGCTTGGCGTGACCCTGGCTGCCGGCCTGGCAACCGGCCTGGGCAGCCTGATGGTGCTGTTCTCGCGTCGCCCCAACCCGCGGCTGCTGGCCTTCGGGCTGGCCTTTGCCGGTGGCGCGATGGTGTTCGTGTCGCTCACCGAGATCCTGAACAAGGCGATCGATTCGTTCACCCAGGCCTACGATGCCCGGCTGGGCTTCGCCTACGGCACGGCTGCGTTCCTGGCCGGGGTGCTGCTGATCGTGGTGATCGATCACCTGATCCCGAACCCGCACGAGAGCCTGGACAAGCAGGATCCGGTATTCCGCGACAACAACAAGGCCTACATCAAGCGGGTGGGCCTGCTGACCGCGATCGCGATCACCGCGCACAACTTTCCCGAAGGCCTGGCCACGTTCTTTGCCACGCTGGAGAGCCCTTCGGTGGGCATGCCGCTGGCCTTCGCCATCGCCATCCACAACATCCCCGAAGGCATCGCCATTGCGGTGCCGGTGTATTTCGCCACCCAGAACAAGTGGTACGCCTTCGGCGCCAGCCTGCTCTCGGGCCTGGCCGAGCCGGTCGGCGCGGCGATCGGCTACTTCGCGCTCTCGGGCATGCTCAACCACGCCACTTTCGGCTGGGTGTTCGGCCTGATTTCCGGGGTGATGGTGTTCCTCGCCTTGGACGAACTGCTGCCGGCGGCAAAGCGCTACGCCAAGGGCCACGAAACCGTGTACGGCCTGGTGGCCGGCATGGGAAGCCTGGCGGTCAGCCTGGTGCTGTTCAAGTGGTGAGGCCGACGGCAGGGCCGTATCCGCCCCTGTTGCCGTATCCACCGACGGTGGATACCTGCCGCGGCGGCGCGCGGGCATGAACCGGTAGGCCATGACCGTCGGTCATGGCCCCCGGAGGACCTGCCGGGAGGTGCGCCGGTTTACTTCAACCGGTTCAGCACCTCGGTCAGCTCCTCGGCCAGCGGCGCGTTGAGCAGGTACGGGGTCTTGCCGGCATCCAGGGCGAACTCCAGCGAGGCGGCGTGCAGGAACAGGCGCTTGAGCCCGATCTGCTCACGAAGCCGCTTGTTGACGTCCGGATCGCCGTACTTGTCGTCACCGGCGACCGGATGACCCAGGTGCTGTGCATGCACGCGGATCTGGTGGGTGCGTCCGGTTTCGATGCGGACCTCGCAGTACGAATGCCCGCCCTTGCGTTCCAGCACCCTGAAGTGACTGATCGACTCCTTGCCGATCGGGTTGACCTGCACATGCCGCTCCCCGCCCTGGCGCAGCCCCACATGCAGCGGCGCATCCACGGTCATGGTGCCGTCGGGCATGCGCCCGACCAGCAGCGTCAGGTAGTGCTTGCGGATGCCCGAGCCGTGGTCTTCGCGCAGCAGCGCCTGCAGCTCGCTCAGCGCCGAACGCTTCTTGGCCACGATCAGCAGGCCCGACGTGTCGCGGTCCAGCCGGTGCACCAGTTCCAGGGTCTTGCCTGGGCGCAGCGCCCGCAGCGTCTCGATCGCGCCGAAGCTGATCCCACTGCCGCCGTGGCTGGCCACGCCCGACGGCTTGTTCAGCGCCAGCAACCGATCGTCTTCGAACACGATGGCATCTTCCAGCCGTTTCATGAACGCGGCGGGCGGGCCTGCCTTGTCGCCCTCCTCGGTGAGACGGACCGGCGGCACCCGGACCTCATCGCCCGGCTCCAGCTTGCGCTCGGCCTTGGCGCGGCCGCCGTTGATCCGGACCTGGCCACTGCGCACCAGCTTGTAGATCAGGCTGCGGGGCGCACCCTTGAGCTGGCCGAGCAGGAAGTTGTCCAGGCGCTGCCCGGCGCGGTCGGCCGGGACGGTGATGATACGTACGCTGGTCATGGCTTCAGCGGCTTTGGGGGTGGGCTCGGTAACGGTCATTGGCCTTTTATTCTGTTACACTCGGCATGCGAGATAAGGGATTGATTTCGTTGGAAGTTGCTCTGGGCCAGAAGCCCGACTTCCCGCGATTCCGGCACAGTGCGCAGCCACCGCCCCCGGGGCGGCCATGTTAGCGGCTCACCGGCGGTCCCGGCCATCGCCGGATGCCTGACAAGCGTCTGTGCTGAAAAACATGTCCCTGTGGCGCTCCAGCCTGGCTGACAGCTGCCTCCGGCCCGTAACACCCAAACCAAAACAAATGAAGCGCTCCCGCGGGCTGCCGTGGTGTTGTAGCGCTGGAAACCCAAGCCGCCCTCCCCGCGCCTGCGCGATGGGCGTCGAAGCGTGACCAGAAGCGAAACCCCATGGTGTTCCGCGCGGTAGCAGCGCGCGAGGAACCCAACAATGAAGCGAATGCTGATCAATGCCACGCAGGCTGAAGAGCTGCGGGTAGCCATCGTGGATGGCCAGACGCTGTACGACATCGACATCGAACAGCCGTCCAAGGAACAGAAGAAGTCGAACATCTACAAGGGTCGCATCACGCGCCTTGAACCGTCGCTGGAAGCGGCCTTCGTCGAATACGGCGGTGAACGCCACGGCTTCCTGCCGCTGAAGGAAATCTCGCGCGATTACTTCGCTGCGGGCGTGGACCACAACAAGGCCGGCATCCGCGAACTGCTGCGTGAAGGCCAGGAAGTGGTTGTCCAGGTCGACAAGGAAGAGCGTGGCAACAAGGGCGCCGCCCTGACCACGTTCATCTCCCTGGCGGGCCGCTACATGGTCCTGATGCCGAACTCGCCCACCGCCGGCGGCGTGTCGCGTCGCATCGAGGGCGAAGACCGTGCCGCGCTGAAGGAAGCGCTGGACAAGCTGAACATCCCCGACGACATGGGCGTGATCATCCGCACCGCCGGCGTCGGCCGCGATGCCGAAGAGCTGCAGTGGGATCTGGATTACCTGCTGCAGGTGTGGAAGTCGATCGCCGAAGCGGCGCTGACCAAGCCGGCCTCCTTCCTGATCTACCAGGAGTCGCGCCTGATCGTGCGCGCCCTGCGTGACTACCTGCGCGCCGACGTCGGCGAGATCCTGGTGGACACCCAGGAACTGTACGAGACCGCCCGCGAGTTCATGCAGCAGGTGATGCCGCAGACCCTGCGCAAGCTCAAGCACTACACCGACGACATCCCGCTGTTCAACCGCTTCCAGATCGAATCGCAGATCGAAGGCGCGTATGAGCGCAACGTGCGCCTGCCCTCCGGCGGCTCGATCGTGGTCGACCAGACCGAAGCGCTGACCGCCATCGACGTCAACTCCTCGCGCGCCACCAAGGGCAGCGATATCGAGGACACCGCGTTCCAGACCAACCTGGAAGCGGCCGAAGAAGTGGCCCGCCAGCTGCGCCTGCGCGACCTGGGCGGCCTGGTGGTCATCGATTTCATCGACATGGCCTCCAACAAGCACCAGCGCGAAGTTGAAAACCGCCTGCAGAACGCGCTCAAGTACGACCGTGCGCGCGTGCAGCTGGGCCGCATCTCGCGCTTTGGCCTGATGGAAATGAGCCGCCAGCGCCTGCGCCCGAGCCTGGGCGAATCCAGCCAGATCGTGTGCCCGCGTTGCGACGGCCATGGCCGCATGCGCAGCGTCGAGTCGCTGTCGCTGTCGATCATCCGCGTGGCTGAAGAGCATGCGATGAAGGAGAACACCGGGCAGGTGCTGGTCCAGGCCCCGGTCGAGATCGCCAACTACCTGCTCAATGAAAAGCGCAGCGCCCTGCGCGAAATCGAACAGCGCCATGACGCGCCGATCGTGATCGTCGCCGACGAACAGCTGCACACCCCGCATTACGAAGTGACCCGCCTGCGCGACAACGAGCTGGGCGAAGAAAGCGGCAAGCCGAGCTACCAGCGCGGCACCCCGCGCAAGCTGCCGGTGCATGCGCTGACCAAGGCCCAGCTGAACATTCCGGTGGCCCCGGCGGTGACCCAGGTCAAGCACAGCCAGCCGGCGCCGATCCGCGAAGCCCCGGAACCGGAAGCCGCACCCGCACCGGTCGCTGCCCCGGCCCCGGTGGCCGCACCGGCCGCCACTGGCGTGGTGGGCTGGCTCAAGCGCATCTTCGGTGGCGAGCCGGCCCCGGCCACTGCCCCGCCGGCGAACGCACGCCCGGCCCAGGACGGCAACCGCACCAACCGCAACAAGGATCGCAACAAGGACCGCACTGGCGGCCGCCGCGATGAACGCGGTGGCGAGCGCAACGGCAATGGCGGCGCACAGGCGCAGGGCCAGGGTCGTGGCAAGGACCGCGGTGAACGTGGCGAGCGTGGCGAACGCGGTGGCAAGAACGAGCGTCGTGACGAGCGCCGCCAGGACGTCGCCGCACCGGTGGCCGGCAATGCCGCACAGGTGCAGGCACCGGGCCAGGCCAAGCCGCGCAACGAACAGCAGCCCAAGCAGCCGCGCAATGAGCAGCAGCCGAAGCTGAAGCAGAAGCAGAACCCGCAGCAGCCCAAGCCGCAGCAGGGCGATGCCGACAAGGCCGGGGCCAGCGACAAGCCGGCACGCCAGCCGCAGGCCGATGCGCCGAAGCCGGGCAACACGACCGCGCCGGTTGCCGATGCCGCACTGGTGGCCGCCGCTGCCGTGGGCGTGGCCGACGCCGCCGCCCCGTACGCCGCCGCGCAGGACAGCGCACACACCGCGGCCGCCGTGGACGAGGCGCAGGTTGCCACCGGCGAGAACGGTGAACAGGCCGATGCCCCGGGCACCGGCGATGACGCCAATGGCGAAGGCGGCTCGCGCCGTCGTCGCGGCCGTCGCGGTGGCCGTCGTCGTCGTCGTGGCAATGGCGAGCAGGCTGCCGGCAGCGATGGCCTGAACGATGACGCCGGTCTGGATGATGACGGCGACAGCGATGACCAGGAGGGCGACCAGGAGGGTGGCGACACCGCCCAGGCCCCGCGTCCGGCGGCCGGCAATGGCCAGCCGCAGCCGGAGTTCGAGTTCGACGACGAAACCGCTGCTGCGCCCGCCGCGGCACCGGTCCGTGCGCCGCGCCCGGCACCCGTCGCTGCGCCGGTGGCCGCTGTGGCCGCCGCCGAACCGGTGGCCGTGGTCAGCAGCCCGGTCGTGACCGCCGGTCACAGCGAGGCCGCCCCGGTGGCCCCGCAGGTGCCGGCCGAGAAGCCTGCCCCGTCCTACACCGACCGCGTGCCGTTCGTGGAATCGCCGATGCCGGCACCGCCGGTGGTCGACGTTGCCAAGCCGACCCAGGTTGCGCCGGTGGTCGAGGCACCGAAGGCAGTTGAAGCGGCTCCGGTGGTTGAAGCACCGAAGGCTGTGGAAGCCGCTCCGGTCGCAGCAGCACCGAAGGCTGTTGAAGCTGCCCCGGTGGTCGAAGCACCGAAGGCCGTTGAAGCCGCTCCGGTCGCCGCAGCGCCGAAGGCTGCTGAAGCTGCCCCGGTGGTTGAAGCACCGAAGGCCGTTGAAGCCGCTCCGGTCGCCGCAGCGCCGAAGGCTGTTGAAGCTGCCCCGGTGGTTGAAGCACCGAAGGCCGTTGAGGCCGCCCCGGTTGCCGCGGCACCGAAGGCGGTTGAAGCTGCCCCGGTGGTCGAAGCACCGAAGCCGGTGGACACCGCTCCGGCCGCCGTGACCGCCGATGAACGCCAGGACGCGCGTCCGGTGCAGTCCAGCATGCTGGAGGTCGACCCGACCCAGCCGGCACCGGAGAAGGCCGCACCGGCCCCGGTCGCCCGCGTCGAGGCCGCCCCGGCGGCCCCGGTCGTGCATAACGGCCAGCTGTTCGGCAATGCGGGCAGCGACACCCCCGCCAGCACCGACGCTGCCGCACAGGCTGCCCAGGCCGAAGCCCGCGAGGACATCCCCACCGATGTCGCGCAGGCCGAAGAAGCCGGCACGCCGGATCAGGACAAGCACGACAAGGCCTGATCCCGCGCCAGTGGGACCGTAGTAAACAGACAGCGGCCTTCGGGCCGCTGTCTGCATTTGGGCCCTCGGTGGGCTGTGGCATGCTCGGCGCATGAATCGACGCCCTCGCCTCACACCCTGCGCCGCGCTGCTGGTGCTGCTGGTGCTGCTGTCGGCCTGCCAGCCCGCCCCGCCTGCTCCGCTCAGCAAGGCCGCCATCGCGGTCCGCGATGCCGCGCCGGAGGACCTGTTCGTGGGCCGGCTGCAGGGCGTGGACATCGAACTGCTGGTGCAGGACTGCAAGGTCTTCCAGGTCACGCGTGGGCCCGAACAGGCCGTCGCCCTCACCGAAGTGCTGGCACCGCCGCCCTACCCGTTCTTCACCGACTGCCAGCGGCAATCACTGCGCCACGAAGAGGACGCGGTGATTGCGGTGCTGGGGCGCATGGCGTTGGGTGCCGGCGGGTGCTGCGCCACCGGCGGCACCTGGCGCACGCGCGACGGCCAGACGTGGGAGAAGATCAGCGAGCAGGCCATTCCGTAGCGGCAGGTACCCACCGTTGGTGGGTATGGGGCAGCCACGCATGGCGTGGCTCCACCTTCCGCTCAGGGCGTGGTGGCGGCCGGGCTGCCCGGGCTGGGCGCGAACTGCAGGCGCGTCCATACGCCGTAATGGTCCGAGGCCCAGCGCCCTTCGGCGTACGGCTGGTCGAACAGGATCCGCGCCTCACGCGCGAGCAGGCGGTCCTGCTGGAAGAAGATATGGTCGATGCGCAGCGGCGCGTCGAAGTAGTGCCGGTTGAGGGTACTGACCTGCGCCAGTTCGTTGTTGACGTGCACGCTGCCGAAGCTGTCACCGTAGTGATTGCGCAATGCACTGAGGTCGCCCGCATCCACCAGTGCGTTGAAGTCGCCGGCGATCACCACCGGGGCGTCGCCAGCGGTGTCGGCGATGAACTTCAGCAGGTCGGCCACCTGCTCGCCACGGATGCGACTGCCACTCTCGTCCGCGCGCTCGTTCAGGTGCGTGGCATAGACGTTCACCGGCTGGCCGTCCACATCGATGCGCAGGTGCGCCACCGTGCGGTAGTCGCCCAACGGCGCCAGCAGGTGGTCATTGCGCGCCAGCACCGGGCGCCGGGTCAACAGTGCGTTGCCATAGCGCTTGAAGCGACCGGGCGGGTCGGTGGAGACGAACTGGTAGTCGTAGCCGAGCTTGCGCGCCAGCCACGCGGCCTGGTTGCGCACGTGCGGCTTCTGGATCACTTCCTGCAGCGCGATCGCATCGGGGTGCAGCGACCGCAGCTCGCGCAGGATCACCTTGCGCCGCGCCGGCCAGTCTTCGCGGTCGTGGTGCAGGTTGAAGGTGACCATGCTCATGCCCGGCGCGGCGCTGGCCGAGGACACGGGTATTGGGGCGACGGCAACGGGTTCGGCGGCGAGGGCGACGCCGGCCAGCAACGCCGCCGATGCCAGCAGCCCGGCCATGCCACGGCGAAGCCACGCGCGATACCGATGCCTGCCCATCACTGTGCCTTGCGCTCGGCGCGGCGCACCGACGACGGCACGTCGATCTCGACCCGCGCCGGTACCTGGGTAATGCGCAGCTCGCCGTTCAGCCACTGCGCCGGTTCGCCGTTGACGGTGGTGCCGCCGGGTTCGCCACTGTAGGGCCACGGCAGGATCACCCCGCCATGTGGCGGCACCAGCCCGGCCGACAGGTCCAGCACCAGCTGCTTGTCGCTGCGGCTGAGCGCGTAGCTCAGCTGGCCGTTCGGGGTGCGCAGGCCGTTGATCGCCACGCCCTTGCCTTCCAGCCATCGGGTCGGCACGCCGGCCGCCAGCACCAGGCTGTCGTCGACGTCGCGGCTGTAGGCAAACATGTCCAGTGCCGAGCGCACGAAGTCCGAGGCCACCCACGCATGCGGCAGGTCACCGACGAAGAACGGCTTGCGCGGCGTGTGCGAGACCACCTCGGCCCATTGGTTCCAGGCCTGCGGGGCACGGTCCTTGAAGAAGAACTCGGTGGCCTGCCAGGCGCGGTCGCGCCAGCCCAGGCGCACGAACGCGGCCACGTTGCGCCACTCATACGGGGTGTAGTCCTTCCACTCACGCTTGCCGTCGCGGCGTTCCTCGAACTGCTTCCAGTAGCGCTCGAAGGTGTTGTCCAGGTACGGCTGCGGCAGCCTGCCCTGCTCGCCGCCCGGGGCCAGCGCGATGGTGGTGGAGGTGGCGTCGAAGTCGCCCAGCTCGGCCGCGCCGGGCAGGTAGTCGATCTTGTGCAGGGCCACCGCAGCCAGCAGCGAGGCCTGCAGGTCGTCACGGAACTGGTCGCGCGACTCGCTGATCTGCAGGGCGTCCATCTTGCCCAGCGTGGTGGCGATGGTGGCCGCGTCCTTGTAGCCGCGCAGCGCCCAGAAGTTGTCCCAGTACGAATGCATCGGCTTGGCCGAATAGCCTTCGTGGCTGATCGACACCGGCATCATCCCGTAGAAGGCCGGGTTGCGCGCGCGGTTCTCCTCGGTGCGCTCGCTCAGGCGCAGCTGCTCCATGTAGGTATAGGCGCCCTGCACGTGCGGCCACATCACCTCCAGGAAGGTGCTGTCGCCGGTGTAGCGCCAGTACTCGGCGATATTGAAGATCAACTCGCCGTGGCTGTCGTTTTCCGGCACCGGGTCGCTGCCGCGCGGATCGACGCAGCACGGCACCTTGCCGTTGTCGAACTGGTGCGGGGCATACCAGGTAACGTACTCGCGCACCGCGTCGCTGCGGCCCATGCGCAGCAGGCCTTCGGAAATCATCGCGCCGTCCCGGATCCAGCTGCGCGAGTACGAGCGCGTGCCCGGCTGGATGCTCGGCCCGATCCGCGAGATCAGCATGTGGGCCAGGGCGGTGCGCAGGGTATCGGCCAGCGGCTTGCCCGCGGCGGGCACCTGCAGGGTCACCTGGTCCAGCTTGGTCCGCCACATCGAGGCCACGGCCTGCTGGGCCTTGGCCGCATCGAAGTCCTTGGGCATCGTCCAGCTGCCGGTCTGCGGCAGCACGATGGCCACCTCGCGGCTCTGGCCCGGCTCCAGCCGCCAGCGGTACAGCAGCGCACCGCTGGCCAGTCCGGTCGGGTCGCGCACTTCGGTGGTGCCCGGCAGCTTGCCGCTGGCCAGGTGGACCACGTCCAGCTTGCCGTCGAAGGTGGTGGCGAACGTGCTGTCGGGAGCCTGCGCCGGGTACAGGCGCGGGCTGCCGTTGACCTCCACGTCGGTGGCCTCCACCGACAGGTTGTCGATCCGGCTGACGCCGCCGACGGTATTGAGGAACTGGGTGGGCGGGTTCACCTGCCACGGGCGTACGGCCAGCGCCAGGGTGTAGTCGTGGGCCACCTTGTCGGGGTTGTGCAGGGTGTAGCGCCCCACCAGCTGCGCCTTGTCCGGAGTGCCCTGCACGAACCCGGTGACCTTCAGCGCGGCCGTGTCGTGGCGCCAGTCGACGCTGGCGATGGGCAGGTAGTCGTCCTGCAGCGACTGGGTGCTGGCCACGTCGGCCCAGCTCAGCAGCTTCTTGCCATCCACCTGCACGAACGGCTCCACGCTGAAGCTGGCCTTGGCCACTTCCAGCGCGCCGTCTTCGCCGATCAACGCCTGCTCGCGGCCGCCGTCCAGACCCAACAGGGTCCAGTACGGCTGCTCGCCACTGAATCCGCGTGGTACCGAACCGCGCGGCAGATCGGCACCTACCGAACGGACGAAATCGTTGGGAGTCGCCGCAAAATCCAGCGGTTTCAGGCTGATGTCACGGATACCGTAGCGCCAGCTGGGGCCGCCCTTGAGATCGAAGCGCAGGTAGCGCGCTTCGGTGTCGGGCAGCGCCAGCCAGTCGCGGTCGCCGCCGCCGCCGACCACTTCGCGCACTTCCTTCCAGCTGCGTCCGTCCTGCGAAGTGCGCACCACGTAGCGGGTGGCCTCCAGGCCAGGCAACCACTGGATCACCGCACCGCCGAACTCGCGCACCTTGTGCAGGTCCAGGCTGATGGTCTGGTCGGCCACGCCGCCGCTGATCCACACCGTGTCCGGCTTGCCGTCGGCAATGCGGCTCTGCAGCGCGGTGGCGGTATCGGCGATCACCGACGGGGTCAGCGCCGAGGTATCCATTGGCGGCAGGCCCTGCAGTGTGAGGCGGTCAAAACAGACCGTGCCCTTGCCGCCGACCTTGCTGTAGAGGGTGAACTCGACCGCGGCGCTGCGGGTCAGCGTTGTTTCCTTGCCCGGGCCCCAGGCCTTGTCGATCTGGCGGGCACGGTACTGCACCGTGCTCCACGCCTTGGGGAAGGCGTAGCCGGGCCGGTTGACCCACCACACGTTGTCGCCGCTGGCGTCGATCAGCTTGAACTGCAGGTCGTTGGCCGGCGAGTCGCCGCGCAGCTGCACGCCGAACCGGTAGTTGGCCGGGTACTCGATGCCCAGCTCGCGGCGGATGCCCACGTAGCCCGACACGTCGTGGAAGTCGTAGTCCACGCACAGCGCACGCCCGCCGCCACTGCCGACCACGCTGCGCAGCGAGCCGCTGACCTGGTCGGACACCACCAGCTTCCAGGGCGTCATGTCGTCGAAGCTGTCCAGCACCTTCGGTGCCGGCAACGGGGCCGGCGCGGCGGCCGGGGCCGCCAGCGACCACAACAGCCCAAGACCCAGACCCACCGCGACGACGGCATGTTTCACCCTTTGACACTCCCCAGCAGCAGACCTTGGATGTAGTAACGCTGCAATGCCAGGAACAGCAGCAGCACCGGAACCACCGTGACCACCGCGCCGGCCATCATCATTTCCACGTCCATGATGTGTTCGCGCGACAGGGTGGCCAGGGCGACCGGCAAAGTGTAGTGCTCCTGGTCGGTCAACACGATCAACGGCCACATGAAATCGTTCCACGCGCCCATGAAGGTGAAGATCGACAGGGTCACCAGCACCGGCTTGAGCATCGGCAGCACGATCTGGAAGAAGATCCGCATCTCCCCTGCCCCGTCGATGCGCGCCGCTTCCAGCAGCTCATCGGGAATCGAGCGCGCGTACTGGCGCACCAGGAAGATGCCGAACACGCTGGCCAGCGCCGGCACGATCACCCCGCCGAAGCTGTTGACCAGGCCCAGCTGCTTCATCAGCAGGAACAGCGGCAGCATCGCCACCTGCGCCGGGATCACCAGCGCGGCCAGCAGCAACTGGAAGATGCGCTCGCGGCCGGCGAAACGCAGCTTGGCGAACGCATAGCCGGCCATGGTGTTGAGCAGCAGCGAGCCCAGCGTGATGGCCAGCGACACGCCCAGGCTGTTGACGAAGTTGTTGCCCATGCCGGTGCGCGCGAACAACTCGTGATAGTTCGCAGTGGTCACCGAGGACGGCAGCAGCGGCGGCGGGAAATGTGCCGCCTCGCCGGTGGGCATGAACGACACCGACAGCATCCACAGCAGCGGCGCCAGGCTGACCAGCGCCAGTACCGTCAAGCCACCGTTGACCCACCATGCATGCCAGCGCGACTGGCCGATTTCACGACTCATACCAACTGCCTCTTGCGGCCGAAACGCAGCATGACGCTGGTTACCGCCAGGATGATCAGGAACAGCAGGAACGCCACCGCGGAGGCACGGCCCAGGTTCCACCACTTGAAGCCTTCCTCAAACATGAAGTACAGCACGCTGACGGTGCTCTGCAGTGGGTCGCCGCGGGTCATCACGTAGGGTTCGGCGAACAGCTGGAAGTAGCCGGACACGGTAATCACGCCCACCACCAGCAGCACCGGGCCGAGCATCGGCAGGGTGATGTGCAGGAACTGCTTCCAGCGCGACGCGCCGTCGATGCGCGCCGCCTCGTACAGGTCATGCGGGATCGCCTGCAGGCCGGCCAGGAAGATCACCATGTTGTAGCCGAAGTTCTTCCACACCGCGAACAGCATGATGGTCGGCATGGCCCAGTTGGGATCGCCCAGCCAGTCGATCGGGTTGATCCCGATGTGGCCCAGCCCGTAGTTCACCAGGCCGTAGCTGGTGTGGAACAGGTAGCGCCAGATCACCGCCACCGCCACCAGGGTGGTCACCACCGGGGCGAACAAGGCGGTGCGGAACAGCGCCTTGAAGCGCGCCGCCGGGGCGTTGAGCAGGATCGCCGCGCCCAGCGATACGCCGATCGACATCGGCACGCCGACGATCACGAAGTAGGTGGTGTTCCACAGCGACTTCCAGAACATCGGGGTCTGCAACAGGTCGATGTAGTTGCCCAGCCCGACAAAGCGCAGGTTGCCACCGTCGGCCAGGGCATACAGGTCGAAGTCGGTGATGCTCAGGGCCAGCGCCGAGAACACCGGCAGGCCGAAGAACACGCCGATCACCAGGATGGCCGGGCCGGCGAACAGCCACCCGGCAAGCGAACGCTGCTTCATTGCGCCGCTCCCGTGGCCACTGCGCTGGAATGCACGCCCGAACCGGCGGCCTTCTCCTGTGCATTGCGCTCATGCATCCAACGGCGCTTGGCGAGGACCTTGTCCACGCGCTTGTCCAGTTCCTTCACTGCCACATCCTGATCAAGGCCACCACGCACCACCTGTTCGGTGATGATCCGCATTTCCTGCACGATACGTTCCCACTCCAGCACCTTGGGCGTGGGCTTCACGCGTTCCAGCTGGTCGCGGAACGGCTGCGCCAGCGGGTCGTTGGCCAGCGAGGGATACTCCCAGGTGCTGCGCCGCGGCGGCAGGTCACCGATGATGGAATGGAAACGCTCCTGGATCGCCGGGCGCGACAGGAACTCGATCAGCTTCCACGACGCCTCCTTCTGCTGCGAGGAGCGGAAGATCACCAGGCTGGTGCCGCCGGCGATACCGGCACCCGGGCCGTCCGGGCCCGGCAGTGCGGCGGTGCCCCACTTGCCTTCCAGTTCCTTGGGCTGCAGCTTCTTGAACTCGCGGATGTTCCACGGGCCGGACAGATAGAACACGTTGAAGCCGCGGAAGAACTCGTCCCAGACGTTGGAGATCTGGGTTTCGGACATGCGCGGCGCCCAGCCCTGGGCGAACATGTTTTCGTAGAAGCCCAGGGTCCTGCGGAAGCCGGGGCTGCTGAAATTGCCACGGGTATCGGCATCGCGCAGCAGGGGGTCGGGCTGCTGCAAGGCGAAGGACAACTGCTGCTCGAACTCGTTGATCGGCATCAGCACCGCGTAGCGCTTGGGCCCCTGCATCTTCTTGATGGCGGCCATCATCTCGTTCCACTCCGCCCAGGTACGCGGGGGGTGGTCGTAGCCGGCCTGGGCCAACAGGTCCTTGCGGTAGTACAGCAGGCGGGTGTCCACGTACCACGGCACGCCGACCAGCTCGTCATGCACCACGTTGGTGTCCCAGATGCCCTGGAAGTAGTCGGCCGGATCCACCACCTTGGACTGCGCCACGTAGGGCTGCAGCGGCACCAGGGTGTTGAGCTCGGCGAACTCGGGGATCCAGGTGTTGCCCAGCTGGCACACATCGGGCAGGCCGTCGGCGGCGAACGCGGTGAGCAGCTTCTCGTGCGCGGCCGTCCACGGGATGTTCTGCACATCAACGTGGATGCCCGGGTTTTCCGCCTCGAACTCCTTGATCAGGCCGGTGACCACTTCGGCCTCGCGACCCATCGCCCAGAAACGCACGGTGACGCCTTCCGGCTCCTTGCGACATCCCGACAACAACACGCTGCCGACCAGCAGCAGCAACAGACTCAAACCCAGTTTGGGGCGCGACGACAATGGCACTGCTTACTTCCCCTGCTGCTGGTTGCGGTTCGTATTGGAATTGTTCTTCTGTTCCTGGGCGGCTGCCGCGCGCGATTCGGCGATGCCGACCGAGCGCGCCGAAGCGGCCTTTTCATCTTTCTGCAGTTCCATCGGCTGGTCCTGGCCTTCGGGCGTCAACCAGCCACCGCTGAAACCGGCGCGCTCCAGACCCTTGCGGATGTGCGCGTTCTTCTTCATCACGTCCCAGACGAAATCGTTCCGGTAGTTGGCGATCATGGTCAGGATCGGGCCCTGGTCGATGCCGATGTAGTCGCTGGCCACCCAGCCACGATCAGGCACCAGCCGGCCGGTCTTGATCGGGATGTCGTAGTTGAAGCTGGGGTTGAACGAATCCAGGAACCCGTAGCTGGAATAGATGTAGTCGCCGTAGCGCTTGTGCATCTCTTCGGTGGCCGGGATCACTTCTTCCGGGGCGAACACCACCGAGGCGATGGCCGCGGTCGGGGCGATGGTGCCGTCGTCGAAGTTCTCGCGCAGACCGGCGCCGCGCGAGGAGTAATGGCGGAACTGGCGCTGCTCGCCGCGGTATTCCTGGGTGGTGTTCTGCGGGCCATCGCTGGCGGTCAGGCCCCACACGTTCTCGCCGTAGTCCTTCCAGTTCATCGGGTTGGCGATGGCGTATTCGCGCTGCGCCAGGGCAGCCGAACGGCTGTTGAGGAAGTAGGTGCTGCCACGCTCGCGCATGTAGGCATCCTGGATGTCGCGGAAGTCCACCCACACATGCGTGTACTGGTGCCCGAACAGCGGGCCGAAGGACAGGTATTCCTGGCCCTGGTACACGCCCCAGTCGTTGTCGTAGGTACGCGTCCAGACCGTCCATGCGTCCGGGCTGACCGGGTGGGTCGGCGAGCCGAGCGCGAGGATGTAGACCATCATCGCCTCGTTGTAGCCCATCCAGTCGTGGTCGATGAAGCCGCTTTCGGGGAACCAGCCCATCGAGATCAGCGGCGCACGCTGCTGCAGCCACGGCCAGTCCACGCGCTTGTAGAGCGTGTCGGCAATCTCGCGGATCTCTTTTTCGCGGGCATCGTCCCCGCTGTAGTACGACTGGGCAAACAGCACGCCCATCATCAGCAGCGCGGTATCCACGCTGGACAGTTCCACCCAGCTGTCGTAACGACGGCCCTGCTGCATGTCCAGGAAGTGGTAGTAGAAGCCCTTGTAGCCGCCCTTGCCGGTGCGCTGCGGGCCCATCGGCAGGTCGCGGAAGAACTTCAGCGTGAGCAGGGTGCGGTCCACGGCCTGGGTACGGCTGACCCAGCCGTTTTCCACGCCGATCGGATAGGCGGTGAGCGCGTAGCCGACCGAAGCAATGCTGGCAAACGGGCGCGACGGGTAGCGGTCGGGGCTGAGGCCGTTGACCTCGTTGGTGGTATCCCAGAAGAACTGGAAGGTGCGGCGTTCGATATCGTCAAACAGCGGCGGCAGCTCCGGCTTCATCGGGCGCGGCGGCGCATCGGCCTCGACCAGGATCACCGGCGGCTTCGGCTTTGCCGGTTTGTCCGGCGCCTGCTGCTGGCAACCGGCGATGGCCACGGACAGCAACGCCAGCGACACCATCCGAGATGCATTCATCGACCACCACCTTTTGCGCATGTTCGTGCTGGAGAGCATAGCCTCAACCAAGCTGAAATCGTTTACAGATCACGATCCAAAAAAATCCGCCGGGGCGGACCGTCTGCGTACCGACCAACGGTCGATACCTACCACCGCACACGCGCTTGCCCATCCTTGGACGGCAAGCGCCTGTACAGTCCCGCCGGCGGACCCAAGCCGACCGGCGGTGCTGCCCCGACACCGCCCAGAGGGCGGTGTCGGGTAACGCGGTCATCAGAAGCGGAAACCGACTTCCGCCTTGACCTGGCGCGGCGTACCGACGATATCGCCGGTCTCGTTGTAGCTGGCCAGCAACTTGCCGTTGGACTTGGTGTAGTTGTAGTTGGAGAAGTTGTCGAAGTTGAAGACGTTGATGATGTCGATACGCGCATACAGCTCGGTATCGCCCGGCATCTTGAACGTCTTGGTGGCCTGCAGGTCGACCGAACGGTAGCCGAAGATCTTGCCACCGACCAGGAACTTGCCGTTGCCGTTGGGCACCGCGGCGCCCGGGGTCGGCAGGTCGTAGCCGGTCGACTGGGTGACCGGGTACCAGTCATTCACCGCGGTCGGGGTGGCCAGGGTGATCTTGCCGCCGAAGGTGATGTCCCAGAAGCCCGCATAGGAACCGGTCAGCACCAGGCGGTGACGCGGGGCACCGTTGGAGCGGATGGTCGGGTAGTCCTCGATCAGGCCGCGGTCAAAGGCGTACTTCTCGTTGATGTCGCGGTTGTGGCGCGCGGTGGTCCAGGTGTAGGCGATCGAGGTGCCCCAGCCGCTTTCCTTGGTGAACGGCTTCTGCGCCGACAGCAGCACCTGCGTGGCACGGGTCTTGATGCCCTGCTGGCCGATGATCAGGCTGCCGAAGCCCGGCACGTTGCAGCTCCAGGCCTGGCTCAGGCCCGGGTCGGTGCCACCGCACAGACGCGGGTCATCGAAGAACTGGCCGGTCGGGTAACGGTTGCCCAGGGTGAAGGCGAAGCCGTCGTAGCTCAGGGTGCGGGCGATGGTGGCATCGGTCAGCCAGTCACCGACCTGGTTGCTCATGCCCAGGCTGAACTGATCCGAGTACGGCGCCTTCAGGTTGTTGTTCAACAGGTCCACTTCCAGACCGGAATTGCTGGTCGAGCCGACCAGCGCCTGCAGGTTGCCGATGCCGTTGAGCAGGTTCGGATCCCAGTTGTAGCAGGCGGCCTGGCCGTTGATGCAGGTGCCGGTGGCCGGGTTGCGGAAGTAGATGGTCGGCTGCGGCAGGGCCAGCTTGGTGGTTTCCAGCTGCAGGTTGTCGAACAGGTCGCGGTCATACGAACGGCCGGCACCACCGTGGATCACGTGCTGCTCGTCGGCGTTGATGTCATACGAGAAGCCCAGACGCGGCTGCCAGGCATCCTTGAACGCCTTGCGGTTGTGGCCGTTGCTGATGTAGTTGCTGATGTCCAGCCCACCCAGCGCCAGCGTATCGGCGAAGGTCTGGCCAGCGGCAGCGCGCGGGTCCTGCGAGTAGATCGCATCGACCACGGCCTGCGGGGTCACGAAGTCCAGGTAGGCCGGGGTCTTTTCGTAGTCCCAGCGCAGGCCGATGTTCAGCTGCAGGTGGTCGTTGACCTGCCAGTCGTCCTGGATGAACAGGCCGATCTGCTTGGACTTCGAACGCACTTCGCCGGACACGCCCGACACACCGTTCACCGGCTTGACGAACTGCGCCTTGTACGGGATGTCCGACGGGAAGTCCGCGTCACCCAGGGTATAGGTGAAGGTCGGGTTGATCTGCGCCGCATCGGAGGCGTACAGATCGATTTCCTTGTACTTGGCACCCATCTTGATGGTGTGGTCGCCCATCCACTGGATGCCGTCCAGGGTCAGGTTGTCTTCGATCGCCCAGCCCTTCTGGCCCTTCACCTGCGAATCCAGTGCCGAGGCGCCACCGATCTTCACCAGGGTGCGGTCGTCGGTGCCGTCCGGTGCGGTGTAGGTGATGCCGTTGGCCAGGGTCAGCGGGGTCGGGTTGTTGAACGAATCTTCATGGGTGACCATCAATTCGTTGTAGTAACGCTCGCCGCTGTGGTTCCAGCGCAGCGCGTAACGACGGTCGGTGTTGACCACTTCGCGGCCGGCTTCCGGCGCGGTCTGGCCACTGAACTGCTGCTGGGTCTCGTCGCGGTCCTGGAAGGTCAGCTCGATGCGATCGTTGTCGGTCGGTTCGAAGTCGATCTTGGCGAAGATCAGGTCCTGCTCGAACGGCTGGCTGGCCGGGCCGAGGCCGGCAGCGGCGTCGCCCGGCAGCAGGCCGATGCGGTTGGTGACCGAACCTTCCGGCGCGATGGTGACCGGCAGATCGAAGCGCTTGGCTTCGTAGGTCACGAAGAAGTGGGCCTTGTCCTGGATGATCGGGCCACCCAACGCGAAGCCGTATTCCTTCTCGGCCGAGGCTTCCTTGGTCTGGCCGTACTGACGCTCGGCCGGGGTCTTGGCGCGCATGTCTTCGTTGGTGTAACGGTAGAAGGTTTCACCCTTGAACTCGTTGGTACCGGACTTGGTGGCCGCGGTCACGGCCGCGCTCGACACCTGGCCGTACTCGGCCTTGTAGTTGCCGCTGATGACCTTGTATTCGCCAATGGCCAGCTGCGGGAACGGGTTGCCGGCGCTGCCGGACTGGCCGGCCACGCCGCCGCCCTTGACGTAGCTCTTCTGGCCCACGCCGTCGATGTAGACGTTGGTGCCGTCGGCATTGGTGGCACCGCCGCGCAGCGAGGTGTTGCCCTTGGCATCGCGGGTGAAGATCATGCCCGGCACCGCGTCGGCGAACTCCAGGAAGTTGCGCGACACCTGCGGGGTGGTCTGGATCTGCTGCAGGCTCACCGTCTTGCCCACTTCGGACGTACGCACTTCCTGCAGCAGGGTCGGGGCCACGACGTTGACGGTGTCAAGGTTGGTGGCGTTGGCAGTGCCGCCGTTGGCCGGCGCGCCGCTGAAGTTCAGCGTCGCGGTCGAAGCCACGGTCACCGTCACTTTCTGCGTCTGGCCATTGGCCACCACGTCATAGGTGCCCGGGTCCAGGCCCATCAGCGAGTAGCTGCCGTCGGCGCGGGTGGTGGCACGGCGCACGGTGCCGCTGGCCAGGTTGGTGGCGGTCACTTCGGTGCCGGCCTCGGCCTGGGCCACCTGGCCGCGCAGCGAGGAGGTGGCCGACTGCGCCATCAGGGACGGTGCAGCGCCCAGCATCAGGCAGGTAACCAGTGCACTGGTCAGCAGGCTGCGCGCCGGTGCACGGTTGCGGTGATTGGAATACGTCATGTAAATCTCCGGGTGGTGGTGGCCGTCTTTGCGGCCCCTGTCGTTTTTTTTACAGCGTGGTTTGAATGCGTCACGACCAACGGTCGTGATTTACAGCAAAGGCGTCACGACCATCGGTCGTGACCTACACGAATCACGCACGATCAGGCGCGGCACAAGCGTCTGCTTGTCACCGGCCGCTTCCGTGTTGTTGCCGTCCATCAACTGCAACAGACGCGTCATCGCCTTATCGCCGAGGTCGGCGATACTCACCTGCATCGTCGTCAAGGAGGGGTGAACGAAACGCGCCAGCGGAATGTCATCGAAGCCCGCCAGGGCGACATCGGCCGGCACCCGCACGCCTGCCTGCGCGAACGCATACAGGCAGCCCAGCGCCATCATGTCGTTGGCGGCGAACACCGCATCGGGCAGCGCGCCGGCTGCCAGCAACTCCTGTCCAGCGCGATGGCCGGAGGCTTCGTCAAAGTCACCGGGCAACTCGATGCCCACCGCGTCGGTACCGGACGCGGCCAGCGCATCGCGGAAACCGCGCAGGCGCTCACGCGCGTCGAAGTTGAGGTCCGGACCGGAAATGAAGGCAATGCGGCGGTGGCCGACATCGAGCAGATGGCGGGTCATCGCCATCGCGCCGGCATGGTCATCGATGCTGAGCACCGGATGATCCTGCTCGGGCAGGTAGGTATTGATCAGGACCGTAGGCAGCGCCTGCGGCAGGTTGTCGGTGAGGAAGCCGGGGCTTTCCGCATACGGCGACAACACCAGCAGCCCGTCCACACGACCGCGCATGGCACGCAGTGCCGCGCCCTGCTGCTCCTGGTCGCCGTGGTAGCTGGACACCAGCAGATGCTGGCGGCGCTCGCGGGCGACCCCGTCGATGCCACGCATCAGCTCGGAGAAGAATTCGCCGTACAGGTCAGGCAGCACCACACCGATGGTGTTGGTGCGCCGGCTGCTCAGGCTCCGCGCGGCGGCATGCGGGGTGTAGCGCAGGCGCGCAGCGACCTCCAGCACCAGCTTGCGGACCGGTTCGGCGACATTTTCATGTCCATTGAGCGCACGCGACACCGTGGCCACGGAGACCCGGGCTTCGCGGGCTACATCTTTGATTGTGATGGCTGCCTTGTTCACTTCGCCGCCCTCCACGGCTTAGAGATCTGGGGCTTGGCGCGGAATGTAAGCGTTTTCAATCCTGAATGTAAACACTACGTTAGGCCAATGTCGTCCGCCGGTAACATGAGCGTGTCTTCAGGGGCCCTGTCCTGGACTGACCAGGACAAGGCAGGACAAGGCTTTCAGCCGTTTTTGGCCGGTGCCTCGGCGCGGATGGACAGCGCGTGGATATCGGTGTCCATCAGGGTGCCCAAGGCGGCATAGACCGCCCGGTGGCGCGCAAGTGGCAGCTTGCCTTCGAAGGCGGCGCTGACAATGTGCACATTGAAATGGCCGCGGCCATCGCGCGCGCCCTCATGGCCGGCGTGGCGGTGGCTGTCGTCCTCCACCTCCAGCAGCTGCGGGTCCAGGGCCTGCTGCAGGGCCGCGCGGATCTGCTCGACCCGGGTCACGGCAGGACCTTGCGGAACGGGCGCACCTGCACGCGGGTGTAGACCCCGGCGTCCACGTAGGGGTCGGCGTCGGCCCAGGCCTGGGCCTGCGCCAGCGAATCGAACTGGGCGATCACCACGCTGCCGCTGAACCCGGCCGGGCCCGGGTCTTCGCTGTCGATCGCCGGGCACGGCCCGGCCAGCAGCAGCCGGCCCTCATCGCGCAGGGCGGTCAAACGGGCCAGATGCGCGCCGCGCACCGCCATCCGGGCTGCCAACACGTCGGCACCGTCATAGCCTTCAATCACATACCACACAGGCAACTCCCAAGGCTCAGCTAAACGAACCGGACGATTCTAGCCCGGCTCGCTGGACACTGCCGGGCTGAACCCGTACTCTTGACTCCATTGCACGTGGCTGGACGCAGCAGCCCCGCCGGTAGACGGCTTCACCGCCACCCGACGATCGACCCGCTGCCCCACACCAGTACACGTAGACGACCTCCCCGTAGTTCTGTCGCTGCCCGTCGCGGCGCGCCTTGCTGTTTGAAGTGTGGAACCGCGCCGACCCAGGCGTGTCATGGCTTGCCATCCTGCCGCCGGGCGTTCCGGAACGGCTGAGGGTGCGGCGACCGGTCCGTTGCAATACTGACATCACTCTTGATGACCTCCGAACTCGCGCTCGACGCGAACCCGCAAATCCGGCCGACCGCCCCACAGCAGCAGGAAATGCCGCTGGCCGTGGTGCATGGTCAACCGGTCCTGCAGATTCCGCAGGACCTGTACATTCCGCCGGACGCGCTGGAAGTCATCCTCGATGCCTTCGAAGGCCCGCTGGACCTGCTGCTGTACCTGATCCGCCGGCAGAACCTGGACATTCTGGACATCCCGGTGGCCGAGATCACCCGCCAGTACGTCGAGTACATCAACGTCATGCAGGAGCTGCGCTTCGAACTGGCGGCCGAGTACCTGGTGATGGCGGCGATCCTGGCCGAAGTGAAGTCGCGGATGCTGCTGCCGCGACCGCCCAGCGTCGAGGGCGAGGAAGCCGACCCGCGCGCCGAGCTGGTGCGCCGGCTGCAGGAGTACGAACGCTTCAAACAGGCTGCCGAAGATATCGACGCCCTGCCCCGGCAGGACCGCGACACCACCCCGGTACATGCCTTCGTGCCCGACCGCGCCGCAGTGAAGCTGCCGCCGCCGGTGGACCTGAAGGAAATGCTGATGGCGCTGCACGACGTGCTCAAGCGCGCCGAGCTGTTCACCGGCCACGCGATCAAGCGCGAGGCCCTGAGCGTGCGCCAGCGCATGGGCGACGTGCTGGGGCGGCTGGAAGATGGCCAGTTTTACCGGTTTGAATCGCTGTTCACCGCCGAAGAAGGCAAGCTGGGCGTCCTGGTGACCTTCCTGGCCCTGCTGGAACTGGCCAAGGAGCAGCTGCTGGACATCGTCCAGGAAGCGCCGCTGGCGCCGATCTACGTCAAATCCCTGGCTGCCGGCAACACCAACGAACCGCTGCAGTTCAACAGCGAATTCGATGACGCCGACGCCGCCAACGCATCCGACTGAGCACCCGACCCACGCATGGATCAATCGCTGATCAACCGTATTGTCGAAGGGGCGCTGCTGGCCTCCAGCCAGCCGCTGACCCTGGCGCAGCTGCAGGGCCTGTTCCCGGAAGAGGAACCGGCGCCGCCGGGCAGCATCGAGCGCGCACTGGAACTGCTGCGCGACGGCTGCGCCGAGCGCGGCGTGGAACTGGTGGAGGTGGCCTCCGGCTTCCGCTTCCAGGTCACCAATGAAGTGCACGGCTACATCGCCCGGCTGTGGACAGAACGCAAGACCCGCTACACCCGCGCCACCCTGGAAACCCTGGCGTTGATCGCCTACCGCCAGCCGATCACCCGCGGCGAAATTGAGCAGGTGCGTGGCGTGGCGGTCAGCAGCAACATCATCCAGGCGCTGGAAGAGCGCGAGTGGATCCGCGTGATCGGCCACCGCGACGTACCCGGCAAGCCGGCCCTGTTCGGCACCACCAAGGGCTTCCTGGACTACTTCGGGCTCAAGCGCCTGGACGAACTGCCGCCGCTGTCCGAGCTGCGCGACCTGGGCGAGCTGGAACCGCAGCTGCCGCTGGACCGCGATGGCCAGCCGGCCGGTCGCCTGGCCGCTGGCGCCGCCACCCCCGACGCCGAGCTGGACGGGGACGCAGCAAACGACGACACCCCGCCACTGGCAGGTGAAGACGAATCGCAGGACAATTCACCCGATGGCGGGCGCGCGCCCACCACCGATACCGCTGCAGACACCGAATCCAAAGCGCCGTTGCCGCCCCGCGACGACGACGCTGGAATGACCGCCCCTGATGGCGAACCCGATACCGCGCCGGGCGAGCGCGCGGCGCCCCAGAACGAAACCGAAAACAACGCCGTCGCGAAGACGACCGTGGCTGTTGACGAAGCCGATCCCGAACCAGAGGCCGACGCACCCGTTGCCGGCCGGAGCCAAGTAAATGAGTGACACCCCCCGCAAGCCGTCTTTGAACAAGCTTTCGCTCAAGCGCGAAACCGCCACCGACCAGCCCAAGCTGGAAGAACGCCTGCACAAGGTGCTGGCCCAGGCCGGGCTCGGTTCGCGCCGCGCGCTGGAGCAGCGCATCGCCGATGGCCTGGTCAAGGTCAACGGCGAAGTCGCGCAGACCGGCCAGTCGATCAAGAGCGGCGACAAGGTCGAGCTGGACGGCCGCGGCTTCGTGGCTACCGCGCTGACCGAAACCTCGCGCGTGCTGGCCTACAACAAGCCGGAAGGCGAAGTAACCACCCGCGAAGACCCCGAAGGTCGCCCGACCGTGTTCGAAGCGCTGCCTGCCCTCAAGGGCGCGCGCTGGATCGCGATCGGCCGCCTGGACATCAACACCACCGGCCTGCTGCTGGCAACCACCGACGGTGAGCTGGCCAACGCGATGATGCACCCCTCCTACGAGGTCGAGCGCGAGTACGTGGTGCGCGTGCGCGCCCCGGAAGGCGAAGAGAAGGTGCCCGACAACATCGTCGACCGCCTCGCCCGTGGCGTGGCGCTGGAAGACGGCCCGGCCAAGTTCGACGAGATCGAACGCATCGGCGGCACCGACTCGCACGACTGGTTCCGCGTGGTTGTCAAGGAAGGCCGCAACCGCGAAGTGCGCCGCCTGTGGGAATCGCAGGGCTGCCAGGTCAGCCGCCTGAAGCGCACCCGCTACGGCAAGGTCAGCCTGCCGCGCGAACTGCTGCGCGGCCAGTCGGTGGAACTGCCGGCCAAGCAGGTTGAAGCGCTGCGCGCAGAACTGAAGCTGGAAGAAGGCGCGCCGTCGGCACTGACCCTGCAGCCGGTGATCGGCCAGCGTCGCGCCGCCAAGACCACCGTGCGCGTGTCGCGCGAGGGTGGCCGTGGCAATGCCTACGTCAACGGCCACAACTCGGCCGACGAAGGCCGCGAGCTGCGTCGTTTCGACAACGTGCGCGAAGAGCGCGGCCGTGGTCGCGGCGGCAAGGGCGGCGGCTTCAAGGGTGGCCTGACGGTCAGCGGTGAAGCGGCGGCCAAGCAGTCGCAGCGTCCGTTCAAGGCGCGCCCGGACAAGGGCAACCGTGCCCTGCCCGAAGGCAACCCGGCCGCGTTCCGCAGCTGGTACGTGCCGGACGGTGTCAGCACCGGCCCGAGCAACCACCGCAATGCAGGCCCGGGCGCAGCCCGTGGTCCGGGTGCGCGGGGTCCGGGTGCCGGCGCAGGTGCCGGTGGCCAGGGCCGTCCGTACGGCAAGCCGAAGGGTCCGGGCGGCGCAGGCGGCCCGGGTCGCGGCAGCTACGGCGGCGGCGCTGAAGGCCGTGGCGGCTACGGCGGCGGTGGCGGTGGTTACGGCGGCGACAACCGCGGTGGCGAAAGCCGTGGCGGCTACGGTGGCCAGGGCCGTCCGGCCGGCGCCGGTGCCGGTGGCAACCGCGGTGGCCAGAGCGGCCAGGGCCCGTCGCGTCATCCGTACGGCCATCCGGGCAATGCCCCGAGCTTCCCGTCCGACCACGCCAATCCGGGCAGCAGCCCGTACGGCAGCGCGCGTCCGGCGGGTAACCGCAGTCCGGGTGGTCCAGGTGGCAATCGTGGTCCGGGCGGTCCCGGTGCGCGTGGTCCCGGCGCCAATGCGCGCGGCCCCGGTGGTCCCGGCGGCAATCGCGGTCCGGGTGGCCCGGGCGGCAACCGTGGCCCGGGCGGTCCCGGTGGTCGGGGTCCCGGCGGCCCGGGCGGTCGGCCCGGCGGCAGCCGCGGTCCGGGCGGCGGCGGTCACCGTGGCGGCGGCCCGCGCGGCGGCTGATCACTGACACCCTGAGATCAAAAAACCCCGGCTTCGGCCGGGGTTTTTTTATGGGGTCTGACCGCGCGTCATGCCGCTCGCCTCCGGTAGAGCCACCTCACCGGGGGCTGCACGTAATGCCGAACAGTGATGCAGCCACCCATGGGGTGGCTCTACCGTCAGCGGCGCTCGATAGTGAACTTGCCCAGGCCCACGCCCAGGTCCCAGCCCTTGCCGGTACCGGCCAGCGCGAGCGACACATCGCCCTTGGTCATGACCTGCGCATTGCTGGATTTGTCGGCGCCCGCATGGGCTTCCACCGAGGCGTAGGAGCCGATCAGGTCGTTGACCGAATACGCGCCGGAGAACTTGCCCTTGCCGTCGACGATCTTGGATTTGCCCACGGTCAGCCCGCCGCCCTTGACGGTGATCTTCACCGGAATGCGCGCGCCGTTGTCGCAGCTGATGGTGCCGGTGCCCGATGCGGTCTTGTACAGCACCGACCAGCCGGCCAGGTTGTAGTGCAGCTCGCAGTCGATGTTGCCGGCTGCCTGGGCGGCCGAGGCCGTCGAGAGGCCGGCCAGCGCGATCAAAACCAGGGAGAACTTCTTCATGCGATCCGCTCGTACTCAGTGGGTGACGAGGCGAATCTAGCAGTGGCCGCGTGTGACCCGGATGAGGCCACACGCCGCCGTCAGGCCATCGTTCAGCCAGCGTCGACCGGGCCGTCCAGAGTGAACGCATCGGCATCGAGCATCGCCGGGAAGCGTGCGCGGTGCGCGGCCAATGCCGCCGCCGAGATGGTGGTGGTGACCACCTGCTGGACCTCGCGCACTTCCACCTGCGGCTGGCCGAGGAAGTCGATCACCGCACTGTCGCCGGCATAGTGCAGGTCGTTGCCATCCACGCCCACCCGGTTGACCGCCGCCACGAAGCACAGGTTTTCGATCGCACGTGCACGCAGCAGCGTACGCCACGGATACGCGCGTGCCGACGGCCAGTTGGCCACGAAGATCTGCAGGTCGAAGTCCAGCTCGCCCGGGCGCTCCACATCGAAGCGGTTGCGGCAGAACACCGGGAAACGCAGGTCGTAGCAGACCTGCGGATTGATCCGCCAGCCCTTCCATTCCACGCTCAGGCGCTCGTTGCCGGCCGCGTAGCGCAGGTGCTCGTTGCCGTAACGGAACAGATGGCGCTTGTCGTAATGCTGCAGCTCGCCGTCGGGCGTGGCCCACAGCAAACGGTTGTACACGCCCTGCCCCACCCGCAGCTGCACGCTGCCGGTGACCGCCGCGCCCAGCAATACCGCCTGCTCGCGGATCCAGGCCACGGTCGGGCCGTCCATGCCTTCGGCCTTGTCGATGGCCTCGTTGGAGAAGCCACTGGTAAAGGTCTCCGGCAGGATCACCAGGTCGGTCTGCCCGGCCAGCGGGGCCAGCAGCGCGCCGTAGTACGCGCGGTTGCCAGCCGGGTCGTGCCAGCGGGTATCGCCCTGGACCAGGGAGACGCGCAGGTCACCACGTTCGACGGGGGTAGCCATCACAGCACCTGCAGGCGTTCGATCGCCGCATCCAGCGTGGCGTCGTTCTTGGCAAAGCACAGCCGCACCAGGCGCTGCCCGACCGGTGCGGTTTCATAGAACGGCGACAACGGGATCGCGGCCACGCCTTTTTCGATCGTCAGCCACTTCACGAACTCGTGGTCGGGCAGATCGCTGATCGCCGAGTAATCCACCAGCTGGAAGTAACCGCCCGGCACCGGCAGCGGGGTCAGGCGGGTGGTCAGCAGCTGGTCGCGGAAGCGGTCGCGCTTGGCCTGGTAGAACGCGCCCAGTTCCAGATGGTGCTCGGGCTCGTCACGGATCATCGCGGCAAAGCCGTACTGGGCCGGACCGAAGCTGGTGAAGGTGTTGTACTGGTGGACCTTGCGGAACTCGGCGCTCATCGCCGGCGGTGCGATCGCATAGCCGATCTTCCAGCCGGTGCAGTGGTAGGTCTTGCCGAAGCTGGAGATCACGAACGCGCGTTCGCGCAGTTCCGGGTAGCGCAGTGCCGATTCGTGGCGGCGGCCGTCGTAGATGATGTGCTCGTACACCTCATCGGAAATCAGGTAAATGCCGGTGCCGCGCAACACATCGGCCAGCGCCTGCATGTCGTCGGCACTCAGCATCGCACCGGACGGATTGTGCGGGGTGTTGACCATCAGCAGGCGGGTACGCGAGGTAATCGCCGCGCGCACGCGGTCCCAGTCCACCGCGAAGGTCTGCGGGTCCAGCGGCACGTGCACCGCGCGCGCGCCGGCCAGGTCGATGGCCGGCTCGTAGCAGTCGTACGCCGGGTCCAGCACGATCACTTCCTCGCCCGGGCGCACCACGGCGTGGATGGCGTTGAAGATCGCCTCGGTGGCGCCGCTGGTCACGGTGATTTCCGCGTCCGGGTCCACCTGCGCGCCGTACAGATCCAGCGACTTCTGCGCGATGGCCTGGCGCAGCGGCGCCACCCCGGTCATCGGCGGGTACTGGTTCAAGCCGCCCTGCATGGCCTTGATGGTTTCATCCAGCAGGCGCTGCGGCGCGGAGAAATCCGGAAACCCCTGCCCCAGGTTCACGGCGCCATGCTCGGCAGCCAGCTGGGACATCACGGTGAAAATGGTGGTGCCCACCTTGGGCAGCTTGGTTTGCGGTTGCATCGGCCGGAAAGAAGAAAAGGGGGAAAGGCCAGTGTACGCAAAACCCCCGATACAATGACCGCCCCTTCCGCCGCAAAGACCGCCCTTTGAACGCTCCTCCGTTGCTGGCCGCCCAAGGCCTTGCCTTCAGTCGCAACGATGAGCCGGTGTTCGGCCCGCTCGATTTCCACATCGACGCCGGTGAAGCGCTGCTGGTGCAGGGCGACAACGGGTCCGGCAAGACCACCCTGCTGCGGGTGCTGGCCGGCCTGCTGCGCGCCGATGCCGGGCAGGTGCAGATCGACGGGCGGGCCGCCGGGCACAAGGAGCGCGCGCGGTTCGTGGCCTACCTGAGCCACCTGCCGGCGCTGAAGGCCGATCTGGACACGCTGGAGAACCTGCATTTCCTGTGCGGCCTGCACGGGCGGCGCACGCGCCAGATGCCGGGCAACGCGCTGGCCATCGTCGGACTGGCCGGCTATGAAGACACCTTGGTGCGCCAGCTCTCGGCCGGGCAGAAGCGGCGCCTGGCGCTGGCCCGGATCTGGCTGTCGCCGGCCCCGCTGTGGCTGCTCGACGAACCCTACGCCAACCTCGACCTGGACGGCATCAACCTGGTGAACCGGATGATTTCCGCGCACCTGCGCAGCGGTGGTGCTGCCCTGGTGACCACCCACGGCGCCTACGCCGCGCCGCCGGTACAGACGCGGCTGCTGCGGCTGTCGCCTGCGGGGGAGGTTTCAGCGTCTGCCGGGCAGAGCCCGGCACCACAAGGGGGTGCCGCATGATCGCGCCGGGTACCGAACCGGGCCTGTGGCAGACCGCGCGGGCGCTGGCCCGGCGCGACCTGCGCCTGCTGTGGCGGCGCCGCGGCGATGCCCTGCAGCCGCTGATGTTCGCCGTGCTGGTGGTGGTGCTGTTCGCCCTGGCGCTGGGCCGCGAGCCGCAGCTGATGGCGCAGGTGGGCGCGGCGGTGCTGTGGCTGGCGGTGCTGCTGGCCGGCCAGCTGGCGCTGGATTCCATGTTCCGCAGCGACGCCGAGGACGGCTCGCTGGAGCAGTGGCTTCTGGCGCCGGTGCCGCTGGCCTGGCTGGTGCTGGTGCGGGTGCTGCTGCATTGGGCCACCACCGCCCTGCCGCTGATCGTGGTCAGCCCGTTGCTGGCGGAAATGCTGCATCTGCCGCATGACCAACTGCCCATCCTGCTGGCATCGTTGCTGCTGGGAACACCGTTGCTCAGCCTGATCGGCGGCGTGGTTGCCGCGCTGACCGTGGGCATCCGGCGCTCTGGTATTCTCGTGGCGTTGCTGGCCTTGCCGCTGTACGTACCGGTGCTGGTGTTCGGTGCAGGCAGTGTCGGGGCCGCCGCACGCGGTCAGGATCCGGTGGGGGCGCTGCTGTTGCTGGGCGCCGGGCTGGTGGTGGCGCTGGTGCTTGCACCGCTGGCCACCGCCGCGGCCATCCGGATATCGTTGAATTGAGCAGTCGTCCACCGCCACACCGTTTACAGCGTCACCGTTCAACACGCCGCTCCACGTCCGTTGAATCGTCGCCCTAGGCTGGATAGCTACCGCTGCATGCACACTCTCGTCCGCTGGTTCCACCACGTCGCATCGCCGCCCATCTTCGACCGCTTCGCCGCGCGCTGGTCGCGCGTGTTCTACGTGGCCGCCCTGCCGGTGCTGCTGATCGGACTGTGGCAGGGTCTGTTCGTCGTACCGCCGGAGCAGAGCCAGGGCGACGCCTTCCGCATCATCTACATCCATGTGCCCAGCGCGTGGATGAGCCTGTTCGTGTTCGCCTTGATGGCACTGTATTCGGCCATCGCGCTGGTCTGGCGGATCAAGGTCTGCGAGATCCTGGCCATGGCCTGCGCGCCGATGGGCGCCGGTTTCACCCTGATCACCCTGCTCACCGGCAGCATCTGGGGCAAGTCCACCTGGGGCACCTGGTGGGACTGGGACCCGCGCATGACCAGTGAACTGATCCTGCTGTTCCTGTACCTGGGCGTGATCGGGCTGTACCACGCCATCGAAGACCGCCGCAGCGCCGCGCGTGCGGCCGGGCTGCTGGCGATCGTGGGGGTGGCACTGCTGCCGGTGATCCGCTATTCGGTGGACTGGTGGGGCGGCCTGCACCAGCGCCAGTCGATCAACGTGTTCGGTGACAACGCCGTCCGCGCCGAGCTGATTGCGCCGCTGTGGTGGATGGTGGTGGGCACCAAGCTGTGGTTCGCCGGCTCGCTGCTGGCCAAGGCGCGTGCCGACAACCTGGCCCGCGAGGCAGGCAAGGCGTGGGTGGGCGAGCGTTTCGCGCCGCTCGACGCCGGCACAGTACAGGAGCTTCCGCGATGACCCACCTGCCCTTCATCATTGGCGCCTTCGCGGTGTTCGTGCTGGTCCTGGCCTGCGACGCGTTCGGGTCCTGGCTGCGCCTTCGCCTGGCCCGGCGCCAGGCCACGCGCCGCCAGCAACGGCTGCACGCACGCGCCAAGCCACAGCCCGACGCCCCGCTGGCCACGGAGCTCAGCCGATGACCCCGGCGCAGCGCCGCCGGATGGTGTGGGTGTTGCTGCTGTTGCTGGCCTCCGGCCTGGCCACCACGCTGGTGGCCTTCGCCCTGCAGCGCAATATCGCCTACCTGTACACGCCGGCCGAAGTGCTGCGTGGCGACGTGGATCCGCAGTCGCGGTTCCGCCTGGGCGGGATGGTGGTCAAGGGGTCGTTCCAGCGCGCGGAAGGCTCGCTGGAAGCACACTTCGTGGTCACCGATGGCGATGCCACGCTGCCGGTGAGCACCTCGCGGATCCTGCCGGACATGTTCCGCGAAGGCACCTCGGTGGTGGCCAGCGGCCGCCTGCAGGACGGCCGCTTCATTGCCGATGAAGTGCTGGCCAAGCACGACGAAAACTACATTCCCAAGGAAGTAGCCGACAAGATGGGCCAGGCGCATACCAAGCACGATGTACCGGTGACCGCACCGGCGGTGCGCTGAGTGCTGCCCGAACTGGGGCAGATCCTGCTGGTAACGGCGCTGGTGGTGGCGGTGCTGCAGGCGGTGCTGCCGCTGTGGGGCGCCCAGCGTGGCTACGCGGCGTGGATGGCGGTGGCCCGGCCGGCCGCGTACGCGCAGCTGGCGCTGCTGCTGGGCGCGTTCGGCGTGCTCACCGCGGCGTTCGTCACCCAGGATTTCTCGGTGCGCTACGTCGCCGAAAACTCCAACTCGCTGCTGCCACTGGCCTACCGTTACTCCGCCGTGTGGGGCGCCCATGAAGGCTCGCTGCTGCTGTGGGCGCTGGTGCTGGCGCTGTGGAATGGCGCCGTTGCGCGGTGGTCGCGGCAATTGCCGGTGCAGGTGCTGGCGCGCGTCCTGGGCGTGCTGGGCATCATCAGCGTCGGCTTCCTGGCCTTCCTGATCTTCACCTCCAACCCGTTCGCGCGGCTGCTGCCGGCGCCCCTGGAAGGCCACGACCTCAATCCGTTGCTGCAGGACCCGGGCCTGATCATCCACCCGCCGATGCTGTACCTGGGCTACGTGGGCTTCGCAGTGCCGTTCGCCTTCGCCATCGCCGCGCTGCTGGAAGGCCGCGTGGATGCGCGCTGGCTGCGCTGGACCCGGCCGTGGACCAACGTGGCGTGGGGCTTCCTCACTCTCGGCATCGCGCTGGGCAGCTGGTGGGCGTACTACGAACTGGGCTGGGGCGGCTGGTGGTTCTGGGACCCGGTGGAAAACGCCAGCTTCCTGCCGTGGCTGGCCGGCGCGGCCTTGATCCACTCGCAGGCAGTCACGGAAAAGCGCGGCAGCTTCGCCAGCTGGACGCTGCTGTTGGCCATCGCCGCCTTCGCGCTGTCGCTGCTGGGCACCTTCCTGGTCCGCTCGGGCGTGCTTACCAGCGTGCATTCGTTTGCCGCCGATCCCACGCGCGGCACCTTCATCCTGATTTTCCTGGCCCTGGTGATCGGCGGCGCACTGCTGCTGTACGCGCTGCGCGCCGGTGCGCTGGGCAACGACGACCCGCGCCGCGGCTTCATGGCCACCTCGCGCGAAACCCTGCTGCTGGCCAACAACCTGCTGCTGGCCGCGGCGTGCGCGATGGTGCTGCTGGGCACGCTGTACCCCCTGCTGGCCGATGCGCTGGGGCTGGGCAAGGTGTCGGTCGGCCCGCCCTACTTCGGCACCCTGTTCCTGCTGCTGATGGCGCCGCTGGTGGCGCTGCTGCCGTTCGGCCCGCTGGTGAACTGGCAACGCGACCAGGCTTCGCGCGCGCTGGCGATGCTGGCGCCGTGGGCGGCGCTGGCGCTGCTGCTGGGCGCCATCGCCTACTTCATGGCCCCGCAGGGCGCGCTGAAGACCGCGGCCGGTGTGACCGCCGCCGCCTGGGTCGCCTTCGGGACCGCGCGCTTTGTGTGGAGCCGGCTGCGTGGCAATGGCCGCTTCACCGCCGAAATGGTCGGCATGCTGCTGGCCCATGGCGGCGTGGCGGTGTTCCTGGCCGGTGCCCTGCTGGTGGAAGCGCTGAACGTGCAGCGCGAGGTAGCGCTGTCGCCGGGCCAATCGCTGCAGCTGTCCGGGTATGAAGTGCGCTTCGAGGGCGTGGACCATCAACAGGGCCCCAACTACACCGCCGACCGCGGCCATATGCGCGTTCTGCGCAACGACCGCGAGCTGGCCCTGCTGCACCCGGAAAAACGCGCCTACGCCAGTGGCGGCCAGATGATGACCGAGGCCGGCATCCATGCACGCCTCACTGGCGATGTGTACGTGGCGCTGGGCGAGCCGCTGGGCAACAATGCCTGGGCGGTGCGCGTGCACATCAAACCGTTCGTCCGCTGGATCTGGCTGGGCGCACTGCTGATGGCCCTGGGCGGTTTCGTCACAGCCGCCGACCGCCGTTTCCGCCGTCCCTGAGTCCTGGAGTTCCCCCGTGTCCGATCCGCGTCCCGTTTCCCGCCCCCTGCCGCCCGTGGCCATCGTCATCGGCGTGCTGTTCTTCTTCGGGCTGTTGGGGCTGATGGTGTACGGGGTGATGAAGTCCGGCGCGCCCGACCGCGACGTGCTGCCGTCGGCCTTGATCGGCAAGCCCGCCCCGGCCTTCACCCTGCCGGTGCTGCACGACCCCACCATCAAGGTCAGCAGCAATGAACTGCGCGGCGCGCCGTACGTACTGAATGTGTGGGGCAGCTGGTGCGCGGCCTGCCGGGAAGAACACCCGGTGCTGACCCGCTTTGCCGAAACCAAGCGCGTACGCGTGATCGGCTACAACTGGAAAGATGAACCGGCCGACGCCCTGCGCTGGCTGGAACAGCTGGGCAACCCGTTCGTGCTGGTGCTGGCCGACATCGAAGGCCGCACCGCGATCGACTGGGGCGTCACCGCCGCGCCGGAAACCTTCCTGGTGGACGCCAGTGGCGTGGTGCGCTGGAAGTACAGCGGCGCCCTCACCCAGCGGGTGGTGGACACCCAGCTGATTCCCGAACTGGACAAGGTGGAGCGCAGCCATGCCAATGCCCAGACCACGCTGCCTGCCGCGCCGTAAGCTGCCCGCGCTGCTGCTCGGTGGCCTGCTGGCCGCTGCGGCACTGCTACCGGCCATAGCCAGCGCGCAGGCGGTGTCCGACCCGACGCCGCTGCACTACCGCGACGCCGCCGAAGAGGCGCGCTTCCATGCACTGGCGGCCGAACTGCGCTGCGTGCAGTGCCAAAACCAGTCGCTGGCCGATTCCAACGCGCAGATCGCGCACGACCTGCGCCGTGAAGTGCTCACCCTGATGCAGCAGGGCCGCGACGACGCGCAGATCAAGCAGTTCCTGGTCGACCGCTACGGCGCGTTCGTGCTGTACCGCCCACCGATGGACGCCCGCAACAGCCTGTTGTGGTTCGGCCCGGCCGTGCTGCTGCTGGGCGGCGCTGGCGTACTGGTGTGGGTGGTGCGCCGACGCAGCCGCCAGCTGCAGCCGATGGACAACAGCGAGGAGCGCTGGTGAGCGGATCGTGGTTCCCGACAATCGCCGCCATGGTCGCCACGGCCGTCGGCCTGGTGATGCTGTGGCCGCTGCGCGCCACGGGCCGGCGCGCGCCCTTCATCGTGATGGTGGTGGCCGTGGGCGTGGCCGGTTCGGCGCTGTATTACCTGGTCGGCACGCCAGAGGCTGCCGCGCCGACCGCGCGCACGGGCGAACCAGCCAGCCTGCGCGAGGGCGTGGTGGAACTGCAGCGCGCGCTGGAGCGCGACCCGCAGCGCGCCGACGGCTGGGCCCTGCTGGGCCGCTCGCAACAGGCCCTGGGTAACCTGGCCGAGGCCAACCGCGCCTTCGCCCGCGCCGTGCAGTTGGCCCCGGATGAGCCCGAGCTGCTGGTGGAGGCCGCACAGACCCGCGCACAGGCCGACCCGGCCAAGCAGTTCGACGACACCGCGCTGCAGTGGCTGCGCCATGCGCAGCGGTTGGCGCCGGGCAGCGAGCGTGCCGGCTGGCTGATCGGCATTGCGCAGCGCCAGCGCGGCCAGGACGCCGAGGCAGCGGCCACCTGGGAGGCACTGTTGCCGCGCCTGGATCCGGGCGCCGCTACCGCGCTGCGCGAACAGATCGCCATTGCCCGCGAGAAGGCCGGGCTGCCCGCCGCAGCGGCGCCGTCTGCGGCGGCCACCGCCGCACCCGCACTCACCGTCACCGTCGCGCTGGATCCCGCGTTCGCCGCCCGCGCACGCCTGCGTGACGATGCCAGTATCTTCGTGATCGCCCGTATTCCCGGCGGCCCGCCGATGCCGGTGGCCGTGGAAAAACACCGGCTGGCCGACCTGCCGCTGCGGGTCACGCTGGACGACGCCGACAGCCCGATGCCCACCCAGCCATTGTCGGCGCTCAAGGAGGTGGAGGTGTTCGCGCGGTTGTCTGCCTCCGGCCAGGCCAACCGCCAGGAGGGCGACATCGATTCGCCGGCGGTACGCGTGCCGCTGCCGCGTGCCGAACCGGTGCCCCTGCTGATCGCCGGACCATGAGCCGAGCCGGCGCGATGCTGCGTGCCGCCACTGGCACGGCACGTTGACCCGACCCGGCTAAAATGCGCGCATGACTGAATTCATCCCGCCCGGTACGCGTTACCACGCCCTGCCCTCGCCCTTTCGGTTCAAGCGCGGTGGCCAGCTGCTGGACGCGCACGTGGCCTATGAAACCTGGGGCACCCTCGATGCGCAGGCCAGCAACGCGGTGCTCATCGTCACTGGTCTGTCGCCCGATGCGCACGCCGCCGCCAACGCCGACAACCCGGCCGCTGGCTGGTGGGAAGGCATGCTCGGCCCGGGCAAGGCGATCGATACCGACCGCTGGTTCGTGATCTGCGTGAACTCGCTGGGCAGCTGCAAGGGCTCCACCGGCCCGGCCACGATCAACCCGGCCACTGGCGCACTGTACCGGCTGCAGTTCCCGGAGCTGTCCATCGAAGACGGCGCCCGCGCGGCCGTCGAGGTGGTGCGCGCGCTGGGCGTGACGCAGCTGGCCTGCGTGATCGGCAACTCGATGGGCGGCATGACCGCGCTGGCGCTGCTGTTGCTGCACCCGGGCATCGCGCGCAGCCACATCAACATTTCCGGCAGCGCGCAGGCGTTGCCCTTCTCGATCGCCATCCGCTCGCTGCAGCGCGAAGCGATCCGCCTGGACCCGAAGTGGGACGCCGGCCAATACACCGAAGACAGCTATCCCGAATCGGGCATGCGCATGGCGCGCAAGCTGGGCGTGATCACCTACCGCTCGGCGCTGGAATGGGACGGCCGGTTCGGCCGCGTGCGGCTGGATTCGGACCAGGCCGACGACGACCCGTTCGGCCTGGAGTTCCAGGTGGAAAGCTACCTGGAAGGCCACGCGCGCCGCTTCGTGCGCTTCTTCGACCCCAACTGCTACCTGTACCTGAGCCGGTCGATGGACTGGTTCGACCTGGCCGAATACGCCGACGGCGACGTGCTGGCCGGGTTGGCCAAGATCCAGGTGGACAAGGCGCTGGCGATCGGCGCCAACACCGACATCCTGTTCCCGGTCCAGCAGCAACAGCAGATCGCCGATGGCCTGCGGGCCGGTGGCGCCGACGCGCGCTTCATCGGGCTGGATTCGCCGCAGGGGCATGATGCGTTCCTAGTGGATTTCGCGCGGTTCGGGCCGGCCGTGGGCGAGTTCCTTTCCGCACTCTAAGGACAGACATGCGACTGCAGGGAAAGCTCAGCGAATGGGACGACGCGCGCGGCTTCGGCTTCGTGCAGCCCAATGGTGGGGGCGAACGTTGCTTCGTGCATATCCGTGCGTTTGCGGCGCGTGACCGGCGGCCGGCACTTGGCGACGTGGTTACCTATGCGGTTGAACGCGATGCCCAGGGACGCCGCAACGCCGTGCAGGTGCGCTTTGCGCTGCAGCGGGGCGGCGCGCGCAACACGCCTGCCACCGAGCGGAAGGGCCGCGACGTTTTCCCTCGCAAGACCATCGCACTGCTGTTCCTCGCCGGACTAGCCGGGCTGACCGCGTGGATGCACTGGCCGATGTGGCTGCCAGCGGCGTATCTGGGTGCGAGCGCCGTGACCTTCCTGTTCTACTGGTTCGACAAGAGCGCTGCGCAGAACGACCAGCAACGCACGCCCGAAAAAATCCTGCAACTGCTTGCGTTGTTCGGCGGTTGGCCCGGCGCCCTGGTCGCGCAATCTGTGCTGCGCCACAAGAATCGCAAAGCCTCCTTCCAGCAGGTGTTCTGGGTAGTGGTCGTGATCAACCTAGGCGCCCTCGCCTGGTTGCTGCACCAGATTCCCCGGTAGAGCCACGCCATGCCGTTCACCAGCTTTTTCCAAGGCTGGTTAGCCAACAATGGCGTGGTTCTTGCTGACCTAGGAATTCCGCAAACAATGATCAACTGGTTCGCGCCAGTGAATTCCCTCACGGTGAAATACGAGAAGATCACAGCCCACGCGCAGTGCAACGTGTGGTTCAGCGAGGTGAGAACAATGACTGCTAATTCAAAATGGGTAGTGGCAGGAGCTGCGGCGGTCGTAATGCTCGGGGCATCTTTCTGGTACTTGGGCTCATCGCACCAGGAAGAAGCGCATGATCAAACCTCAGCATCATCGCCATCCGATGGGCAACCTCCGCCCAGCTTGGGGAGTGCAACCAAAACCGGTGTAGCCCAAGCCCCTAGCGATCTTGGCGACCTGCGTGAGAATGCTCTTCTGCAGCACTACTCTTGCAAGGGAGACTCATCGACGTGCGCCAACGACCCGCTTGTCGCCTCTACGGAAGAAGAGGCAGTTTGGCTTCAGGCGCGCGGGTATCCGACGCCTGACCAGGTCCAGAACGCCCGCAGCTTCAGCGCGGATCAACTGAAGGCCGCTGCCGAGAAGAGCGGGTCAGCCGTTGACGCAAGTCTGTATGCTCAAGGTCTATTGCGCGAACAACGGCACCGTGAGGCACTGGGTGTTGCACTTGAAGGCGCCAAGCAAGGAAACCTCTACGGCCTCTATCTCGCTTCAGACATCTACTTGAGCTCAGATGCCCTAAAGAACTTGCCGCTCTCCATGTCGTATTTGCGGCTTGCATATCTTGCTGGTGACTCAAAGGCCGGTCCGACCTTTGCAGCAAGATTCCCCAGTGTGGCTGCGCCGGAGCTAGCTAGTGCGGACAAGCGTGCGGCTGAGCTCAAGAGTGAGTTAATTTCGCTGGGGAATTGGCCGCGACCATAATCCCGGAAGCTAAACCTGGCCATGCACTCAGAGATAGCGGCGTAACTTCGTTTGACGGTGACGGCATCTACCTGATCCACATGGGAAACGCCCAGCAAATAAAGCGCTTGATCGACAGGGAGATTATTCACGTTGCCAGCGACAATAAAAGCTACGGCGAACCCTTAACCATCCCAGAGGGGATCGTGATTGGGGGAAAGGTCCTTCTCCGCAATCGGATCGAACGATTTAACTATCGCGCCGGTACCCAACAAAAAGCCCTGCCAATGCAGGGCTTTTTCGTGCCAGTCTTCATCAGCTGGCGGCCGCCTTCGGCCAGTAGCGGCCTCGCGATGGGCTTGGCGCGACACTCTCTAATGGTCAGGGCGCTGGATGGCCTCTATGCACGCACTGCCATCCGCAGCGCATATCACGCTGTCGATCCAAGCGACATACCGCGAAATGCGAACGTTGTAGACCATCTGTCCATAGAAGCCCGCCTCCAAGGCGTGCTCCGGAACCGCGGTGATCCACGATCCCAGCCCAATGAGTTGCCACGCACCCTGCTTACGCACAACGAGGGGGCCGCCGCTGTCCCCGCTTCCCAACGCCCCCTCAAGCGGCAGGCCTTCTGCGGGCGGATCGAATCGATACCAGACATAGCGATCATTGGCGCCCGTGATGGAGTTGTAGGCCCGCCTCAGCACGCCACGATGCGGGGCGCTGGCGCTTTGCCCGTCAACGCCGTTGCCGGTTGCCCCTTTCCCCACAAACATGGCGACTTCGGTAACTTCATCGCTGCCTTGGTAAAGAGCTACCGGTGCAACGTGCTCCACCGGCGCATCCAGCTCGATCAACGCTATGTCATCCGACCCGGCCAGAAACGCGTGAATCCTGGATGGATCGCCCGTCTTCAACGCTTCCTGACCCAGCGCGTCGGGCATGCGCTTGAAGCCAGGGTGGACGATAACCCTGGCAACCCTATATCCCTCGCCGTTGATCATCACCTCGGCGTCCATGCCTTCCATCGGAGCGGCGTGTGCGGCGGTGACGACCCACTTCGGCGCAATGAGAACGCCGTGTCCCTCGCCGGGCATATCTGCCAGCGAAGGAGACTCCGATCGGTCTATCCGGTAATTCGAATCGTCAACATCGCCACGGATGACAATGGCGTTCGCTGCGAACGGCAGGATGGAGAGAGCAAGTAGAAGCCGGAACTTCATATGTCGAAACGTCCTTTCAGGCAGTGGTCTGAGGTTCACCCGTGGCGTTCGTGCGCGCCTCGCCCCAGTATGGCGGGGCAATCTCAATGCCGGGCAAGATTTCCGACAAGACGACGTCAGGTACGACGAACGCCGGGAAATGAGGCTTGTGTCCGGGAGGATCCATACCCGCGCGGCCCATCCCACGCCTCACTGGGACAAATCACCGGTCCGAGCGGCGTTTCCGCTCAGGCTCACGTTTGGGCTAGCATCACTTAGGCTGGCTCGGCGACGGGCGTCTGCTTCCGACCAGAAGCGGACGTTGGCCTGCTAGCTGTCGGACGGCGGCTTAGCCGCCCCATCAAGTTCTCGAAGCCCGGCTCGGACTTTCTCCGCGACCCGCTTGGCCGATTCTGGCCAACCAAGCTCCATGCCCCCCCACGCAGCCCCGGCAATCTCCGCCGCAATCGGCTTCCTGGCCTATTGCACTTCCCGACGCCAAGCTGACCGCTACTTGATCTTCAGTTCCGGCAAGAGAGGATCAACATCAACCAACTCCAGCGACTTGACCATGTGCAGGGTCCCGTTCTTGTACTTCAGGAAATGCGAACTCTTCACATGCTGTTCGTAAGCCTGCCGGCTCGCATAGATCTCAAGGATTGTCAGCCGCGTGGGTTCTTCTTTGTCAAACACCGCATACAACGACAGCACGCCTGGCTCAAGCGCCATGGAGGCGCGAACTTCTTCAGCCAGAGCAGCTCGATACGCGGGGAGATGGTCTGCATCGACGGTGATCTTTGAGAGCCTCGTCATCTGTGCCTCCTCAGCGCCAGCACTGAAGGCGCATGTCAGCATGCTGATGAAAGTGCCGATGAGCATCTTGTTCACTTAACCCTCCAGTTGATGCATGCCACTCGAGGAAACCCCTCGCCTGAATATCATTCGCGCCCGGCTTCCCGGTGACGTTGAATGGCGAGACGGACGCGCTCCGCGGCCTCCAGGCCGAAGCGCGCTTCGAGAACATCCGCCAGCCCATACAGCTGCTCTGGGCGCAGCCCTATGTTCATGCTGATACCGATGTGCGACTGCAACTGGGGCCCTACCCCGGACATGGCCGCCAGCATGCTGACCGTCGCCAACTCACGGCTTTGCCAATCGAGGTTGTCGCGCTCGAAGATGTCGCCAAACAGGTGCGTACGCAAATACTCATTTGCCTGCGGTGCGAAATCGAACAATGGCCCGGAGACCGGTCGCCCAGCCAGCTTGGTCTGATTGGCCGTGCCTGCAGCGAGCAACGCGTCGCCTTTGGGGATCGGCCGGCCCGGCTCGCGGCCGATTTCATCCTGAAGGCCGCGCTGCCTCCGGGCCTCTGCCACCTTCATCAGTTCGCTCAACGCATTGAGACTGCGCGGAAATCCCGCATAGGCGTAGACCTGCACGAGGATCTCTCGCGCTTCGGCCACGCTCAATCCCGCGTCCAACGCCTGATTCACGGCATCCCGGAGGCGTGCCATGTCGCCGGCCGCCGCGGAGGCGCTCATCGGGACGATGGCTTGCTGACGGAGATCCAATACGGTGGCAGACACCACGTGCAACTCAGTATTCATGGCGCTTCCTTCCTGAGCATGGCCCCTCTGTACCGGCACGCCGACAAGTATCGCCGCGACCATCAGACAAGCAGGACGGTTCGGTTTCATGCGCCGGAGGCCTCGGGGGACTAAGGTCACCACGATAGTCGCCGGCCGCCACCTCGATAAGCGGGCTGAAAGTTGATGCATTACTGAATTCAGCTCACAATTGGCCATGAGCGCTGTGAAGACCAACGACCTCCAGGCCTTTCTGGCAGTGGCACAGGAGCAGAGCTTCACCAAGGCGGCCGTTCGCCTGGGAGTGACTCCCTCTGCGCTCAGCCACTCGATGCGGTTACTCGAAGAACGCCTGGGCATCCGACTGCTGGCACGCACTACACGCAACGTCTCCCCTACCGAGGCGGGCGAGCGGCTGATGCACTCCATCGCACCGCACTTCGAGGCCATCGGCGCCAGCGTCGAGGCACTGGGGGATTTGCGCGACCGTCCGGCCGGAACCCTACGGATCTCCTGCACGGACGACTCCATGGAGACCATCATCCGTCCGCGGCTAGCCGGGTTCCTCGCCGAGTACCCGGATATCACGCTTGAGTTCTACGTGGACTACGGGTTCACCAACGTGGTGGAACAACGATTCGACGCCGGCATCCGGCTGGGCGAGGCGCTCAGCAAGGACATGATCGCGGTCAGGGTTGGGCCGGATTGGCGTTTGGTCGTGGTTGCATCTCCCGATTACTTCAAGAAGCATCCGAAGCCGCGGAAGCCCGCCGACATCATGCAACACAGATGCGTGCACATCCGGCATCGTCCAAACGGTGCCATCTACGCCTGGGAGTTCGAGGAGGGCGGCAAAGAGTTCACCGTACGCGGCGAAGGCCAACTGGTGTTCAACAGCATGACCCACGTCGTCAACGCCGCCGTGGACGGACTAGGCTTGGCCTATGCGCCCGAACCGATGCTCACCGAGCATATCGCGGCGGGCAGGCTGGTTCCCGTATTGGATAAATGGTGCTTACCTTTCCCAGGCTACCACCTCTACTATCCCAACCGCCGGCAGCCCTCGCCTGCATTTACGGCGCTGGTCGCTTGGCTGAAGCGGGATTAGCAAAAATGGAAGGAGCGCGTGAGAGATTACGACGATCTCTTTCGAGGAACTGGCCAGATTTTGAGACTTACCGCCCTAGGAATAGCGCATTTATCACTGCCACAGCCTTCTCTCATTGGTCCCCTGACCGCTACCGGCCAAGAAGCGGAGGCTCGAGTTACACCTTCCAGACTTTGCTGCCCATCGGTACGTAAGCCGTATCGATTCCAGGGAGATAGATGATCAGTGTGTCGCCGCCACGTCGAACGTGGTGAAGACGGAGCTCCGCCTCTACGGGCAACCTAGTACCGTACGGATGCTCGACGCTGACGGAAAACGGGGTTGTGCTCTCCATGCGGGATCGGAAAATCAGACGCCAGGGCCAACCCTCGACCGGTGAGCGTGAAGCGGTCCTCAACACTCAGCAGAAGCTCGACTAGTGCTCCACTTCGAGAGATCGCGCCAGTTCATCCAGGGCCAGACCAACACAGGATTGATCAACTAGAAAGCTGGACGTTATTGCCATGGCCAAGCCGGACACGTATTGGATGGTGAAGACTCGCTTCCCCGCGCTTTGAATGAATCGAGGATTGTCTTCAATCGATAAGCGCAGCATTTGACCTCCAGAGCCTGCAGCCTGGAGATCTCGGGAAAAAAGCTCGCCCATCTCCCTCCATCGGAAAAGATCCATATAGAGGCCACGCAATGATTGCCTGCTCAGAAGAGTCTGCGGAAGCGATACCTTAAAGTCAGGAACGACGAGGTCCCCATTTGACTCGGGTTGTGACCGGTCCAGGTATTCGCCATTCAGAGTAAGGCGGCAGAGCAAATCGTCGCCGTGGTCATTCAAAAGCTCACACTCGAATGACTCCCAGCCACGATTCGACGAGATCGACCAACTTCGCTCCGTCATCGCGACCTCGCTGTTGGATTGCCCTTAGGACGCCTGGAGTGGTCTTCATCTCCATTCACATTTTTCTCTCCGGTTTCATGAGGCGTTTTTCCACGGGCGGCATGCCCGCCTTTGATCCTTGGCCGGCCATCGATCAGGAATCGGATCGTGATGAGGGCAACCTCTCCCTCCTCCGGGACGGCGTTTCCGGCGGCACGTGAGTACCTGCTTCCGATGTTCATTGCCATCGTGCTGGTGGCACCGGTGCTGGAAGAGTTGCTTCACCGTGGCCTTATTTTCGACCTGCTCAGCCGACGCGTAGGTGCAATTGCAGCGTCAGGCATCGGAACGGTGCTGTTTGTGGGCATGCATTTCGTGGGCGCGTCCGGACAGGTGGAGCCCATCCGCCTGGTGTCGCTCGTGACCTTTTCGCTGGCGATGTACGTGGTCCGGGTGCGCTGGAACTCACTGATCCTCTGTGTGTTGGCGCACATGGTGCTCAACCTCATCGGGTTTGCGGCGATTGCGTTCGCTGCTTCGGCGTGAGCGGCCGACGGGCCAAGGCGACCCAACCTGATCACGGTGGCGCTACCCACCTACTGCAACTGCCCATCCCGCAACCGGTAGCTCCGATGCACGATGCCCTCCGGCAACACATCATGCGTAATCATCACCAGACTCCGGTTGCCCAGCGCCCCTACCATGTCATGCAACAGCGCATGCGCGGTGTCCACGTCCAGCCCTTCCGTAGGCTCGTCCAACAACAGAATCGGTGAACCGCGCAGCAGCGCCCGCGCCAGCGCCAGTCGCCGCGCCTGCCCGGCCGACATGGTGGCACCGTTCTCGCCCACCCACGCCTGCAACCCGCCAATCTGTTCGGCCCAGGCCCGCAGGCGCACATCCGCCAGCACCTGCCACAGCTGCGCATCCGTCGCCTGCGGATCACCCAGCCGCAGATTGTCGGCCACGCTGCCCGCAAACACCGGCGCGTTCTGCGGCAGCCATGCCACCTGCCGGTGCCAGTCGGCCTGGGCGAACTGGCGGATGTCGACGCCGCCGTAGCGCACGTACCCCGCGTCGGGGTCCCACAGGCGCAGCAGCAGTGACGACAACGTGGTTTTGCCACAGCCGCTGTCGCCCTGGATGGCGATGCGATCACCCGGGCGCAGCTGCAACTGCAGCCCGTCCAGCAATGCCCGCTCCTGCCCCGGCCAGCGGAACGCCACGTGCTCCACACTGAGCGTGGCCGGTTCGGCGGGCACCGGCACCGGGTTCACCGGCTCGGCGACACCGGCGGGCTGATCGACGATCTGCTCCAGCCGCACCGCCGCCACCCGTCCGGACAACCACGACTGCCACGCCAGCCCGATGGCCGCCCACAGTTCCAGCAGCGCCACGGTGAGGAACACCAGGCCCGCAGCCAAGGCGGCATCGATGGCGCCGCGCTCGAAGCCGCGCAACGCCAGCCACAGCATGGCCACCAGTCCAGCGGCCGCGCACACGCCATGCAGCGCATTGCCGCCGATCAACCGCACGCGGCGCCGGCGGTCGCGCGACTTCAGCTGTTTGGCCGCCACCAGCACGCGCAGGTTCCAGTGCTCACGCGCCTGCAGGGCGGTCAGGTCGGCCGCGCCTTCCAGGCCTTCGAAGGACTGCGCACGCAGCTGTGCGCGATGCAGCGCGCGGTCGCGCTCCTGGTCACCGGCACCGCGCACGGTGAGCCACGGCACGCCTACGCCGATCACCAGTGCCAGCACGCCCAGCAGCACCGCTGCAGGCGGATGGATGATGCCGGCGGCGATCACGCCCACCAGCGAGATGCCGCCCAGCGCCAGCAGCGGGCCGATGGCGCGCACCAGCAGGCCATCCACTTCGCCGATGTCCGACATCAGACGCGCCAGCAGCTCGCCAGTGCGCACGCCGGCCAGTCGCGCCGGCGCCAACGGCAGCGCGCGGCGGAAGAACCACACGCGCAGGTCGCGGGCGATGCGCAGGGTGACGTCGTGGCCCACCAGCTTTTCAAAATAGCGCGAGGCGATCCGCGCCATGGTCAGCCCGCGGATGCCCGCCGAGGGTGAGAAGAAGTTGAAGCCGCTGCCCAGCCCGGCCGCTCCGGCCAGCGCGGCCGCTGTCAGGAAGCCACCGGACAGCCCAAGCAATGCGGTGCCGGCCAGCATGGTGGTCCACAGCAGCAGTACGGTCAGTACCAGGCGACCGCGATGGCGGGTAAATACCTGCTTCAACGAGTCGATGCGCGGCGCACTCATGCCGACACCTCCCGCGTGTTGCCGGTGCCGCTGGCGGTAAGCGTGAGGCGTGTATCGGCCCAGGCCATGGCGGTCTCGCTGTGGGTGGCGATGATGACGCTGCGGCCGCGCGCGAACGCGGCCAGCGTGCGCAGCAGGTCGGCCTCGGTGTCCGGATCGAGGAAGGCGGTGGGTTCATCGAGCAGCAGCAGCTGCGGGTCGCGCAGCAACAGTCGCGCCAGGCCGATGCGGCGTGCTTCTCCGCCGGACAGACCAAAGCCACGCTCGCCGATCACCGTATCCAGGCCGTCCGGCAGGGCGGACGCGAAGCGCATCACCTGCGCCGCCTCGGCAACCGCGCGCAGGTGCGCGTCGGTGGCGCCCGGGTCGGCCAGGCGCAGGTTGTCGGCGATGCTGCCGTGGAACAGGTAGGGGCGTTGCCCGGCATAACCGATTTCCAGCCCGGGGCGCAGCACGATGCTGCCCGACTGCGGCGGCAGCCAGCCGGCCAGCGCTTCCAGCAGGGTGCTCTTGCCACTGCCGCTGGGGCCGACCAGCGCCAGGCGCTGACCGGGCTCGATCTGGAACGACAGCCCCTGGATCACGTCGTGCTGCGCGCCCAGCGGGCGCAACACCAGGTCGCGCACCTGCACCGGCGGGGCATGTTGTTCCAGCAGTTCGGGCGCACGCGCAACGGCGGCAGGGGCGTCGCCGCCCGCCTCCGCATCCGGCAGCTCACCGAGCAGGCGCTCCACCTCGGCGGCGGCGGCCAGCGCGTTGGCACGGTCGTGGTAATGCGCGGCCAGGCGCCGCAGCGGCGCGTAGAACTCCGGCGCCAGCAACAGGCAGAACATGCCCACGCCCAGTGTGGGCACCTGCGCGTGCAACGACATCAGGCCCAGGTAGCTCAGCCCGAAATACAGCGCGACCATGGCCACGCTGACCGAGGCGAAGAATTCCAGCACGGTGGACGACAGGAAGGCGATGCGCAGCACCTTCATGGTGCGCTCGCGCACGCCTTCGGCGGCGGCGGCCACGCCCTCCAGTTCGGCCTCGCCCCGCCCGTACAGGCGCAGCAGGCCCAGGCCCTTGATGCGGTCGGCGAAATGCCCGCTCATGCGGGCCAGCTCGCCCAGCTGCGCGCGCCCGGCCGCTTCTGCGCCCCAGCCCACCAGCATCATGAAGAACGGCACCAGCGGCGCGGTGAACACCAGGATCAGCGCGACCACCCAGTCGGTCCACGCCACCGCCAGCGCGATCAGCAGCGGCACCACCACCACTTCGATACGGACCGGCTGATACCCGGCGTAATAGTTCTCGATTGCATCTGCATGGGCCAGCATCAGCTCGCCGAGCTCGCCGGTACGCTGCTGGCGCAGCCACAAGGGCCCGCGCCCCAGCAGGCGCCGGTAGACCCGCTCACGCAGGGCCAGCCGCGCGGCATCGGCCACATCGCCGGCGGCAGCCTGGGTGGCGCTGCCCAGCAGCGCGCGCGCCACCAGCACCACCAGCAGGCCCAGCAGCACCGGGGTGGCGTCGGCCAGCGGCCGGTGCTGCACCAGCACGGCCTGGATCAACCAGGCAATGGCCGCGGCCTGGCCGATCAACAGCGCCCCGGACACGCAGATGCACAGCGCGGCCATGCGCTGGCGCCCCCGCGCAGCCATGCCCAGCCCGCCCAGCCAGTGCAGGCGGCGACGGCGCAGGGCCGTGGTTTCAACAACAGTGGCGTCGGGGGGTATGCTCAAGGCAGATCACGCAGGGACACAGGGAGGTTTCCGTCGATTGTAGTGGGTGCCTGCATGGCCCCCGTGCGGCAAGCGGTCGCAGGTTGCCAGGAACGCATACGATTCCTTGCAAAGACCGCTCGTACATTGATCTGAATCAAGGCTATTTGAAGTTGCAGGTCACAGAATTCATCCCGTAGACCCCCCTTCCCGCCACCTGAAACGCTAAACCCAACGAGGTAGCCAGGCCATGATTGATCAGACAGTCGTAGAACTGTCGCGGCTGCAATTCGCTCTGACCGCGATGTACCACTTCCTATTCGTCCCCCTCACGCTCGGGCTGTCCTTCATGGTGGCCATCATGGAGAGCGTGTACGTCATGACCCGCAAACAGGTCTGGCGGCAGATGACCCTGTTCTGGGGCACGCTGTTCGGCATCAACTTCGCCATCGGCGTGGCCACCGGCCTGGTGATGGAATTCCAGTTCGGTATGAACTGGTCGTACTACAGCCATTACGTGGGTGACATCTTCGGCGCACCGCTGGCCATCGAAGGGCTGATGGCGTTCTTCCTGGAAGCCACCTTCATCGGCCTGTTCTTCTTTGGCTGGAAGCGGCTGAGCGCGGTCAAGCACCTTACCGTGACCTGGCTGATGGCGCTGGGCACCAACCTGTCGGCGGTATGGATCCTGATCGCCAACGGCTGGATGCAGAACCCGACCGGTGCGGTGTTCAACCCCGAAACGATGCGCATGGAAGTGGTGGATTTCGCCGCGGTGCTGTTCAACCCGGTGGCCCAGGCCAAGTTCGTGCACACCGTCAGTGCCGGCTACGTGACCGGCGCGGTCTTCGTGATGTCCATCAGTGCGCTGTACCTGCTGCGGGGCAAGTACAAGGACATGGCCCGTCGTTCGTTCGCGGTGGCGGCGGCCTTCGGCCTGCTGTCGTCGCTGTCGGTGGTGGTGCTGGGTGACGAAAGCGGGTATGCCGCCAGCGAACACCAGAAGATGAAGCTGGCTGCGATTGAAGCGATGTGGGAAACCGAGCGTGCCCCGGCCGACTTCACCGCCTTCGGCATTCCCAACCAGACCACCCACACCAACGACTACGCGATCAAGATTCCGTACCTGATGGGCCTGATCGCCACCCGTTCGCTGGACCAGCCGATCCCGGGCATCCTGGAACTGGTGGGCCGCGCCGAGAACCGCATCCGCGGCGGCCAGCTGGCGTACGGTGCGCTGGAACGGGTGCGCAAGGACAAGAACGACGTCGAAGCGCGCGAGATGTTCGACCGTCATTGGCAGGATCTGGGCCACGGTCTGCTGCTGAAGCGTTACCGCGAGGACATCCTCAACGCCACCCCGGAAGAAATTTCCAAGGCGGCGATGGACACGGTACCGCGCGTGGCACCGCTGTTCTGGACCTTCCGCATCATGGCCGGCCTGGGCTTCTACCTGATCGCCTTCTTCGCCCTGGCGTTCTACTTCTCGTGCCGCAACAGCTTCCAGGACAAGCGCTGGTTCCTGCGCCTGGCCGTGTGGTCGCTGCCGGCCCCGTGGATCGCGATCGAATGCGGTTGGTTCGTGGCCGAATACGGTCGCCAGCCGTGGGCGGTGGATGGCGTGCTGCCCACCTTCTACGCCGCGTCGGGCCTGGCCCTGCATGAAATCCTGACCACGCTGGCGGTGTTCACCGGGTTGTACACGGTGCTGCTGGTGATCGAGGTCAAGCTGATGCTGAAGGCGATCCGCAAGGGTCCGGAAGAGATCCTGCCCACGCTGCAGGCCGACATCCGCCCCGTTTCCCCCGTTGCCGCCGCCCCCGGCCAAGCCTGAGGCAGGAGAATCCAGATGGAATTCATTGCACTTGATTACACCACGCTCCGCGTGATCTGGTGGCTGCTGCTCGGCATCCTGCTGGTCGGCTGGGCCGTCATGGACGGGTTCGACCTGGGCGTTGGCACCCTGCTGCCGTTCGTGGCCCGCACCGATGACGAACGCCGGCTGGTGATCAACACCGTCGGCCCGGTCTGGGAAGGCAACCAGGTCTGGTTGGTGCTCGGCGGCGGCGCGATCTTCGCCGCGTGGCCGCCGCTGTACGCGGTGAGCTTCTCCGGCTTCTACCTGGCCGTGTTCCTGATGCTGTTCGGGCTGATCCTGCGCCCGGTCGCCTTCAAGTACCGCAGCAAGATGCCCGGCAAGCGCTGGCGCCAGAACTGGGACCGGGCATTGTTTGTCGGCGGCCTGTTGCCGGCACTGATCGCAGGCGTGGCGGTGGGCAACGTGCTGGTGGGCGTGCCGTTCCATTTCGATGACAGCATGCGCATCTTCTACACCGGCACCCTGATCGGCCTGCTCAACCCGTTCGCCCTGGTGGCGGGCCTGGTCAGCGTGGCGATGGTGGTGGCCCACGGTGCGGCGATGCTGGTGCTCAAGACCGACGGTCCGGTGGCCGAGCGTTCGGCCCGCTATGGCAGCGTGGCTGCACTGGCGAGCTTCGTGTTGTTTGCCGCCGCCGGCGCCTGGGTGGCCTTCGGCCTGCCGGGCTACCAGATCACCTCGCAGGTGGTCACCGACGGCCCGACCAACCCGCTGTTGAAGACCGTTGAACTGGGCAGCGTCGCCGGCGGCTGGCTGCGCAACTACAGCAGCATGCCCGCCACGGTGGTGTTCCCGCTGATCGGCCTGCTCGGTGCCCTAGCCAGTGCAGTGCTGCTGCGTGCCCGCCGTGGCGGCCTGGCCTTCCTCGCCTCGGGTGCGTCCATCGCCGGCATCATCCTCACCGTCGGCTTTGCGATCTTCCCGTTCCTGCTGCCGTCCTCCAGCCAGCCCATCTCCAGCCTGACCGTCTGGGACAGTTCGTCCAGCCACCTCACGCTGTGGATCATGCTGCTGGCCACGGCCATCTTCCTGCCGATCATCATCGCGTATACCAGCTGGGTGTACCGCGTCATGAAGGGCAAGACGACCGCCGAGGACATGGGCGACAACCCCAACGCGTATTGAGTGGTTTCATGCGTGCCGACCACCGGTCGGCACCACCCCCGAATGAAGGAGAGTGAACATGTGGTATTTCGCCTGGATCCTCGGCGCCGGCCTTGCATCGGTCGTGGCCATCCTCAACGGCATGTGGTTCGAAGCCCGCGAAACCAGCCGGCTAGACAACGAGCAACGCTGAAAGTGTAAAAAAGAGTTGCCGATACGGCCTTCACACCGTATTCTTGGCGGCTCCTTCGGGGTGTAGCTCAGTCTGGTAGAGCGCTACGTTCGGGACGTAGAGGTCGCAGGTTCGAATCCTGTCTCCCCGACCACTCAGGTGGTCGCATTGAAGCCTGGAAACACGATTTCCAGGCTTTTGTGTCTAAGCCGTGGCAACACGGCACCGAAGGAAAGCAACACGGTCCCCCTTGCCGCCGAAGGGTGGGATCGATACAATAGGCGGCTCCTTACGGGGTGTAGCTCAGTCTGGTAGAGCGCTACGTTCGGGACGTAGAGGTCGCAGGTTCGAATCCTGTCTCCCCGACCATTTGATGGTCACATTGAAGCCTGGAAGACATATGTCCTCCGGGCTTTTTTGTGCCTGACGTTCAGGGCACGCATCCACGGCGTGTGGCCATGCCGGACACGCCGGTTGAGCCGACCGTTGGTCGGCTGCACTTCCATACGATGGAGGGATCCGCGTACCCACACGCCGCGGCCCGGCCTGACGACATCGGCATACGGGGGATTTGGCGCTGGCGTCAAAGCGCAGCCGACCAACGGTCGACTCTACCGGGGTGGTTTGCACATCCACATGCCCCGGCCCCGTGTTTGGCATAGCCACATGCCCGGCGCGGTGTTTTGTATGGCCAGACGCCCGGCCGTTGGCACGACCCATTCATTTGGCGCAGGTACAATGCCCCGCTTCGGGACGCGCGCGGCGCGCGCCATTCCTTTTCGACCCCACGCAGCCCCGGCCATGCGCCCGTGGCGGCGTTTCCGCACATCCGGCCCCCACCGTGATCGCGCCACCTGCACGAGATCCACGTCCATGACTCCTACCGACCCACACGCCTCCTCTTTGCTGCGCGGACGCGTGCTCGCCTTTGCGGCCATCCTGCTGGCTGCGCTCAACCTGCGCACCGCCGTCACCTCGGTCACCCCGCTGCTCGACCTGCTCGGCCAGACCTTCGGCTTCGGCACCACCATGACCGGCGTGCTCGGCATGCTGCCCACCGCATCGTTCGCCCTGTTCGGCGTCACCACCCCCATGGTGGCCCGCCGCATCGGCCTGGAACGCACCGCCCTGCTCGCCATGGGCCTGGCCACTGTCGGCCTGCTGCTGCGCTCCATGGCCGGCGGCATCGGCAGCCTGCTGTTCGGCTCCATCGTCGCCCTCGCCGGCATGGGCATCGGCAACGTCGTCGTGCCCCCGCTGGTCAAGCGCTACTTCGCCAACCGCGTCGGCACCGTCAGCACCCTCTACATCACCGTCCTGCAGGTCGGCACCATGATGCCGGCCCTGCTCGCCGTGCCCCTGGCCCAAAGCGCCGGCTGGCGCGTATCACTGGGCATCTGGGCCATCCTCGCCCTGGCCGCCGCGCTGCCCTGGATGGCGCTCGCCCGCCGCCGCCCGCATCCAGACCCGCTCGACACCGCCGCCAACCCGGCCGCGCAGCCGCATGGCAAGGTCTGGCGCACCCCGCTCGGCTGGGGCATGACCCTGATGTTCGGCATGACCTCGCTCATGACCTACTCCATGTTCACCTGGCTGCCGCGCATCGTCGTCGAAGCTGGCGCCACCCCCGCGTTCGGCGGCATCATGGTGGCCATCTTCGCCGCCTGCGGCCTGCTGCCCTCGCTCACCATGCCCGCCCTGGCGGTGCGCCTGCGCAACCCGTTCCCGCTGGTCCTGATCGGGTTCTCGGCCTTCCTCATCGCGTTCGCCGGCCTGCTCTTCGCCCCCATGAAGGCACCGTGGCTGTGGGCGGTCCTGCTCGGCATCGGCCCGTCCACGTTCCCGCTCGCGCTGACCCTGATCAACCTGCGCACCCGCACCCCCGCGGGCTCGGCCGCGCTGTCCGGCTTCATGCAGGGCGTCGGCTACGCCTTCAGCTGCCTGGGCCCGTTCCTGTTCGGCTGGCTGCACGAAATGAGCGGTGGCTGGCACCTGCCGTTCGGCTTCCTGGTGATCTGCGCACTCGTCCTGCTCACCGCCTCGTGGGTGGCCTGCAAGCCGCAGAAACTGGAAGACCAGTGGTGAAGGTCGCTTCTACACACCGCATGCGCACCTACTGACGTAGCGTGTCCAACAGTGACCTGCCGGCAACGGCAGGCGATGTGGACTGGACCGTACCCAGCGCGCCTCACTGAACGGCTTCAGTGCGCAGCACCCCCGGGGACATTGCCGTGGCGGCGGCCTGTGGGGGCTTTGGGATCAGTACGTTACGACGTGTTTAACATCTACCGCGACAACGGTGGAGAGTGACGCGTGCTTTAACGAATTGTAAACAAATGCGTAGTAAGGCAGGATTGGCATGTGATGTGCGTCACATTTTGAGCACAGCATATTCTCTGAAGGGACGCTCTGGGGGTTCCATGTACAACCATCGGCCGCTGGCGCTTTGCGTCGGCCTGGCATGCGCCACACTCTGTCTGACCAGCACCGGCGCCCGCGCCGCCGCCACTGCGGACCAACTGGGTCAGATCAGCCAGTTCCGCGACCACGCCCAATGGCTGGATGCGCTGGCCGCGATCGAGCGGGCCCAGCTGCAGTCGCCCAACGACGAACTGTTGTACAAGCTGCAGGTGCTCACCCTGTCCGACATCGGCAACGCGCACCGCGCCTGGCAGCTGTACCAGGCCCGCCCGCAGCTGTTCGACGACGGCCAGAAGCAGCGTTTTGAAGCCAACTACCTGGCCAAGCTGGTCGGCTGGAGCCTGGCCTACGGCGCCAGCGAAGACACCCGGCTGGACGAAGCCGAGGGCGCGCTGGCCCAGATGCAGCAGTACCTCGACCGCGATGGCAGCACCGTGCAGGCCGCGCCGCTGCGCATCCGTTACGACCGCCTGATTCTGCTCAACCGGCTGGGCCGGCACAGCCAGGTCCGCGACGAATACCGCAGCCTGCTGGCCGAAGGCCATCCCGTGCCGAACTACCTGATGGCCCCGATCGGCGATTCGCTGATGGCCACCCAGCATCCGAAGGAAGCCATTCCGGTGCTCGAAGCGGCCATGAAAGCCGACCCCTCGCAGCCGCAGGTGCGCTCTGAACTGGCCTACGCCTACCTGGAAAGCGAACAGGCCGACACCGCCATCGCGCTGCTCAAGAAATGGCAGGCCGACGAACCGGCCTGGCGCTGGACCAACGGCGCCAAGGCCCCCCACGCCAACTGGCCGCGTTACGAAGCCGACCTCAACCTGGCCATGGTGCGCGCCTACAGCGGCGACCTGCCCACCGCCCAGCGCGACCTGGAGAAGATGGTGGACATCGGCCCGGGCAACACCGGCACGCAATCTTCGCTGGGCAATGTGTACCTGATGCGCGGCTGGCCGCGTCGGGCACTGGAGCGCTACAGCATGGCCAACACGCTGGACCCGCGCGACGTCCCGGCCCGGCTGGGCCAGTACGACGCCTACGTGGAGCTGCAGCGCGACGATCTCGCCCGCCCCATCCACGACACCCTGCTGGAACGCTACCCCGGCCAGCCGTCGGTGCAGCGGCTGGACCGCAGCTGGCGTGCCCACCGCGGCTGGCAGCTGCATGCCTACGCCGAGGGCGGGCGCAGTTCCGGTGGCGGCGGCGCATCGCCGCTGGGCAACGATGACGGCCGTTACGGCGTGGAAGTGCAGTCGCCGATCCTCGACGACCGCTGGCGCGTGGTGGCCTTTGCCGACCGCCGCAATGTCGATTTCCAGGAACAGACCATCAACCCGTTGCGGGTCGGCGTTGGTACGCGCTACCGCTATGGCCGCGCCGATGCCGAAGCTTTCGTCAACCGCGCCAACGACCACATCGGCGATACCGGCCTGAGCGCCGGCCTCGGCTGGCAGTTCAGCGACCAGTGGCACGTGGGCGTCACCGCCGCGCGCAACGACGCCGATGCCTCGATGCAGGCGCGCGTGTCGGGCATCACCGCCGACAGCGTGGCCGTGGCCGCGGACTACCGCCGCAACGAACGCACCCATTGGAGCATCGGCGCCAGCCAGTTCCGCTACGACGATGGCAACCGCCGCGACACCGTCACCACCGCCATCGAACAGCGCCTGCTGACCCGTCCCACGCTGATCCTGGACGGCCTCGGCAGCCTCTACGCCAGCCAGGGCAGCCGCGACGACGTGCCCTACTTCAATCCGTCCGAGGACCACTCGGTGGAACTGGGGCTGCGCGTGGACCAGCAGTTGTGGCGCCACTACGAACGCCACTTCCGGCACCGCCTGACCGTCTCGGTGGGGCAGTACTGGCAGCAGGGCTTTGGCAGCGCGATCGTGCCGTCGGCCGAGTACCGCCACGAATGGCAGCTCGGCGAAGGCCGGATCTTCGAGTACGGCGTGAGCTGGTCGCGACCGGTCTACGACGGACAACGCGAACGACACGTCGGCCTGGATGTCGGCCTGCGCTGGGGAGAATGAGATGGGACATATGGATCTGAAACGCTGGACCCTGGGCCTGCTGCTGGCGATGCTGGCCGTGGTCGTCCCCGCGCACGCGCAGCCGCAGCCGGCCCTGCTGGATTCGGCCGACAACGGCCTGCTGGTGCTCAGCTACCACGACATCCGCGATGACGTGGCCACCACCAGCGACCTGGACGCCTATGCGGTCAGCACCCAGAACTTCGCGGCCCACCTGGACTGGCTGTCCGCGCACGGCTACCACCCGGTGTCGCTGTCGCAGCTCATCACCGCCTCCCAGGGCGGTACCCCGCTGCCGTCCAAGCCGGTGCTGCTGACCTTCGATGACGGCCTGCGCAGCGTGTACAGCAAGGTGTTCCCGCTGCTGCGCGCCTACAACTACCCGGCGCTGGTAGCGGTGATCACTGATTACGTGGACATGCCCGCCGGTCGCCAGATCGATTACGGCTACCGCCCCTTCACCCGCGATGATTTCCTGACCTGGGAACAACTGCGCGAGATGCAGAAGAGCGGGCTGATCGAACTGGCCAGCCACACCGACAACCTGCACCACGGCGTGCAGTCCAACCCGCAGGGCAACTCCACCCCGGCGGTGATCACCCGCATCTACGACCCGACCGCCAAACGCTACGAAACCGCCGCCGAGTACGAAGCCCGCCTGCGCGCGGACCTGCAGCTGAGCGTGGACCGGATCCGCAACAACGTGGGCGTGTCGCCCAAGGCGATCGTGTGGCCGTACGCCGCCTACAACGCGCTGAGCAACGACATCGCCCAGCAGCTCGGCATGCCGGTGTCCTTCGACCTGGAAGGCCGCAGCACGCCGGTGACGCGCGACCTGCACGGCCTGGCCCGGTTGCTGGTGACCAACAACCCGACCGTGATCCAGCTGGCCTACGAACTGCGCCGCGACGTCGAGCGCGATGGCATGCGCGCCCTGCAGATCGACCTGGACGCGGTGTACGACGCCAACCCGGCGCAGCTGGCCAAAAACCTGGATGCGCTGATCGAGCGGGTCAAGAAGATCGGCCCCACCCACGTGTTTCTGCAGGCCTTCGCCGACCCGGACGGCAACGGTTCGGCCGACGCGCTGTACTTCCCAAACCGGCACCTGCCGATGCGAGCGGACCTGTTCAACCGCGTGGCATGGCAGCTGAAAACGCGGGCCGGGGTGAAGGTCTTCGCGTGGCTGCCGGTGCTGGGCTACGAGCTCAAGGACCCGGCCATCCGCAAGGCGTTGGCGATCGAGAGCCCCGAGCGCGACGGCATCTTCCGGCTGGACTTCACCAACCCGAAGGTGCGCCGGATCATCGATGACATCTACGAAGACCTGGCGATCAACTCCTACTTCGAGGGGCTGCTGTTCCACGACGATGCCTACCTGCGCGACACCGAGCTGAGCCAGCTGCCGCCCGAAGGCGATGACGGCGCACGCACCCAGGCATTGATCGACTTCACTTTGGAGCTGCGCCGCGCCGCGCAGCGCTGGAGGCCCAAGCTGGCCACGGTGCGCAACCTGTACGCGCAGCCGGTGCTGCAGCCGCAGAGTGCCAGCTGGTTCGCCCAGCGCCTGGACCTGTTCAACAAGGCCTACGACCACACCGCGCTGATGGCGATGCCGTGGATGGAAGGCAGCCGCAACCCGGAAAAATGGCTGGACAAGCTGGTGGTGGCGGTGCGTGCGCACGACCCGCAGCTGTCCCAGACCATGTTCGAACTGCAGACGGTGGACTGGCGTACCCAGACCCCGATTCCCGGTGAGCGCCTGCGTGCGCAGATCCGTCGCCTGCAGGCGCAGGGCGTGCGCCATTTCGCCTGGTACCCCGACGACTTCATCGCCGGCCGTCCGTCCACCTACGATGCCCGCGCGGGCATGTCCTCGCGCAGCTTCCCGTACGAGGAAAAGTGAGGCTGCCATGCATCCTTTCCTGTTCGCCCTGTTCCAGTTCGCCTTCTTCTATCCGATGGTGATGGCGTTCTTCTGGATGTCTGGTGGCCTGTACTACTTCTTCCGACGCGAACGCAAGGCGCGTGATCGCGACGATCCGCCGCCCATGGCCAGCTACCCGTTCGCCTCGATCCTGATTCCCTGCCACAACGAAGCCGACAACCTGACCGATACACTCGGCTCGGCGCTGCGCCAGAACTACCCGGACTTCGAAGTGATCGCCATCAACGATGGCAGCAGCGACGACACCGGTGCCCGCCTGGACGCGATGGCCGCCCTGCACCCGCGGCTGCGCGTGGTGCACCTGGACCGCAACCTGGGCAAGGCCAACGCGCTGCGGATGGGCGCGCTGGCCGCACGGTCGGAGTACCTGGTGTGCATCGACGGCGATGCGATGCTGGAGGAGTACGCCACCCACTGGATGGTCTGGCACCTGACCAGCGGCCCGCGCGTGGGGGCGGTGACCGGCAACCCGCGTATCCGCAACCGTTCCACCCTGCTGGGGCGCCTGCAGGTGGCCGAGTTCTCTTCGATCATCGGCATGATCAAGCGCGCCCAGCGCGTGTACGGGCGCATCTTCACCATCTCCGGGGTCATCGCTGCATTCCGCCGCACCGCCCTGCACCGCATCGGCTACTGGGCCGATGACATGGTCACCGAGGACATCGACATCAGCTGGCGCCTGCAGCTGGACCATTGGGACATCCGCTACGAGCCCAACGCGCTGTGCTTCATCCTGATGCCGGAAACGCTCAAGGGCCTGTGGCGGCAGCGACTGCGCTGGGCGCAGGGCGGCGTGGAAGTGCTGCTGCGGCATGGCGGCTCGCTGTTCAACTGGCGCAAGCGGCGCATGTGGGGCGTGCTGCTGGAGTACATCCTGAGCGTGCTGTGGGCCTACACCATGCTGGCCATCATCGTGCTCTGGGTGCTGGGCAAGTTCATTGCCATGCCGCAGGACCTGTATATCGCCACGCTGCTGCCGCAATGGCACGGGGTGATCCTGGCGCTGGTGTGCCTGCTGCAGTTCGCCAGCAGCCTGATCATCGACCGCCGTTACGAAACCCACATTGGACGCAACTACTTCTGGGTGATCTGGTACCCGATGGCGTACTGGCTCATCAGCCTGTTCACGACCCTGGTGGCCCTGCCCAAGACGCTGTTCAAGCGCCGTGGCAAGCGGGCGGTCTGGGTCAGTCCCGACCGGGGAATCCGATGAACACTGTCAAATCCACCCGCCGCTTCGACTCGCGCCTGATCCAGAAACCGCGCCAGCAACCCCGCCTGCAACGCACCGCCTGGGGCTTTGTGACACTGGCCTTCTGGGGCTTTTACTTCTACCTGTGGGCCCCGCTGGTCACGCTGATTTCCTGGCTGCTCGGCGGGCGTCTGGCCTGGCTGCAGCTGTACGAGTACAAGCAGACCATCGACCCGTTCATCATCATCGCGTTGCCGGTGATGCTGGTCTGCACCGCCGTGCTGCTGATCGCCTGGGCCGAATACAACCGTCTGCGGTTTGCCGGCAAGGAGCGCCGTACGCCGCACGAAGACACCAGCCGCGAAGAGATTGCGCGCGACCTGGGCGCCAGCCCGGAGCTGGCTGCGCAGCTGGCCAGCGGGAAGGCGGTTACGTTGCATATGGACGACCACGCACGGCCGGTGGGCGTGACCCACCAGCTGCTGTAGGAGGGTTCGGCAGGGCTGCGCCCTGCACCTGCTGAAGCCGGAGCCGGAGCCGGAGCCGGAGCAACGTCAACGGCCAACGCGGCTCTGGATTACTTGTGGTTGGGCGGGGCGGTGTGGGTGGGCAGGACACGCCGTGAACCCGTCCTTGGGGGCTCGATGGCGCCATCCATGGCGCCAACGGTCCTGCCCACCCACACCGCCCCACCCCCGACAGTTTCCTGGTGACGGTGGGGAGAGCCGTGCCATGCGGGAATCAACTCCGATCGAAATCGATATCGATATCGATATCGAGTAATTCAAATTGAAGTAAAAGAGGTTCACGCACGCCGTGGATCTACTGTCAGCCGCAGGAATCTGTCGAAGGCGGGGTGGGTCCGGTTGCGGGGGTGTCCGCGGCATGGATGCCGCGGCCAAGCCCCCAGGGACGGGTTTACGGCGTCCCCCGCAACCGGACCCACCCCGCCGTCCCACGGATGGCAAGCTTCTGCCGTGGCGGTTGCGTGTAGCGGGTGCAGGGCGGCAGCCCTGCAAGCAAAAACACACCTACCGCGTCTGCCCTTCCCCGCGCACCACGAACCGTTCGACCGTGAGCGCCTCCAGGCCCATCGGGCCGTAGGCATGCAGGCGCGTGGTCGAAATGCCGATCTCCGCGCCCAGGCCCAGTTCGCCGCCGTCGGAGAACCGCGACGATGCGTTGACCATCACCACCGCCGAGCGCAAGGCGTGCACGAACTGTTCGGCCGCCTGTGGATCCTCGGTGGCGATCACCTCGGTGTGGTCCGAGCTATACTGCTGGATATGGGCCAGCGCCTGGTCGAGGTCATCGACCACGCGCACGGCAATGATCAGGTCCAGGTACTCGGCAGCGTAGTCGGCCTCGGTGGCCGGCTGCGCATCGGTGAGCCACTGGCGCGCACGGTCATCGGCGCGCAACTGCACCCCGCGCGCGCGCAGTGCCGTGTCGGCCAGTGGCAGGAAGGCGGCCGCGATGTCGGCATGCACCAGCAGCGTTTCCAGTGAATTGCAGGCGGACGGCCGGCTGCACTTGCCGTCCACCAGCAGCGCCAGTGCCCGTTCGAGGTTTGCCGCGCGGTCCACATACAGGTGGCACACGCCCTTGTAATGCTTGATCACCGGCACCCGCGCATGCTCGGCCACGAAGCGGATCAGGCCTTCGCCGCCGCGCGGGATCGCCAGGTCGACCAGGTCGTTGAGCTGCAGCAGTTCGAGCATGGTCTCGCGGCGCAGATCCTCGACCAGCGTCAACGCCGCGTCGGCCACGCCTGCCTCGCGCAGCGCGCGCTTGAGCGCGGCGGCAATGGCGGTATTGGAGTGGATGGCCTCCGAGCCACCGCGCAGGATCACGCCGTTGCCCGCCTTGATGCACAGCGCGGCGGCATCGGCGGTCACGTTCGGGCGGGCTTCGTAGATCATCACGATCACACCCAGCGGCACGCGCACTTTCTGCACGCGGATGCCGTTGGGGCGCACGTCGTCACGGGTGACCAGGCCCACCGGATCGGGCAGCGCGGCCACTTCACGCAGGGCCGCGGTGATGCCGGCCAGGCGCGCGGCGTCCAGCGCCAGGCGGTCGAGCATGGCGCTGCCGGTGCCTTTGTCGCGCGCGGCGGCCAGGTCGCGCGCGTTGGCCGCCAGGATGAGCGCGGCATCGGCCTCCAGCGCGGCCGCCATCGCGTCCAGCAGCGCGGTCTTGGCACTGGTCGACAGCTGCGCCAGCTGCTGCGCCGCGGTGCGGCAGGCCAGAGCGTGGGCGCGGATGTCGGTGGGGGAGCTGGCAACCATCTCAATATCCTCTGAAGTACAGGGTAGAGCCACGCCATGCATGGCTGCGGGACGTCCAACGGGCCAGGCTGCGCAGCCCTGCATGGCGTGGCTCTACCGTGGATGTTCCTACGCGTTACAGCACCACCAGGTCATCGCGGTGGATCACGTTGCCACCGTAGTTGTAACCGAGCACGCGCTCGATGTCGCGCGAGTGGTGGCCGGCGATGCGGCGGATGTCACTGGCCGAGTACTGGCTGACGCCGCGCGCCAGGCATACCTCGCCCTGCTCATTCCGCAGGCGCACTTCGATCATGTCGCCGCGGCGGAAATCGCCGTCGGCACCGCGCACGCCACCGGGCAACAGCGAGGCGCCCTTGTCGCGCAGCGCGGCGGCCGCACCATCGTCGATGAGGATCGCCCCGGGTTCCAGCGGGGCGTGCCGCAGCCAGTACTTGCGGGCGGCCACACGGGTCTGCCCGGCGTGGATGCGGGTGCCAAACAGCCGGCCCTGGGCCAGTGCGCGCACCACGTCGCTGTCGCGGCCATTGAACAGGCAGGTGTCGATGCCGACCCGCCCGGCCTTGGCCGCCGCTTCGAGCTTGGTGCGCATGCCGCCGGTACCGGCCCCGCTGCCGGCGCCGCCGGCCATGGCCAGCACCTCGCCGGTGAGCTCGGGCACGTCGTGGATCGGGCGGGCCTGCGGGTGACGGCGCGGGTCGGCGCTGTACAGGCCATCGATGTCGGTGGCAATGAACAGCACGTCGGCATCGATCAGCGCGGCGACCGTGGCGGCCAGGTTGTCGTTGTCGCCCAGCTTGAGTTCGTCCACCGACACGGTGTCGTTTTCGTTCACCACCGGCAACGCGCCCAGGCGCAGCAGCTCGTTGAGGGTGGCGCGTGCGTTGAGGTAGCGGCGGCGGTTGCGCAGGTCGTCGTGGGTGAGCAGCACCTGCGCCACTGGGCGCTCGAAGAAGCGCTGCCACAGGCCGATCAGCTGCGCCTGGCCGAGCGCGGCCAGCGCCTGGCGCGCGGCCATCGCCGCACCGGCTTCCAGCGCACGCGGCACGATCGCTCGGCCCGCGGCCACCGCGCCGGACGACACGATCACCACCTCGCGCCCGGCCAGCACGTTGGCCGAGACGAACTGGGCCAGGCCCAGCGCATGACGCGGCGACAGCCCGCCGCCGTCGGCAGCGAGCAGGCTGCTGCCGACCTTGAGCACGGCGCGCTTCCACGGCGGCAGGGTCTGTTCGGGAAACGGCGAGTGCACGGTCGGGCTCATCACGGGTGCATGCCTCAGCGGGTGGCCCATTCGTGGATGCTGGCGGTGGCACTGCCGTGCACCAGCAGCGGATCGGTGTCCACCAGCGCCTGCGCGGCAGCGAGGTCGGCCATGTCCTGGAGCACATAGGCGCCCCCGCTCTTGTCGGTGAAGCCGCCGGTGAGCAGCAGCTGGCCGCGCGCGCGCACGTCATCGAGGAAGCGGGCGTGCTCGGCGCCGACCTCGTCGCGGAAGGCCGGGGTGCGGGTGACCAGTACCAGGTAGCAGATGTTCATCGGGTGTTCCTTCGGGTTGCCGGGCAGCGCCTGGCAGTACAGTTGCAAAAACGGCGACCTCGCGGCCGCCGTCCTGATCACACCAGCGCGGCCCAGCGGGCGCGCAGTTCGTCCAGCCGCAGGTCGGCGGCCGCGCCGGGCGACACGCGCGCAGCCAGGCTGCCTTCGGGCGTGCGCCCCTGCCCTGCACTGTCGGCCCCGGCCGCAGCAGCCTTGTAGGCCTCGCGGAACGGAACGCCGGCCACGGCCGCTTCAACCGCCACGTCGGTGGCATACATGCCCGAGTCGATCGCCGCGCGCAGCTTGTCGTCGCGCCATTCCAGGTTGGCCAGCAATGCCGGCAGCAGTTCCAGCGCGGCCAGGCCACGGCCGAAGCCGTGGAAGATGGCGCCCTTGCTGCTCTGCAGGTCGCGGTGATAGCCGGACGGCAGCGACAGCAGCTGCTCGATTTCGGTACGGGCGGCCGCCACGCTGGCGTGGGTGGCACGCATCAGTTCGATCACGTCCGGGTTGCGTTTGTTGGGCATGATCGAGCTGCCGGTGGTGTACTGCGCCGGCAGCGCCACGAAGCCGAATTCCCCGCTGGTGAACAGCGACAGGTCCCAGGCGATGCGGCGCAGGTCCAGAGTGGCACTGCCCAGCGCTTCCAGCGCGGCCAGTTCGAACTTGCCGCGCGACAGCTGCGCGTAGATCGGCGACACCTGCATGCGCGCAAAGCCAAGCGCAGCGGTGGTGTGGGCGCGGTCCAGCGGCAGGTTCACGCCGTAGCCGGCGGCGGTGCCGAGCGGGTTGGCGTCGATCAGCGCGAAGGTGTCGTGGGCACGGATCGCGTTGTCGATGAAGGCCTCGGCCCACCCGGCCCACCACATGCCCGCCGAGGACACCACGGCGCGCTGGATGTGGGTGTAACCCGGTACCGGCAGGTCCTTCTCGGCCTCGGCGCGGTCCAGCGCCACCTTGGCGATCTCCCGGCTCAGGCCGGCCACCTGCAGCAGCTTGTCCTTCAACCACAGGCGGGTCGCCACCAGGATCTGGTCGTTGCGGCTGCGGCCGGTGTGGATCTTGCGGCCGGCATCGCCCAGGCGCTCGGTCAGGCGGGCTTCGATCGCCGAATGGCAATCCTCGAAGCGCTCATCCAGCACGAACGCACCGCTGCTGAAATGGGAGCCCAGCACGTCCAGCTCGCGCAGCAGGCCATCCAGCTCGTCGCCGGACAGGATGCCGATGTGCTGCAGGCCCTGCGCGTGCGCCTTGCTGGCGGCCACGTCATACAGGAAGAACTCGCGATCCAGGATCACGTCATCGCCGGCCAGGAAGGTCTGGATCTTGGCGTCGACGGCGACGCCCGGCTTCTGCCACAGAAGGTCTGCCATGTCTTGCTCCGTTGGCGGAATCGCTCCGCCGGGTTGTGCGCGCACCGCTGCCGGTGCGCGCCGGAAAGGGTTCAGTGCGGGATCGCGGCCAGTTCGTCCAGGCCCAGCGCCAGGTTGAGGTTCTGGATGGCCTGGGTGGCCGCGCCCTTGAGCAGGTTGTCCAGGGTAGCCACCACCACCACGCGCTTCCCGCCCGGGGCCACGTCGAAGCCGCCGATCTGCACGCCATGGCGGCCGGCGATCTGGCTGACCCAAGGCGCCTCGTCGATCACCTCGATCAGCGCTTCGTTGGCGTAGTACTGCCGGTACTGCGCGATCACGTCCTCGCGCTTGACCGGGGTGTTCAGCCACAGGTTGACGGTCATGGTGATGCCGCGGAAATGCGGTGCCACGTGCGGCATGAACTCCACCGGCACGCGCAGGTGCGCGGTAACTTCGCGCTCGTGCATGTGGTTGGTGAGCGCGTACGGCATCAGGTTGTCGCGCAGCAGTTCCGGGTTGTTCTTGTCCGACGGGGTAGTGCCGGCGCCGGAGTACCCGGACACGCCGAAGCACTGCGGCGGGCCCGCCAGCTGCGTCAGCAACGGGCTGATCGCCAGCTGCATCGCGGTGGCGTAGCAGCCCGGGTTGCTGATGTGCTTCTGGCCCAGGTAGTCGCCCCGGGTCAGTTCGGGCAGGCCGTAGTACCAGCTGGGCTCGAAGCGATGGTCGGCCGACAGGTCCACGATCACCGTGTCTGGCCGGGCCGCGTCCAGCGCGGTGACGAACGGCGCGGCCAGCCCGTTGGGCAGCGCCAGGATCACCGCGTCCATGCCCTTGGCGGCGACCGCGTCGGCATCGAGGTTTTCGAAGTGCAGGTCACCGTGCCAGTCGGCGTGGTGATCGCTCACCCGCTGCCCGGCCAGTTCGCGCGAGGACACAAAGCCCAGTTGCAGGTTCGGGTGCGCGGCAATCAGCTTGATCAGCTCGGCGCCGGTATGGCCACGAGCGCCGACGATGCCGACGGTGTACGAGGGGGAACTGCTCATGCGTGTGCGTCCAGGCGGTGCTGCAGGTGGCGCTTCACGCCCTGCCATTCCGCGTCGATGATGGAGAAGATGACGGTGTCGCGCGGGGTGCCGTCGGGATGGCGCTTGTGGTTGCGCAGCACGCCGTCCTGCTTGGCGCCCAGCCGCGCGATCGCGGTGCGCGAGGCGAAGTTGAACCAGCTGGTTTCGAACACCACGCTCAGGCACGCCAGCCGTTCGAAGGCATGGGTGAGCAGCATCAGTTTGGTTTCGGTGTTGATGCCGGTGCGCTGCGCGTCCTGCCCGTACCAGGTGTAGCCGATGCTCAGGCGCGGCACCTCTTCTTCCATCGCGTAGTAGCGGGTGGTGCCCACGACCTCATCGGCCGCGTTGAGCACCACGAACGGCAGCACCTTGCCGTCGGCCTGGGCCTGCAGCGCGGCCTGCACGTAGCCCGTCATGGTCTTGGCGCTGGGCACCTGGGTGTACCAGAGGCTGGACAGCGTGCCGTCGCCCAGCGCGCCGCGCAGACCGTCGATGTGCGCCATCTGCAGCGGCTCCAGCCGGGCGTGGGTGCCGGCCAGGGTGGGCACCTTGGTCCAATCGGCGTGATTCATCGGGTTCAGCCCTCCAGGCTCGGGGTGCGCAGGGCGCAGTGTTCAACGTAGGTACGGATGCGCTCGAAGCCGTCGGCGCCAAACCAGAACACCTTCCAGGTGCCCTGCTTGTAGCAGCCATCGGACTCGGCGTAGTAGAAGTGGTTGATCGGGTTGCCGTTGCGCGAGCGCCAGAACAGCTGCGGGGTTTCCTCCAGCATCACGTTCCACACCGCGCGGCCCAGGCCTTCACCCTGCGCGTCGTCGAGCACCGCGAACTTGTCCAGGTACACGCCTTCGGCTTCGTCGGTGAGGATCACCGCGGCGCGGTAGTTCTCGCTGACATAGGCGCGCAGCAGCTTGGTCTTTTCAAAATAATCCGGCACCAGGGTGCGGCCGAAGCTGGATTCGATCAGGCCTTTCAGGCGCGGCAGGTCCAGTGCATCCCAGGCGGTGGCGCGCAGCACCTTTTCGCCCTTGCGTACCAGCGTGCCCGAGCCCTTGTGGGTGAACAGTTCCTTGGCCAGGTCCGACGGCCGCGTGATCGACACCGACGACTCCAGCGGCAACCGGTCCAGCAGGTCCTTGATCTGTTCGATCTTCACCCGCATGCCGCCGTGGATCCACGGCTGCTGCATCAGCTGGTCGTACTCGGTGGACAGGTTGATCGAGTCGATCACCTTGCCCTCTTCGTCGAGCAGGCCGCCGGTGCCGGTGAGGAAGATGATCTTGTACGGCTGCAGTTCCTGCACCAGCTCGTTGGCGGCAAAATCAGCGTTGACGTTGAGGATCTGCCCGCAGCGGGTTTCACCCAGGCTGGTGATCACCGGAATCGAGCCGGCACGCAGGCTGGCTTCGATCGGCGCGAGATTGACCTTCTTCACCTCGCCCACCAGGCCATAGGTGGCCTGGTCCATGTACTCGGCTTCGAACACGCCGCCGGTGATCGAGGTGGCGCGCGCGCCGTTCTGCTGCAGCGCTTCCACCAGCTGCAGGTTGGAGGCCTGGAACACCCGGCGCACGATCGCCAGGCCTTCCGGCGAGGTGACGCGCAGGCCGTTGACGGTTTCCTTGACGATGCCGGCCGCCGACAGTTCGGCGTCCAGCTGCGGGCCGGCGCCGTGCAGCACTATCGGGGTGAGCCCGACTTCCTGCAGGAACGACAGCGAGGAGGTCAGCGCGTCCAGGTCATCGCGCAGCACCGCGCCGCCGACCTTGACCACGGCGAAGCGCTTGGCATCCAGCTGCGAGAAACGCTTGAGGTACTGGCTGATCTCCTTCGCACTGGCCATGCTGGAAAGCAGGCGCACAATGGTCTGGCGGGTCTGGCGGTGGGGCTGGGAAGAAGGCATTTCGGTATCGTCACAGGCGGCCGGGGCCGCGATGGGAGGTCCGTCAGTGGGAGGCCACGACGGCGTCATTCGATCAGGCGCCGCGCGCGATGATGCGGTGCACGGATTCGGTGTAACGCTGCAGCTGCTCCAGCGTCACGAACTCATCGGCGGTGTGGGCCTGGGCGATGTCACCCGGGCCGTACACCAGCGTGGTGTAGCCGCCGGCCGAGAACAGCGAGGCCTCGGTCCAGAAGTCCACCGCGTTGCCAATCGGAATATCCAGCGCGTCGGCCACGTCGCGCGCGGCCAGGCGGCGGCTTTCCGCTTCGGCGATGTCGCCGGCCGGGAAACTGGGGCCGCGGAAGGTTTCGGTGAACTGCGCGGCCTCCGGCTCGGCGAACCCGGCGAAGGTCGCCAGCAGCGCATCGATGTCCATCGACGGCAACGGGCGGAAGCCGAACCGCAGTTCGGCGGCGGGCGCGATCATGTTGGCCTTGATCCCGCCTTCGACCCGGCCGATGTTGAAGCGCAGTCCGGTCAGCCCACCGAAGCGTGCATGGGCCAGCGATTCCACATGGTCCAGCGCGCGGTTTCCCCAGCGCATGGCCTGGTGAAGCGCGCTGGCCGCCGCATCCTGCTTGCCCGAGGCATGCCCGGCGCGGCCGGTGAACTGCATCAGCACCGAGCTGATCCCACGGTGCGCGAGCACTGCTTCGCTCATCGTCGGCTCGGCGACCAGCACCGCCTCGTATGGAATGCCACGAGCGAGGAAGGCGGCGATGCAACGCGGATCGTTGGCCTCCTCGTCACTGGAGAACAGGAACGCGGCGTCGCCATTGCTGGCGTTCGCAGCCGCTACCAACGCCGCCGCGGCGCCCTTGATATCGCACACGCCCAGGCCGATCACACGGTCGTCCGCGCGCCGCATCACGTGCGGGTCGGCCGTCCAATGCGGCGAGTCCGGCACGGTATCCAGGTGCACGTTGAACAGGTACTTCGGGGTGCCACGCACCGCATACAGGCTGACCGCACCGTCGCCATGGTCGATCACCTCCACGTTGAACCCGGGCAGGTTCGCACGCAGGTAATCGAAGATGCCGCCGGTGGTGATCGCACGCGGCGGGTTGCGCGTGTCGAAGGACACGAGCTGCTGCAGGTGGGTAAGCGTCTGTTCCAACATGTGTCGAAGATCCATGTAGTGCCGGGCTCTGCCCGGCAACGATGTCTGGTGCCGCGTGGTGCCGGGGTGTGCCCGGCAGCCACAGGTTCCGCCGGGCAGCGCCCGGCAGCCACGGATTCAGCCGGGCAGAGCCCGGCGTTACGTCAGCGGTTGACCTGTGCGTACAAGGTCGAGCTCATGCCAAACAGCTTGATGAAGCCTTCGGCTTCTTCCACGCCCCAGTCGGCCGACTGTGCATACGTGGCGCCCTTGGTGTTGAGCAGGTGCGGCGACTTCACCGCCACCGCATCAACACGGCCACCGCGGGTTTCCAGCACCACTTCGCCGTTGACCTTGGCCTGCGAGGACTTCAGGAAGGCTTCGATGTCGGTCTTCAGCGGGTCGTGGTAGAAGCCTTCGTACACCAGCTCCACCCACTTGCGCGCCACGTCCGGCTTGAAGCGATTCTGCTGCTTGGTCAGCACGGCGTCTTCCAGCGCGCGGTGCGCGGCCAGCAGCGAAACCAGGCCCGGCGCTTCGAACACGATGCGGCCCTTCAGGCCGATCACGGTGTCGCCGGTGTAGACGCCACGGCCCACGCCGTACGGGGCGAACAGCTTGTTGAGCTTGGCCAGGATCTGCTCACCCGGCAGCGCCTTGCCGTCCAGCTCGACCGCTTCGCCTTCGACGAACTTCAGAGTGACCGTCAGTGCCTGTTCCGGCCATTCGCTGCGCGGGGCGCACCAGCCACGAGCACCCTCACCCGGCGCTTCCCAACGGTCGATCTCGCCGCCGGACATGGTCAGGCCCAGCAGGTTCTCGTTGATGGTGTAGGCCTGCTGCTTGGCGCGCACGCCGAAGCCGCGCTCTTCCAGGTACTTCTGCTCGTAGGCGCGGGTCTGGGTGTGTTCCTTCTGGATTTCGCGGATCGGCGCGACGATCTGGTAGTCGCCCAGCGCCTTCACGGCCAGGTCGAAGCGGACCTGGTCGTTACCCATGCCGGTGCAGCCGTGGGCGATGATGTTGGTGCCCAGCTCGGCGGCGCGCTTGAGCGCGGCGTCCACGATCAGGTACCGGTCGGAGACCAGCAGCGGGTACTGGCCCTGGTAGCCTTCGCCGGCCCACACGAACGGCTTGACGAAGCCGCTCCAGATTGCCGGACCACCGTCGACGGTGACGTGGCTGGTGACGCCCAGTTCGGCGGCACGCTTCTCGATGAAATCGCGCTCTTCGTCATCCACGCCGCCGGTGTCGGCGAACACGGTATGTACGTTGTAGCCACGCTCCTGCAGGTACGGCACGCAGAAGCTGGTGTCGAGTCCACCGGAGAAAGCCAGGACGATGTCTTTGTTGCTCATGGGGGTCAGGTCCAATTGGGGGATAAAGATGCGGTGTAGAGCCGAACGTTGGTCGGCTGAAATGTTCGATGCCCGTGTCGGCTTTACCGGCCGATCAACGCCGACATGATTGCCTTCTGCACGTGCAGGCGGTTTTCAGCTTCGTTGATCGCGATGCACTGCGCCGAATCCATCACGCCGTCGGTGGCCTTCACGTTGCGGCGCAGCGGCAGGCAGTGGCTGAACACCCCGTTGTTGGTCAGCGCCATCTTGGCTTCGTCCACGATGAAGTGCTGGTACTGATCGCGGATCGGCTTTTCCGGTTCCCAGTTGCCGAAGAACGGCAGCGCGCCCCAGCTTTTGGCGTACACCACGTCGGCGCCGGCGTAGGCGCTGGCGATATCGTGGCTGACCTGCAGCGACCCACCGCTCTCGGCCACGTTCTGCTCGGCCCAGCCCATGTAGCGCTCGTCCAGGATGTAGTCCGGGGTCGGGCACAGCAGGGTCACGTCCATGCCCATGCGGGTAGCGATGGTCAGCGCCGAGTTGGCCACCGCGGTGTTCAGCGGCTTGGGGTGGTAGGTCCAGGTCAGCACGTACTTCTTGCCGCGCAGGTCCTGGGTGCCGAAATGCTCCTGCAGCGCCATCACGTGGGCCAGTTCCTGGCACGGATGGGTGATGGTTTCCATGTTGATCACCGGCACCGGCGAGTACTTGGCGAAGCTCTTGAGCACGATGTCTTCGCGGTCCTTGGACCAGTCGATGAACTTCGGGAAGGCACGCACCGCGATCAGGTCGCAGTAGCGGCCCAGCACCTTGGCCACTTCGGCGATGTGCTCCTCGGTGTCCCCGTCCATCACCGTGCCCAGGTTGAACTCGATCGGCCATGCGTCCTTGCCGGGCTGCAGCACGATGGCGTGCCCACCCAGCTGGAAGGCGCCCAGCTCGAAGCTGGTGCGGGTGCGCATGGACGGATTGAAGAACACCAGGGCAATCGACTTGCCCTTGAGCTCGTCGCCCAGCTTGTTGCGCTTGAACAGCGCGGCCTGGGTCAGCAGGGCATCCAGGTCGGTGCGGCTCCAGTCCTGGGTGTTCAGGAAGTGCTTCAGGGACATCGATCGATCCTTTGCGGCTGGTTTTCCACCGTTTCCGGCGGAGGTTGGGGGCGCCGGGGCGCGGTCAGGGCTCAACAAAACGTATACAGATGAAACTTTTCAGATCGTAGAAACGAAAAAACCCAGCGCGGGGGCTGGGTTTTCCGAACAGACAGCACGAAGCTCCGGTTACCCAGCGAAAATGTGGGGTTCCGGTCGGCGGGCACGCGACGTCATGCCCGTAGCCATACGGGCGGCGCTGGTGTCGTGCTGGAAGTCGGTGAGTTTCATGGCCGCCCATCTTTGCATGCACCCCGGGTGGGTGCAAGGCCTGGATGTCAATTGGGGGGGCTGAGGTGGACGGGGAAGGCCCCATCCCACGGTGGGGATACCTCCCGGGGGCGGTCAACCCGCCTCAGGGGTTGGCCGCGCTGCCCTGCTCTGCGCCGATCCACGGGGTGATCGAGACGCGGATCTTGAGCCGGTTGCCCGGATCTTCGGGCAGGCGCGAGCGGTACTTGGTGCCCTTGTAGACGTAATCCACGTCGTAGGCGATCGGCCGGCGGAACTCGCGGCCCACCGGGATGATCCGGCATTCACGGGTCAGCAGCGGGCCGTTGTTGGCTGCCGGTGCAGGCGCTTCGGCCACCGGTGCCACTTCCTCGGTGCCGTCTTCGCGGCGGAAGATCGAGCGCACCGAGTCCATGAAACGGCCGAACCGGCCTTTGTCTTCCTGCGGCTCTTCGCCGGTGACGTTGACCGGGGCCAGCGTGCGCGTGGAGACCGGCTCGCAGTGTTCTTCGGTGCGGGTGGCGCGCAGGGTCTGGAACACCGGCTCGACGTTGAGCACCTGGGCGTAATCGAACTTCACGTTCTCCACGATCACCACCCGGTTCCGGACCTCGCCGTCCTGGGCGCAGGCCACGGAGGCAGCACCGCCAAGCAGGCAGGTCAGGGTCAGCAACGAAGCGGATTTCATTGGCAACAGGGAAGTGGACAAGGTGGATAGTTTAGGCAGTGCCAGGCACAAGGGGCTGAACATTACCCTTCCGCGATGATTCTGCCCATAGCCCCCTGCCCGGAGCCGGTTGCCGCGCGCCCCCGGCGCTGGACGCCGATGTGATCTAAAATCGCGGACTCGCCCCCTTTTGCCCCCAACCACCGCCCCCATGACCCTGCGCCTGCACAACAACCTGACACGCCAGCTCGAACCGTTCACCCCGCTCGATCCGACCTGTCCGACCCTGTATGTGTGTGGCCCCACGGTCTACAACTATGTGCACATCGGCAACGCCCGCGGCCCGGTGGTGTTCGGGGTGCTGGCGGACCTGCTGCGGCGCCGCTTCGGCGGCCTGCGCTACGCCCGCAACATCACCGACGTGGACGACAAGATCAACACCGCCGCGCGTGAACAGGGCGTGCCGATCTCGGCCATCACCGACCGGTTTGCCGCGGCCTACCGGGAAGACATGGCCGCGCTGGGCGTAGTGCCGCCGGACATCGAGCCGGAGGCGACCGCGCACATCCCGCAGATCGTGGCGATGATCGAGCAGCTGATCGCCTTCGGCCACGCCTATGCGGCCGAAGGCCACGTGCTGTTTTCGGTCGGTTCCTATGCCGGGTATGGCAAGTTGTCGCGCCGCGACCCGGAGGAAATGCTGGCAGGCGCGCGCGTGGACGTGGCCCCGTACAAGCGCGACCCGGGCGACTTCGTCCTGTGGAAGCCCTCCAGCGACGACCTGCCCGGCTGGGAATCGCCGTGGGGCCGGGGTCGTCCGGGCTGGCACATCGAATGCTCGGCGATGGCCGCCGCGCACCTGGGCCCGACCATCGACATCCATGCCGGTGGCGTGGACCTGCAGTTCCCGCACCACGAAAACGAGATCGCGCAGAGCGAGTGCGCCCACGGCGGGCAGACCTTCGCCCGGTTCTGGCTGCACAACGGCATGCTCAATTTTGGCGGCGCCAAGATGAGCAAGTCGATCGGCAACATCGAGCGCGTGCACGACCTGGTGCGCAAGCACGCCCCCGAGGCGCTGCGCTACGCGCTGTTGTCGGCCCACTACCGTCAGCCGCTGGACTGGTCCGACGCGCTGATCGAACAATCCGCGCGCACGCTGGACCGGCTGTACGGCACCCTGCGCGACATGGCAGCCGTGGAGGCCACCGCGGTCATCCCCGCCGAGATGGAGGCCGCGCTGGACGACGACCTCAACACGCCACAGGCCCTGGCCGAACTGGCCCGCATCGCCGGCGAAGCGCGCAAGGCCGCGCCGGCCGAGCAGGCGCGCTGGAAGACCGCGCTGTTGGGGGCTGGCCTGGCGCTGGGCCTGCTGCAGCAGGATCCGGCCGCCTGGTTTGGCAATGCACCGGGCGACGCCGATGACGATGCGCGCATCCAGTCGCTGATCGACGCCCGCACCGCCGCCAAGCAGGGCCGCGACTTCGCCCGCGCCGACGCCATCCGCGACCAGCTGGCCGCCGAGGGCATCGCGCTGGAAGACACCGCTCAGGGCGTGCGCTGGGTGCGCAAGCGTTGATCCGTCGCCCGGCCAACCGCCGGGCGCTACCGCGACACAGATCCGGCCACGGATGGCCGGGTGTTCCCCCCCGAACCATGACGGCCTGACCACGGAAGGCAGCTACCGGCCCGGAGTCCCCCATGACCCTTGCTTCCCCGTTCCCGCTTGAACCCACCGCTGCCGAGGCACAGGCGGCCATCGCCGATGAATTCGCCTTCTTCGGCGACTGGTCCGAGCGCTACCAGTACCTGATCGATCTCGGCCGCAAGCTGCCCACCTTCCCCGACGCGTGGAAGACCGAAGAGCACCGCCTGCTCGGCTGCCAGTCGATGGTGTGGATCGTGCCCGAGGGCAACGCGCAGCAGCTGCGCTTCCACGCCATCAGCGACTCGGCGATCGTCTCCGGGCTGATCTACCTGGCCCTGCGGGTGTATTCGGGCCGTTCGGCCGCCGAGATCCTGGCCACCGAACCGAGCTACATCCAGGACATCGGGCTGTCCCGCCACCTGTCGCCGACCCGTAGCAACGGCGTTGCGGCGATGCTGGCCTTCATCCGCGAGACCGCGCAGTCACAGCACGCCCAGTCGTGAGTACCGACGCCCCTGCCGAACCCGCCGAAAGCGCGCTGACCCTGCTGGCCCGGCCCGGCTTCTCGCTGCTGCTGGCCTACCGCATCTGCGCGATGCTGTCCTACCAGATCGTGGCGGTGACGGTGGGCTGGCACATCTACGAAGTGACCCGCAATCCGTTCTCGCTGGGTCTGGTGGGGCTGGCCGAGGTGCTGCCGTTCTTCTGCGTGGCCCCGTTCGCCGGCTACCTGGTGGACCACCTGCCCCGCCGCCGGCTGGGCATGGTCGCCGCCAGCGGACTGGTGCTCACCGCCGTGGTGCTCACCGCCGTTGCCCAGGGCTGGCTGCCGTTCCACGGGGTGTGGCCGATCTACGCGGCCATCGCCATGACCGGCATGGTCCGCGCGTTCCTGTCGCCGATCTACAACGCCCTGTTCGCCCGCGTGCTCGAGCGCCAGCAGTACGCGCGCGGTGCAGGCCTGGGCGCGGTGGTGTTCCAGGCCGGCATGGTGGCCGGCCCGGCACTGGGTGGCCTGCTGGTGGCGTGGGGCGGCAAGGGCGTGGCCTATGGCGTGGCCGTGGCCGTGGCGCTGATCGCGGTCGGCTGCCTGGCCGTGCTGCGTGTCTCCGAACCGGTGCGCACCGGTCCGGCCGCGCCGATCTTCAAGAGCATCGCCGAAGGCGGTCGCTTCGTGCTCGGCAACCGGATCATGGTCGGGGCGATGGCGCTGGACATGTTCTCGGTGCTGCTCGGCGGCGTGGTGGCGATGCTGCCGGCGTTCCTGCATGAAATCCTGCACCACGGACCGGAAGGCCTGGGCATCCTGCGCGCGGCCCCTGCGCTGGGGTCGGTCTGCGTGGGCCTGTGGCTGGCCCGCCGGCCGCTGCAGCGCAACGCCGGCCGCGTGCTGCTGTTCGCGGTGGCCGGCTTCGGCCTGTGCGTGATCGGCTTCGGGCTGTCGCACAGCTTCTGGCTGTCGGCGATGATCCTGTTGTTCTACGGTGCGTTCGACGGCGTGTCGGTGGTGGTCCGCTCGACCATCCTGCAGCTGGCCACGCCGGAGGAGATGCGCGGCCGGGTGTCGTCCATCAACGGCATCTTCATCAGCTCGTCCAACGAACTGGGCGCGTTCTATGCGGGCACGATGGCCAAGCTGCTCGGCCTGGCCCCGGCCGTGGTGCTGGGCGGTTTCGCCGTGCTCAGCGTGGCCGGCATCATTGCCTGGAAGAATCCGACGCTGCGCCGGTTGAACCTGCGGGATCTGCAGTAGGCACCGACCGTTGGTCGGTGCGCCGTTGTTGCACCGCCGTGGCGACGGCAGCCGACCAACGGTCGGCTGTACCCCGGTGCGGCCCGCGATGAGTTCCTACCCGCACATGCGACGCTCCGTCAAGGCGCTGGCGGGATAGCAATGGGGCGCCGGGCACCCTCGCCACCGAACCACAAAAAAGCCCGGCCGAAGCCGGGCTTTTCACTATCCATCAACCGCCAGAAAATCAGTCGCCCTGCTGCTTCTGCAGGTGCTCCCAACGTTCCTGGGCGTCGATGGTGCGCTCAGCGGTGAGGCGCGCTTCCAGACGGTCCAGGCCGATCTCTTCGCCGGTGTCCACGCAGTAGCCGTAGTCACCGTCTTCCAGACGCTTCAGCGTGCTGTTGATCTTGCCGATCAGCTTGCGGTAACGATCGCGGGTACGCAGTTCCAGCGAGTTCTCGGTCTCGCGGGTGGCGCGCTCGGCTTCATCGCCGATGTCACGCACTTCTTCCTGCAGATTGGCGATGGTCTGCTTGGATTCCTCCACCAGATCATTGCGCCAGTGCTGCAGGCGCTGGCGGAAATACTCCAGCTGCAGCGGGCTCATGTATTCCTCTTCCGCACTCGGCTTGTAGCCTTCGGGCAGGATCGGACGACCGGTGGCTTCGTCAGTCTTGTATTCCACCACCTTGACCTTGGTGCGCGGCGCCGGGGCGGACGAGCGCGCTGCCACGGCAACGGCGACCTTGCCGACCGGACGCGACACGGGCTTGGGGGCGGACTCGGACTTGGCGGGGGTTTTTGCAGGCGATTTCGAAACGGGCACGGGATTCTTGTTTTGCGGGGCCTTGGAGGCGGGGGCTGCTGCTGCCGGCACCGACGCGGACGCCGGCGGGGTAACAGGTTTGGCCGCGCTCTTGGCCGGGACAGACTTGGCCGGCGCCGGCGATGCCGGCTTCGGTGCGGACTTCACTACGGGTGCTGCAACCGGCTTGGTGGCCGGCTTGGGTGCCACGGGCTTGCTGGCGGTTTTACTGGCCTTCACCGGCTTGGCCGGCGGCTGCTTGGCCGCCACCTTCTTCACCGGTGCAGGCTTGGAGGCCGGCGTGACAGCTGCCGGCTTCACGGATTTTTTCGCGACGGTCTTCGCCGGTGCGGCCTTCTTCACCGGCGCCTTGGCGACCGGCTTGGTCACCGCGGCCTTCTTGGCCACGACCTTCTTGGCGGGCGCGGCCTTCTTCACCGGGGCCTTGCTCACCACCGGCTTTTTGGCGACGGCTTTCTTCACCGCCTTGGCCGGGGTCTTGGCGACAGCTTTTTTCACGGGTGCCGTCCTGGCCGCCGGTTGTTTGGATGCAGGCTTGCCAGCCGGCTTGGGGGCCGGTTTTTTGGCAACGGACTTGGCCGCCAACTTCTTAGCAACAGGCTTGGCGGTTTTCTTGGCGGCCTTGACGGCCTTCTTTGCAGTTTTTTTAGCAGCCACGAAACGCTCTTCCTTGGTTTCCCCGGGGCCCGGGAAAGCGGGCCTTTATAGCCTACCCGACCAGCAGCAGCAACCACACCGCCTACTCCGTTCAGCCCCGGAGTCGCAAGGCGTGCGGCCGTTCCGCCCGGTGGGCGGACCGACCTGCGCCGATCGGTACCTGGCCCGGCCAACGGCCGGGGCGGCCCGCCACGCGCGTGGGCGCGGAGGGGACCAACGCCCCATCCTGCGACAAATGCGCCCTTCATGCCAACTGCCTTAAGATTGGCGGGTGATCTCACGCCTGCTCATTGCCCTGCTGCGCTTCTACAAGCGCTTCATCAGCCCGCTGCTGGGGCCGCGTTGCCGCTTCATGCCCAGCTGTTCTGAATACGCCATGCAAGCCATCGCCACGCATGGGCCCGCGCGCGGCAGCTGGCTCGCCGCGCGCCGCCTGGGCCGCTGCCATCCCTTCCATCCCGGTGGCATCGACGAGGTGCCCCCGCGCGCCGCGCACGATGCCCCCTGCCGCTGCACAGGAAAACACTGAAATGTCCTCCACGCTCATCGTCAACGCCCGCCTGGTCAACGAAGGTCGCATCAGCGACGGCGACCTGCGCATCGAAAACGGCCGCATCGCGCAGATCGGCGCCGGCCTGGAGGCCCGCCCGGGTGAAACCGTGGTCGACGCCGCCGGCCGTTGGCTGCTGCCGGGCATGATCGACGACCAGGTCCACTTCCGCGAGCCGGGCCTGACCCACAAGGGTGACATCGCCACCGAGTCGGCCGCGGCCGTGGCCGGCGGGCTGACCAGCTTCATGGACATGCCCAACACCAACCCACCCACGCTCAGCGCCGACATCCTGCAGGCCAAATACGACGCCGCCGCCGGCCGCGCGCGCGCCAACTACGGCTTCTACATGGGCGCCAGCAACGACAACCTGGAACACATCCAGTCACTGGACCCCAAGACCGCGCCGGGTATCAAGGTATTCATGGGGGCTTCCACCGGCAACATGCTGGTGGACAACCCGGAGACCCTGGACGCGATCTTCCGCGACGCGCCCACCCCGATCATCACGCATTGCGAAGACACGCCGATGATCGATGCCAAGGCCAAGGAGTACGCCGAGAAATACGGCGATGCCCTCAGCGCCGAGCAGCACCCGGACATCCGCTCGCGCGAGGCCTGCCTGAAGTCCTCCGAGCTGGCGGTGTCGCTGGCGAAGAAGCACGGCACCCGCCTGCACGTGCTGCACATCTCCACCGCCGACGAGCTCAAGCTGTTCGAGCGCGGCCCGCTGATCCGCGCCGATGGCAGCCGCAAGCAGATCACCGCCGAAACCTGCATCCACTTCCTGCGCTTCGACCGCAGCGACTACGCGCGGCTGGGCAACCTGATCAAGTGCAACCCGGCGATCAAGGAAGCCAGCGACCGCGAAGCACTCACCCGCGCCGTGGCCGAGGACGTGATCGACGTACTGGCCACCGACCACGCCCCGCACACCTGGGAAGAAAAGCAGAAGCCCTACCCGCAGGCGCCGTCGGGCCTGCCGCTGGTGCAGTACGCGCTGGTGGCGGCGCTGGAGCTGGTGCACGAAGGCAAGCTGGAGATCACCCAGGTGGTGCAGAAGTTCGCCCATGCCCCGGCGCAGCTGTTCGATGTGAGCCAGCGCGGCTACCTGCGCGAAGGCTATTTCGCCGACCTGGTGCTGGTGGAGGACGTGCCGTTCACCGTGAAGCGCGAGGACGTGCTGTCCAAGTGCGGCTGGTCGCCGTTCGAGGGCATAACCTTCCGCTCGCGCATTGCCTCGACCTGGGTCAACGGCGAGCTGGCGTGGGACGGCGAGAAGCTGGTGGGCGCGCCGAACGGCCAGCGCATGAGCTTCGACCGCTGATGCGGGCACGTGTGTTGGGCCTGGGCCTGCTCGCGGCGGGCGTCGTGGGCGTGGCCGCATTGCTGCCCTCCTCCGCCGTGGCGCAGGCCGACAGCCGGGTGGTGTTTCCGGCCAGCGCCTCGCAGGGCGCCATGGTGATCGGCAAGGTGCCGGCGGGCAGCGTGGTGCAGTACGCCGGCCGCACGCTGCGGGTGAGCGGCTACGGCAGCGTGGTGTTCGGCATCGGCCGCGATGAGAAGGGCCCGCTGCAGGTCCAGGTGCAGCGTCCCGACGGCGGCAGTGAGACGGTGAGCATCGCGGTGACCCCGCGCGACTGGCCGACCGAACGCGTCAACGGCGTGCCACCCAAAACGGTCAACCCGCCCCCGGCGATTGCCGAGCGGATCAAACGCGAGCAGGCCCAGGTGACGGCGGCGCGTGCGCGCGACGACGATCGCGCCGACTTCGCCAAGCCCTTCATCTGGCCGGTGCAGGGGCGCATCAGCGGCCGCTTCGGCAATGCCCGGGTATACAACGGCCAGCCCGGTGCGGGCCATTCGGGCATGGACATCGCCGTTCCCACCGGCACGCCGGTCAAGGCTCCGGCTGCCGGCGTGGTCACCTTCGCCGGCCCGGACCTGTACCTCACCGGCGGCACCTTGCTGCTGGACCACGGGTTCGGGATCAGCTCGAACTTCCTGCACCTGTCGCGGATCGACGTGAAGCTGGGCGACCGCGTCGAGCAGGGCCAGGTGATTGCCGCGGTCGGGGCCACCGGCCGTGCCACCGGCCCGCACCTGCATTGGGGCATGAACTGGTTCGACACGCGGATCGACCCGCTGCTGGTGCTCGAGCGGGGCAAGTAACCGGTAGTGCCGGCCGCTGGCCGGCTCCCCGCCATCCGTGCATCGCGCGAAAAGCAGCCGGGCAGAACCCGGCGCTACGGGTGGCCCGATCAGCCGCGGCCGGCCCACCAGGTGCGCAGCAGCGTGCGCATCGGCGTGACCTCCAGTTCGCGGCCCTGCGCACTGGCCTGCAGCCGCGCGCGCGCCAGCGAGGCGTACATGCGCCGTGCGCGCGGGCCGGGCACGCGGGCCGGCCACCGCGCCAGCAGCTGCTGCCCCCAGCGTTGCGCGGCATCGCCATCGCCGGCGGCCAGCAGCGAACGCGGCACGGCCGCCACACCTGCGGCATTGAGCCGCTGGGCCAGCGTCTGCACCAGCACCGGGGTGGCCACATCGCCGCGCGTCGGCGTATCAAACATCACCGCTTCCACCGCGGCCACTGCGGCCGCGTACGGCTGCAGCACCTTGAGTGCCTGCGCCGGGTCCGGCGCGGCCGCGCGGGCCTCGACCAGGTCCGGCAGTGCATCGGCCAGCGCGGTCCACGGCGCGCGCACCGGCTCCAGCAGGCGGCCCAACGGGTGGCGCGAGCGCTGCCCGGCCCAGCTGCGCAGTTCCTCGCCCCACCACGCCAGCTTGGCGTCGGCCGGCATCGGATCGCCACTGGTGTTGAGGATGTCGTCGAACTCCTGCAGCAGCGTGAACCACGCCACCACCAGGGTGCGCTGCGCCTCGGGCACGAACGGTTCGGCCACCGACCATTCCGGCCAGCGGGTGCGCCACTTGTCCAGGAAACTGTCGAGGGCACTGGAAGTTGTCACGGGGTGTTCCTTGCAAAGGGGCGGTACCCACCAACGGAGGGTCCCTACCGGGGGTGCGCAGCGGCTCGGCGCCGCTGCGTGCCTGGGTTGCGGTATGTCCCCACCAACGGTGGGTACCTGCCGGGTCAGCCGCGTGCGGGTGGCCAGGCGTCGGCGCGCTGCAATTGCGCGGGGTGCTCGATCATGCGCTCGGCACCCCAGGCCAGCGGGTCGTCAGCGTCCAGCCGGTAGCCCCACAGGGCAGCCACCGAAGCCATGCCCGCTGCGTTGGCGGCCACGATGTCGCGCTCGTCGTCGCCCACGTAGATGCAGGTGGCCGGATCGATGTGCATGCGTTCGGCCGCAGCCAGCAGCGGCAGCGGGTGCGGCTTGCGCTGGGCCAGGGTGTCGCCACCGATCAACACCTTGCAACGCGTGTCCCAACCCAGCTGCGGCACGATCAGCCGCGCCAGGTACTCGGGCTTGTTGGTGACGATGCCCCAGGCGCAGCCCGCCGCATCCAGCGCATCGAGCATGCCGGCCACGCCGTCGAACAGCACCGCGTGCTGGCCGATCAGGGCTTCATAACGCTGCAGGAACTCGGGCACCAGCGCGTCGCGCTCGGCCTGGGCCAGCTCCGGGAAGGCCACCGACACCATCGCCCGCGAGCCCTTGGACACCACCGGGCGCAACGCGTCCAGGCGGATCGGGGCACGCTCTCGCGCGGCCAGCATCGCATTGGCGGTGGCCAGCATGTCCGGCGCGCTGTCCAGCAGCGTGCCGTCCAGGTCGAACAGAACCGCGTGCGGAAAACCGGACTCAGACACCTGCGGCATCGTCCGGCTTGACCGCATGGGCCAGGTAGTTGATGTCGGTGCGGGTGCTCAGCCGCGCGCGGTTGCGCCACGGCTCGTAGGCCATGCCGCTGACATCGCGCAGGCCGAGGTCGGCTTCGCGCAGCCACTTGCCCAGCTCGGCGGGCTTGATGAAATCCTGGTAGTGGTGGGTGCCCTTGGGCAGCAGCCGCGCCACGTACTCGGCACCCACGATGGCCACCGCGAAGGCGGCCGGGGTGCGGTTGACCGTGGACAGGAACAGCTGGCCGCCCGGCTTCAGCAGTCGGTGGCAGGCGGCGATGATCGCGCCCGGGTCCGGCACGTGCTCCAGCATTTCCATGCAGGTGACCACATCGAAACTGCCCGGCTGTTCGGCGGCCAGGTCCTCGGCGGCCTGCACGCGGTAGTCCACCGTCACGCCCGACTCCAGGCTGTGCAGGCGCGCCACCTTGACCAGTTCCGGCGCCAGGTCGATCGCGGTGACGTCGGCGCCTTCCTTGGCCAATGCCTCACTGAGCAGGCCGCCGCCGCAGCCGATATCCAGCACGCGGGCGCCGCGCAGGGCGACCCGCTGGGCGACGTACTGCAGGCGGACCGGGTTCAGGGCATGCAGCGGCTTCTGCGGGCCGTCGACGTCCCACCAGCGGTTGGCAAGGGCGGCGAACTTGTCCAGTTCGGCCTGGTCGAAATTGGTGGACGCGTGGGGGGTGTTCATGGGGATCCTTGGTGCATCAAGCACGGATGTGTCGGATGCGCTCGCGCCACTGGCGCGCGTTGGCGACGATCGCCGCGGTGTCCATGCCGACCAGTTCGCGCTGCACCAGCTTGGGCTGGCCGGCAATCCAGACATCGCTGACCTGGTGGCGGCCGGCGGCGTAGACAAGCTGCGAGAGCACATGGTGCAGCGGTTGGGTTTCCAGCGCGGACAGGTCCACGCAGACCAGATCGGCCTGCTTGCCCACTTCGATCGAGCCGATGCGGTCGCCAAAGCCCAGCGCGCGTGCGCCGCCCAGGGTGGCCGCGCGCAGCGTGGTGGCCGCGTCGAGCGCGGTGGCATCGTTGGCCACGGCCTTGGCCAGGATCGCCGCGGTGCGGTTCTCGCTGAACATGTCCAGATCGTTGTTGCTGGCGCAGCCGTCGGTGCCGATGGCCAGGTTCACACCCGCACGCTGCAGCGCGCACGCCGGGCAGAAGCCGGAGGCCAGTTTGAGGTTGGATTCGGGGCAATGCACCACGCTGACGCCGCGCTCGGCGCACAGGTGGATTTCCGCTTCGGTCAGCTGGGTCATGTGCACCGCGATCAGGCGGTCGTTGACCAGGCCCAAGCGGTCCAGTCGCGCCAGCGGGCGCTGGCCGTGCAGCTTGATCGAGTCGGTGATTTCCTGCGCGGTTTCATGCGTGTGCAGGTGGACCTGCATGTCCAGCTGGTCGGACAGCATGCGCACGCGTTCGAAATTGGCATCGTTGACGGTGTACGGCGCGTGCGGCGCGAACGAGGTGCCGATCAGCGGGTCGTTGCGCCACTGGTCGTGCAGCTCGCCGGCCTTGGCGAAGTACTCGTCGTCGGTCTTGGCCCAGGCGGTCGGGAAATCGATGATCACCGCGCCGACCAGCGCACGGAAGCCGTGCTGCTTGTAGACGGCGGCCTGGACGTCGGAGAAGAAGTAGTTTTCGTTGGCGCAGGTGGTGCCGCCGCGCAGCATCTCCGCGATGGCCAGGGTGGTGCCGTCGGCCACGAACTCCGGCCCGATCACCGCCGCTTCCACCGGCCAGATGTGCTGCTGCAACCAGACCATCAGCGGCAGGTCGTCGGCGAGGCCCCGCAGCAGGGTCATGGGATTGTGGGTATGTGCGTTGACCAGGCCCGGCATCAGCGCCGCCTCCGGGCGCGAGACGGTCTGCTTCGGCGCAAAGCGTTCGCGTGCTTCGGCACGCGGCAGGATCGCGATGATCTCGCTGCCACGCACAGCCACGGCATGGTCTTCCAGCACCACCGCATGCGGTTCGATCGGGACAACGTAACCGGCTTCGATCAACAGGTCACAGGCTTCGGGAATGCGGGCGGTGTCGGTCATGCGGACTCACTTGTCTGGGCGGACGACCCGAGGGTGTGGGCGACCGGGACGCTCTGGAACGGGACGCTCTTGACGTAGAGCCGACCGTTGGTCGGCTGCGCGTGGCATCGGCAGCCGACCAACGGTCGGCTCTACGGGATGCTGCAGCCGACCGACGGTCGGCTCTACGGGATGCTGCAGCCGACCAACGGTCGGCTCTACCGTGATCCGGCCTTGGTCGCCAACAGCAGCCGACCAACGGTCGGCTCTACCGTGATACGGCCTTGATCGCCAACAGCAGCCGACCAACGGTCGGCTCTACCGTAATCCGGCTTCGCCGGATTACTTGCCTGCGCGGGCGGAGTATTCGCCCGAACGGGTGTCGACCTTGATGATTTCATCCTGGTTGACGAACAGCGGCACGCGGACCACGGCACCGGTTTCCAGGGTGGCCGGCTTGCCGCCGCCGCCGGAGGTGTCACCACGGACGCCCGGGTCGGTTTCGACGATCTTCAATTCGACGAAGTTCGGCGGCTGGACGAAGATCGGCTCGCCGTTCCACAGGGTGACGATGCAGGACTCTTCGCCCTTCAGCCACTTTTCGGCACCGCCCATGCCGGACTTGACGGCCTGGACCTGCTCGAAGGATTCCGGGTCCATGAAGTGCCAGTACTCGCCGTCGCTGTACATGAAGTCCATGTTGGTGTCGACCACGTCCGCCTTCTCCACGTCGTCGGTCGCCTTCATGGTCATTTCGACCACGCGGCCCGACTTGATGAAGCGGTACTTCATGCGGGTGAAGGCCTGGCCCTTGCCCGGCTTGACGTATTCGGTCTCGGTGATGACCGCCGGTTCATTGTTGACCAGGATCTTCATCCCGTTCTTGACATCGTTCATGCCCACAGTGGCCATGCTGAAACTCCTGAATGGGCAAACGCCGCGCAGGCGCGGCGAGCCGGATAGAATGGAAAACCCACCGGCACCGGTGGGGTGACTCGTTTTTCTGACCGACATGATAACCGCAGGCCCCCATTCCATGCAGCTTTCCGCCACGCCCCTGCCCACCCCCGTGCGCTGGCAACAGCTGTGGCGCCAGGCGGTACGCGACCCACGGGTGCTGCTGCAGCAGCTGGGCCTGGACCCGGATGCCCTGCCCGTATCGGCCGAAGCGGCCAGCCAGTTCGCGGTGCGCGTACCGCAGGGCTTCATCGCCCGCATGCGGCACGGCGACCGCCACGACCCGCTGCTGCGCCAGGTGCTGCCGATCAGCGATGAAATGCAGGTGGTACCGGGCTTCAGCCTAGACGCGGTCGGCGACGGCCTGGCCAAGAAGGCCACCGGGGTCATCCAGAAGTACCGCGGCCGCGCCCTGCTGGTGACCACCGGCAGCTGCGCGATCAACTGCCGCTACTGCTTCCGCCGCCACTTCGACTACGGCACCGAGAACGCGGCCAAGGAAGGCTGGCGCGAGGCGGTGGATGCCATCGCCCAGGACCCGGACATCGACGAGGTGATCCTGTCTGGCGGCGACCCGTTGTCCCTGGCCACCCACAAGCTGGTCGAGCTGACCGATGCGCTGCGGCAGATCCCGCATCTGCGCCGCCTGCGCATCCACAGCCGCCTGCCGGTGGTGCTGCCCGAACGCGTGGACGAGGACCTGGTGCAGTGGCTGGCCAGCCTGCCCTGGCCGCTGGCGTTCGTGATCCACGCCAACCATGCCAATGAATTCGACGCCAGCGTGGACGCGGCGATGGCCCGCCTGCGCGGTGCCGGGGCCACCCTGCTCAACCAGGCGGTACTGCTGCGCGGGGTCAACGACTCGCTGCAGGCCCTGCAGGACCTGAGCGAGCGCAGCTTCGCCGCCGGCGTGCTGCCGTACTACCTCTACCAGGTGGACCGGGTGGAGGGCGTGGCCCACTTCGAGGTCAGTGACGAGACGGCCAAGGCGCTGCACGCGCAGCTGACGACGCGGCTGTCGGGCTACCTGGTGCCCAAGCTGGTCCGCGAGATTTCCGGCGACGGCAGCAAGCGCCCGGTTTAAGGCGAGCGCCCCCCAACGGTGGCCGCCACGTAGAGCCGGGCTCTGCCCGGCTGATCCGCCAACGCACGTAGAGCCGGGCTCTGCCCGGCTGATCCGCCAACGTAAATCCAGCCGGGCAGAGCCCGGCTCTACGGGGTCTTGCCGGTGCGCAGCCGGGCAGAGCCCGGCTCTACGGGCTTGCGCCCTACACGCCGGACTCGATCATTTCCACGACGTCGGTGGCGCTGACCGGGTGGCTCAGCCAGTAGCCCTGGCCCAGGTCGCAGCCGCGCTGGCAGAGCAGGTCGAACTGCACTTCCTGCTCGATACCCTCGGCCACCACGGTGATGCCCAGCGCATGGGCCATGGCGATGATCGCCGTGGTCAGGGCCAGGTCGTCCGGGTCGCGCTGCATGTCGGCCACGAAGCTCTTGTCGATCTTGACCCCGTCCACCGGCACCTGGCGCAGGTGGCTCAGGCCGGAGAAGCCGGTGCCGAAGTCATCCAGCCACACCTTCACCCCGGTGCGGTGCAGCTTGTCCAGCAGCGCCGCGGCCAGCATTTCATCGCCGATCACCGCCGTTTCGGTCAGCTCCAGGTGCAGCCGCGAGGCCGGCAGGCCGGTGTCGCGCAGGCACTCGGCCACCAGGTTGGGCAGCTCGCCGCCCCGCAGCTGGCGCGGCGATACGTTGACCGAGACAAACAGGCCGTCCCCGTCCACGCCATGCGGCCACTGCACCGCTTCCATGCAGGCCGCGCGCAGCACCTTCGGGCCGATCACCTCGATCAGGCCACTCTGCTCGGCCACTTCGATGAACACCGACGGCGGGATCGTGCCCAGCGTGGGGTGCTGCCAGCGCAGCAGCACTTCCACACCGACCATGCGCCGGTCGCGGGTGCGGAAGATCGGCTGGTAGACCAGCCGCAGTTCGCCGCGCTCCCAGGCGCCCCGCAGCTCCTGCTCCATGTGCACGCGGCGCTCCACCGCATGGTCCATCGCGCGGCTGTAATAGCGGTAGCAGTTCTTGCCGGCCACCTTGGCCTGGTACATCGCGATGTCGCCATTCTTCAACAGCGTGGTCGCATCGGCCGCATCGTCGGGGAACAGGGTCACGCCGATGGACGTACCCAGGAACAACTCGCGGCCCTGCACGAACAGCGGCTTGCCCAGTTCGCGGACCAGGATCTCGGCCAGTTGGCGGGCGTGGGCGGCCACATCGCCGTCACCCAGCAGGATCACAAACTCATCGCCACCAAAGCGGGCCAGCAGCGCCTCGTCGCCCCCGGCCTGCGCCACGGCGGTGCTGATGCGCTGGGCGAACTGCAGCAGCGCCTCATCGCCGGCTTCATGGCCCAGGGTGTCGTTGACCCGCTTGAAGTCATCCATGTCGGCGAACAGCAGCGCCAGGCGGTGGCCAGAGGCGCGCGCGGCCATCAGCCGGTGGTCCAGCGCCTCACGGAACGCCAGGCGGTTGGTCAGCCCCGTCAGCGCATCGGTGTAGGCCATGTGCCGCACTTCGCGGTCGTGGCGGGCGATCGACTCGCTCATCCGGCCGAACGCACGTACCAGCTCGCCCACCTCGTCCTTGCGCGGGCTTTCATGCAGCGTCAGCTGGTAATCGCCCGCCTCGATCTGGCGCGCGGCCCCGGCCAGCCAGCGGATCGGGGCCACCAGGGTGCGCTGCACATAGATGATCATGCCCACGCCGATGCCGACCAGCAGCCCCAGCATCAGCAGCAGCCAGCCCAGATGGCGCTTGCCCACCTGCTGGAGGCGCTCGCCCAGGGTCTGGTTGGCGCGCTGTTCCATCGCCTGCACGTCATCCAGCGCCATGCCCACCCGGACCCCGCCGATGCGCTGGTTGCCGATCATGATCGGCATCGCGTTGTCGAGCACCTTGGGCGACTGCTGCACCACCAGCGCCCGCGCAGCGACCGCGCCGGGCGCCAGCGGGTCGCTCATCGGCCGGCCGAAGTCGATCACCTCGGCCGAGCCGTCGTGGATGAGCTTGCCGTCCTCGTCGAACACCAGCACGTAGCGCACCACCTGCTGCCGCGAAGTGTTGCGCACCAGCGCGCCGACCTGCTCCAGGTCGTTGTAGTACAGCGGATTGGCCAGCGCGTCGGACAGCTCGCGCGCCAGCGCTTCACCGCGGCTGCGCACGCTGCGGTCGAAGAGGTCATGGATGACGTTGCCACTGAGGTGCTGGACCTCATCCTGCATGGTCGCCTGGCGCCCAAGCACCACCGCGACGATGGCGATCACCACCAGCATCGCACCGCTCATCGCCAGCACGAAGCGTGCCTGCATTCCGGAACCCAACAGCCTCATTCCACTTCCATCCGCACGCGAGCCAAGCCTTGTTTGAGTTCATCCAACCGGTGCTGCATCTGCGCATCCACCCGATGGAATCCGGACGTACCAAAAAATGTCTGCAGCGCATCCTGCGCCTTGGGATCCGATGCCGCCTCCAGCAGCACCGCCTGCAACCGGTCGCGCACCCGTTCATCCAGGCCGGCGCGCACCATTTCCACCGCGCGCGGGTACGGCTCGGTACGATGGATGACACGGAAATCACGCCGGAAGGTGGCCGGAATGCGATGGCCATCGGTCCAGTCCACGCTGCTGACCGCCCCGGCGTCCACCACGCCCTTGTGGACCAGGGTGGCGATATTGCCCTCGGTGCGTGCAAACACATAGCCCACCGTATCGGGGGCGGCAGCATCCCGCGCGGACAGCAGGATCTCGGGGGTCAGCCCCTGCTGCAACAGGGTCATCACCGGCACCAGGTAGGCACTGGTGGAGGCCACGTTCTGCAGCGCCAGGGTGTGCCCCTTGAGGTCGGCCAGCGTCGCAATGGTGCTGTCCCGGCGCACGAAGAACACGGTGTGGTAGTCGCGTACGCCGCTGCGCTCGGTCAGCAGCAGGGGCTTGGCGCCACTGCGCAGGCCCAGCGCCACCGCGGTACCGGAGGTTTCAGTGACCCAGTCCACCCGGCCACGGCGCAGGTAGCTGGCCATCTGCTGGGCGTCGGGTGCCATCAGGATGCGGCCTTCGGTGATGCCGACGTCGCGCATGCGCGGAACCACGTAATCGAGCAGGGGTTGCAGCTGCGCATAGTGTGACTTGGGGTTGTCGCTGATCCGGCCCAGCACCAGCACATTGTCCGATGCCGCTGACGCAGGTCCGGCCATCAGCACGATAGCCAGACACAGCAGACCTCCCTGCAGCAGCCATCGCAGACCCGGCACTCCCATCACTCCCCCCAAGGAATCCGAACAGCCTACCCGAAAAAGTGAGAACTGCGTCAGCTCATTCGGGCTTGGTGGTGGCCAGCCGTGCCATCCGCTGTGCGTCGGACAGGATGCCGCGCAGCAGGCGGACTTCCTGTTCGCTCAAGCCCGTACGCAGGAACAGGCGGCGCAGTTTGCGCATGGCCGATTCCGGCGCACGGCCCTTATGGAAGTCGATGTCGTCCAGGGTCTGGCCAAGCTGGGCGAACATCCCTTCGACCTGGGCATGGCTGGCCGGCTGCTCGCGGAACTCCGGGTCGGCCGGGGCGGCGCCGGCAACGCCGCCGAGCACGGCCATGCGCGTTTCATAGGCCAGCACCTGCACGGCGGCGGCCAGGTTCAACGAGCTGAAGTCGGGGTTGGACGGGATATGCACGGCCAGGTGGCACAGCTGCAGTTCTTCGTTGGTCAGGCCGGTGCGCTCGCGGCCAAACACGAAGGCCACTTCGGCCGGTTCGGCGGCCTTGGCCAAGGCGCGCTGGGCGGCAACGGCCGGCAGCAGTTCCTCAAGCTGGACCCGGCGGGCGCGGGCGGTGCAGCCCAGGACCAGGGTGCAGTCGGCGACGGCCTCGGCCAGGGTGGCCACGACCGGTGCATCGCCGAGCACGTCCTCGGCGCCGGCCGAGCGCCGGAACGCTTCATCATCCAGCGGCTTTTCCGGAGCCACCAGGACCAGCCGGGACAGGCCCATGGTCTTCATGGCGCGCGCCGCAGCGCCCATGTTGCCGGGGTGCTGGGTGCCGACCAGGACGAATCGGATACGGGTAGGAGCGGTTTCAACGGACATGAACAGGCCAAACGCGAGCAGGACAGCCACAGATGGTAAACTGTGCGACCGGCCTCTGCGCCGGGACCGCTCTTTTCCCCCGCCAGTACCCCCCCACTCTGCCTTTCCGGGAGCTTTTCGCCATGCAGAAACCCGCCGTCACCGTCATGGTCAAGGCCGCCCGCCTCGCCGGCAACGTCCTGTTGCGCAACATCAACAAGCTCGAGGCGTTGAACGTCGTGCAGAAGGGGCGCATGGACTATGCCAGTGAAGTCGATGCGGATGCGGAAAAGGTCATCGTCAAGGAACTCAAGCGCGCCTATCCCGAGTACGGGATCATGGGCGAGGAAGGTGGCGTGCAGGGTGTGAACCGTTATATGTGGGTGATCGACCCGCTGGACGGCACCAGCAACTACCTGCGCGGCTTTCCGCACTACTGTGTGTCCATCGCGCTGGTCGAGAACGGCGAGCCTATCGATGCGGTGATCTTCGATCCGCTCCGCAATGAACTGTTCACCGCCAGCCGTGGCGCTGGTGCGGTGCTGAACGACCGTCGCATCCGCGTGGCCGACCGCAAGGACATGGGCGGCGCGATGATCCACACCGGTTTCGCCCCGCGTGAGCGCCAGCGCGCCAGTTCGCAGCTGAAGGCTGTGGATGCGCTGCTGGTGCACGCCGAAGACGTGCGCCGTACCGGTTCGGCCGCGCTGGATCTGGCCTACGTGGCCTGCGGCCGCGCCGACGCCTACTTCGAAGCCGGGCTGAAGGCCTGGGACATCGCCGCCGGCGTGCTGCTGGTCCGCGAGGCCGGTGGCCGGGTCTGTGACTACAAGGGCGCCACCCCGGCCCGCATGGACAGCCGCGGCCCGGAGACCCAGCAGATCGTGGCCGGCAACGTGAAGAACACCGACGTGCTGCAGAAGGTGCTGGTCAACACCGGCTACGCAGCCGAGTTCGACGCCAAGTTCTGATCCACTCGACACCTTGCCCCCCCGACAACGGCGCCCCAGGGCGCCGTTGTTGTTTGCGCCGTACGTGTAGAGCCGGGCTCTGCCCGGCTGCTCTTGGGGCAAATGCAATGTCAAAGGCCCCATTGGCCCTGCATGCCGGGGCTGGGCAAGGACCGTGTGGGTGCGGGACCCTGAGCCGCATGGATGCGGCGACGGAGCTCACAGGGACGTACTTGCAGCGTGTCCCGCCCCCCCCCCACCCGTACCAGCCAGCCCACAACACGCGATGGGCGTGGCGCTTGGCCGTGGCATTCGCCTTTGATACTGCTCTTGCCTCAACGGCAGCCGGGCAGAGCCCGGCTCTACCAGGGAACAACGCAGACACAAAAACGCCCGGCCGAAGCCGGGCGTTCCAAGGTTTCAGCGCACCGTGGATCAGGCTGCGGCGCTGGCCTTCAGGGCGGCGATGCGCTCTTCCAGCGGCGGGTGGCTCATGAACAGCTTGCGGGCCGTCGAACCGGCGATGCCGAAGGCGGCGATCTGGGTCGGCAGCGTGCTCTGGCCGTGGTTGAGCTTCAACCGCTCCAGCGCCGCGATCATCTTCTGGCGGCCGGCCAGGTGTGCACCGCCCGCATCGGCGCGGAACTCGCGGTGGCGCGAGAACCACATCGAAATCATCGTCGCGAACACACCGAACACCATCTCCAGCACGAACACGATGATGTAGTACGCAAAGCCCCGGCCGCCGCCTTCGCGGTTGCCCGACAGCGCGCTGTCGATGAAACCACCCACGATGCGGGCCAGCACGATCACGAACGTATTCAACACGCCCTGCAGCAGCGCCATCGTGATCATGTCACCGTTGGCCACGTGCGCGATCTCGTGGCCCAGCACCGCCTCGGCCTCGTCCTCGCTCATGTTGTGCAGCAGGCCCGTGGACACCGCCACCAACGCCTTGTTGCGGTTGGCACCGGTCGCGAACGCGTTGATTTCCGGGCCGTCGTACACCGCCACCTCCGGCATCCCGATGCCGGCCTCGCGGGCCTGCCGCTCGACCGTGGCCAGCAGCCAGCGCTCGGTCGGATTGCGCGGCTCGGTGATCACCACCGCGCCCGTGGAACGCTTGGCCATCCATTTGGACAGCAACAGCGAAATGAAGGAACCACCGAAGCCGAAGATGGCCGCCATCACCAGCAGGCCGCTCATCTGGTTGGGGTTCACGCCCAACAGCGACATCACGATGCCCGCCAGGACCAGCACGGCAAGGTTGGTCAGAAGGAAGAGAGCAATGCGACTGAACATGGGAAAATGACGCTCACTGGAGGTTGATGACTGCAAATCTGCGGGGACTTCAGGTTGAATTCAAGTCGCAAACTGACCGACGATTCATAGTTCATGTCCATGACCCCCTACCGCGGCCGCTTCGCGCCCTCGCCCACCGGCCCCCTGCACCCCGGCTCGCTGCTCGCCGCACTGGGCAGCTGGCTGCTCGCCCGGCACGCCGGCGGGCAGTGGTGGGTGCGCATCGAAGACGTCGACCCCCCGCGCACCGTTCCCGGCGCCATCGACCAGCAACTGGACTGCCTGGCCGCGCTTGGACTGGCCAGCGACGGCCCGATCGTGCGCCAGAGCCAGCGCGACGCCCTCTACCAGCGCGCCCTCGAGCGCCTGCTCGACGAAGGTACCGCGTTTGCCTGCCACTGCAGCCGCAGCGAGCTGGCCGACCAGCACGGCATCCACCACCATTGCGTGGCACGCGGCCTGCGCGCGCAACCGGCCATCCGCCTGCGGGTGCCGCCCGGCACCCGGATTGCCATCCACGACGGCCTGCGCGGCCCGCTGGAACAGGACGTCCACGCCGACGTCGGCGACTTCGTGCTGCGCCGTGCCGATGGCTACTGGGCCTACCAGCTGGCCGTGGTTGTAGACGACGGCGCCCAGGCCATCAGCCACATCGTGCGCGGCGCCGACCTCCTCGACTCCACCCCGCGCCAGATCCTGCTGCAGCGCGCGCTTGGCCTGCCTACCCCGGCCTACCTGCACCTGCCCCTGCTGCTGGACGCGCACGGCCGCAAGCTGTCCAAGTCCGACGCTGCCCGCCCGCTCGACCCGGCCCACCCCCTGCCTGCCCTGCGCCAGGCCTGGGCGGCGCTGGGCCAGGACCCGGCCGTGCTGCGCAACGCTGCCAGCGTGGACGCGTTGCTTGCCGACGCCCGTGCAGGCTTCGATCCGGCCCGCCTGCCGGCCCACGATATCCCTGCACCGGCCACGCCCGGCTGACGCCCCATTTGCCGCGGCGATGTTGCAGAATCCCCTTCCCCCTTGTTCGCCCAGCCTTTCGGAGTAGCAGCCCATGACATCTCGCGTCGCACTGGTCACCGGCGGTACCGGCGGTATCGGTACTGCCATCTGCCAACGCCTGGCCGACCAGGGCCATCGGGTCGCCACCAATTACCGTGACCACGCCAAGGCGTTGGCCTGGCGCGAGATGATGCTGGCGCGCGGCTGCGACGTGGCGATCTTCCCCGGCGACGTCGCCGACCCGGACACCGCCGAAGCCATGGTCCACGCGGTGGAAGCAGCACTCGGCCCGATCGAGATCCTGGTCAACAACGCCGGCATCACCCGCGACACCACCTTCCACCGCATGCGCGCCGACCAGTGGCACGACGTCATCAACACCAACCTCAACTCGGTGTTCAACGTCACCCGCCCGGTCATCGAAGGCATGCGCCGCCGCGGCTGGGGCCGGGTCATCCAGATCAGCTCGATCAACGGCCTGAAGGGCCAGTACGGCCAGGCCAACTACGCCGCCGCCAAGGCCGGCATGCACGGCTTCACCATCTCCCTGGCGCGCGAGAATGCCGGCTTCGGCATCACCGTGAACACCATTTCGCCCGGCTACGTGGCCACCGACATGGTGATGGCCGTGCCCGACGAAGTGCGCGCCAAAATCATCGCCGACATCCCCACCGGCCGCCTCGGCAAGCCCGAGGAAATCGCCTACGCGGTCGCCTTCCTGGTCAACGAAGAAGCCTCGTGGATCACCGGGTCCAACCTGGACATCAACGGCGGCCACCACATGGGCTGGTAGAGCCGACCGTTGGTCGGCTCCACGCAATCCCGGTAGAACCGACCGTCGGTCGGCTCCACGCAATCCCGGTAGAGCCGACCGTTGGTCGGCTGCACACAGTCCCGGTAGAGCCAACCGTTGGTCGGCTGCACACAGTCCCGGTAGAGCCGACCGTTGGTCGGCTCCACGCAATCCATCCAGAAAGGTAGGCGATCAAAGGCAGCCGACCAACGGTCGGCTCTACCGGGGTTTCTTCAAGAAAACGTTTGCAGGACTTTTTTACGCCTGCACACATTTACCCATTTGCAAATGCTGCACTCCGCGCAAATCCATGCTGCGCAACATAAAACCGGCCCTATACCCCGCCGCATGGGCCTTCCGGCGGTTGCATGTGCTGCTGCACTGCGCCATGCTGCCCGCCTACTGTGATGAGTGACCGCTTCATGGCTGCGAACCGCATTATCAAGAAATACCCGAACCGCCGGCTCTACGACACCGAAATTTCCAGTTACATCACCATCGAAGACGTGCGCCAGCTCATCCTCGACGGCGAAGATTTCGAAGTGCGCGATGCCAAGAGCGGCGACGACCTGACACGTTCAGTGCTGCTGCAGATCATCGCCGACCAGGAACAGGACGGTGAGCCGATGCTGTCCACCCAGCTGCTCAGCCAGCTGATCCGCTTCTACGGCGACTCCCTGCAGGGCTTCATGGGCAACTACCTGGAGCGCAGCATGCAGGTCTTCCTGGACCAGCAGCAGCAGTTCCGCCAGCAGATGGGCAATCTGCTCGGCCAGACCCCGTGGGCCATGATGAACCAGCTGACCGAGCGCAACCTGGAGCTCTGGCAGGACTTCCAGCGCAACATGGGCCCCGGCTTCGGCCCGCGCCCCGGTGGCACCTCCACCGGCACCGGCAAGCCGGACACCCCGGCCCCCGGCGCAGGCAAGACCCGCCGCTGAGGCAACGCCCGGCTCGGGGCAATGAAAAAGGCGCAGCCCCACGGCCGCGCCTTTTTCGTATCCGCCGCGCGCGATCAGCGCTTCGGCTTGGCACACCCGGTGCACACGCGCTCGACCGTGAAGCCCTTGGCCTTGAGCTTGTCCACCACGCCATCGTCGCCCAGCAGGTGCAGCGTGCCCACCACCACCAGCGTGCCGCCCTGCCCGGCCTGCAGGTACTGCTGCAGCTTGGGCACCCAGGCGTCATTGCGATCGGTATTGATGCGCTTGTACAGCTGCGGGTACTGACCACGCATCTGCGCGGCCATCGAGGTCCACAGCAGCTTGTCATCGCCGCGGCGCCACGCGTCGTGCAGCTTGCGCCCTTCCGCGTCGGCCTTGTCGGCCTGGTCCAGCGCCTCGGCCACCATCTGCTGCTGCTCTGCCGCCGACATTCCCGACAGCACCCCGACCTGCGTGTCGATGTCCTCCAGGCCGGAGGTCGGCTTGCCGGCCGTCGCGGCGCGCTGCATGAAGTGCCGATCCAGCCCGAGGTTCGGGTCCAGGCCCATCTTGGTGAACTGCCCCAGCGTGATGGTCAGCCCCACGAACCAGGGCTTCATGCCCTGCAGCTGCGCCAAAGGCAGATTGTTCGCGGTGGCGTAGGCCTGCAGCTTGCTCCACGTCGCCGGGTCCAGGTCACGCTTGAGCTCGGTACCGTCGGTGCGCACCGCCGCCTGCAGCATCTTCTGGGTCAGCTGCGGCGACTGCATGTCCTGCGGCGACAGCTCGAACACCACCCGCTTGGACGCCGCGAAGGCCTGGTCCACATCGGCCGCCAGCGGATAGTCCTGCGCACGCAGCAGGTGGAACGAACCCAGCAGGTACAGCCGGCTGTCGCCGGGGCCGGTCACCTTCCACAACAGCGGCACTGGCGGCGTGGCCTTGGCCGCCGGGGCGTCACCGCGCGCCTGCACCACGCCACTGCCCAACAGCAGGCTGATCATCAACACCGGGGACAGCATTCGCGACAACATCGACATGGTTCAGGCCTCTCCTTCAGGGGCATGGTAGGCCTGCTCGCCCGCGTCAATGCGCAGGTCCAGGCGGTTTTCCTGTGGCGCCAAGGGGCACGTTGCAAACGGGGTGAACGCGCACGGAGGATTGTAGGCGTGGTTGAAATCCACCTGCACCTGGCCGTTCGCATCCGGTGCAGGCACGTCCAGATAGCGCCCGGCCGGGTAGCTGCCGTGCCCGCTGGTGCGGTCGGCGAAGATCACGAACAGCTCGCGCCCGGGTTCGCCCAGCGCTTCCAGCCGCCAGGTGCGGCCGTCCCGCTCGAACTCCAGTGCGCCGGCATTGGGCATCTGCGTGGTCAGCCCGGTGATGTCCACGATGGGCAGGGTTTTGCCCGGCGCGTGCGGCACGAAGCGCGCGTTCACCCGCCACGACGGGCCGCCCGGCCAGTACTGCAGCCCGGTGAAATTGGCGCGGCTGGCCGCGTCGGCATGTTTCACCCGCAGCGCGTAGCGCTCGCCGCGATGGATCAGGCTCAACTGGCCCTTGCCGTCGTCGAAGGAAATCAACGTCGGGGCGGCGTCGCGGTCACTGGCAAAGCGGATGCGACCGGTAAGCGGCGTGTCGCCCACGCGCAGGGCAGCGCCACGCTCGGGCGTGAACCATACCGTGTCGCCGTCGCGCGCCACCATGCCCAACTTGGCCGGCCCGACCGCCAGGCGGATGCCACTGCCCGGCCCGCTGCCGATGTAGTGCGCCTTGTACTCCAGCCAATGCAGGCCCACCAGGCTGGTCCAGCCGTCGGCGGCGTGCAGTTCTTCGTAGCGCTTCTGGCGCCACTGCTGCTGTTCGGCGGCGAATGCCGGATCCTCCGCGGCAGCCACCGTGGGTGCCGCGTCTTTGTCGCCGCACGCGGCCAGCCCCACCGCCAGCATGATCGCGCCCAGCGCCCTTCCCCACCTTCGCATGATTGTCCCCTTCAACGTCCGCGCAGGAACCAGCGGTCGATTTCCGCCAGTGAAAAACGCGCCCAGGTCGGTCGGCCGTGATTGCACTGACCCGAGCGTTCGGTGATTTCCATGTCGCGCAACAGCGCGTTCATTTCCGGCACGGTCAGGCGCCGGTTGGCGCGCACGGCGCCGTGGCAGGCCATCGTGGACAGCAGTTCGTCGCGGGCGCTGGCGATGCGGCGGCTTTGACCGTGCTCGCGCAGGTCGGTGAGCACGTCACGCAGCAGGCCTTCCGGTTCGGCGTTGGCCAGCAGCGCGGGAATGCTGCGCACGTGCAACGACCCTGGACCGGAGCGGGTGATCTCAAAGCCCAGTGCCACCAGCGTGTCGGCTTCGCGCTCGGCGGTGTCGGCATCACGTTCGCCCACTGCCAGGGTGATCGGCACCAGCAGCGGCTGCGCGTGCAGGCCCATGCCATCGTGCGCGGTCTTCAGCCGCTCGTAGCCGATGCGCTCGTGCGCGGCGTGCATGTCGACCACGATCAGGCCTTCGGCGTTCTCGGCCAGGATGTAGATGCCGTGCAACTGCGCCACGGCGTAGCCCAGCGGCGGCACGCCACTGTCGGCCGCGGTGGCGGGCAGGCCGTTGTAGCTGGGTATCGGCGGCAGCGCAGCGGAAACGCCACCGGCAGGCGTGGCATACAGCGCGGCATAGGCCGACGGTGCATCGGCCACCTGCAGGCCCAGCGGTGACTGCTGTGGGCGCCACTGGCCGGCCATGCTGCCACCCCCGCCGCCACCCAGCGCGTAGCCGCCGCCGGGCGTGCCGTAACCGGCCGCACTGCCCGGCGCAGTGCCGGGCAACGCGTCCGCATCGGCGGCACCTGCGGTGGCGGTCATGCCGGCGCGCGTTTCGGCCAGCGCTTCCTTCAGCGTGCGGTAGACGAAGTCATGGATCAGGCGCGAGTCACGGAAACGCACCTCGTGCTTGGCCGGGTGCACGTTGACGTCGACCCGGGTCGGGTCCAGTTCCAGGAACAGCACGTAGGCCGGCTGGCGGCCGTGGAACAGCACATCGCCATAGGCCATCTTCACTGCGTGGGCCACGCTGCGGTCACGTACCGAACGGCCATTGACGTAGAGGTATTGCTGGTCGGTGCTGGCACGCGAATAGTGCGGCTGCGCGATCCAGCCATGCAGCCGCAGGCCTGCCCCGCTGTGGTCCACGCGCAGCGCCTGCGCGGCGAAATCCTCGCCCAGGGTTTCGCCCAGGCGCGTATCGGAATACAGATCGCCGGGCTTATAGCGGCGCGAGGGCTTGCCGTTGTGCGACACCCGCAGTTCCACGTCCGGGCGGGCCAGCGCCAGCGACCGCAGCCACTCTTCGATATGGCCCAGCTCGGTGCGTTCGGCGCGCAGGAACTTGCGCCGCGCCGGCACGTTGTAGAACAGCTCGCGCACTTCCACCGTGGTGCCCGGCGCATGCGCGCGCGGGGTGACCTCGCCGAGCTTGCCGCCTTCGATCTGCAGTGCCGAACCGTGCGCATCGCCAGGACGGCGCGAGGCCAGGGTGAAGCGGCTGACCGAAGCGATCGAGGGCAGCGCTTCGCCACGGAAGCCGAGCGTGGCCACCGCTTCGAGGTCGTCCAGGCTGGCGATCTTGCTGGTGGCGTGGCGGGACACCGCCAGCGGCAGTTCCTCCGGCGCGATGCCCCCGCCATCGTCACGGATCCGGATCAGGCGCACGCCGCCCTCTTCCAGGTCGATGTCCACGCGGGTGGCACCGGCGTCCAGTGCGTTTTCGACCAGTTCCTTGACCACCGACGCCGGGCGCTCCACCACCTCGCCGGCTGCGATCTGGTTGATCAGGATCTCGGGCAGCTGGCGGATGCTCATGCGTCGCTCCCGCAGCGGGAACAGGCGACGGCGGAAGCGAGGGGGAATCGGGGGCTGTACGTCATCGACAGATGATAGCGTAGGCCGGTAGAGCCGACCGTTGGTCGGCTGCTCTGCGATGGGGCAACACCGGCGCGGAACCAGACGCGGGCGCGCTTCGCGCGATAGCCGACCAACGGTCGGCTCCACGTGGCGGGGATCATCGCCCCGGACCGGCCCCATACCCGGTAGAGCCGACCGTTGGTCGGCTGCTCTGCGATGGGGCAACACCGGCGCGGAACCGGATGCGGGCGCGCTTCGCGCGATAGCCGACCAACGGTCGGCTCTACGTGGCGGGGATCGTCGCCCCGGACCGGACCCATACCCGGTAGAGCCGACCGTTGGTCGGCTGCTCTGCGACGGGGCAACGCGGGCGCGGAACCTGACGCGGGCGCGCTTCGCGCGATAGCCGACCAACGGTCGGCTCCACGTGGCGGGGATCGTCGCCCCGAATCGGACACATACCCGGTAGAGCCGACCGTTGGTCGGCTGCTCTGCGATGGGGCAACACCGGCGCGGAACCGGATGCGGGCGCGCTTCGCGCGATAGCCGACCAACGGTCGGCTCTACGTGGCGGGGATCGTCGCCCCGGACCGGACCCAGACCCGGTAGAGCCGACCGTTGGTCGGCTGCTCTGCGACGGGGCAACGCGGGCGCGGAACCGGACGCGGGCGCGCTTCGCCCGATAGCCGACCAACGGTCGGCTCTACCCGGTTCATCCGGATGGTTACGTGTGGGGCCAGCCAACCAACGGTCGGCTCTACCCGCAGATAATCCGCGTTGCGGATTATTTGCTGCCGCCGGCTACTGTGCTGGCGGCCTGGATCTCGGCTTCGGCGCGGGCGGCGTAGAGCGTGCCCGGCGGCGGTTGGCGGCTGAAGAAGGTGTGCACGCCATCGAGCACCGCACCGGCGATCTGGCGCTGGTAGGCCGGGTCGATCAGGCGACGCTCTTCATCCGGGTTGGAGATGAAGGCGGTTTCGACCAGCATCGCCGGCATGTCCGAGGTGCGCAGCACCGCGAAGTTGGCACGTTCGATGTTGGGCTTGTGGTTCTTGCCAATCCGCTTGAGCCCGCCCAGCACGTGGCCGGCGGCATCTTCGGATGCCTTCATGTACCCGCTCTGGGCCAGGTCCAGCAGCACGTTGGCCAAGGTGCCCTCGGTCTGCTGCAGGCGCACGCCACCGACCAGATCGGCGGCGTTCTCCTTGTCGGCCAGCCAGCGTGCACGCTGCGACGAGGCGCCCTTGGTCGACAGCACGTACACCGACGACCCCGTGGCGGCACGGTTTTCAGCCGCGTCGGCATGGATCGAAATGAAGATGTCGGCCTTGGCCGAACGGGCCTTCTGCGCGCGCATCGGCAGCGGAATGAACACGTCGGTGTCGCGGGTCAGGAAGGCTTTCAGGCCGGGCGTGGCATTGACCTGGCGCGCCAGTTCACGCGCCACTGCCAAAGTGATGTCCTTTTCCCGCTTGCCGGTGGGGCCCACCGCACCGGGATCCTGGCCACCATGGCCGGGATCGATCGCCACCACCAGCTGGCGCATGCCCGGTCGCATCTTGATCCGCGAGATTTCGCTGGGCATCACCGGGCGCGGCGGCTCGGCAGGCACAACGACCGGCGTCGGCGCAGGCACCACCGCAGCAGTGGCCTGGCCAGCCAGGATCGCCGCCGGGGTGGCCGAGTTGCTGGCCGCATTGGCATTGCCGGCGGCCGCCACGTTCACCGCGGCAGCAGCCGGCGGCGCCGGCGTCGGCACCGGCGTGGCGGCCGTGGCGCTGGCCTGCTGGCGCACCGAGGCGGTCAGCAGTGCGGTGGCACGCGCTGCATCGCTGCGCGCCTGGGCTGCGTTGGCGGCCGTCTGTACCGGCGGCGTGGCGCCCGCGACCGTCCCTGCCGGGGCAGGTGCGGGCGCCGGGGCCTGTGCGGGGGCAGGCGTGCTGGCCACACTGGACGGCGCATCGCCCGGCCATTCGATCACCAGACGCGACTCGTCGCCCTGCTTGATCATCTGCGGCCGGAACGGCGCGACCGATTCGGCCAGGTCGAACACCACCCGGAACGTACCGGGCACCGGCTGACCAGTGCGCACGGCCGTGACCACGCCCTTGGGCACAGGCAGCTTGAGATTGCGTACCGCGCTGGAGTCCGGGAAATCCACCACCAGACGGTTCGGGCCGGCCAGGGTCAGGGTCTTGTAGCCACCGCTGCCGGACAGCGCGATTTCCGCGCGCGTGCCGGTGGCACCGGTCTCCAGACCCACCTGGCGCACTTCGCCGGCCCACGCCAGGGCGCTCGCCAGACAGAGTCCGACGGCGGCACAGATGGCGGTGAGTGGTTTCCCCATTGGCATAGGTCAGGATTCAATCACCGCCCTGAATGAAATGCAACTCCTTTTCCCTTAATAATCCGTAACCTGCCGGTGTTTCCTAGTGTCAGCCGACAGAAAGGGCCTGCAAGTCGCCCCCTTGTGGCAACCGGCCGAGCCATTCGCGACCCGCGTCGCTGGTCGCATTGAGACGCACCCGACGTCCCTGCCCCTCGATCTCCAGCGCCACGATCAGGTCGGTGGGGGGCAGCGCGCCCGCGCCGCGCTCGGGCCATTCGATCAGCCACAGCGAGGCGCTGCCCTCGTCCAGCCCCAGGAAATCCAGCTCATCGGCCTGGCCGATGCGGTATAGATCCAGGTGCCAGGCTTCGTGACCGTCGGCCAGCGGATAGCGCTCCACCAGCGTGTAGGTGGGACTGCGGATGGCCCCCTGTACGCCCAGCGCGCGCAGCAGCGCACGCGCCAGCGTCGACTTGCCCGCGCCGAGGTCGCCCTGCAGCTGCATCACCGCCTGGGGCGGACGGGTCGCGGCCAGCCACTGCCCAAGCAGATCGGTGTCGTCGGTCTGGGCGAGGAAAAACGTGATCATGCGGGTCGAGGTTCCGGATTCACCAGCCGGCGCAGCGGCACCAGCAGGTCGGTGGGGAGCAGGCCACGCTGGCCCTCGCTGGCGGCGGCGTCGCCGGCCAGCCCATGCAGCAGTGCACCACTGGCGGCCGCATCGAAGGCGTCCAGCCCCTGTGCGCGCAGCGCGGCGATGATGCCGGTCAGCAGGTCGCCCATGCCACCCACGGCCATGCCCGGATTGCCCGCCGCGATCACCCGTGGCAGTTGGCCGGGGGCGGCGATGATGCTGCCGGCGCCCTTGAGCACCACCACGGCGTGGAAGCGCTCGGACAGGGCCTGGGCGGCCGCAAAACGGTCGGCCTGGATCGTGGCCGTGTCCACCGCGAGCAGGCGCGCCGCCTCGCCCGGGTGCGGTGTCAGGATGGCGTCGTGCAGCGGCTGTGGCGCGGCCGCGAGCAGGTTCAGCGCATCGGCGTCGACCACCAGCGGCCTGCCACTGCCCAGCACCTGCCGCCACAGCTCGCGCGCCCAGTCGTCCTGGCCCAGTCCCGGCCCGATCGCGATCACGCCGGCCCGCGCCAGCAGGGCCTGCAGGGCCTGCGCGTCTTCCACCGCGTGCGCCATGGCCTCGGGCAGGCGCGCCAGCAGCGGAGCCACGTGCAGCGCCTGGGTGGCAATGCTGACCAGCCCCGCGCCGGCACGCAACGCTGCCTCGCCGGCCAGCATCACCGCGCCGCCACTGCCGCGGTTGCCGCCCACGCACAGCACGTGGCCCGATTCGCCCTTGTGGGTATTGGCACGCCGCGCCGGGAGTTGCCCGGCCAGCCGGGGCGCCTGCCATGGCACGGCGCTGGCGGTCACCTGCGCGTCCGCGCCGTCGGGCAGCTGCAACGGTGCCAGACGCCGCGCACCCACGTGTTCCAGCGCCGCGCCGGTATACAGGCCCTGGTGGCAGACGATGAACTGCAGGGTCACGCGGGCGCGCACCGCACTGCCTGGCACCGCGCCGGTGTTGGCGTCCACGCCGCTGGGTACGTCCAGCGCCAGGACCGGCACGCCGGCCTGGTTGATGGCCTCGATCAGCGCCGCTGCCTCGCCGTCCGGCGCGCGGTTCAGGCCCAGCCCGTACAGCGCATCCACCACGACATCGGCCGGGGGCAATGCACCGTCAAACACCGCCACCTGCCCGCCGTCGTCCTGCCAGGCCTGCTGGGCCGCACGGGCCAACGCGGTGCCCGCGTCATCGGTGGCCAGGCGCAGCACATGGACCGCGCGCCCGGCCTGCCGGGCCAACCGGGCCAGCACATAGCCATCGCCGCCGTTGTTGCCGGGCCCCACCACCACGCACAGGCGCTGGGCCTGCGGCCATTGTTCCAGCAGGCACTGCCAGGCGGCCTGCCCGGCCTGGTCCATCAGCGCGGCACCGCCATCGCCGAGCAGGGCGCTGGCACGCGCATCGATCTGGCGCGCGGCAGGTATATCGAACAGTTCAGCAAGCTTGGGCATGCCGGGATTCTATACTTCCCCCCATGTCTGCTGTGCCCCTCCCCGCCCCCGTCAACCTGGCCCGCGCCACCGAGCGCGTGCGCGAGATCGCGCGTGCGCATGGCTTCCAGCGCTGCGGCGTGTCCGGCATCGAACTGGGCGAGGACGAAGCGCACCTGGCCGACTGGCTGGGCAAGGGCCTGTACGGCACCATGGACTGGATGGCCCGGCACGGCACGATGCGCGCGCGCCCGGCCGAGCTGCTGCCCGGCACCGTGCGGGTAATCTCGGTCGGCATGGACTACGGCCACAAGGACGACGCACAGGCGTGGGACACCCTGCACGATGGCGACCGTGCCTACGTGGCGCGGTACGCGCTGGGCCGCGATTACCACAAGCTGATGCGCAACCGCCTGCAGAAGTTCGCCGATGCGATCGCCGCCGAGATCGGCGCGTTCGGCTACCGGGTGTTCGTCGATTCGGCGCCGGTGCTGGAACGCGCCCTGGCGCGCAATGCCGGGCTGGGCTGGATCGGCAAGCACACCTGCCTGATCGACAAGCAGGGCGGCTCCTGGTTCTTCCTCGGCGAGATCTACATCGACCTGCCGCTGCCGGTGGACACGCCGGCCACGGCGCACTGCGGGACCTGCACGCGCTGCATCGACGTATGCCCCACCCAGGCCATCATCGGCCCGCAGCGGCTGGATGCGCGGCGCTGCATTTCCTACCTGACCATCGAGCACGACGGCGCCATTCCCGAAGACATGCGGCCGTTGATGGGCAACCGCATCTACGGCTGCGACGACTGCCAGCTGGTATGCCCCTGGAACAAGTTCGCGCGGCGCACCGACGAGCCGGACTTCCGCGCCCGCAACGATCTGGATACCGCCTCGCTGGCGCAGCTGTTCGCGTGGGAGGAAGACGAGTTCCTGCGCCGCACCGAAGGCAGCCCGATCCGGCGCAGCGGCCACGAGCGCTGGTTGCGCAACATCGCCGTGGCGCTGGGCAATGCGCCCACCAGTGCGCAGACGCTGACGGCGCTGGAGGCGCGCCGCGCGCATGCCTCGCCGATCGTGCGCGAACACGTGGCCTGGGCCCTGCAGCAGCACGCCGCGCGAAACCCCGGCGCATGACGCTTGTGCGACCATGGGCGCCCGTTCGTACCGTTTGACCTGTCCATGGACCGCAGCGCGCAGATCCTCACGCCCAGCCAGCTCAACATCCTGGCCCGCGACCTGCTGGAAGGCGCTTTCCCGCTGATCTGGGTGGAAGCCGAGCTGGGCAGCGTGACCCGCCCGGCCTCGGGGCACATGTACTTCACCCTGAAGGACGCACGCGCGCAGATCCGCGCGGCGTTGTTCAAGCCCAAGAGCCAGTGGCTGAAATTCGTGCCGCGCGATGGCATGCGCGTGCTCGCGCGCGGCCGGCTGACCCTGTACGAAGCGCGGGGCGAGTACCAGCTGGTGCTGGACCACATGGAAGAAGCCGGCGAAGGCGCCCTGCGCCGCGCCTATGAGCAGCTCAAGGCACGGCTGGAGGCCGAGGGCCTGTTTGCCGCCGAGCGCAAGCGGTCGATGCCGGCCCATGTCCGCCGGCTGGCGGTGATCACCTCGCCCACCGGCGCGGCGGTACGCGACGTGCTCAGCGTGCTGGAACGCCGCTATCCGCTGCTGGAAGTGGACCTGCTGCCCAGCCTGGTGCAGGGCGACAGCGCTGCCGCGCAGATCACCGCGCTGCTGCGCGCGGCCGATGCCAGCGGCCGCTACGACGTGATCCTGCTGACCCGCGGCGGTGGCTCGCTGGAAGACCTGTGGGCGTTCAACGACGAACACCTGGCCCGCGCGATTGCGGCCAGCAGCACCCCGGTGGTGTCTGCGGTGGGCCACGAAACCGACTTCAGCCTGGCCGATTTCGCCGCCGACCTGCGCGCGCCCACGCCGTCGGTGGCGGCCGAGCTGCTGGTACCCGACAAGCGCGACCTGCAAGTGCAGGTGCGCCGTCTGGCCGCCCGCATGGTGCAGCTGCAGCGCCACGGCCTGGGCCAGGCCATGCAGCGCGCCGACCGCGCCCTGCTGCGCTTGAATGCCCAGGGCCCGCAAGCGCGCCTGCAGTTGCTGCAGCGGCGCCAGCAGGACCTGGGCCGGCGCCTGGACGCGGTATGGCGGCAACAGCAGGAACGCCGGCAGGCGCAGCTGCGGCACGCCGCCGTGGTGCTGCGCAACGGCCATCCGCAGCGTCGCCTGGATGCACTGCGCGAGCGGCTGCAACGGTTGATGCCGCGCGCCGACGCGGCCATCGGGCGCCAGCTGCAACGCAACCAGCTGCACCTGCGCGGCCTGGCCCGCTCGATGGAGGCGGTGAGCCCCCTGGCCACCGTGGCCCGCGGCTACAGCATCCTCACCCGCGACGACGATGGCAGCCTGGTACGCTCCCCGCTGCAGGTACGCCCCGGCGACGCGCTCACCGCGCGCGTACAGGACGGCGCGATCAACGTCGTAGTGAAACAAACCCCGTAGAGCCGGGCTCTGCCCGGCTGCACGCGATCAATGATCACCACGACCTGACGGAAGCCGGACAGAGCCCGGCGCTACGTCAGCGTTCCGTCGATTACAACGTCCTGACCCGCCCGCGTCCCCGTAGAGCCGGGCTCTGCCCGGCTGCACGCGATCAATGATCGCCACGACCTGACAGAAGCCGGGCAGAGCCCGGCGCTACGTCAGCGTTCCGTCGGTTACACCGTCCTGACCCGCCCGCGATTTCGTAGAGCCGGGCTCTGCCCGGCTGCACGCGATCAATGATCACCACGACCTGACGGAAGCCGGGCAGAGCCCGGCGCTACGTCAGCGTTCCGTCGGTTACACCGTCGTGACCCGCCCGCGATTTCGTAGAGCCGGGCTCTGCCCGGCTGCACGCGATCAACGATCACCACGACCTGACGGAAGCCGGACAGAGCCCGGCGCTACGTCAGCGTTCCGTCGGTTACACCGTCCTGACCCGCCCGCGATTTCGTAGAGCCGGGCTCTGCCCGGCTGCACGCGATCAATGATCACCACAACCTGACGGAAGCCGGGCAGAGCCCGGCGTACGTTATCGGTCCCCCGTTTACGCCTTCCGCCGGTCGGATCGCCCTTACCCGCCCGCGCTTTCGCAGAACTTCTGCCGGTACTCCATCGCCTTGGGCATCAGCGCCTGCAGGTTCTGGATGCGGGTGCCCGGGTTGGGGTGCGTCGAGGAAAACTCCGGCGGTGCCTGGCCGCCACTGGCCTGGCCCATGCGTTCCCACAGCGGCACCGCCTCGCGCGGATCAAAGCACGCCGCGGCGGCGAGCATCAGGCCCACTTCATCGGCCTGGGTTTCGTGGCTGCGCGCATACGGCAGCAGGTAGCCGTAGCCCATCGCCGACATCATCATCTGTTGCTGTTGCGGGTCCATGCCGCTGGCGGCCCCGGCCATCTGGCCGATCTGGGTCAGCTTCTGCTGGGCCATGCGCTGGGCACCATGGCGCAGCAGGGCATGGGCGATCTCGTGGCCCATCACCACGGCCATCGCATCCACCGTGCGCGCCACCGGAATCAGCCCGGTGTAGACCGCCATCTTGCCGCCGGGCAGGCAGAACGCGTTGGCCTGCTCGGACTGGATCACGTTGACTTCCCACTCGAAGTCGCGCGAGAAATGCGCCGGCTTCAGCCCGTGTTCTTCGGCCAACGCGGTTTCCACCACGTCCACCTTGGCAATCAGCCGCTGTGCAATCGCGCGGACATCGCGCGATACCTGCGCGTTGGGATCCACCGGCCGTTCCTGCGCCAGGATCTCCTGGTAGGCCTGCAGCCCGAGGGCTTTTTCCTGGTTGGCGTCCAGCGCACTGTCGATCAGCACGCTTTCACCGGTGTACGGGTCCACCGCGCGGTTGGAGAACCAGTAGAAGGCGGCATAACCGGCGAACGCCAGCAGCACCCACCAGCGGATGTTGCCGAACAGCCCTGGACGCCGGGCGCGGCCCTGTTGCTGGCCGCCGAATGGATCGTTGCGCATGGTGCAGGTTCCTCGCTGGACCGACGCCACCCTGGCCGGCACGGCGACATCTTAGTGGCTGCGGCGGGATTTGACGTGAGTGCCGGCTCGACGCCCTGGTCAGTCAGATGCCGCGCACCAGGCGAAACCCGATCCGGGCGCTGGTGGTGTCCGAATCCTGCGACTGCCGCCAGGCAGCGCGGGTCTGTTCGGGGGCATTGGCCCAGTTGCCGCCGCGGATGACCCGCTGCCGGCAGCCCGGGTTGAACCAGGCCGCGCCATCGGCCGGCGCGCGCCGGTAGCTGGCATGCCAGCAATCGGCCACCCACTCGCTGAGGTTGCCGGCCACATCGTGCACGCCCCAGGCATTGGGCTCGAAGCTGGCCACCGGCGCCGGGCCCCACCAGCCGTCGCCATAGCCGACGAAGGCGTTGTACCAGCGCCGGCCTGACGGCGAGACATCCTCGGCGCCGGTGAAGTTGCCCGAGCGCGGTGGCGGCGTACCCGCGTCGCCCCACGGGTAGCGGCCACTGCTGCCGGCGCGCAGCACGTATTCGAACTCGGCCTCGCTGGGCAGTCGGTATGAGCGGCCGGTCTGTTCGGACAGCCAGATCGCGTAGTGCTCGGCGTCGCGCACGCTGACGTGCATCACCGGCGAATTGGCCAGCGCCGGGGCACCGTTGTAATCCGATTGCCAGTCCACGCCACTGTGCCGCACGAAATTGCCGCTGCGTTCGTCGTACACGATCGAGTGGCCACGCCGCGTCGCGCGCGGACGGGCGTTGCTGGCCTGCACGTAGCGGCGGAAATCGGCGACGGTGACCTCGGTGATCGACAGGGCGAAGCCGCGCTCGAAACGCACGTAGTGCGAGGGTTTCTCCGCATCGCTGGCCCCCAGCTCGGCGTCCCCGGCGCCCATCTGGAAGCCGCCGTGCGGCACCACGATCATCTGCGGGCCACGGCCTCCATCGCGCAGGGCGTCGCTGAACACCTGGCGCGGCCGGAAACTGCCGTAGTGGGTCACCAGCTCGATGCGTTCGCGCAGCTGCCCCACCACCGGGTCACCGGGCAAGGCCATGCGCAGCGCGTCTTCGAGCTTCTCGCGCGCGGCCTTCAGCCCCTGCGGGGTGGCCAGGTCACGCAGCCCTTCGTCACGCAGGCGGGTCAGCGTATCGGCACGGATGCGCTCGATGCGCTCGAATGCGTCGGCGATGGTGATCGACGAATCCCGCACCTTGGCCGCCTCGGCCAGCCAGGTTCCCGCCGTGGCGAAATCGCTGGCACGCGCGGCGGTTTCAGCGCGGCCGATCAGACCGCTCTCGGCGGCGGCCAGACCTTGGCGGGCGCGGGCGTCGTCGGGATTGAGCGCCAGCGCCTCACGGAAGTTGGGAATGGCGCCATCGCCGTCTTCCCCGATCCGGCCGGCGCGCAGATCCTCTTCGCCGGCACGGTTGTAGGCGATCACCCGCTGCGCCATTTCCACCCGCGACTGCAGCTGGCGAACGCGCGGGTCGTCGGGGGCGATGGTCAGCAGCACCAGGGCCATGTCGCTGGCCTGCGCCACGGCCTCGCGCTGTTTCAACGGCCGGACCAGCAACGCGTTGGCATCCTCCAGCAGCTGCTGGCGTGCGCGCTTCAGCCCGGCCACGGCCTGACGGTCCTTGGCATCGCGCTGCAGCAGCGCGAGCCAGAGCGGAACCGCCGCCTGCGCATCCTCGTACAACCGGCCCTGCTCGAAGGCCTGCGCTGCCTGGCGCCGCGCCGCCGCAACGCCGTCGTCGGCAATCTCCACCGCGGGCGGCTGCCAGCGCTGCACGGTCTCGGCCGCGTCCTGGCCCCCGATGGTCACCCGCGCAGCCGGCGCCGTAGCGGCCGGCTGGGCACGCGCCTGCGGCTTGGCCGCCGCCGCAGGCGGCGGCGGTGCATCGGCCGAGCATGCGGCCAGGGCGACCAGCACACCGGCCAACAGCGACGCGGTAAGGACGAAGTTGCGCAAAATCAGGTTCCTTGCAGCCAGGCACGAGCATTGCTGAATCCGACCGGGTGAGGCAAGCCGCGCCGGCCGCCACGCGGTGACAGGTTCATGATACCGGCGCGCAGGCAGACCACGGCGCGTTATCCTGCTCCCCCTGTGCACCCCCTGCAGTAGATGGAACCCACGTGGCTTATTGGATCAAAACCCCGGCGGAACTGGACGAGCGCTACCGCCAGCGCCCCACCCGCATCGGGCTGGACACCGAATTCATCCGCGAACGCACTTACTGGCCGCAGCTGGCCCTGGTGCAGATGGCCGTTGGCGAGGAGATCCTGCTGATCGACCCGCTGATTCCCGGCATGAACGAGGCCCTGGCCACCTGGCTGGCCGACACCAGCATCCTGAAGATCATGCACAGCGCCAGCGAAGACCTGGTGACCTTCAAGGTCGCCTGCGGCGTGCTGCCACGGCCGCTGTTCGATACCCAGATCGGCGCGGCGCTGGCCGGCATCGGCGGCGGCATGGGCTACCAGAAGCTGGTCAACGCGATCACCGGGGTGACCCTGGCCAAGGGCGAGACGCGCTCGGACTGGATGCGTCGGCCGCTGTCGGAAGCGCAGCTGGACTACGCCGCCGATGACGTGGAGTACCTGTTCGCGATCCACGAGGCGATCGACGCCAGGCTGGACGAGCTGGACCGTCGCCAGTGGTTGCAGGACGACGCCGAACGCCTGCTGGCCAGCGTCGAGAACGACGAAGACCGCTGGCCGCACGTGGCGATGCGCTCGGCGCAGTTCATGGACGCCGCGGCACAGATGCGCCTGCTGCGTCTGCTGCGCTGGCGCGATGTGCAGGCGCGCAGCAGCGACAAGCCGCGCAGCTGGATCCTGGACAACGAACTGGCCGCCCTGCTCGCGCGCACGCCGCCGGCCGACATGGCCGCGCTGGACAAGCTCATGGAAGGGTTCCCGAAAGCACCGCGCAAGCTGCTCTCGCCGGTCTGGGAGGCATTGACCACACCGCTCGACGACGAAGCCGACGCACCGCTGGCCTTGCCCGGCACCGACAGCAACAAGCAGGCCCTGAAGCGTCTGCAGGATGCGGTCAGCGCACGCACCGCCGAACTGGGCCTGCCCGACGGCGTGCTGGCCTCGCGCAAGCATCTGGAAAGCTACCTGGAAAGCCGCCAGTGGCCGAACGCACTGGCCGGCTGGCGCCGCCAGCAGCTGGAGCCGGTGCTGGCACCGTTGCTGCCCGCCGCTTGAACGCACCGCCGCCCGCCGGGCGGCATGCGACACGGTATCGGGGCGTTGGCCCCCGGTACCGCCCGCAGTGAGACGCCGGTGGCGCACGCAGGGCGTGTGTCGCCCTACACTTGCCGCCCCCTTGCCCCGGTGGCGTGCATGATCCAGATTCTGTCCCGATGGCTGCTGCTGGTGCCGCTGGCAACCGCGCTGCTCCCGGCGCTTGCCGACGCATCGGCGTTGCGCGAGGACGACGCACCGGCCGGCAGTTGCCAACCCGACCCCGACAGTTGCCCGCCCTGGATGCCCTCGCAAGCAGATATCCGTGAGGTCATGTCCGACTACTTCTGCGAACTGATCGATAGCGGTGCGCTCGCATCGCCATCGGCCGGGCGGGTAGTGGTCGAGCCATCGCGCATGGCGTGCGCGGCGTTGCATCCCGAGGTCGGCGCCAATTTCGTCTGCGGCGGCGAGGTCCGCGTCGTCCATCCCGACGGCACGCAGCGCTACCACGGCGTCAGCCCCACCCTGCACCACGATGCCGACAACCGTATTGCGATCTACCTGGGCGACGATGACGCCGGCAACGAACGCTGGCACGTGCCTGTATCGCACAGCAGGTCGCGTTACTGCGCCGCGCCGGCAGCACCTTTACCCCAGCGCTGCGCCGCGGCCACCCCGCGATTCTGTACGGCGGGCAACAGCGCGCGCACCGCGCGGTCCCGGGCGTGACTGCAGGCACATCCGCGGCGGTTCAGCGCATGCAAGAGTGAATCGCACGCCGCCTTCCACGCCTGTGCAGGGTGCCGGTGGACGTCGCATTCCGCAGGACTACGCCGAGATGGCGCAGATCCTGCCCATGCTGCTGCGCAAAGGACTTCCATGCATACGATCACCGCCCGACGGACCGCAGCTTCCTCCCACTCCACCGTGCGCGGTCTGCGCCGGTGGCTGGGCCTGTTACTCCTGTGCGTTGCCGCCAGCGCCAGCGCCGCCGACGACCTGCAGACACGCATCGCCCAGGCGATGCAGGGCACCGCCACCCCGGCCATGGGCGTGCTCGTGATCCGCGAGGGCAAGGTCGCCGAACAGGCAGTCAGCGGCGTGCGTCGCAACGATGCCCGCACCGCCGCAACCCACAGCGATGCCTGGATGATCGGCTCCACCGGCAAGCCGATCACCGTGGCGATGATCGCGCGGCTGGTCGAACAGGGCGTGCTGACGTGGGACGCACCGTTGTCGGCGATGCTGCCCGACCTGGCCGCGCAGATGCAGCCGGCCTACCGCGGTGTCACGCTGGTCCAGCTGTTGTCGCACCGCGCCGGCCTGCCGGAGAACCTCAGCGATGGCGCCGCGCTGGATGCCTTCTTCACCGACATCCGCGCCCTGCCGGTGCAACGCGAGGCCTACATCAGGGCCGCCTTGTCCGAAGCACCGGTGCATCCGCCGGGCACGGAATTTGCCTACAGCAACAGCGGTTTCCTGGTCGCGGCGGTGATCGCCGAGCGCGCCACCGGCACGGACGTGGAGACGCTGATCCAGCGCGAGGTATTCCAGCCGCTGGGCATGACCGGGGCCGGGTTCGGCGCACCGCCGGCCGGGCAACTGCTGGGCCATCGTGCCGGCAAGCCCGTCACTGCCGCAGCGCAGAAGGCGGATGACGGCGTACCGCCGCTTTACACCGCGGCTGGCAACCTGCACATGCGTCTGCAGGACCTGGCGCTGTTTGCCATGGATCAGCTGGCCGGTAGCCGCGGCCAGGGCAAGCTACTCACCCCGGCGTCGTATGCGCTGATGCAGACCGCGCAGCCGGGCAGTCCCTCCGGACTGGATTGGGGCGTGCAGCCGTCCATCGCCGGCCGCCAGGGCCCGGTGTTGGTGCACGGCGGATCGGATGGCAACTGGCTGGCCTGGGTGGTGCTGTTCCCCGCGCAGAACAGCGGCGTGATTGCCATCGCCAACGCCGCCGAGGACATGGGCGCCGACAAGGCCAGCATGGGCCTGCTCGGTGGTCTGTTCGCCGAACTGGCGCCGGCCGCCACCCCGGCCGCGAAGTAGTCCACGCACGACGCCCTGTACGCGCAGGGCGTCGTTGCCTGTGTCACGGAAGGCCGTCACGGCAGGCGGCAGATTGCCTAGAATGCGCGTCCGATTCTCTGCAAGGACGCTGTTCCCCATGGCGCATTCCCCCCACGACGCGCTGACCCTACGCCGCAACGCGCGCGATGCCCTGCACCAGCACCGCTTCGATGACGTCGACCGGCTGCTGGGCGAGATGGAACAGCAGTGGCTCGACGGCAGCACCACGCGCTTCGGCTACGGTTGGCTGCTGGCCACCCTGCTTGATCCTGCGCAGGACCTGCCCACCCGGCTTGAGCAGGCGCGGCAGTGGTGTGCGCACCAGCCGCACAGCCCGCATCCCTGGGCCGTGCTGGGTGCGCTGTGGGATCGCGCCTGCGGGCGCATCCGTTCCAGCGAAACCATCGAAACCATCCGCCAGGTGCAATGGGACGCGGCCGGCCTGGCCCGCGACCACGCGATGGCTGCCTGGCTGCATACCATTGCACGGCATCCGCGCCCGGCCTTCGTGCTGGGTCGCATGCTGCGCATGTCCTGCTACCTGGGCGAACCGCGCTGGCTGCAGCAGCTGCAGCGCGGTGGCCGTGCCGATCTGTACAACGCGCAGCAGCACCAGGATCCGGATGGATTTGCGGCCGCCGTGGCGTTGTTGGCGCCGTATGGCCGCCCGTTGGAGGCCCTGCCCGCCCTGCCGCCGCTGCTGGCCGGGCGCGGCGAAGAAGCGTTCGAGTACGCCGCCGATTACTGGCTGCAGCAGGCCTTGGCGATCCGTGCCAACGACACCGACGCGCTGGAAACCTACCTGTACTACCTGTACCCGCGCTGGGGCGGCAGCCATGCGGTGATGCAGGACTTCATCGATGGCCCCGAGGCCTCGCGGTTGATGCTGCCGCAGCGCAACCGCCTGCGCGTGATCAAGGAACGCGACTGGCTCTATTTCCACCCCGACGCCGAGCATGCCGAGGACGTGGCCCAGCACGACCAGGCCTACGCTGCGCTGCTCGACCTGCACCTGGATGCATCGACGCGGGCCCAGGTGTTGTGCTGGTGGGCGATGCTGGACTACCACCTGGGCCGCGACGAACCGCAGGAAAACGAGGTGCACTGGGATCCGGCGCGGATGGCGCACGCGCGGGACTGCCTGGCCGAAGCACTCGCGCTGGACCCCGCCTGCGTGGTCGATGAAGGCTTAACCGTGCTGGAAGCCTGCGCCCTGTTTGCACACGTCGAAGGCGCCGACAGGCTCTTTGCGCAGGCGCTGGCCAGTGTCGAAGACTGGACCGACAGCGCGCATGCGCTGGCGTGGCTGGCGGCCGGACGCCAATCCGGCCTGTTCGGCTTCAGCGTCGACGCCGCGTTGGCCACCCAACACCTGCGCGGGGCGCTGGCCATGGCGCGGGAAGACGAGGTCGACCTGTCCACCGTGGCGGCCAACCTGTTCTGCGCAGTGTCCGCCCCGGCGGGTCTGCAGATGCTGCTGGAGCTCGGCGCGGCCGGTGATCCGCGCTCGATGGCGACCCTGGTGGACCTGTACCGCGGGCGTGTCGGCGGCCAGGACTTTCCTGCCTTCATCGATCCGGCGCAGGAAAGCGCGTGGACCGAACGGGCCATCGCCGCTGGCGACCTGGTGGTGATCTACAACCGCGCCTGGCAGCTGGGCGTCGCCTTCGAGCAGACCCCCGACCCGGCGCTCCAGCAACAGTCGCGCGCGCTCTATCGCCGCTGCGTCGATGAAGCCGCGCCCCACGACCGGGTCTGGCGGCCCGCGCACAAGAACCTGGCGGTGCTGCTGTACCAGGGCGAAGAGGACGCCGACAAGCAGGAAGCGGTATTCGACCTGCTCGGGCCGCTGTGGTGGCGCGGCGACAGCGCGACCCGGGCATGGGCGGCCGGCTTCCTGGCCGATGTCTTCCACTTCGGCAACGGCGTGCCTGCCAACGCATTCCTTGCCAAGACATGGCTGGAGCGCGCCGCCGAAGCCGACCCGGACAACGACGACGTGCTGCGCATGCGCCCGCTGATCGACGGCCAGGGCAAGCTGTTCGGGGCCAGCCGTGCCGCGCGCCAGCAGGCCCGCGACCGCGAGGCGGTGGACCTGCGCAGCTGGCAGCTCACTTTCGGCCAGCATGCCGTGCCGGACCGGCACGACGTCCAGCCGGTCTGAGACGGGGAAGCCGACCAACGGTCGGCTCTACCTGGGGGCGAAGAATCAAACGCAGCCGCGCGCCTTCAACACGGCCCAGCGGTCCGGGCCGATCGCCTTGCGCAGGCCAGGCAATGGATCGATGCTGCCGGTGTTGTCGGCCACCGCCACCACGAAATCGTCGGTGGTGTTCAGCAGGGCGCGGCGCTCGGGGGCATCCAGCCATGCCGCCACGTTCTTGAGCACACGCATGGCCGATGCGCTGCTTTGGCGCAGTTCCATGTACTGGCTGTGGCGTTGGCAGGCCTCGGTCAGTGCTGGCTCGGTGAACCAGTGCTCTTCGCCGTCGCCCTGCACCGCGCGGATCTCGTCGGGTGCCCACAGGTAGTACCGCGCCTCGTCGTCGCCACGGTCGAGCACCGCCTGCCGGTAAGGCTGCCGGCCCCACACCAGGAAGGGCGGCCAGGCCGCCGGCACGTCTTCCTCGGTGAAGCACAGCAGCAGGCAGTACAGCGGCTCGCCGGACCGAATACGTCGCAGCTGTGCGCTGATCGCCTCGATCAGCAACCGCTCCACCTCGGCAGTCACCTTGGCCAGGGTTTCGCCCGGACGCGGGCGCTGGTACTCCAGGCGGCGTTCGCCGCTGCGCCGGCCATTGGCATCGAGGTACTCCAGCACGATCGTGTCGAGCTGGCCGGCGGCGTTGTAGGTATAGACGTTCTGGCACCACCAGGTGCGCTCGCGCATGGACCAGTTTTCGATCACCACCCGCTGCAGCCGGTCGCCCTCCCAATGGTAGGTCTCGTTGAAACCGCGATCGTCGGTGATCAGGTCCAGCCCCTGCAGCTTGCCGTCGTGCTCGCGCCATTCCCAGCCCGATTCGATGTCACCGTCGTCAAACGACAGGCTGTGGCGCACACCGGGCGCATGCAGCCACGCCGTGATCGCGCCGCGCGTTCCGCATTCAATCACTACCCGCCCCTGCGCATCGAAGCCATGGCGTACGTGCTTGTCGGGGTCCGCCTTGTCATCGGTGACCCACCGCGCTTTTGGCCCGCCCTGCTTCTCCTGCAGGAACGGCGTGGCGAACGCCATCGACTCGGTCGCCCAGCGCCACTGCACCACTGCGGCCTTGCAGCTGGCCACCAGCGTCCTGGCCGCGACGGGATCGGAGTAGGTCGTGTAGAGCTGCCGGAGCATCGTCAAGGTCCTTTCCACGTGGGGCATCGGGGCAACCGCGCGTCCGATGCGGGCCGGGGACCATAGCACGCAACGCACAACGCCCTGCATGGGCAGGGCGTTGTGGAATTACCTCAGTGTCAGCGTCGGCAGCGCGCGAACGCGCCGCCGATGCAGCCGAACTCACCAGTTCATGTTGAGCGAAACGCCCACGGTGCGCGGTTCGTTGTACACCGCCGCCATGTAGTTCTCGATCACACCCTTGAGGTTCTTCTCATTGGTAATGTTGCGCGCGAACAGGGCCACTTCCCACGCACCGTAGTTGCCGGAGTAGCCCAGCTTCAGGCCACCTTCGAAGCTGCCCTTGGAGTTGAACTCGGCCGAGTCGTACAGCACGAAGCTGGTGTAACCCTGCTTGTTCCAGTCGGTGGACACGAAGAACACATCGCTGTCGTTGACCGGCACGTCGTAGCGTGCGGCCAGGTTGATGTTGTACTTCGGCGCATTCGGCAGCGGGTTGCCGTTGATCTGGGCAAACGTGTTCGCACCGACCTTGATGGTCGGGTCGTTCACGGTGCACACCACCGCGCCGTTCAGGGCACACACCTGGGCGTACACGCGGTCGTCCTGGATCTCGCTATGCAGCAGGCTCACGCCGGCGCTCAGGCTCAGGTTCGGAATCGGGCGCAGCTGCATGTCCGCTTCCAGGCCGTAGGCCTTGGCTTTGTCGGCGTTGAACAGCACGCCGTTGCCGTCCGAATCGTTGCCGTTGAGCTGGATGTCGTTAACCACGTAGGTGAACGCGGCTGCGTTCACGCGCAGGCGGTTGTCCCACAGGCTGCTCTTGATGCCCGCTTCCCAGGACAGGATGGTCTCCGAATCGGCGGTGGTGAAATCGGCGTTGAACACCGCCGAACGGCCCTGGATGGTCGGGCCACGGAAGCCACGGGCCACGCGCGCATACACGCTGAACTGCGGGTTGAACGCGTACATCGCGCTCACGTCCCAGCTCGGGGTGGTGTCGGCCATTTCCACGTCGGTGCGACCCTTGTAGGTCACCACGCCGGCGGCGGTGTCGGCGGTCTTGAGCAGGCGGGTGTGCTTCTCGTCGCGGGTCTGGCGCACGCCGGCGGTCAGGGTGAACTTGTCGGTCACGTCATAGCTGACCTGGCCGAAACCGGCCCAGGAGGTATTGACATTCCGCAGGCGCACCCAGTTGTTCGGGTTGCGCGCGTTGCCCTGCAGGAACCAGGCGCGCTGGTAGAAATCGGTGGTGTCGCGGCCGTCGAAGTAGAACGCGCCCACCTGCCACTTCAGGCGGTTGTCATCGCCATTGGCCAGGCGCACTTCCTGGGTCCACTGGTCCAGGTCGCGGATCTGACCCATCGACTGGCCATAGCCGTTCGGCAGGCCGTTGACCGGGTAGTTCACCGCCGCGCCGCCATCGGTGTCGCCGCGGCTGTAGCCGGAGGTGGTTTCGTAGGCGGTGATCGAGGTCAGCGACAGGTCGCCGAAGTCGTACACGGCCTTCACCGAACCGCCGTAGGTCTTGTACGACTGCGGGTTGTTGTCGGCTTCGTCGTAGGCCACGCGGTCACGCGCCACGTCGGTCTTGTTGGAGCCCTTGGTGATCGCACCACGCAGGAACAGGGTCGAGGTGCCGTCGTAGTCGCGCGCGTGGGCCGAAGCCAGCAGCGAGAAGTTGTCGGTCGGCTGCAGCAGCAGCTGGGCGCGCACGTTGCGGTCGTCGAAGCCGCCCATCGCATTCTTGCGCGGGGCCACGGTGCCGTCGGCGCTGGGGCCGGTGTAGGTGTTGTCGACGTAGTCATCGCGGTGCTGGTACAGCGCCGACACGCGGAACGAGGCGATGTCGTTGATCGCACCACCCACGCCGCCATCGATGGCCACGCTGCCGAAGCTGCCGTAGCTGGCCTGCACGCGCCCGCTGGATTCCTGGCTCGGCTTGATGGTGTCGAACTTGACGATGCCGGCGGTGGTGTTGCGGCCGAACAGCGTGCCCTGCGGGCCGCGCAGCACTTCGATCTGGTCCACGTCGTAGACCGGGTTGGATTTCAGCACCACGTGCTCCAGCACCACGTCGTCCTGGATGATCGAGACGGGCTGCGAGGCACCCAGGTAGAAGTCGATATTGCCCAGGCCACGGATGTAGAAGCGCGGGAAGATGCGCCCGGTGGTGGTTTCGGCGTAGAAGCTGGGTACCTTGCCTGACAGCGCCAGCAGGGTGTCGTCGCCGCCGGCGGTGTAGTCACGGATCTGCTCGCCCTGGACCACGCCCACCGACACCGGCACTTCCTGCAGGTTGCGCTCGCGGTGGTCGGCGTTGACGGTGATGGTGTCCAGCGAGGTCGGCGACGCGTCCTGTGCCATCGCGGTGCCGGCCAGGCCGAACAGCGAGGCGGTGGCGCAGGCCAGCGCCAGTGCATGGCGGCGCGGCAGCGCGGTGGAATGACGGGACGGCAGCGACACGGAGGTGGTGCGGAAGGCAGGCATGCAGGGGTCTCGGGGAGTACAGATCGGGTGGCGTGGGGTACACGCGGATGAACAACATCGGCACCGCTGTCTTCACAGCGATGGGGCACGGTATTGCGTGGATGTTGCAGGCTGGTTGCAGGGCGATGCGGGGGACGGCCGTCCATCCCCTACCCTGGTCTGCTGGCTGAGCCGCCGGGAATTCTGGCGCGGATTATGCCCGCTCGGCGCAGTGGCCGGTAGGCTTGACGCTGTGCCGGATCTGGTCAGCGGCGCGCGCGGCCGAAGCTGCGCGCGCCGCCGGACGGGCTCAGGCGGCCGCCGAACGGCGTACGGCGGCCGCCGGTTCGGCCAGACGGAAGCGGCCCACGGTGTGCTGCAGGTCGGCCGCTTGCGCGTTCAACGCCCGTGCCGCGGCCGAGGCTTCTTCCACCAGCGCCGCGTTCTGCTGGGTCACCCCGTCCATCTGCACGATGCCCTGGTTGACCTGCTCGATGCCCGCGGCCTGCTCCTGGCTGGCGCTGGCGATTTCCTCGATCAACCCGCCCAGTTCATTCACCGAGGCCACCACCCGCTGCAGCGTCTGCCCGGCCTGGCGGGCCAGCTGGCTGCCTTCGGCCACCTGGGTGCTGGAGGCCTCGATCAGCCCCTTGATCTCGCGCGCGGCCTGGGCCGAACGCTGCGCCAGCGCGCGTACTTCGGAGGCGACCACGGCAAACCCGCGCCCCTCCTCCCCGGCCCGCGCCGCTTCGACCGCCGCGTTCAAGGCCAGGATGTTGGTCTGGAAAGCGATCCCGTCGATGACCGTGGTGATGTCGGCGATGCGCAGTGACGACACTTCGATGCCGGCCATGGTCTGCACCACCTGCGTTACCGCGGCGCCGCCCTGCGCGGCCACCTCGGCCGCCTCGGCGGCCAGCCGGTCGGCACGGCGGGCATGGTCCGCATTCTGCTTCACCGCCGCGGTCAGCTCCTCCAGCGAGGCGGCCGACTCTTCCAGGCTGGCCGCCTGCTGTTCGGTGCGACGCGACAGGTCTTCGTTGCCGGCGGCAATTTCCGCAGACGCCGTGGACACCGACACCGCCGCCTGCTGGATGTCACCGACGATAGCGGTCAGCTGCGCCACCGTCGCATTGGCGTCGTCACGCATGGTGGCGAACACGCCGTTGAACTGGCCGTCGATGCGCCCGCGCAGGTCACCCTCGGCCAGTGCGCGCAGCAGCCCCGACAGCGCCGCCAGGTTGTGGTCGGCAGTGACCATCAGGGTATTGAGGCCCTGCACCATCACGCGGAAGTCGTACTGGTAGGCGTCGGCGTCGCCGCGCACACTGAAATCACCGTCGGCCGCCGCCGCGACCAGCCGCTTGATCTCGCCGTTGATGGCCTGCAGGCGGCCGCGCACCCCATTGACCGCCTCGGTGATCCGCGCCTTCTCGCCGGGCAATACCTCCATCGCGTCGGACAGGTCGCCGTCGGCGTAGGCGCGAACCAGTTCGACCATGCGCATCTTGGTGCTGATGTGGGCATCGACCAGGGCATTGGTGCCGCTCACCATCGTGCCGAACTCGCCCTCGAAGCGGCCGGCATCGATGCGGTGGCTGATCGCACCGTCGGCATGGCGCTGGCTCATGTCGTTCTGCGCATCGATGATCTCGCGCAGCTTGCCTTGCATCTGCGCCAGCGCGCCCATCAGCTGCCCCACCTCGTCCTGGCGCTGGACCACGATCTGCCGGTCCAGGCGACCGGCAGCCACATCACGCGCCACCTGCCCGGCCTGCGCCAGCGGCACGCTCAGCATGCGCCGCACCACCACCAGCAGCGCCACGATCACCACCAGCAGGCCGAACCCAGACACCAGCGCGATGTGCAGCATCAGCGTATGCAGCACGCTCTGCAGCACCGACACCGGCTCCAGGCCCAGTACCGCCCACTTCCAGGGGCCATACGCCTGGGCCGACACGAAGTAGGCCTGCGCCGGGCCATCGGCCGCAGTGCGCAGGTGCAACGTAGCCTGCTCGGCCTGACCCGCCAGCAGCGCCTCCAGCGCGGGCAGGTCCGTCGCGTCCACCTGCGTGGCCAATAGCTCGCCCTCGGCCGACGGTGCGGCGATCAGGCTGCCGAAGCGCTCGCCGGGCCGGGTATCCACGGCCAGGAAATGACCCTGCTTGCCCAGCTGCGCGGTACGCAGGCGCGCCTTCAATGCGGCCAGACCGTCGGAGTAGTTCTGTCCCACGAACGCGATCCCCACCACCTCACCGCCCGCGTTGGTGATCGGCGTGTAGTGGGTCATGTAGTCCACCCCGAACAGCCGCGCCGGGCCGGTATAACGCCCGCCCTTCAGCAGCGAGGCGTAGGCCGGGTTGGCGTGGTCCAGCGCGGTGCCCAGCGCGCGGGCGCCCTCGGCGTTGCGCAGCGAGGTGGACACGCGTACGAAGTCGTCGCCTTCGCGCACGAACACGGTGGCCACGCCCCCGGTGGCGGCAGCGAAGCGGTCCACCGCCGATTCCTGCAGGTTGATCGCCTGCGTGCCCAGTCGCAGCGTCGGCACCTGGCGTTCGCCAACGGTAACCGGGGCGGCCGCATCCAGGCTGGCCTCGCCGTCGGGCAACAGCGCGCGGAAGGTGCCGGCCATGCGTTCAGTGCTGTCGCTGAGGCTGCGGTCGTACAGCTCGACCGAATCCCGCATCAACGCGGTGGACGACTGCAGGCCGGCCTGCACGCGCTGTTCGTAGCTGTGCGCAACCTGGCGGTAGATCAGCGCCGCCAGCAGGACGAAGGCAACGGCAGTGATCAGACCCATCAGCAGCGCGAGGCGCGCGCCGATGGAGGAAGAGAAAACGGTGGCGGCACGGGTCGTCATCGTTGGTACTCGGAAGGGAAAAAGTGTGGGATGTTCGTCACACTTCTTATCGGCACCCTTTTTGGTCCTCTTTACCTTTTCCGGGCTAGTCCTTTCGTACTAGGGCAAAACGCCAAGTCATTGTTTTTACTTGTATTGGATCGTGACAAGTCTTCACAAACCCCGAACTGCGTTCAGAAACGGGAGCGGCGGCCGAGAACGGAGCGCCGCGCGCGGACTGAAGGTCCCGCAGGCCAAGACCGCCTTGCCTCCGTCCTCCGCCCGCGTTGCGTTGTACACCTGCCAGCGCCGCCGCCCCTTGGCAGCGGCCCATTCACGGCGCTAGACTAGGTGCATCGCGAGGCAACGCCCACGCGGTCTGCACCATCCGTGGGGCCATAGCTCAGCTGGGAGAGCGCGTCGTTCGCATCGACGAGGTCAGGAGTTCGATCCTCCTTGGCTCCACCAATATTCAGCCCGATCGGGCACTCGAAAGGCCGGAACACCTGCAAGAACGGGGCTTCCGGCCTTTTTCGTTGTACCGCCGAGGACGAGCCGGCACGTTGCAGCTGGTGAGACCGTGGGGGCATATTTTGGGGCACCTGCTCTCTGCCCCCAAAACCGATGCCCCCACTCTCCGATCTCGCGATTCGGCGCGCCAAGCCGACCGGTAAAACCCAGAAGCTGTTCGACGGCGGCGGCCTCTACCTAGAGATCTCGCCCGCCGGCGGCCGCTGGTGGCGGATGAAATACCGCTTCGGCGGCAAGGAGAAGCGCCTGGCGCTGGGGGTGTATCCCGAGGTCACGCTGGCCTTGGCGCGAAACCGCAGAGAAGATGCCCGGCGACTGCTTGCGCAAGGGACGGACCCCGGCCAGCAGAAGAAGGACGCGGCAGCGGCAAAGGCCGGGCTGAACGCCTTGACGTTTGAGTCCATCGGCCGGGAATGGATGAAGGGCCGGATCTGGGCGCCGTCGTACCGGATCAAGGTTGAGGCTTGGATGGAGAACGACGTGTTCCCGTGGATCGGTTCGCGCCAGGCCGCTGAGCTCGAGGCTCCGGACTTCCTGTCGATCGCACGGCGGATGGAGCGCCGCGGCGCCATCGAGTCTGGGCACCGAGTCATCCAGAACTGCGGCCAGATCATGCGCTATGCCATCGCCTCGGGCATCGCCAAACGCAACCCAGTCGCCGACCTGCGCGGCGCACTGCAGCCCAAGCCGAAACGCCATTACGCGGCTTTGGCCGAGCCGAAGGAACTGGCACCCCTGCTGCGGGCCATCTACGCCTACCAGGGCCGACCGGTGACGCGCTGGGCACTGGCACTGGCCCCGCTCGTGTTCGTGAGGCCGGGGGAGTTGCGGCAGGCGGAATGGTCCGAGTTCGATCTGGACGCGGGCGTGTGGGTGATCCCTGCCGGCCGGATGAAGATGCGCGCCGAGCACATGGTTCCCCTGTCGCGGCAAGCGCTGGCGATCCTACGGGAGATCCGGCCGCTTACCTACCGGGAGCCTGCGGCGGGATCCATGGCGACGGCTGCTGGCCGATACGTCTTCTCCGGTCGCAACAGCGCCCACCGCCCGCTGAGCGAAAACACAGTGAACACGGCGCTTCGCCGAATGGGCTTCGAGAGTGACCAGATGACCGGGCACGGGTTCCGCGCCATCGCCCGTACCATCCTGGACGAGGTGCTGGGCTTCCGGCCGGACATCATCGAACACCAGCTGGCGCATGCCGTGCGAGATCCCAATGGCCGGGCCTACAATCGAACCACGCACCTGGGGCATTCGAAGAGCAGCAGGCCGCGAGGGCCCTGCCAGTAGAAGGACCGGCCGACGTGCGCATCGAGGAAGTCGATGATCTCGTTGATGCGCGCCTGCGAGCCGGTGAAGGTGAGCTGGTAACTGCGGGTGCGCGGGTTGAGTCCATCGGGCGCCACCTGCCGGTAGCCATCCCCGAATTGCACCCGGCGCACGGCAGCGTTGGCCGTGCCGCCGCCGGTGCTGGTCGGCTTCCAGATGAAGGTGTCGGTCATCGGCGGGCTCCCATCGCGTGGAGCGTGCCGCCAGGGCGCATGTCCTTCATCTGCAGCTCTCGGTACTTGCCCTCCACGAAACGACCCAGCTCCTGACCGAACTGCTGCATCAGCGAGGTATCTCCGTCGACGTCGGTAATCGCGTCCGGGACCTCTAGCTCTGGGGACTTGGCATCGAAGCGCGCGTTGCGCTGGCGCCGGGTTTCCCCGTTCTCATCGGCCATGTCGTAGCGGACCGCGATGTAGGTGGCGTCAGCCGCCCTCTTCGTCAGGCCCGCGAAAGAACGCGGCCCGGTCACTCAGGGCGATGTCGGCCTGTTCCGCTACCCAGGGCAGCTCCTTGAGCAGGGCGGTCAGGGTGTGCTGGTCAAACGCGGGCTTCTCGCCGTGGAAGGTCAGCTCCCCCTTCCACTCCCAGCCGCTGATGGATGCAGTGAGCATGCCCATGCGGGCGGCTTCCAGCTGCTCTGCCGTCACCTTGCCGCGGTAGGCCATGCGCTCGTTGGCCGACTTGCGAGCCGCTGCGCGCACCTGCGGGTGGCTGTCGGGCAGCAGGAGCAGCACCAGCCCCACCTCCTCCTCGTTGCCCGGGTGCAGGATTTCCAGGCGGCGCTCTGCCGCCACGATATTGGTCAGTTCCGTCATTGCGTTTGGTCTCACGGGTTGATGGCCTTGGAACATCGACCGACCGCCCCCATTTGCATGGGCGTCGGCATGGATGCCCCTGGAGGTCAGGCGGCAGCCGACCTATCAGGGGAAAAAAAGTGACTCAAGAAAAAAATGTTGCCCAAGTGGTGAAGTACGCGAGCAACCAGTTCTCGCTGCGCTTCAGGACGAGCGAGGACTACGACCACGCCGTGCATATCAACAACGAGAACTACCACCTGCCGGTAGCAACGGAGAACGTGTCGCCGCTCGAAATTGTTTTCGATACGAGCGTTGATTTGGAGACTTTGGTCCGCCACTTCGAGCTTAGCTTCAAGCTGGAGATCTGACCCTGCAGAGCTCGGCCGGGCTTCATCAGTACGGCCGAGCTCTGTAAATCACGGGGCGACGGGGGCCGGCACCACGATCGGCACCTGGTTCAGGCCCAGCACGTAGGTGTTGAGCACGAAGTCCTCGTTGCGGCCGCCGGGGGTGTTCGGGCCGGCCACCAGGCCACGCAGATACTCGACGGAGCCGTCGGCGCGCTCCACCTTGAAGGCGTAGGCGTCCGCGACATTCGGGGCACCAGCAGCACGCATCGCCACCTGGCCGGGGTCGGTCAGGTCTTCGGCCACTTCCACCGGCGGGTCGCCGGCGTTGGTGATGCCCTTGCCCTTCAGGGCGACCAAGGTGTCCCAGGTGTCATAGGTGACGATGTTGGTGTTGATGCCCCGCTCGCCGACGCTGCCAACCTTCTTGACCTGCACGTACTGCAAGGCCTTGAACTGGGTCTCCGTCAGCTCTTCGTTCTTTGGGGTAACGCAGATGTAGAGTTTGGAACCTGCGTTGGTTTTCGCTTCAGCGGCCATAGCCGTATCTCCTCGCGATGGGCGTAAAAAACCCGCCACGGGGCGGGGTCTTGGGGAACAAAAAAGGCCCGCTGCTGGGCGGGCCTGCTTTTCTCAATCTGATCAGCGATTACTCGGAGCCATCGCCGATATAGGTGCCGTCTGGGCAAATCAGGGGCTTGCCACCTACGAAGGTTCCGTCCGGCGCTATCGTAGGGCGACCGGCAACGTAAGTGCCATCCGGGGCAATCCGAGGCTGGCCAGCGACGTAGGTGCCATCTGGCGCGATCTGAATTCGTCCTTCCCCCACATAAGTTCCGTCCGGAGCAATCTGGGGTTGTCCGAAGACATACGTTCCATCAGGGGCAATGCGAACGCTCATGGTTTCTTCCTTTCTTCCTTGGGGATGGGATATCTACTTCGCGCCAGGACTGAGCTTTGCCGCGACCAACTGCATGGCCTGAGGCCGAGTGAATCCTACCTCCACATAGGCCAAATACTCGGCCCGGACGAAGCGCGCTTGCTCGGCGCAGAACTCGTCCAGTAGCTGCCGGTTTCGCTTCATGCGGGTGATCGCGTCACGCATGGCCTGCAGCTCACCCTCGTTGGGTGTCTCGCTGCTGCTGACCAAGTGCAGGTTGGGCGGCTTGGGGCTCATCGCGGCGAGAAGCGTTTGCGTGGACCGTCGGGACCAGCATCAGGCCGCGGAATGCTCCCAACTTGCTGCCTCAGCCCATCGACCATGTCATCAATGATCTTCTTTTGTTCACCCAGTTGCCGATCGAACTCTTCTGCCTGCTCCCTGAGATCCTTGATGCGTGCTTCGACCCGTTTGCGTTCGTCAATAGAGAGATTCTCGCGGAGCTTCTCCTCTAGGTCGTCAATCTCCTCGAGAGTTTTCTCTAGCTCGCGTTTCATTTCCTCCCGCTTCCGAGCTTCAGAAATCGCAGCAACAAGCCACCTGATGGCCTCCGCTATTGCGTTCGCAACGTCGGCAGGCATCTCCTTGCCTTCATAAGCATCGATCAAATCCTTAATTGCCCGCCATACATCTAAAAGGCCTGATCGGTCCTCTTTCAGCACCCCGGTGGGCCACGCCTTGTCGAGATCTTTTTGCAATGTGCTCATCGTCCAATCCATTGACTTAGATGAGCCTGAGCCTAGCACTTTCCTAAGAGCAAAATCCCCTCCATGGGATCGTGACCGGGTGCATGACCCGCTCCGGATCCTGGATGATCCTGGAGGTCCAGGGCTTCCGCTCCACCCTCATGCCGGCAAAGGTGGTGCCCTTGGCGAAGGCGGCGATGATCTGGTCCGTGATCGCGGTTCCCACCATGATCCCCTGCCCCGGCCGATAGCAGGCCGACAGCTGGCCGAACCCCTGCATCAGGAACGGGCCATCGTCCTCGATGCCGTAGTTCTCGGTCCGATTCGGGAACCACTGCAGCTCCAGCCAGCGGGCACCGTTGCCGGTGGGCGGCGTGAATCCCTGCCCCGGGTAGGAGCAGGCCTGGAAGCTGGGCCCGAACAGGGCGTACATGGCGCGCTCGTTCTTGCCGGGTAGCGGGATTCCCTGGTGGTGCCAGTCGCCCATGGCGACCACGGCGTGCTGGCCGATCTGCTTCTGGCCATGCAGGTCGCCGACGTTCCGGTGGTGGATCCGGACCCGGCCGCAGCCGATGCCACGCTGAAGCCCGGCGGCGAACCGCCAGCGGCAGACCACGCAACCGAGCGCGCGAGCAGCGTCCTGGTAGGCCTGTTCGGACCTGGTAGCGGCCTTTATCGCGCGGCGCATCAGCCGTTCCCCCTGCCTGAGCATTGCAAGCGGGGGCGGGCACGGTACATGCTCCGCCAAAGCCGCCCGAGAGAGCCATGAACAGGACGATCATCATCGAAGCCGCTGCCAAGGCAGCCGATGGGTTGGATACCATCCAACTCATATCCACCATCGTGATCGGGGTCGCTGCCATCGGCGTCCCCGCTGCCTTTGCCGTTATGGACAGAAGGTCCAAGGCCGCAGACGTGAAGCTGCGGGCGCGTAGCTTTGCACTGGCGTGGTATGACGAGGTCACCCACCTGAGGGACTACCTGGCCAAGAACGTAAGGGAGAACCCGAAGGGCCTGCAGGTCCAGTCGCACGCGGCGATTCAAGAGGCGTTGCTGGGAGCTAAGGAGTCGAGGATTCCTGTAGCTGACCTCTACCTTCTTGGGGAAGCCGCGGAGCCGTTGCAGCGCGCGTTCTCGTTGATCAGAATGGCTCAGTTTTACGACCTGCGGAGGGCGACCTTTGCCCAGCAGGGAAAGAACATCGACGAGCTCGACTCCGCGCAATCCCAACAGTTGGCGTTCGCCAGTGACGAGATCGGTCGCGCTTTGGAGAAGATCCATGCTCTTCTCAAATAGATGCCAAGTCATGGGGACACCTGCGGCTTCTGGATGATCAACTCGACCGCCTCGCGGCTCTCTGCGGCCAGGCCGCCGAACACTTCACGGCGCAGCCAGCCGATCCAACCGCCATCGCCGGTACCGCCGTCCCACAGCTCGTTCCAGCGGCCCTCGTCCATGTCAGCGAAGTTCAGCGATTCCGCCTCGGTGCGGGTGAGCTTGCCGATGCCCGGCAGGTCGTATTCGACGGCCTTGCAGCCGATGCCGGACTCTTCCTGCAGCTTCTTCAGCGCGTCGTGTTGGGACAGGCCGGTGAACGCCTCAACGTTGTCGGCCAGCCAGCCGGCCAAGACGTGGGCCTTGCGGTAGAACTTCGGGTTCCGGTCCTGGCGCAGCGTCGCGCGCAGCAGTCGGCCCGTGCCGAACTTGCGCTCGCGCAAGGACCGCTGGTCCACCGGATGTGCCGGCACCAGCGCGCCGATCATCTCGCCGGTATCGGGGTCCACCAGCTTGCGCACCTCCAAGTTCACGTCCCGGGTGCGCAGCTTCTTCTTGGCCTTGGCCAGGGCAGTCGTGTTCATTCGTCGTCTCCTACGGCCATGTCACGGCTGCTACGGCGCCGCCCGCGCGGCCTCGGCAGGTCGAAGTCGTCCTGTCCGCCGGCGGATGCCGCGGCGGCCTTGACGGTGTAGTTCGGACGCGGCCCGGTGTAATCATCGAAGGAGCTGCACTGCACCGGCATCGACAAGAAGGGCATCAGCCGCCGGCAGGTGGTCGAGGGTGGCGCAGAGCGGCGCAAGGCAGCAAAGGCGGGCAAGCCATGAGCACCCTACGCAACAACATGGCGGGCGCCGATCCCCAACAGCCCCTGTCCACTATCGCGGCGCAGGGTGAGCACCACGCTCTGGCCACGGCCTTCCTTGAGCAGGCCAACGGCGGCTTCTACGAGGGCGGCGGGCGCGATGCGCGCGTTCCGGTCAGCACTATCACCGCCACCGGCAGCCAGCAGCAGTTGGTAACCGCAGACCTGGCCCAGCTGTCACCGGAGCATCAGGAAGGCGCGCTGCGAGTTGCCGCGTTCCTGGTGAAGTACTACGGCAGCGGCATCGCGGTGGACCCACGTGACCCGCTGGACACGGTCACCACCAAGGACCGGCTGGCGCTGGTCACGGTGGTGATCAAGGGAGCGCCCTACGTCATCGTGGATATCGGCCTGCGCATGCTCAAGCCGCACGAGCTGTACCGGGCCCAAGGTTTCCCTGTCGGCTACATCATCGACCGCACCGCCAACGGCATGCCGCTCACCACCAGCGCCGCGGTGCGCATGGTCGGCAACAGCGTCAGTCCGCCGCCGCTGCGTGCCCTGGCCAAGGCAAACCTAGATCCGGTGACCGTGCCGATGGGGGTGGCGGCGTGATCGTTTACTACTCACTGAGATTCAAGCACGAACTTACTGTAATCCCACTCGGCTTCGCCCGTGAACTTACGCAGTGCATTTGCCGTGGGTATCGCCCATTTAGACATCTCAACCAAGTACTTCTGTTGCGCCCAGATCTCGGAAGGATTCCCAGTGAATCGCCTGAGCTCCCCATGACCCATCCCGATCTGTATGGCTTGAATTTGCTCCGCCAACCGGTATGCCATGTCGTTGAGAGTGCGATTAAAGCCAACAAGCGTAGCGAGAGAGCCCCCGAGTTCTTCAGGAAGCTTATGAATTCTGTCCTCCACGCGCTCAACGCCAGGAAGCATCGACTTCACCCCATCTTTAAGCGCGGAATCCAACCCGCTCCACACCTCGTGTGTCGACCCTGGATCAAGCCAGCCTCTCGGCATTTCGAGCTCGTGGTACATGATGAAAATGTTCTGGGGCAGCTCGGAAACCTCATGAACCAAGAGCCGACCAAGAATACGAGCGTCAGCGACTCGCGTTGCCACCGCGTCTTTATGCTGCCGCTCAGCGATCTTCTTTGCCTGCTCCGCGATCTTCGTTGCTCGAGCAGAAGTCCTCTGTGCAAGGCATGCGACGAACACTGTTGCGACCGCCGCTGCAACGCCTACGACGACCGACACCCAATCGGCCAAGTTTCCAATGTCGTCCGCAAGCGGACAGAACTCGATTGCCATAACCCCTCCCTGTTGGAGCCGATTCTGCCATGACTCAGCGACACATCAGCCACCCCGAGGGGCTGCCGGCCTGCGCCGCCGGACACAACGCACGCCAATTCCGCAACCAGCTGCACGTCATGGCCACCACCGTGGTACCGAACTTCTGCGACCTGGCCGCTGGCCTGCAGGCCGACGTGCAGGCGCTCATCGATGATCATAGCGGCACTTATCCGGAAGAGAGATTGTGAATACAGGTGCAGTGCTTAGCTCAACCGGCTCGGGGTGCCCAGAGCGCTGCAAGCTGAAGAACGAACGACCCAAAAAGCAGCCCGAGAGCCAGTTTGCTCATGACCAAGTACCGGAACTTGAACCACAGAACCGCGCGTCGCCGCTTGGGATGATCGAGCGGGACACTGACCCCGGGGCTACTGACGTACCCTTCCTTGGTGATTTGCCAGCCTGCGCTGCCCCAGAAGAAAAGCAGCACGGCGCTCACCAGACCTGCAACCTGCCCGGCGATGGTGAGCTGCCTGGCGTCGAGCCCAATTTGAGCGATGAGCGGAGCGATCTGCATGCGAGCGGTTCTAAGGTGACGGGTTGTCCGGATGCTGCATCCGGATCCACCAAGATTCAAGCTTCGCGCAACCACGTCGCGTCTGGTCTCGTGATCGACTTCGGCGACGCCGTCCAGCGCACCGGCCACAACCTGGCCAGCATGAGCGGGGTCGACCTGCAGTCGGCCGGCCCCGCCACCGTCCGCGCATGGGAGGCGCGGGGCTTGGCGCTGCACCAACTCGCCGCCGGCAACATGGCCGAGGCGCTGAAGGTCATGGAGGCTGCCCGACCGGCCGACCGCCGTTCCTCTACCCCTGCAACGAATCAGCCGCGCACCGCGGCGAAGGAGACAAGATGAGCAGTACCACCGAGCGCCGTACGCCCAACCTGCTCCGCCTGAAGGAGGTCACCGCCCGCACCGGGCTTTCCAAAAAACACCATCTACGACCGGATGCGGAAAAAAGAGTTTCCTGCGCAAATCGACCTCGGCGGCAACTGCGTGGCCTGGTCCGAGGACGAAATCGACCGGTGGATTCAAGCCAAGATGGACGCCCGGCAGGTCAATGAGGAGGGATTGCCGAAGGCAGCGTGAGGTGGGGGCATATGTGGGGGCACCGGCGGGGCGAGATGCAGCGAAACCCCACTGCCGCAAGGAATTCCGGTCCAATCGGGATTCCCCTTGGCTCCACCACTTATTCAGCCCGACAGGGCTTCGAAGGCCGGAATACCTGCAAAAACAGGGCTTCCGGCCTTTTTCGTTGGACCAGCCCCTCACCGGCAGACTCCAGTTCACCCCCGAGTGAGACCCGCAGCCCCATCCCGTCCGGTGCCGTCCAGAACCTGCCGATACCGGTGCGCTTGTCGAGAAACATGACGTCGAAGGAGCAGGTCACGCGATCATCCATCGCGCTTTGACACTCGAAGAAGCGGCGCAGAAGGTCAAGATGGTGCGTATCGAACGCGCGGGTGTTGCTGAAGAACAGGGCCGGTCTCAAGCAGCCGTTGAACGCGTTGCATGCGGTCCGGTCCGGTGATCGCTGTTCCTGCATCGAGAAGCACGTACTGATCGGGTCTACGGTTTCCAACCGGATCCTGTGCTCGCCGATGTACACGCCATGCATCTGGAACCCATCAGATGCGGGCAATGTAAAGAAGATGTTCCCTACACACTCACCAGGCGGACTACCTGCGCGAATACGCGCGGCCTTTGCCTCCCTGGCGATCTGCAGCACATCCACACGCGCATTCTGGCGCTCATGGAGCAGAAACAGGCGCAGGAAAACCACCATCAGCAGGACGTCGCCGGAGCCCGCAATAGCACCGTGCTTCCAGGAATAGATTTTCTGATAATTGCGAATAATCACCTGTTCTGTCGCATTTGACCCCCGTGACAGCACGGCGCAATGATCCCCGGCAAGGATCAGATGGTCTTGCACATCGGCCGCAATAATCAGCGTCATGGCAGACAAGACTCCACGCACAGCGCATCGCAAGTAAAGGAACTACGTCATGCCGGGAAACTTCATCATCAAGGCCAGCCAGCATCCGTTTCTGGCCGGCGAACGGCTGCCCGCGCAGCTTGCATCGCTGCCGGACAACCGGGCAGCTCTGTTCGATGAAGCCTTCGTTCTGAAGGACAAGACAACCGGCGAGCCGTTACCCAATATTGCCTATCGCATCCTGCTTGAAGATGGAAACGTTCTATCTGGCGTTACCGATAGGCTCGGCCTCACGCATGTCGTGAACTCCGCCGCCGCCCAAGCGCTATCGCTGCAATTGCAGGAGAGCTGACGTCATGGTCATCACTGCCGCACGCATCCTGTATCGCACTATCGCCAGTTCTTCGACGTCACCGGTCTCCAACAAGGTGCGCAAGGAGGTGCGGATCGACAGGCCGCGCGACGTCCTCCACATGGATCCTGTCGCGCTGGCGCCGCAGATCCTGGATGAAGATGAGCAGATCGTCGAAGGCTCAACCGAGCCCCAGACCCTCCCACACAAACACCCGATGGTGAAGGTGGACCCGCTGACCAACCGCATTGCGCATCGCGAGCTGAAGATTCGTGTGTGGAGCGAGGGTCGGCCGGACAATCACCATCAAGGCAAGACGGTGACATGGTCCATGGCCCCGCTGTTCGTTCCGCCGGGCGACGAAGGTCAGCCGGCCCTGGATCCCGTATTCCGGGGCAGTTGGGTGCATGCCGTTGCAGAACAGCGTGACCGCTTCACTGCGCCGGATGAACTGACCGCGGTGGGGTTCACCCGACTCAGTCAGGAGCAAGCGACGACAACCGTGGACGCAACCGGGCATACCGCCATCCGTATCAACCTGCCGCCCGTCGCATTCAATGCCGCCCGCATAAATGTGAAGCTGGAAGGGGCGGCAGCTGCGGTGGATGTGATTGATGTTGAGGTGCCGGGGATCATTGTGATTGACCCGGGGCATGGGGGTACAGCAAATGAAGACGGATCTTCCGCCAACAACGCAACATCACACACGAGCGGCGTTCTTGAGAAGCAGCTGACACTGGAGTTCGGATTGCGCACATCTCGCGCACTTCGCACACTAAGCACCAATGAAAACAGGAATTTGCGAATTCATCTCACGAGGCCTGACGATGAAAACAAGCCCGGAACAGACCGCGCGAATGTAGCCCGCGATAACGGCGCCGACATACTACTCAGCATCCACTTCAACGGAGCCAATGGGATCGCCAGAGGCACGGAGACATTGGTCCGCCCGCGCAGAGACAATGTCAACTTCGCCGAAGACACGGCACTCGCGGAAAGAGTCAACGATGCGACTTACGGTGCCATCCTCACCCATGATGCTGGCGCCAGAAATCGCGGTGTAAAGTCCGAAAGGCAGCTTGCGGTCTTGAGTGACCCTCAACTTGGAAACACTGCTTTGTACCACCCGCTTCGCGCTGCGCTGCTGGAGGTCGAATTCATCGACCACGAGGATGTAGACAAGCTCCTGAGCATCACAGATGGATACGAGCAGGTCCGACAGGATATATGCGACGCCATCGCAGCTGCATTACTCGAAGATCTGAGGCGCAACCAATGAAGGAAATTTGAGGCATGCATCTCCATTTGCCGTCCCCACTCCGCCTGGCACTGCCGTACCCCAGCCTGATCTATGCAGTTCTTATAGCCTGCACCTTGCCCTCGCTTGCGGTAGCAGCCGCCGTAGAAGAGCCCACCGACATGGCGCCGTCTTCCGAAGCGCGCTCGAAGCAGCTTGCTGTCAGCTACACACTGCAGCCTGAGAAGCTCCGTGAGACCTCGCGGCCCGTCCAGAAGTCGAAACTATTCAGACTTCTCGCGACCGGCTCTGCACAAGCACGAATCGTCAACGTAGATGGTGAGGTAGTCAGGTCATCCGCGCCAAGAGCAAGCATCCAGACCTTGGAGATCAGTCCTGATGAACGCTGGTTTCTTGTAAAGGTGGGTAACGCCGGATATTCGATTGTTTCTGCAAGATCGCTGATGGATATGGCGAAGCCTCCGATGCATCCGGAGGGCCCAGAGGACGCCAACAACATCAGCTGGAGGATTTTCGACAACAACCACCTCATCGGGCAGGCCGACCTCCCTTCGCTGGACACCGAAGGCCTGACGGCAGCCGAGGTGGAGTCGATTCCTCCCCGGGACACACTGATTTACCTGTACACCATCTCCAGCAACACCATGACCCCCATCCAAGTCGACGACACACTCTCTCGTCCATTCCATATCACAGGCGTCACCGACGGCCAGGTCGAGCTGCTGCACTACGTCACTTCGGAGATATTTGGCGCGAGGATTGTGCCGGTTCCCGCCCAGTGACCTCAGCAGCCGCGGGTCACTGGGCGTTCCAGCCCGTCTGCAAACCCGTCAATCGTCTCCCTGATCCTTGCGCTCCGGGCGCCGGGTCTCCGCGTCGTGGATGGCCTGGTCGGTCTGGCCGGGGCGCTGTTTGGCCACTTCGTCCTGCTTGCGGTCCTGCTGGGCTTCCTTGGTGCCTTCCTGCTGGCCCTGCTGCTTGTCGTTGCTGGTCATGCTGGGTACTCGCTGTGGCCGTGTCACGGGGATGACGATCAGCCTAGCCAGCGCGGGGTGATGTGCCGGTAACGGTTTCGTGCGGGCCATGGCAACGCCGTTGGGCTCGAACGCACCCGCCGGAGTACCCCACCGCTCAGTCCAGCTTGACCACCAGCTTGCCGAAGTTGCGTCCCTTGAGCAGGCCGAAGAACGCCTCCGGTGCCTGCGCCAGGCCCTCGACGATGTCTTCGCGGTACTGCACCTTGCCTTCCTGCAGCCACCGCGCCATGTCCGTCAGGAACGCCGGGAACAGCGCGTGGAAATCGGACTGGATGAAGCCGCGCACGGTGAGCCGCTGGCGCAGCACCTGGCTCATGAAGCCCGGCAGCCGGTCCGGCCCGGGCAGCACCGCGCCGCGTGCGTTGTAGGTGGCGATGGTGCCGCACACCGGGATGCGCGCGAAGTCGTTGAGCAGCGGCACCACCGCCTCGAAGACGTGGCCGCCGACATTCTCGAAGTAAACATCGATGCCGTTGGGTACCGCTGCGCGCAGGCGGGCGGTGAAGTCGTCGGCACGATGGTCCAGGGCCACGTCGAACCCCAGCGTTTCCAGGTAGCGGCGCTTCTGCTCGCCACCGGCAATGCCCACCGTGCGCGCGCCCTGCAGCTTGGCGATCTGTCCTACCGTGGCCCCGACCGGGCCGCTGGCGGCCGCCACCACCAGTGTCTCCCCGGGCTGCAGCCTGCCGATTTCCTGCAGGCCGGCATACGCGGTAAAACCGGGCATGCCATACACACCCAGCGCGGTACTGACGGGCAACCCGGTGTCGCCCAGTGTGCGGGTGATGCTGTCACCGTCCACCACCGCGTGGGTCTGCCAGTTGCCCGTGGCCACGACCTGCGCGCCGACGGCAATGCCGGGATGGTTGGAGGCAATCACCTCCGACACCGTGCGCCCTTCCATCACCGCGTCCACGGCCACCGGCGCAGCATACGAGGGGCCCTCTTCCATGCGACCGCGCATGTACGGATCCAGCGACAGCCAGCGGTTGCGCAGCAGCACCTGACCCGGGCCCGGCGTCGGCACGGCGACCTGCTCCAGGCGGAAGTTGGCGGCAACCGGTTCGCCCTGCGGCCGCGAGGCCAGGACGACGCGGGTGTTGGTGAGGTCGTTCATCGATGGGCAACTCCATGACAGTGTGTACCCACGGTAGTCGCTGGCGAGGTGCCGGGGGTGGGGGCAAAAACAGCGTTCCATCCGTGCGCTGGCCGCGCGGTACCGCCAGCCCCTGCCCCGCCGGCATCGGCAGTACCGATGCGACAACAGCATTCCACTGGCCGCCGCGTGCCAGCCTGCCATGGCCACCGGGAGGCCGCGTGGCGCATCATGGCGCGATGATCGCCCTCGCCCACCACGTTCGCGCCCATGCCGCGCGCTATCTGCTGCTGTTGATGTCGGCGACCACCGCCCTTGGTCTGGGCCTGTGGGTGGTGCTGGCCACCGAGCCGGGCTGCCTGGCCGCGCAGGGTCATTGGTCGGGCCGCGGCCTGTGCCATACGCGGCTGTGCCTGCTGCAGGGTGACTGCGGGGAGATGGCCACGCCGGTGATCGGTTGCGCACATGTTCGGCCCGGCGACTCCCGCAGCAAGGTCTACTTCCACCTGGGCAACCCGCTGCCCGGCGCACCGGCACTGGCGCCCTGGCAGGCGTTCAAGGAAGGCGACGGCATCATCGAAGCGCGCTTCGACGGTGATCGGCTTGTGAGCCTGGCCTGCCCGCTGGCGAAGTAGCCGACGCGCGAACCCGACACCGGGCTCAACCGTTCAAGCGCACCGCCTCACGCAGCTCGAACGGTGCCTCGCATTGTGTACAGCGTGAGCTGCCGAACAGCAACCGCAGCGTGTCGGCGAATCCGTCGCGGTGCGCGCGTGCCATCTCCAGCAGCCAGCGCTCCGACTCGGCGGCCGGATCACCGGCCCCCGCTTCGATCACCGCCGTGCGCACCGCCGCGCCCCCGATCCATTCCTCGTGCGTGACGAAGGCCTGCGGCGGGTCGATGACGATATACAGATCGGTTTGGCAGGCCGGGCACACGCCCGACAGTTCGCCTTCCAGCACCCCGGCCAGCGCGCGCGACCAGACCCCTTCACCACCGAAGGCCAGGCCGGCCTGCAGCAGGTGCAGGAACGACGCCTCGGGCAGGTCATCCCGGGCAACCTCGTGCAGGGTCTGCGCGGTGCAGTCCTGCAGCAGCGGCAGCAGCTCCGGATGGCCCGGCACCTGCACCGGCGCGCTGTCGGCAAGGCTCACGATGGCACCGGCCAGCACCAACGGCTCGATCCGCTGCGCCGGCACCGCCTTCAGCGCGGCACGCAGCAGATAGTGGAGCGCCTGCAGGCTCGCCGAATACACCGTGGATTGGTGGCACAGGTGTGACCACAGCGCATCCCAGTCCACCTCGCCGGTGCCCGCATCCAGTTCCTCGAGCATCGCGCCCACGGTAGCGGCGCTGCCGTAGGCATCATCGAGTGCGTTCCAGTCGGGCATTGCCGTGCTCCAGCGTGTGCAGGTGTAGCAGGCAGTGTGCGACGGTCAGCGTGTTCGCCGCCACTGCAACGGGCTGATCCCCATTTCCACCCGGAACATGTAGTTGAACGCGGACGCCGATGCATAGCCCAGCTCGTGCGCGATCAGGGTGGGCGAACGCCCCTGCGCCAGCCATTCGATCGCACGCAGCAGGCGCAGCCGCGTACGCCACGCGCGCAGGGTCATGCCGGTCTCGCGCTCGAAGTGCCGCGCCAGCGTACGCGTCGATGCACCCAGCCGGGTGGCCCAGTACGCCATGTCGCGCTCGTCGCCGGGGTGATCGTGCAGGGTCTGGCACCAGCGCTGCAGGCGTGCATCCTGCGGCCACGGCAGGTGCAGCGTGTGGCGCGGCTGGCGGCGCAACTGGGTGCTGATCAGGCGGCACAGCGTGAGGTAGTAGTCCGGATCGTGGTCGGCCGTGGTGCGGTCCAGTTCCACGATCAGTTCGCGCAGCAATGCCGACACCTCCAGCACCACGCAATGGTCGGGCATGCCCAGCGCCGCGTCGTCGGCCACGTAGAGGTTGCGGAAGGCCGCCGCGCCGAGTGCGCCGGTGTGGTGCAGCGTGGCGGTGGGCACCCACAGCGCCTGCTGCGGGGTGATCACATGCCGCGCGTGCGCAGCACTGACCTGCAACACACCCTCGGTGGCGAACACCAGCTGGTTCCAGGGATGTGCGTGCGGTGGGAAACGCTCACCGGCGGCCAGCTGCTGGCTGCGCGCCACCACCGGCCACGGCAGCCGCCGCAGCGCCGGCACCGGCACTTCGCGCCACGGCGCCACCCGCGTGGGGGCCCGGGATTGTCGCTTGGTCGACATGATGGGTCATTCTATCGAAAGACAGTCAGCGCCCGTGCACGGAGGATGGGCCAACCCCCTTTTGCCTGCCGCCATGACTGTCCCCGCCCCTGCTGCGCCCGCACGTCGTCCCTGGCAGGTCATCGGTGCCGGCATCTGCGCGCTGGTGCTTACCGTCGGTCTGGCCCGTTTCGCCTACACCCCGCTGCTGCCGCTGATGCGGGTGGACGCCGGATTGAGCGCCGCACAGGGCGGCTGGCTGGCCACGTTCAACTACCTGGGCTACCTGCTGGGCACGCTGCTGGTGGCGCGGGTGGGCGACATGCGGCGGAAGTTCCACTTCTACCGGGTGGGCCTGGTGCTGGCCGTGCTGGCCACCGGGCTGATGGGGCTCACCACTACGCCCTGGCTTTGGAGCCTGCTGCGCTTCGTCGCGGGCCTGTCCAGCACGGCCGGGCTGCTGCTGGCCTCGGGCCTGGTGCTGAACTGGTTGCTGGCACAGGGCCTGCGCCCGCGGCTGGGCCTGCATTTTGCCGGTCTGGGGCTGGGCATCGCGGTGTCCGGGCTGGCCACCGCCGCGCTGGCCGGGCATGCCAGTTCCAGCGGCCAATGGATCTGGCTGGCCGCCTTGGGGTTGCTGTTCCTGGTGCCGGCCTGGGCGTGGATGCCTGCGCCGGCGGCGGCATCTGCCCAGACCACGGGCACCGCGCCCACCCCGCCCGCCCGGCGCTGGCGCCACCTGCTGGTCGCCGCCTACTTCTGCGCCGGCTTCGGCTTCGTGGTAAGCGCCACCTTCATCGTGGCCATCCTGGAACAGACCGCCGTGTTTGACGGCCATGGCAGCGCGGTCTGGGTGCTGGTCGGCCTGGCCGCCGTGCCCTCCACGTTCGTCTGGGACAGGCTGGCGGCGCGGCTGGGGCTGATCCGCGCGCTGATGCTGGCCTTCGCGCTGCAGGCCGCCTCCTTCGTGCTGCCACTACTGGATGACGGGCTGCTGGCCGGGCTGGGCAGCGCCGTGCTGTTCGGCATTACCTTTGCCGGCATCGTCAGCCTCACCCTTACCGTGGTCGGCCGCCATTACCCACGCAACCCCGCCAAGGCGATGGCCAACCTGACCCTGAGCTACGGCGTGGCGCAGATCCTGGCCCCGGCGCTGGCCGGCACCCTCGCCCGCGACACTGGCTCCTACCAGGCCTCTCTGCTGCTGGCCGCGGTGATCATGGCCATCGGCATCGTGCTGCTGTGGTGCATGCCCGACGACACGCACTGACGGCGCGCAGCGCGCGAGGTGCGGACTGAACCGATGTTCATGCGCACGGCAGACGCGCACGGGCACGCCAGATCAAGCACTTGCAGGCCTTTGCGCGAGGCCTGGCAACAAATGTGAAATTTTTTTCGCGAAACGCTTGCCGAACCCTGCATACCTCCGTATTATTCGCGTCCTCGCCAGCGGCAACGCAGCGATGAAGTGGCCGAGTAGCTCAGTTGGTAGAGCAGGGGATTGAAAATCCCCGTGTCGGCGGTTCGATTCCGTCCTCGGCCACCATGATTCAAGAAGAGCTCGCAGAAATGCGGGCTCTTTTTCTTTGTGCGGTTGTACGGAATCTGCACGGATCCCTTTCCTGCGAGGACGCAGATGCACGCGCGCGACGGGATGATCGAACTGAGGACGCACCTGCACGATGCCGGCTGGACTGTAAGCAACCCGGCCGAGCTGCTCGAGATCGTCCGCAAGGAAATCGAGTGGGATCTTGTGCATGAGTGGTCGGCGAAAACGGACACGCTGGTGTTCTGGCTGCCGTCGCACCCGGGCGAGGTGAATACAGTGGCAGATCTTCACTACGTCACCCGCGCGAGCGACGGCACGCGCCTGGACTTCAGATCGGATGACGTGCGCTGGCAGGCAGCCATGAGAGCCTTCGTCCGCAGCCTTTAGACCGAACTGCGCGGGACTCGAACGCAACGTGTCCGAAGCAATGCCCGCAAATGACAGAAACTTCACACCTCGCTCCTGCCCTGCCCCTAAGCTCGGTCGACCGTTCCGGAGTGCCGTCGATGCGCCTGCTCAGCCCGTGGCTTGCCCTGCTTCTCCTGTCTGCAGCCACCTCACTGTGGGCGGCCGAGCCCGTGCGCTCGGTGCCCGCCCTGGACATGGGCCGCTACGCCGGGCAGTGGCATGAGATTGCCCACCTGCCGGTGTCGTTCCAGAAGAAATGTGTGGGCGACATCACCGCCACCTACGCGCTGCGCGGTGACGGCCGCATCAGTGTGCACAACGCGTGCCGCATCGCCGATGGCGAGCGGATCGCGGCCGAAGGCGTGGCACGCCCGGTCGAGGGTGCGCCGGGCCAGCTGCAGGTGCGCTTCGTGCCCGACTGGCTGGCTTGGGTACCGCTGGTGTGGGCCGACTACTGGGTGATCGCGCTGGACCCGGACTACCAGTGGGCACTGGTGGGCGACCCGGCCCGCAAGTACCTGTGGATCCTGTCGCGCTCGCCGCGCATGGACGCCACGCAGTTCGACAGCATCAAGGCCAAGGCCGAAGCCATGGGCTACGACCTGGCCCCGTTGAAAGTGATGGCGCCGCTGGATTGAGCGGCGCCGTACGTGCCTAGTCCTTCGCGCGCACGCGGTAGTCCAGCGGCGGTGCGGTGCGATCCAGCAGCGGCACATAGCGGAACTGCGCGCCGCGCCGTTGCGCCAATTCGTTCTTCGCTGCCGTCACGGTCTGTGGCGACTGCAACAACGCCACCGTGGTCAGTGCCAGCACCTTCGCCGCGGTAAGCGCGCCCTTGGTGCCGATCGGCGCTCCCGAGGCCGCCACCGCCTGCCAGCTGTGTGCCGGGGTGCCGGGCACCCAGGTGGCGGTACTGAGGCCCACGGTGGGTACGTTCCAGCTCACGTCGCCCACATCGGTGGAGGCGCCACCGGCCTGATCGTCGCGGTACGGCTCCAGCGTGGCCGCGGTGGCCAAGGCAGGACGTTGCTGCAGGGTCTGCTGCAACCGGGTGGCAAACGCGGTGTCGGCCGCGTCATACACCACGCCGCCCACCTGCTGCAGCGAGGCGTGCATGACGCGGCCCAGCGCATCGTTGGGCAGCAGCGAATACACCCCGCCGGTGGGTTCGAACACCACCTCGGTGCCGGTGCCCATCGCCGCACCGCGTGCGGCCAGCTGCAGGCGCGCGATCACATCGCGCACCACCACCGGGTCGACGTGGCGGACGTAGTAATACGCTTCGGCGGCATCGGGCACCACGTTCGGCGCGGCGCCGCCGTTGCTGATCACGTAATGGATGCGGGTGCCGTCGGGCACGTGCTCGCGCATCATGTTGGCCATGTGGTTGAGCGCTTCCACGCCATCCAGCGCCGAGCGCCCGCGATCCGGTGCGAGCGCGGCGTGCGCGGCGACGCCCTGGAAGCGGAATTTGCCGCTGATGTTGGCCAGGCTGGTGCCCTGCGCGGCGGAGTTGGCCGCAGCCGGGTGCCAATGCAGCGCCACGTCGACGTCATTGAACAGGCCGGCGCGGGTCATGTAGACCTTGCCGCTGCCGCCCTCCTCGGCCGGCGTGCCATACACGCGCACTTCGCCGTCGTGGCCACTCGCCGCGAGCCACTGCGCCACGGCCTGCGCGGCGCCCACCACCGCGGCACCGAACAGGTTGTGACCACAGGCCTGGCCGGCGTCCTGGCCGGCAATGGGGCTGCGCGTGGGCAACGCCGCCTGCGACATGCCGGGCAAGGCATCCATCTCGGCCAGCAGCGCGATCACCGGTCCGTTGCCGCGCTTGCCGTAGCGGGCCACGAACGCGGTGGGCATGCCTGCAACACCAGCCTCGATGCGGAAACCGGCCTTGCGCAGCTCGTCCTGCAGCAGTGCCGATGACCGGGTTTCCAGATAGCCCAGTTCCGGGTGTGCCCACAGCTGCTGGCCCACCTCGGCCTGCCGCGCGGCGTAGGCATCCACCGCCGCCAGCACGTCATGGGAGGCATCGGCGGCGAGTGCAGGCCCGCCCACGATGCAGGCCAACATCGCCAGTACACCCCGCGCATGACGGCGCACCACGTCAGTAGAACCGGACATTGTCGATCTCGAACCAGATCTTCGTGCCGGCGGCGCCGGTACCGGTGAACACCAGCTGCTGCACGTCATCGCCGCGCCAGGCGGGCAACGGCCCCTTGGCGCGGTAAGGCGGCTGGCCCTGCAACGCGTGGAAGGGAATCTCCACGGTCTGCCACGTGCCGCTGGCCGCTACCGGCGCGGCCCAGCGGCGGCCCTGCAGACCGCGCGCTTCCAGGCGCACGGTGGCATCGCCGCGCACATCCACGCGCACGCCTTTCCAGCGGCGCACATCGGCCGGGGCCACCGAACCGCGCGTCAGCGGCAGGATCACGCCTGCGTAGGCGTCGTCCTTGCTCGACAGCCGGGCCTGCATCGACAGCGCCTTGCCACCGCCATCGCGATCGATCACGTCGGTGACCTGCACGGTACGGTCGTTGCCACCGTCGGCATCGTCATTGCGCAGCGTGTCCAGCGCGGTGCGCTGGTCGGCGCGCTCGAAATCATCCACCAGCGCGTCGATGCGCAGCGGTGGCAGCAATGTGGCGCGATTGCCTTCGGGCAGTTGCACGCCCTTGCCCACCACCTGCCGCCCGGCCACGTAGACCTGCCAAGTGTTGCGGATGTCGCCAATGCGTTCCCACGGCTTGCCCGTGACCAGCAGCAGGTCGGCGCGCTTGCCCACCTCGATGCTGCCACGGTCGTCCAGGGCCAGTGCCTCGGCACTGGCGCGGGTGCCGGCCACCAGGGCCTCGGTCGGGGTCAGCCCGGCCTGCACGAACAGCTCCAGCTCGCGCAGGGTGGACGTGCCGTGTGGCGTGCCGGTCATGCCGGCATCGGTCCCCAGCACAATCGGAATGCCGGCATCGTGCAGGGTTTTGACGTTGCGCAGGGCATTGGCGAAGTTCGCCTCGCGCTGGCGGTAGGCCTCGGTGCCGGCGCGGGCCTTGCCGCTGCCATCCACGCGCTCGGGCAGGTACACCGCCAGCGACGGCGAGTAACGGGTGCCGTGCTGCTTCATCAGCGCAATCAGCTCGGCGTCGGCCGGGCCGTCCTGCACGCTGTGCGCCAGTGCGTCCACCCCGGCACGCGCGGCGGTCTTGCCGCGCTTGACCATCACCGTGTGGGTGAACACGCGCAGATGCTGGCGATGCGCTTCTTCCACGAGGGCAGTCAGGGTTTCTTCGTCCATGCTGCTGTTGTCAGCTGCGTTGGAGTAACGCCAGCCGTCAGTGAACGCCTTGATGAAGTCCGGCCTGTAGGCCGCCACCTGCTTCACCGCCGCGGTGGCCGCGTCCGGCGAGTTGACCCAGCGGGTGGTGTTCTCGTCGCCCCAGTCGGCGCCGTGGCCGAGCGGCGTGCTCATGCGCGCGGCAAACTTCACGTCCGGCGCGGCGATGCGCTGCAGCCAGGCGCGGCGCGGCGCATAGGCCTCCGGTGGCTGGTGGAAGTCGCTCACGGTAGTGACGCCAGCGTCCAGATAGCGGGTGGCGATCTGCGGCAGCGTCGACGGCTCGGCGTTGGGGGTCCAGTGGGTGTGCAGGTCGAACAGACCCGGCAGCAGTGCCTGGCCCTTGGCATCCACCTGGCGGGTATGCGCCGGCGCCTTGAGACCAGTGCCGATGGCGGCGATGCGCCCGTCCTGCACCAGGACACTGGCCGCATAGGGCGCACGCCCGGTGGCATCGAAGACCAGGGCGTTGCGGATCAGCACGTCGTTGTCGGCGGCACTGGCAACCACGCAGGCCTGGCCACTGGCCAGCAACAGGGCAGTCAGCAGCGCCAGCGGGCGCGCACGCGAAACAGTGACAGTCATTCGGGCATCCCGGTTCATTGCAGTGAGCGCGGCGCGCTGTGGAAGGCGTTGTGCGGCGTGCGCAGCCAGACGTCGTTGCCCTGCTGGTCCACCTCCAGGCCGAGGCTCAGCGCGACGCTGCGCGCGAAGCCGAGCGGATCATTGGCCGAGTACAGCCCGACAATGCGACGGCTGCCTACCAGCGGGTCGTCGATCATGATGCGCACATCGCTGTAGCGCAGGAACTGTGCGGCGGCCACCGACAGCGTGTCGCCGTTGAATGACAGCATGCCCTCGCGCCACGCCAGCTGCTGGTCGAGGTCATCGTGGCCAACGGTTTCGATGCGGATGCCGTGGCTGCGGTTGGCCAGGGCGCGGTGGTTGGCCAGCAGCCTTGTCGGGGCGACCGCGCCGCTGGCCGTGGCGACATCGACGATGCCCTCGCGCACCAGCACTTCCACCCCGTGCGTGCGTTGTTCGTTGAGGCTCACCGAGAAACTGGTGCCCACTGCGGTCACCGCGGTGTCGCGCGCGGTCACCACGAAGGGGCGGGCCCGGTTCTTGGCCACGTCGAACAATGCCTCGCCGCGCAGCAAGGTGATCTCGCGGCGCGCGTCGGTGTAGTGCACGCGCACCGCCGCGCCCGAATCCAGGGTCACCGCCGATCCATCGGCAAGCGGTACGCGCAGGATCTCGCCCTTGTGGGTGACGTGGTAGTCCCCTGCATCGCTGTGTTCGTGCACGCCCAGGGCGAGCAGGCACAGCGTGGCTGCCAGTCCCATGGCCCATTGCAGCCGCGGCCGTGGGCCCTGCACGCGGGTGTGTGGCACGCGGTCGGCACTGCCCAGCGCGCGCGCACGCCCGGTGCGCGCGTACACCGCGTGGGCGCGTGCGTAGGCGCCGAAATGGCGGCGGTCGGCCGCCAGCCAGCGGTCACGCTCGGCCACCTCGTCCGGCGCCAGCGCGCCGCGGTCCTCGCGCGCCACCCACTGCGCGGCCTGGTCGTCGATCGGGTTGGTGTCAACGGTGCCGTGCATGAACTGCCCCCGTACTGTCCGGTTTCCCTGTGGACCCTGCATCACCCGCATCCTGTTTCATCGATTCCATCAACAACCGAATACCCTTGCACACGTGCTTTTCCACCGTGTTTTCGCTGATCTGCATGCGCTCGGCGATCTCGCGCTGCGAGAACCCCTCGACCCGTCGCAGGATGAAGGCCTGGCGGCATTTGTCCGGCAACTGCGCGATCAGCGCGGTGACTTTGTTGAGTTCCTGGCGCGAAGACGCCAGCCGTTCCGGTGAGGCGTCCTCACCGGTGATCGGCAGCCGGTCGAATTCGGCCACCATTTCAATCGATACCACCTGGGCGCGGCGCAACTGCTGCAGCACCACCGATTGCGCCACCTGGTAGACGTAGGCGCGCGGTTGCCGCACGTGCGATACGTCGGCCATCGCCGCCAGGATCGCGTAGGTTTCCTGCACCACATCGTCCACGTCCTGCGCCTGCGCCATGCGCCGCCGCAGCCAGTCGCGCAGGCCCCGCTCGCACGGCAGGACATGCTCGGCCAACCACAACGCACGCTCTGCTGCCACTGTTGCGCCCATTTGAACTCCTGCTGCGCTGCCCGGCAGTGGCCGGGCAGCGATGTAAGGAACCACCTGCGGATCAGAACGCCTTGGTCACGCTGGCATACCAGTAGCGCGGGTACGCCTGGTAAACCGCCGAGGAGTAACCATAACTGTCATCGGAGACCGGCGGCCGCTTGTCGGCGATGTTGTTGGCCCCCAGCTTGACCGATACCCCGTTGAACAGACCCTCGCGGTTGAAGTCGTACTTGACGTAGGCGTTGGCCAGCGTCTGCGACTTCACCGTCCACGGCGTGCCATCGGCCAGGGTCAGGCTGGTTTCGTGATAGCTGCTGGCGTAGCGCGCGCTCGCCCCGATGCTGAGGTTCTGGTAGCGCCAGGTGAGCGTGCCACTCCATTTCCACTGCGGGTTGCCGCCGTCGCCGATCAGGTCGCCGCCGCCGGTGATGGCGATCGACGGATCGACCAGGCCGGTGGCCTTGGCGTCTTCCAAGGCCTGCAGCGCCGGCGAGCGGTCGCGGTAGAACTCGATCAGGCGGGTGCCGTTGATGCCCACGTCAAACCGGCCGATGCGGGTGTCCGGCGAGCTCCAGGCAACGCTGTAGTCCACGCCGCGCACGGTCTGCGGCTGCATGTTGACGTACTGGTCGGTGACATACAGCACCTTGCCGGCGGCATCCAGGCCGGTACCGGCGAAGCGCGCGATGTCATCGGCGGTGGGGGCGGCGCGGACCACGTTCGGATTGCTGCTGCCCTGCTGGCGCAGCAGGTAGTCCAGGATCAGCCCGTTACCCTCGCCGAACAGGCCGATGATGCCTTCCTGTTCGTACTTGTAGTAGTCCACCGCGAAGGTGAAACGACCGAAGTCCTCGGGGATGAACTGTGGCTGGAACACGATGCCGGCGCTGGTGTTGGTCGAGGTTTCCGGCTTGAGATCCGGGTTACCCGAGCGCCGCGCGGTGGTGGAGGATCGGTAGGTGCTGCCACAGGCATTGATCGAGGCCAGTGCACCCGAGCGCACGTCGGCTTCGCACTGGATGTAGTCGGTGCGGGTGTTGGACCGGCTGACCACGGTGGCGTTGACCTGCTCCAGGTTCGGCGCTCGGAAGCCCTTGGCCCAGGACGCGCGCACGGTAAGCCCGTCGATCACGGTCCAGCCCAGGGCCAGCTTGGGCTTGGTGACGCTGCCGAAATCGCTGTAATGCTCGGCACGCCCGGCCACCTGCAGGTCCAGCGCGCGTACCAGCGGAATGGACATCTCACGCGAGACCAGCGGCACCGAGAACTCGGCGAACAGGCCGGCCACGGTGCGCGACCCTTCGGTGTCCGGCGTCGGACTCACCCCGTACATGTCGCTGGGGTAGCTGACGCCGGTGATGCTGTCGGTATAGGTGATGCTGCCGTCCACGCGCGCATCGCGGTCGTCGCGCTGGGTCTCGCGGCGCACTTCCAGGCCGGTGGCCATGCCCACGTCGCCGGCCCAGGTGCGGAACAGGTCCGGGCGCGAGGCCTTCAGGTCCCACAGGTACAGCTCGGTCTCGCTGCTGCGGGTGGCCTTGTAGAAGAACCGGTCCAGCTTGCCGTAGTCGTTGCAGCCGCCGCAGAACGGGTTGTAGGCAGCCGAAGTGGCATCGGTCAGCGCCTGCTGGAACAGGGTCATGCTGACCGCGTCCTGGGTATCGACCACCTTGGCCTTGGAATACAGCGCCGCGGTTTCCCAGTCGAAGCCGAAGTGGAAGCCGCGGAGGCCGCCCAGCGCGCGCACCTGGGTGTTCTTGACGTCGATCTGGGTGGGCCGCTCGAAGCGGTAGCTGCTGATGCTGACCGGAATGCCGCCCGCGGCCACGTTGAGGTTGGCCAGCCGGTTGGGGTTGGCGCTGCCGTCGGGCAGCGTGGTGGCGCCAAACGGGTTCCAGTAGTTGCTGGCGGCCACGGTCATCGGCAGTGCGGCAATGGTGTTGACGCCGGACTGCAGGCTGCGGGCCTTGGACTGATACCAGCCGGCTTCGCCAAAGGCGGTGATGCCGTTGTCGAAGTCATGCTTGCCGGTCAGGAACAGGTTGACGCGGTGCACGTCGGGGGTTATCGACAGCGGGAACTGGGCCTGCTGGTTGTCCAGCAGGTTGCGGTCGGCACCGGCGGTGGCCTTGCTGCCGGACTGCACGCACACGCCCTCCCCCACCGTGGCGTTGCAGCCCTCGTTGGTGAGCGGCTGCACGTGGAACGCGCCCGCGGCGGTGGTGAGGAAGGTGCTGCCCTGGCGCACACGGGGGCCGATCGCGGTGAAGTTGCCCCACGGGCTGTTGCTGTTGCGGTTGTCGGTGCCGCTCAGCCCTTCGAACGCGGTACCGACGAAGTCCGGCGCGCGGTCGGAACTGCGGGTCCAGTCCTGGTCGAGCGAGTTCAAGCCGGTGGTGGCGTAGTAGTTGAAGGCCAGGGTGACGTTGCTGCGCAGGTCCTGCGAGTTCTTGCCGACCAGGCCGTTGATGCCGATGTCACGCAGGTTGGTGCCTTCGCCGATGCCACGCTGGACGCTGATGGTGCCGCCGTCGACATCGTCGCGCAGGACGTTGTTGACCACGCCGGCGACGGCGTCGGTGCCGTAGATGGCGGCCGCGCCGTCAAGCAGCACTTCGACCCGACGCAGGTTGGCCACCGGAACGGTGTTGGCGTTGTAGGTCAGCACGGGGACGAGGTTGCCGTCGGCCTGGCTGGTGGGATGCACGACGGTACGGCGACCGTTTATCAGCAGCAGGGTGTTGCCGACGCCGAGCCCGCGCAGGTTGACCGAGGCGATGTCGCCACGCGCGTAGTTGGAGCTGTTGCCGCCGTTGGTGCCGCTGAAGGAGACGTCGCCCATCTGCGGGATCGAGCGGTACAGCTCATCGCCGGAGACCGCGCCGGTGGCTTCGATCTGTTCGGCCTGCAGGGTGGCCACGGGCAGCAGGGCGGCGCTTTTGGCACCCTTGATCTGGGTGCCGACGACGGTGACGGAGTCGAGCGTGACCGGGGCGCTGCGCGCGGCATCCTGCGGCGCTGGCTCGGGGGCGACGGTGGTGGCCGCGGACTGGGCGGCGAGCAGTGCGCTGCCGCCCAGCGAGGCGAGCAGCGGGCGATCGGCGCGCAGTGTAATGGTACGGCCATCATCGGAGGCGACACTGAGCCCGGTCCCGGCGAGCAGTTGCGCCAGGGCCTGGCGGGCATCCATCTGGCCTTTGAGGGCGGATACGGCGATGCCGCCTTCGCCTGCGGCGGGGCTGATGATCTGGATGCCGGCCTGGCGCGCAAACTCGGGCAGTGCTTCTTCGATACGCCCCCCGGCGATATCGAAACTGGCCTGCTGGGCCAGGACGGGCGTGACCATGCCCAGCACCGACACCATCAGGCCTCCGCGGATGGCGCGGGCCAACGGCTGCAACTTGTACGAACGCATGGATACTTCCCCGTGAAAGTGAACATGAGCGGCGATGTTTCGTACCCCCCTGAACAATCCAGATGCACCGGCGTGCGTGTTCCGCCACTGCGCCCGGTGATTGGCCGCGCTTTTGTTCCGGTCTGACTTTACGGGGTTGGGGTGGGTTTGTTTTTTTAGAAGCTTTTAAGAGCTCTTAAGAGCCACAGCCACAGCCACAGCCACAGCCAGAGCCAGAGCCAGAGCCGGAGCTTTGGTGTGCGTGTTGCGCTGACTGGGCCGGGGCGTGTGGGTGTGCGGGACACGCTGCAAGTCCCGCTCCGCGGCCCGGCCCAGCCGCTGGCGGCTGTGCGTTCAGTCGCATGCGAGGCAGTGCCTCGCAAGCAATGCGCCTTCACCCATGTAAGCTCCTCCACCGCATCCATGCGGTGGAGGGTCCCGCACACCCACACGCCCCGCCCCCCGATAGTGAACAGGTGCGCAGGGGAAAAGCGCTGGCCTTTTTCAGGCTGTGTGCTGACGGTGGAAGGGGCCGAGGGAGGTATCGAGGTGAGATCTGGGATCTCGGTTGGGGTTGGGGTTGGGGTTGGGGTTTGGGTCGGGGTTTGGGTTGACGTAGGTGCCGAGCAACGCTCGGCACTACCCATCCCCCTCCTCCCCCGACCCACTGCTCTTGCTCTCACCTACGCGCCGACCATGGCTGGAGGGGTGGGCGTGGGTGGGTTGGCGGGACCGTAGAGCGCCATGGATGGCGCGAACGAGCCTACACGGACGTACTTGCGGCGTGTCCCGCCAACCCACCCACGCCCGCCCTCCCCACCAAGCCGACGCACCAGCTCTGGCTCTGGCCTTGGCTCCAGGCTTCAGCTTCGAAACAAAAACCCCCTACCCTGCACCCACCAAAACCCAAAGCCAGCACAACCACCATACGCCGTAGTATGCTTTGGCCCACGCGGCACCTGCTCGAGGATTGCGCCCATGTACCACCGCTTCCGTACCGCCCTGCTTGTCGCCCTTGTCGCCGGCAGCACCCTGGCCCTTGCCGCCTGCAACAGTGGCGTGGTCAAGCGCGTCTCGCCCCCCGGTGCCAGCGTCCAGCAGCTCACCGTCCGCGCCGACGGCGGGTGGGACGTTGCCCTGCGCCTCCAGAATTTCAGCTCCATGCCCATGGTCTTCAATGACGTCAGCCTGGCGCTCAAGGTCGGCGATGAAGACGCCGGCACCCTCACCGCCAAACCGGCGGTGTCCATCGGCGGCGTCTCCGCCGAAGTCATCACCCTCCAGCTCCAGCCTGCCTCCGGCGCCCGCCTGGTCGTCGCCGACGCCCTTGCCGGCAACCGCACCCTCGCCTACTCGCTCAAGGGCACGGTCAGCGCCACCCCGCAGGAAAAGAAACAGCGCAGCTTCGATGTCGACAGCCGCAGCACCCTCAACCAGGCCCCCGGCCTGCCCGGCGTGCTGCGCTGACCCGCGCACCGCCCGCCTCCCTTTGCACCTGATCGAGACCTGACGATGAGCAGCTACACCGCACCGCTTTCCGATATCCGTTTCGCCCTGCATGACGTGCTCAAGGTCGAACCCCTGTTCGCCCGCCTCGGCTTCACCGACGCCACCACCGACGTGGTCGACGCCGTCCTCGAGGAAGCCGGCCGCTTCAGCACCACCGTGCTGGCACCGCTCAACAGCGTGGGTGACGAAATCGGCTGCGTGCTCGACCAGGCCAGCGGCGAGGTCACCACCCCGCCCGGCTTCAAGCAGGCCTATGCGCAGTTCGTCGACGGCGGCTGGACCGGCCTCACCGCCGCGCCGGAACTGGGCGGCCAAGGCCTGCCGCACACCCTCGGCGTGCCGCTCAATGAAATGATCAACGCCGCCAACCTGGCCTGGGGCAACTTCCCCCTGCTCTCGCACGGCGCCATCGAAGCGCTCAAGCAGCACGGCGAAGCATGGCAGCAGGAGGCCTTCCTGAAACCGCTGATCGACGGCCGCTGGACCGGCACCATGTGCCTGACCGAACCGCATTGCGGCACCGACCTGGGCCTGCTCAAGACCAAGGCCGAACCCAATGCCGATGGCAGCTATGCCATCACCGGCACCAAGATCTTCATCACCGCCGGCGAGCACGACCTCACCGATAACATCGTGCACCTGGTGCTGGCCAAGCTGCCCGACGCCCCGGCCGGTGCCAAGGGCATCTCGCTGTTCGTCACCCCCAAGTTCAAGGTGGACCGCGAGGGCAAGGTCGGCGAGCGCAACGCGCTGCGCTGCGGCTCGATCGAACACAAGATGGGCATCAAGGGCTCGGTCACCTGCGTGATGAACTTCGACGGCGCCGAAGGCTATCTGGTCGGCCAGCCGCACAAGGGCCTGCAGGCAATGTTCACCATGATGAACACCGCGCGCCTGGGCGTTGGCCTGCAGGGCATCGGTCTGTCCGAACGCGCCTACCAGAACGCACTGAAGTACGCCCGCGAACGCCTGCAGTCGCGCTCGCTGAGTGGCCCGAAGCACCCCGAAAAGCCGGCCGACCCGATCATGGTGCACCCGGACGTGCGCCGCATGCTACTGACCATCAAGTCTCTGGTCGAAGGCAGCCGCCTGCTGGCCCTGCACGCGGCCACCCTGGTTGACGTGGCCCACCACGCCGACGATGCCGGCGAGCGCGAGCGCGCCGACACCCTGGTGAGCTTCCTGACCCCGATCTCCAAGGCCTGCCAGACCGAATGGGGCATCGAGAACACCTACAACGCGCTGCAGTGCTTCGGTGGCCACGGCTACATCCGCGAGCACGGCATGGAACAGCTGGCTCGCGATGCGCGCATCACCACGCTGTATGAAGGCACCACCGGAATCCAGGCGCTGGACCTGATCGGGCGCAAGACCGCCTCCAGCCAGGGCGCCGGGCTGAAGCTGATGCTGGCCGAGATCGAGGCGTTCGCGCAGGCCAATGAAGGCAACGAAGCGCTGGCCGAGTTCATTGGCCCGCTGCGCGAAAAGGCCGCCGAATGGGGCAAGCTCACGATGGCCACCCTGCAGCGCGCGGCCGGCAATCCCGAGGAACTGGGCGCGGCCAGCTTCGACTACCTGTTCTACTCGGGCTACGTGGTGCTGGCCTACTGGTGGGCGCGCAGCGTCGCCGCCGCCGATGCGTCCGCGCAGAGCGAGGCGTTCAAGCAGGCCAAGCGCGAAACCGCCCGCTTCTACTTTGCCCGCGTCCTGCCGCGCACGCTCAGCCACGCCGCCGCGATCCAGGCCGGCGCCGAGCCGCTGATGGCGATGGCGGATGCGCATTTCGGGGAAGGTTGATCGTTGTCCGGCCCACCGACCAACGGTCGGTGGCTACCGGGGATGTGGATCAATCGAGCGTGGATGGTGCCCGGGGGATCGGCATGCAGTGGCCGCGGATGAAAGGCCTGCCCGGGTAGGTGCCGACCGTTGGTCGGCACATCGGCGGCCGCGGCGATGCGACGTCCGGAAGCCAACCGACCAACGGTCGGTTGCTACCCGGAACGAACCTTTGGTTCGTTCCTATACACAAAACGTCAACATTCGGGTATAAGCTGTTTTCCCGATGGAGACAGACACTACACGCCTAGGTCTGATCGATACCGGAGCCTCGTCCGCCCCGGTCGACGAAGTGTCGCCTATCGCCACCCTGCACCGGCCCGGCAGCGTCCGCCTGCTCTCGCTGGATGCACACGGGCGGGTACTGGACTGGATCAACTGGCAGGATGCGGCCTGCCTCTATGCCCGTGATGCCGTCGCCTGGACCCTGGGTGACCCCTGCCTGCACATCCATGGCGGCACCAGTCGCCTGACCGGCATACAGAGCGGCATGGACCTGCACCCCATCATCGCCGCACGTGGCCACGCCCGTTCGCGTGCGCTGGACCCCACCCCGAACCTGTCCAACCAGGCGCTGTTCGCCCGCGACGCGCACCTGTGCCTGTATTGCGGCCAGCAGTTCAACCGCCCGCAACTGACCCGCGACCACGTCATGCCGATCTCCAAGGGCGGCCTGGACGTGTGGGAAAACGTGGTCAGCGCCTGTTTCCACTGCAACTCGCGCAAAAGCGACCGCACTCCGCAGCAGGCCGGCATGCCGCTGCTGGCCGTGCCGTACCGGCCCAGCTGGATCGAACACATGATCCTGTCCAACCGCAACATCCTGGCCGACCAGATGGCATTCCTGAAGGCGCAGCTGCCCAAACGCTCCAAACTGGCGGCCTGACCTGCGACCAACTGACGCAGGCACCGTCACCCTTTGGTCACCCCGAAGGCGGTTTGCTTGCCCCACCCCGGTTTGGGGGGGAAAATAGGCGCTCAGAAGAAGCGCGATAAACATGATCGATTCCGCCCGCTATCCCCGCCTGTCGCGCATCCAGTCTCCGGATGACCTGCGCAGGTTCGATGAATCCGAACTGCCCGCCATCGCCGACGAACTGCGTGCCTACCTGATCGAATCGGTCGGCAAGAGCGGCGGCCATTTCGGTGCAGGGCTGGGCGTGATCGAACTGACCGTGGCCCTGCATTACCTGTACCAGACCCCGGTCGACCAACTGGTCTGGGACGTGGGCCATCAGACCTACCCGCACAAGATCCTCACCGGTCGCCGCGACGCGATCCACACCGTCAAGCAGAAGGATGGCGTGGCGCCGTTCCCCAAGCGCGAAGAAAGCGAGTTCGACACCTTCGGTGTGGGCCACTCCTCGACTTCGATCTCGGCCGCGCTCGGCATGGCCATCGCGCGCCAGCTGGAAGGCGACGAGCGCAAGGTGGTGGCCGTGATCGGCGACGGCGCGATGACCGCCGGCATGGCCTACGAGGCGCTCAATCACGCCGGCGGCATGGACAGCGAACCGAACCTGCTGGTGATCCTCAACGACAACAACATGTCGATCTCCGAGGCCGTCGGCGGGCTGACCAAGATGCTCGGCCGCGCCACCGGCAGCCGCACGCTCAACGCGCTGCGCGAAGGCGGCAAGAAGATTCTGGGCGACAAGAAGAACAATCCCACCGCGCGCTTCGTCAAGCGCTGGGAAGAGCATTGGAAGGGCATGTTCGTGCCCTCCACGTTCTTCGAAGAGATGGGCTTCCATTACACCGGCCCGATCGATGGCCACGACCTGCCGGCACTGGTCGCCACGCTGAAGACGCTCAGGGGCCTCAAGGGTCTGAAGCTGCTCCACGTGATGACCACCAAGGGCAAGGGCTACGAGCGTGCCGAAGGCGACCAGATCGGCTATCACGCCGTTGGCCCGTTTGATCCGGACAAGGGCCTGGTGTCCAAGGGCACCGCCAAGAAGCCGACCTACACCGATGTGTTCAGCGACTGGCTGTGCGATGCCGCGGCGGCCGAACCCAAGCTGGTGGGCATCACCCCGGCAATGCGCGAAGGCTCGGGCCTGGTCCGTTTCAGCAAGGAATACCCGGAGCGCTACTTCGACGTGGCCATCGCCGAACAGCATGCGGTGACGCTGGCGGCGGGCATGGCCACGCAGGGTGCCAAGCCGGTGGTGGCGATCTACTCCACCTTCCTGCAGCGCGCGTACGACCAGCTGGTGCACGACGTAGCCGTGCAGGAGCTGGACGTGCTGTTTGCGATCGACCGCGCCGGCGTCGTCGGCCCCGACGGCGCCACCCATGCCGGCAACCTGGACCTGAGCTTCCTGCGCTGCGTCCCGCACATGGTGGTGATGGCACCGGCCGACGAAGCCGAATGCCGGCAGATGCTGACCACCGGTCTGCGCCATTCCGGCCCGGCCGCGGTGCGTTACCCGCGCGGCAGTGGCACCGGCGTGGCCGCCGGCAACGATCTGTCCACGCTGGAGATCGGCAAGGCCGACCTGCGTGTCCAGGGCAGCCGCGTGGCTCTGCTGGCGTTCGGCAGCACCGTGCCGGCCGCCGAAGCGGTGGGCCGTGAGCTGGGGTTGAGCGTGATCAACATGCGCTTCATCAAGCCGCTCGACCGCGACCTGCTGCTCGAGCTGGCGCGTACCCACGACGGCTTCGTCACCATCGAAGACAACGTGGTGGCAGGTGGCGCCGGCTCGGGCGTGGCCGAACTGTTCAACGCCGAGGACGTGCTCAAGTCGATCCTGCATCTGGGCCTGCCCGACAGCTTCCAGCACCACGCCAGCCGCGAAGACCTGCTGGCCGAAGCCGGCATCGATGCCGCCGGTATCCGGGCGGCGGTGCTCAAGCGCTGGCCGCAACTGGCCAGCGATGGGCAGCCGCTCAGCGCAGCGGGTTGAGGTTGGGTTTCGTAGAGCCGGGCTCTGCCCGGCTGTTTCCCGACGTCACGGAGATGGTTTTACGCGCAAGGCAGCCGACCGACGGTCGGCTCTACCGGCCAAATCGGGGATGGTTTTACGCGTAAAGCAGCCGACCAACGGTCGGCTCTACCGGCCAAATCGGGGATGGTTTTACGCGCAAGGCAGCCGACCAACGGTCGGCTCTACCGGCAAGGTGCCGACGGCCGGAATATAAACGGGCCGCGTCATGTCGACGCGGCCCGTTTGTTTTTCGGTTATCGGTGTGCCCTGCCGGCGTCAGCCGTAGCGCACGGCCTCCACGTAGGCCCCGCTCGCTTCCACCCGTACCGAACTGCGTCGGCCGGTCTCGGCATGGTGCAGGCGGGCCAGTGCATCGGCGAAATCAAACGCCTTGGCGCTGTCGTGGAAACGGAACGATTCCAGCTTGTCCGGGTGCAGCACGCGCCACAGGCGGTGCTCCAGTTGCAGGCGGATCAACATGCGGTGCTCTCTCCATGAGTCGGCATATCGGTCAGACCGCACCGCACGGTCGTGCGGTGGAGCCTGGGGTCGGATGAAGCCGGGGCTTCCCGCCCCGGACAGTAACCAATCGGAACTGTGATCTGTATCAGATTTTTCTGATTCATCAGTCCAATCAGGGTTGCGACCTCAATTCACCTGGAATTCGCCGCGGCAACCGCCATCCACCCATACGCCGGTGCGGTCCCAGCCCCAGGTGCGCCCTTCCACGCAGGCCGTGCGCGAGGTCTGCCGCACCAGCCGCGCCTCCCGGCGCACATTGGCCACACAGCGCTGGCGGCGATGGTCATTGGAGTCGCAGGTCAGGATCTGGCCGCGCCCACCACTGTTGTGGCCCCAGCCGCCGCCGCCATTCCAGCGACCGCCGCGGCCGGCTTCGGCGATGAACTCGGCGCGGCAGCCCTGGGTAACCCACACCCCGTCCCGGGCCTGGCCCCAGGTCTGACCTTCCACGCACGGCGAACCCGAAATCTGCCGGACCAGGCGTGCGCGCCCCTGCAACGGACACTGCTGGGTGCGGCCCTTGATCGATTCGCAACGCACCGGGCCGCTGTTGTAGCCCTCGTCCCGGTAGCGGTCGTAGTTCTGCGCCTGGGCCGTGGCGCCCAGCGCCACCATCGCGGGCAGCAGCGCCCACAGCCACGCCTGCTTTCCGTGCTTCATCCCATTGCTCCTCATGCCTGCCTCGAAACTGTGTGTGGTGGTGGCGCACAGGATGTGGCAAAGCCACCACCCGCGACATAGGCCGGAAGTCTCCGATTTCATGCCCTATTTAGGTACCCGACGGCCGGCTGACCAGGCCGCGTCAGCGCGGTCACATTGCATCGAACATCTGCAGCACGCGCTCGGCCGAGTCCATGGCCAGCATCGCGTGCGCGCCAGCGGCGGACACCGCGGCACGCGCGAACATCACCTGCTCGTGCGCCGTGACAGCGGCCTGCCAGTCAGCGGCGCACAGCGCGTCGGCGAGGTCGGCGGCATCGCGCAGGGCCAGATTGGCCCCCTCGCCCGCCGGCGGCATCAGGTGCGCCGCGTCGCCGATCAGGGTGACCGCATCGCAATGCGCCCACCGATGGTCCACCGGCAATGCATGGATCGGCCACGGCCGCACGGTGTCCAGCGCGTCGGCGATCAGCCGGCGCAGGTCCGGGTGCCAGTCCTGGAACTGCAGCAGCAGACTGGCGCGGGTGTGCACGGGCGCCGCCTCAACGTCGCCCAGCGCCTGCGGCAGCGAGGCGTACACGCGCACGTGGGCGTGCGCATTGCGCTGAGCGAACAAGGTGCAGCCGTTGCCCTTGGCAATCAATGTGCCGCGCCCAACCAGTGCGGCCAGCGCCGGGTGCGCGGTGTCCACCTCCGGCAGCGACAGCTCGTACAGGGTGATGCCGGCGTGCTGCGGGCGCACGTCGGTCAACAGCGGGCGCACCTTCGACCACGCGCCGTCGGCGCCCACCACCAGGTCGGCGCGCTCCACCGCGCCGTTGCCGAACTGCAGCTCGACGCCGTCCGCCACCCGCCGCGCCTGCGTCAGCACATGGCCCCAGCGCACGCAGCCCTCGGCCAGCGGCGCCAGCAGCAGCGCGCGCAGCTGGCCGCGGTCGATCTCCGGGCGGTCGCCGCCCACGCCATCGTCGGCCAGCAGCAGCCGGCCCTGCGCGTCGAACAGGCGCATGCCCTGGTCCTCGTAGCGTGCCAGCTGCTGGAAGGCGGCGAACAACCCGGCGCTGCGCAGCGCGGCCTGCCCGGTTTGCGCATGCAGGTCGAGCATGCCGCCCTGGGCGCGGGCGTCTGGCGCGGCGTCGGCTTCATACACCTGCACGGCACGACCTGCCTGCTGCAGCCGGCAGGCCAGCAGCAGCCCCGCGGGGCCGCCACCAACGATGGCAATACGGGGAACATGGGACATGCGGCGCCTCCAACGGCTTTAACATAGGACCCTATGATTTGTATCATAGGCGCCTATGTCAAGGCTTCACAGGTGCACGCATGACCCGGTCAGCGCCCGATCCCAGCAACGTTCCGTCGTTCCTGATCAAGCAGGTATCCCGCGAACTCAGCCGCCTGGCCGAAACCCAGCTGCGTCCGCTGGGGCTGGGGATGGCCAGCCTGCCGGTGCTGGAAGCCGTACGCCAGGGCAAGGCAACCACCCAGGCAGAACTGGCCCGCCTGCTGCGGGTGGAGCAGCCCTCGATGGCACAGACCCTGGCGCGGCTGGAGCGCGACCAGCTGATCCGGCGGTCGCCGGATCCACAACACCCGCGCGCCCAGCGCATCGAACTCACCTTACTGGCGCTGCAGCGCTTGCCGCAGGCCCGCGAGATCCTCAACGAGGGCAATACGCGCATGCTGGCCGACTTCAGCGTGGATGAAACCATGCGCCTGACCAGCTTTCTGCAACGGCTCAGCGCCAACCTCGACCGCACCGGCTGAACGCCTGCGGCACGAGTGGAGCCTCAGCCGTAGCGCACCGCGTCGACGAAGGCATCCATCGCCACCACCCGCACCGCGCAGGCCTGGCCGGTCTCGGCATGGCGTGCACGCGCCAGGGTGTCGGCGAAGTCGAAGGCCACCGCACCGTCATCGAAGCTGACCGGGTCCGGACGGGTCGGGTGGATCACGTGCCAGCGGTGGTCCTGGCATTGCACCTTGATCATCATGCTGATCGCTCCTGCGGGGGCATCCATGCGGAGTGGCAGTACGGTGCGCCGCATGGGGGCGCTGGCCGCGTGGGGACAGGCAGGTGAGGCATCCCTCCCTCAAGCAGCACGATACGTCTCCTGCCCCCGGCCGGGATATCGGATTAGTCTGATTTTGCGCAGTCACCGATCGTACGCTGCGCACTTCCCTGATGGCAGGGTGGGCCGACGCCATCTGCCAGCAGGGTGCGGCGGCAGGCGGCCCGCCTTGGCGGCCCGCGCCCCGGATCAGTCGCCCGTGCCCAGGAACGCGAACGGCGCCGACGGCTGGAACTGCCCCAGCGCATCGCCGGCGAATACGTTGCGCTGGTCGCGGCCGAGGTCAAGTTTGAGCACCTGCGCGCCCACGGCGAAATCGACCTTGCTGAGGTCAACCCAGAACGTGTTGGGGGTCAGGGCCGACTCGAAGAAATACAGCCGGCGCTTGTGGTCGGCCACGGTGCGCCACCGCGTCGAGGAAATATTGGGCTGGCCCGGGGTCGTGATGCCGTACGGCACCGACACGTTACGGATCACGCTGAACACACTGGCCAGCGCAACCACCGGATCTTCGCTCTTGGGAATGGCGTTGATGTAGAACGAGGCCCGCGCGAAACGGTCGGCCGAGCGATTGGTACCGGGCAGCATCACGGTACCGCCGATCTGCTGCCAATAGGTGTTGAGCGCCAACTGCTGGTCGAACACAGGCGAGTTGGTCATGACCTGATAGGCGCGATCATGGTGGATCACCTGCTTGCCGCCGATGTATTCCACGATCGCGCTATCACCGCTGGCATCGGACAAGGCAAGGTGCAGGGTAGCCTGCCGCGATTCGCCAGGCAGGTTGTCGGTGACCAGCGCGTAGGGCTCGCGCTCCAGCGCGGCCACCGCTTCGGCCACCGTGGCGAAGTTGTCGAGGACGTACTGCGCCCACAGCGAGATCGCCAGGCCGGGTTTGTGCCCACGTTGTGCCGGGTACTCCGATTCCACCAGCCACAGCAGGTTGGCCGACAGTCCCGCTTCGTTGAGCCCATCGGTGGTGGAGATGTCGAACCCACTGGCTACCACGCTGCCATACCTGGCCTTCCAGTGGATCGAATCCTTGCCGGCCTGGCCGTTGCGCGCGATGCCACGTGGCAACACCCACAGATTGGTGGCGATATCGCTCTGCCAATCCATCGAACGGGCGGTGATGACGTCCTGGTTTTCGCCCAGATAGACCACCCGGGTGCAGGCGCTGGCCGGGCCAACCGCACCGCCGACTGCTGTCGCAAGCAACACCGCGCACGCAAACGCCTTCATGGCATCTCTCCCTGCAGGATGATGGGCAGCCACACCGGTTGCATGCCGACGCGGAACGGCCCGATCACACCGGACCCCGGGTGATGGAGGAGTGAACCGCCCGGGTGCGCGCCCTCAGCCCTGGACGATGCCCGGCCGATTCACCGCCAATGCCACCACGAACCGCGCTCCACCGCCGGCGGCGCTCTCCGCGGCGATGCTGCCCCCATGGCGCAGCATGATTTCGCGCGCCAGGTACAGGCCAAGCCCGCTGCCGCTGCCGCTGGGACGCAGCCGGTGGAACGGCTCGAAGATCGCCTGGCGCTCCTGCTCCGGCACGCCGGAGCCTTCATCGCTCACCGCCAGCACGCCATCGGGCTGCAGGGCCACGGCAATCAGGCCGTGGTCGCCGCCATGGGCGATCGCGTTCTGCAACAGGCTGGCCACCACCCGGTGCAGCGCATCCGGATCGCCACGTACCCAGACCGGCGCATCCGGTGCATCCACGGCGAAGGTGTAGCCGGCATCCAGCACCAGCGGCGCCACGTCGCCGGCCACCTCACGAGTCAGCGCGGCCAGGTCCACGCGCTGCGACTGGCTGCGGTGATGGTCCAGCCGCTGCAGGTCGAGCAGCTGCTCGGCGATGTTGCTCAGCCGGCCCAGGTCGCGCTGCAGGCGTGAGCGCGCCGGGCCGGACGGCAGGTCGGCGATGCGCGTGGCCAGGATCGCGATCGGCATGCGCAGCTCGTGCGCCGCACCCACCAGGAACCGGTCCTGCGCGTCGTAGCTTTCGCCGATGCGGCGCACCGCCGCGTTGAATGCATCCACCAGCGGGAAGATCTCGGCCGGCACCGCGTGCGTGTCCAGGCCGCCGCCGCGTTCGTTGATCTGAATCGCCGCGGCCTGCGCGGCGACCCGGTTCACCCCGCGCAGCGAACGGTGGATCGCCCACGGTGCCACGACCAGGGTGATCACGATCAACGGCACGGTGATCCAGCCCCCCAGGTAGCCGATCACCACCAGCATCTGCCGCCACAGCCCGCGATGCGGCATGCCGCCGATCATCACGTGCACGCGTCCTTCCGGCGTGTCGTTCACCCAGATGCGCATCGCCAGCTCGGCCGCGCGCGTACGGGTACGGATGTCGGTCGGCTCCAGGTAGCGCAGCTGGGCCACCAGCGGGCGGTACATCTCCGGCACGGTGCCGTGGGTGAGCTGGCGGCCGTCTTCATCGGTGGCGGCGAACCAGAACGTGGACGGGCGATCCTGCGCGGCGTGGTCCAGGGCGCGCCAGTCCACGTGCAGTGCATCGCCCTGGACGCGGATCGACTTGGCGATCGACTCGCTCATCTTCCAGTCGATGTACCCGGCGCCGCTGTCGCCATACATCAGCACCATGCCGACCAGCCCCATCGCGACCATGGTCACCTGGATCAGGATGATCTTCCAGGCAAGGCTGAAGGACAGCGAGCCGGGTTTGAGGAATTTCATGCGACGTCCTTCAACAGATAACCGATACCGCGCATCACGTGGATCTCGACCCGTGCATCGGCCTCGGCCAAGGCCTTGCGCAGCTTGGACACGTGCGCGTCCAGTGCATTGGACTGGATCGCATCGTCGAAGCCATACACCGCCTCCAGCAATGCCGCGCGCGCCACGGTACGCCCCTGGCGCACCGCCAGCGCTTCCAGCACCAGCAACTGCCGGCGCGGCAGCGCCAGCAGCACGCCGTCGACGCTGGCCTCGCGCGCAACGAAATCAAACTGCAGCCGCCCCAGCAACAGCACCGGCAAGGCGATCTGCGACGGGCGCCGCGAGATCGCGCGAATGCGGGCCAGCAGTTCCTCCACCGCGAACGGCTTGGTCAGGTAATCGTCGGCGCCGACGTCCAGGCCGATCACCCGGTCGGCCACCGAATCGCGCGCGGTAAGCATGATTACCGGCAGGTTGGGCACCAGGCTGCGCGCCACCCGCACGAAGTTGGCCCCGTCGCCGTCGGGCAGCTGCCGATCCAGCAGCAGGATCTGGTGCACGCCGGCTTTGAGTGCCTCGCCGGCCTGGGCCATGCTGGCCACCACGTCCACCACCATGCCGTGCCGACCCAGGCTGGCCTGGATGGCATTGGCCAGTTCCGGATCATCTTCGAGCAGCAGGATGCGCATGGGGGTGGGCACAGGGGCGACGGCTGCCGATGGTAACGCGCGGCCCGGCGCAACGTTCCGACAATGTAGGCACGGCACCATGGCCGCTTGGCATTCCCAGTGTGGCAGGTACATGCGCGAGCGTTGCAAGGAAGATTCTCCCCCGGCCGGCAACGGCGGTGTTGTTGGTCATGAAACCACCCGGCAGTCGCTGTGCCCGGGCATCGCCGCCGTCCTGCTGGCGACCGCGGCATGGCTGGTGGCCGGCAGCGCGTTTGCCCAGGCACCGGGCGCCAAGCCGCGCAGCAGCCTTGGCGTGGCCGTGGTTGCGCTGAAGTCGCCCTACACCGGCTACAAGACCGACACCGTGGGCGCGCCGATCATCAGCTACGAAGGCAGGAAGTTCCACTTCCGCGGCGGCAGCTTCGGCTACAAGCTGCTTGACAGCGAAAGTACCGAAGTGTCCCTGATGGCCTCGCCGTACATGATGCGTTTCAAGCGCAAGGACAGCCACGACCCGCAGCTGCGCCAACTGTCCAACCGCAGCTTCTCGGCGATGGCCGGGGTGGCGGTGCGGCATACCGCGCCGTGGGGCCTGCTGCAGGGCAACGTGCAGGCTGAAGTCAGCGGCCACGGTGGCGGCATCGCCGCCGATGCCAAGTACGCCTACCCGCTGCCGGTCGGCCGGGTCACGCTGGTGCCTGGCGTTGGCCTGAACTACGCCGGCAAGGGACTCAACGATTACTACTTCGGTGTCAGCGACGACGAGGCGCGCCGCAGTGGCCTGGCGCGCTACCGCGCCGGCAGCGGGGTGTCGCCCTACGCCGACCTGACCGCGGTGTTGCCGCTCGGCCCGCACTGGACCGCCACGGCGTCGCTGCGCCGCACGCGGCTGTCCGATGCAGTCAAGGACAGCCCGATGACCACCGGCGACCATATGGACTCGGCCGCACTTTCGCTCAGCTACGGATTCTGATCATGCGCCAGGGAATCGTCCGTCGTGTTGCCGATGTGGCCCTGCGTATCGAACCGGATCGCAGCGCGGTGCTGGAGTGGATCCTGCATACGCCGCTGCCCTCGCTTGGCGGGCAGACCCCCTTCGAACTGGCCTGCGATGGCCAGGGCGAGCGGGTCATCGCGCTGTTGAACGCCCTGCTGCTGCAACCCGGCACGGCCGCACCGCGCCTGCCGCAGGCGCGGGTACCGCACTGAGCCGGATCCTCCCCGCCTTTCCGACCCTGCTCCCGGAGCCCGCATGAGCCGCCCCTTTCCGATGTTGAGCGCCCACGACGGTGGCGAAGACCCGTTGCTGGCCCAGGCCCTGGTCGATTTCGACCGTGCCGTGCAGGGCCTGATCGCCGACGACCCGGTGGCGCATGGGCGCTTCTCGCGCGCGTATGTCACCGCGATCTTCCGTGCCTGCCTGGCCCCCAGCGACCCCGGCCCCGGCGCGCCGCGCGGCCGCCCCGATCCGGAAATCGCCCAGGCACTCAAGCGCTGGATACAGGGCCAGCTGCTGCTGCATCCCGGCGAAGGCAGCGACCACCGGCTCACCGCGGCGCGGCGTGCGGCGCACGGTTTCTGGTTGCAGTCGCTGGCCAACCCGATCGATGCCGACGGCCGCCCCCGCGCCGACCGCCTGCTTGAGGGCCTGCTGGCGCTGACCCGCGCGGACGGCTGATCGGTTTGCGGGGACTGCCCCATCACGGAGGCTTGCGGCACACTCTGCCGATGCTGCACCGCAGCCCGGAGATTGCACGATGCGCCTGCCTGTTGCCCTTGCCCTGTTGTTGATCGCCTCCCCTGCCCTGGCCCAGGACGACGATGACACCCCAGCCTTTGATCGCCCCGGTATCGGCTTCTCGCCGAGCACCTTGCCGCGCGGCAGCGTCGCGCTGGAGTGGGGCCTGCCGAGTCTGGAGCGCGATCGCGATGGCGACGGTACCCGCTCCACCGAATACAGCAGCGATCTCAACCTGCGTATCGGTCTGACCGAGCACGTGGAACTGCAGGCCTTCAGCACGCCGTTCAACCACCTGCAGGTGAAGCCGCGGAACAGCTCGGCAAGCAGCAGCAACGGCGGCGGCGACAGCGGCGTTGCCGTCAAGATCGCCCTGCCCAGCGCCTCGGACAACCATGCGTGGGCGCTGCTGGCCAGCACCACCTTCGCCACCGGCGCCCGCGATTTCAGCGAAGGCGGCACCCAGTACGCGCTCGGCGCCAGCTACGAATACACCCTCAATGATCGGTGGAGCGCGGCGTTGTATGGCAACGCCATCCGCGGTGCCGGCGCGGACGCATTCACCTGGTCACCGAGCGTCAGCGTGGCGTTGACCGACACCGTCAGCAGCTACCTGGAAGCCGGTTTCACCCACACCGAGGGCGAAGCCTCCACCGCCATCGCCGGGGCCGGCGTCACCTGGATGGTGGCCCGCACCGTACAACTGGATGCCTCGTTCGACGTCGGCCTGGACAGCCGAAGCCCGGACCTCCAGGCCGGCCTGGGCGTGTCGTTCTTTTTCCAGTAGTGACCGCGCCATTGCCACCTTCTCGCTCAGTACACAGTGGGGGAGAGCCACTACGCGGGTGGCTGCGCGCGATCCGTGCCGACGCACACAGAAAGTCACCGCATGTGGCCACCCATGCAATCGAACGCACCCTTGTGAAACCCCGACGGCCCATCGAATGCCGGCGGTGCACCGCCCAAACAAAAACGCCTGCGCATCACTGCGCAGGCGTTGGTATCTGGATTTGATGCTGACCTGCGGTCAGGTGACCTTCTTGGCGATGGTCATGCCGAGCACGAACAGCACTACGGCGATGATGATGCCGGCCCAGAACAGGAATTTCGCCACGCCGATCGCAGCGCCGCCGATCCCGGCGAAGCCGAGTGCACCGGCAATGAGGCCGATGACGGCGAAGATGATGGCCCACTTGATCATGATGATCCTTACCCGCAAACCGGGATGAATGACAGGCCTTCAACGTAGCGATGCGGCTGTCCGCCCTTCGTGAACGACACGCGCGAACGGCGTGAAGTCTGGGCTGTGCAGATCAGCGTTCCTCTGTGGCTTCCTCGATCGCGCGGGGCATGGTGCGCACCATCGGCTGGTACACCAGCCCGGCCGACTCCCCCACCTCGCCGCTGCATGCAAAGCCATGGCGTTGGTAGAACGCCACCGAGGGCAGCGACGCGCTCACCGTGACCTCATCGGCGTGCGCCTGCGCGATCAATGCCGCCAGCAGTGCCTCGCCCACGCCTTGCCGCTGACAGGCCGGGTCGACGAACAGCATCGCCACATGGCGACGCTGCTTCAGTTCGCCCACACCCTTGATCACGCCCACATCGTCGTACACCAGCTGCAGGCTGTCCGGCCCGGTCCGCTGCGCGAAACCGTCCGCTGCGGCAATCGTGCGGAAGTTGTCCACCCCGATCGATGACAGCGACGATGCCACCGTGCTCAGAAACGCGCGCATGCAGACGGCACTGGCGGCGTGCAGATCGATGTCCTGCAGGGGTCTGATCATCGTGTCTTCTTCCTGAGTGTGTACATCGCTTCACTCTAAGCCTCCCGCGCGGACACGTCGCAGCCAAACGCGACAAATCCACTGAATTCTGCTGAGATTGCCCGCCGTATCCTGCAGCCCATCCATGCCGCCTTCTCCTGCCGCGCCCACATCCAACGTTGCACGCGTGGCATTGCAGGCGTGTCTGGACCTTGTGGTGCTGTCGGCTACTTCGATCACCTTTGCGTGCGTGCTTACCGCCCAGCTGCAAACAGAGCGGTTCGGCTGGGTCTGGCCGTCGATTCCTTACGATTACACGCGGGGCGACGTCTGGATCCATGCGCTGCTGGCCAGCCTGGTGGTGATCCCTGTTCTGATGCTCTGCAGGCGCCAGGGCGCGCGCCGGTCGCCGCGCTGGCAGGACCTGGCCTTCGCGATGTCCACGCTGCTGGTCATCCGGCTGGGGCCACCGGACGCCCAGGTGTTCGGCACCACCTGGACCACGTGGGAGATCACGGCCGGGCTGTTCCTGCTGCAATGGCCGATCGTGGTGCCGTTGACCGTGGTGGCGGTGGTGTTCCGCCGCCTGCTCGGTTGGCGAAGGGGCCGGCGTTAAGCGCTTTTGAAGCCGTCGTGGGTGCCTGGGAGCCCGCGGGCGACCCGATGGAGGTCTCTGGAGGTGGCGCGACCTAGCGCCAATTACCCTTAACAATCAATTATTTAGAGTTAACTTCAAGGGGCGTTATCAGCTTCCCTCATCTAGCTAAGCGAATTTAATTTGTGATGATTGCCACAAATTCACACCTCCGTCACAATCAGGCCATCCACCCAGCCCAGTCACGCACATGCGCGCACTCCTCACCAAGCAACATCCGGCCCTGCTGAAGTTCTACTTCGTGGCCTGTTATGTGGTTCTGATCGAAGAAGTGCTGCGCGCCCTGAGCTGATACGGGCGCGCCCCCCTTCCCTGGCCGGTTACGACTGGAACGCGTGTTCCGGCCCCGGGAAGACCCCTGCTTCCACATCCGCGGCGAACTCGCTGGCCGCCTTGTGCAGCAGGCCATGCATGTCGGCGTACTGCTTGACGAAGCGCGGCAGCTGCCCGGTGCGCAGCCCGGCCATGTCCTGCCAGACCAGCACCTGCGCATCGCAGTCGCTGCCTGCGCCGATCCCCACCGTGGGCACCGAAACCGCCGCGGTGATCCGCGCGGCCACATCGGCCGGCACCATCTCGATCAACACCGCGAACGCACCGGCTGCTTCCAGCGCGCGCGCCGCTTCCACCAGTACCGGGCCATTGTCGCCACGGCCCTGGACGCGGAAGCCGCCCAGCTGATGCTCCGACTGCGGCGTGAATCCGATATGCGCCATCACCGGAATGCCCGAGCTGACCAGCTTGCGCACCTGCGGCACCATCTCGATGCCGCCCTCCAGCTTGACCGCGTGCGCGCCACCTTCCTTCATGAAGCGCACCGCCGTGTGGAAGCACTGTTCCGGTGACGCCTGGTACGAGCCGAACGGCAGGTCGGCGATCACCAGGGGGCGTCGCGTGCAGCGGCTCACCGCGCGCACCAGCGGCATCAGTTCGTCCACGGTGATCGGCAGCAGGCTGTCATTGCCGAGCACGTTGTTGGACGCCGAATCGCCGATCAGCAGCACCGGAATGCCGGCGTCTTCGAAGATCGCCGCGGTGTACATGTCGTAGGCGGTGAGCATGGCCCACTTCTCGCCGCGTGCCTTCATCTCCTGCAGGTGCGGAATGCGCACGCGCTTTGCCTGCGCCAATGGGCTGGGGGAGGTCGCGTACGGATGAAGCTGTTCGGTCATGGCATGTCCTTGTTTCATGAGGGGGATCAGATCGTAGTGGTTCGGCGCAGCAACAGCACGGCGATGATCACCATGGCCGCACCGGACATGCGGCCGACCATGCGCGCCGCACGCGGCCGGGTGCGCAGCAGCGCGCCGGCACCGAAGCGCGTCCGTCGTCCGCCTGCTCTACGACCAGCACTTGTCCGCCCTACCCGGCATGCAGCGGCTGACCGCGACGCTGGTGATGAAAGGGGTGGTGGTGGACCGACCGCTACCGCTGCTGGCGCGCTGACGCCGGCACCGGGCCGTACCGCCGCTGTCACGGCGGGCTGCACAGTTCCTGCGCGATGTCCTTGATCAACCCGGCAATCTCATTGGCCAGGCGTCGGCTGTCGGCCACGGACCCGTAGAAGCGGATGGTGCGGCCGTCCATCTGCACGCCCGCCAGCCCCAGTTCGCCCTTCAAGGCATCGACGCGGCGATGGAAGACCTGCAGCCAGCGGGCCGAGGGGGCCACGTCGAGCATGGCGACGATCGCCTCGTCTTCAGCGTGGTCGACCGTAGCCTGCAGGCCAGGCACGTCAAAACCGAGCAGCCGTGGGGCGCTCGGGTTACCGGGGGTGGGGTTCATGCGCCATGGTAGCCGCAAAGGCACTCCGTGCCGCGCTGCGGCAGCGCGGTGTGGCTCGCGCCCCGGCGTGGATTTGGCGGATGTCAGTCAGATTCCATTCACGGCTCCGCCAAGTAACATACCGTCCGGTCGGTATCCAATATGGAAGAAGCCATGTCTCCCCTGCTCACCGCGTATCTGTTCCTGTCCGGCGCGATCATCGCCGAAGTCACCGGCACCCTGCTGCTGCAGAAAACCGCCCAGTTCACCAAACTGGGCCCCACCCTGACCATGGCGCTGTGCTACGTGGTGTCCTTCTACCTGCTCAGCCATGCGCTGAAGGCGCTGCCGCTGGGTATCGCCTATGCGATCTGGGGCGGCGTGGGCATCGTGCTCACCCTGATCATCAGCGTGACGGTGTTCAAGCAGAGCCTGGATTGGCAGGCCATCACCGGGGTCGCGATGATCGTCGGGGGCGTGGTCATGATCAACGCGTTCTCAAAAGCGGCGGCACATTGATGGACGCCACCCGACGACGCCGGCAGCCGGCGCTGGTGCGCGCCGCCCTGCTTGATGCGGCGGTGCAGGAAGCCATGGTGCACGGGGTGGGCAATGTCACGGTTCTCTCGGTGGCCGCACGCGCCGGGGTCAGCAAGGGCGCGCTGTTCCACCACTTCGCCACCCGCCAGGACCTGCTCGAAGCGGCGTACGCCGAGTGCCTGGCACGCTTCGGGGATGCGCTGGATGTGCTTGTCGCGACGGACCCGGTGCCGCACGGTCGCTTCACCCGCGCCTACGTCCGGGCCACCTTCGAGGCCATGCACGCCGAAGACGCCAACTGGGCGCGTTTCTCGTTGAGTGCGCTGGTGGAACCGGCGTTTGCCGCGCTGTGGCGCCACTGGCTGGATGAGCGCCTGGCCCAGGTGCCGGCCGAACGTGGTGCACCCCGGTTGCGTGTGGCGCGGCTGGCGGCCGACGGATACTGGCTGCAGGCGCTGGGCGGTGGTTTGGTTGAGAGCGGCCCGGCGGAAATCGATGCCCTGCGCGAATGCGTGGTGAGCTTTACCTATGACGATGCGCAGCCGGCTACCGGCTGACCGCTGACGTAGCGCCGGGCTCTGCCCGGCTGGTGTTGAATTACGTGCGGAGCGCAGCGGGGCAGAGCCCCGCTCTACGGGGCGTTGGCAGCATCGTCGCGCCCGCGCGAGGCGTGGGCCGCGGGCAGCATCGTAGCGCCGGGCTCTGCCCGGCTGGTGTTGAATTACGTGCGGAGCGCAGCGGGGCAGAGCCCCGCTCTACGGGCGGGCGGACACAAAAAAGCCCACGCAGTGCTGCGCAGGCTTCTTCGATTTACCAACAATGGTCGGGACGGCCGGATTTGAACCGACGACCCTCTGCCCCCCAGGCAGCGGGCCTGCTGCGCGCATCCCGTTGTTTCTCTTGAACATTCCGGCGCGGCAACCACCACCAAACACACCATTTCATGCCCATATGTATCAATCGCTTACAGGACAATAGGGTGCAGCGGGCTGAAGCGGACAGGCCGGGCGCTCTACCTCTCGCCCGGTAGTTTCAGCGCTTCGCTCAGCCGTCGCTCCTGCTGCAACTGGGTGGCCGAGCGCTTCGGCGGTGGGGGCTCGTCATCCTTCGCCGTCAGCTGCTGCACCGCCTGTCGCAGCGGCACCCCCTCCAGAATCCGGGCCGCACACCACCGCTCGGCGTAGCGCTTGCCTTGGTTCACACTCGCCGCGCTGACCCGCTTCTCCTGCCACAGCTTCCGACAGGCGAGGATCACTGTGATGCCGTCGGCACCTGGCTGGACGTTGGCGATCTGCCGGCCGTTCCACCACAGGCACCAAGACTCGCCGAACTGCACCCAGCCTTGTGGACGAGGGGCGGTCATGAATCCGGTTTGGTCGCAGGGCGGGCGCATGCCGAGCAGGATACGCCCGGGCGTCTCACGCATTGCGACGAGGTGTCGGCGGGGCGCGGCTCAGGCGCGCCCGGGCTGAGCGGCCAATGGCCCCGGGTCCGACAGGGATAGGTTGCACCACGGCGGCCGGCGCGCCCACCGGGGAACGCAGCGCTCCGTCGTAGGCCTCGGCCTGCCCAGTTCGTCAGGGTGCACGCCGCGCGAAGATCAGGGCCTGCAGCGGGGAGTATGGTTCGGCCATGTGCGGCCGATTCGTCCAAACCCCGATCCGGGACGCTGCCAGCCTGGGCTTCCACCAGCTGGTTGGCGACCTGCTGTCCATGCCGGCTAGCTACAACCTAGCGCCGACCCAGCGTGCGGCGGTGGTGCTGGACCGCGGCAACGGCCTCGTCCTGCAGAGGCTCGCCTGGGGCCTGCTGCCCTTCTGGGCGAGAGATAAGACGCGGCAGGGTTCTACCATCAATGCCCGCATCGAGACGGTGGACACCAAGCCGGCGTACCGCTCAGCCTTCAAAAAGCGCAGGTGCCTGATTCCCATGACCGGGTACTACGAATGGTCAGTGAGCCGTGAAGACGGGAAGAAGGATCCGTGGTTCATCCACGCGGTCAGGCCGCTCTGGGCGGCCGGCCTGTGGGAAGACACCAGCCCCCTGCTTGACCCGGGCAACCTGGGCACCTTCACCGTGATCACCGGCGACAGCAGCGGGGTGTCGGCCGACATCCACGATCGCATGCCGGTGTGGCTGGCACCCGGCCAGGCTGAGGAATGGATCGCCGCATCGCCCGACGACGCCATGGCGATGCTGATGGCCAGCGATCCGCCGGAGCTGGAGGCCTACCGCGTCAGGCGCGCGGTGAATAGCACGCGCAACAACCGCGAGGATCTGCTTGATGCCGTGGCCTAATGCTATGGCTCCGTTTAGCGAGCGATAGGATCACTCGCGCAGCCCCAGCATTGTCAAGGTGCTTTCAGGCATTTCCCGACGCAGGAAAGCTCTTGATCGTTGTGTATTGGACCATCCCCGATTCAATACCGGTAACCTGGCCCAGCTCCACGTTGTAGCCGAACTCTTGAATCAAAACGCATAGCCACTCAGTGTATTCATCATTCTCAGCGTCAGCGCATAGAGACATTACCTGCCGACCAAGCGAGGTCATACTGAAGCCGGACAAGGTAAATCTCCTTGCCGCATCGTTGTGTTTAACGACGATGACTTTACCGCCCAGTCGCATCATCGCAACAAACGTATCTTTCGCCACGGAGCCAACGCTAACCTCATGGCCCGTGAGCTCTGCTCCTACGACAAGCCCCAGTGCTTCCAGCTCTAAAAGGTCCGGATAGCTTACCCAACGAAACTGCACTAGATCAGCGCCCATCTTGTGATTCGCGCAATGCGCACGATCCAACATGAAGGGCGCAACCTTCTCGATCAGGGCCGCGTCCGCCGCTGAGATTGACCGAAGAAACTCCAACGTGCGGAGACTGTACGTGCCCGGTGAGACTGCCTCCCCCGCAAGCACCCTCCCCCAAAGCTCCTGAACCTGTTCCTTAGAGACTTGGCCGGCAAGCTCACGCCACCTAAACAGCCAATCCTCGTCAAACCCGGCTACCTTGGCATCCGGATCAGCATTGTCTCGCAAGAGGTCCTCAGCCCTCAGGATGGCATGACTGACGTTAATCTCCCTCCTGATGACGTCCGCAGCCTCGTCTCTTAATGCTGAAGCGACTGACGGTTGAATCAAAACCGCGCCCGCGTTCTCATCCACCTGCTCCTGGCATACCAAGTTTGATGAGTCAGCATCAGGTCGGTTCATTCCCAAGCCCAAGGCGGGGGCATTGGTTGCGACCAGCACTCCATCGAGAGAGAACTGGGCTTCTCCGCGCCTAATCCGCGCCGCATCCTGTTCTGCCTGAGCAAGAAACAAGATCCCATCTCGCTGTGCCTGCCCTTCGGCCTTCGCGATGCGCTTTAGGTGCCAAGGCCTTAGCAAGTTGCCGACACCCTTTTCGGCCAAAGACTCCCACAAGCCAAGAATGAGCTTTTCCCCAGGCAGGTCCATATCTATTCCATAATTGATCTCCGCAATCTAAGTGTGCGCCAGCCGATTCGCAAGTGCGGCCACTGTGTTAATACGCTTCAACTAGACTGTCAGCTCCACTAGCGGCAGGTTCGGCGCTGCCTCTGTTACTCGGCCTCCCCTTACCCATACGTTGTATGGAATGGTGCCCCCCAGCACGCCAATGGCTCGCATCTGCGCCCCATCGTAGGTGGTCAGGCTGCTGGTGCCGTCCGCGTTATGGGCGGTGACCGTTGCCAGCAGCCGCGGGCTGGCGCTGACCAGCCCTGCAAATTCGTCCCACAGTTCAGTCCGCATCGGTGTAGTGCCTTTCCAGGGTGATGGTTTGCTCGATCACGGCTGCCTTGTCGCTGACCCGGGCCTCGGTCCTGACCGCGGTGCACAGGCCATGCCAGGTGCCGGCCTCGCCCACGACCTCGACGAGGTCCAGCGGCAGGACCCGCCCAACCTCGCCCGGCCGCAGGGGGCCGGCGAACAGGGGCAGCACCAGGTCGATAGCCGCCTGCTCGCCGCGATCGGCCAGGATGTTTCGGCCGCGCTCGGCCGCCACGGCGCTGGTGTTGATCAGCGGGCTGCTCACCTGCTGAGCGAACAGCTGGCCTGCCTCGCCGGCGCGGCGCACCTTGCAGGTCACGCCCTTCCCTGCCAGCTCACCGGTGACCACCACGGCGTCAAACAAGGGAGCGCTGCGGACCTGCAGGCTTTCGTTGGACACGATGTCCTCTTGCACCACGTGGTCAGGGGTCCGGTCGCGCCAGTCCCATGGGCTATGCGGATACCTCGCCCGCACGCGCAGGCTGGCGTCTGCGGGATGAGACTGCACCACGCCCCCGCTCGCCTCGGCAAGCCTGCTGATGGCATCCAGCGCCGGTGTGGCGTCGTAGAACCACGCACCAGCCGGCACCAGCCAATCCACGGTTTCGTAGTTCGAAGCGAAGCCGGTATCGGCCAGCTCTTCCGCGACCAGTTGCGAAGCGCTTCGCACCTCCGTCGTAGCCTTCGCCCTGCCAGGCGCGTACGGTGCCGCCAACAGGGCTGTGCGGGAGCGTCCCGTCAGCGTCACACCTGCGGCGTTCCACTCACGGCGCCGGCTGTGGCTTTCGATGACGGCTGTCCAGACGTATCCATTCAGGGTGATCTCCACCTGCCGGGGGCCAGCGGCGGTTGGCTTCAGCAGTGCCAACTCCACCACGTCGGCCAGCTCGATATCGAAGCTGCTGCCCCAGGCATCCACACTGGATGCGATCGACAGGCTTTGAACCTGGATCGGCGACCGGTCCGGCAGGCGGACCACGGAAATGCTGTTGATCACGATGTAGGTCCTTCTTTGTGGACGCACCAGGTAGCAGGCCGCGACACCGAGATTCAGCGGGGCGAACCCCGCGATTCCCAACGTGGCGCAGCCAAGATTCAAGCCAACGAGGTTTCCCGGCGGAACGGGCTGCCCCGGTTCGGGATCAGGATCCGGGCCTGGCCTGGGAGGCCGAACGATCCAGGGCAGCGGCTTTGCGGCCCCCCATGGCAGCTCAGCATGACGACGTGTGGAACTCGGATTGCCCCACCGCATGCGCAGCCGCGCATGACCGCGCGCCGTTCGCCCTTGCCATGCAACACTGGCCGCCAACCCTGTTCGCAGCCCGTATTGCCAAGAGATTGCAGCACTCTTACCGGCCTGGCTTAGACGGGTCCCCCAGCGCACCGACAGGTCATGCCGCTCGAGCGGCATCGCGGCCCAAGGGAAGATGAAACAAGCGCGCTGAACGGCCATCGCCCCGCTCCACTCCAGAGCGACGCGTGAGCCGACGAGCGGGGTCAATCCCCACGCCAAGGCAGCACTCTGCCGACTGGCCACCGCTTCGCCCCATAACCAGCCGCGGCCGCAACTGATCAAAGGCGACGAGCCCCAGCTGACCACTGAAGATGCCCGGGCCCGCGCCGCAGTGCCCCAGGCCAACGCCTCCGCCCTGCGGATACCGCGTACGACAGGCTCAAGCGGGATGTCGCTCCAGCTGACGCCGAGGTTCAGACCAGCATGCCGGCCGGAGCCAAGCCCCAACGGGCCCAAGTTGAGGCCGGCGAGATTTCCAGGCGGTGATGGCATCAGGCCTCCGGTGCCACCGGAAGGGCCGGCCGCACCCAGTCCTGGATAGCAGCGTTCTGCAAGCCACGCTCATCGCTACCGATGACCATGTAGAGGAAATCCAGGCTCAACCCGGACACTCGCCAGGTACCGTCGGCCTGGCTAACCGTGGCACCTACAACCTGCATAGTGCCTCGATCCAAAACAGTGATCCGCACCCTCGACGGAACGTTAAGGATCCGAGCGCGCCCGTCTGGAGCGTCTACCTCCTCGCCTTGCGGTAGATCACCACCAAGGTAGCCGCGTCCTGAGTATGGCGCGGCGCGAGAGAACAGCGTTCGCGATATCACTGCGCTCGTCATTTCAGTACACCGCCGTAGTCAGGTCAAAAAGCACTTGCCCGGTACCGGTGACCGTGCCCGGATTCTGTGGACGGTAGGTTTTGGCCAGCACGGTTGCACCGAGGAACCCTGTCAACCCTTCTTTCAGTTCCAAGTCGTTGAAAGGAATGACGTGCCACGGCGTATAGCACCCGCCAAGGTAGCCGCGCGTTCTGTTCACACCCTCCCTGAAAATTGGCTCTTCCGCGAACAGACCGTTGTTAATTGCGGATGGATACTCACCACCCACCGCTCCAAGTGCACTGATCGCAATACTCGTACCCGCCGGCCTGGGCAAGACAAGCGACACCGGAACGGCGCCCGGCAGACCTGAGGCTCCGCGCATGACATAGGCTCCACGATTGACGCCAGTCGCCGAGTTCAATTGACCGTCGGCGATAAGCCCTTTCGACACATTGGTCGATGAACTGCCGGCATGAGCGACGCCAGCGGAACCGTTACTCACCAAAAAGCAGAATCGGTCACCGGGAACATAGCTCGGCATATCACCCGCATAGAACCCAACAGCTGTGGAGATACCCGATCCATTAACGTCCACGAAGAGATAGAACCACTTTGCTGTCGCAACGACCAACCAAGGACGGGCCACTGCGTTCAGCGTCATAGACTTAGACCACGTGTCACCGAACTCAAGCTGCGCCGTCGTAGGACAACCGTTAATACCTGAGTCAATATCCGACATCGACTCGAACGCTCGTACGTGAGCAGATCGCGCGTTAGCGCCAGGAATCGACGCCGAGTCATCGACACGAAAGAAGATGCCGGACCCTATGACGGGGTCAATGCGGTACGCGCGTCTGTTGCTCGCGGTGAACTCCAGCGTCCAACCGGCACCTGGCTTAGCTGCTGGCCCGACGCCATAGCCATTGACAAGCACAGCATCAAGCAACGCGACCAAACTGCCAACTTGACCAGTGAGCTGCGGCGCGGCTGGATCGGTGCTCATGTAGACGATAGGGGTTCGGCTCACTGTTGCGCTCCTGCGATGTTGCCGATCACTTCAAATCGGGTAGAGTCGGTCGCCTCCTGCGGCGTGCCAGGAAGCGTGGTGCGAACCATCCAGATAGGCGCCAAGCCCCCTACCGTATCGAACCGTACGACGTTGTTCACCGACCAGCCGGCGCCCCACCCCTGACGTGAAATGGTGAAGTACGGGCGGTTGGTACGCGGATTGATCGGCGAAAGATCGGCGGTCGTGTTACCCGCCGCTATGATGCCCACGGTCTCGCCGATGACCTCGAACGCGGTGGAAGCGGTGAAACGAATTGCCCACCGCTCGGTGATCGCATCGGCGTTGGTAAGAAGAATGGGATAGTCGGTATCGTTGTATGACGACGGAGCCTGCCCACCGATCACCTCACTGCTCCAAACGTTCGTCCAGGTCATCTGGTCGAAGAGATTAAGCACCCGTGCTTGAAGGTCGAGGGAACCATTGGCCTCCCCCAAACGCAGCGCGGTACTGATCATCGCCTCCCCGGCCGGATAGTCGTGGGTCAACCCGGTATTGATTTCGATCTCACCGGTAATCTGTGGCTGCACCACCAACCGTCTATCCTCCACCCGCTCGCGGATGGAAATGGGCAGTGTGTAAGCCGAGAGATTCAAAGGGTCACTGAAGGTGAGGCTGCCGCCATCAAGGTCGGAGCTGTACCAGGCACTGTCGACCGGGACGCCCTTTGCATCTCGCACCTGAACCGCCGACTGTCGGCCGCGCCCGAAGGTGACTGTTTGCCCAGCAGCAGGCGAAGGTACAGGGTGGTCAACCGTGTGATGGATAAGCACCGTCTGCCCCGGCTTGAAAGCGGGAACCCTGCCATCGCTCGGCAGGCGAACCGACTCCAGGCCGATCACGACCGCCGACAACGGAATTGACCTGAAGACGACCGCGCCAATATAGACGGATCCGGCGATCACCAACGTCGGCTTCCAGACTTGATCGCCCACCACCGCCGCCGGGTCGAACCACGGTTCTCCTTCATTTCCCGCAGCAAGAATCATTGTCCCGAACTCGACCTTGGCGCTGCCGGTCTCCCAGTCGACCAGGCCACGAACAGAGCCACCAGTAATCACGCCATTGATGTCAGCTACCGCCGTCAGCTGGATACCGTCCAGCGTCGTGGCGCGAAGGGTGAAGTTCCCCGGCCGCAAAGGGGATCCTGGTGTCCGGAAGAACACAGATGCTGTGCCTGGATCAGCAATGCGCGTGAGCAGGGATTGAATCTGGACTGAGTTGCTGCCCCCGGGAGTCCACCGCGTAACATTGGCGACGCCAGCCGAGTAGTCGATTGAACCCGCATAAATGCCAGCACCAGACACCGGATCGATCGAATGGTAAAGACCACCATTTCGATCAACATAGGTGAGGCCCTTGAAGGTGAACCGAACGCTGCCCGGAACAATACTGTCGCTGATCGTCGGCGTCAGCAGCAGCTGGACTGGCGGCAGGGGGAGAGACTCATTGGCGGCCGCCTGGGCGTCACCAACAAGCATCCAGCCCATCGAGATGATCGTCCCGGCGGAGAACTTCGCCTCCACATTCACGCGGTAGTAGCCGATCACCCTCCATCGACCGCGCGTATCGACCTCGTATTTGGGCACCGACACCTCTTTGACGATGAAGCGGCCCGCTTGGAGGTTGATGGCCCCAGTGGTGTAGTTGACGGAACCAAGCAACACGGCCAGCGCCTGGCCGCCGACCGATACTGCAACGATGTTCCCCTGACCATCGTCCTTCGCGATCACCCGCTTGATCTGGGGAATGCTCGGCATACCGTCCGGCGAGTCACTGATCGATACCGTCCAGTCCAGCAACAAGCTGCCGGCGCGAATTGGCCCTTGGCTCACGACGAAGGCAACCCCGCCCGCACCATCAGGGACGGGCTGCGCCGTGGCAGCAAGCGCCTGACCGTACTCATACGCGCAGGCCAGCTGACTATCCGCGTCAGGCAATGCCGAAGGACGAATCATCACCTCGCCGGTGGTGTAGGAAATCGTGCCACGGAGCGCGCCAGCGATCAGCAGCCCGCCAGTGCCATTGTCCGTCACCTGCACATCCGCCCCTGCGACCCGAAGCGTGAACTGGGCGCTCCCCGGCACCACGCCAGAATTGCCCAGGATGAAGTGGAGCGCGGGCGGAGCGATCGATGTGTCACCCGTCCTAGCCTCTGCCAGCGCTGGCGTGCCCCAGCCAATCAGAACACTGCTCTGCAGGTCCGGCAGGGCTCCCGCCGTCATCACAACGGCACCGGTCGCGTAATTGACGGTGCCACCACCCTGCCCCGGCTTCCCAACCAGTTGTCCCCGGCCGTTATCAGCCAGGCGTACCCACTTACCCAGGGCCCGATAGTCCACCACCACGGTGCCCGGCGCAGGCAGCGGCTGGATCTGGAACAGCCAGTTGTATCCCTGGTTGTTCTGCGTGACCGCTATCTCATCCGTAAAGCCCTGTTGGATGATTGCCCCCGCCGGTGTTGCACTGATCGATACGCTCGTGGCGCCCACCCCGTTGGCGTTGGCCAGGCTCACGGTGCCGGCCAGGTAGTCGATGGTGCCGGCCCAAGGCGAGGTGACCGCCGATATGAGCTGCCCGCTGCCGTCATCCGTCAACTCGATGTTGCCTGCCAGCACCTTCACGGAAGCGAGTGCCAGCGGCCCACCCAAGAAGCGCACGACTGGCACGCCGGCGCTGAATGCGCTGGAGTACGCCATTGCCAGCGACCCGGCTGGCCCCGACTGGACGTAGCTGATGGTGCCGAGCCCCGCGAGCACGTCGCTTACCGCGGTCTCTGCGGTCGAGGTCGGGACAATGTTGACGTATGGCGTGTCAACCTGGACGGACAGATCGCCCGGCTTTGCGTCTTCGGTCAAACGCTTGACGCTGTGGTAGCTCGTGGCGTCAACAATATTGGTCCCGTAGATGCGCGTGGGGGGCTTGGCACCGGTGTAGCGCAGCACCTCCTGCCCAAAGAAATTGAACAGCAGCGCGTTGACCGTTTCAATCACGATCACGTCTCGCTCGAATGCCCCACCATCGTCATAGAACGTGCCCGACGTACGCGAGAGAATTCCCTTCACCCTCACAAATTGCTCAGTAGGCGTGAACCCGACTGCGGTAGTGGCGAGGCAGAGGTTGTCATTGATGTCCGGACTTGGCGCATCCTTCATGCAGTAGAACTGCAGTGTCATCTGCCCGATGAAATGGTTCCCGAGCAGGATGTAGCGCGATTCCGCACCCCGGATGATGTAGCCCTCGACACGGTTGCGCGCGTCCGCGCGAACGTCGCTGTAGCTTCCTGTGGCGAACATACTCACCGTCACGCGAGGATCGGAGGGAGGGTCCACAAGGACACCAATCGCATCCTTCAGCACGTCCGTGTTCGGAGTGTCCACGTGGACGAACATCTTGCGAAGGGTGGCTCGACCTGTCGTGCGCTCCTCGTCGCCGATATCAGGGAACAGGTTGTTCATCTCACCGTCGACGATCTCGGCCTGGACCATGCGGCCGCCACCGTCAGGGTTGTCGGTGAGGCGCTGGGACTGGCGCATCTTAATGTCAGTTGCGGAAATGGGCATGGGTTACACCGTCATGAGTCGAAGGGTGATTGAGTAGTAGTCGCCGTCCAACGCGGGGACGGCGAACCGGATAGGTTCGGCCTCGATGCCAGGTCCGTCGGTGCGGCGCCAGGCCACCGAAAGCTGGCGGTCTCCGCCGTTGTGTGCGGGCAGCACCAGCGTCAGGGGCGTGGTGCGTGGCTGCTCTTCGCTGGCCTGCAGGGCGCGCAGAACGTCGAGCGTCACCGCCCCCACCCACGCTGCTCCATCACGCTGGGTCTGCAGCGTGATCGGGCGGCCGGCCTGCAGTGAAGATTCCTGGACGATCTTGGCTCCGGTAAGACTGGTCTTCACGGCTTGGCCAACCCGCCACGCAGTGAACTCGTCGATCCACTGCAGGTCTGCGGGAAGCTCGATCCCGGCTAAAACGATGCGGCTCATGCTGACCTCCCCGAACGCACTGATACGCTCCTGCTGCGCGCAATCTTCTGCAGCACCAGCGGCGCCACCAGGTCCGACAGCCGCTCAGCTTGCTCGCGCTCGGCAGCTGACGCGCTGGCCGCAACGCTGCGGCTGGGGCCAGTCCACTCGATGCGGAGCACCTCCGGTGTGCCAGCGCCGTTGCCGCCCACGCGTTTGGCGTCGGCGGCGGCCTGCGCTTCAGCGGCCTCTTTAGTTGCCCGGAGGCGATCATCAAGGGCTTGCTTGGCCGCGCGGTCGCGTTCCGCAAGCTTCGTTTCGATCTGGTTCTCGATCTGCACCAGTTCCTCCAGCTCGCTGGCACCGACCAAGTTGAAGCGGGCGGCTAGCTCTTTCCGCTTCCCCGTCAGGTCGTCCATACCTTTCAGTATTTGGGCCTGCTCTTCCTTGTAGGCCTTGAGATCCTCACGCTGGTCGTAAAGACCGTTCCAGATATTTGCGAACTGCTGCAGGCCATTCGGGCCTCCGATCTGGCTTAGCAGTTCCGACGTCTTGGCCGAGATCTGCCCCATGTTTAGCGAGAATCCCTGAGCAGCAACCGAGGCGCCACCCAACTGTTGACCGGCATCCTTCGCGCTCTTTGCTACCTGGCCGACGCCAGCCGCGGCCGCCTTGGAGCTAGTTTCAACATCCTGCAGAGCGGCAGAGCCCTTGTCGGCGCCCGACTGAATCTGCTGCATTGACCCCCTACTGTTCTTGCCGAGATCCTTGATGGACTCGTTCGTTCGATAGACCACGCCCTGCACGTCCAGCTGTGCCTTCACCTGTGCCTTTTTCCACTCATCGCTATCCGCCACTGCAGCCAAGGCAGCATCCGAGTACGCCCGAAAGGCCCTGCGGACATCGTCAATGCTCGCTTTCCCTTGCGCGGCACCCTGGCGGATGGCCTCGAACGCGTTCTTTGCGGTGTCACGCGTGGCATTCAGAGACGCCTGAGACTGGATACCAAGCTTGGTGAACTCATCGTTCAGAGGATTCAGCGCGTTGGTGATGTCTCGGATCCGCGCGTTGAGCGCTGATGCAGCTCGCTCCGCCTGATCGAACCCCACCTTTCCTTGCTTACCGGCGCCCTCAAGAATGGCGCCGAGAGCCCTTGCCTCGTCCAGGGTTGCGACCCGCCCCAATGCTGCTTTAAAGGCAGTCTCGATCTGGGCACTGGTTGCCAGTGCGTTCTCAGTGATGGCGCCAAATGCGGCCGTCGCGTCTCTTCCGGCAGCCGTGAACTGGACCCCCATCTGCTCAGCAGTCACACCCAGCTTCGATAGACCGACCTGCAGCGTCTGCTCCAGGACGGTCGTCGTATTCAGGGCGGCATCCGGCAATGCCTCAAAAGCAGCGACCGATGCAGCCTGGAACGCAGCCAGTTCCTGACCAGAGAGCTGCTGGAGCGTTGCCATCAGACCGTCGCGCACATTGCGGTCAGCTGCTGCACCCTGCTCTGCAATAGAGGCAAGCGCGAGTCCAACATTGCCGAGGCTATTACTGTCTGCAAAATTCAGACCATTGAACAGCTCACGGATGGAGGAGCCAGCGAGCTTGGAGTCACGGTCAATCCCCTGGAGCTTATCGATGATCAGCTGCGCCTCGGAGCTGATTCCAGCCCGCATTGCCTGGGCTGCAATGCGCGAAGCGTCCGATAGAGCCAGGTATCCTGCGCGTACCGATGACAGCCTTGAAGTTACCTCGTCAAGCTGCTGCAGCTGGTCCTCGGTTGCGAGCCCCATCTCCTTCTGCCGGAGCAGATAGCCCACTTGAGCCCCAAGGTAATCACGGAGCCCATTAAGCCTGGACTTGTACGATTCACGCTCAATGTCGTTGAGGCGAGCGAGCTGCTCAGCCGTTTGAACGGCGGTATCGCGGTATGCGACCAAGGATACCGCCAGTTCGCGCCGGGCGATTGCCTCACGATACATCTGATCCTGAAGTCGCCGACTGAACTCCCCCGCCTCTTTGCTGGCTGCACTGTTCTTGCCGAGCTCCTCGCCCAGCGCCTCACCCATCGACTGAAGCCCCTTGGCAGCGAGCTCCAAGCCAAGCAGGGCAATGGTGATGGGTACTACGCGCGGAATCGATTTGAGGATATTCCCAAGCGTCATCGCGCTACGGCCGGCCACATCGGTGGCCGCGGCATTGGCAAGTTGCGCCCGCGTCGAGGCAATCAGAGCGATCCGCCAGGTGTTGAGCTGAACGATTGCCTTGATGATGGTGAAGGCCGCATAGGCTCTCGCCATCGTGATAATGGCACCGGAATGATCCATCACGAATTGCGTAGCGCCCTTGGCTGCATTGGCCAAGGTGACGATCCCATCGGCGGTCTGCTTGGCCCAACGGGTGAGGGTGCCGTCCTTCGCCAGTCGGTCGACGGTGGCAAGCATGTCGGTGAGCTGGGCCTTGAAGTAGGTCAGCACACCCTGATCGGCGACTTCCTGCTTCCAGTCCTTGAACCGTTCGGTGGCGTCCTTCCACAGCCCGGCAATGGTGCCAACCTTGGCCGCCGCGGCTGCACCGCCGTAGGACTCATTGAGCACGTCCAGGATGATGGCCTGCGCTTCTGCGACCCGGCCAGTGGCCTCCAGCTGCTTGATGAGCTGCTTCTGGCTGTCCTCCAGGGTAAAGCCCTGTTTGCTCAGCGACTCCATCGCCTTGGACGGGGTCTGCAACGCCTTCCCCACCACCTCGGCAGACTGCTCCAGGCTCATCCCGAGCCGCTGCGCCTGGTCAATGGTGATCTGCATCGCAGCGGGGAACTGCTGGCCCACGATGTTCGTATAGGAGAGCAGCCGCACTTGGGCGGCAGAGATCTGCCCATCATCAAACAAGCCGCCCTGCAGCTCCTTGCGCATCGCTGCAAGCTGGTCGGCCGTGAACTCGCCCTGTCGGCCGGTCGCGGCCAAAGCAGCTTCAAGCTGGGCCAGCTCTTGCTCTGCATCGCTGCCCTCAACAACAATGCTCTTGATGCTTTCAACGACTTTGCCAAAGCCGATGAAGCCCAGCGCAGTCGCCGCGATGCCCTTCAGCTTGCCCATGATCGAGCTGGTAACTGCGGCCGCATCCCCAAGCTCGGTCGTTTCCTGAGCCGCCTGGCCGGCACGCTCGCGGTACGCCTTCAGGGACTCGGCTGCGGCGGTGCTCGCCTTGGCCTGGGACCGGAAGCCAGCATCGCTTTCCTCTATCTGCTGGTTCCTGCGACGCGCTTCTGCAGCCGCTTCGGCCGACTCCTTGGCCTGCTTCGTAAACGCGTCGGCGGTCCGCAGCGCCTCATCACGAAGGCGCTGCTGGCCTTGCACCAGCTGCGAGGTGTTGACGCCCAGGTCGCCCAGCTCCTGGTCAGCCTTTACCACAGCCTCCCACTGCTTGGTCAGGGACGACTGCAGCTTGTCACCCTCAGCGCGTAGCGATCGCTGCGCAGCCACCAGCTCCTTCGCTGGTGCCGGCGATTCGCCGATGCGAAGGCTCAGCGCAAGGGCTGCCTTCTGGTTGTCGTTGAAGCGCGTCTCAAGCTCGCCGAGAGTGGCTAGCATGCCCTCGAAAGCGTCCGCCTTCTCGGCTGTCGCATTCAGATCGGCGAGCTTGTCCACCAGCTTGGCCGTATCCGCTACCGCCGCGTCAGAAGCCGTCCCCATTTCCAAGAGGGCACGGCGTAGCTCATCCACGCCTTCAGTGCCACTGGTCTCAAGGACCAGCCGCAGCGCTTCCTCGAATGCCGCATTGTTCGCCATCAGCGCTTCCTCTTTCGTGCCAGTTGCAGCTGCCTGATCAGCTCGCTGCCGCGGTATTCGTTCATCTGTCGGGCCAAGCGTGCGGCAATGGCATCGCCCTCACCCATCACCATCTGGAAGGCACTTGGGCCAGTCAGGGTCCGCAGCTTGTTGCGTGGATCGCGTCCGGATGGCGCCGTGCTGTCGCGGGAGAACTGCCGAACCAGCATCCGCCGCTGGCCGTTGACCGTCGCAATGAAGGCCGAGCTGTACGTTTTGCGCGATCCCAGCTGGATCTGCGCGGTAGCGCCGGCGGTCTTCCTTCCACCCCACCGCCCGCCAAACCCAATCAGCGGCAGCTTCCCGGTGGACGCATGCAGAGAGAGGAACTCCCCATCCTTGTCGGCGCCGGAGCGAATCTGGAAGCGCCCGACGAGGTCGCCTGCGCGGACCGTGTAGACCTCACGAACTGCCTTTTTTGCGGCCGGCTCGAAGCGACGGCGCACGGAGACGATGGCCCGGGTGTCGGCCTGCGCGATCGCCCTGGTGCTCACACCCTCCACCTGGGCGGCTAGGCGTGCCAAGGCGGCAGAGTTCAGGCGCGCGGCGGGTGAGAACTTCGCCATCGGTCAGGCCTCGCACCCGGCATCACTAACCGGCGCCCTTTCGGGCGCCGGATACCTGGTGCTATGGGCAGCTCCCAGCCGCATCAGCCGGCCTGCTGCTCGTACACCTTGAAGGTGTACAGGGCGCTCTCTTCCGAGCGGAACACCACCGGCCCGGTCAGGGTCAGCTGGATCGGCTCGTCGCTGAACCAGTCAACGTCGCCATCCACGGTCAGGTCCACCTGCGGAATGCGAAGCAGACCCTCGTCGCCGCCGATCCGATCCTGCACGTCGCCCAGGATCATGAACGACTTGTTGGGGACGGCACCGCCGTTGATGGCCGTTTCCAGATAGCCGTCATAGCTGTAGCTCAGCGTCAACACGTCGCCATGCTCAATGTCACCGCCCACCTTCGGGATCAACAGCCCCTGACGGTTGTCGATGGTGTAGTCCGTATCCTTCACCAGCGTGGTGCTTCCCTTCTTCACCACCGGTGCCGGGGTCGCCAGCACAAAGCGGTGGCCAAGGTCCACCGGCGCATCCTTGCTCGGAACGGTCAGGGGCTGATCGACCACCGCGCCCTCAGCCACCGTGGTCGTGACCGCGCTGCCGTAGAGCATGCGAGCCAGGAAGCCGACCGGCACTTCCAGCGCGCCCACCGTCACGTTCGTGGTGCCCGGGTTGGCATCGCGGTGGATGATCTGGCCGTAGCGATCATCGCGACGCTTGCTCTTCACTTCGGTCGTGTCGCCGGCTTCATAACCGAACGTCAGCGAGCTCTGCTCGAGCGGCTTGTTGCCGAACTTGTCGTCGGCATCGGGGATCAACGGGATGCGATCGGCACCGGTGCCGATCTCAAAGAACCGCAGATCGCCTGCGAACTTGCGGACCTTGGGCTGTTGGGCCATGGGGATTCTCCTGGGGAATGGACGCGGGCTAGAAAAGTTCGGTCAGACCGGCCCGCGCGGTGATCTGAGCGACGACACTGCTGTGGCCCACGCCGTCACTGACGGTGGCCAGATTTGCTTCCGACACGTCGAAGGTCGTTACGCCCTTGGGAAGGTCGCGGCTATCGAACATGAGGGCCTTGCGCAGATCTGCCCGGGCTAGGTGCACCAGGCGGCGAGGATTACTCTCATCACCACCGCGCGGCACACTGAACTCGATCACGATCCCAACGTCGGAGGATGCTTGCGCCCGCCCTGCACTGGTGGCGCTGATGCGGTCAACCTCGATTACCGTGGTCGCCCCCTGGTGATCGGGCGGCACATCCGCATCGTCAATCACCACGACGCCCAGACCGATGTCCGTGCGATATCCGGCCGCCTTTGTGATCAACCGGACTCGCCCGGCGAGAAACTCGACTAGCTGCCAGCTCACCGGGTCTGCAATCTCAGGCTCTGACATGGCGCACCTTCCAACGACTCATCGAGCCATCGTTAGAGATCTGGGTGGCGTTCTCGTAGAGATCCCCGTCGACCAGCAGCTTGCCCTTGTGGGCCGGCTCCAGCCCGGCCAGCGCCAAACTGCCGAGTACGTAGTCGATCTCGACGCTGTGGGCCTTGAACTGGCGCAGGTCGCCGATCGTCTCCACGTCGCGGGTTACGTACACCTGGCACGGGACTGGCACCGCGCCCGGCACCGCGGTGTACAAGCCGCTGTCGGCCATGCCAGCTGCGGCGAAGGCAGCATGCAGGCTGGCGTCTAGCTCGGTCAGGAACGCACGCTGGCTCATTCGCTGCGGTCCTCGCGACGGGCACTCACACGGCAGGCCAAGGCAACGCACAGCGCCACGATGGCCACCAGCAGGAACTCGCTCACGGCTTCACCTCGGTGCCCTGGATGGCCCGCACCTGCTCCGCTCTACCGTTGAGGCGCTCGATGACCGCCCGGCGTTGTGCGGCCACGTCAAAGCACTGAGCGATCGGGCCTTCGGGAACGGCCTCGGAGCGGGTGAGCGCAGCCGGGATGGCGACGTACACACGCCGCTCGACCACCACAGCCTCAGGTGCCACTGCGCACTGCATGGGCTCGGCGTCGGGTTTGGTCGGGGCACAGGCCACAACAGCCCCCGCCATGAGCGTTGCGATCAGTAGCCGGAGAATGCTGGGCATGATGCCTCCACCTCAGTCAGGGCCAGCGCACAGCGCGCCTCGCGCGCTTGGCCGGCGTAGCGATTCATGAACTGCTTCAAGGTCTTGTTGGCATCGGCCTCACGCGCCTGGGCGGCAGCTACCGCGCCGTCGCTCTGCCGCTTGAGCGTCACAACCTGCGTCTGCGCTGCAAGCAGCTCCGCCTGGAGCACGGCAACGGTTCGGCCGTATCCGGCATTGGCCGAGGTAAGCTCGGCAACACGCGTGGTCGCGCCGCTCTTCTGAGCCGTGCAGGCTGCTGCAGCGCCTTCGTAGGTCGCAGCGTCGGCTCGGGCGTTCGCCCGGACGACGACCAGGCACACAGCGAGAGCGATCACGACAAGGGAGAGAATGCCGATGGCCCAGAGCAGCGGCTTTGTGGTCAACAAGGCGGGCAGCTTCATCGCGCCCGCTCCGCCAAACCGGCCTCATCCTCGCGCCGGCCACAGAGGCCAGCTTCCAGGTTGGTCCCGCGCCAGAGGCGGCACATCTGCCGGATCTCCCCGGCGATGCAGCGGAGGTCGGAACCCGGCAGGCACACATCACGGATAGCGCGCATCTCGGCACGCGCCGGTCCAGTCATCGACGCACCACGGTTGTAGACCAGCGAGACAAGCGCGCCCTGGGCGTCAGCAGGGAGCGCGTCGAACCCGCCTACACCGAACGCGCGGCGCGCACTGGCGTAATACCTCGGCAGCGATGCAGCAGCGAACACGTCGCTGGCAAGGCCGAAGGGAACGCGCACGTCACCAAGCCGCCGCGCCACAAGCTGAGCGGGCTGACCGGTGATGCCCGCCGTCCCTTGGAGTCGCTCGACGGACGGCATAGCCGTCCAATCCAGCCAGATCTGCTGACGGGTCTGGTGGCCACCGTCATAGCCGATACCCCAGGTGACCCCCGAGGCGCCACCGGGCCAGATCGGGGACTGGTAACGCCGCGTGTACAGAGATTGGCTGCCAACCTCCCAGCGCACGATCAAGGCTACCGCAGCCGGCGAGAGTGCGGGCCAGGCGTCGGTGCCGCCTGCCGGGGGCACGACCTTCTGCACGGCTTCCTGAAACGCCACGACCACAGGCACCACCACCGCAGTGGTGGACGCCTGCACGGCGCGGACGACCGGTGCAGCGACCTCAGCCGCATCGGTGCGCGCTTCAGCGACGGTACCGGTCGCGCCGGAAAGTTCTCCGACCGGCGCAGCCTCTGCAGCCCCCAAGCTGCACGCCGCCAGCGCCCACACAAGCAGCACCGATACCCCGTGGCGCGCGCTCATCGTGCGATCCAGAAGAACGCGACGAACAGGCCGATCAGGAGAAGCCACTCCATACGGTCCAGCAGCAGAAGGCGCCAAGCCGCGGCATCACCCCGACGCGCTGCATCGTGAAGCCGCTGTTCTTCGGAGTCGCTGAGGTCATACAGATACGTGCGCTTGAACAGCCACGCACCGGCACAAGCAGTTGCCAGGTAGGCGGCAAAGATCGGCAGCTGCACCAGCTGCGCAAGCACGTCCGCGCCAATGGAGCGATCAAGCGCCCCCAACAGAATCCACCCCAGCAATGCCAGGGTGACCAGCACCGGCAGCCAGACGATGAACTCCTGCCAGCGGCTGAAGAAGGAGAGGATGTATTTCATGGTGTCTTCTGCGCCTGTTCGACGGTGTTGAGACGACGCTCCAACTCGGCGATTCGCCAGATCACGCCGTTGTCCAGCTTGGCGTTGACCACCTGCACGTCGCTGGTTACCTGCTGGAGCCCTTTGCCCTGCTCTGCCTGGATGCTGCGAATGTCGTTGAGCATCCAACTCACCACGCTCCCTGCGATCGTCAGCACGAACGGCAGCGCGTAGATGGCGACTTTGAGCGCGACCGACGCAAACTTTCCGTTCATGGCCCGATCCAGCTGGGCGTTTGCATCAGTAGTGCTCATCGATCCCCCTGTGTAGATAGAAGCTCCACCACCGCACACGCCACCCGGGCGCCTGTATGCGGTGGTGGGCTGACTGTTACGCCGCCTTGACGGCGCCGACGCCCGGCAGGAGCTTGGCGACGACGGTGGTTTCACCGGCTGCGGAAGCAGCGATGGCGATGGCGCAGTTCTCCAGGTCCCCTGCGTCGGCGCCGGTGACGATGAACTGGCCGCCCTGCACGTCCCAGTGCAGCTTTGCGCCACCAGCCACAACGGCACTGGCAAGCTTGGGGAAGGTAAAAGCGCGCTCGATCTGCACAGCGACCAAGTCACCGAGCTTGGCATCGGTCACCGGCACGGCCAGCGCCGATCCATAGACGAAGGGGATGCCGGACTTCACGTCCGCCGGGGCGGGGATGGTGATCGTGTCACCGCTGCTGTGTGCGTTTTTCATGGCTGTGCTCCGTGATCAATGGAAGGCACGGACCGAAGTCCGGGCCTTGTGTCTTACTGGCCGGCGTTCTTGTAAAGGCCGCGCGGGTCGATGGCCTTCGCGCCGAAGATGTGGCGGCACTTGACCTGTACGCCGTCCACTTCGAAGCCGTTCTTGGTCTCGGTGAACACGCCCTCGTGACCTTCCAGGTAGGCGTACTCAATGGTGTCGATCACGCCCGGCTCCGCCGCGCCGTACCACGCGATCTCGCTGCCGTCGTGCAAGCGCGGCTCCACGATGGGGGTCAGCGTGACGCCGGTGACATTCAGGTCAGCGCCCTTGCCGGCGATGATCGAGGCGTTGGTGACCTTGAGGGCAACCTCTTCCAGCCCCGGCGGCACGATCAGGAACTTCGGGCGAACGGTGATGTAACGACCATCCAGACCCTTCTGCAGGGTCATCTTCTTGCGCATGTCCGACAGCGGGTTGGGCTTCTCCGGATCGAGCGCATCCGCCAGCGCAGCGGGCGTTCCCAGGTTGCCGTGGTCGGCATGGAACAGTGCCTTGCCATCAGCCATCTTCGGATTGCCGGTCAGGATCGCGTAGACCAGATCCGATTCCAGGTCCGCGGCGCTGGCACCGAAGGCGAACGGAATGCGGCTCAGCGCATCCAGGTCGTCGTTGACAACGGTCTCCCAGGTCAAGGCGACGATGCGGCCGAACTTCTGGACCGCGTACTTCTCGGCACCTTCGCCGATGGTGCCCTGCTCGTATTCGCCACCCTCCACCACACGCTTGAGCGACGGTGCGCCGCCCAGCTGGACGCGGGTGATTTCCTTGAAGTCCGGCAGGGTGGCCTGGCGGCTGAACGGGAGGAACGTGCGCTGGGTGCCTTCGTAGCCGGCGCGCAGACTACGGCTCACGACATTGCCGAGAATCGCCGGGAAATCGCTGGTGGACTGCAGCGCCTTGACCGCAATCTCCTGCTTGGACATTCCCTTCGGGTTCTGGCCGGCGCGGGCGAGTGCATCGCGCGCCATGTCCTGCAGGTCCATACCACGGAAGTTGGCGGCCGGGCCTTCCAGCTTGTGCGCTGCCGGATTGGAACGGTGCATCAGCGCGGCGATGGCGCCGTCGCGATAGTTCTTCGTTTCGTCCTGGGTGAGCTGACCCGACGGAGCTCCGGCGGGCGCACCGGTCGCGGACGGCGTGGCGGTGCCGAGGAAGGCAAGCAGCTTGGTGCCGATCGCCTCGACGGTCAGGTCGGTATCGTCTTCGCAGTCGCGGAGCAGGGTCGCCAGGGCGGTCTGATTCAGATCGCCGCGGGCTTGGAACGGGGCGAACTGCGCGCGGATGGCCTCGCGGCGAGCCGCCAGTGCCTGCTTCTGTTCGGGGGTGAGCATGGTGTTGTCTCCGGAGGGATTACCGGCATCCGCCGGCGGGGTGTTCGCGGCCGGTTCGGCCGGCGGATTCTGGGGATCGATGGACGCTTGGGTGGAGCTGGCTGCCGGCGTAATGACCGATGCGCGCGGCGCGCGGAGGGCAGCGGCGAAGGTCAGACTGCTGTAGCGGGCGGAGGCTCCACGTGCCGTCACGCGTTGGGCCAGCGCAGCAGCAAAGGCGCGCGCCTGCTCATCCGGGTCCGCTTCTTCAACAGCGTCGGAATCGACAGCGTCGGCGAAGCCGGCAGCCACCGCTTCCTCCCCGGTGTAGTAGTGGTCCTCGCCGTCCTGCAGCAGGCCGAGGATCTCCTCCTTCGACTTGCCAGACTTCTTCACATACGCGTCCGCCATGGATGCGCTGAAGGTGTCCAGCACGTCGGCGTACTGGCGCAGCTCCTTGGCGTTGCCGTAGACACCGCCCCAGGGTGCATGGATCATCAGGATCGAGGTGGACGGCATGCTCACGGTGTCGCCGGCCATCGCAATGAGCGAAGCGCTGGACATGGCAACACCGTCAACGGTGACCGCCTTTGCCGCCTTGTGCCGCTTCAGAGCGTTGTAGATCGCCAGGCCATCGGCCACGCTGCCGCCGTAGCTGTTGATGCGCACGTTGATCGTCGCGACCGTGCCGTCCAGGTCGTTGAGCTGCTGGGCCACCGACTGCGCGGTAACCGATTCGGTCCACCAGCTTTCACCGATATCCCCGTAGATCAGCAACTCGTAAACGCCACCGGATTCTGCGACAGGCTGAAGCCGCATCAACGGCTCGATCTTGGGGCGCTCCGGCATGTCGCGCGGCCCGGCCTGCGGGAGGGTGGAGGACAATGCCAGGGATGCGGCGATGGCGCTGGTAAGCAGCGTGGTTTTCATCAGGGGGTGTCTCCGGTGCTGATCGGACGAGAGCGCGATGCGCGCTGCCGCTGGTTGCCGTTCTCATCGCGGCGGCCGGTATCGTCGGCGTCCGGATAGGTCGCCTCGCCCGTTCGGGCCTGCGTGACGCCCGCGCCGCTCGTATAGCGGGCGTCGCTGTCGAACACCAAGCCCAGCTCTTCGGCCAGCTTCCGTTCGCGCGAGATCTCTTCGAAGGTGTCCTGCACGCGACCGCCACGCTCGGCGATGCCTTGGGTAACCGACTGCCAGCCACCGCGAGCTAGCTTCATCAGCCCGTCGGCCTCACGGCCCGGGTCGATCCACGGCATCTTCGGCCCACGGAAGTTCGCTTGGGCAACGGTTTCGGGACGGATGTGGGCCGGCACCTTCAACTGGCCGGAGGCAATCGCCATCTGGACAAACCGCTCCCAGATCGGCTGAACGAAACGGGAGACAAACTGCCCCGTCATCATCCGGTAGCCGTCGAAGGCCTCGACAAGCTCCTGCCGCTGCGCGCTGTAGGTGCCGTCGTAGTCGCCAGACATGCTGGAGTAGCTGAGCTGGATCGCCCGCGATACCGCACGCATCATCGCCATCCGGAACCGCTCCAAGGCGGTGTTCGGACGGTTCGGGTTGATCATCTCGATCGATTCGCCAGGCAGGGTCTCAGTGAAAATGGCGCCGGCTTCCAGCAGGAAGTCTCGCTCTTCGGGCCGTTGCGGCTGACCGTCAGCGGTCTGCAAAGGGGCGAAGTCGGCCATATCCTTGTCGCGCTTGATGTACGCAGCAATGCGGGCCGCGATCCGGGCGGCAACGCGCTCGGATTCCTCGTAGTCCTTGATGTCGATCAAGCGGTCGATGGCACTGACGAACAGGCTGATGCCGCGCAGGCCAGAAAGACGCTTGCGAACCGCAAGATGCAGAAAGCGCTGCGCCGGCACAGACTTCAGCGCCTCGATGCTGCTCCAGCCCCCATTGCCCGGGTGGTTCTTGTAGACCATGTACGCAATGGGCTGGCCCCATTCATTGCGCTGGATGCCGGCGCTGATGCGCTTGTCGGCGTCCTCATATTCCAGCGGCACCACGTCGGCTTCCAGTAGCTCGATGGACAGCGGCACAGCCGTGGCATGGGTGATGTACTTGGCGGTCCCCTCGACCAACTGGGTGAACTGCTCGCCATCGCGCAGCCAGCTGCGGCACGCCAGCTCCTGGCACTGAACCCAGCTCATGGTCCTGGTCACGTCCGGAGAAACACACCACTGGCGCCACAGGTTCAGTAGCTGGCGCGAGAAGTCGTCATCGATGTTGTCGTAGTTGTCGCCTGACCTGCCGTCGCGCGGTGTTGGCTCAATGCTGATACCCGACGGACCAACGATGTTGCGAACCAGCGTGCTGAGCGCACCATCGACCAAGTCGTAGTTCCGCTCCAGATCACGAACCGTCGCGCGTACCGTGGCAGCATCGCGAACCACCATCCGCTCGCTGGTGCTGTTGTCGCGGCTCTTCTTGCGACGCTTGGTCGACCGGCCACCTTCATAGGCAGCCATGACCTGGCGCGCGAACATGCGACGGGCGGCATACCGCGGGGCGAAGACCGCAATGCCACGCTCAAGTGCGTTTGGCTTAGCCATTGAACACTGCCGTCCGGTAGCGCAGGCTTCCGCCGCTGCCGCCGCGCCCGCGCTCAACCGCGAGCTTGGCCTCCAGCTCCCGGATCGCTCGTCGGATCTCAGCGAGCTCAGCCTCCTGCCTCTGGCGTTGATCGAAACGCACACTGAAGCCCGCAGTAAGGATGCGGGCTTCAGCTGCCAGGTAGGCGTCCAGTCGTTGCTGTGTGTTCGACATGGATACGTAAGGTATACATGTCGGTGTACGCGATCATGGTAAATCGCGTACTTTCTTCAAGCGCCACGAATCCGCTTCACGGCACGACCCGGGTGGTACTTGTAGGCAGCCGTTCGGCTCACCCCGTGCTTCCGTGTGATCTCGCCAATCGTCAGACCGGCATGCCAGTCCGCGCAGATCGCCGCGCCATTCACGTCCGGACGGGACCGATAGCTCACCCGTTTCCCAGCGAACACGTCCAACTGCACGGTCACCAACATGTCGGCGATCTGGAGAGCAGCATGGGCGGGTATGCCAGGCTCAGCCGCACGAATAGAGGCTACGTAGGAATCCCGCAGTTGATCGAGCAACTCATCGGCTTTGATGTCTTCTGCCATCGCGACCTCAGTTCGACTCGGCCCAGCCGCCACGACGGCGCGCAGGCTTGGATGTTCCACGGGAATCCGCAACGACCGGCTTAGCAAGCGCGCCCGATGTTTCACGGGAATCAGAAGGTGCTACGGTCGCGGCCAGGCGAGTCTCGAGTGCATCCCAATCCGCCTTGGTATACCGGTGCAGACGCACCTCCGAGTGGTGTGCCGCGGCATAGGCATACACCCATGTGTCCAGCGGTTCGTTTCTCACGACGCGCTTCTCAAACCGGTTCTTGACTGGGTTGTAGACCTCCGACACCAGGCCTGGGTAGAACTCGGCCGGAAGCTCTTCGCTGAACCGGACAAGCCTCGCATCGGCTTGACGCTCGGCGTCCGCTGCCAGCCGGCTGTACAAGTAGTGCTTCGCCGCGACGGTGCCGACGTGGTTGATGATGATGCCGCGCTTGTCCGTCTTATCGTTCCAGGTCACGTCCGCCAGCTTGCCTTTCGACAGGATCGGCGCGTTGTTGGGGACAGCACCGAAGATGCACATAACGCGAGTAACTTTGCGCTGCCGCACATAGTTCTTGACGGCCTCAGTGCGATGACCACCGGCATCAATGGCGGTGGCAACCGACCGCAGCATGACCCCGTCCTCTCGCTCGATCGGCCGATTGAGCAGGTCGGTAAGTGCAAGCCATACCGCCTCTTCCGCAGGGTCTCCCTGCAGCTCAACGTAATCCAGTGTCCAAGCCGTCATTCCCCTGCCCCAGCCGATCATATGGACGGCGAGACGGTCGTCTTGGGTATCCACGCCGACAGTGATTGCAAGAACCCCGCGCGGCGCATGCCGCAGCCTGTACGGTTCGGCCCGGTCGGAGATTACGTTGTGCTTGACCGACCGCATCTTGGGGTCTTCCCAAGTCTCGGCCAGTCGGTCGTTGATGAAGGTCTTCAGCGCAGCCGGATCGTTCTGCGCGTCGAGCCACTCCCGCACCAGATCTACCCAGCGCGGCCCCAGCCCGAACTGATAGTAAAGACAGTTGATGTGGTAGCCGCGGATGGGCGAGTCAGGGTTTGCGGCCACCCACCGGCCAGCGGCGATCATGTCCGACTTGTGATGCTCTTCGATGCAGGCACCGCAGTCGCTGCACGCATACCACGCATGCTTGGCGTCCGGCGACCAGTGCAGTCCGCTCCACTGCAGGTGCTGGAAGTGACCGCAGTGCGGGCAAGGCACGTGGTATCGACGCTGGTCCGACTTCTCGTACAGCCTGTCGATTCGGCTGAGCCCCGCGATGCCCGGGGTACTGATGTAAAGGCGCTTGTACGTGGTCGGGAAGGACGACGTGCGGCCGTCCAGCATCTTGACCGGGTCGTCACCCGTCAGCAGCACCTGGGGCGCCTCGTCGATCTCATCCACCACCAGGTTCTTAACGGTCGTGGACTTCAGCCGCTGGGGGCTACCCATGTGCTCCACGTACAGCTGCCCGCCGGCGAAGTCCTTGAAGGTGCGCTGGTTCGAGCTGTCCCGGCTGGCGGTGCTGCTCAGTGCTTTGCGCACCGCCTGGCACACCTCGATCATCGGGTTGAGCTTCTGGTTCACCCACTTGTTCATGGATGCCTCACCCGGCAGCGCGTACATGATCGGCGCAGGGGCGTAGTCCATCCAGTACGCAATCGAGTTGGTGGCCACCTGGCTCTTGCCGAACTGGATGGGGAACTTGCAGGCTTGATCGTGAACCGGGCTCCGCGCGGACATGTTGTCCATCGGCTCGCGCAGCGGCGGGTTGCGGTCGGTCACCCACCGCCCTGGCTTGCTGCTTCCCTTGCTGGACAGGCGCATGTGCTCATCGCACCACTGGGAGACGGTCATCGGGCGTCGCGGCTGAAGCGACCGCGCCAGGACCGTGGTCAAGCGCTGGGCAACGGATCCGCTCATTCGGCCACCACGACAGACGCTGCCCTGAAGCCACGGCTCATTTCTTCCAGAGCGTGACTCACCTCGTTCCAGACCAGTTCGCGGCATCGCGCTTCGTCAACGGTGGCCGCCAGCTGTGGGGCAAGCGTGTCCGCCATGCGCTCCAGTTCGACGCGGATCGCGGTGGCCGCCTCGGCCAGGACGTGTTCAACCTGGCCCGCATCGAGCAGCTTGCCCATGCTGACCTCGTAGTCCCGCGCCGCGGCCTTGGCATCGATCTCGGCCTTGTCCGCCAGCGCCTTGGCTTTGCGCTTCGAATCTGGCGTTGCCGGCGCAGCGCCGCCTTGGTCGCCATCCTCGTCACCCTCGGCGTCATCCCCTCCCTCCCCTTGCCCGCCGCCAGCCAGCCCGGCGCCTCGTGCCTGGGCGTGCCGGACAGCGACTGCGGTATAGCTGGGGTCCTTGGTCTGGCTGTACAGCGCCAAGGAGGCGTCGCGCAGATAGCCCTTGCCTTCGCTCACAGGCACCAGGCGGCCCTTCTTGTTGAGTTCCACGATGTAGGACGGCCGGCATCCGATCAATGCCGCCAGCTCCTTGCCAGAGACCTTCACATCCCCCTCAGAAGCCATGCAACACCCCTTCTTTCTTTTCTTTCAAACAAGCAGTGACAGAAGAAAGCGCGCGCGCGAGCACTAGTGCGGGACGTGCGGCAGGACGTGCGGCAGTAGAAATGCGCCAAAACGCTGCGCCACAAGCGCTGTGCGGGATGTGCGGGATGTGCGGGACCCTATACGCGCGCAGGAGCGCAAAGGTGCGAGTGCCTTGCAAGGCGTGCCGCACGCGCCCGCGCCCACGTAAAGGGGTAGAGCCGCACGTCCCGCACAAACCTGCTGCCAGTAGGGCAGTCGCCCGCACAACATCCCGCACACTGTCCCGCACGTCCCGCACAGGATTGGCCGAAGCACTCATGCGCGCCCCTTGTAGTCACTGAAGGAAGTCCGGAAGGCCTGCACTTCGTCGCCCAGGAACGCCTGCTCGCTGCGCCCGTCGGTTGCCTCGGTCGCCCCCAGCATCAGGAAGCCGTGCGGCCCGTGGGTCGTCTGCGCAACCACATAGCGCTTGCGCGCCCGGTCGGGATGGATGATCTGCCGCTTGCGCACGAGCGCATTGACGAACTTGGGGTTCGGCGCGGGCCGCACACCCTCCCTGCCGCACCAGACCTTGTAGAGCTCGTACCATTCCTTCGACAGCGCCGGGCGAGGTTTGACGCCCGGGATATCGTTGCCGTACAACTCATCCAGAAAGCGCTGCGGGCTGTCCTGGCTCAAGCCGATCAGCTCCCGTTTCGCGTCCGTCATAGGTGGATTGGTGCCATTGGAGAAGTCTCCCAAGTCCAGGCGCAGCAGATAGTCGTGCAGCGCGGCCGTGCCGCCGTTGCGGATCTCAGCCATCACTTCCAGGTAGAAGTCCTGCGTCAACTTCTCCGGCGTCCAGATGACCGCGTGCCGGCGGTCATCTTCTTCCAACACTACGGGCATCGCCTCGTTGGACAGGAACACCAGGTTGGCGTGGTTGTCCTCTTCGTAAGCCTGGATGTTCTTCGGATTGATGCGGATCCGGTCGCCGGTGATCAGTGCCTTGAGCTTGTTCTTGAGGTGGTAGACCTCGGTGCGCGCCACCACTTCGTCGGCCAGAAGGAACAGCTTGCGGCTGGCCCAGTCGTTGAATTTGTCTTCCAGTGCCGCCTGATCAAGCACACGCCCGTAGTCGCCGAACAGCTTCATGTACTCGTCGAAGAACATGTTCTTGCCGGTGCCCTGCGGGCCATGAATAACGATGGTGCTTTTCATCTTGGCACCAGGGTGCTGCAACGGGTACGCCAACCACCTGAGCACCCAGTCGTACAGCGCCTTCTGATTGGCCTCGTTACCGCACATGTGCCAAAGCAGATGCAGGAGCTTGTCGCAGTCGCCTGCCTTGGGTGTTGTAGGCCAGCCAGCGAACAGGTTGCAGGTAACCCCCTCCTTCAGGCCAGACGGGTCGAAGTCCACTTCGCGCACGCGCACAATCGATCGCGCCGGGTGTTCCATCCACGCGCGGTGCAGCTCGCGCCGGACGCACGCATGCCCCATGTCACCCAGCGCCATGAGCATGTGTTCCTTGTGATCGAACACCGTGCCACCCTGCCCGTACACCAGCGCGAAGCGCTCCAGAAGCTCATCGAGCGAGTCGATGGGCTTGAGCGGGGCCAGCCCCTCGCCCCCGGTGGTGGAGTTGGAAGGCGCGCGGGTTTCGCTACGGGGTCGCCACGAAAGCTCCGTGATGCGGGCCTCAACCTGGCTGCGTACAACATGCAGCCCTTCCAGCACGTGCAGGTCATTGAAGTCGCTGACCTTGCGCCCGTGTTCAATGAACCGCTCGCGGCGACCGGCCTCGTCGGCGAACGCAGGCAGCAGCACTGCACCACTGACATCGAGCGCCGCAGCTTCCGCGCCGAGCAACCCTGCGTTCGATGCCCCATGGGGCGTAGAGCAGGTTGGGCAAATCTCTGGGGCTTCTGCCAGCACCAGGCGCGACTTACAGCTGCGGCACTTCTGCAGCGCGTCGTCATCGCCGCAGACCAGGACCTTGGCCGCGCGGTAGCGCTTTGCCAAGATCGCAGTCACGGCCATCAAGTTCCCGGCGTCGAAGGCCACGGCCACCGGGTACCCGGTGGCCATGTGCAGTGTTGCCGCTGTTGCGTAGCCCTCAGCCACCAGCAGGACCCACTGCGGTGTGCCGCCGATCAGATGAAAGTGCCCCTTCTTGGCCAGGCCGGCAGGCCAGTACTCCTTGGCAGGCTTGCCGGCAGCCTGCGCCTGCTTTGCGCTACGCAGCACCTGCAGGCCATGCACCGAGCCGTTTACATCGAGCAGCGGCACCAAGGCGACGCCACTGCGGCCGTAACGAAGACCGAACGGCTGCACTGCCTTTTCAACCAGATAGTCCGCCTCGCCCTCAGGCAGCGCCCGGCTCCACGCAGCACTCGCACGCGCGGCAGCTCGTTTGTTCTGCTCCAGCCGTGCAGCCTCGGCGCGCTTACGGTCCTCGGCCAAGCGGCGCTTGAGCGCCTCGCGCTGCTCTTGGCTGAAAGAGCTGTCGCGCTTGCGCAGCTCAACCTTCTGCGCGCCGTTGTCGTTGCCGTGCCACACACCAAAGGTGCCAACGATCAGCAGATCACCGTTACCGGTGTTGAGCTCGTGTAAGACATACCAGCCGCGGCGCTCGCGCGACCCCTCCACTTTGCAGCGAACCATGCGGCCGCTGACGTCCAGGGTGTCGAGGATCAGACCAGCATCGTGCAACTGGCACAGCACGTCATCGTAATTGGCGGACATTCAGTAAGTTCCAGAGCCGCTATGTACACGACCATTGCGCGTTTGGTTACCCGCGTCAGGGAGGCCTGGGGAGGACCCATCGACTGGCCGCTGTTCAGATTCGCCGTTCAGGTTCGAAAGTTCAGCGAAACTAAACCGTTCGCGCGGGCCTTCAATGCCACCCCCGGGGGGATGGGGCAAGGTCAGTGATGGTCATGGCGTTCCGGATTCCCCAAGGGCAAGTCACACTGCTGCCCTTCCCTGTTCTGCTGCGCGCTCCACAGGCGGTCGCGCTCGGCCAATGCCTCATTGCCCACCGGTCCGGGTGCCGCTCCGGACAGCAGGCGCTCGATGTTCTCTATCTCTGCGCGCACTGCGGCGCTGATGATCCGACGACCGTTCGCTGTCCGTGCCCGGGGCGGTCGGTAGACGGCCACGTCACTCACGCCGCCGACCTTTCTTCAATGCCCTGCGCAGGTTGCGTTCCATGCGGTGGCACATCGTGCGCAATGCCTGGAGTGCATCGAGCATCCTGTCTGCCTCGGCCAGCGTCACCCGGTTGTCGGCCAGAACATCCAGCGCAACAGCCGACAACTGCCCACAGAATTTGGACACGTGCAGCAGCTTGTCCCTAATGGCCGCTATTTCATCGGGCCATCCAGCCTCTGGGGCGGCAGGCACGTGATCCACAGCCAGATTGAACTGCGCGGCCAGTGACAGGATCCAGTCAGTGGCGACCGGGGTGCCTGCAGTCAGTTCCATCATCCATTCCGTCAGCATCTCCAGCATTTCCATGGAGATGGACTCGCCGTCGAGGCCGCGCAGCTTCTTACGCAGCGTCTCGCCCTTGATGCTGACGCCGCGCCGCTCGGTCAAATAGGCAGCAGCAGCGTTCACGCTGCCGGGCATCTTCATGACGGCGTTGTATGCCGCATCGCGCCAGTAGATATCCGAGCGAGCGCAGGTCATGCCGCCCCCTGAAATGCTGCGCATTTCATCGTTCCGCTGCAGGCCGCATCGACCTCAAGATGCAGGCCATGAGCGAGATCATCCTCTTCCAACAGCGCATGCACTTCAGCGCCTTGCGCCACTACAGCGAGAGCCAGGGCATGGGCGGAGTGGCGGCGGTGTTCTTCGCGCCGGCCGCAGCTGACATCACGCATTGGTCGGAACCTCCCACCAATGAAGCGGTGGCGCTGCGAGTTGTAGCCGGCCACGAAGCGCCAGCCAGCTATCAGCCGTGAGCACCAGCCCACCGCCCTCGCCCTCAGCCGTGAGGCACTCATCAAGGACCGGCCCGACCTCGGAGTTACCGAGACATGGCATTAGCAAGATCAGCTGCCGCATGCTGCACCCTGAATCAGGGCAACCGGTAACCCGGATGGCCGAAGGACATACAGAAGCCTCAGCGCATGGACTTCAGCAATTGGCCCATCGGGCCATTGGTAGATCGCCGACCTCGTGATGCCCAATGCATCGGCGAGCCCGGCAACACTTCCGTATGCCTCGATAGCCTGCTTCTTCGTGACGGTCTGGTTCATGGCGCAATGAAAGCACACTTACACATTGCGATGCAAGCACGCTTTCATCGCTCCCATATAAGCTGGCTAACATGACGATGACTCTCGCTGACCGCCTGATCCTTGCACGCAGGGAATCAGGCTACGACGACACCAAACCGGCGGCAGAAAAGGCCGGCATCACGCCATCTGCCCTCTACCAGCTCGAAAGCGGCAAGACTAAGAGCCTGCACGGCGGGACCGCCGTCCAGTTAGCCAAGGTGTATCCCGGGTTTCGCATCGAGTGGCTGATCGCGGGCGAAGGCCCTATGCGTGCTGGGGAGCACAGCGCCCAAGTCCACGTCTCAGCCGGTGAAACCCCTGCGGGCTACGTTCGCCTTCCGCTGTTAAGCATGGAGGGCGAAATGGGTGTCGGTGCAATCAATGATGACCCGCCGGAGGTGGTCCAACATCTAGACGTTGCCGAATGGTGGGCCAGGCAGAACTTGCCGCATAGCCTTGATCGCGTGAGGATCATCACCGCGCGGGGAGACAGCATGGCTGGCGTGATCAACCATGGAGATGTTGTCTTCGTGGACGCTGAGGCTCCCTACTACGACGGCGAAGGCATCTACGTCTTCAACTGGCAGGGGCGAGCTCTCATTAAGCGACTCGCACCCAATCTTCGGTCGGGGAACCTGCAAATCCTTTCAGCGAACAATTCGGCCTACCCGCCTGAGGACGTGCCTCCTGGGGAGATTGACCAGCTACACATTGCCGGCAGGGTGCTGGCATGGCTCACGCTCAAACGTTTCTAGGACAGGGAGCAATCATGGATGTTGTGATCATCGCTGTTGTGTTGTTTGCATTCATAGGTGCGGCAATTGGAGCCACCAAGAACCGCGCAGTCGCCGGATTCCTGTATGGACTACTCCTCGGGCCGATCGGGTGGCTTCTGATCATCATCGGCCCGACAGTCCGGACTCAAAAGCCGAGAGGCAAGTGGCGTTAATATAAGCGCGCTTGCACTCAAAATATAAGTGTGCTTTTATTGACCCGTCGGCACCCCAGCCGACGGGCGACCGGCGGGTCGCCACTGCGGCCCAGCCCATCCCCTGCTGAGCCGTAGCTGCCACTCCCCAGGCAACAGGCCCGCCGGCGCCCTCCTTTTCAACGGAGAGCGCCATGTCCTACCGAACCGCTGCCGCTGCGAGCCGCCACCTGCCTGCTGGCGCAGGCCGCCCGCGACCACACCCGGGCAAATGTCCTGCGCATCCGCAGCACCGGCGAGCACAGTCGCAACCAGCTGCGCCGCTCGCGCCGCATGGGCGTCCAGAGCCGCCGGGTTGAAGCCGCGTCACGGGACATGGCGGCCGAGGTGCGGGCATGAGCGCCCCGTCCAAGATCGCAGCTATCCGCCACGCCGTGAGCGCGCTGCACGGTGCCGCTGACGATGGCGCCGACACGCGCCGCTACGCCGACGCGTTACAGGAAGCCGGCGCAGCGTTAGGCGAATTGATCGACCAGTTGCAGGCGATATTCGATGCCGAAGGTGACGGCTTCAAAGTCAGGATTTCGTACTACAACCGCGCTGGCGTGACGGTCTATCCGGCGGGCAGGGATGACCGCGTGCAGGAGCTGCGAGCCGCCCTAGCCTGCGTCAAAGGAGGTGCCGCATGAAGCGCCGACACCACGCCGCGTGGGCCCTGCTCGCCCTCGTGGCAGCCGTCGTCATCCCGTTGCGCTTGGTCGAAATCAGCCAGGCGCACGCAGACCGCGATGCGATCAAGCCGCGCTTCGCCGCCTCATCCACGGTTCGGGGCTGACGCCATGCAGACCGCCCGCCCTGCCCCCGCCTCCATTCCGCTGTGCCGTCCTGGGCATCGACCGCAAATCGTGACCACGACCGGCGCACCTACCGGTCATCAGCTCGGCGCCCCGTGCCCGGCATTAGTGCACTTCGAGTGCCACCTCTGCCAGAAGGCGACTGTTCCAAGCACGTCCCTCGCGATCGCCGAGCTGCGCTGGACCGACCCCGGCTTAGCGGCGCTGCTGATCCCGATTTCTCACCTCGCCCGCGCCCGCGGCGCCGTGCTGGCCCGCCTGCCGGCCCAGCACGCCGCCTGACCTGGAGAACGCAATGGCTGCACCACTCAAACCCCTGGAGCGCGCCGCGCTCGTTACTGCCTTCGCTGCGGCCGGCCATGCGCTGAAGCGCACCCGTGGCGGCTTCTGCTCGACCAGGCAGCCAGCCAAGGTCTTTACACGGCGGGTTACCAACTGGCTGTACGAACGTGCGTTGATCGACTACGACGACCCGAGTTTTCCGACGCAGGCCACGCTGACCAAATCGGGCATGGCGCAGGCCACCGCACTGGTGGAACAAGCACGCCTCAGCGCGGGGGCACCATGACCCGCGAGTACTTTCTCAAGGTTGCCACAGCCAAGGCGGCATATGCCGCGGCGCTGCGCATGGAGGCCGATGCTGAGTCCATGGTCGGCCATAAAGAGCAGGCAGAGACGTTTCAGCGTTTCGCGTCGCAGTGGGATGCCCTGGCCGCTTCCTATCGGGCCTCCGCTGAGCAGGCGGACGCGGCATGAAAGCGTCAACCCTACCCGTTGAGCATTCGTTCCCCACCGGCACCCATGGCACCACTCTGGTGCTGATGGTATGCGCTGGCTGGCTGTGGGCTGGACTGTATGCCAGCCCCTACAGCGCCACCCCCACCGAGTTGTCGGCTGCCACCGGGCGCACCGCGACCGTGCGTGGCCGTCAGTTGCGGATCGGCGCAGGCCACTACTCCCTTTCTCAGAAGTCGCTGCAGGCGGCACGTCGTTGGCTTGATCGCCAGGGCGTGACCGTGCGCGACCAGACCCTCAAGGAAACCGCATGACCGCCAAGATTCAACGCCACGGCCGCGCCGCAGCGATCCGAGCGCTCCTGCTCGATCGCCCGCCTGGCGCGACCGCCGAGCAGCTTCTCGCCACAGGCATCGACTGCACGCTCAAGCAGCTCAACAACTCGCTGGGCGCGATGTTCGATGCGGACCAGGTGCGCGCAAGCACCACCACCGGCAACAAGGTGTGGTTCCTCACCACCGCAATGCGGAAGCTGATGCGCGGCGTTGAAGGCCAAGCGGCACCGCCAGTAGCCGCCACTGCTCGGCTGGAGCGCCCCACTCCAACCGGCAGCAACAACAGCACCACCGTCCTGCACAAGGACCAGGAACGCCAGGAGCTCGAGCAGTTGCTCGCCGACTTCCGCAAGCGCGGTGGAGCGATCGAGGTCCTCGGTACCACTGCCATCCGGCCGAGCCTGAGCCGCCGCCAGATCAACGAAGCGACCGCCGAAGCCCGCAACAAGCGCAGCGAAGCCAACGGAGCAGCCGCATGAACAGCCAACCCAGCGTAATCCCGAACGCCGTCATGTACTGGGATGGGGGCGAGCGCGCGATCACGCCGCGTGAGAAAGCCACCATCGAAGAGCACGGCCCCAGCTGTTTCACCATCCCGCTGGCGCCCCCTATCGATGTGGACAATATGCTGGCCGACTGCGTTCCCGGCGGCAGCATCACCGACCCGCAGGCCGTGGCTGACAACATCCGGGCATGGTTTGCAAAGCCCGCAGACCTGGCCGTGCAGAAGGAGGATGGTTCGCTCAGTACCAGCGAAGGCGGCCGCCGTTACGTCGCAGACTTCTTCGTGCGGGAGCTTCGCCGCCACGACTTCACCCGCTACATCACCACGACGCTGGCCGCCGACTTCGCCTGTGCACTTGCCCAACATCTCGCAGCAACTGGCAAGCAGCAGGTTGGCGAGGTGCAGGAACCGGTAAGTGAAAAGGCCGTTCGACAGTTCATCGCAGACCGCGCCACGAATGACGAACACCGCGAAGACATCCTGTCCGGCGACTATGACCACACTGCGTGGTTCGACCACATCCGAGAGCTTATGGAAGCCCTCGCCGCCCGCCAGCCGGTGGCGCACCAGCAGCCCAGCTTCGGCAAGGTCCAGGAGATCCGCATTCCGGCGCGCAACAAGCTCGACCCGATCAGCGTGTTCGTGCAGGACCAAGCTTGGGGTCGTGGCCGCATCGTGGTCACCTGCTATGGCAATGCGTGGCAGGGCTTCTGGGGTGCGATGGGCGACCGCACGGTCATGCAGTTCGTCGCCCAGTGCGATGCCGACTACGTAGCCGGAAACATGATCTCTGGTCGCCAAACCCGGATGACGAAGGCAGAGAGGGCGTACACCCAGCGCATCGCGGCGGAGGTGATCACCGAGTTCCGAAACTTGATCGGCGGCCAGCGCGACGCAGCGCCGGGGGTGGGCAATGGCTGATATCCAACAGCGTGCCCGCGATCTGCAACGGGTCCGCGCCGCCAATCCAAACAACCCAGCCGGCTCCCTAGCCACCGTCAAGCCGAAGCCCGGGCCGATGATCCCGAGCGACCGCCGCCACCTCTACCCCCAGGAATGCACCAATGGCTGATGGCTCCCGCTCCTTCAACTTCCCCCTGCCCCAGCGCTCCCGCCTGCGGCCCGGTGAGATCGTGGTCGACCTCTTCGCCGGCGGCGGCGGCGCCAGCGAGGCGCTCAAGCAAGCACTGGGCCAGGACCCGGCGCTCGCCTACAACCACGACGCGCTGGCCATCGGCATGCACGCGGCGAACCACCCGCTCACCAGTCACCACCGTGAGGACATCTGGCATGCTGACCCGCGCATAGACGTGGCCGGCCGCGCGATCGGCTGGTTCCATGCTTCCCCGGACTGCACCCACTTCAGCCAAGCCAAGGGCGGCCAGCCGCGCAGCCGGAAGACCCGCGCCCTGTCATGGGTCGTGCTGAAGTGGATAGGCATGCTGCTGCGCGCTGACCTGGTCGACGGCACCAACACCGCGCCGCGCATCTTCTCGATGGAGAACGTTTGGCAAATCCTGACCTGGGGCCCGCTGATCGCCAAGCGCTGCAAGGCCACCGGCCGCGTCCTGAAGATGGACGGCACCGTTGCAGCACGCGGCGAGCGCGTGCCGGTCGAGCATCAGCAGCTGGTGCCGGACAAGAGCCGCACCGGCCGCACCTGGCGGCAGTTCGTTGCCGCGCTGCGTGCGCTGGGCTACTCGGTCGAATGGCGCAAGCTCGTGGCGAGCGACTACGGCGCCGGCACCAGCCGGGAACGCCTGTTCCTGCTTGGCCGCCGCGACGGCGAGCCGATCGTGTGGCCGGCGGCAAGCCACGGCACCGCGCCAGGCCAGAAGCCGCGCGTATCGGCCGCCGACTGCCTAGACTTCAGCATCCCCTGCCCGTCCGTCTTCGGTCGCAAGCGGCCGCTGGCCGACGCCACCATGCGCCGCATCGCCAAGGGCACCGTGCGCCACGTGATCCAGTCGGCGGACCCGTTCATTGTGCCGGTGCCGGCGAACTGCGCGGACAACAGTGCGGCCGCCGCAGCCTTCATTGCCGAGCATGCCAACGCCAGCAACCAGCGCACCATGGACGCGGGTGAGCCGCTGCGCACCGTTTGCGCCGGGGTGAAGGGCGGCCACTTCTCGGTGGTCACTCCGATCCTCGCCGGCGTCGGCGGCCGTGCCGGCCAGTCGGAACCACGCTCGGGCGCTGACCCGCTCTACACGATGACCGCGAAGGCGGACACCGCCCTCGTGGCACCGGTTCTGGTGCAGACCGGTTACGGAGAGCGCGCTGGCCAGGCGCCGCGCGCACTGGACCTGCAGCAGCCGCTGGGCACGATCGTGGCGGGCGGCGTGAAGCATGCAGTGGCGGCCCCGCACCTGGTGAAGTTCCGGGGCGACAGCATCGGAACACCTGCCACCGAGCCTGTGCCGACGATCACCTCAGGTGCTGGTGCTGCGCGTCCGGCAGGCGCGGCGCATGCCTTGGGCGTAGCTGCTGCCTCGCTGGTCACACTGCGGAGGAACATGGTCGGTGCCGATGCTCGCACGCCGCTGGCTACGGTGGCCGCTCAGGCAGGACACCATGCGCTGTCAACGGCCTTCATGGTGCAAGCCGCACACGGCGAAGGCCGCCTTGGAGGTGTCCAGCGTTGGGGTGCCGGCAGCAAGGATGCACGCGAGCCGGTGGGCACGGTCACCGCAAGCGGGAACGGGGGCCATGCCGTCGCCGAGGCAGAGCTGGCAGAGCTATCGCCCGAGCACCAGGAAGGCGCGCTGCGGGTGGCCGCTTTCTTGATTAAGTACTACGGCACCGGTGCCAACGTGCCAAGCCTGTCGGATCCGGTCGATACCATCACCACGCGTGACCGGCTGGCGCTGGTCACCGTGGTGATCAAGGGCACGCCCTACGTCATCGTGGACATCGGCCTACGCATGCTCAAGCCGCACGAGCTGTACCGCGCCCAAGGCTTCCCGGCGGACTACATCATCGATCGCACCGCCAACGGCACGCCGCTCACCACCAGCGCCGCCGTGCGCATGGTCGGCAATAGCGTCAGCCCGCCGCCGCTGCGCGCCCTAGCCGTGGCCAACCTGGACCCAGTCGCCGCGCCGATGGCGGTGGCGGCGTGATGCGCCAGGCAGACCGCTCCATGCACAAAGCGCGCGTGCTGCTGCACGAAGCCCGCGCCCGGCGAGGCACTGCCTTCTCCCGCGTGGTGCTGCGCTGGGCCGCCAACGCCGCCAACGGGCCGTCGCTGCCATCGAACCACCCTCGGCCAAAGAACGATCAGCCCCCGCAGCCCAACTGGACCTATTCCCGTGAAAAATCGCGACTCAAAGTCACTCGCCTACGGTCGGCCCCAAAAGCTGCTCAACGCGACCCTGCGCCCACTGCCGCGCCTCTTCGCGCGAGGCGACGGCCACATCAATTCCCGCCTGTGCCGGGCCGCCGTCGATCGCGTACCGCAGGATCGTTGCGCCAACACCGGTACGGTCCAGACGGACCCGGACGATCACCTTCCTGCCCTGAGCCTCGCACACCCAGTCTTCTTCGTAATTCACCTGCGCCCTCTCATTCGTTCTGCACAGCATCCGACGAACACGATAGCCGGGGACCGCAAAGGCCGCCACCGGAATCACTCAACCCATGCGATCCGAGGTCACTCATGACCCACCGACACATCAGCCATCCCGAAAGGCTGCCGGCCTGCGCCGCCCGTCGCGGCGGAGCGCATGGTTCGAAGGAGGAGCAATGCACCTGCTGACCACAGAAAAATGGCTAGATCGATACTTCGACAAGGCAAGTCGGCCAAGTACTCCCACTCTCCAGCGCTGGCTTCGAGATGGGAAGATCCCCGCAAAAAAGGTCGGCGGCACTTGGTTTATTGACGAACACGCATGGCTCGCAGACGGGGATGACCTCGTTGAGCGCGTCCTCCAGGCTGGATGATCCATGACACCACGACCACGCAGCAAGGCCCGCCAAGGCTGGCCGGCGAACCTCTATCCGAACCGCGATGGCTACAAGTACCGTCACCCGACCACAAAGAAGGAAACGTGGATGGGGACCGACAAGGCCAAGGCATTTGCCGCTGCCAAGAAGCTAAATGCGCTGCTGATGCCGACGAATGACCTAGTCGATCGGGTGATCGGCTCAAAGGAAACAGTCGCCGATGCAATTGCAGTGTTCCGCCGGGACGATATCCCTGGGCGGAAGTGGGCCCCGAAGACGGCCGAGGTGTATGAGAGCGTGATCCGTCGCATCGAAGCCGGCATAGGTGCTCGGCCGGTCGAACAGGTCACGGTCAAGGACTGCGCAGAGTTCATCCGCGCGGTCACGGCCTCCGATCGCGCGCGCCAACAGTTCCGCCTGGTGCTGGGCTGGATCCTAGGCTGCGCCGTACAGGAAGGTTGGATCGACACCAACCCGGTACTGGCCACCCGCCGGTTCCAGCACGAGAGAAAGCGAACTCGCCTAACGAAGGAGATTTACGACAGCGTCTGGGACCATGCCGAGCCATGGCTCCGGCTTGCGATGGACCTGTCACTGGTCACGCTGCTCCGGCGCGAGGACATCGTATCTCTCAAGTTCTCCGACGTGCGCGACGGCTTCCTGTGGGTCGTCCCTCAGAAAACCGAGGGTACTTCATTGGTGAAGTTGAAGATCAGGATCAGCGAACAGCTAGCCACTCTTCTCTCGCAGGCTCGCGACTCGGTGGTGTCCCCGTACGTGGTTCACCGGCTCCCTGACCGGGCTCGGCCATCGGACAAGCGTGCTTCAGCACGCGTGCACCACACCCAGGTCATGCCGGAGCAGCTGACCCGAGCGTTTCAGGATGCACGTGAGGCAGCGGGTGTCGCTGGCGACAATCCGCCAAGCTTCCATGAAATCCGAAGCCTGGGCGGCGCCTTGGTCCGCGATTCGGGCTGGACGACTGAAGAGGTGCAAGCATTGATGGGGCATGCTTCTAAGTCGATGACAGACCACTACCTGGATGGGCACGACGCCCCGTGGACGGAGGTAGCGCCCGCGCTCACGCTCGGCCGTTAGCTGAAAACGACCGGGGCGACCAGGTCGTCTCCTTCGCTCGCTCCTTCCGGTATGCACCGCGCTGAACCGTCAGCTCACGGATCGGAGCCTTCGCACAGGCTTCTCCTGATCCTCAACCCCGTACAACAGGCGCAATTCTTCGGGGTGCATATGGAGCGATTTGGCGAGCTCCCCCGCCGTGTAGCCAAGCTCCTGCAGGTGAAGGTTGACGATTTCTTTCAGTACCTTCGTTGGCTCACGTGCGACGGCAATGCTATCCGGCTCAGCGCGACGATATCCCATCGCGCTCATCTGCCTCCACAGGTATTGGGCTTGGCTTGGCTGCACAAGGCCAATGGACTGACAACGCATCAACAGCGAGGCCATCGAGACACGCCAAATTGGCTTAAGTGCCGCGAGCTTCTGAATCGTGATCCGATCGAGCAGGTACGGCCGTATGTCGCGCCGGGGCATCAACAGCGCGCTTGCGAACTGATTGGCCTCCTCCTCCATGGTTGACGAAGGAACGCTATGCATGACCAGATGGCCAAGTTCATGCGCAAGCGTAAAGCGCTGACGATCACCAGGGGCGTTGCTGTCGATGAAGATGCAGGGCGGGGCACCAAGCGTTCTGATGGTCAGCCCGTCAACGCCAATGGACGACATATCACATTCTATGACGACGATACCCGCGCGCTCGATGTGGTCGGTGAGGTTGTGCAGCGGGCCGTTGGGCAGGCCCCATGTTCGGCGCATCATCTCTGCGATCAGCTCGATGTCGCCATCGTACTCATCCGGATCAAGTGCCGGCAGAAGCAACTGCGCTTCGATATCTGCCGCAGCCAGCAACCGGCGGATATGCATGAGGCGGATGTTGAGGTCCGCTTCCAGCTTTTCTAATGCGCGGTTGCCCGTGCTCGCCTTTCGCCGATACATAGCATTACCGTGAAGGCTAATCGGCAGGCCGAAAGAGCGGTCAGACTCGAAAAAGATAGATTTTGGGAAATCGACCGCCGCAGCGAGCTTATCTACGACCTCGTCGGACGGGTCGGTGATCAGTCCCGCCTCGAGTTTCGATACCGCTGCTTGGGACACGCGTGCGTCAGCGGCTAGCTGCGACTGGCTCTTGCCCCGAGCCTGGCGCACGGTCCGAAGGATCTCTTTGTTGAAGGTGGACATCAGCTCTCACCGGATTCACCGGCCTTGTCATCGTTAGTTTTACGGCCCTTCAAACGCACCAAACCTGTGGATTTGACGGCGGGCATCGGCTGCAGCGGAGCATCAGGCTGGGCGGCGGGCAGGGAGCTTACCGAATCGTTGTCTATCAAGGAATAGGTCCACAGGATCGCCCCCCCTGCCCGGCCGACGACCAAAATGTCCGCAATATCAGTCTCATTGGGATTTAGACAGTACGTAACCTCCACGCGCTGCTGGGCGGCGACTCCTGTCAGCGGCAGCTGAGGGTCATGGAACGCGAGCGCCTCTTGGGTCGGGTAGTTCCTCGTAAGGCCCCCGCCGTCGGACTTTTTAAGTCGGAAGGCGACTGTGCCATCCACAAGGAAGTGGTAAGACTCGTGCTTGACGACCACCGACACGCCAGGAACGCCTTCCAGCGCCACGGCTGCGTAATGGGCCATCTGCTCCCAAACATAATTGGCGCGTCCGCGCCGACGCCAGTGACTGAGCTTAGACCCCCGCCAGTCCTCCCAGCCCGATGTAATGGCCGTCCTGAGCACCGGCTCAATCCGGTGGAGAGCTGACTTCACGACCTCGATTTTGGGGTGGGTCACTGGCGCACACCTGCAGGGGCAATGGATGACAGCCCCAGTGTATCAACTACATTTGCGACTGTAAATTATAACCAACTCTATAACCCGCATCCGGACAACTCTATTGGGACGACGGCGGATGCTTCGGCCCCTCTCCTCAACCGGGGCGACAACTGTCCGAAGCGTTGTCCGTGAGCCCTGACCGATACATTGATAGGGTGAGTACAGGGTGGGAATAGGGTGTAGAACGAAAAAAGGCTCGCACCGGTGAGTGCAAGCCTTTGATCTTAATACCAACAATGGTCGGGACGGCCGGATTTGAACCGACGACCCTCTGCCCCCCAGGCAGATGCGCTACCAGGCTGCGCTACGCCCCGATGCTGCTGGTACTGTCCCCGCCTCTCAGCGGGCCGACGAGTATAACGGTTTTATCGAAGAATTTGTTCAGCGACGAAGCAATTGCAGCACTTCTTCCAGCTCCATCCGCGTCTGCTTGATGATCTGGTTGCTCAGCGTCGATTCGTCGCGGGCACCGGCACCTTCCAGGCGCAGGCGCGCGCCGCCGATGGTGTAGCCCTGCTCGTAGAGCAGGCCGCGGATCTGGCGCACCATCAGCACGTCGTGGCGCTGGTAGTAGCGGCGGTTGCCGCGGCGCTTGGCCGGTTCCAGGCTGGGAAACTCGGTTTCCCAGTAGCGCAGCACGTGCGGTTTGACATCGCAAAGCTCGCTGACTTCACCAATGGTGAAGTAGCGCTTTGCCGGTATCGGCGGAAGTTCGCGGTTACTGCCCGGATCCAGCATATGCCTCTACCCTTTCCTTGAGCTTCTGGCCCGGACGGAAGGTAACCACCGTACGGGCGGAAATCGGAATTTCCTCGCCGGTTTTCGGGTTGCGACCCGGGCGCTGGTTCTTGCGCCGCAGGTCGAAATTGCCGAAGCCGGACAGCTTCACCTGACGTCCCTGTTCCAATGCCTCACGCAACACATCGAAGAACGCGTCGACAAATTCCTTGGCTTCGCGCTTGTTCAGACCCACTTCGTCGAACAGCTTTTCGGCCATCTCAGCCTTGGTCAATGCCATTCCTGCTACCCCCCATGCTGCCCGCTCAACCGCGGATCCGGGCGTGGTGTTCACGCTCCATGGCAGAGACAGCCTCAGCCACTACCGACTCCACGTCGCGGTCCGTCAGAGTGCGCGACTTGTCCTGCAAAATCAAGCCCATAGCGAGACTCTTGAAGCCCGGCTCGACCCCCTGGCCGACGTAGCGGTCGAACAGGGTCACCTGCCGCAGCAGCGGCCCGACGGCCCGGCGCAGGGTGGCTTCCAGGTCGGCCCAGGCGGCGGCTTCAGGCACCAGGAAGGCCAGGTCGCGGCGCACCGACGGGAAGCGCGACAGCTCGGCCGCACGCGGCAGCTGGCGGGCGGCCAGCGGGGCCAGGTCCAGCTCGAAGGCGAACACGTCCACGTCGATGTCCATGGCCTTGGCCAGGCGCGGGAGGATCTGACCGATCCAGCCCAGGCTTACGCCATCGCGCAGCACCTCGGCCGAACGCGCCGGGTGGCCGTAAGGGCGCTGTGAGGGCTGGAAGGTCAGCACCGCGCCGGAGGCGGCCGCCAGCGATTCCAGGTCACCCTTGAGGTCGTGGAAATCGACCTTGCGGGTGGCCAGGCCCCACTGCTGCGGGTCGGCGTCGCCACACACGGCGGCGGCCACGCGCTGGGTCTCCAGCGGTGCCGGGGTGCCCTCGCCTGCCTGCGGGTGGAAGCTGCGGCCCAGCTCGAACAGGCGCACCCGGCCCAGCTGGCGCGCGGCGTTGCGGCCCAGCGTGGCCACCAGGCCCGGCAGCAGCGACGGACGCATCACCGCCAGTTCGGCCGACAGCGGGTTGGCCAGCGCCACCACGTCTTCATGCAGCTGCCACTGGCCCAGCAGGCCGGCATCGACGAAGGCGTAATTGATGGTCTCCTGCAGGTCGCGCGCCACCAGCTGGCGACGCACGCTCAGGTCGTCAAGGCGTGTCTCGCTGGGCATGGCGATGCGCGAGGCACCGCCCGGCAGCGTGGTCGGGATCTGCTCGTAGCCGTGGATACGGGCCAGTTCTTCGATCAGGTCTTCTTCGATGGCGATGTCGAAGCGGCGGCTCGGCGCGGTCACCTGCCAGCCGTCGGCGCTGGCGACCACGTCCATGCCCAGCGCGCGCAGGATGCGCTCGACGTCGGCATCGGCGATCTGGATGCCGAGCACGCGGGCAATGCGCGCGCGGCGCAGGCCGATGCTGGCGGTCGCCGGCAGGTCGGCCTCACGTACCGCCTCGGTGACCGGCGCCGGCGTGCCGCCGGCCAGGTCCAGCACCAGGCGGGTGGCGTACTCGATCGCGGTGCGCGGCAGGGCCGGGTCCACGCCACGTTCGAAGCGGTGGCCCGCGTCGGTGTGCAGGCCCAGCTTGCGGCCACGGCCCATGATCGCGGCGGGCGCGAAATGCGCGGCCTCCAGGAACACGGCGGTGGTGTCGTCGGTGACCCGGGTGTCGAAGCCGCCCATCAGGCCGGCCAGCGCGATCGGGCGATCGGCGTCGGTGATGAGCAGGAAGCTGTCGTCCAGCGCGGCATCGCGGCCATCGAGCAGCTTCAGCGTTTCGCCGGCGCGCGAGCGACGCACGCCGATGCTGCCCTGCAAGGTGCCCAGGTCGAAGGCGTGCATCGGCTGGCCCAGTTCCAGCATCACGTACTGGGTGATGTCCACCAGCAGCGATACCGGACGCACGCCGCTGCGGCGCAGGCGCTCGGCCATCCACAACGGGGTGGCGGCGCGTGCGTTGATGCCTTCGATGACACGGCCCACGTAGCGCGGCGCTTCGGCACCGGCCGCCAGGTCGATCGTCAATTCGCGGGTACCCACCGCCGCAACCGGGGCTGCGTCGAACGGCACCACTTCACTGGCGCATGCAGCAGCCACGTCGAAGGCGATGCCGCGGATGCTGAAGCAGTCGGCGCGGTTGGGGGTCAGCTTGATCTCGATGCTGGCGTCGGGCAGCCCCAGGTACTCCACCAGGGTCTGGCCGACCGGCGCGTCATCGGGCAGTTCGAACAGGCCGGACGCGTCGCTGTCCAGGCCCAGTTCCCTGGCCGAGCACAGCATGCCGTTGGAGTCCACGCCGCGCAGCTTGGCCGGCTTGATCTTCAGCTCGCCGATCTGCGCACCGATCATCGCCAGCGGCGCAACCAGGCCCGGGCGCGCGTTCGGCGCGCCGCACACGATCTGCACGTGCTCGCCCTGCCCGGCATCGACCTGGCAGATCTGCAGGCGGTCGGCTTCGGGATGGCGCTCGGCCGACACGATGCGCGCCACCACCACGTGGTCCAGGCCCGCGCCGAGCGCGGTGACCTCTTCCACTTCCAGGCCGATGGCGGTCAGCACCGCGCCGAGTTCGTCGCGCGAAACCGAGGTGGGAACGTGGCTGCGCAGCCAGTTTTCAGAGAATTTCATGGTGTCACCCTGGTGGGCCCGGCGCATGCGCCTGGGCCGTGATGAATGGTGGTGCGTTGGGCGTTGCTGGATAGCCGGGCAGAGCCCGGCGCTACGCTGTACCGGCGTTACGCGAACTGCTTCAGGAACCGCACGTCGTTCTCGAAGAACGCGCGCAGGTCGTGGACGCCATACCGCAGCATCGCAAAGCGCTCCACGCCCATGCCGAAAGCAAAGCCGGTGTAGCGCTCCGGGTCGATGCCCACGTTGCGCAGCACGTTCGGGTGCACCATGCCGCAGCCGAGCACTTCCAGCCAGCGGGTGCTGCCATCGGGCTGCTGCCAGGCGATGTCCACTTCCGCGCCGGGTTCGACGAAGGGGAAGTAGCTGGGTCGGAAGCGCATCTCGAAATCGCGCTCGAAGAACGCGCGCACGAACTCGGACAAGGTGCCCTTGAGGTCGGCGAAGGTCGAATGCTCGTCGACCAGCAGGCCTTCAACCTGGTGGAACATCGGCGAATGGGTCTGGTCGCTGTCGCTGCGGTAGACCTTGCCGGCGGCGATCATGCGCAGCGGCGGCGCGTGGTCGCCCATGTAGCGCACCTGCACCCCGGAGGTATGCGTGCGCAGCAGGCGGCCGTCGCCGAAATAGAAGGTGTCGTGCATTGCACGGGCCGGGTGGTGCGGCGGGAAGTTCAACGCTTCGAAGTTGTGCCAGTCGTCTTCGATTTCCGGGCCTTCGGACACTTCATACCCGAGCCGGCCGAAGATCTCGGTGATGCGCTCCAGGGTACGAGTGACCGGATGCAGGCCAGCGCGATCAGCGCGGCGTCCCGGCAGGGTGATGTCGATGGATTCGGCCGCCAGGCGCGCGTCCAGCGCAGCGTCTTCCAGCACGGCCTTGCGGTCGGCCAGCGCGCTGGTGAGCGCGTCGCGGGAACGGTTGATGGCTTCACCGGCGGCCTTGCGCTCGTCGGCCGGCAATGCGCCAAGCTGCTTGAGCTGGGCGGTGATGCTGCCGTTCTTGCCGAGCAGTGCCACGCGCAGGGCTTCCAGCGCATCGGGGCTGCTGGCAGCGGCCACGTCGGCCAGTGCCTGGGTGGTCAGGGATTGGATGTCACTCATGGATAGCCGGAGCCTCGCGTCGGTATGCCATCGCGATACGCGTCGGGCCGACCCCCGTCGCCACCGCTGTCGATCGGGGGCACCGGGAGGGCCACCGCCAACACAAAAAAGAATGGGGAAGGACTTGCGCCCTTCCCCATGCATTTGCCTTACCCACCACCGCTGCGCGACTGCGGCAACGGCGGGGGAATGGACTTATGCCGCCAGCGCGCCCTTGGCCTTTTCGGCCAGTGCAGCAAAACCGGCTGCGTCGTGCACGGCGATGTCAGCCAGAACCTTACGGTCCAGGGTGATGCCGGACTTGAGCAGGCCATTCATGAAACGGCTGTAGCTCAGGCCGTTGATGCGGGCAGCCGCGTTGATGCGGGTGATCCACAGCGAACGGAAATTACGCTTCTTCTGCTTACGACCGATGTAGGCGTACTGCTGTGCCTTGATCACGGCCTGCTTGGCAACGCGGAAGACCTTGCGGCGAGCGTTGTAGTAACCCTTCGCCAGGGTCAGAATTTTCTTGTGGCGGCGACGCGCCTGTACGCCACGCTTTACTCGTGCCATGGGTCAGTCCTCAGAGGTAGGGAAGCATACGGTTCAAACGGCCTGCGTCTTCTGCACGAACATGGTTCGTCTGACGCAGATTGCGCTTCCGCTTGGTCGACTTCTTCGTGAGGATGTGGCTACGGTTGGCATGGCCAGCCTTGAACTTGCCGGAGGCGGTCTTGCGGAAACGCTTGGCCGCCGCCCGGTTGGTTTTGATCTTGGGCATTGCAATGTCCTTGATGATGTTTTGTCACTGACCAGGGCGGTGGCCTGCGCCACACTTTCCGTCCATGCCCTTGCCTGCTTGTAAGCCCGGGATCCCCGATGGGAACCAGGCCGGTCCTGTTGCCGTTGAAACAGCATGCCCGTTGCCGGGCTTGAAACCGTTCAAAACAGCGCCCCGCAAAACGGGGCCGCCCATTATGCCCGCGAACACGGGAGGTTGCAAACTGTTGATTGGGCGAATGTTTGCCGCGGGGCGGCCGAACCTGAACGGAACGGGCGCGAGCGCGAGCGCCGGCGTTGTGCCCGGCCGCGCGCGGAAAACGGCAGAAGGCGCCGTTGGGCGCCTGATGCGTGGTGCGCGGAGCGGTCAAGCCGACCAACGGTCGGCTCTACCCTCGCCACGGGGGCTGTGCAGCCGACCAACGGTCGGCTCTACCCCGCCGGTTCTGGCCAGGCCCGAGGGCCGGTTACTTCTTCTTCGGCGCGATCATCATGACCATCTGCCGGCCTTCAAGGCGCGGACGGGACTCGATCACGATGTCCTCACCCAGATCACCTTCGATCCGGTTGGCCATTTCGCGACCCAGTTCCTGATGGCTCATTTCACGGCCACGGAAGCGGATGTTGACCTTGATCTTGTCGCCCTCTTCCAGGAAACCGCGCATCTTGCGCAGCTTGATCTGGTAGTCGCCTTCATCGGTGACCGGACGGAACTTCACTTCCTTGATCTCGACCTGCTTGGTCTTCTTCTTGGCCTCGTTGGCCTTCTTCTGCGCTTCGAACTTGAACTTGCCGAAGTCCATGATCTTGCACACCGGCGGATCAGCCTGCGGCTGAATCTCGACCAGGTCCAGACCTTCGTCTTCGGCCATCGACAGCGCTTCGTCACGCGTCAACACGCCAATCATTTCTCCGTCGCTGCCGATCACGCGTACGCGCGGCACCCGGATTTCCTGATTCTTGCGGTTCTGTTTGTTGTCAGGGGTACTGATATTGCAATCTCCCAGAGGAATCAAACCGGCCCCTGGCGGATCATCCGCAGGGCCGGGACTTTCTTACACGGACTGTTCTGCCTGCAACCGCTCGATGAAGGCCTGGACGGACATGCTGCCCAGATCTTCGCCAGAGCGCGTACGCACGGCCACGGCGCCATTTTCCTTCTCACGGTCGCCAACCACCAGCAGGTACGGGACCCGCTGCAGCGTATGCTCGCGAATCTTATAACCGATCTTCTCATTGCGCAAATCGGCGTTTACCCGGAAGCCTTGATCTGCAAGGGTTTTCCGGACTTCGCTCACGTATTCAGCCTGGGCGTCGGTGATATTGGCCACCACCACCTGGGTCGGGGCCAGCCAGGACGGGAAGGACCCGGCGTGGTGCTCGATCAGGATGCCGATGAAACGCTCCATCGAACCGACGATGGCCCGGTGCAGCATGACCGGGTGCTTCTTCTGGCTGTTTTCGTCCACGTACTCGGCGCCGAGGCGGCCGGGCATCATGAAATCGACCTGCATGGTGCCCAGCTGCCAGGTACGGCCGATGGCGTCCTTGAGGTGGTACTCGATCTTCGGGCCGTAGAAGGCGCCCTCGCCCGGCAGCTCCTGCCATTCCACGCCACAGTTGCCCAGCGCCGAACGCAGCGCGGCTTCGGCCTTGTCCCAGGTGGCGTCATCGCCCAGGCGCTTCTCCGGGCGCAGTGCGATCTTGATCTGGATGTCCTCGAAACCGAAGGTCGTGTACACCGCCAGCGCCTGCTGGTGGAAGGCCGTCACTTCGGCTTCGATCTGCGACTCGGTGCAGAACACGTGGCCGTCGTCCTGGGTGAAACCACGCACGCGCAGGATGCCATGCAGCGCACCGGACGGCTCGTTGCGGTGGCACGACCCGAACTCGCCGTAGCGGATCGGCAGGTCGCGGTAGCTGTGCAGGCCCTGGTTGAACACCTGGATGTGGCCCGGGCAGTTCATCGGCTTGACCGCGTAGGTGCGCTTCTCCGATTCGGTGAAGAACATGTTTTCCTGGTAGTTGTCCCAGTGGCCGGACTTCTGCCACAGCGACACGTCCAGGATCTGCGGGCAGCGCACTTCACCGTAGCCGCTGTCGCGGTAGACACGGCGCATGTGCTGCTCGACCACCTGCCACAGCGCCCAGCCCTTGGGGTGCCAGAACACCAGGCCCGGGGCCTCTTCCTGCAGGTGGAACAGCTCCTGCTGCTTGCCGATGCGGCGGTGATCGCGCATTTCGGCTTCTTCGATGCGCTTGATGTAGGCCTCAAGCTGCTTCTTGTCGGCCCAGGCGGTGCCGTAGATACGCTGCAGCTGCTCGTTCTTGGCGTCGCCGCGCCAGTAGGCGCCGGAAATGCGGGTCAGCTTGAAGGCCTTCAGGAAGCGCGTGTTGGGCACGTGCGGGCCGCGGCACATGTCCACGTATTCCTGGTGGTAGTACATGCCCATGGCCTGGATGTCCGGGGACATGTCCTCGATCAGGCGCAGCTTGTAGTCCTCGCCACGCGCCTTGAAGATCTCGATGACCTCCGCACGCGGGGTGACCTTCTTGATGACGTCGTAGTCCTGCGCGATCAGCTCGCCCATGCGCTTTTCGATGGCGGCCATGTCGTCCGGGGTAAACGGGCGCTCGGAGTAGATGTCGTAGTAGAAGCCTTCGGCGATGACCGGGCCGATCACCATCTTGACGTCCGGGTACAGCTGCTTGACCGCATGGCCGACCAGATGCGCGGCGGAGTGGCGGATGATCTCAACGCCCTCCTCGTCCTTGGCGGTGATGATGCGCAGGGTCGCGTCGCGATCGATCACGTCGCTGGCATCGACCAGCACGCCGTCGACCGAACCGGCGATGGTGGCCTTGGCCAGGCCCGCGCCGATCGACTGGGCGACGTCCATGACACTGACGGGGTTTTCGAACTCACGGCGGCTGCCGTCGGGAAGCGTGATCGCGATCATGACTGGGCTTTTTCTGATGGGCCTGCAACGCAGGCCGGGGAATCGGAGGTGGAACAGAGGCAACGGCAGCACGCCGCTCGGCCATAAAAAAAGCGCCACGAAGGCGCCTGCAAGGGGCCGTCGGGAGCGTTCAGCGGTGGGCGATGGTAGTGCTCATGTCGCACGCTGGACCGGCGCTGGGCGCGGGCCACCTTGTTGCCTGGAGGGATACCCTGCCGATCTTAAACCAACGCGCGGATTTTTGCGCCTGCACCGCCCGGGCAGACGCCTGAACGTGCAGCTGTGGCGGACCAAAACGACAATGATTACCATGCGCAGCGGTCCGTGCGACACGTGGCCCCGCCTTTCCCCCAAGGATTCCCCCATGGCCTCCGCTGCCCGTCCAACGTGCCTCCCGTGCTGAGCGGCAACACGCTTGCCCTGCTGTACTGCGGCGTCGCCGGCGCAGCGTCTGCGTTTTCGGCGCTGGCCTTCTATGCCGCGTCGGCGCACTGCCGCTGGCCGCGGCTGCGCCGCGCCGGGCGGCTGGGCCGGCAGATCGGGCTGGTGGCCGCCGCCACCTCGTTGTGGCTGTGGATGGGCCAACTGGGTCTGGCCACCGGGCTGTGCGTGACGTTGGCCGGGTGGATGCTGACCGCGCTGATCCTGCCCTACCTGGCCGCCTGGACGCGTCCCGAGCGTGAGGCGCGCCCCTGATGTGGGCGCGTGCGCTGGCCGGGCTGGTGGCCGGGTTCTTCGTGGCCGCCGCGGGCGCCGGACTGGTGGCGTGGCTGCCGCCCGGCCCGTGGCAGAGCGCCATCGTGCCCAGCCTGATCACCTTCATTCCGTTCTGGATGCTGGCCGCCCTGTGGGCCTTCGCGTTCCGCAGCGGCGTGCGCGCCTGGGCAGCGCTGGGCACCAGCGCACTGGCCGGCTTTGCCCTGTTGTGGCTGCTGCGCGCCGCCCAGCTGGTGCAGTAAAGGAACGTCGATGAAATTCAGTTCGCTCACCCTGCGCACCTTCACCACGCTGCATACCTGGGTTGGCCTGGTGGCCGGCTTCGCGCTGTTCGTGGCGTTCTATGCCGGCGCGATCACCGTGTTCCACCATGATCTGCCGCTGTGGCAGTCGCCGCAGGCGATGACCCGGCCCGCGCAGACCCTGGACGACGCGCAGCGCCTGCTGGATGGCGTGCTGGCCCGGCACCCGGAAGCACGCCAGCACCTGGGCATGACCTTCCCCGGCGCCGAGACCCCGCAATCGGTGGCCTATTGGCAGGACGCCAAGGGCACCTGGCTGTTCGCCTGGGCCGATCACTACGATGGCAGCCCTACCCCGCCCCAGGCCGGGCTGGCCGAGCTCGTCAACGAACTGCACTACACCCTGGGCCTGCCGGTGGCCGGCATCTACCTGATGGGCGTGGTCAGCCTGCTGTATGGCCTGGCACTGCTGTCCGGGCTGGTGATCCACCTGCCCAAGCTGGTCGGCGACCTGTTCGCGCTGCGCCCAGGCCGCAACCTGAAGCAGATGTGGCAGGACGCGCACAACGTGATCGGCGTGCTCAGCCTGCCGTTCCACCTGCTGTTTGCGGTGACCGGCGCGCTGCTGTGCCTGGTGTTCCTGCAGATGGCCGCGCTCAACCCGCTGATCTACGACGGCAAGCTGCTGGCCGCGCTGCCGGCGGCGATGGATACCGCGCCGATCCGCGCGGCCGCCGGCGAGCCGGTCCGGGCCGGCAGCCTGGCCATGCTGCATGCCCGTGCGATCGCCGTGGCCAACGACCAGGGCCAGGCGCGCTTCGAACCGGCCTACCTGAAGCTGGCCAACGCCGGCGATGCCAACGCGGTGATCGAGATCACCGGCGACGGCGGGGTGTCCTTGGGCCCGCTGGGCGCCGTGGCGCTGGACGCCAACACCGGCGACGTCCTGCACACCCAGTTGCCGGGCCGGCGCGACGCCAACCACGCCACGCTGGCGGCCGCCTATGCACTGCATTTCGGCGAGTACGGCAACGCCCTGGTGCCTTGGCTGTACTTCGCGCTGGGCCTGGGCGGCGCCTTCCTGTTCTATTCGGGCAACCTGCTGTGGATCGAGTCGCGGCGCAAGCGCCGCCAGCAGGCCCAGGGCCGCGCCCAGATCAACATGGCGCGCGCCACGGTCGGGGTTTGCATCGGTCTGTGCGTGGCCATTTCGGCCGCGTTCGTCGGCGTGCAGGTGCTGGAGCACCTGGCCCCTGCGCATGCCGATGCGGGCATGCGCTGGATCTGTTTCCTGGTTTGGGGCGGCTGCGCCCTGTGGGCGGCGCTGCGCGCGCCGTGGCAGGCCGCACGCGAGCTGCTGTGGGCCGCGGCAATCGTCACCGCGCTGATCCCGCTGGTGCATGGCGCGATGAGCGGGCTGTGGCTGTGGACCAGCGCGCAGCGCGGCTACTGGCCGCTGTTCTGGGTGGACGGGGTGGCGTTGGCCATGGCCATCGGGTTCGCCACGATGGCGCGCGCCAGCAGCCGGCGCGCGATCCATGGCGAGCCGAACAGCGTGTGGGCGCGACCGCAGCGTCTGGCCACGCCCGCGCCGTAACCGCGACGCGGCGCCCCGTGCGCGGCGCCCTCGCCCACCGGAGCCCTTGTGCGGGCGGGCTTTCAGAAACCTTCAGGCGTTCTTCCAGCACTTCAGTCGCCTCCGTGGCGTAGTCGGGCTCCCCTTCCAGGAGTCCGACCATGCCCACCCGTTCCTACCGATGCGCCGCCCTGCTCCTGTCCTGGCTCGCCTGCCTGCCACTGGCGGGCAGGGCCGCGCCGCCCTCACCGGATCCCGCCCCACTGGCCGCCCTGGAAGCGGCCATCGCCACCGGAGACATCAAGCAGGTCACCAGCGTGCTGCTGATGGTGGACGGACAGATCGCCTACGAGCACTACTTCAACGGGGCCAGCGCCGACACGCTGCATGATGTGCGCTCGGCCAGCAAAAGCGTCACCGCGATGCTGGTCGGCGCGGCCATCGGCGATGGCCACCTGCCGGGGGTGAACGCGCGGGTCTACGACTACTTTCCCGAGTACACCGCCACCCACCCGGTCGATCCTCGCCTGCGCGCGACCACGATTGAAGACCTGCTCACCATGAGCAGCCTCTGGGAGTGCGACGACGAGAACGCGTTCTCGGCCGGCAACGAAGAGCGCATGTACGTCACCGAGCGCTGGCTGGACTTCGCCCTGGCGCTGCCGGTGAAGGGCTTCGCCCCGTGGATGACGCGCCCGCAGGACAGTCCGCATGGGCGTGCCCACGCCTACTGCACGGCCAATTCGTTCGTGCTGGGCGCCGTGCTGGAACGCGCCACGAAGCAGCCACTGGCCGACTATGCCGCGCAGGCGCTGGAGCGTCCGCTGGGGATCACCGCCAGCCGGTGGAACCGTTCGCCGGAAGGCATCGGCATGGGCGGCGGCGGTACCCGCTACCGCAGCCGCGACCTGGCACGCCTGGGCGCGCTGGTGCTGGCCGGTGGACGCTGGCAGGGCAAGGCGCTGATCCCGGCCGACTACGTGGCCGCGATGCTCAGCGCACAGGCCAGCACCGGCGATGGCAGCGACTACGGGTACCAGTGGTGGGGCCTGAAACTGCCCGTGCAGGGCCGCGAGACGACGCTGTGGGCGATGTCCGGCAACGGCGGCAACTACGTGTTCGTGATCCCGGACAGGAAGCTGGTGGCGGTCATCACCAGCACGGCCTACAACCGCAGCTACGCCCACCCGCAGTCGCGGCGCATCCTCACCGGGTTCCTGCTGCCCGCGCTGGACTGAGCCCCTCCAGCTCGCCTGGCCGCCACGCGGCGGCCAGGACCTGCGCGCGCTGCGCAGCGACATCCGCGTCGATCCGGGCCAGCAACGGCGGCCACCCGGGTGCCGTGCGCAGCGGCGCGAACAGCGGGGTCGCGCGCAGCCAGTCGGCATCGCGGAAGCCTGTGTCCACCGCACGCTGCAGATCAGCCACGGCAGCCTCCGCGTTGCCCTGCGCCTGGTGCAGCAGGGCGCGTTCGAGGGCCATGTCCGACCAGCCATCGCCGGCCTCGCCGGCCTGCGCCTGTAGCTGCGCGGCGATCCACGCCGGTGTGGCCGGCACGGTGCCGTACAGACCGGCCAGGGTCTGCCCCATCGACTGCTGCGGACGCAGCGCCCGGCCGCGCTCGAAGGCCTGCGCCGCGCCCGCGGGGTCGCCCTGCATCAGCAGCATCTCGCCCTGCAGGCGGAACAACTGGGGATGCGGCGTACCGCGCGCAAGCGCCTGCTGCAGCGCCACCCGTGCCCGGTCCGCATCGCCCATGAGCAGCAGGCTGCGCGGCCAGGCGATGTTGGCGAACACGTTGTCGGGGAACAGCTGGAAGTTGCGTTCGTGGCGACGCGCAGCGGCGTCGGTGAAGCCGAGCAGTTCCAGCTCGCGCGCGACCTGCACCTCGCGGAAACGGACCCGTTCGGGCGCGCGCAGCGACAGGTTGGCCTGCAGTGCCTGTGCAAGGTGGCCTTGTTCCTGCTGCAGGTAGGCCAGCGAGGCGCGCGTGCGCTCATCGTCCGGGTCGCGCTGCAGCGCCCGCTGGTAATCGGCGATCGCGCGCGGCATCGACCCCAGGCAGTCATGCGCGTAACCGCGTGCAGCGAATGCGGCGGCATCGTCCGGTGCCGCGCGCAGCACCCGGTCCGCTTCGACCACGGCCTGCTGCGCACGCTCGGCCGGACCATTGAACAGGCAGGTATCGGCTGCCAGCGCACGTGCCAGCCCGCGTCGTGCGGCAGGCAGGTCCGGGTCGACCTGCAGCGCCTGCCGGTACAGCGCGATGGCGCGCGCGTTGTTGCTGGCCTGGCCGATGTCGGCGTAGTGATCGGCACGCTGTAGCAGCGGGTCGGCCGGGGAGCGCGGCACGGCGGTGGGCCAGGCCACGACGGCCACGGCGGCGGCAACCACCACCGCACTGGCTGCGGCGGCGGACGCGCGCCATCCCCAGCGCCGCGTCAGGGGCGGTGCCTGATCTGCGGGTGCGGCGTGCGCGACCGGCTGCACTGGCGCGCAGAGCTGGTAGCCACGGCCGCGGACCGAGCGCACATAGCGCGGGCTGCGGCTGTCATCGCCCAGCGCCTGGCGCAGCAGCTTCACCCGCTGGCTGATCGCGTCTTCGCCGACCACGGCCGGGGCCCACACCTGCGCGGCGAGGGTATCGAAGCTCACCACGTTGGTACCGTGTGCCAGCAGGCAATCGAGCAGCCGCCAACTCAGCCCGCTGACCGGCAGAACGGCATCGCCGCGCCGCACCTGTTGCAGGGCGCGGTCGATGTCCAGGTCCAGCAGGCGCACGGTCTCCATGCGGCCAAGCATAGGGCACCGCGCAACCGCCCCACAGGTGCCGTTGGTCTCCCGCCATGCAACGCGCGCCTGCTCACCGTGCATTGCCGGTGGCGGCGGTAACGTGCCGGTTTCCCCGCCCTCCCACATTCCCATGACCGACCTGCATATCGACCGTCTCGACCACCTGGTGCTCACCGTGGCCGACATCGACGCCACCTGCGATTTCTACCAGCGCGTGCTGGGCATGGCCGTGGAAACCTTCGGCGCGGGGCGCACCGCACTGCGCTTCGGGCTGCAGAAGATCAACCTGCACGCGCATGGCCGCGAGTTCGACCCCAAGGCGTTGCGCCCCACCCCCGGTTCGGCGGACCTGTGCCTGATCACCTACGCCCGCATGGACGAGATCCTGGCCCACCTGCAGGCGCAGCAGGTGGACGTGGAAGACGGCCCGGTGCAGCGCACTGGCGCCACCGGGCCGATCCTGTCGGTGTATTTCCGCGATCCGGATGGCAACCTGATCGAGGTGTCGCGCTACCTGGACTGAGGCAGGAACGGCGCGGCCATCGCCTGCAGCAGGCTGCCCTGTGCGTCGTCGCCGGTCAGCTCCCAGGTGAACACCCCGCGCAGCGCGGCGGACCTGGCGTACGCGGCGCGTATGCCGATCGAGGCCGGGTCTTCATAGCTGATGAAGATCCGTTCGGTCGGGTTGTACAGCCATGGGCTCCGCGCCACCGGATGCCAGTGCCGCTGCCAGCCGGGCGTGTCGAGGAAGTCGCTGCGAATGCGCCGCCAGTCGCCGGCGTCGAACGGCGCGCTGTAAGGCTGGTACAGGCCATCGGCCGAATCGGTGGTTACCCGGAAACCGCGCCCGTAGAACGGCACGCCCAGCACCAGTTTGCTGGCCGGCACGCCCTGCTGCAGGTAATAGGCCACGGCGCCTTCCACGGTGTTCCACCGCCGCTGCGCCGGGCCCAACGGATCCTCGGGCACCTCACGCAGCGGTGCGTTGAAGGTGGACACCGCCGAGAACCCGGTGCCCATGTCATAGCTCATCAGGTTGATGAAATCGAGCCGTTCGCCCAGTTCCCTGAGCTCGTAGCTGCGCGCTGGATCGTAGGCGCCGTCGGTCTGCACGCGGCCGGCCGGCAGCGCGGCGGTCAGCAGCAGGTGCTGGCCACGGGACGTGCCGACCGCATCGAGCTGGCGACGGAATTCCTGCACCAGCAGGGTCATGTTGCGGCGGTCCTGCGGGCGGTCGGTGATGTCGGTCGGGCCGCCATACACCGGGAATTCCCAGTCGATGTCCACGCCGTCGAAACTGCCGCGGTACGTGTCGAAGAACAACGCCACGCAGGACGCAACAAACCGCGCGCGGCTGTGGGCCGTCAACGCCGCGTCGGAGAAGCCGCCGGCGTTCCAGCCGCCGATCGAGATCAGGGTATGCAGCTTCGGATGCGCATGCTTGAGCGCCGCCAGCGCCGTGAAATGCACCTCCGCCTGCGGCCCCACCACGCACCTGCCCGCGTCGATGGTGGCGAATGCGTAGAACAAATGGGTGAGCGTGTCGGCAGGAATGTCCGCGACCGGATAGCGTTCGGCCGAGCCGCCCGGGTAGTACGCCCCGATCACCTTCGACGCGGGTTCGGCGGCGGACGCGGCGAGCGACAGCGCCGCGGCGGCGCAGGCGGCAAGAACGGCAAGGCGCTGACGGAACATGCAGACTCCAGACGGGTCGATGGCCGGGCCACGTTAGCAAATGCATACGCGTGCGACGACGGTAGTGCAGGCCTTTTGACGCGATGTCCGGCGAAGTCGTCCAGCGGACACCTGCGCGCCGGCGGCATCTGCCAACGCAGTGTCGCGCAGGTCAATCGCGGCACCGGGCAAGGCCCACTGATGTCCTGTCGCTCCACGATGGCGTGCCGCTGCGACAGGCGACGGTGCGCCTGGATTCGGCCTATCCTGCGCACATGACCGATACTTCCGATCCACGCGACACCGCACCGGACACCGCCGCCAGGGACGCGCTGGAAGCGCGCGCCTACGATGCCTTCGACCACGGCCAGCTGAAGCAGGCCAGTGCACTGTTCGGCGAACTGACCACGCTGGCGCCCGAGGTTCCGTACCTGCATTACATGCGCGGCCTTGCCCACAAGTACCTGCGCGACTGGCCCGCCGCGCTGCAGCATGCTTTGCGCGCGCAGGCGCTGCATGGGTCGGCCGACGACGCCAGTGCGTGGAATGCCGGCATCGCCGCGACCGCTCTGGGCGACTGGGCCGAAGCGCGCCGGCAGTGGACGCGGTGCGGCATTGGCATTCCCGACGGCGACGGTCCGATCGAACACGATTTCGGCCTGGTCAGCATCCGCCTCAATCCCTGGGGCAATGGTGAGACCGTGTTTGCACGTCGCATCGATGTGGTGCGCGCGCGGTTGTTGAATGTGCCCCTGCCGGAAACCGGCCACCGTCTGTTCGACATCGTGTTGCATGACGGCGCCAAGACCGGCGAGCGCGCGCTGGATGACGGCACGGTGCCGGTGTTCAACGCCCTGCAGATCCTGCAGCGCTCGGACCACCGCACTTTCGTGGCCTTCATCCGCTGCCCGTCTGCCGACGACCTGGACGAGCTGCAGCAGGCCGAACTGCCCGGCATCGGCTACGTGGAAGACTGGACCGCGTCGCTCGTGACGCTGTGCCTGCGGTGCAGCTATGGCGTCGGCCACCACCGGGGCGATGCGGCCGACACCGACCACGATGAAGGCGGCGCCAGCAACGATGACTGGCAGGTCGAACGCAACCTGGGCATCGGCGCGCAGGGCAAGGCGGCGGTGGAGCGGCTGCTGGCCAACTGGGTGGCCGCGGGGCCGGGGCGCAGCGTCGATGCGATCGAGAGCCCGCCATGCGAGGAAAGTGCACCGGAAGAAGGCACGGTGTGGTGGCGGGGTGTGGGCGACGATGAGGACGAGAGCCAGGCGTAGGCGCCTGCCTGGAGAGTATCGTCGGCCGGGTTACAGACCGACGGGCACAAAAAAGCGGGCCGAAGCCCGCTTTTTTGTTGTTCGAAGTCGTGAGGCGCAGGGGTGAGGACCAACGGTCCCCACCTGCCGCGCCACCGGCCCGGCCGATTACTCGGCGACGGCGCCTTCGCCTTCTTCGACGGCCTTCATCGACAGGCGGATACGGCCCTGCTTGTCGACTTCCAGCACCTTGACCTTGACCACATCGCCTTCCTTCAGCACGTCGCCGACCTTCTCGACGCGGTCGCTGGAGATCTGCGACACGTGCACCAGGCCATCCTTGCCCGGCAGGATGGTGACGAACGCACCGAAGTCCATGATCTTGGCGACCTTGCCTTCGTAGATGCGGCCCGGCTCGACGTCCGAGGTGATCTGCTCGATGCGGGCCTTGGCGGCCTGCGCAGCGATGGCATTGACCGACGCGATGACGATGGTGCCGTCATCCTGGATGTCGATCTGGGTGCCGGTTTCCTTGGTGATGGCCTGGATGGTCGAACCACCCTTGCCGATCACTTCGCGGATCTTGTCCGGGTGGATCTTGATGGTCAGCAGGCGCGGCGCGTAGTCCGACAGCTCCTGGCGCGGGGCGGTCAGGCCGTGGGCCATTTCGCCCAGGATGTGCAGACGGCCAGCCTTGGCCTGCTGCAGAGCCTGCTTCATGATCTCTTCGGTGATGCCTTCGATCTTGATGTCCATCTGCAGGGCGGAGATGCCCTCAGCGGTACCGGCGACCTTGAAGTCCATGTCACCCAGGTGATCTTCGTCACCCAGGATGTCGGACAGGACGACGAAGCGCTCGCCTTCCTTGACCAGACCCATGGCGATACCGGCCACCGGCGACTTGACCGGCACGCCGGCGTCCATCAGGGCCAGCGAGGAACCGCAGACCGAGGCCATCGACGAGGAGCCGTTGGATTCGGTGATTTCCGACACCACACGGATCGTGTACGGGAAGGATTCCAGCGACGGCATCACTGCCAGCACGCCGCGCTTTGCGAGGCGGCCGTGGCCGATTTCGCGACGCTTCGGGCCCATCATGCGGCCGGTCTCACCCACCGAGTAGGGGGGGAAGTTGTAATGGAACAGGAAGTTGTCCTTGTACTCACCGGACACGGCGTCGATCACCTGACCGTCGCGGGCGGTGCCCAGCGTGATGGTCACGATGGCCTGCGTTTCACCGCGGGTGAACAGCGACGAACCATGGGTACGCGGCAGGATGCCGGTCTTCACCGAGATCGGGCGGACGGTGTCCAGCGCACGGCCGTCGATGCGGACCTTGGTGTCCAGCACCGAGTTGCGCATGGTGCTGTATTCCAGCTCGCCGAATTCCTTCGACAGCTCGGCCGGGTTCCAGCCTTCAGCGGCCACGCGGCCAGCCAGCGACTCGACCACGTCCTTCTTGATCGCCGAGATGGCGTCGCGACGCTGCAGCTTGTCGCGCACCTGGAAGGCTTCGCCCAGACGCGGGCCGATGGCTTCCTGCAGGGCGCTGATCAGCACCTCGTTCTTGGCCGGGGCAACCCAGGTGGACGGCTTGGTGCCGGCTTCCACGGTCAGCTCGTTGATCGCGTTGATGACCTTCTGCATTTCGCGGTGACCGAAGGTCACGGCGCCCAGCATCACGTCTTCGGACAGCAGCGCGGCTTCGGATTCCACCATCAGCACGGCGTTGGCGGTACCGGCGACAACCAGTTCCAGCTCCGAATCCTTCAGTTCGGTCACGGTCGGGTTGAGGATGTACTCACCGTTCTTGTAACCCACCTTGGCAGCGGCGATCGGACCCTTGAACGGGGTGCCGGCCAGCGACAGTGCAGCCGAGGCGCCGATCAGCGCGGCGATGTCGCCGTCGATGTCCGGGTTCAGCGACATCACGGTGGCGATGATCTGAACTTCGTTCTTGTAGTCTTCCGGGAACAGCGGGCGGATCGGACGATCGATCAGGCGCGAAATCAGCGTCTCTTTTTCGGTCGCGCGGCCTTCGCGCTTGAAGAAGCCACCCGGGATACGGCCACCGGCGTAGAACTTCTCCTGGTAGTCACAGGTCAGGGGGAAGAAGTCCTGGCCCTCACGCGCGCTCTTGGCAGCCACGGCGGAGACCAGCAGCACGGTGTCGTCGAACTTGACGATGACGGCGCCACCGGCCTGGCGGGCGATTTCGCCGGTCTCAAGCGTGACGGTGTGCTTGCCGTACTGGAAGGTTTTGGTGATTTTTGCCACGGGGGATGTCCTTGGGATGATGCTTTCTTCGAATGGACCGCGGGCGACCCTTGCCGCCGACGGGTGACCGGTTGTCCGGCCCAGGCGTTTGATGCGGTACTACCAAAACAAAACCGCGGCGCATTCCTGCGCCGCGGTTGGGATTCCTGCTTAGCGACGCAGGCCGAGCTTTTCGATCAGGGCCTTGTAACGCGGAGCGTCTTTCTTCTTCAGGTAGTCGAGCAGGCTGCGGCGGCGGTTGACCATCTGCAGCAGACCGCGGCGGCTGTGGTGATCCTTCTTGTGGGTCTTGAAGTGGCCGGTCAGCAGTTCGATGCGGGCGGTCAGCAGGGCGACCTGGACTTCCGGGGAGCCGGTGTCGGTGGCGCTGCGCTTGTTGTCTTCAATGACCTTCTGGGTGTCGATCGACATATCAGTTTTCTCTTGGATGCGTGGCCCGCAGAAACGTCCCATTGACGTACCGCGTGACTCGCCGTGAACGAAAGGATGAACCCGCAGAACGCGGGAAGCCTGAAAAGGCCGCGAAATTGTAACGGGCGCAGCCCGCCGGGACAAGGACCGGCTGCGCCGGGGTCAGCCCTGCCCGGCCAGGTTGAAGCGCCGCTGCGGCCCCAGCCGGCCGTTCTCGTCGACCTGGCCCAGGCCCTGGATGGCCTCGTCCGGGCCATACACCACCACCGTGCCCTGGGCCCAGGACGGGTCGCGCAGGCGCTGGCCGACGCAGAAGCGCGGGGTCTGTTCAGCGTCCAGGGTAACCCGCGGATAGTGCGCCAGCCCGGCGTCCAGTGGCAGCAACAGGGCATCGATGGCCGCCTCGTCGCCCTGCTCCACCAACGTCCGCAAGGTGTCCAGGGACACCATCGGCGCGTCGCGGAAGGGATCCACCCACAGCCGGCGCAGGCCGGCGATGTGCGCCCCACAGCCCAGCGTTTCGCCGAGGTCGCGTGCCAGGCTGCGGATATAGGTGCCTGAACCGCAGGTCACGCGCAGGCGCAGCCGGGTCGGTTGCTGCTCCAGCACCTCGATGGCGTGCACCTCCACCTGGCGCTCCGGTGCCTCGATGACCTCGCCACGGCGCGCTTTCAGGTACAAGGGTTCGCCGCCCTGCTTGAGCGCGGAGTAGATCGGCGCGCGCTGCAGGATGCGCCCCTTCAAGGGGGCCAGTGCAGCCTCCAGCGCATCGGCGCTGATCGCCGGCACCGGCCGTTCGCGCAGCACCGCGCCGTCGGAATCGTCGGTATCTGTGGTCTGGCCCAGCACCACCTCGGCGTCGTAGGCCTTGGCCGAGCCGAGCAGCAGCCCGGCAATCTTGGTGGCCTCGCCGAAGCACAGCGGCAGCAGGCCGGTGGCCAGCGGGTCCAGGCTGCCGGTGTGGCCGCCCTTCTCGGCGCGGTACAGGCGCCGCGCGATCTGCAGCGCGGCGTTGGAACTCATGCCGCCCGGCTTGTCGAGCAGCAGGATGCCGTCCAGGCGACGGAATGTGATTCGGGGTGCCATGTCGTGGTTTCACTCGGCGCCATGCGGCGCTGCCGGCAGGTCCGGCGGTCGACGGTGCGGTCGTGGTCGACACGCGCACCGCCCCATAAGACAACAGCCCTTGCGGGCTGTTGGTCCATCAATCCGATTTCTTGCCGCTTTCGTCCGCGTCGCCATCCCCGGCGTCTTCCTCGGGCTGCCGGCTCTTTTCGGCCGCCAGCGTATCGGGCAGATCACGCAGGATGTTGTCGATGCGCTCGCCGCGATCCACCGAATCATCGTAGTGGAAGTGCAGCTCGGGCACGTGGCGCAGCTTCATGGCACGCGCCAGTTCCATGCGCAGCCCCCAGGCCAGTTCCTTCAGGCCCTTCATGGCTTCTACCGAACGTTCGGGCATCAGCGCCGTGACGAAGATCTTGGCATGCGCCATGTCACGGGTGATTTCCACGTCGGAGACGCTCACCGAAGGCAAGCCGTGTTCACGCACCGCGTTGTGCACGAGCGTTCCCAGCTCACGGCGGATCTGGGCGGAAACACGGTCGGTTCGATGGAAGGTCTTTGGCACGGTAGGCAGGCTCGTCTTGAAAAGGTGGTGCGGATCAAACGGAAAGAACCGGACCGCGCGAGGCGGTCCGGCCTGGAACATTACAGGGTGCGCGGCACTTCGATACGCTCGAAGCACTCGATCTGGTCACCCGGCTTGACGTCGTTGTAGGCCTTCACGCCGATACCGCATTCGGTACCGTTGCGGACTTCCTCGACGTTTTCCTTGAAGCGGCGCAGCGATTCCAGCTCGCCTTCGAACACCACCACGCTGTCGCGCAGGACACGGATCGGCTTGCTGCGCTTGACCGTACCTTCGATGATCATGCAGCCAGCGACTGCGCCGAACTTCGAGCTGCGGAACACATCGCGAACCTGGGCGATACCGATGATCTCTTCGCGGATTTCCACGCCGAGCAGACCGGACGCCACCTGCTTCACCTGATCGATCACGTCATAGATGATCGAGAAGTAACGCAGGTCCACGCCGTTGGATTCAATGATGCGACGGGCCGAAGCATCCGCACGCACGTTGAAGCCGATCACTGTGGCCTTGGAGGCAACCGCCGAATTGGCGTCCGACTCGGTGATGCCGCCCACGCCGGAGTGGATCACGTTGATGCGGATGTCTTCGTTGGACAGCGCGACCAGCGCCTGGCTCAGCGCCTGCACCGAACCCTGCACGTCGGCCTTGATCACCAGGTTCAGCACCTGCTGGCCATCGCCCTTGCCCAGGGTTGCCATGATGTCTTCCATGCGGCTGCCGGCCGACTGCACCAGGCGCGATTCGCGGCGCTTGGTTTCGCGCTGCTGCGCGACGTCCTTGGCCAGACGCTCGTCTTCGACCACCACGAAATCATCGCCGGCATCCGGCACGCCGGACAGACCCAGCACCTGCACCGGAATCGACGGGCCAGCCTGGTCGGGCTGCTTGCCGGTTTCGTCGAACAGGGCGCGCACGCGGCCGTACTGGATACCGCATACCAGGTAGTCGCCCTTCTTCAGCGAGCCCTGCTGCACCAGCACGGTGGCGATCGGGCCGCGGCCCTTGTCCAGCGAGGACTCGATGACTACACCGCTGGCGCGGCCATCGGGCACGGCCTTCAGTTCGAGCAGTTCGGCCTGGACCGAGATCGCGTCGAGCAGGTCGTCGATGCCCAGGCCAGCCTTGGCCGAGATTTCGACCATCTGGATGTCGCCACCGAAGTCTTCGGACACGACCTGCTCACCGAGCAGCTCGTTCTTGACGCGCATCGGGTCGGCACCGGCCTTGTCGATCTTGTTGATCGCCACGATCAGCGGCACACCGGCCGAACGCGCATGCTGGATGGCTTCCTTGGTCTGCGGCATCACGCCGTCGTCGGCCGCCACCACCAGCACCACGATGTCGGTCAGCTTGGCACCGCGGGCACGCATGGACGTAAACGCCGCGTGGCCCGGGGTATCCAGGAAGCTGATCACGCCCTTCGGCGTTTCAACGTGGTATGCACCGATGTGCTGGGTGATGCCACCGGCTTCGCCCGTGGCGACCTTGGTGCGGCGGATGTAATCCAGCAGCGAGGTCTTGCCGTGGTCGACGTGGCCCATGATGGTGACCACCGGCGGACGTGCCGTCGGCTCGCCCTGGTTGCCACCGGCCAGCGCCAGCAGCGCGTCTTCGGCGTCGTTGGTATTGGCACGGATCACGTTGTGGCCGAGTTCTTCGGTCACCAGCGCGGCGGTGTCGTGGTCGATGGTCTGGGTGATGGTCGCCATGACGCCCATCTTGAACAGCGCCTTGACCACATCGCCGCCCTTCAGGGCCAGCTTCTGGGCCAGGTCGGCCACGGTGACGGTGTCGCCGATGGTGACGTCACGCACGATCGGAGCGACCGGACGTTCGAAACCATGGGCACCGCCGCCGCTGCGCGACTGGTTGCTGTCACGACGGCCGCCGTGCTGGGTACGCCCGGTCGGGCGACCACGCGAGTTGCTGTTGTTGCCGCGACGGGCACGGTCGGCGGCCGACAGGTGCAGCTGACCGGCGAAGCGGTTGCCACCCTCGTCGTCACGCTTGGCGCCCGGACGGTTGTTGTTGTTGTTCGAGTTGCGGTCGTCCGAACGCGGGGCCGGACGCGCAGCCGACGGCGCCGACGGGCGCGCGGCACGGGCCGGTGCATCGGCAGCAGCGGCCGGCTTGGCAGCGGCCGGCGCTGGTGCCGGCGGTGCGTTCCTGGCCGCTTCCGCAGCAGCTTCAGCCGCCTTGCGCTCGGCTTCGGCACGCTCCTTGGCGTCGATTTCTTCCTGACGCTTGCGGGCGATTTCCTCGTCGCGTGCACGGTCCTTTTCGGCCAGTGCGCGCTGCTCGTCCAGATTGCGCTGGCGGGATTCCTCCAGCTTGCGCAGGATGTCGGCGCGCTCTTCATCCGCCGTCATCGGCTTGCCGCTGGCGTCCTTCATGTAGGTGCGCTTCTGGCGCACTTCCACGTTGACAGTGGTCTTGCTGCGGCCGGCGCTGACGGTCACTTCCTGCAACTTGCGACGGTTGAGGGTGATCTTCTTGGCGGCGTCGTCGGTGCTCTCGACGGGCTGCTCGGTCTTGCCGTGCGAACGACGAAGGAAGCCCAGGAGCTTCACCTTCTCGGTGCTGGTCACGACCTGGTCGGGACCGCTGAACTTCATGCCGGCTTCGGCAAGCTGTACAAGCAGTTTATCGACCGGGGTGTTGACCAGTTCGGCAAGCTTGCGGATGGTGGTTTGCTGCGACATTCGGATCCTATGATCTGGTTGGCGCTCCCTCGAAACGTGCGAAGGCAGCGCGGAGTCTAAGCCCTGAGCGGGTCAGGGCACTGTTCATCGCTGGCTCATTCGCCGCGCTCCAGGCGGGCGATCTCCTCGGCTCGGGCGGCCAGGATCAGGGCGGCGGCGCGCTCCTGGTCCAGGTCCTCGATACCGAACTCGAGGATCTCGTCGGCGGCCAGGTCCGACAGGTCCTCACTGGTACGCACGCCATGACCGGCCAGGGCGTAGGCAGTTGCCTCGTCCATGCCTTCCAGGGCGAGCAGGTCGTCGGACGGCGAACCGTCTTCCAGACCTTCTTCCACCGCCAGCGCCTCGTTGAGCAGCGCATCGCGGGCACGGGCACGCAGCTCTTCGACGATGTCTTCGTCGAAGCCTTCCACGGCCAGCAGTTCGCCGACCGGGACGTAGGCGATTTCTTCCACGGTGTTGAAGCCTTCGGTCACCAGGATGGCGGCGATTTCTTCATCCACTTCCAGCTTGTCCATGAACAGCTGGCGGGCAACGCCCTGCTCTGCCTCGGACTTGGCGGTCACCTGGTCCTGGGTCATCACATTGAGCTGCCAGCCGGTCAGGCGGCTGGCGAGGCGCACGTTCTGGCCGCCCTTGCCGATCGCCTGGGCCAGGCGCTCTTCAGCGACGGCCAGGTCCATGGAGTGCTTTTCTTCGTCGACGATGATCGACTGGACTTCCGCCGGCGCCATCGCGTTGATGACGAAGTTGGCCGGGTTCTCGTTCCACAGCACGATGTCCACGCGCTCGCCGTTGAGTTCGTTGGACACGGCCTGGACGCGCGAACCGCGCATGCCGATGCAGGCACCGATCGGATCGGTACGCGAATCGTGGGCCAGCACGGCGATCTTGGCGCGGTCGCCCGGGTCACGTGCACAGGCCTTGATCTCGACCAGGCCCTGGCCGACTTCCGGCACTTCGAGCTTGAACAGTTCGATCATGAATTCCGGGGCGGCGCGGCTGATGAACAGCTGCGGGCCACGCGGTTCCGAACGGACTTCGGCCAGGTAACCGCGGACGCGGTCGCCGGCGCGCAGGACGTCGCGCGGAATGCCCTTGTCCTTCGGGATGAAGGCTTCGGCGTTGCCACCGAGGTCCACATAGATGTTGCCGCGCTCGGCGCGCTTGACCACACCGGTGACCAGTTCGCCGACGCGGTCCTTCCATGCATCCACGACCTGCTGGCGCTCGGCTTCGCGAACGCGCTGGACGATGACCTGCTTGGCGGCCTGGGCCGCGATGCGGCCGAAGTCGGGGTTTTCGATCTGTTCTTCGATGTAATCGCCAACTTCGACGCCTTCGGCTTCGTCGATGGCATCCATCAGGCGGATCTGGCGGTCCGGGGACTCCATGACCACGTCATCGGCCACCACTTCCCAGCGGCGGAAGGTTTCGTAGTTGCCGTCCTTGTGGTCGATCGACACACGGGCCAGCACTTCTTCGTCGGGGTAGCGCTTTTTCGCAGCCGACGCCAATGCTGCCTCGATGGCATCGAAGATCACTTCACGCGGAACGCCCTTTTCATTGGCGACCGCATCCACTACCAGCAAAAGTTCCTTGCTCATTGGCTCACTCCGCGCGCGGCTTTTTGGCCGCCGGCTCGTTGGATGGTTTCTTGTTCGCCTTGCCACCCTGCTTGGGTGCCGGGCCAGTCGGTTTGGTCGGAGCGAGGCCGAGGGCGGCCCAGTCCGGCATGATGCGTGCCTTGTCGATATTCTCGACGTCGGCGGTGAACGGGGCGTTGTCGACCTTGAAGGTGACGGTACCCTGCTCGTTGTCTACTGCGAGAATCTCGCCCTGCAGGCGACGACGGCCGTCCTGCGGGAGCTTGAGCGTGACCTTGGCCGATTCGCCGATGGCACGCTCGAATTGTTCTGCGGTGAACAGCGGGCGATCCACACCGGGAGAGGACACTTCCAGGGTGTAATTGGCGCTGATCGGGTCTTCGACGTCCAGCTGCGCGGACACTTCGCGGCTTACGCGTTCGCAGTCGTCGATGTTGACGATACGCTCGGGCTGTTCGGCCAGCGGCACGTCGATGTAAAGGCGCAGCGTCGCACCACCCGGGGCAGTGAGATATTCCACGCCCAGCAGCTCGAGACCCAGCGACTGAACGGTGGGGGCGAGCAGATTCGCGATTTCGGTTGCCTTGTCGCTCACAGTCGGCCTTGATTCGTTGAAAGAGATACGGGTTGGCCAGTCACGCTGGCCGGGCTCTACTGAACATGTTCCGGAAACAACAAAGGGCCCGCTGGGCCCCTTGTCCGGTACAACTCCGGTCATGCTGGATTCCGGTAGCGGGAACACACGCGGTGTGTATTCCTGCGAGCCCAGTCTTCCGGGGGGTCACGGTGGCCTGGGTACAGGGTGCCGTTCCTGGAAGCCGGTCGCGGGCCGCATTCACATCCGTTGAAAGGATATGCATGGACAGTCCGCTAAGCCGCTGATGATAGCCGTTGCACCGCGCTGGTGCAATGGCCAGGGGCTTCTGCGGGGTGGCTATTGCGAAAGCTGAACGGGGGGGCGGGCTTTTAGCGGGTAGATCAAAGGCGGGCGGATCGCTTGCGTGGCGGGCACCGGCGCGGCTGGGTTGGCGGGACACGCCGTGAATCCATCCATGGAGGCTCGTGGGCGCCATCCATGGCGCCCAACGGTCCCGCCAACCCACCCGCACCGGCACCTGGATGCATATGGGCCAGTCACTGAGATCAAACAAGGCAGCGCTACGCCCAACAGCCAAGCCAGATCCCCGCCCTACCCCGCACCACCAACTCAACAAACCCAAACAACACACCCGACCAAACTCAGCACCGCAACACGGCGACAGAGATCGAAAGCAGAGCCGGCGTTAATCTTCGTTGCACACCGACACTCTACGGAGGCGCTGGCATGGGTGGGATTGCGGGGCCCTCCAGCGCATGGATGCGCTGGCGGAGCTTACATGGGTGAGGTCGCATTGCATGCGAGGCACTGCCTCGCATGCGCCCGAACGCACAGCCGCCAGCGGCTGGGCCGGGCGCGGAGCGGGACTTGCAGCGTGCCCCGCGAGCCCACCCATGCCAGCGCCCTCCCAGATGCCGGCGCACCGAATTTGATCTGGCCCTGGCTTCAGCGGTTGCTTTTGCCTTTTGCCTTTTGCCTCGAAAAAACAAACCAAACCCCACAACGAAAAAAGCGACCCCGTTTCCGGAATCGCTTCTTCGTCTACTGCATCTGCACTGCAGATTTTCTGTGGTAGCGGGGGCAGGATTTGAACCTGCGACCTTCGGGTTATGAGCCCGACGAGCTGCCAGACTGCTCCACCCCGCAGCAGAAGCGGAATTGTAAGGGAGTTTTCATTCCCGTGCAACCCCTTGGTGAAACATATCGTCCGGCGCCCAGGAAAGGCAGCCGACCAACGGTCGGCTCTACCCGCAACGTGCGAAGCAGCCGACTGGCAGTCGGCTCTACCGAAACGTCCGAAACGTCCGGAGCAGCCGGAGCAGCCGGAGCAGCCGGCCAACGCCTTGGGCATACAACGAAAAAAGCGACCCCGTTTCCGGGGTCGCTTGATTCGTCCACTGTCTCCGGCTTGCACCGGAGCTATATGGTAGCGGGGGCAGGATTTGAACCTGCGACCTTCGGGTTATGAGCCCGACGAGCTGCCAGACTGCTCCACCCCGCATCAAAAGCGGATGATGCCGGGGTACCAACCAACGGTGGGTACCTTGCAACGATCTTCTGGCGAAACCGCTGCAGCAACAACTCAGGAAACGAATATTACACGATTTGCGCAGTTTTGTATCGTTTTTTACGCAAGATGTGAAAATGCCTGCTGGCACCAGACCATGATCGGGTTCCACGACAGGCCCAGAGCCAGCAGCGCCAAGGCATTCACGCCCAGCACCACGCCCAGCACGCGGTCGTTGTTGGCCGGCAGCGGCTCGCCCACCGGCTCATCGAAGTACATCACCTTGATCACGCGCAGGTAGTAGAAGCAGCCGACCACCGCGCACAACACGCCGAGGATCGCCAACCACAGCATGCCGCCGTTGATCGCCGCGCCCAGCACGGCCAGCTTGGTCCAGAAGCCCAGGAACGGCGGGATACCGGCCATCGACGCCATGATGCACAGCACCAGGCCGGCCATCCACGGGTTGCGGGCGTTCAGACCCTTGAAGTCGTCGATGTTCTCGGCTTCAAAGCCGCTGCGCGACAGCGCAATGATCGCGCCGAAGCCGGCGGTCGACATGATCGCGTAGCTCAGCGCGTAGAACAGCGCCGCCGCGTAACCCTGCTCGCCACCGCCGGCAATGCCCAGCAGCAGGAAGCCGATGTGCGACACGGTCGAGTAGGCCAGCATGCGCTTCAGGTTGGTCTGCGCGATCGCCATCAGGTTACCGATCACCAGCGACAAGGCCGCCAGACCGCCAATCAGGTACTTCCACTCGTCCGACAGCGGGCCCACGCCCACTTCCAGCAGGCGGTAAGCCATGCCGAACGCGGCCAGCTTCGGTGCCGAGCTGATGAACAGCGCGATCGGCGCCGGTGCACCTTGATACACGTCGGGCAGCCACATGTGGAATGGTGCCGCGCCCAGCTTGAAGGCCACACCGGCAATCATGAACACCGCGCCGGTCAGCAGCAGCACGCGCTCTTCCGAATGCGGAATGGCGGCGTGGATGGCGTCCAGGTGCAGCGAACCGGTCGCCCCGTAGATCAGCGACATGCCGTACAGCAGCAGGCCCGAGGCCAGCGAACCCAGCACGATGTACTTCATCGCGGCTTCGGAGGCCAAGCCGTTCTCACGGTTGCTGGCCACCAGCGCGTACGAACACAGGGCCAGCAGCTCCAGGCCCAGGTACACCATCAACAGGCTGCCGGCCGACACCAGGATCATCATGCCGGCGGTGCCGAACAGGATCAGCACCGGGATCTCGCCCTGGTACAGCTTGCGCTCGCGCAGGTAGCTCCAGCCGTAGATCAGGGTCAGGCCACTGCACAGCACGATCACGGTCTTCATCACGTCCGCCGCGGTATCGCGGACGAACATGCCGTGGAAGACCTCGCCCTGCCCGCCCACTCCGGCGGCGAGCATGAAGAGCACCGCGGCCAGCGCGGCGACCGACAGCAGGTGGGTCCAGATCTTGTTCTTCTCACTGATGAACAGATCCAGGATCAACAGGGCGAACGCACTACCAATCAGCACCAGCTCGGGAGCGAGCGGCGGCAGGTCGGCGGCGGTCAACGGCAACAGCGGCGAGGTGGTCATCATCAAATCCTGGAATCAATACTCTCGACGGCCCGATTACAGCAGCTTGCTGGATGCGATCTGCATCGCCAGCTTCGCGATCGAGGGCTCCATCAGGTCGGTCAGCGGCTTGGGGTACAGGCCCAGGGCAAGCGTGCCCACGGCAAATACACCCAACACCAGCCACTCGCGACCGTTGATGTCCTTCAGTTCGGCGACATGGGCATTGGCCACTTCACCGAAGAACACGCGCTTGTACAGCCACAACGTATAGGCCGCCGTGATCACCAGGGTGCTTGCCGCACCCAGTGCCAGCCACGGATTGCGCTGGAAGCTGGCCATGATGATCATGAACTCACCGACGAAACCGCTGGTGCCCGGCAGGCCGGCATTGGCCATGAAGAACAGCATGGCGAAGGTGGCGAACCACGGCATCACGTTGACCACGCCGCCGTAATCGGCGATGCGGCGGGAATGCATGCGGTCGTAGAGCACGCCCACGCACGAGAACATCGCACCGGATACGAAGCCGTGCGACACCATCTGCACCATCGCGCCCTGCAGGCCCAGGCGGGCCGCGTCCGGGTTGCCTGCATCACGAACCAGCCACAGCGCGATGAAGGTGCCCAGGGTGACAAAGCCCATGTGCGCGATCGACGAATAGGCGATCAGCTTCTTCATGTCGTCCTGCACCAGGGCGACCAGGCCGACGTAGATGACGGCGATCAGCGACAGCGTGATCACCAGCCAGGCCCATTCCTGCGACGCGTCCGGGACGATCGGCAGGTTGAAGCGCAGGAAGCCGTAGCCACCGATCTTCAGCGCGATGGCCGCCAGGATCACCGAACCGGCGGTGGGGGCTTCCACGTGCGCGTCGGGCAGCCAGGTGTGCACCGGGAACATCGGCACCTTGACCGCAAACGCGATCAGGAAGGCGAAGAAGATCCAGGTCTGTTCCTTGCCCGACAGCTGCAGCTGGTACAGGTCGGCCAGCTGGAAGCTGCCGCCCTTCAGATACAGGTAGATCAGGGCCACCAGCATCAGCACCGAGCCGAGGAAGGTGTACAGGAAGAACTTCAACGCGGCGTAGATGCGACGCGGACCACCCCAGACACCGATGATCAGGAACATCGGGATCAGCATGGCCTCGAAGAACACGTAGAACAGCATCGCGTCGGTGGCCGCGAAGATGCCGACGGTGACGCCTTCCAGGATCAGGAAGGCGGCCACGTACTGGTTGACGCGCTTGTCGATGGCGCTCCAGGCGCCGATCAGGGCCAGCACCGACACCAGGGTGGTCAGCAGGATCAGCGCGATCGCGATGCCGTCCACGCCCAGGTTGTAGCCGATCTTGTAGGCGGGGATCCAGGCGCGGGTTTCGACGAACTGCAGCGCGTCGTTCCCCACGTCGTAGCCGCTGAGCAGCGACAGGCTGGCCACGAAGGTCAGCACCGCTACGCCCAGCGACGCCCAGCGGGCAGTTTGGGCGTCACGGATGGCAAGGATCAAGGCACCGCCGAGGATCGGCAGCCAGATGAGAACACTGAGTAGGGGCCAGTTCGACACGTCTTCTTATTCCGTACAGGTCATCAACGCAGGTAATGCATCAGGACGCCCAGGAGGGCAATCAGGCCGATGATCATCGCGAAGGCGTAGTGATAGAGGAAACCGGATTGGGTGCGACGCAGCAGGTTGGCCGCCAGATCGATCAGGCGAGCCGAACCGTTGACCACCACACCATCGACGATATTCGTGTCGATCGCGCGCGAAACCTTACCCAGCTTGATGCCGCCACCGGCGAAACCGCCGATCCACAGCTTGTCGAAGCCGTACTTGTTCTCCAGCACCGATACCAGCGGCGCGAAGGTCGAACGGGCCTTGCCCGCCAGCTCCGGCTTCCACAGGTAGAACAGCACCGCCAGCAGGAAGCCGGCCACGGTCAGGAAGAAGGCCGGAGCCATCATGCCGTGCAGCGCGAACGCGACCGGACCATGGAACTCTTCGGCCAGCGCACCGATGGTGTCGCGGGACGGGTTGTAGAAGTCCACGATGCCGGTGAAGAACGAATGCACCTGGCCCGGGATCGCGTGCTCGGCATGCGCGCCCTTCCAGTCCGTGCCGTACAGCATCGGACCGATGCCGAAGAAGCCGATCACGATCGAGGGGATCGCCAGCAGGATCAGCGGCAGCGTGACCACCCACGGGGTTTCGTGCGGCTCATGCGGACCGTGGCCATGGCCGTGGTCGTCATGGTGCGCGTCGCCGTGATGGGCATCGGCAGCATGGGCATCGACCGCATGCGCGTCGGCATGGTGATCGTCATGGCCATGGCCGTGGTCGTCATGTGCGTCGCGGAAGCGTTCCTTGCCGTGGAAGGTCAGGAACAGCAGGCGGAAGCTGTAGAAGCTGGTCACGATGACGCCGCCCAGGACCGCCCAGTAGCCGTAGGTGGCCACCCAGCTATGCGACACGTGCGCGTGGTGCTGCGCCGCCTCGATGATGGTGTCCTTGGAGTAGAAGCCGGAGAAGAACGGCGTACCCACCAGGGCCAGCGTGCCGATCCACATGGTCACGAAGGTGATCGGCATGTACTTGCGCAGGCCGCCCATCTTGCGCATGTCCTGCTCGTGGTGCATCGCGATGATGACCGAGCCGGCACCCAGGAACAGCAGCGCCTTGAAGAAGGCGTGGGTCATCAGGTGGAACACGGCGGCCGAATAGGCCGACACACCCAGCGCCACGGTCATGTAGCCCAGCTGGGACAGCGTGGAGTACGCGACGACGCGCTTGATGTCGTTCTGCACGATGCCGATCAGGCCGGTGAAGAACGCGGTGGTGGCACCGATGAACAGCACGAAGTTCAGCGCGGTCTGCGACAGCTCGAACAGCGGCGACATGCGGGTGACCATGAAGATACCCGCGGTCACCATGGTCGCGGCGTGGATCAGCGCCGAGATCGGGGTCGGGCCTTCCATCGAGTCCGGCAGCCACACGTGCAGCGGCACCTGGGCCGACTTGCCCATCGCACCGATGAACAGGCAGATGCAGATGATGGTGGCAATCGACCAGATCACCGGGGCGTCCAGCACCTGGTACGAGGTGCCGAACAGGGTGATCGCGCCGGACCAGACCTGCATCTGTGCCTGCGGGCTGCCCAGGATCGGCGCATTGGCAAACACGGTGGCGTAGTCCAGCGAGCCGAACACCCACAGCACGCCGGCGATGCCCAGGATGAAGCCGAAGTCACCCACGCGGTTGACCAGGAACGCCTTCATGTTGGCGAAGATCGCGGTCGGGCGCTTGAACCAGAAACCGATCAGCAGGTACGACACCAGGCCCACTGCTTCCCAGCCGAAGAACAGCTGCAGGAAGTTGTTGCTCATCACCAGGGTGAGCATGGAGAAGGTGAACAGCGAGATGTAGCTGAAGAACCGCTGGTAGCCCGGGTCATCCTGCATGTAGCCGATGGTGTACACGTGCACCAGGAACGACACGAAGGTCACCACGACCATCATCATGGCCGTCAGCTTGTCGATCATGAAACCGACATGCGCCGAGTACTGGCCGACTTCGAAGAACGTATAGATGTTCTCGTTGTACGGCTGTGCGCCGCCCCACAGCAGCATGTACAGCACGTAGCTGGACATGATGCAGCTGGCGCCGACGCCCAGGATGGTGACCGTCTGTGCGCCGATGCGACCGACCTGCCGGCCGAACAGGCCAGCGATGATGCTGCCGATCAGCGGTGCGAGCACCACTGCGATCAACAGACTCTTGGAGAGAGTGATTTCCATCTACGGATCAGCCCTTCAGCGAGTCGACTTCGCCGACATTGATGGTGCGGCGATTACGGAACAGGGTTACCAGGATCGCGAGGCCGATGGCGGCCTCGGCCGCGGCCACGGTCAGGATGAAGAAGACGAACAGCTGTCCGGCCGTATCACCCAGTTCCCGCGAGAACCCGACGAAATTGATGTTGACCGACAGCAGCATCAGCTCGACCGACATCAACAGCACGATGATGTTCTTGCGGTTGAGGAAGATGCCGGCGAGGCTGATGCAGAACAGCAGCGCGCCCAGCGCCAGGATATGGCCGAGGGTGATCATGGCGTTGCCTCCTCGTCGCTGGACGGCTTGGTGTTGGTGTGGACCAACGGCTTTTCGGCATCCATCTTGACGATGCGCAGGCGGTCGCTGCCCTTGACCATGGTCTGCTCGCTCGGGTTCTGGGTCTTCAGGCCGGTGCGGCGACGCAGGGTCAGCATCACGGCGGCCACCACGGCCACGGTCAGGATGACGGCGGCGAACTCGAACGGCAGCAGGTACTCGGTGAACAGGCTGCGGGCCAGCCAGGTGATGTTGGAGCTGTCGGCGGCCAGTGCGGCGGCGTTGTCGGCCGGGAACGGGTTGACCGCCCTGCCCTTCACCCCGATCAGCACCAGCATCTGCACCAGCATTGTGACCGCGACCACCAGGCCGATCGGCAGGTAACGCACCCAGCCTTCGCGCAGGTTGGTGGCATCGATGTCGAGCATCATCACCACGAACAGGAACAACACCATGACCGCGCCCACGTACACCAGCACCAGGGCCACGCCGAGGAACTCAGCGCCGACCAGGATCCAGATGCAGGCCACGGAGAAGAAGGTCAGGATCAGGCACAACACGGCATACACCGGATTGCGCACGCTGATCACCGCCGCGGCGGAGATGCCCGCCACGATGGAGAAGACCCAGAAACTGATATTTACCCAATCCATCATTCGACCTCAGCGGAAAGCGGCATCGGCGGCGCGACGCTCGGCGATCTCGGCTTCAAGCCGATCACCGATGGCCAGCAGCTGCGGCTTGGTAACGATGTTCTCGCCACGATTCTCGAAGTGGTACTCGAGGATGTGGGTCTCGACGATCGAGTCCACCGGGCAGCTTTCTTCACAGAAGCCGCAGAAGATGCACTTGAACAGATCGATGTCGTAACGGGTGGTACGGCGGCTGCCGTCCTCGCGCTTGGCCGAATCGATGGTGATGGCCAGTGCCGGGCACACCGCTTCGCACAGCTTGCAGGCGATGCAGCGCTCTTCCCCGTTGGGGTAGCGACGCAGCGCGTGCAGGCCACGGAAACGCGGCGACTGCGGGAACTTCTCCATCGGGTACATCAGCGTGTACTTGGGCTTGAAGGCGTACTTCAGGGTCAACCACAGACCACCGAGCAGCTCGAGCAGCAGCAGGCTTTTGAAGTAATGGGTAATTCGATTCATCACTTAGACGCCCTTCTGGATCACGCCGTAGAACACCATCACCGCCGTCACTGCGATCCAGAAGATGGTGAGGGGAATGAAGACCTTCCAGCCCAGACGCATGATCTGGTCATAACGGAAGCGCGGGAAGCTGGCACGGAACCAGATGTAGGCGCTGGCGAAGAAGAACACCTTCAGCAGCAGCCACGGCCAACCACCCTTCCACAGCCAGTCGATCCACGGCGAGATGTCCGCGTTGACCCAGCCCTGGATCGGGCTCAGCCAGCCACCGAGGAAGAAGATCGAGATCAGGAAGCTGATCAGGATCATGTTGGCGTATTCGGCCAGGAAGAACAGCGCGAACGCACCGCCGGAGTACTCGACCATGTGGCCGGCCACGATTTCCGATTCACCTTCCACCACGTCGAACGGCGCGCGGTTGGTTTCGGCCACGCCGGACACCCAGTACACGATGAACAGCGGGAACAGCGGCAGCAGGAACCAGTCGAAGAAGCCGGAGCTGCCGGCCTGGGCCATCACGATGTTGCTCAGATTCAAGCTGCCCGAGGCGATCATCACGCCGACCAGGGCAAAGCCCATCGCGATTTCGTAGCTGATCATCTGCGCCGAGGCGCGCATCGCACCCAGGAAGGCGTACTTGGAGTTGGACGCCCAGCCCGCCAGGATGATGCCGTACACACCCAGCGAGGTCATCGCCAGCAGGTACAGCAGGCCGGCGTTGGCGTTGGACAGCACGATCTTCGCATCGAAGGGAATCACCGACCAGGCCGCGAAGGCCGGTCCGAGCGTGATCAGCGGCGCAAGGATGAACATCGCCTTGTGCGAGCTGGCCGGCTGGATGATTTCCTTGAACAGCAGTTTGAAGACGTCGGCGAAGGCCTGGAAGATGCCCATGCCGACATACATCGGACCGTGGCGGACATGCATCCAGCCGATCAGCTTGCGTTCCCAGACCACGAAGAACGCCACCGAGATGATCACCGGCATAGCGATCACCAGGATCTTCAGGATGATCCAGAGCAGCGCGCCGATGTCGCCCAGTGACAGCAGCCACTGGTGCAGCGGATCGACCGCGTTCAACAGCAATTCGTTCATGCAGCCACCACCGTTACGCGAGCGGCACCCAGCGGTGCGGTTGCACCGTGGCCCGATTCAATCCAGACCGAACCCGCGGCGACGCGGGCGTCGACCACCACCGGCAGGGTGGCGCGGCCGGCATCGGTGCCGACCTTGGCCATCTGCCCTTCGGCCAACTGCAGGCGGGCGGCATCGGCGGTGTTGAGCACGATGCGCGGCGCGGTGTTGAGCGGATGCGACTGCAGCGCCTGGGCGCGACGGACCACCGCATCGGTGCGGTAGATCGCGGCGGTCGAGGTCACTTCCAGCCCCTCGCCTGCCAGCGGCGTTGCGGCCGAAGTCGACACGGTGACGCTGACCGGGGCCAGGCTGGCGCGCAGGCCGGCCAGGTCGATGAACTCGAAACCGGCCAGGGCCAGCTCGCCGCCCAGCGCACGCAGCACACGCCAGCCTTCACGCGCCTCGCCCGGCAGCTTGCCGCCGGCACGGGCCGACTGCTCGCGACCATCGAGGTTGGTCAGGGTGGCATCCACTTCCGGCAGCGCGCCGATCGGCAGGATCACGTCGGCCACGTCGCGGGTGGAGGCACAGGCGAACTGGCTGAAGGCCACCACCTGCGCACCGGCCAGTGCCTTGCGGGCAGCGGCGGCGTCGGCGAAGTCCAGGCCCGGCTCGATGCCGTAGATGGCATAGGCCTTGCGCGGCTGGGCCAGCATGGCGTTGACGTCCTTGCCGGCCGGCAGCACGCCGGCGCGGGACAAGCCCACGGCATTGGCACCCTGCGGGATACGGCACAGCTTGGCACCGGTAGCGGCGGCGAAATCGCGCGCGGCGGCGCGGATCGCAGCAGCCTGCGGGTGGTTTTCGGCGATGCCACCGACGATCAGCACGGCGTTGCTGGCGGCCTTGACGGCGTCACGCAGCTCGGCGTTGCCCAGTGCGTCGATGAAGGCCGACGGGGCGACGATCTGCTTGCTGGCCAGCTTGAACGCGAAATCGAAGTCCACCGGATTGACGGCGTGGATCTTCGCATTGCGCGTGGTCTGCGCCTTGCGCAAGCGGGCATGCAGCAGCGGCAGCTCGTGGCGGATGTTGCTGCCAAGCACGACGATGCTGTCCGCGCCTTCGATCTCCGCCAGCGGCAGGCCGAACACTTCGGCGGTGGCGGCGTCGGAGAAGTCGCGGTTATTGATGCGGTGATCGATGTTCGTGGTGCCCAGGCCCGTGGCGAGACGGGCCAGCAGCGCGCCCTCCTCGTTCGAGGCCGACGGGTGCACCAGCACGCCGAGGTCGTCGCCCTGGTTGGCGGCGAAGATCTCCTTGGCAGCGGCCAGGCCTTCAGCCCAGCTCACTTCCTTCCACTCGCCATTGACCTTGCGCAGCGGCTTGACCGCACGGTCTTCGCTGTACAGGCCCTGGTGCGAATAGCGGTCGCGGTCGGACAGCCAGCATTCGTTGACCGACTCGTTGTCGCGCGGCACGGCGCGCAGCACTTCGCCGCGACGCACGTGCAGGAACAGGTTCGAGCCCATCGCGTCGTGGTAACCCAGCGACTCGCGCGCGGTCAGTTCCCACGGACGGGCGCGGAACTGGAACACCTTGTTGGTCAGCGCGCCCACCGGGCACACGTCCACGACGTTGCCGGACAGCTCGGTGGTCAGCGGCTTGCCGTCGTAGGTGCCGATCTGCAGGTTCTCACCGCGGTACATGCCACCCAGTTCGTAGGTACCGGCAACGTCGGCGGTGAAGCGGACGCAGCGGGTGCACTGGATGCAGCGGGTCATCTCGGTGGCCACCAGCGGACCGATGTCCTCGTCCGGCACCACGCGCTTGCGCTCATTGAAGCGGCTGACCGAACGGCCATAGCCCAGCGACACGTCCTGCAGCTCGCACTCGCCGCCCTGATCGCAGATCGGGCAATCCAGCGGGTGGTTGATCAGCAGGAATTCCATCACCGAGCGCTGGAACTTCAGCGCCTTTTCACTGCGGGTGGCGACCTTCATGCCATCCATGACCGGCGTGGCGCAGGCCGGTGCCGGCTTGGGCGACTTCTCCACGTCGACCAGGCACATGCGGCAGTTGGCCGCGATCGGCAGCTTCTCGTGGTAGCAGAAACGCGGGATCGGGATGCCGGCCTTGTCGGCGGCCTGGATGATCATCGAGCCCTTGGGCACGACCAGGGACTGACCGTCGATTTCGACGGTGACATGTCCCTCGGGCACCACGGCCGGCGTCACGCCCGGATTGTTGGGTTGCGCGCTCATGCAGCGGCTGCCTCCACCTTCTTGCCGTCAACCATCGAATGACCGTTGACGATGTAGTACTCGAATTCGTCCCAGAACTGGCGCAGGAAGCCCTGGATGGGCCATGCCGCCGCTTCACCGAACGCGCAGATGGTGTGGCCTTCGATCTGGCCGGCCACCGTCTTCAACTGATGCAGGTCTTCCATGGTGGCCTTGCCGGCGACGATGCGCTCGAGCACGCGGTGCATCCAGCCGGTGCCTTCGCGGCACGGGGTGCACTGCCCACAGGATTCCTTGTGGAAGAACTGGCTGATGCGGCAGGCGAACTTGACGCAGCAGACGCTGTCATCCAGCACCACGATGGCGCCCGACCCCAGCCCGGTGCCCAGGGCACGCAGGGTGTCGTAGTCCATCTGCAGGCCCTTGAGCTCGTCGGCCTTCAGCACCGGCATCGAGACGCCGCCCGGGACCGCGCCCTTGAGCTTCCGGCCCGGCTTCAGACCACCGGCCATTTCCAGCAGCTCGTCGAAGGTGGTGCCCAGCGGCACTTCGAAGTTGCCGCCCTTCTGCACGCAGCCGGAGACCGAGAAGATCTTCGGACCGCCGTTCTTGGTCAGGCTCAGGCCCTGGAACCATTCGGGGCCGTTGCGGATGATCGCCGGCACCGAGGCATAGGTCTCGGTGTTGTTGATGGTGGACGGCTTGCCGTACAGGCCGAAGTTGGCCGGGAACGGCGGCTTGTAGCGCGGCTGGCCCTTCTTGCCTTCCAGCGATTCCATCAGCGCGGTTTCTTCGCCGCAGATGTAGGCGCCGGCGCCCAGCGCGCCGTAGATGTCGATGTCCACGCCGCTGCCAAGGATGTCCTTGCCCAGCCAGCCGTTTGCGTACGCGTCGGCCAGGGCCTGCTCGAAGTTCTCGAACGGCTCGTGGTGGAACTCGCCACGCAGGTAGTTGTAGCCCACGGTCGAGCCGGTGGCGTAGCAGGCGATCGCCATGCCTTCCACCACCGAATGCGGGTTGTAACGCAAGATGTCGCGGTCCTTGCAGGTCCCCGGCTCGGATTCATCCGAGTTGCACAGGATGTACTTCTGCATGGTGCCCTTGGGCATGAAGGACCACTTCAGGCCGGTCGGGAAGCCGGCGCCACCGCGGCCGCGCAGGTTGGACTGCTTGACCATCTCGATGACCTGCTCCGGCGAGATCTTCTCTTCGAGGATCTTGCGCAGGGCGGCGTAACCACCGGTCTTGAGGTAGCTTTCATACGACCACGGGGTGTCGTAATGCAGGGTGGTGTAGACCACCTGGTGCGGCAACGGTGCGGGACCGACCGGACCACTGGGTGCGTGATGATGTGCCATGTCTTACTCCAACCCGTCCAGCAGCTCGTCGACTTTCTCGACGGTCAGGCGCTCGTGGTAATGGCCATTGATGACCATCATCGGCGCACCGGCGCAACCGGCCAGGCATTCTTCTTCACGCTTGAGGTAGATGCGGCCGTCAGCGGTGGACTGACCGGTCTTGCAGCCGAGCTTCTTCTCGGCGTGCGCGACCAGGTCCTCGGCGCCGTTCAGCCAGCAGCTGATGTTGGTGCAGAAGGCAACGTTGTGGCGGCCGACCTTCTCCAGCTCGAACATCGAGTAGAAGCTGGCCACTTCGTAGGCCCACACCGGCGGCAGGTCCAGGTACTTGGCGACGCCGGCGATCAACTCGTCGGTCAGCCAGCCCGCGTTCTGCTCCTGTGCGGCATGCAGGCCCTGCAGGACAGCCGAGCGCTTGCGATCCGGCGGGAACTTGGCCAGCCAGTGATCGATGTGCGCACGGGTCTTGTCACTCAAGACCACCATCGGGTCGACGTCGCGCGCCGCCTCGAAATTACCTGTCGCCTTCATCGGCCGACCTCAGCGAATACGAAATCGTTAAGAACCAGAACCTGCAGCGCCGGCAACAGCCGGCGGGTGTCAGGCATCGTGCAAGCGGATGCGATCACCGATCCACCTCGCCGAACACCAGATCGTAGGTGCCGATCATGGCCACCACGTCGGCGAGCATGTGCCCGCGCACGATCGAGTCGATCGAGGACAGATGGGCAAAGCCCGGCGCGCGCAGGTGCACGCGGAACGGCTTGTTGGCACCATCGGACATCAGGTAGCAGCCGAACTCGCCCTTGGGCGCTTCGACGGCGGCGTAGGTTTCGCCGGCCGGGACGCAGTAGCCTTCACTGAACAGCTTGAAGTGATGGATCAGCGCTTCCATGTCGTCCTTCATGTCTTCCCGGCTGGGCGGGGCGACCTTGAAGTTCTTCACCATCACCGGGCCCGGGTTGGCCTTCAGCCACGCCACGCACTGCTTGATGATGCGGTTGGATTCGCGCATTTCGGCCACGCGGCACAGGTAGCGATCGTAGCAATCGCCTTCCTTGCCCAGCGGGATGTCGAAATCGACGGCATCGTACTTGGCATACGGCTGCTTCTTGCGCAGATCCCAGGCAACGCCCGAGCCACGCAGCATCACCCCGGTCATGCCCCAGGCGTGCGCCAGTTCGGGGGTGACCACGCCGATGCCGACGGTACGCTGCTTCCAGATGCGGTTGTCGGTGAGCAGGGTTTCGTACTCGTCGACACGCTTCGGGAATTCAACGGTGAAATTCTCGAGGAAATCGAGCAGCGAACCTTCGCGCGCGGCGTTGAGGTTCTTCAGGGCCTTGCCCTTGTGCCAGCGCGATTCGGTGTACTTGGGCATGCGGTCCGGCAGGTCCCGGTAGACGCCGCCCGGGCGGTAGTACGCCGCGTGCATGCGCGCGCCGGAGACTGCTTCGTAGCAGTCCATCAGCTCTTCGCGTTCGCGGAAGGCGTACAGCATGACCGCCATCGCGCCCAGATCGAGCGCGTTGGAGCCCAGCCACATCAGGTGGTTCAGGATGCGGGTGATTTCGTCGAACAGGGTGCGGATGTACTGCGCACGCTCCGGCGCCTCGATCCCCATCAGGGTTTCGATCGCGCGCACGTAGGCGTGCTCGTTGCACATCATCGACACGTAATCCAGGCGATCCATGTAGCCGATCGACTGGTTGAACGGCTTGGACTCGGCCAGCTTTTCGGTACCACGGTGCAGCAGGCCCACGTGGGGATCTGCACGCATGATGGTTTCGCCGTCCATTTCCAGGATCAGGCGCAGCACACCGTGCGCGGCCGGATGCTGGGGACCGAAGTTCATCGTGTAGTTGCGGATTTCCTGGCGCAGTTCCGCCGGGTTGCTCGCAAAGGCCTGGTGGGCCTGGGGTTCACGCTTGCTCAGATCAGCACTCACTTTACTGCCTCCGTCTGCGCGCTTTCGCCGGCAGCGGTCTGGAAACGGGCATCGTCACGGATCACGCGGGGCACGCCGACACGCGGCTCCACCGAGGTGACCGGTTCGTAGATCACGCGCTTCTTTTCTTCGTCGTAGCGCACTTCGACGTTGCCGATCAGCGGGAAATCCTTGCGGAACGGATGGCCGACGAAGCCGTAATCGGTCAGGATCCGGCGCAGGTCCGGGTGGCCTTCGAAGATCACGCCGAACAGGTCGAACGCTTCGCGCTCGAACCAGTTCAGGCCCGGCCAAACATCGGTCAGCGAGGCGACCACCGGCAGTTCCTCATTCGGCGCAAAGCAACGGATGCGCATGGTGAGGTTGTGCTGGTAGGAACGCAGCTGGGCGACCACGGCGAAACGCTGCAACGGAATCGGCTGCGGCTGGGCGCCATCGCTGGTTTCGCGGGTGGGGAATTCACCCCAGGCGAAACGGCCGACGGACTTGCCCTCGACGCCACGGCTGAAGCCCTGGGACGAAACATCGGCCGTATCCCATTCGTCGCTGCCATAGCCGAGGTAATCCAGGCCGCACAGGTCAACGGCCTGCTCGAAACCGAATACGTCGCGCAGCGCCACAGCGGTGGCATGCCAGTCAGCGGCGGGCACTTCCAGCGTCACTTCGCCGCGGGGTTCGACCACGAAGACCTGCGCACCAGCAAAGTGTGCGGAGAGTCGGTCGATGAAGGAAGGTGCTTGCTCTGCCATGGGGGCTTGGCGTGCTCTAGTCAGGAGGGAGGTCAGCGGGCGATGGTCTGCGTACGCCAGATCTTCTTCTGCAACTGCAGGATCCCGTACACCAGCGCTTCGGCGGTTGGCGGGCAACCGGGGACATAGATGTCCACCGGCACCACGCGGTCACAGCCACGAACCACTGCATAGGAGTAGTGGTAGTAGCCGCCACCGTTGGCGCAGCTGCCCATGGAGATGACCCACTTGGGGTCCGGCATCTGGTCGTAGACCTTGCGCAGGGCCGGGGCCATCTTGTTGACCAGGGTGCCGGCCACGATCATCACGTCGGACTGACGCGGCGACGGGCGGAACACCACACCGTAGCGGTCAAGGTCCAGGCGCGCGGCGCCGGCATGCATCATTTCGACCGCGCAGCAGGCCAGACCGAAGGTCATGGGCCACATCGAACCGGTACGGGCCCAGTTCAACAGCGCGTCGACGCTGGTGGTCAGGTAACCCTTTTCCAGCAGCGGGTTGTCGCCTTCGGGGCGCAGGATGTCGTCGACCCGCCCTTCCGGGACCGGGTTGTTCATCAGGCCGTCGAGCGTCTGAATCACTCCCATTCCAGCGCTCCCTTCTTCCAGACGTAAATGAAACCGAGGAAAAGCATGCCTACGAAGAGGCCCATCGTGACCAGCGAACGTGCGCCCAGCTCCATGAAGACCTGGGTCCACGGCACGATGAAGATGATTTCCAAGTCAAATACGATGAACTGGATCGCGATCAGGTAGTAGCGCACATCGAACTTCATGCGCGCGTCCTCGAAAGCCTCGAAGCCGCATTCGTACGGCGAGAGCTTTTTCAGATCAGGACGTCGTGGACCGAGGAATCGGCCAACCAGCATCAGCGCAACGCCGATACCGGTGGCAACGATCAGAAACAGCAGAGACGGCAAATATTCGGCCAGCACAGCGATTCTCTCTTGCCTCTGCCGCGACGCCTGCAGGCGTGTTGGCATGGGGGAGTGGACGGATACCGCTACCTGGCGCTTTGCGCGCCAGACGAACCCGCTTACAAACAAAATGGTGCCCAAGAGGGGACTCGAACCCCTACGACCTAAGTCGCTACCACCTCAAGGTAGTGCGTCTACCAATTCCGCCACCTGGGCTTACGTTCGCAAGGAGGGGTTTCCCTATCGGATTCCCTCAGTGCGCCGCATATTGTAACCGTCTTCAGCGAGTCTGGGTGCCTTCCGAAGGCTTTTCTTCACCAGATTTCGGCGTTTCCGCCTGAGCCGGCACAGTAGCCTGCGGAACCGACTGCTGCACAGCGGTTTCCGGGGCTTTGGGCACGGCCGGCAGCTCGCCTGCCGGGGCGACCGGGGTCGTTGCGACCGGGGCCGACATCAAACCAAGATCCTGCTGGGTGGCCGGGCGCGAGCCATGGCTGGCGTACCAGGCCATGAACAGGCTGATGCCGAAGAACACCACGGCCAGCCACTTGGTCGACTTGGACAGGAAGTTGGACGCGCCACGCGCGCCAAACACCGTACCCGAGGCGCCAGCACCGAAACCCGAGCCTGCAGCGGCACCGGAACCACGCTGCATCAGGATGAGCGCGATCATGGCGACGGCCACCAGCACGTAGACCACATTGAGGATCAACATCAGCATTTCGAATCCGTCCTCGGACATGTTCGTGCCGACGGTTGGCCGGCAACATTACTAATTAGCGCCCGGCCGCCGCAGTGGCGATGGCCAGGAAGTCCGCGGCGACCAACGAGGCGCCGCCCACCAGCCCACCATCGACATCGGGCTGCGCGAACAGTTCCCCTGCGTTGTCGGGCTTCACGCTGCCGCCGTACAGGATCGGCAACGAATCGGCGATTCTAGCATCCAGCTTGGCCACTTCGCCACGGATGAACGCATGGACCTGCTGGGCCTGTTCCTTGGAGGCGGTACGGCCGGTGCCGATGGCCCAGACCGGCTCATAGGCGACGACGGCGTGCTGGAAGCCGGACGGGCCGACCAGGGCGAGCACGGGGGCAAGCTGGGCGGCGATGACCTGCTCGGTCTGGCCCGCCTCGCGCTGCTCCAGGGTTTCGCCCACGCACAGCACCGGGGCGAGGCCAGCATGCAGGGCGGCGGCGAACTTGCGGGCGACCAGTTCACTGGTTTCATTGTGGTACTGCCGGCGTTCGGAGTGGCCGACCAGGCCGAACCGGGCCCCGACTTCGGCCAGCATGGCGGCGGACACTTCGCCGGTGTAGGCGCCCTTTTCATTGGAGCTGACATCCTGCGAGCCGAAGGCGATGGCCCGGCCTTCAAAGGCTTCGACCAGTTCGCCCAGGTACGGCAGCGGGGGCAGGATCACCAACTCGACGCCGTCGACCGGCAGGCTGGCGACCAGGTCGCTGACCAGGTCGGTGGCGAATTGGCGGCTGCCGTGCAGCTTCCAGTTACCGGCGACGATCTTGCGGCGCATGCGGTGCTCCTTTGGGTATCAGCCGGTAATGATACCGGATGAAACGAAATGGCGTGGTTGCGAAAACGCTTACATTTCAAATGGATATTGGTTTGGGGTATGCGAAAGGCGGGGATCCGGTTGCTATCGGGATGGGCTGGCGCGGGTGGGTTGGCAGGACACGCCGTAAATCCGTCCCTGGAGGCTCGTGGGCGCCATCCATGGCGCCCAACGGTCCCGCCAACCCACCCACACCAGCCCCCGACAGTCGGCCGGTTCGCATGGGAGAGCGGTGGAGCGTGCCGACCAACGGTCGGCACCTACCCATCACCACACCCCACCACCCACCACCCATCACCCATCCTCAATCCCCAATCCCCAATCCCCAATCCCCAGTCACCCGTAGCCCGTAGCCCGTGGCCCACAGCCTCAACCATCCGCAGACCCAAAGCATCAGCAGCAAGCCCGCCCTGCCCTCGGTTCCGGTCGTAGCAATCTGTGAGGTCGGGCGCTGCCATGCCCCGCCGGGACCTTAGGCAACATGGATGTTGCCTAAGAGCCCCCAGGGACGGGTTCACGGCGTGTCCCGGCGGGGCATGGCAGCGCCCGGCCAACCGATAGAAGCCGACCAGCCAGCCGTTGCCGTTGCCGTTGAATTTGACATAGCCCCTAAAAGAAGAAGGCCGCCTTCCGGCGGCCCTCCTCCCAACATCATTTCAGCTTGATCTCACGCAAACGCTCTTCCAGGAAACCATGCGCCGTAATCGGCTCCGGATAGCGGCTCGGGTTTTCCGGCGTGATGCAGGTCGGCAGCACATCGATCAGGAAGTCCGGGTTCGGGTGCAGGAAGAACGGCACCGAATAGCGCGGCTGGCGCGCCTGCTCGCCCGGAGGATTGACCACCCGGTGGATCGTCGACGGATACACATGGTTGGTCAGACGCTGCAGCATGTCGCCGATGTTCACCACGATCGTGTCCGCGTCCGAGGTGAACGGCACCCACTTGCCCTCGTGCGACTGCACCTCCAGCCCCGCCGCGCTCGCGCCCACCAGCAGCGTGATGAAGTTGATGTCGCCGTGTGCACCGGCGCGCACGTTCGGAATGTTCTCGGCGGTGATCGGCGGGTAGTGGATCGGGCGCAGGATCGAATTGCCGTTGTTGGTCTTGTCCGCGAAGAAATCTTCCGGCAGCCCGATGTGCAGCGCCAGCGCCGACAGCACCCGCGAACCCAGCTGGTCCAGCGCCTGGTACAGCGCATAGCCACGCTCGCGGAAGTTCGGCACCTCGGCCGGCCACAGGTTCGGGGCCATCACATCACGGTACTTCGAGTCGTCCGGGATCTCCCGGCCGATGTGCCAGAACTCCTTCAGATCGAAGTGCTGCGAGCCCTTGGCCGTCTCCACCCCGAAGGCCGTGTAGCCGCGCGCCCCGCCACTGCCCGGCACGTGGTACTGGCGCTTGGTCTCTTCCGGCAGTGCGAAGAACGCCTTGAACACCTCGTAGGCGGCGTCGATGTCGGCCTGCGGGATGCCGTGGTTGCGGATACCTGCGAATCCCCATTCGCGGTAGGCCGCGCCCAGCTCGGCAACGAAGGCGTCGCGGTCACTGTCGAAACGGGTGATGTCGAGGGTCGGGATCTGGCTCACAGCGGTTCCTGGCTTGTTCGGATGGGTCGCAGGCCATCTCGGTGGCCCGGCTGAACATTGTGCCAGATCCGCCACCCGGCACTGCCGACACAAAGATACAAACCGATACAATGCGCCCGCCCCGTTGCCTTGAGCGGGGTGCCGACGCAGCCGCCGCCACGTCCCCGCCTCCCTTCCACTGCGCCGCCGACCCGCTCCATGTCCCTTTCCCTGCCCGCCTTCGCCCCCTCCCCGTCCACGCGCTGGCAGCGCCTGGCCTGGCTGAGCCTGTTCACCGCCCTCAATGCCGGCGCCGCGATCCTCATCGCACTGGGCAACACCCCGCTGGGCGACAACCCCGGTGGCGGGCTTGGGCTGGCCTACCTCGGCATCGCCCTGCCCGGCCATTTCCTTGCACTTGGCGCAGGGGTATCGCTGCTGCCGCTGCTGCTGGGCCTGTGGCTGCGCGGGCCACGGCCCCTGCTGGTCAGCGCGGTGGTCCTGCAGACCCTGTGGCTGTGCCTGCTGCTGGTCGATGCCAAGGTGTTTGCCCTGTATCGCTTCCACCTCAATGCCATGGTGCTCAACATGGTGTTCGGCGGCGCACTGCAGGACCAGGTCGCACTGTCCTGGCAGACCTGGCTGCAGGTGGCGGCCGTGCTGGCCGCCGTGGTCGTGGCCGAAGTGCTGCTGGCCTGGGCCTGCTGGCGGCTCGTGCCCGTCGCGGCACAGCGCCGCCCGCTGCTGCTGGCCTGGGCCGCCGGCCTGGTCCTGATGACCTGCGGCCAGGTCGCTACCGCCTACTACGACGCGCGCGGCGAACGCGCGGTGACCAGCCAGTGGGCGTACCTGCCGTGGGCGCAGCCGATCACCGCCAAGCGCCACATGCACCGACTCGGCGTGCAGAGCCTGCCCCAGGCGAGCCTGCCCGACCCGCGCCACAGCCAGCTGCAGTACCCGCTGCACCCATTGCGCTGCCAGAGCAACGTGCAGCCCAACGTGCTGGTGGTGGTGATGGAATCGCTGCGCCATGACGCACTCGATGCCACCACCATGCCCAACACCTGGGCACTGGCCGCGCAGTCGGAGCATTTCACCGCCCACTACAGCAGCGGCAATGCCACCCGCTACGGCCTGTTCGGGCTGCTGTACGGGCTGCCCGGCGGCTACTGGGACAGCATGCTCAGCGAACAGCGCGGTTCGCAGCTGTTCGACGTGCTCCAGCAACAGGGGTACGACCTGCATCTGTACGGCAGCGCGCCGCTGCACAGCCCGGAATTCGACCGCACCGCGTTTGCCCAGGTGCGCGATCAGCTGCACACGGCGCCGTCGGCACTGCCGGTGGCGGCGCGTGACCGACACATCATCGACGCACTGCGCGCCGACATTACCCGGCCGGGCAACGGCCGCTGGTTCGGGTTTGCGTTCCTGGACAGCACCCACGCACCCTACCACCTGCCCAAGGACTACCCCCCGCTGGCCACGCCGATGGCGAGCCACATCGACTTCCTTGCGCTGGACGAGGACCACGTGCCGGTACCGGAACTCAACCGCTACCGCACCGCCGTGCACTACGCCGATGGTTTGCTCGGCGAGCTGCTGCAGACCCTGCGCGACAGCGGCCAGGCCGACAACACCATCGTGCTGGTGACCGGTGACCATGCCGAGGAATTCAACGACCTTGGCCTGAACTACTGGGGCCACAACGGCAATTTCTCCGACTACCAGATGCGCGTGCCGTTCGTGCTGCACTGGCCCGGCCGCACGCCCGCCCGGCACACCGGCAGCACCAGTCACGAGGACTGGGTGCCCACCCTGATGCGTCACGGCCTGGGCTGCGAGAACGCGCTGGCTGATTTCAGTACCGGCCGCGACCTGTTCGACCCGGTGCCGGCCGACCGTGCACTGCTCGTGGAAAGCTGGTCGCAGCGCGGCATCCGCCAGGGCGACCGCACCTACGTGTTCGACAAGTTCGGCAACGCCACCACCCTGGACCGCCAGTACCTGCCGGTCCCCGACCAGCAACCCGATGCCGCTGCGGTACGCGCGGCATGGGACGCGCTCACCCATTTCCGCCGGCAATGACCCGGCCGCTCCCCGCCTGGAACGTTCATCGATGAACACCCCTTCCAACACCCCGCCCCTGAAGATCCTGCACACGGAGGCCGCCAAGGGATTCGGCGGACAGGAGATCTACATCTACCGCCACATGCTGGCCATGCGCGAGCGTGGCCATGACGTGTCGCTGCTGTGCCAACCCGGTGCCCGCCTGGGCGCCATCGCACGCGAGGCCGGCTTCACCGTCCATGATCTGAAAATGGGCGGTCTGCTGCGCCTGCTGCGCGGGATCTGGTCGGTGCGGCGGCTGGTGCGCCGCCATGGCTTCGATGTGGTCAATACCACCAGCCGCCGCGACAGCCTGATCGCCGCCGCCGGCGCGCGGCTGGGGCGCACGCCGCTGGTGGTGCGCTCGCGCCATCTGATGAGCCCGGTCAACTCGTTGCTGACCTACACCGGCCTGCCGCACCGGGTGATGACGGTGAGCAGCTTCGTCAAGCAGCTGCTGGTGGCGCGCGGGGTGGACGACCGCCACGTGGGCATCGTGCCGCCGATCGCGGTGCCGCCGGAGTGGTCGAAGACCGACTGCGATGACCCCTGGCAATGCGTTCAGGACACCCGTGCCGAGGTACGCCGCGAGCTGGGCTTTGCCGACGACCAGATCGTGGTCGGCTGCGTGGCGGTACTGCGCGAACCCAAGGGCCACGTGGACCTGCTGCGCGCGATTGCCCCGCTGTGCCGCCAGCACCCCAACCTGCAGCTGGTGATTGTCGGCGACGGCCAGCCGGTGATGGGCCGGCTGGAGGCGCTGCGCAGCGAACTGGGCGTTGCCGCGCAGGTCCACCTGCTCGGCTACCGGCCCGATGCGTGCCGCCTGATGGCCGGCTTCGACATCTTCGCCCTGGCCACGCACAAGGAAGCGGCCGGCACGGTGTTCCTGGAGGCGGCGCACGTGGGCCTGCCGGTGGTGGCCACGCGCGTGGGCGGGGTGCCGGAAATGGTGCTGGAAGGCAGCAATGCTATTCTCGCCCCATTGGGCGACCAGGCGGCCCTGACCCAGGCATTGCAGACCCTGGTTGAAGATTCCGCGCAGCGCCGGCGCATGGGCCGTGCCGGCTGGGAATGGATGCGCAGCGCGCAGCGCTTCACCCCCTCGGGGCATACCGAAGCGACCGAACACTATTACCACCAGTGGTTGAAGGAACTGGGCCATGGCCAACGCTAGATCCGTGCCGGTATTGATGCACCACCACGTGTCGCCGTCGCCGGGAATGATCACGGTGTCGCCGGAGAATTTCGAAAGCCAGATCGCGTGGCTGGCCAACAACGGCTGGACCTCGCTGACGCTGGCGCAGTACGCCGACTTCCTGGCCGGCAAGCCGGTCCCCCGCAAGTCGATCGTGATCACCTTCGACGACGGCTACCTGGACAACTGGGTGTACGCGCACCCGATCCTGCTCAAGTACGGCATGCACGCGGTGGTCTTCGTGGTCACCGGCTGGATGGGCGAAGGCCCGGTCCGCCCGCACGCCGGGCAGCCGGGCGTGACGCTGCCACCCACGCCGGACCATCGCGGGTGCGAAGCGGCGATCCTGCGGGACGACCGCACCGATGACGTGATGATGCGCTGGAGCGAGGCGCGCGCGATGATCGCGGCCGGCACCTTTGAAGTGCATTGCCACACCCACTCGCATACGCGCTGGCTGAAGCAGGACATCACCCGCGAGCAGAAGTGCGAGGGCATCACCCGCGACCTGTCGATGGCGCGGCTGGTGCTGCAGCAGCAGCTGGGTGAGGTGTCGGACACGCTGTGCTGGCCCTACGGCGATTTCGACGCGGACTACCTGCCGATCGCGCGGGCACAGGGCTTCAAGTACCTGCACACCACGCACCCGTTCGGGCGCAACGTGGTGGGCGGCGATCCGGAGCACATTTACCGCTTCGCGATCCGCAACCGTCCGGCCAGCTGGCTGCGCAAGCGCATCGCGTGGAGTTACCACCCGTTGATCGCCCCGGTGTTCAACCGCTTCAAGGCGAAGCAGAAGAAGATGGTGCCGGGGCCGTAAGGCCGCCGGGGCTGTCATGCCATCCGGTAGAGCCGACCGTTGGTCGGCTGCTCCAGCACGGTGCACATCAACGCAGCCTACCGACGGTGGAAAGGCCGACCAACGGTCGGCTCTACCACGCGGTGGCCATTCTCAGGCGGCCGCCGCCTTCACCGCGCCGGACAGATGATCCAGCGTGGACTGCATCAGCTCGGCGGTATCGGCCTCGACGGTGACACGCACCACCGGCTCGGTGCCGGACGGACGCAGGAACGCGCGACCGCGACCCTGCACCGCCGCCTGCGCGGCGACCAGCGCGGCCTGCACTGTTTCGGCCTGCACGATGGCCTTGGCCGACACGTCGCCCAGCCGCACGTTCACGGTCTTCTGCGGCACCCGGCTCAGGTCCTGCAGCGAGGCGCGCAGCGTGCGGCCTTCGCGGCGCAGCACTTCCAGCACCTGCAGCGCGCTGACGATTGCATCGCCGGTGGTGGCACGGTCCAGGCACAACAGGTGGCCGGAGGCTTCGCCGCCCAGCACGCCGCCGCCTTCGACCAGCGCCTGGTGGACGTAGCGGTCGCCCACGTTGCTGCGCACGAACGGCAGGCCGAGGCGCTCCAGCGCCTGTTCCAGGCCGAAGTTGGTCATCAGCGTGCCAACCACCGGGCCACGCAGGCGACCATTGCGCTGCCAGGACGCGGCCAGCACGTACAGCAGATCGTCGCCGTCGACCGGGTTGCCCTGATCGTCGGCCATCAGCACGCGGTCGCCATCGCCGTCGAAGGCGATGCCCAGATCGGCCCCGACTTCACGCACCTTTTTGGCGAGGTTGTCGATGTGCATCGAGCCCACGCCATCGTTGATGTTTACCCCGTTGGGTTCGGCACCGATGGTGACCACCTCCGCGCCCAACTCGCGGAACAGCAGCGGGGCGATGTGGTAGGTCGCGCCGTGCGCGCAGTCGAGCACGATCTTCAGTCCGCGCAGGTCGAAGCTGCGCGGCACGCTGGCCTTGCAGAACTCGATGTAGCGGCCCACCGCATCGCGCGCGCGCATGGCCTTGCCAAGGCGGTCGGATTCGGCAGTGGTGAAGTCGCTGTCCAGCGCCGCTTCCAGCGCCAGTTCGGTGGCGTCGTCGAGCTTTTCGCCATCGGCGGAGAAGAACTTGATGCCGTTGTCGTAATGCGGGTTGTGCGAGGCGCTGATGACGATGCCGGCGTCTGCGCCCAGGGTGCGGGTGAGGAACGCCACCGCGGGGGTCGGCATCGGGCCGAGCAGCTGCACGTCCACGCCGCCGGCGACCAGGCCCGCTTCCAGCGCGGCTTCGAACATGTAGCCAGAAATGCGCGTGTCCTTGCCGATCACCACCACCGGGCGGTGCCCGGGGCGGTGGCCATTACGCTCGGTCAGCACGCGGCCGAGCGCGTTGCCCAGGCGCAGCACGAAGTCGGCGGAGATCACCCCTTGGCCCACGCGGCCACGGATGCCGTCGGTGCCGAAATACCGGCGCGCACCCATCAGGCGACCTCGTCGGCAACCGGCGCCGGCTGACGGCCGAGCATGGCCAGCAGGTCGGACAGGCGCTCACGCATTTCGCGGCGGTCGCAGATCTGGTCGATGGCCCCGTGCTCGAGCAGGAACTCCGAGCGCTGGAAGCCTTCGGGGAGCTTTTCGCGCACGGTCTGTTCGATCACGCGCGGGCCGGCGAAGCCGATCAGTGCCTGCGGTTCGGCGATGTTGATGTCGCCCAGCATCGCAAACGAGGCCGAGACGCCGCCGGTGGTCGGGTGGGTCAGGACCGAGATGTACGGCAGGCCGGCCTCACGCAGCTTGCCCAGCGCGGCCGAGGTCTTGGCCATCTGCATGAGCGAGAACAGGCCTTCCTGCATGCGCGCGCCGCCGCTGGCGGAGAAGCAGACATACGGGGCGCCGATTTCGACGGCCTTTTCAGCCGCCAGCGAGAAGCGCTCGCCGACCACCGAGCCCATCGAGCCGCCCATGAAGGCAAAGTCGAACGCGGAGGCGACCAGCGGGCGGCCTTTCATCAGGCCCTGCATCGCGATCAGGGCGTCGTACTCGCCGGTGTTCTTCTGCGAGGCCTTGATGCGCTCGATGTACTTCTTCTGGTCCTTGAACTTGAGCAGGTCGGTCGGTCCCAGGCGCGCACCGATTTCGGTGGTGCTGTCGGCGTCGAACAGGGCGGCCAGGCGCGCGCGCGCGCGGATCGCCATGTGGTGGCCGCACTTGGGGCAGACTTCCAGGTTGTCTTCCAGCTCAGGTCCGTACAGTGCGCTGCCGCAGTTGCTGCACTTTTCCCACAGGCCCTCGGGGACGCTGCGCTTTTTGCTGGGGACGTTGTCGGTGCGGATGCCAGACGGCATCAACTTGCTGAGCCAACTCATGCGGGATGCTACTTCCGTTCAGGGCGGCCCGAAGGCCGCAAAGGCGGACAGTCTAGCTCAGGCCCTCCCCACCCGTGCACCCCCTGCCGGGTGCGGCGGCGGACGGTAAAACCGTGCTGTGACGTATGTTTACGTGCCGACCCGTAGCGCCGAGCTCTGCCCGGCGATGGTGCCGAGGTGCAAATGCCGGGCAGAGCCCGGCACTACGGATGGGCTTGCTTCAGGTTCCGCTATCCAATGCCTGGCGCAGCGGCGGGAGGAAAGACGTTGCGGTCTGTGCGGCGGTGGCTGCATCGGCCGCTTCACCCAGTGCGGCGACCAGGGCGCTGCCGACCACGACGCCGTCCGCTTCGATGGCCATGGCGGCGGCGCTGGCCGCGTCCTTGATGCCGAAGCCGGCCACCACGGGGACGGTGGAGCGGCTGCGCAGGTCGCGCAGGCGGGCACTGGCGGCGCTGCTGTCAAGGCGTTCGGACGCACCGGTGACGCCTGCGAAGCTGACGTAGTAGAGGTAGCCCTGGGCCATGGCCGACAGGGTGTCCAGCCGGGTGTCGGCGGTGGTCGGAGAAGCCAGCAGGATCAGGGCCAGGCCGGCGGCGGTGAAGATGGCGCGCGTTTCGGCGGCCTCTTCCGGCGGCAGGTCGACCAGCAGCACGCCGTCCACGCCTGCGGCGATGGCCGCGTCGGCGAAGCGGGCCGTACCGTGGATCTCCACCGGGTTCAGATAACCCATCAGCACCACCGGGGTGGTGGCGTCGTCACGGCGGAAGGCGGCCACGGTTTCCAGCACGTAGCGCAGCCCTGCCCCACGCGCCAGCGCGCGCTCGGAGCTGCGCTGGATGGTGGGGCCGTCGGCCATCGGGTCGGAGAACGGCACGCCCAGTTCGATCACGTCCGCGCCGGCGGCGGCGAGTGCGTGCATTACCGGCACGGTGGCGTCCAGGCCCGGATCACCGGCGGTGATGAAGGGAATCAGCGCCTTGCGGCCATCGGCGCGCAGGCGGGCAAAACAGGCATCGATACGGTCCACGGACATTTCAGGCACATCCTTCAATCAGTTCAACGGCGCCGCTGGCGCCCCAGTACAGCGTCGAAATCACCCCGTCGAAGATCTCCAGCCGGATCGCCAGATCCGAGCCAGGGTCCTGCCAGGTCAGGTATTGGCCCGTTTCAGGGTCGTAGGCATGCGGCTGCGCAAGGCTGCCCTTGGGCAGGCGCTTGAGCGCGGCGTCACGCGTCATGCCCAGGCGCAGCCCGAACGGGCCCGCCTGGGTGATGGTTTCATCGGTGCCGTCCAGCGGCGCCAGTTCGAAGCGCTGCACGTGGTCGTCGTCGACCATCATCGAGATGCCCTCGGGCAGGCTGCCGCGCTCGTAATACTCGCAGCTGCCGGCCTGCCCGCCTTCGCTCAGACCAGCCGAATGCCAGGTGGCATCGGCATCGGCGGCGGTGAAGCGCTGGCCGATGACGATGTCGCCGGCATGGTCCAAGGCAACGGACACCACGGCGGGCGCCGGGACCGCATCGGGGGCCGGGGCCGGCGGTTCCGGCTCATCCTCGATCGGGCGGTTGGCCACGTCGTCATCGTTGCTCGCCGGTACCTGCGCCGGTGCGATGGCCGCCGGCGACGCCGGCGCCGCGGGCAGCAGCGGCGGGTCCGGCGGGGTGCAGGCGGTCAGACCGACCACGATCAGCAGCGCACTTCCCTGGCGCAGCAGTGGGTTCACAGCATCAGGCCCTCGCGGGCGGCGATGGTATGCACGTCCTTGTCACCACGGCCGGACAGGTTGCACAGCACCAGTTTGTCGCGGGGCAGGTCCCGCGCGATCTTGATGGCCTGGGCCACGGCGTGGCTGGATTCCAGCGCGGCCAGGATGCCTTCGCTGTGGGCCAGCTGGTGGAACGCGGCCAGCGCCTCCTCGTCGGTGATGCCGACATACTCGGCGCGCCCGGCATCGGCCAGGAATGCATGCTCCGGGCCGACGCCCGGGTAGTCCAGGCCAGCCGACACCGAGTGGGTTTCGGTGATCTGGCCGTCGTCGTCGCAGATCACATACGTGCGGTTGCCGTGCAGCACGCCCGGGCGGCCCGCGGCGATGGAGGCGGCATGGCGGCCGGTCTCGATGCCGTCGCCGGCCGCTTCGGCACCGACGATGCGCACGTCGCGGTCGTTGAGGAAGGCATGGAACAGGCCGATGGCATTGCTGCCGCCGCCGACGCAGGCGGTGATCGCATCGGGCAGGCGGCCGTAATCGGTGAGCATCTGCGCGCGCGCTTCGCGGCCAACGATGGCGTTGAAGTCACGCACCATGCGCGGGTACGGGTCCGGGCCGGCCACGGTGCCGATGATGTAGAACGTGTCGCGCACGTTGGTGACCCAGTCGCGCATGGCTTCGTTGAGCGCGTCCTTGAGCGTGGCCGAGCCGGAGGTGACCGGCACCACCGTGGCCCCGAGCAGCTTCATGCGGTAGACGTTGATCTTCTGCCGTTCGATGTCGGTGGCACCCATGTAGACCACGCACTCCAGGCCCAGACGGGCGGCCACGGTGGCGCTGGCCACGCCATGCTGGCCGGCGCCGGTCTCGGCGATGATGCGGGTCTTGCCCATCCGCGCGGCCAGCAGGGCCTGGCCAATGGTGTTGTTGATCTTGTGCGCGCCGGTGTGGTTCAGGTCTTCGCGCTTGAGCAGGATCTGCGCCCCGCCCACCTGCTGGCTGAGCCGTTCGGCGTGGTAGATCGGGCTGGGCCGGCCCACGTAATGGGTGAGGTCCTTGTCGTAGGCGGCGATGAAGGCCGGATCGCGGCGCGCCTCGTCGTAGGCGGCCGCCAGTTCCTGCAGCGGCCCGATCAGCGTTTCAGCAACGAAACTGCCGCCGTAGCGGCCGAAATGGCCCTGGGCATCGGGGTAGGCGTGGAAATCGGTGATGGGGGATGCGGACATGGCGCGACAACCGATGGAGACAGGAGGCCAATTTAACGCACATGTCATGACAGGAATATCGATAATATCTGCGACAACCCGTCAGGAAAACTCACATGAGCGACCTTCCCCTGCCGCCGCTCAACGCCCTGCGCAGTTTCGAGGCCGCCGCCCGCCTGGGTGGGGTGGGCCGTGCCGCGGAGGCCCTGCACGTCACCCATGGCGCGATCAGCCGCCAGCTGCGGGTGCTGGAGGATCACCTGGGCGTGGCCCTGTTTGAACGCGACGGACGCGGGCTGCGCCTGACCCGGGCCGGGGCCGAGTTGCAGAGCGCCTGCGAGGGCGCGTTCGGGCAGATCCGCGAGGCCGTGGGCGCGCTCAAGCGCCAGCAGCGGCCCGACGCGCTGGTGCTGGGCTGCAGCGGCAGCATCCTGGCGCGCTGGATGATTCCGCACCTGCCGGCGCTGCAGCGCGACCTTCCGGCGCTGGCGCTGCATTGGTCGGCGCAGGACGGCAGTTTCACCGACGCCCAGCGCGGCCTGGATGCGGTGCTGCTGCTGGCCCAGCCACCGTGGCCGCGGGGTTGGCAGATGCGCGAACTGGCGCCGGAACGGGTGGGCGTGGTGGTCAGCCCGCAGCACCCGGCGGCGGCGCGGTTGCGCCAGCAGCCGCCGACCGCCCTGCTCGGGGAAGCGCTGCTGCATACCGCCTCGCGCCCGCAGGCGTGGCCGGCCTGGGCGTTGGCGCATGGGCTGGACCCAGCTCAGCTGCAAATGGGCAGCGGGTTCGAGCACCTGTACTACCTGCTGGAGGCAGCGGTGGCCGGGCTGGGCGTGGCGATCGCGCCCGAGCCGCTGGTGGCCGACGAGCTGGCCGCCGGCCGCCTGTTGGCGCCGTGGGGCTTTGGCGCCACCGGCGGGTTCTGGGTGCTGGCCACGCCCGACGGGGCGGTGGATGCTCGGGTGGACGTGCTGGCCGAGTGGCTGCAGCAGCAGTTGGCGGGGGCCTAGGTCCCCACCGTTGGTAGGGACGCTGCCGGAACCCGCGTCGGTCAGACGGCGGTCGGTGCCGCCAGGCGCTGCTGCACGTCGTCGCGCAGGCGCGCCAGTTCCACTTCGGCCTGCTGGCGCTGCTGCATGCCCTCGCGGTGGATGGCGCGCACTTCTTCCACCGTGGCAATCAGCTGCTCGTGCACGTGGCGCAGGGTGGCCACGTCGATCACGGCGCGCTGGTTGGCCTTGGCCGTTTCAACGGTGGTCTGCCGCAGCAGGTCGGCATTGCGCCGCATCATCTCGTTGGTGGCATCGTCGATCGCGTTGGACAATGCCACCGCGTTCTTCTGCTCGTTGAGCGACAACTGGATCGCGAACTGGCGCTTCCACGACGGAATGGTGATGTCGCGGACGGTGTTGAACTTCTCGATCAACAGGATCGCGTTGGCCTGGATCAGCCGGATCATCGGCAACGACTGGTCGGCTGCGTGCTGCATGACCAGCAGGTCGCCCACGCGCTTGTCCAGCAGCCGGATCGCGTTGTCCAGCTCGCCCTGGCGGATCCGCTGCTGCGGATCGTCCGGGCCCTGCCCCGCCAGCTGTTCGCTGCGCAGCGAGGCGATCCGGCGCTTGCCGGCGGCGATGTGCAGGCCCAGGCCGTGGCGCTCTTCGCGGACGATCTCGTGCATGCGGTCGAACTCGACCACGCGCTGGCCCATCAGCGCCTGCTGGCTGCCCACGTCGCCCATCAGCTGTTCGATCTGACGGTTGGTGTCGCTGAATTTCTGCACCAGCTCGCCCTTGGACGCGCGCAGTTTGTCGATCAGCCCACCGATCACCGGCACCTTTGAGCGTTCGGCCAACCCGTCAAGCTTCAGCGAGCGCGCGATGCGCACCACCTCGCCCAGCTTGTCGCCGCTGGCATCGAGGTCGCGGTTGCGTACCTGGTCGAGCAGCTGGCTGGAAAACGCCGCCGTCTTGGCCGCCGCGTCGCGCCCGAACACCTGCAGGTTGCCCGGCCGGATGTCCTCCAGGCTGCGCCCGATCTCGGCGATCTTCGGCAGGTCGTCCCGGCCCAGGCCCAGCGCCTGCAGCGCATTGTCATCGATGACATCCACGCTGACCTCCACCGGGAGGGGCGCGTTCGGCTGGGAATCCTGGGTCATCGGTGCATCTCCATTCTGAAGGGCGGCCGGAGCGCCGGCACGGGTCAGTGTACTCAGGGAAGTCTAGCCTGCGCCGCAGCGACCTCGGCGCGGATCTGGCCGAGCAGCTGCGCGGCCTGCTCGTTCTGCCGTGCATGCGTCCGGGTGCCGCTGGCACGGACGGCCTGCTGCCACGCCGGCACCAGCACCTCGGCAATGCGCTGGAAGTGGTCCAGCAGCGCGGCGTCCTGCGCCTGCAACAGCTGCGTCTGGCCGGCCTGCACGCGTTTGAGCGAGGCCAGCGTGCGCAGGTGCACCACGCGCTGCTGCAACGTGCCCTGCGCATCGATGGGCAGGCCAGCAGCCAGCGCCGTTCCGGCCTCGGCCCACCGCTCCAGCGCCTGCGCGTCGTGCAGATCCGCCGCGGCCGCGTGCGTGCCCGCCTCGACCACGGCGCCCAGCCGGCGCGCATGCGCCTGGGCATTGAGCAGCAGGACGCCGCACTGCGCCTGCAGCACGTCGGCATCGGCCTGGCGCTCCACGTCGCGCCCCAGCAGCCGCCCCCACCAACTGGTCTGGCGGCGCAAGCGGGCCGGGTTGCCCGCCTGCAGCGCCAAGGCAAGCCGCGACAGCGCCTCGACCAGACCGCTGCGCGGGTCGTCCTCGTACGCACCGGCACCCGCCGCGCGTGGCGCCATCGCCTGCACCAGCACTTCGCCGTAGCGCGACAGCACCGCTGCGTCGGCGACAAGGGTGGCCGGCGGCGCCGGCAGTGCGGGCAGCGACGGCGCGGTCATGCAGGCGCATCACCGCCGTCGCGTTCCCACCGCGGCGGCAGGCTCGATTCGCCGTAGAAGTGGCGCATCAATGCCTCATCCAAGGCGCGCTCCTCGGGCGTGGAGGCGCGCCTGGGGCGGGCACTTACGCGCGGGGCGGGCCCGCTCTCCATCTGCTGGCGCACCCATCCGGCCAGCAAGGCCAGCGTTTCGCCGGTGCGCACCTGTTGCTGATGCGAATCGCCGAGCAGCTGCAACAGCGGGGCCAGCCCGGCCTGCAAGCCACTGGCCAGCGGTTCGGCCAGCGCCGGTGCCACCACTGGCGCGGCGGGAGGGGCGGCAACCGGTACCGACTCGGCGCGTGCGGCCGACAGCCGCTCCAGCGCCGACAACAACGCCGGCCAGGGCGCGGGCTCCGCCTCGGCCACGGCCACTGGCGGCGGCAGCTGCAAGGCGCTGGCGATATCGGCCAGCTGCGCCACCACGCGCCCGCCGACATCGGCGTCGTCGGCCCCCATGGCCTTGTTGCGCAGGAAGTCACGCTTGATCTGCTGCCAGCGCTCCAGCTCGGCGCCCTGCAGCAGGCCCCGCAGTTCGGCCAGCTTGAGCAGGTTCTCCTCGGCCCCGGTGGTGAGCAGCTGCGCCTCGCCCTGGTAGTGGTCGGACACCAGCTGCTGCAGCTCGGCGTCGTTCATCACCGGCGAGATCTTCTCCGACAGCTTGTTCATGTTGCGGTAGCTGCCCTGCAGCCGGAACGCCGGCTCGGTGCGGTAGCGGTCATCCTGCGCGGCACTTGCGATGTACTGCTGGTTGACCCGGTAGACCACGTCGCGCACGCGCAGCATGCGCTGCAGGGTGGCGACGATCTCGTTGACCTCCGCGCCGCTGTAGGCGTGGCTGAGTGCGTTGGTGGACACCTCCTTGCCCATCGCCCGCTCCACGAGCAGGTACAGGTCGGCCATGTCGCGCGTGGCCAGCGGCGCCAGCACCGGATTGGAGGTCAGGCTGTTTTCGATGTAGCTGAGGGTGAAGGCGTCTTCCATGCCGCCCAGCACGTCACCCAGGTTGTAGATGTCGGCGCGGTTGGCCAGCATGTCCGGAATCTTGAACACCTCGCCGGACTCGGTATACGGGTTGCCGGCCATCACCACGCAGAACTTCTTGCCGCGCATGTCATAGGTGCGGGTACGCCCGCGCCACACGCCTTCGATGCGGCGCGTGCCATCGCACAACGAGATGAACTTCTGCAGGAATTCCGGGTGGGTGTGCTGGATGTCATCGACATACAACATGGTGTTGTTGCCCATTTCCAGCGCCAGGTTGAGCTTTTCCAGCTCCTGGCGCGAGGTGGCGTCCGGCGCCTGCGCCGGGTCCAGCGAGCGCACCTCGTGCCCCAGCGCCGGGCCGTTGATCTTCATGAAGACCAGGCCGAGGCGATGCGCCACGTATTCCATCAGCGTGGTTTTGCCGTAGCCGGGCGGCGAGATCATCATCAGCAGGCCCATCAGGTCGCTGCGCTTGTTCTCGCCCACCGTGCCCATCTGCTTGGCCAGATTGTCGCCGATCACGCCGAGGTAGACATCGTTGATCAGCTTGTTGCGCACGAACGAGGACAGCGGCCGCGCCTTGAACTCGGACAGGCGCAGGGTGTCGCGTTCGCGTGTGACGATGCGCTGGCGGACGGCCTGGTAGGCGTGGAACGCAGGCACGAACACCGCGGTGTGGTGCTGAAGGCGCGCCAGGAAATCATCCAACGACAGAGTCATGTGGCCCTGTACGATGCGCGGGTGTTCGCCCAGCAGGCCGTCCACGCTGACCAGCAGCGCGACGTCGCTGGCGCGGGTGCGCAGCGCGCGCTGCACCAGCAGCAGTGCGGCCGCCTCGTCGGCATAGCCGGCATGGTCGGTGAATGCGGGGGTACGGCACAGGGCGCGCAGCCACTGCCCCGCCAGCGCCCAGCGCGCGCCCAGGCCGTCCTGCTCGCGCTGCAGGGCGCGCTCCAGCGCCTCGCGCTGGCCGGCCGCCTGCAGCTGTTGACCCAATGCCTCCAGCAACGCCAGCGCGTAGCGGCTGCTGGTAAACACCGGTTCGCCGGCCGACAGTTCGTCGGCCAGGTAGGCGGCGGCCGCCAGGTGGTCGGCGGCCGAGAACGGCAGCGCGTGTTCGTCATTGAATGCGGCCAGCGCCTGCGTCATCTCCGTGCGCAGTGCCTGGCGGCCCTCATCGGACCCGAACAGGCGCGCGATCGCATCGGCGCCGGCCTGGCGTGCCGGCCACTGGGCCACGTCTTCGCGGCGCTGCCGTGCGGCCCAGAACAGCATCGCCAGCGCGCGCACGCGCGGCGCGTGCAACAACGTGCCGGCCGCCTGCTGCAGCGGCAGCAGCGCGCGCAGGATCACGGTGGCGTCGTGGTCATGGATACCGCGCTCGTAACCCTCGCGGTAACGCGGCGCGGCGAAATCACGCACGCTGCGGTCCAGTGCATCCGGCTCGGCGGCGTTGTGCTGCAACCCGGCCAGGTCGAGCCCCTCGCGGTTTTCCATGGCCGCGCGCAGCACGCTGCCGGCCAGGTATTCGCCGCGGTACAGCGTGTCCGATTCCGAATCCAGGCTGAGCTGCCAGTACGGCTTGAGTTCGGCCAGTTCGGGATCGTGCAGCGGCTCAAGGAAGTCGGTGCCGGTGAGGTGGATGGCCAGCGCGTCGCCGCGCGGCAGGATGGTCAGATCCAGCGCCTGGGTGTTCACGCTGAAGCGGTGCCGCGGGCCAAGGCGCACGACGTTGCCGCCGGCCTCGAACAGGTCGCTGCGGTCGCGCAACGCGCGCACGGCCTGGTCGCGCACGCCTTTCAGGCGTGATTCGATGTCGTCTGCCTTGACGCTGTCACGCAGGCCGCGCAGGCGTTCGGCCAGTTCGCGCAGCTTGAGGATCAGCGGGTCGCCGGCGAAGAAGGCGTTGAGCTCGTCTGCGGTGGCGAAGCGCTCGGTGCGCTTGGCCAGGCCGTCGAGGATGCGGGTGGCCGCGTCCAGCACCGAGCGCGCCTTGCGCTGGCGCTCGTCCAGCAGCGCCTGCTTGTGGGCCTCGAAGGCATCGATCAGTTCCTCGCGCTTGGCCAGGATGTCGCCCAGGAACTGCTCGTGTTCGCCGAACTGGCTTTCCAGTTCCTCCAGCTGCACCAGCAGCCGCGACATCTGTTCGTCGGCACGTTCGGGATCGGTGGCCATCGCCAGCGCGCTGGTAATGGCCTGCGAGAACAGCGCGAACTGCGCGGCGAACTGCGCTACCGCTTCGGCCGACCCCAGGCTGCGGCGGCGCTGTTCGGCGCGCGCGCGGGCCTGGTTGAGGCGTGCGTAGATGGCCGAGATCGCCTCGACCACGCGGGTGCGCGCGGTGGCGTCATCGACCTTCAGCCCGGCCATCAGCTCGGACAGCATGTCCAGGTCGGCCGACATGGCGCGCAGGCCGGCCAGCTGTTCGTCCAGCACCCGCGCGCTTTCGGCCTGCTGCGCGGCCTCGTCCAGCGCCTGCAGGCGCTCGCCGAGCGGAGCCAGCGCGGCATCGCCGGCCAGGAACGCGCCGGTGGCCGCGCCGATGGCCTCATGCGCCTGCTGCAGCGCGGCGGTCATCGCATCGATCAGGTCGGTGTCGATGTAGCGGTAATCGCGGATGGTGAGCAGGTGCCCGCGCTGCGCCGAGATCGCATTGAGCGCCTCGACGAAGGACTGCACCTCTTTCCAGTTCTCCGGCTGCAGGCGGGCCAGCAGGGCTTTCTGCGTGCTCTGCGCCTGGGCCATGGCCTGCGCGGACTGCGCGCGGATCGACTGCACTTTCTCGTATTCGTCCAGCACCGACTCGCCGGTACTGCTGACCTCGCGCAGCAGGCTGACCGCCCCGCTGCATTGCTCATCGTCCAGCCAATGGTGGGCGTCGAACAGGCGCCGGGTGTCCTGCACCAGGCGCTGGTAGCGCTGCACCGACACGTCATCGCCCTCGATGGTGCGGGCCAGGTCGAACAGGTTGGAGATGCCGCGCACCAGCTCGGCGTTGCCGATGCGGCCCATGAAGGTGTTGCCGGGTGGACGGCTGGCGGCGAACTCGTCGCTGCTGAACGGTGTCTGCCAGACCTGCATGGCGTGGATGCGGGTCGGCTCGCTGCCTTCGGCATGGAACAGCACCATGCGCCCGTCGTGCATGAAGGCATAGCCGTGGCCGAACACCGGGTTCTGCAGCACGCGCTGGATGGTGTTGTAGACAAACAGCGCCGAGCGCCCGCCTTCGCGCTCGTAGAAGATGTAGAGCACGTCTTCGCCGTTGGGCGAGCGGATGGCGCGCTTGAACTGCATGCCGTCCATCGCCGCGTCGAACGCCTTGTGCTCGCCGCTCTGCAGGTAATAGCCGCCCGGGAAGATGATGCCGTGGTCTTCCGGCAGCTGGACGCAGGCCTGCACGATCGCATCGTTGCGGATGATGTTGCCGGTGAGCGTGTTGTAGATCAGCCCCCGCCACACCGTTTCGCGGTACGGCAGCACCTTGAGCAGGATCAGCGAGCCGACCCGGGCGAAGTCGAACTGCGCATCGTCCAGCGACTGCGTGCTGTCCTCGACCGGTTCGCTGTAGACGCCCTGCCCGCTCTCGGTGTTGTTCTCGACCTTGATGGTGAGGTCGCCACCGGTGGTTTCCACGAACAGGCTGTCGAGGATGTTCAGGTGCGCATGGCGACCGGTAACGGCCATGTCGCGCGTGGCGCGCGTCCACTCGAAGTCGAATGGCGGCGGCAGTGCGATGTCGCGCTCGCCACGGGCGTCCAGGTAGGTCAGTGCGCCGTCACGGGCCAGCGCCCAGCGGAACACACGCACGTCGCTGCTGCGCTCGCCGATCTGGAACGAGGCCAGCAGCTTGTCGCCGACCACGATCAGCTGCAGCAGGCGCGCGTGCTTGTAATAGGCGTAGAGCTCGCCGAAGTCGTGCACGAACGCCGGCTGGGCCAGGAAGCTACCCTTGGCGTCCACCGGCACCACGTCGTAGCCATCGTTGGCCTGCACCAGCCGGTACAGCCCGAACACGTCTTCGACGCGGGTCTGGGTCTTGAGCCCGATGTATACGTTGTAGCCGAACAGCAGCAGGTCCGGACCGACCTGGACGATGTCGCGGCCGACGCAGTTGTTCTCGCTGCGGATGCGGAAGCGGCCGGTGACCTCCAGCCGGCTGTCGCCGAACTCGGCCAGGCGCTGCGTGTTGAGGGCATCGGCGACGCTGCGCAGACGGCTGCCCTGCTCGGCCAGGCGGCGGCGCAGCACTTCATAGGCGCCGCCCTGGGCAACGGCCTGGTCGACGCTGGCAGTGGCTTCCGGCGCGGACGGCTCGGGACGGTTGGCGGTATCGGACATCGGCTTCCTTCCGGCTCACGGACAACCGGCCGGGCGAGCCGGCCGGGAAAGACGGGGCAGCGGCCTCATGGCCACCGCCGGGGTGCCGGACACACCACCCCAGGGCGGCGCGCCGGCGATGCGGCTCAGCGGGTTTCGACCACGGTGGCGGTCACGCTGGGCACCGCTTCAACCGTGTCTTCGCTGATCTGGCGCGGTGCGGATTCGCGCGGGCCCACGCCCAGGTAACGCTGCATCAGCTCCTGCACGATCGGGCTCTTGTCGGCCAGGCCTTCGATGGACTTGCCCAGCGACACGGCCTTGATCAGGTTCTCGAACATGCCGCCGTCGCCCCCCACCAGGTCGATGTCGGCATTGCGCAGCGCGCTGGCGATGACGCCGGCGTTCTCGCGCGAGACTTCCTTGCCGGCATCGATGGAGGCCAGCGCCTGCTTGAGGCTGTTGTCGAGCATCATGCGGAACTCTTCGTGGCCGCGCGCGGTGTCGCTGAGCGAACCGATCGCCTCGAACTTGCGGACCAGGCCTTCGGCCTCGGCCAGCAGCTTCTTCTGCACCACGCCGGCCTCGGCGCCGCCGATGGACTCGGTCGCGGTGGCGCGGGCACGGCCCATCTGTTCTTCACCGTGGGCCTGGGCCTGCAGGTTCTCGGCCAGCACGCGGGCCTCGTTGGTGCCCTGCTTGAGGCTGGCTTCGGCCTTGGCTTCGATGACACGGGCTTCGGCGATGCCGACCTTCTCGATGGCCAGCGCCGAGGCTTCGCGCACCTGCGCCTCGGCCAGGCCGGGGGCGGCCTGTTCGGCACGGGTACCGTCGGCCAGCAGGCGCTTGGCATCGGCCTGCTTGCCGGCCGCTTCGTGCTGGGCCTGGGCCAGGGTGGTGATTTCCACGGCGCGGTGCTTGGCCGAGGTTTCGGCCGCCTGTGCTTCCTTGACCTGGCGCACCAGCAGTTCCTGCGCCTTGGCTTCGGCTTCCAGGATCAGCACCTGCTTCTGGCGATCGGCTTCGGACACCTCACGCACTTCCTTGATGCGCTCTTCTTCCTGCGCCACGGTCTTGTCGATGGCGATGCGTTCGCGGGTGATGTTGGCCACGTCCATCTTGCCGGACTCGACCACCTTGTCCCGTTCCACGCCCTGCAGCTGCACTTCGCGCTGGGTGGTGACCTGCTCCAGCTGGCGCGCGCGCTCGACGCGCTCGGATTCGATGGCCACCGCGCGCTGGCGGTTCTGTTCGGCCACTTCCACTTCGCGCATGCGGTTCTGTTCGCGGATGTCGATGACTTCCTGCGCTTCGATGCGCGCCTGCTCGGACAGCTGGCGCTGCTCCTCCTGGACCTTGGCGGTTTCGGCTTCCTCACGCGCGCGGATGGTTTCGATCTCGCGCTTCTGGCGGGCTTCGGCTTCGGCCTGCTGGCGTTCAAGCGCCAGCAGCGCTTCACGCGCTTCGACGTTCTTCTTGGTGATGGCGAGCTTTTCGTTCTGTTCCAGCTCGTTGGTGACCACGTTGTGGGTGGCGGTCAGCTCGGTGATCTTGCGGATGCCCTGGGCGTCAAGGATGTTGTTCTGGTCCAGCAGCAGCTTGGGGGTCTGCTCCAGGTAGTCGATGGCGACGTCTTCCAGCGCATAGCCGTTCAGGTCGTTGCCGATCACGGCAATGATCTCGTCGCGGAATTCCTGGCGCTTTTCGAACAGTTCGGTGAACTCGAACTTCTTGCCCACCGTCTTCAGCGCTTCGGAGAACTTGGCGTTGAACAGTTCATCCACGGCATGCTTGTCCGAGGCGCGGTCGGCACCGATCGCCTTGGCCACGCGCAGCACGTCGGCCTGGGTTTCGTTGACGCGCAGGTAGAAGGCCACGGCGATGTCGGCGCGCATGTTGTCGCGGCAGATCAGGCCTTCCTTGCCACGGCGGTCGATCTGCAGGGTGATCAGGCTGATCCGCATCAGCTCGGCGCGGTACAGCACCGGAATGATCAGCGCACCGGTGAAGTGCACCTTGGGCTGCGAACTCATGTCGTTGACGATCAGGGCCACGCCCTGGTCCACCTTGCGGTAGAACGCTTTGAACAGGCCGGCCAGGCCAAGCAGCAGGACCAGCAGGATGCCCACCCCGATCACGAACGGGGCCAAGGTCGCAAAACTCATCGATGGATCTCCTTATCGCCCGCAATCAGGCTGTCTTGGATGGAAAGCGCGGGGTGGGCGTTCTCACGCACCACCAGGTAATGGTTGTGGTCGGCCAGGTAGTCGAGCAGGACCACGCGGTCGCCGCGTGCGAGCACGCTGCCGTCCTGCGAGCGCACCTGCAGGATCAGCCCGGCGCCGCCGTCGTCGACGTTGGCATGGCCCACGGTGGCGGTGACCTGCGGCGAGGCGACCACGCCGACGCGGCCCAGCAGCGACGCCTGGGGCACCGGGCGCAGGCGGAGCAGCAGGCGCCGGATCGGGCGCAGCACCACCACGCTGAGCGGCACGGCGGGAAGGAGTGCGAGCACCGCTGTGGCGCTGCCGGCCAGCCAGCGCACCGGGGTGGGCAGGGACTGGAGCAGGAACAGGTGGACGAAGTAGGTGACGGTCCAGCCGAAGAAGGCCAGCAGCGCGATCACCAGCATCACCGGGGCGCCGCCCAGGCCCAGGCGCGCGAACATGCCGGAAATGCCGTGCAGGCCGTCATCCCCCAGGTGCAGGTCCAGGCCGTCGTGGGTAATGCCGTCATCGACCACGCCGAAGGCGGCCAGCAGCCAATACAGCACGGCGAACGCCAGCACGATGCTGTACGGCAGCGTGGGGAAACTCAACGCGACAGTGAGGAACTCGTCCATTCCATGCCTTCCCTGTGAAGGCGGCCAGCCGCTTCCCCGGCCGCCGCTTGAGGGAAGCGTTCCGGCTTCCCGCGATTACGCGCCGTGCCGGCCGCGCCATGTCCTGTCGATGCTACGTGAAATTGGCCGCTGCGCCCATAGCAACGCGGCCGCGCCTTGGCTGGCGCGGTGCGTGGGCTGTCGGCAATGGCCGCGTCGGGATTGCGGCGGGTGTCCCGACCAACGGTCGGGACCTGACGGGCTTCAGCTGTCTAGTGTCCCGTACCGGGATTCACGGTACGGACCCACCAGCGGCCTCAATCGGCCTCGTGGCAGTCGGCGCGACGGACTTCTTCGACGAACTTGCGCATCTTGTAGCCGTCCTTGATGCCCGGCTCGGATTCGATCCCGCTGGAGACGTCCACGCCCCAGGGCAGCGTGGCCACGATGGCGTCGAACACGTTGTCCGGGGTGATCCCGCCGGCCAGCAGGAACGGCCGGTGCAGGCCGGTGGGCAGGCGGGTCCAGTCGAAGGCCACGCCGGTGCCACCGCCGCCGCCGGGCGCGTGGCTGTCGAACAGGAACCCGGCTGCGCTGGGGTACCGCAGCTGCAGCTGGCGCGCGTTGACGTCGTCGCGGCCGCCCATCGCCACGGCCTTCAGGTAAGGCATGTTGAAGCTGCGGCAGAACGACTCGTCTTCCTCGCCATGGAACTGCAGCAGGGTCGGCCGCACCGTGCGCAGCACTTCGCGTACATCTTCCTTGCTGTTGTCACGGAACAGGGCCACCACGTCCACCATCGGCGCGATCGCCTGGCGCATTGCGCGGGCTTCGGCCGGCGCCACGCGGCGCTTGCTCTCCCGGGCGAAGATGAAGCCGACTGCATCCACGCCCAGTTCCCCGGCCAGGCGGACGTCGCCGGCGCGGGTCATGCCGCAGAACTTGATACGGGTGCGATAGAAAGAGCGGCTCATAGAGTCACCTCGGCGGGCAGTTGCCAGTTGTCGGGGTACAGGGGTCCAACGAACACCAAACCCTGCGGCGGTGCGGTCGGCCCGGCCACGGTGCGGTCCTTTCCGGCCAGCAGCTCGCCCAGCCACGACACCGGCTTGTCCCCGCACCCGACCAGGATCAATGAACCGACGATATTGCGCACCATGTGATGAAGGAATGCATTGGCCTGAACACAGACCTCCAGCACCTCGCCATCGCGGGTCACGCTGATCGCCTGCAGCTCGCGGCGGGCATGCAGGGCCTCGCAATTGACGCTGCGGAAGGCGCTGAAGTCATTTTCGCCCAGCAATGCCTGTGCCGCGGCGTGCATCAGCGCGGCATCCAGCGGCCGCCGCTCCCAGCTCAGGCTCTGCCGGTTCAGCGCCGGGCGCACCTGCCGGTTGAGCAGGCGGTAGCGATAGCGCCGGGCGCGGGCAGAGAAACGCGCATGGAAATCATCGGCCACCGGCTGGCACCAGCGCACCGCGATGGCGGGCGGCAGGCGGGTGGTGGTGCCCAGTGTCCAGCCGCGCGCGTTGCGGATCACGTCGGTGTCGAAATGCACCACCTGGCAGTGCCCGTGCACGCCGGCATCGGTGCGCCCGGCACACATGACCTTGATGGGCGCATCGGCCACCGAGGACAGCGCCTCCTGCAGACTGGCCTGCACGCTGGGACGACCGCTCTCGCCCAGCTGCTGCCAGCCCTTGAATTCACTGCCATCGTATTCCACGCCCATTGCGTAGCGCATGGTCAACCTCTGTAAGTCGGTAGGAACCGGCCAGGGCCGGTCGGGGCATCAGGCCGGATCGCGCTCGGACCACACGGCAAGTTCATTGCCGCCGGGTTCGACGAACTGGAAGCGGCTGCCCCCGGGAAAGGAAAACACAGGCTTGACCACCCGCCCGCCGTGGGCCGCCACCGCCTCGGCCAGCGGTGCCAGATCATCGGCATAGATGACCAGCAGCGGCGCGCCGGTTGCCGACGTGCACGGGGTGGCCCGGAAGAAGCCACCCTGCAGGCGACCGTCGTCGAAGGCGGTGTAGTCCGGGCCGTAGTCGACGAACGACCAGCCGAACACCTGTGCGAAGAACTGGCGGCTGGCCGCCGGATCGGTGGAGGCGAACTCCACGTAATCCAGCCGGCGCTCACGCAGGGCGGTTGCGGGGGCCGCGCTCATCCCAGCCGCGCCAGCAGTTCGCGTGCCTGCGCCTGGCTGTGCGGATCGGCAGCAACGGCCACTTCCTGCAACAGGGTGCGCGCAGTTTCCGCGTCGCCCAGGTCGAGATAGGCGATGGCCAGTTCGAGACGGTCGCGGCCCGGGGTCGCCAGCACGTGGCCGCTGTTGTCGGTGGCCTCGAACGGTGCTTCGATGCCCTGCGCCGGCGCAGCGCTTGCTTCGGCTTCGGCTTCGGCAACGCCAGCCGCTTCGGCGTCGACGGCAACCGCGTCGCCATCGGCGGGAAACTCGAACACGCCACGGAACGACGGCTGTGCTGCCGCTTCCAGCGCATGCGCCGGCGGGGTGTACACGTCGATCGTGTCGAGGTCCGCGCCCGCATCCACGCCCGCATTCACTGACGGGACCTGCTCCACGCCGGGCGCCGGTTCGTCGCCCTCGCTGTGCGCTGCATCGCTGTCGGCCACGGGCTGGCCCGGGTACGGCGCCAGGTTGAACACCGACTCCCGGCGCAGGCCATCGGCGTAGTGTTCGGCCGGTGGGTCGAGCTCCTCATTGGCCTGGTCACCTGCGTGATCCAGGCGCGCGTCCAGGGCGTCGTCCTGCTGCGCGGCCAGCTCGTCCACATAGTCGGTGGCCGGTACCGCCGCAGCCAGTGCGGTGGCGTCGAGGCTCTCGCGGCGCAGCGGTGGCAGCGGCGAGGGCTTGCGGCGGCGGGACACGGCCCACCCGCCCACCACCAGCAACAGCACCACCAGCCCCAGCCAGTACCAGCCGCCCCCGCCAGCGTCGCGCGTGGCCGGGGCCTGGCCCAGGCGCTGCTGCGCGGCGGCCAGGTCGCTGTCTTTCATCGCAATCAGCGTCTGCTGCTGCTTCTGCAGCTTTTCCAGGTCGGCAACGCGGCCGCGCAGCTCCTGGATCTCGGCGTCGCGGGTGGCGACATCTTCCTTGGCCTGACGCAGTTGTTCGTTGCCCAGCATGTCGCCCTCACTGCCGGCGGCGGTGCCGGTGGTTGTGCCTGCATTGTTGTCGGTGGCGGCGACCGCCGGCGCGATCTCCAGGCGTGCGCCGCTGGCTGCAGCCGCAGCCGCTGCCACCGGCTTGACGGCCGGGCCCGGCGTGGCGGCAACGCCGCTGCTGGCCGGCTGCGGGATCGCCGCGCGCGACTGGCGCCACTGTGCGGCGTGTTCGCGCACGATCGCAGCCGCTTCGCTGGCGTCGATCGGCGCGGGGATATCGGTGGGGCTGCGCAGCACCGCGCCCTGCTTGAGCAGGTTGACGTTGCCGCGGATGAAGGCCTCCGGGTTGGCGCGCAGCAGCGCGACCATCGCCTGGTTGCGGTTGATGCCCTGTTCGCGGGCGACCGTGGCCGCGATCTGGGACAGGGTCTGGCCGCGTTGCACGGTGACGCCGCCGGCGGTGCTTGCCGGTGCGGGCGCTGCGCCGCGCGATGGAGCGGTGCGTGAAGGCTGCGCGGCCGTGCGTGCCGGCCTGGTCTCCGCCGCCGGCGCCGGCGCCGGCGCCGGTTCACGCACGATGGCATTGGACATCGCGCCGGCTGGCGCGACGATCTCCGGTTCGGCCACGGCCAGCGCACTGTTGGGTGCATCGACCAGCGCCGAGTATTCACGGACCAGGCGCCCCTGGCCCCAGTCGGCTTCGATCAGGAAATTCAGCGACGCGGTGGTGACCGGGGCCTGGGTGCTGACCCGCACCACCGCCCTGCCCTGCGCATTGCGGGTCAATTCGAACTGCAGCTCGCTGACCAGGCCGGCCGGTGCGTCCAGCCCGACCCGGGCAAACGTGCCCGGCGAGGCCAGCGCCACCCGGAGGTTCTGCAGCTCGGCAGGGTCGGCCGAGATCACCGGAATTTCGGCCAGCAGCGGCTGGCCGGACTTGGACAGCACCCGGATATCGCCCAGGCCCAGGGCCAGGGCGGAGCTGCTGGCCAGGGCCAGCAGCAGAGTGGACACATACTTGAGCGGGCGCAGGGCGCCCCGGGTCCGGTTGTTCATGGCGGCCAATATAGCGGCTCCCCCCGTGATCGGCGATGGTTGAATTGCAGCCGCCGATGGCATCCCCATGCCATCGGCGGTGCACGATCAGCCTTCGGCGGCGACCAGCTCGGCCAGCTGCACGGCATTGAGCGCGGCGCCCTTGCGGATGTTGTCCGACACGATCCACAGGTTCAGACCGTTGGGGTGCGACAGATCCTCGCGGATACGGCCGACATACACGGCATCGTTGCCCGACGCATGGGTCACCGGGGTCGGATAGCCACCGGCTTCATGCTTGTCCACCACTTCCACGCCCGGCGAGCGCGACAGCAGTTCGCGCGCGGCGGCCACGGTGACCTTGTCGCGGGTTTCGATGGTGACCGCTTCGGAGTGGCCGTAGAACACCGGCACGCGCACCGCGGTGGGGTTCACCAGGATGCTGTCGTCGCCGAGGATCTTCTTGGTTTCCCAGACCAGCTTCATCTCTTCCTTGGTGAAGCCGTTCTCCAGGAAGTCGTCGATGTGCGGGATCAGGTTGAACGCGATCTGCACCGGGAACCGCTGCGGGTCGATCTGCTGGAAGCTGAGCAGCTGGCCGGTCTGCTTGCCCAGTTCTTCCAGGGCCGAACGACCGCCACCGGACACGGACTGGTAGGTGGCCACGTTGATGCGCGTGATGCCGTACTGGCGGTGCAGCGGCGCCAGTGCCACCAGCATCTGCATGGTGGAGCAGTTCGGGTTGGCGATGATGCCGCGCGGGCGGTTCTTCAGCGCCTCCGGGTTCACTTCGGACACCACCAGCGGCACGTCGTCGTCGTAGCGGAAGGCCGACGAGTTGTCGATCACCACCGCACCGGCCGCGGCGAACTTCGGGCCGAACTCCTTGGACACGCTGCCACCGGCGGAGAACAGCGCGATGTCCACGCCCTTGGGGTCGAAGTCGGCCAGGTCCTGGACCTTGATCTTTTCACCGCGGTAGTCGATTTCACCGCCGGCCGAGCGCGAGGACGCGAGCAGGCTCAGCGAGGCGATCGGGAAGTCGCGCTCGGCGAGGATGGACAACATGGTTTCGCCGACGGCGCCGGTGGCACCGACGACAGCGACGTGGAAACGACGATCTGCATTGCTCATGGGGGAACCTCGTGTTGGGTGTACCGACCTGCGGTCGGTACCTGCCGTGTTTGGGGAATGTGTGCCGACCAACGATCGGTACCTGCCGTGCCTTGGGTGTGTACCGACCAACGGTCGGTACCTGCCGGTTCGGGAACCTCGCCTGTTGGCCGGGGAGGTTCCCTATCGTTTTGCGTCGTCGATTTTTTTGCCGCCCACGGTCGCGCGGCCGATGTGCGCGGCGGCCACAGCGTCGGCGTTGATCGCGCTCGGCGGGCGGCCGGCGTTCGGCCCCAGGCCCAGCGCGGCGATGAGGTTGTCCACGGCCAGCTGCACCATCGCCCGGCGCGTGGCCTGGCTGGCGCTGCCGATATGCGGGGTCAGCACGATGTTGTGCAGGGCCAGCAGTTCCGGGCGCACCGTGGGCTCGCCTTCGAACACGTCCAGGCCGGCGGCGGCAAGGCGGCCGTTGGCCAGGGCATCGGCCAGCGCGACCTCGTCGACGATGCCGCCGCGGGCGATGTTCACCAGGGTCGCGGTCGGCTTCATCTTCGCCAGCGCGCCGGCGTCGATGATGTGGTGCGAGGACGCGCTGTAGGGCAGCACCAGTACCAGGTGGTCGGCCTGGGCCAGCAGCGTGTCGAGGTCGACGTACTGGGCGCCCACCTCGGCTTCGGTGGCGTCGGGCAGGCGCGAGCGGTTGTGGTACAGCACGCGCATGCCGAACCCGAGCGCGCCGCGGCGGGCGATGCCCTGACCGATGCGGCCCATGCCCAGGATGCCCAGCGTGCTGCCGTGGATGTCCGCGCCGAGCAGGGTCTGGAACGACCACTGGCCCCACTGCCCGTCACGCAGCCAGCGCTCGGCCTCGGTGATGCGGCGGGCGGTGGCCATCAGCAGCGCGAAGCCGAGGTCGGCGGTGGTTTCGGTCAGGACGTCCGGGGTGTTGCTGGCCAGGATGCCGGCCGCGCTGAGCGCGTCCACATCCAGGTTGTTGTAGCCCACGCCGACGTTGGCGATCGCGCGCAGCTGTGGCGCGTTGGCGATCTCGGCCGGGCCGATGCGCTCGTTGAGGGTGATCAGGGCACCCTCGACGCGGGACAACTGCTCGGCCAGCATCTGCGGGGTATAGCGGGTGACATCGCCGGTCATGGTCAGGTCGACATGCTGCCCGAGCTGTTCGACCACATCGTCGAACAGCGGCTGGCTGACCCATACCCTGGGGCGGCGATCAGCCATCGATCGTGCCCGGAATGCGCGGGGTGATGTCGCCGACGTCGCCGCACTGCGCGCGGTGGCGCAGGGCCTGGTCCATCAGCACCAGCGCCATCATCGCCTCGGCGATGGGGGTGGCGCGGATGCCGACGCACGGGTCATGGCGGCCGGTGGTGATCACATCGACCGCGTTGCCGTTGGCATCCACCGTGGCACCGGGCAGGCGCAGGCTGGAGGTGGGCTTGAGCACGATCGAGGCGGTGATCTGCTGGCCGGTGGAGATGCCACCGAGGATGCCACCGGCGTGATTGCTGGCGAAGCCCTGCGGGGTGATCAGGTCGCGGTGTTCGGTGCCCAGCTGGGCGGCGCTGGCAAAGCCGTCGCCGATCTCCACGCCCTTGACCGCGTTGATGCTCATCAGCGCGGCGGCCAGATCACCGTCGAGCTTGCCGTAGATGGGCTCGCCCCAGCCGGGCGGGACGCCGTCGGCGACCACGTTGACGCGCGCGCCGACCGAGTCGCCGGACTTGCGCAGCGCGTCCATGTAGCTTTCCAGCGCGGGCACCTGTTCGGCAACCGGCCAGAAGAACGGGTTGTCTTCCACCGCCGACCAGTCATGCCCGGTGGGGGTGATCGCGCCCAGCTGGGACAGGTAGCCACGCACGGTTACGCCATGGCGCTGCTGCAGCCACTTCTTGGCGATGACGCCGGCGGCCACGCGCATGGTGGTTTCGCGCGCGGACGAACGGCCGCCACCGCGCGGGTCGCGGATGCCGTACTTCTGCCAGTAACTGTAGTCGGCATGGCCCGGGCGGAACTGCTGGGCGATGGCGGTGTAATCCTTGCTGCGCTGGTCGGTGTTGCGGATCAGCAGGGCAATGGGCGTACCGGTGGTGCGGCCTTCGTAGACGCCGGACAGGATCTCGACGTCGTCGGCTTCGCGGCGCGCCGAGGTATGCCGGCTCTTGCCGGTGGCGCGGCGCTGCAGGTCGTGGTCGAACTCACCGGCACTGATTTCCAGCCCCGGCGGGCAGCCATCGATCACGCAGCCGATCGCCGGACCATGCGATTCACCGAAGGTGGTGACGGTCAGCAGTTTGCCGAAGCTGTTGGAACTCACGGCCGCTGCGCTGCCAGTTCGGTGATGCGCGCGCTGTGGGCGATCAGCTCACGGCATTCGACGGCGAAGATGCCCATCTGGCCGACCTTGAATTCGATCCAGGCAAAGTCGACTTCAGGCAGGAGCTTGATGAGATGCTGTTCGGACTCGCCCACTTCGCAGATCAGCAGGCCGTCTTCGCTGAGGTGCAGCGGGGCGTCGCGCAGGATCTTGAGGACCAGGTCGAGGCCGTCGGGGCCGGCCCGCAGGCCCATGTCCGGCTCGTAGGAGTATTCCTGCGGCAGGGCATCGGTTTCGTCGTTGGTGACGTAGGGCGGGTTGGTGACGATGAGGTCGTAGTGGCGGCCGGTGAGGCCGGTGAACAGGTCGGACTTGATCAGGGTGACGTTGTGCGCCTGGAGGCGGTCCTTGTTTTCATGCGCCAGGGCCAGGGCATCGTCGCTGAGGTCGACGCCGTCCACTTCCCAGTTGGGGTAGTAGTGGCCGATGGCGATGGCGATGCAGCCCGAGCCGGTGCACAGGTCAAGGGCGCGATGGACGTCACGGCCGGCCAGCCAGGGTTCGAAGCCGGTTTCGATGAGTTCGGCGATGGGCGAGCGCGGGACCAGGGCGCGGCTGTCGCTCTTGAAGCTGAGGCCGGCAAACCAGGCTTCGCCGGTAAGGTAGGCGGCGGGCAGGCGTTCGTTGATGCGACGTTCGAACAGGGCCAGTACCTCGGCCTTTTCAGGCGTGGTGACGCGGGCGGCGCCGTAGGCGGGGCCGAGGTCATGCGGGAGGTGCAGGCTGTGCAGGACGAGCTGGGTAGCTTCGTCCAGGGCGTTGTCGTAGCTGTGCCCGAAGGTGAGGCCTGCGGCATTGAAACGGCTGGTGCCGTAGCGGATCAGGTCGATGATCGTGTGAAGTTCGGCGGCCGTTTCGGCAGTCATGGCAAGGCAACAGACAGTGTGGCCCCCGATTATAGGCGACCCCATGCCCCCCGGCATCCGTTGCAGTCGAAAGTGGTTGGGTTGGGGGTTTGGAGGCTTGGAGCGAGGTCAAGGTCAACTTCAACGTCAAAGGCGGCGCTGCGTTGGTGGCGGGCTTGGTCGGGGTGGGTGGGGTGGCAGGGCACGCTGCAAGTCCCGCTCCGCGGCCCGGCCCAGCCGCTGGCGGCTGGGCGTTCGGGCGCATGCGAGGCAGTGCCTCGCATGCAATGCGCCCTCACCCTTGTAAGCTCCGTCGCCGCATCCATGCGGCTCAGGGCCCTGCCAACCCACCCCCACCGCCCCCCGACACACTGTCTTTGCCGCACTGAGAGCAGATCAAGGGCAAGAGCCAGAGCAGCCTCCTGCGCCCGCACGGGGTGGGAGAGGTAGTGCCGAGCCTTGCTCGGCACCTCCCTACCTTCCCCACAACCTGACCCCCTCCCCTCGCACCAACCCCAACCGCCCTGCCAGTGAAATGCACTGGCCCGCCCCACCTTGCCCGTGCCTCGGGCCTTGCCTTGGCTCTTGCCCTTACCCAAGGGGCACCAGCCATCTGTCGAGCGTCGGCACGGGTGGGGTTGCGGGGCCCTGAGGCGCATGGATGCGCCGACGGGGCTTACAAGGGTGAGGGCGCATTGCATGCGAGGCACTGCCTCGCATGCGCCCGAACGCCCAGCCGCCAGCGGCTGGGCCGGGCCGCGGAGCGGGATTTGCAGCGTGCCCCGCAACCCCACCTGTGCCGGCGCCGCCTCCGATCACCGCACACCAAGGCTCCGGCTTCAAAGCTCCGGCTCCGGCTCCGGCTCTGGCTCCAGCTTCTGCTCCGGCTTCAGATTTCGCCTCTGCTTCAGACTTACCGCTCTTAAAAAGAAACCCCAACCCACCCCAAAAGACCCAACAGCGCCGCTGCCGCCCCTATCATGGTGGCCCCTTCCGGGAACGGGCTTTCCATGTTCAATCGCAACGTCGGCATCATCCTGCTCATCGCCCTGGCCGCCGGCCTGGGCCTGGTCGCCGCGCAGAAAGTGTTCGCGCCCAAGCCGGCCAGCGACCGCCCCGCTACCGAATCGATCACCTTCTACCCCCAGCCCCGGCCCTTGCCTGACTTCAACCTCAGCCAGTCCGACGGCACCCGGCTCATTCCCGGCGAGCTCAAAGGCCACTGGACCCTCGTGTTCCTGGGCTTCACCTTCTGCCCCGACGTCTGCCCCACCACCCTGGCCGACCTCGCCCAGGCCCAGAAGCAGTGGGAAGCCCAGCCCGACACCCTGCGCCCCCGCCTTGTCTTCATCTCCGTGGATCCCGAACGTGACACCCCCACCCGCCTCGGCGAGTACGTGCACGCCTTCCACAAGGACACCCTGGCCGCCACCGCCGACGTCCCCTCGCTCGAGCGCTTTGCCACCTCCCTCGGCTTCGTGTTCCAGAAGGTCCCCGGCAAAGACTTCGATGAAAACCCCCAGGATTACACCCTCGAACACTCGGCCAGCCTGGCCGTGCTCGACCCGGACGGCAAACTTGCCGGCCTGATCCGTCCCCCTTTCAATGCGCAGGCCATTGCCCGCGATCTGCAGACGCTGACCGAGAAAACCGCACCATGAGCCTGACCACCACGCTGACCTACGTCCTGCCCCACCGTCTGCTGTCCTCGATGGCGCGGCGCCTGGCGTATTCCAGCAACCCGCGGATCTCACGTTGGTTGATTGACACTGTCACCGAGAAGTTCGGCGTCAACCTGGCCGAGGCCGCCAACCCCGACCCGCGCAGCTACGCCACCTTCAACCAGTTCTTCACCCGTGCGCTCAAGCCCGGCGCCCGGGTGGCCGCGCCCGACCCGCGCACCCTGGTGATGCCCGCCGATGGCCGCATCAGCCAGCTCGGCGCGATCGAGGACGGCCGCATCTTCCAGGCCAAGGGCCAGTCGTTCACGGCCGCCGAACTGCTGGGCGACGCCAAGGATGCCGAGGTGTTCCACCACGGCCTGTTCGCCACCGTGTACCTGTCGCCCAAGGACTACCACCGCGTGCACATGCCGTGGACCGGCACCCTGCGCGAGACCGTGCATGTGCCAGGACGTCTGTTCAGCGTAGGCCCGGCGGCGGTCAACAACGTACCCGGCCTGTTCGCCCGCAACGAGCGCCTGGTCTGCCATTTCGATACCGACTTCGGCCCGATGGTGTCGGTGATGGTGGGCGCGCTGCTGGTATCCGGCGTGGAAACCGTGTGGGGCGGTGAGGAGATCCCGGCCTACGGCGACACGATTACCCGCAAGGACTATCGCGGCAAGGGCATCACGCTGGAGCGGTTCGCGGAGATGGCACGCTTCAACTACGGCTCCACCGTGATCATCCTGCTACCGCCGGGCGTGGCCGAGTTCGCCCCGCACCTCGATGCCGAGCATGCCGTGCAGCTCGGACAGGCGCTGGCCACCCTGAAGTGACGGTGGTGCCGGGCGCGTAATCGACGCGCACAAAAAAACGCCCCGGGAAACCGGGGCGTTTTTTGTGCGCGATCCGCTGCGGTCAGATCTCGACCGGGCCCACGTCCATGCCGTCGTAGTCTTCCACGCCATTGGCTTCGGCCAGCGCCTGCAGCTCCTGGTTGCGGGCGTCCAGCGAGGCTTCGCTGTGCACCTCGGCGCGCTCCACGTGCAGCACGTGGTACGGCGCCTCGCCCTCTTCCAGGTCCGGCTCGAAAATCTCGACCAGGCTGTAGCCCATGCCGACCAGCTTCTCGCCCAGGCCGCTCAGCGGCTCGGGAGTGGTGTTGACGAAGAAATAGCCCCACAGCATCGGGCCATTGAGGTCCCAATCGGTGTTTTCGCGGATGTTGGCGAACATCTCGTTGATTGCGGTGATATCCATCGTCTTGTCCTGTCTGCGTGACCCGGTGGCCGAAAGGGAGTGGCCGCGGGCGTGATGCCGGCAGCCTACTCCATTGGGCGTGTGCTTACTTGCCGCAGCCCTGCAGCTTGAGCACCTGACCCTGCCTGAGCGCGTAGGCCGGGGCCTTGAGACCGTTGGCACGGGCCAGTTCACGCACGTCGCACTGGAACTTGTCGGCGATCGACCCCAGGGTCTGGCCCTTGCCTACCTTGTGGTTGCGGACCGGCTTGGCCTTGGGCTTTGCCGCCGGCGTGGCCACCGGGGCGACCGGGGTAGCGGCCACCGCGCTGGCCTGCACCTGTGCCACCGGCACCACGCTGCCCACGGCCACGTTGCCGGTGTAGCTGGCCGCGGCGGGGCGCACGATCGCCGCGTTGAGATCGGCGGTGATCAGGGTGCGTGCCAGGTCCGCGCGCGGGCCGCTCACGCAATAGCGGTTGTACAGCCCGGCGATGCGGGTGGTGGCGTTGATCGTGGTACCGGCGGGAATCCAGCCGTCGGCCTCATAGCGCGGGTTGAGGTTGCGCAGCGCGCGCATGTAGCCGTCGCGGGTGCCGGCACTGCCCAGGCAGATGGTCAGCTCGTAGATGGTGGTGGACTTGGCCAGGCGGATCGTCGCCGGCTGGGCGCTGATCTTCGGGAACTCCACACCGTACTGCTGCGGGTGCAGGAAGATCCAGGCCGCGGCGATCACCATCGGCACGTAGTCCTTGGTTTCACCGGGGAACTGGTTGTACACGCTGTCCACCCAGAAGCCCTGGCCGCCGCTCTGCTTGAAGACGCGTACCGCCCGGCCTTCGCCGCCGTTGTAGCCGGCCAGCGACAGCTCGACACTGCCATTGAGTTCGCGCATGCGCTCGTTGAGATAGGTAGCGCTGGCCTCGGCCGCGCTGCGCGCGTCGAAGCGGGTGTCGAAGCCGGTGCCATCCGGGCCCAGCCCGAAACGGCGGCCGGTAGCCGGCATGAACTGCATCAGGCCAGCGGCACCGGCGCGCGAGGAGGCGTGCACGCGGCCATTGGATTCCTTGGCCATGATCCCGAACAGCAGCGCCTCGGGCAGGCCACGCTTCTCCCACTCGGGCCACATCACCTGGCGCAGGTTCTGGTAGTTCTCGTAGGTCGTCATCAGGGCCGGGCGCATGTCGGTGAGCCAGCGGCGGATGCCGGCCTGCACCGCCGGGTTGTACTCGACCATGTTGTCGAAGGCGTGGCGCTTGTCGTTGAGCAGCGCGGCCGCACGCGCCGCTTCGGGCACGTCGGCCGACAGCGGGCCGATGTGGTCCGGGTCGGCTTCCAGCAGGCCGCCGTCGCTGGCCAGTTCGTCGCCCTCGCCGTCACGGGTGTCGGCGTTGTCCTTCAGCAGGCGCTTGTAGGCCGGCAGCATGTTGCTGACCTGGCAGCCCTTCTGGGCGACACAGGCGCTGATCACATCCTCCATGTCCTCCAAGGCTGCATCGCCTTCGTTCTTGCCCTTGGGATCGGCATTGGCGACCAGCACCAGCGCGTCGCGATAGCGCTTCTCGGCGGCGGCCATGCGCTGGTCCAGCGCCTCGATCTTCACCCGGTCGCGGGCCGAAACCCGCTGTGCATGGGCCTCCGGCACGAACGAGAGCATTGCAGCGAGCGCCAACAGCGGCCAACCACGGACAAGCAAGACAGGAACGGGCATTTTTGGCACTGTGTGCGAAAGATGGGGCAGAGTAGCCGCGCCGCTTGCATCGGGGCAACCCGGTCGGCCCGGCAACCTGCGCCGACGTTTAGAATCCCGCCCATTCACACAGCACCAGCACAAGCGAGTTGACCATGGATCCGATCCTGCTCGGCAAAGGCATCACCGACGATATCGCCGTGACCCTGCAACCCCGCCTGGGCAATCGCCATGGCCTGGTGGCCGGGGCCACGGGGACCGGCAAGACCGTCACCCTGATGACCCTGGCAGAAGGTTTTTCGCGGATCGGCGTGCCGGTGTTCCTGGCCGATGTGAAGGGCGACGTGTCCGGCCTGGCGGTGCCCGGCGCCGGCACCGAGGCGCTGCTGCAGCGCGCGAAGGACCTTGGCGTGGCCGACTACGCGCCCGCCGCCAGCCCGGCGATCTTCTGGGATCTGTACGGCAAGCTGGGGCACCCGGTGCGCACCACGGTGAGCGAGATGGGCCCTACGCTGCTGGCGCGGATCCTGGAGCTCAACGACACCCAGTCCGGCGTGCTCGACATCGTGTTCAAGCTGGCCGACGACCGCGGCCTGCTGTTGCTGGACCTGGATGACCTGCGTGCCCTGCTCGGCCTGGTCGCCGACGAACGCAAGGACATCTCCACCGAGTACGGCCTGGTCAGCGCGCAGACGGTGGCGGCGATCCAGCGCTCACTGCTGCGGCTGTCGCAGGACGGCGGCGAAGCCTTCTTCGGCGAGCCGGCGCTGGAACTGGCCGACATCATGCGGGTCAACCATGACGGCCGCGGCGTGATCGGCATCCTGGCCGCCGACCAGCTGGTCCTCAAGCCCCGGCTGTACTCGACGTTCCTGCTGTGGCTGCTGTCGGAACTGTTCGAGACCCTGCCCGAAGTGGGCGACCTGGACAAACCCAAGCTGGTCTTCATCTTCGACGAGGCCCATCTGCTGTTCGACGATGCGCCGGCGTCACTGGTGCAGCGCATCGAGCAGGTGGTGCGGCTGATCCGCTCCAAGGGCGTGGGCGTGTACTTCTGCTCGCAATTCCCCGACGACGTGCCGGCCAACATCCTGGGGCAGCTCGGCAACCGCGTGCAGCATGCGCTGCGCGCCTTCACCCCGCGCGACCAGAAAGCGGTGAAGACTGCTGCCGAAACGTTCGTGCCCAATCCCAAGCTGGACGTGGCGGCCGTGCTGGCCAAGCTCGGCACCGGCGAGGCGCTGGTGTCCACCCTGCAGGACAAGGGCATCCCCTCGCCCGTGCAGCAGACCCAGATCGCGCCGCCGCGCTGCCGGATGGGCGCCATCACCGAGGCCGAACGCGCCCAGGTGCGTGCCGGCAGTCCGGTGGGCAGCCGCTACGACACCGCGATCAACCGCGAGTCGGCGGCCGAACTGCTGGCCCAGCGCGCGCAGAAGGTGGTTGCGCAGGCCGATACGCCCAAGGCCCGCACACGCGAGCAGGACGAACAGCAGGAAGGCGGCTTCGGCCAGTCGATCAAGGACGCCATCTTCGGCACCAAGCGCCGCCAGGGCATGATCGAAACCATGGCCAAGCAGACCACCCGGACCGTGGGCAGCAAGCTGGGCAACCAGATCGTGCGCGGCATCCTGGGTGGGCTGTTCGGCGGCAGGCGCTGAGCGATTCGATGTCGCGTTGGCGTCCCCCGGCGGAAAAGAGTACGGCCCTGATCACCGCACAGGGCCACCAGCGGTTGAAAGCGGAACTGGACGACCTGTGGCGGATGCGCCGGCCGGAGGTGGTCAAGGCCCTGGCCGCGGCGGCGGCCGAGGGGGATCGTTCGGAGAACGCCGAGTACACCTACCGCAAGAAGCAGCTGGGCGAGATCGACCGACGCGTGCGCTACCTGACCAAGCGGCTGGAATCGCTGCGCGTGGTCGACACCACCCCGACCGACCCGCAGGCGGTGTTCTTCGGCGCCTGGGTGGAGCTGGAGAACGTGGACAGCGGCGATACCAGCCGCTACCGCATCGTCGGCCCGGACGAAACCGACGCCGCCACCGGCTGGATCAGCATCGATTCGCCGCTGGCCCGGGCGCTGCTGAAAAAGCGCGTGGACGACGAGTTCGAAGTCGAGCTGCCCAGCGGGCGCACCGGCTTTGCGATCCTGGCGGTGGAGTACGGCGCGGGCTGAGCCGTTGGCATTGTTCAACGCACGGCGTTACCGCGTGGTGCGCTGCTGTCGGCGGTTGTTTGGGAACCCACCCTACCGTGCGGGGCCTTACGCGCCGTGCGGCGCGGGATAGCGCCTGCCCTCGCGCAGCGGCCGGAAGTAATCGGCTTGCCGGTAAAACGGCGCGTCCTGCTGCGGTTGCCAGCCGGGAATACCCATCAGCGGCAGCGGCCGCAGTTCCAGCGGGTCGTTGAGGACGCGTCCGGTATCGATCATCCGTGCGACCCGCGCCACGGCGCGCCCATCCTCGTCGGCGCACACCACCACGCACTTGCCCACCAGCAGACGCCCCGGCAACAACGCCTGCTCCATCAATGCGTGGCCAACCACCGCCGCCACGGCGATTTCACCGCTGCGCCACCGCCCGGCCCCGTCCGCGAACAACGCCGCCCAGTCGTGCCGGTCCCAGGCCTGCAGCACCGCAGGATCGCGCACCCGCACGATCACGCCGGTTTCGTCGAACTGGGTCAGCGCGGCCTGCGCACGGTTGCGCTGCTGCGGCCCGTGGCAGCCGATATGCAGGCATTGGCGCGCGTTGAGCGCATTCTTGATGGCCGGATGTCGTGCCCACACCAGCGCGTTGAACAGGTCGTGCCAGTTCGCCGCGCGGGTGGCAATGCGGCCCTGGGCAATGCGTTGTTCGTAATGCAGGCCGTCGGCCAGCAGCGCGTCGTCCTGCTCGACCAGATGCCGGCCGGGCAACGCCAGGCGGGCATCGAGCGCCGCGACGGTCGGCCAGTCGGCCGCCGTCATCAGGTCGGCGTAGCGGGAAAACCCGGCAAACAGCGGCCGGGCGAAGACGTCCGCCGCCACCACGCCACGCGGCGGTGCGATGAAACGGCGGCGCGTGCCACCGGCATCGACCGCCGCCGTCACAGCACCTGCAGGTCGAACGGCTTGCGCGCGGCGTCCACGATCAACGCGTCGCCATACAGGTCGTGGTCGTCGCTCTCGGTGATCTCCACGTCGACGAACTGGCCCACGCGCAGGCGGGCTTCCTCGGCGTTCTGGATATGCACCAGGCCATCGATCTCCGGCGCGTCAGCCTTGGAACGAGCCACGGCGATACCGTCTTCGATCGCATCAACCAGGCACTGCTGCACGGTGCCGATCTTGGCTTCCAGGCGTGCCGCGGAAATCTCCGCCTGACGGGCCATGAAGCGCGCCAGGCGCTCCTGCTTCACTTCCTCGGGCACGGCATCGGGCAGGTCGTTGGCCGTCGCACCGGTCACCGGCGAGTAGGCGAATGCGCCCACGCGGTCCAGCTGCGCCTCGTCCAGGAAGCTCAGCAGCTCCTCGAACTCGGCGTCGGTCTCGCCGGGGAAGCCGACAATGAAGGTCGAGCGCACCGTGATGTCCGGGCACAGCTGGCGCCAGCGCTGCACGCGCTCGAGGGTCTTGTCGACCGCACCCGGGCGCTTCATCAGCTTCAGGATGCGCGGGCTGGCGTGCTGGAACGGGATGTCCAGGTACGGCAGGATCCGGTTCTCGGCCATCAGCGGCACGATCTCGTCCACGTGCGGGTACGGGTACACGTAGTGCATGCGCGTCCAGGCATCCAGTTCGGACAGGCCTTCGCACAGCGCCTTGAGCCGGGTCTGGTAGGCCTTGTCGCGCCACATGCGTTCGGCGTACTTCACATCCACGCCATAGGCCGAGGTGTCCTGCGACACCACCAGCAGTTCCTTCACCCCACCGCGCACCAGGCGCTCGGCTTCGCGCAGCACCTCATCCACCGGGCGCGAGACCAGCTTGCCGCGCATCGACGGGATGATGCAGAAGCTGCACGTGTGGTTGCAGCCCTCGGAAATCTTCAGGTAGGCGTAGTGGCGCGGGGTCAGCTTGATGCCGTAGTCGGGCACCAGGTCCACGAAGGGATCGTGCCTGGGCGGCAGCGCGGCGTGCACGGCCTCCATCACGCTCACGTAGTCCTGCGGGCCGGACACTGCCAGCACGTTCGGGTACGCCTCGCGGATCTGTTCGGGGCGCTTGCCCAGGCAGCCGGTGACGATCACCTTGCCGTTGGCGTTCATCGCCTCGCCGATCGCATCCAGAGACTCGGTCACGGCCGAATCGATGAAGCCGCAGGTGTTGACCACCACGACGTCGGCCGCATCGTAGGAGGGCACGATGTCGTAGCCCTCCGAGCGCAGCTGGGTGAGGATGCGTTCGGAATCGACGAGCGCCTTCGGGCAGCCAAGGCTGACGAAGCCGACTTTGGGGTTCAGCTGGGACATGGAATCGCGGGACTCTGGGGGCCTGGGCCCATGCCGGAATGGCGTGGGGACCTGGGGCCGGAAACGGCGGCAAGTATACCGGCGTTGGGCCCCGGGCTCTGAATGGCATCGGGCCGATCCCGCCAGACCCGGCACGGTCGCTGACACCGCCCTAACCGGCGCGCGGCCGATAATGAACGCCTGAACCAACAGGAGTCACGCATCATGGGTGAGTGGGTCACGCTCGATACGCACCACGGTCCGGTCCGGGCCTGGCAGGCCACGCCGACGGGCAAACCGCGTGGCGGGCTGGTGGTCATCCAGGAGATCTTCGGTGTGAACGCGCACGTGCGCGAGGTGGCCGAAGGCTTTGCGGCGCAGGGCTATGCGGTGCTGGCGCCATCGTTCTTCGACCTCATCGACGGGGTCGAGGCCGACCCGGATGCGCTGCCCTACGACCCGGACGGGGTGAAACAGGGGCTGGAACGGGTGAACGCGCTGGGCGTGGAGAAGGCGCTGGAGATCGTCCGCGCGGCGGCCTCGCGGCTGGCGCCGGCCGGCAAGGTAGGCACGGTGGGCTACTGCTGGGGCGGCAGCATCGCGCTGTTGTCGGCGCTGCGGCTGGGCCTGCCCTCGGTGAGCTACTACGGCGCGCGCAACGTGCAGTTCCTGGACGAAACACCCAAGGCCCCGGTGATGTTCCACTTCGGGGCCAAGGACAAGAGCATCCCGCCCGAGGCCATCGCCGCCCACCGCGAGAAGCTGCCACAGATGGCCACCTTCGTGTACCCGGCCGACCACGCCTTCAACCGCAGCGTCGGACATGCGTATGATCCAGACAGCGCCACCCTGGCGCTGGAACGCACCCTGGACTTCTTTGCGGAGCATCTTGGATGAGCGAGTTCGAACTGGATCCACGCCTGGCCACCGACAGCGTAATGGTAGCAGAAGGGCCGTTGTCGCAAGTACGGTTGATGAATGACGAGCGTTACCCCTGGTTGATCCTGGTGCCCCGGCTGGCCGGCATCACCGAATGGATCGATCTGGACGGCGATCAGCAGGACAAGCTGCGCACCGAGTTGAACCGTGCCTGCAAGGCGCTCAAGGGCACCGACGGCGTGGAGAAGATCAACATCGGCGCGCTGGGCAACATCGTGCGCCAGTTGCATTTCCACGTGATCGGGCGCCACGTGGGCGATCCGGCGTGGCCGGGCCCGGTGTGGGGCCAGGGCCAGGCACACCGTTTCGATCCGGACGTGTTGGCCGAACGTGTCGCGCACTGGAAGGAACGGCTAGGATATTCGCCCCAGCCCTAGCGGACCCTGCCCCTGATGCGTTCCAACCTCGTCGCTGCCATCGTCCTGATCCTCGTCGGCCTGTTCCTGCTGGCCAGCAACCTGGGCTGGACCAACATGAACATGGGGAAGCTGATCCTCACCTGGTGGCCGGTGGTGCTGGTGGCGGTGGGCATCGGGCTGCTGTTCGGACGCGGCAAGTAGAGCGGACCGCTGGTCCGCTGCTTTTGGGTCCGCTGCTTTTGGGTTACCACGCCGCACGCCGGACCAAGCCACAAAAAAGCGCGGAGCTATCCGCGCTTTTTTCGTTGCGGACGGTCGACGTAACGGATCGCGCAACCGCAGCCGACCAACGGTCGGCTCTACCCGTCAGGCGACCTGGCGGACCGCAGTGCGCGCATCGGGTTTACATGATGCGCGCCAGCACGCCCGGGGATCGATCAGGTGCGCCGCGCCACCCGCGCGGCCATCAGGTCCGCGGCAGGGTCACGCCGGTCTGGCCCTGGTACTTGCCACCGCGGTCCTTGTAGGACGTCTCGCAGATATCGTCCTTGTCGGCCTGGAAGAACAGCATCTGGGCCACGCCTTCGTTGGCATAGATGCGCGCCGGCAGCGGCGTGGTGTTGCTGAATTCCAGGGTCACATGCCCTTCCCACTCCGGTTCCAGCGGGGTCACGTTGACGATGATGCCGCAGCGCGCATACGTGCTCTTGCCCAGGCACACCACCAGGGTGTCACGCGGGATGCGGAAGTACTCCACGGTACGCGCCAGCGCGAAGCTGTTGGGCGGGATGATGCACTCATCGCCCACGATGTCCACAAAGCTGCCCGGGTCGAAGTGCTTGGGGTCGACGATGGTGGAGTTGATGTTGGTGAACACCTTGAACTCGCGCGAGCAGCGCACGTCGTAGCCGTAGCTGGAGGTGCCATAGCTGACGATGCGCTGGCCGTTGGCCTGCTTGACCTGGCCGGCTTCAAACGGCTCGATCATCGCCTGCTGTTCGGCCATCTGACGGATCCAGCGGTCACTCTTGATGCTCATGGGGGGGTCCTGGGTGCGGAAAGGAACAACGGCACCGCCAACGGGCGCCCGGGCCACGATTCTAAACAGGCACCCGGGTTGCGGCCAGCCGCGATGCAGGGGGCGCAGGCGACAAGGCCAGGCAATGCCGGGCCTTGTGCGGTTCAGACGTGTCAGGCCGCGGCCCGGGCGGTCAGATCAGGGACGACAGAATCGGGATGCTGGCGCGCGGGCGCTTGCCCACTTCGTCGATCAGGCGCTCGGCCGCGTGCAGGTAGGCCTGGGCGGCTGCCGAGTCCGGCTGCGCCGCAGTGATCGGGGTGCCGGCGTCGCCCTGCTCGCGGATGCCGATTTCCAGCGGCAGCGACCCCAGTAGCGGCACGCCGTACTGGGCGGCCATGCGCTCGCCACCGCCGTCGCCGAACAGGTGTTCGCGGTGGCCGCAGTTGCTGCAGGTGTGCACGGCCATGTTCTCGAGAATGCCCAGCACCGGCACTTCCACCTTCTCGAACATCTTCAGCGCCTTTCTGGCATCCAGCGTGGCGATGTCCTGCGGCGTGGTGACGATCACCGCGCCGGCCAGCGGAATCTTCTGGGTCAGCGTCAACTGGATGTCGCCCGTGCCCGGCGGCAGGTCGATCAGCAGGTAATCGAGGTCGTCCCACAGGGTGTCGTTGAAGAACTGGGTCATCGCCGAGGTGGCCATCGGGCCGCGCCAGATCATCGGCGTCTCGTCTTCGATCAGGTAGCCGATCGACATGGTCTCCACGCCGAAGGCGCGCATCGGTTCGATCGACTTGTTGTCCGGGCTTTCCGGGCGGCCGCTAAGGCCGAGCATGGCCGGCACACTCGGGCCGTAGATGTCGGCATCGAGCAGGCCCACGCGCGCGCCCAGCTTGGCCAGCGCCACGGCCAGGTTCACCGCCGTGGTGGACTTGCCCACGCCGCCCTTGCCCGATCCCACGGCAATCACGTTGCGGATGCGCGGATGCGGGCTGAGCCCTTTCTGCACCTGGCTGGCGTGGGGACGACGCGACTGACTGGGGCTCACTGCATGACTCCGAAGAAGCGATTGCGCTGAACTGCGCAGTATACAAGTCGCCATCCAAGCCCGTGGCGCACACCACGCAGGGCAGCTGGCACGGCGACAGCCTGAACACATCCCCACCCGGCGGCGCGATGTCCACGGACAGCAGAGGACAAGGATGCGCGGTCCACCCCCCCCCAAGGTTTCAAACGAAACTATTCCTGTTAATTCAAGCACTTGGGGGGCTTGGAAGCCGCATTCCCTTGTCCTGCAACGGTTTGCAGATCATGTCTTTATGACGCGCTGATGAACAGTTGACACGACAAGTTAAGCCCATGTTAATCTCGGGTCATCAGCGCGTGATGCTGGTGAAGAGGGCCTCCCAGCGAGACCTCGAAGGGGCACAAGGACGTCGGCCACGGGTGCACCACCCGGCGGGCGCCGGGTGCAAAAAAAGACTTTTAGGGGGTTTCACCAATGACGAACCGCACTCTGCTCAGCCGCAATCCGCTGAGCTTTGCCATGGCCACGGCCCTGGTTGTATCGGCCATCTCGCCGGCTTTCGCCCAGGACAGCAGCAGCGCGTCGGGCACCGAAACCCGCGGCGCTACCCAGCTGGACAAGGTCACCGTGACCGGCTCGCGCATCAAGCGCGCCGAAGTGGAAGGCCCGGCTCCGGTGGTCGTGGTGACCTCCCAGGACATCGAAAAGCAGGGCTTCAACACCGTCTATGACGCGCTGACCACCCTGAGCCAGTTCACCGGTTCGGTGCAGAACGAACTGTCCGGCGGCTTCACCCAGAACGCCAGCTTCCTGAACCTGCGCGGCCTCGGCCCGGGCTATCAGCTGGTGCTGATCAACGGCCGCCGCGCCACCGACTACCCGCTGCCCTACAACGGTCAGTCCAACGCGGTGAACCTGGCCAACATCCCGGCCGCCGCCATCGATCGCATCGAAATCCTGTCCGGCGGCGCATCGGCCATCTACGGCTCCGACGCCGTGGCCGGTGTGGTCAACATCATCATGAAGACCAACTTCGAGGGCGACACGGTCACCCTGCGCGGTGGCACCACCACCCAAGGTGGCGGTGACTCGGGTCGCTTCCAGTGGGTCGGCGGCAAGACCGGCAGCAACTGGAGCCTGACCTACGCCTTCGAGGCCCTGGAGCGCGAGGCGATCTACGCCAGCCAGCGCGATTTCATGGATTCCTACCGTGACGACCCCTCGGTTGATCCGGCCGACGCCACCGCAGTGGAATCGGTGCGCTTCACCGTCAACCGGGGTGCCGGCGCCATTCGCGAATGGCCGGCACCCGGCGGGCTGGAGGAAGTGTGCGGCCGCTTCGCCGAGTTTGAAACATTCAAATCCACACCGACCGCTGCCGCGCCGAACCGTTGCGGTTACTTCGGTTACCCGGCTACCCAGTCGATCCGCAACTCCGACAGCACCCAGTCCGGCTACCTGTACGGCACCTACGACTTCACCGGCGGCATGCAGGCCTGGGCGCAGCTGAGTGCCTCACGTTCCGAAGCCAAGCTGGCCGGCGCCACCCGCTTCTTCTCCAGCGGTGGTTCGCTGGGCATCACCAGCCATTACGACCCGCAGTTCGGCGGCACCGTCGGCAACGTGCAGCGCATCCTGACTCCGTCCGAAGTGGGCAGCATCGGGGCGCAGAACAACTTCATCGAGAAGTCGCTGGACGTGGCCGTCGGCCTGCGCGGCAACTTCGGCGAGAAGTTCGACTGGGACGCCACCGTGTCCCACTCGCGCTACACCGCCGATGACAACTTCAACTGGCCGGTCGCCAGCCGCATCCGCGACTTCTTCTATGGTCCGCAGCTGGGCACCCGTCCCAACGGGCTGCCGATCTACCGCCTGAATGTCGACCGCCTGCTGAACCCGCTGTCGCCGGAAGACGTCGCCGCCTTCAGCGACAACTTCTCCAACACTTCGTCGTCGCAGGCCTCGCAGGCCACCTTCGGCGTCAGCGGCGACCTGTTCGAGCTGCCGGCCGGCCCCCTGGCCATGGCCGGCGTGCTGGAAGCGGCGCGGCAGAAGTACGACGTCTCGCCGGACGCGCGCATGGCGCAGGATTACACCGGCAACGACGGTCCGCTGGGCCGCACCGCAACCGGCGGCGGTGGCGATCGCAACCGCTACGCAGTGGGCCTGGAGTTCAGCATCCCGATCGTCAGCACCCTGAAGGCCAACCTGGCCGGTCGTTACGACAAGTACGACGATGCCAGTTCGGTCGACGGTGCTTCCACCTGGATGGCGGGCCTGGAATACCGCCCGTTCGAAAGCCTGCTGCTGCGTGGCAGCCATGCCACCAGCTTCCGCGCGCCGGACATGCACTACATCTTCGCGCAGCCGTCGGGCTTCTTCCTCAATGGTGCACTGGACGAGTACCTGTGCCGTCGTGATGGGCGCAACCCGCTCAGCAACAGCGATTGCGGCAGCGGCACCACCTATAGCTATTCGATCGAAGGTCAGCGCGAGGGAAATCGCAACCTGAAGGAAGAGACCGGCAAGTCCACCACCGTCGGCTTCGTCTGGGATGTGATGGACCAGATGTCGCTGAGCGTGGACTACTACAACATCGAGCTGAAGGGCGCGGTCAAGGACATTTCCTACGGCTACCTGATGCGTAATGAAGCCGACTGCCGCCTGGGCAAGACCCGTGATGGGCAGCCCGTGGATGGCACCTCGGCCGCATGCGACTACTTCCGCAGCCTGGTTACCCGTGAAGGGATCGACCCGGTCACCGGCGCCGATGAACGCGTTGTGGACTACCACTCGGTGCCCTTCAACCAGGCCAACCAGAAGACCTCCGGTCTGGACGTGGCGTGGAAGTACAAGATCGATACCGACCGCTGGGGCGATTTCGACCTGGGCCTGAACTGGACCCACGTGCTGAAGCTGGAAGACCAGGAGTTCCCGGGCAGCGGCACGCGCAACGTGCGTGACCACAAGCAGTTCTTCAACTTCCGCAGCCGCATCAACTGGACCGCCAGCTGGGAACGCGACGATTGGGCAACCACCGTGTACGGCTACCGCTGGGGCTCGCTGCCGAACTGGGCTGAAACCGGCCGCATCGGGTCGTACGTGGTCTGGAACGCCAACATCCAGAAGAAGGTCACCAACAAGGCCACCATCGGTTTGTTCGTGAACAACGTCTTCGACGAGATGTCGCCCAAGGATGACACCTACAACTCCTACCCGTTCTTCTTCTACAACTACAGCCCGATCGGCCGCGAGGTCTTCGTGCAGTTCGAGTACAAGCTGAACTGATCGATCCGAGTTGCATCGAAGAGCCCGGCTTGCCGGGCTCTTCGCTTTGCAGGACATGAAACCTGTCTCATCCATCTGGAGAAATGCGTATGAAGCGCATGTTGCCCCTCCTGGCGCTGGTCGTGTCGACCGCAGCCCCGTCGGCGCTGGCCGCCGCCCCCCAACAGCCCGTCAAGGATTTCGTCGGGCATGCCTCCTACAGCTCGGTCAAGATCTCGCCCACCGGCGAGTACCTGGCGATCACCGTCGACCAGGGTGACCAGGACGTGCTGACCGTCATCCGCACCAGCGACCTGAAGCCGATCAAGGTCAACACACTGCCGGAGAAGAAGAGCGTCGGCTCGTTTTACTGGACCAGCCCGGACCGGTTGCTGTTCAACGCGGTCAAGAAGCTCGGCGGCTATGCCTCGCCGATGTCCACCGGCGAGTGGTATGCCGTCAATGCCGATGGCAGCCAGCCCCGCCCGCTGATCTACTACGGCACCCGCGATGCCACCCAGCGCGGCAAGGAAGTCAGCCGCGAGAGCTTCTCGCTGCTGGACACCCTCAAGGACGACGACCAGAACGTCATCATGCAGGTGACGTCGGCGCGTTCGTCTGAAGGTGCCAACACCGAAGTGGTGCGCATGGATACCGTCAGCGGCCGACGCACGTCGCTGGGCCGCGCGCCCAAGGAAAACTGCAGCATCGCGCTGGATGCCGCCAAGGAGCCGCGCTTCGCGGTGTGCACCTCGAGCAAGAACGAGGAAGGCGAGTACGAAGAGCGCAGCGAACTGTACCGCCGCGATGGCAGCGGCTGGACGCTGCTCAATGCTTCCAAGGCCGACGGCAAGCACCTGGACGTGATCACCACGACCAACACCGGCACCGTGTACGCCACCCAGGACGACGACAAGGCACCGGCGGCCGTCGGCACCCTGGACACCACCACCGGCGCGTTCAAGTCGCTGTTCCAGGACCCCACCGCGGAGGTGTCCAACTACATCTGGTCCACCGATGAAAGCACGCTGGTGGGCGTGGTTACCGAGGCGGCCGCGCCGGCGGTGAAGCTGATCGACGAAAACCACCCCGACGCCGAGCTGTACGCCTCGCTGGCCGCGGCCTTCGAGGGGCAGATGGTCGACTTCTCCAGCTACACCCAGGATGGCCGGAAGATCATCGTCAGCGTCTACAGCGACAACAATCCGGGCGAGCTGTACCTGTACGACCGCGACACCGGCAAGGCCCGCTTCCTGATGTCACGCCGTCCGCAGATCGACAAGAAGAACATGGCGTCGATCAAGCCCTTCAGCATCACCACCCGCGACGGCAAGAAGGTGTTCGGCTACCTCACCCTGCCCAACGGGTCGGACGGCAAGAACCTGCCTTTGGTGGTGAACCCGCACGGCGGCCCGATCGGCCCGCGCGACAACTGGGGCTTCAACCCGGAAGCCCAGCTGTTCGCCAACCGCGGGTACGCCACCCTGCAGGTGAACTTCCGTGGTTCGGCCGGGTACGGCAAGGCCTTCCAGGACGCCGGCCACCGCCAGTGGGACCAGGGCATCCAGAACGACATCCTGGAAGCCACCCACTGGGCCATCAACAGTGGCTACGTGGACCGCAACCGCATCTGCATCTACGGCGGCAGCTTTGGCGGCTACTCGGCGCTGATGGCCCCGATCCGCGAACCGGGCCTGTTCAAGTGCGCGTTCGGTTACGTGGGCGTGTACGACGTGGACATGCTGTTCAAGAAGGGCGACATCCCGCAGCGTGACTCGGGCCTGCGCTACCTGCGCCGCACCCACGGCACCGAACGCGCCGACTGGAATCGCGCCTCGCCTGCGCTGCGTGCGGCCGAGGTCAAGATCCCGGTCTACCTCGCCGCCGGCGCCCGTGACGTACGTGCCGTGCCCGAACAGACCGAACTGATGAACAAGGCACTGATCGCCGCCGGCAACAAGCCGGAAGGCATGATCATCCAGAGCGGTGAAATGCACGGATTCTACGGCGAGGAAGCGCGCGTGAACCTGTATACCGAAATGCTGAAGTTCTTCGACCGCCACATCGGCGCGGGCGGCATCACTCCGGCCCGCAACTGAGACCGGTGACCGTGCCGCAGCCGCACGGTTGACGTAGGCTGCATTGCCGGGTGGGTACGCCCACCCGGCGCTTCTTCACACATGCGATGGAACACATTTCTATGAAACACCGGCAATGGATGGCAACACATGTTCTGTTGGCGGCGCTGCTGGCCGCGCCTGCGGCCTGGAGTGCAACCCCGGCACCGCCCGACCCCACCCAGGACCAGCTGATGATCACTGCTGGCTTCCTCAATGGTCATCCCGACCTGCGCTTCCGCCTGCTGGCCCTGGAGAAGCACAAGGCCGGCAAGCGCGAAGATGCCTTCCGCTTCTTCCAGTACGCCGCGCAGTACGCCGACAAACCCTCCCAGGGCATGGTCGCCGAGATGCTCTGGAATGGCGACGGTACCCCTCAGGACCGTGCGCTGGGTTATGTCTGGATGGACCTGGCGGCCGAACGCGGCTACGAAGGGTTCGCGGGCCTGCGGGAGCGTTACTGGAGCCAGCTTACTGAAGCCGAACGCGCGCGTGCGCTCGCCGAAGGCGAAGCGGTCTACGCCCGTTACGGTGATGCCGCCGCCAAGCCCCGCATTGCCGCGGTGCTGCGCCGCGAGCGCAAGGCGGTCACCGGCAGCCGCACCGGTTTTGCCGGCAATCTGCGCATCGTGGTTCCCGGTCCGAGCGGCTCGCGCGAGATCGATGGCTCCAAGTTCTACGACGAACGCTTCTGGGACCCGGCCAAGTACCAGGCCTGGCATGACGCGGTCTGGACCAAGCCGCGTATCGGCACGGTCGATGTGGGTGGCGTGGAACAGGTCAAGGCCGGGGATGCAACCTCGCGCATTCCCGTGGTGAGCCCGGTGCAGGACCTGCCCGAACCGGATGCCGGCAGCGAAATGCCGCAGCTCGAACCGACCGGCGGCAAGCCCTGACCAGGGCCCGCATCGGCTGCATGGGCGGTCGGTATGGTGTCGGCAGTTGTTGTCACCCGCGCAGGATCACCTGCGCGGCGTTATGCCCCGGCGCACCGGTCACCCCGCCGCCGGGATGCGTGCCGGACCCGCACAGGTACAACCCCGGCAACGCACCGCGGTAATCGGCCTGGCCCAGCATCGGGCGCGCACTGAACAGCTGGTTGAGGCTCAGCGCGCCATGGAAGATATCCCCGCCGATCAGGCCGAAGGTCCGCTCCAGATCCAGCGGGCTCAATACCTGCCGGCCCAGCACCGAGGCGGCAAACCCCGGCGCATGCTGTTCCACCGTGGCAATCATCAGGTCGGCCACTTCATCGCGATGATCGTCCCAGCTGCTCCCGTGCGGCAGCTGCGGCGCCACGTGCTGGCAGAACAGGCTGGCCACGTGCTGGCCGGGCGGCGCCAGCGAATCGTCCAGCGTACTGGGAATGAGCATCTCCACGATCGGCTCGCGCGACCAGCCGTGCTGGCGCGCATCGGAGTAGGCGCGGTCCATGTAATCCAGCGACGGGGCGATGATGATGCCGGCGGTTAGGTGGTCACCCGCACCGGGCAGGCAGCGGAAGTTGGGCAACTGCGACAGCGCGACGTTCATGCGGAAGGTGCCCGAGCCGCAGCGCCAGTTGGCCATGCGTTCGCGTGTGGGCGCCGGCACCTCGTCGGCGGCCAGCAGTTGTTCGTAGAGCAGTTTCGGGTTGACGTTGGCCACCACCGCGCGGGCGTCGATGCGCTCGCCGTCCAGCGTCTCCACGCCCACCGCCCTGCCCGCCTCGACCCGCACGCGGCGCACGCCGGCATCGGTGCGGATCTGCGCGCCGGCCTGCACGGCCGCGCGCGCCATCGCCTGGGTGATCGCGCCCATGCCGCCGATGGCATGGCCCCAGGCACCCTTGACCCCGTTGCTCTGCCCGAACGCATGGTGCAGCAGCACGTAGGCGGTGCCCGGCGCGTACGGGCTGGCGTAGTTGCCCACCACGCCGTCGAAGCCGAACAGCGCCTTGATCGGCTCGCTTTCGAACCAGCGGTCCAGGTACTCGGCCGCGGAAATGGTGAACAGGTCCAGCAGCTCCTGACGCAGCGCAGGCGACAAGGCGTGCAGGCGACGCCCCAGCTGCCCGGCCCGCCACAGTTCGGGCAGGGCCTGCAGCCAATGCCCGCTGCCCACATTGGGCGGCGCCTGCAGCGCCACGGCGCGCAGCACGTCGGCAAATACCTCCAGCCGCTGTTCGTACACCGGCAACCGCTGCGCATCGCGTGCGGAGAACCGGCGCACCTCGGCCTGGGTAAGACCGGTGCCGGCCAGCAGGTGACCGCCGTCGGGCAGCGGCAGGAAATTGTTGATGCGGCGTGGTACCACCGTCAGCCCGTGCGCTGGCAGGTCCAGGTCGGCGATCACCTTGGGCTGCAGCAGGGACACCGTGTAGGACGCCACCGAGTTGCGGAAACCGGGATGGAACTCCTCGGTAACCGCCGCGCCGCCCACCACCCCGCGCCGCTCCAGCACCAGCACGCGCTTGCCGGCGCGCGCCAGGTACGCCGCGCACACCAGGCCGTTGTGCCCGGCACCGATGATGACTGCGTCCCACGCCTGCGCTGAAGGGTTTGCCATGGCCGTTATATACACCGCCACGGCGGGGCGTGTCGCCCGACGTGCCCCGGGCTTTGCCGCTGCGGTCGTCCGGGCGTGCCGAAGGCGGTGGCCTGCCCCACGCAGGTGCGGCTTGCCATCGGCCATGACCTTCGACACCCTTGCAGGTCGGGCCAGCGGCGTATCGTCTGGCCCACGGCCCCGCGGGGGCCAGCCCACGCATGACCCATCGGCCTGGAGGCCATTCACAGTGATCGCTCGCACTCCCAAGATTGTTCTGCTGACCCTGGCCGTTTCGGCCGCGCTGGTCGGCTGCGGCAAGAACGAAACCCCGGCTACGGACAGCGCGGCCTCCACCGCCGCACCGGCCACCCCTGCCGCTGCGGCCACCGAGTACAAGCTCGACGAAAGCAAGCTGCCGGCCTACAACGCCTTCCACCCGTCCGACCTGGACACCAGCCTGGACGCCTGCAACGCGTTCGGCGACTACGTCAACAGCAAGTGGCTGGCGGCCAATGAGATTCCGGCCGACCGCACCAGCTGGGGCGCCTTCACCATCCTGGACGAGCGTTCGGTGGCCGTGCAGCACCAGCTCGCCGAGCAGGTCGCGGCGGTGAAGAACCCCAGCGGCATCGAAAAGATCGTCGGTGACTTCTGGGCCACCGGCATGGACGAAGCCAAGATCAACGCGCAGGGCATCGAGCCGATCAAGGCCGACCTGGCGGCCATCGACGGCCTGCAGAGCAAGGAGGCGGTCGCCGACTTCCTGCGCAGCAGCGCGGCCAAGGGCGAGAACGTGCTGTTCGGCTTCGGTCCGGAAGCGGACTTCAAGAACTCCAGCATGAACATGGCGTACGCCAGCCAGGGCGGCCTGGGCCTGCCGGACACCACCTACTACACCGACGCCAAGAACGCCGACAAGCTCAAGGCCTACCAGGCCCACGTGGCCAAGGTGCTGGAACTGTCCGGTGTTGCCGCCGCCGATGCGGCCAAGCAGGCCGCCGACGTGGTGAAGTTCGAAACCCGCCTGGCCAAGGCCTCCAAGTCCAGCGTCGAGCTGTCGCGCGATGTGTCGCTGTACTACAACCCGGTCACTCTGGCCGACGCGGACAAGCTGACCCCGAACTTCAGCTGGACCGAGTTCTTCAAGGCTCAGGGCGTGGCCGCGCCGGAGAAGTTCTCGCTGGCCATCCCGTCCTTCCACCAGGAAGTGAGCAAGGCGTTGGGCGACACCGATCCGTCGGTGTGGCGCGCCTACCTGCGCTTCCACACCGTGGACGGCGCCTCGCCGTACCTGGCCGATGCGTTCGTGCAGGAAAACTACGAGTTCTACGGCAAGACCCTGAACGGCCAGAAGGAAATGAAGCCGCGCTGGAAGCGCGTGCTGGGCACCATCGAGAGCGATGCCGGCGATGCGTTCGGCCAGCTGTACGTGAAGGTCGCCTTCTCGCCGGAAGCCAAGGCCAAGATGGAAGAGCTGGTCAAGAACCTCGCCGCCGCGCTGAAGGAGCGTATCCAGAACCTGACCTGGATGAGCGACGAGACCAAGGCCAAGGCCATCGCCAAGTGGGAAACCTTCACTCCGAAGATCGGCTACCCGGACAAGTGGCGTGACTGGAACGGCCTGACCACCGGTCGCGACAGCTACTTCGGCAATGTGCGCGCGGCCAATGCGTTCAACTACAAGTGGTCCCTGTCCAAGATCGGCAAGCCGGTGGACAAGACCGAGTGGGGCATGACCCCGCAGACGGTCAACGCCTACTACAACCCGCTGCAGAACGAGATCGTGTTCCCGGCCGCCATCCTGCAGCCGCCGTTCTTCGACCCGAAGGCCGACGACGCGCTCAACTACGGCGGCATCGGCGCGGTGATCGGCCACGAAATGACCCACGGTTACGACGACCAGGGCAGCCGCTTCGGGCCGACCGGCAACTTCGAGAACTGGTGGAGCGAGGCGGATACCAAGAACTTCGGTGGCCTGACCGGCAAGCTGATCAAGCAGTTCGACGGCTACAAGGTCGACGGCCAGGCGGTAAACGGCAAGCTGACCCTGGGCGAGAACATCGCCGACCTGGGCGGCGTGGCAACCGCCTACGACGCGCTGCAGAAGGCGTCGGCCGGCAAGGAAGATCCGAAGATCGACGGCTTCACCCGCGATCAGCGCTTCTACTTCAACTGGGCCACCGTGTGGCGCACCAAGTACACCCCGGAGAACGCCAAGGTCCGCCTGGCCACCGATCCGCACGCCCCTGCGCAGTTCCGCGCCATGGGCGCGCCGTCGAACCTGCCGACCTTCGCCGCTGCGTTCCAGTGCAAGGCCGGCTCGCCGATGGTCCGCGCCGGCGACCAGCAGGTCGTGATCTGGTAACCCATCGCGCCACCGCGTGAACCGCTGCAATCAAAGGCCCGGGATTTCCCGGGCCTTTGTTTTTTTTCTTTGCAGGTATCCCGGTTGGTCAATTGAACGCAGCAAGCAGAGCAAAAGCCGCCGGGGTGCGGCTAGATTGCATTGGGCCGGTGGGGGTGGGTTTGCGGGACACGCTGCAAGTACGTCCATGTAAGCTCCGTCGCCGCATCCATGCGGCTCAGGGTCCCGCAAACCCACCCCCACCGGCCCTTGGACAACTCCCGGCACGCACGGAGAAATCAAACCTGCCCTGCGTGCTTTCGCTTTTCTTTGGGTACCGACGCACTTTCGAAGGCGGGGGGGTGTGGGCTTTCGCGGGACCGTTGGGCGCCATGGATGGCGCTCACGAGCCTCCAAGGATGGATTTACGGCGTGTCTCGCGAAATCCCACACCCCCGCCTCGTGGGATCTACGAGCCAAAGGCCGTTGCCCTTCTTCCCCATCACGCTCTTTTCGCTTTGCTTGGTACACTCGCGCGATCCCAATCCACACTGGATTCGCTTTACATGTCCAACCTCCGTCCGCTCGCCATTGCCCTGGGCCTTGGCCTGGCCTCCCTGGTCATCGCACACGATGCGCACGCTGCGCCGAAGAAGAAGGCCGCGCGTGCGCCGGCGGTCAGCGCCCAGTGCAGCGACTTCTATGAAGCCAGCAATGGCGCGTGGCTGAAAGCCAATCCCGTGCCGCAGACCGGCGCCACCACCGCCCTTGGGCAGCTGGCCGAGCGTACCCGCCTGCAGCAGCGCGACCTGCTGGACGCCGCCATGAAAACCCCGCAGGGCACCGTCCAGAAGCTGCTCGGCGACTTCTGGGCCAGCGGCCTGGACGAAGCCGCGGTGGAAGCCGACGGCTCCAACCCGATCGCCCCGCTGCTGACCCGCATCAACGCCATCAAGAAGGCAAAGGACGTCCCCGCCTCGATCGCCGCCCTGCACCAGGTCGGCATCCCGGTGGCGTTCAACTTCGCGCCCGACGTCGACCTCAAGGCGCTCGACCGCCACATCGGCTACTTCATGCAGGGCGGCATGGGCCTGCCGGACCCCGCCTTCTACACCCGCACCGACGCCGACACCGTCGCGCTGATGGCCCGCTACCGCACCTACGTCAAGCAGATCCTGGCCCTCACCGGCACCCCGGCGGCCAAGCTCGACGCCGAAGCGCAGGCCGTCATCGCGCTGGAAACCGAACTGGCGCGCAACGCACAGTCGCTGGCGGGCATCAACAACCCGTTCAACAACTATGCCCCCATCTCCACCAAGGAGCTCACCAGCCGCTACCGCAACCTGCAGCTGGATGCGTTCCTCAAGGTCCAGGGCGTCAATGACGACCTCGTCTCGCTGGCCGACCCCGCGCTGTTCAAGCAGCTGGACGGCATGGTCACCCGCATCAAGCCCGACCAGTGGAAGGCCTACCTGCGCTGGCGCGTGGGCGATGCCATGGCCCCCTACCTGTCCAAGGCCTACCGCGATGCCGAGTTCGAATTCCGCGGCCGCGTGATCCGTGGCGAAACCATCGCCCCGGCGCGTTGGGAACAGACCCTGGATGCGATCAACGTGGCCGCCGGCCCGATGCTCGGCCGCGAATATGCCAGCAAGTACCTGTCCGCCGATGATCGTCGCCAGGCGGCGGTGATCGTCGACAAGATCCGCGAAGTGCAGATCGATGCGGTCAAGCGCAGCACCTGGCTCAGCAACGATGCCAAGACCGAAGCGCAGGCCAAGCTGGCCGCGCTGAAGATCGAAATCGGCACCCCGCTGCGCGACCTCGACTACAGCGTGCAGCCGATGGGCCGTGGCAGCTTCGGCGGCAACATGCTGATCGCCTCCACCTGGCGCCACCGCGAAGAGATGAAGCGCATCGGCAAGGGCAACGCCGACCGCCGCTGGGACGTGCTGCCGCAGCAGCCCGCGCTGGCCTATGACATCGCGCAGAACCGCCTGATCGTCACCGCCGCCGTGCTGCAGGGCCCGGTGTTCAACGCCAAGGCCGATGCCGCCGACAAGTTCGGCAGCTTCGGTGCCCTGGTCGCCCATGAACTGACCCGCGCCGTCGACGCCAAGGGCGCGCTGGTGGATGCCAAGGGCGAACTGCGCAGCTGGTGGACCCCGGCCGACAAGACCGCCTGGACCCTGCTCGGCAGCCGCGTGGCCGCCCAGTACAGCGCGTACGATTTCCCCGGCATCAAGGGTGCCAAGGTCAACGGCGAGCTGACCCGCGAGGAAAACCTGGCCGACGTGGCGGGCCTGGAACTGGCCTGGGAAGCCTACAAGGCGGTGGAACCGTCGGCCAAGCCGGCCGCCCAGCAGGGCTTCTTCCGCGCGTGGGCCGCGCTGTGGGCGCAGCAGCTGTCGCCGAACGAAGCCGCCCAGCGGCTCACCGCCGACGTGCTGGCCCCGGGCCGCTGGCGCACCAACGGTGCCCTGTCCAACCTGCCGGCGTTCGGTGCGACCTTCAGCTGCAAGCCGGGCCAGCCGATGCAGCGCGTGGACAACGACCAGATCAAGGTCTGGCGCTGAGTCCAGCCGCAGGCACGGCAAGGAAAAGGGCGCCTTCGGGCGCCCTTTTTCGTTTTGGACCGACGACCGCCGCTGCCCATGTTGCCCGGCTGCAACAGCCACGCATGGCGTGGCTCTACCTTGGATCCGCCGCCAGGCTGCCGCGGTAGGCCACGATCAACCCGATCCACGGCGCGGCGATCTCCACGTCGAACACGAAACGCCCGTCGCGCTCGGTTTCGAACGTGCGCCCGCCCGGCAGCAGCGCCGTCGGCAGTGGAATACCCAGGCACGACCAGCGCCGCGCCACCAGCCGCAGGCAGTCACCCTCGACCACCAGGGCCAGCGCCACATCGACGATGCCGAAGCGCTCCACCAGCAGGTGCGTGTTCCTGCCCTGCCCGCGACGTTGCCAGGAGGAGAACCGGCGGCCGCCGAAATCGCGGGTCCAGCGTTCGCCGCCGCGTTCGGGGGTGAAGCCCACGCTGACCGGAACCGCGCTGGCCGCCGCTGGAAACCCGATCAGCGCCGCCACCATCCGTGCCAGCACCCCGCGCCCGCGCCGCACCTCGGCGGTGCCCCGCCAGCGCCGTTCGTCCACCCTGGCGTGCAGCGCCTGTACCTGCGCCGGCAACTGCGCGAAGGCACTGCCCAGCACCTGCTGGTACAGGGGCGCGTGCGGGTCCTCGCTGCGGAAGCCGGTGAAGATTGCACGGCCCTCGAACAACCGGTGGTAGTCCGACAACGCCAACGCATGCGTGGCGGGCCGCGCGCCCTCCGCCGGCGTCTCGCCCGCCAGCAGCTTGCGCACCACCGCCTCGATCGCCATCGACGGAATGTACGGGCCGTCCTCGCCCTCGGCGAGCAGGTGCCAGCTTTCCTCCACCGTCTGGCCGCCGCGCGTGCCGGTGGCGTGCACGTACATGCCGCCGCGATGCTCGCCGAACTTCATCCGGTTGAGCACCGTGTAGAACAGCGGTGACAGCGGCGCCAGCGATGGCAGGCCGAATCGGGCGCGCGCCCTGGCCAGCAGGTTGAGCACCCGGTGCAGCACTTTCGGCACCGGGCCGGCGCCCATCCAGATATCGGTCAGGGTCGGGTGCTCCGGTGGAATCACCTGCAGGTCGGGCACGTCCACCAGCGAAAAATGCAGGTTGCGCAGCGGTACCTTGCCCGGCACGGCGATGGTGAAGCGGCGGCTTTCGGCCAGCCCCAGCCCGTGCGAAGGCGCGCCGTTGCGCTGCAGCTTCACCGGTGCACCCGCATACCCCACTACCGCGCGCATCACGTTGAGCCCGATCCCGGCGTACGGCGACGGTGCGATGCCGCCTTCCACCGCCACGATATCCATGCGCCCGGCCATCTCGCGCAGCACCGCGGCGGTCAGCACCGGAAAGCTGCTGACCCCGGACAGCACGAATATTCCGGCGGCCCGGGCCTGCGCGTCGAACCGGGCCACGCCGAACACGAAATCGGCCGCATCGGCAAAGTCCAGATACGGAATGCGCGCGGCAATGCAGGCCTCGATCACGCTGTACGGGTGTTCACCGTAATCCTGGAACGGACCGGAGGCGTCCACCAGCAGGTCCGGCTGTTCGGCGTGCAGCAGCGGCGCGATGTGCTGCCGGTCGGCGCGCAGCGGGCGCAGCACCGGCGCGCCGGTGTAGTGGGCACAGAACGCGGCCGCCGCGGCGAGGTTGCGGCCGCAGATCAGCAGTTCGAGGTCGGGCCGGTCAGCAAGCAGTCGCGCCAGGCGCCCGCCGAAGACGCCATACCCACCCAGGATCAGTATTTTCATACGGGAAACGTCCTTGCTTTTGTTCCGCCCGTGGCCTGGATACGACGAAGGGCACCGTCGGTGCCCTTCGCGTGATGTACCGCCTGCGCGTTCGCCGCTAGCGGACGCTGCGAAGGTGGTTCTTGCGCGGACCGCCGCCCGGCGGGCGCTTGTTGAACGGCGGTTGGCCGCGCCAGTACCGGATCAGCAGCCAGCCAAACAGCATCCCGCCCAGGTGCGCGAAGTGCGCCACGCCCGGCTGCCACCCGGTGGCGCCGAGCATCAGCTCCATGGCGCCGAACACGATCACGAAGGTGCGTGCCTTCATCGGGATCGGCGGGAACAGCAGCATCACCCGCTGGTTCGGGAACAGCATGCCGTACGCCAGCAACAGCCCGAACACGCCGCCGGAGGCACCCAGCACGGTGGCCGGGTCGGCCATCATCATGCCCACCAGCAGCTGGCACAGCCCGGCGCCGACGATGCAGACCAGGTAATAGGTCAGGAAGCGCTTCTCGCCCCAGGTCTGTTCCAGCGGCGCGCCGAACATGAAGAGCGCCAGCATGTTGAAGAACAGATGGCCGAAGCCCCCATGCAGGAAGCCGTAGGTCAGCAGCTGCCAGGGCTGGAAGTTGCCGCCCGGCGAGAACGGATCGAAGCCATCGCGCAGCGGCTGCAGCATGAACGGCTCGAAGGTGCCGTTGCCCAGCAGGAACGGTTGCTGCAGCAGGAACAGCACGATGTTGGCAATCAACAGTGCCTTGGTGACGGTGGGCAATCGCGGAAACATGAGGGCATCCTTTGGAACCGTGCCCATCATAGCCGCAGCGCCCCGCCCTGGCCGCCTCCCGCGTCGTCGCATTCAACCACCGCACACCGTGGCGATGTCAGCCCGGCCCCCACAAAGAGGCGTCCAGGTCGTCACCGGTGCTGCGCGGCATCTGCTTGACCCGCCCGCGCTCGATCGCCACCCCTTCGGCACGCAGCCGCTGGCTCTGCTCGCGCCACCCCTGCGACCCCTCGGGCATGGCGATGCGTCCGTCAGAGCGCAGCACCCGATGCCACGGCAGGTCCGGGTCTTCGTTCATGCCCAGCACGCGCGCGGTGAGCCGCGCCCTGCCCGGCAAGCCGGCCTTGGCCGCCACCTGGCCATAGCCCATCACCTGCCCGCGCGGGATGGCGCGGATCACCGCCAGGATGCGCTCGCGCGCCTGCGCCGCCGCATCGGCCGCCGACACGGCATCGGCCGGTGTCACGCGCGTACGCGGCTGACCAGCAGCACCCCCAGCAGCACCAGGGCGGTTCCCAGGATCTGCCACGGTCCCATGGGTTCGTCGAGCAGCCATAGACTCATCACGATGGTGGATACCGGCCCGAGCATACCCACCTGGGCGGCCAGCGACGAGCCGATCCGCTTCACCGCCAGCATGATCGCCAACACCGGCAGCACCGTGCACAAGGTGGCGTTGATCAACGACAGCCAGTACACCGGCGGCGGAGCCTGTCCCAGCGCGGCCAGCGGGTGCAGCACCGCGAAATGCAGCACGCAGAGCGCGCAGGCCACGCAGCTGGCGTAGGCGGTAAGGCGGATCGCCCCGATCCGCGCCACCACCTGGCCGCTGCCGAACAGGTACAGCGCGTAGCTCAGGGCACTGGCAAACACCAGCGCACTGCCGAGCAGAATGCGCCCTCCCTCCAGCTGCAGGTCATGGCCGAACGCCAGCAGCACGCCCAGATAGCTCAGCCCCAGTGCGACCAGCTGCCAGCGCCCGGGCCGCTTTTTCAGCAGCACCAGGCTGATCAACAGCACCAGGGTGGGATTCAGATACAGGATCAGCCGTTCCAGGGTCACGCTGATGTACTGCAGCCCCTGGAAATCGAGCAGGCTGGACAGGTAGTAGCCGGTGAAGCCCAGCCACAGCACCCGGCCGCGATCACCCCAGGACAGCGCCGTGGCCCGCCGCGCCGACCACACCGCCAGCAGTGCGAACAACGGGAAGGCCATCAGCATGCGCAGCGCCAGCAGCGTGGTGGCATCCACGCCATGCCGGTAGGCCAGTTTGACGATCACCGCCTTGCCTGACGCCGCGATGGCGCCCACCGCAGCCAGCGCGATGCCGCCTGCAGCGATACGGGCGGAGGACGTGGGCAGCGCGGAAACGGTAGACGGCATCGGGACGGCAGACGGCCGCACGGGGCGGCCGGAGGCTGGAAGGGAGAACGAATTGTCGCACGCTGCCCGACGGCGCGGACCGGGTCGGGCCAGACCCCCGGCGTGTCGCGCGGGCCTATCGCATCAGCACGATTTCTTCGGCCGAGGTCGGATGGATCGCCACGGTGTCATCGAACTGGGCCTTGGTCGCGCCCATCTTCACCGCCAGCGCAAAGCCCTGCAGGATCTCGTCGGCGGCTTCGCCGAGCAGGTGCACGCCCACCACGCGTTCCTCTTCGCCCACGCAGACCAGCTTGAACAGGCTGCGCTGGGTGCCGTCGGAGAGCGCTTCCAGCATCGGGCGGAAGTTGCTGCGGTACACGCGCACGTCGCCGTGCTGCTCGCGTGCCTCTTCCTCGCTCAGCCCCACCGCGCCCAGCGCCGGGTGCGAGAACACCACGCTGGCCACGTTGGCGTAATCCATCTTCGCCTGCGGGTTGCCGCCAAACAGGCGGTCCATCAGCTTGCGCGCGGCTGCGATCGCCACCGGCGTCAGCCCGACCTTGCCGGCGATGTCACCCACCGCGTGCACGCTGGGCACGGCCGTGGTCTGCCACTCGTCGACCTCGACCTCGCCCTTGTCGCCCACCACGATCCCCAGCGCTTCCAGCCCCAGGCCAGCGCTGTTGCCGCGGCGGCCGGTGGCGAAGAACAGCTGGTCGAACACCGCCTCGTGCGGGCCATCGTGGCCGTAGGCGACCACCGCCTCGCCCTCACGGCGCAGTTCGCGCAGGCGATAGTTGAACTGCACCTGCACGCCCTGGTGACGCAGGTTCTCGGCCAGCTGCGCGGTGAGTTCGGCGTCGAAGCGTTCCAGCAGCCGGGCGCCGCGCACCAGCAGCGTGACCTTGCTGCCCAGCGCCTGCAGCAGCCCGGCCAATTCCACGGCGATGTAGCCGCCGCCGACAATGGCCACCCGCTGGGGCGCATCGCACAGGTTGAAGAAATCGTCCGATACCGCGCCCAGTTCCGCACCGGGAATGTCCGGCCGTTGCGGATGCGCGCCGGTGGCAATCAGGATGTGCGTGGCACTGATGCGCACCCCATCGCTGCATTCAACCGTATGCGCATCCACCAGCCGGCCCTTGCGCGGCACCCGCACCACGTTGTTCTCGTTCAGGCGCTTGAGGTAGCTGGCATGGATGTTGGCGATGTAGGCCTGGCGATGCACCACCAGTTCCTTCCAGTCCAACGCCGGCCGCACCGGCACGTCGAAGCCCATCGCCGCGGCCATGCCGATTTTTGCCGACAGGTCGGCCGCCAGCCACATCGCCTTCTTCGGCACGCAGCCCACGTTGACGCAGGTGCCGCCCAGTTCGCCCGGCTCCAGCATCGCCACGCGCTGCCCGTGTTGGGCAGCGCGGAACGCCGCCGCCAGGCCGCCGGAGCCGCCGCCCAGCACGATCAGGTCATAGTCGTAGTGATTGCTCATGGATAGTGCTCGACTCGGTAAGGTGCGCCACACGGTGCAACGCTGTTGCCGCCACCGCGCATGCCGGCCGTGAGCATGCCATGTCCGGCTGCGATCCAGCCGTGAGGACGGCGCTCAACCTGGGGTGGGCGCGCGTCGCAACGGCGGCCAGTGCAGGTAGGTCATCGCACGCCACACCCATTCCAGCGGGCCGAAGCGGAAGTAGCGCAGCCACACCGTGCTGGCCACCACCTGCAGCGCGAACAGCGCCATCGCGAACGGCACCTGGCCAGCGCGCGGCATCTGTTCGAAGGCGCCCAGGCCATACCCGTAGAACACCCACGTGCAGACCAGCGACTGCGCGATGTACTGGGTCAGCGCCGTTCGCCCCACCGGTGCCAACCATGCCAGGCGCGCGCGTGCCTGCACGATCCAGGCCAGGTAGCCCAGGCACATCAGCAGCGACGCCACCGAATTCAGCGCGAACGCCGCGCCGCTGGCGGCGGTGAAGGTGCCCGGCGCCAGGTACGGCTGCCAGAGCGCGCTGGCCACCATCATGACCAGCCCAGTGGGCAGTGCCACCCAGCGCAGCCGCCAGAACAGCCGGGCGAACGCGTCCGGCGTGGCCAGCGCGCCGCTGCGGGCGAACCAGCTGCCGATCAGGAACATGCCCAGCACTTCCGGCCCCACCACGATGATCGCGCTGAGCTGGGCGAAGAAGTCACGCAGGCGCTGCGCCACCGCCTGCAGGTAGGTGCCGTGGCCGTACGCCTGGCGCTGCATGTCGATGGTCTGCCCGGCCTGGGCAACGGCGTCAGCCACCTGCGTGCCGGACGGTTCCAGGTGCGCCGACAGGCCCATCAACAGGCCCAGCAGCAGCATCAGCGCGGCCGCGCACAGATACGTCAGCACCCCCATCGCGGGCAGCCAGCGCGTGGGCGCTTCGCGACAGGCCAGCAAGGGCACCGACACCAGCGCATACACCACCAGGATGTCGCCGGACCAGACCAGCAGCGCATGGCACAGGCCGATCAGCAGCAGGGCCGCGCTGCGTCGCAGGTAGAAGGGGGTGAACGCGCGCCGCGCTGCGTCGGCGCGCTGAGCCATGATCGCAAAGCCGGCGCCGAACAACAGCGAGAACAGGGTGAAGAACTTGCCTTGCACCAGCATGTAGATGGCCGCGTCCGCGGCGTAGTCCAGACCGTGCCAGTGCGGGTCGATGCCGGTGAAGGCCAGGTCCAGCGGACCGCTGAAGGCCTCCAGGTTCATCAACAGGATGCCGAACAGGGCGAAGCCGCGCAGGATGTCCAGCACCGCGATGCGGTCGCCGGCGGCAACCGGCTGCAGAAGGGGGGAAGCAGCGTTCACAGGCACTCCGTCCGGCAAGGCGGTCATTATGCGGCGGCGTGGGCGCCCACGAACGCAGCGTGCGGGGCGCACAACGGCAACGGCCCGCCGAAGCGGGCCGTTGGATCAGGCGGGTTGGCCAGCACTCAGTGCTGGTGGCCACCGTCGCCGTGCACGTGGCCGTGCTCGAGTTCTTCGGCCGCCGCTTCACGCACATCGACGATCTCGACCGAGAAGTGCAGGTCCTTGCCGGCCATCGGGTGGTTCAGGTCGACGTCGACCACGCTCATGCCCACCTTTTCAACGGTGACCGCGCGCGGGCCGAAGTTGGTCTGCAGCACGACCTGCTGGCCCGGGACCAGCTTGCTGGTGCCGAAATGCTTCTTCGGCACGCGCTGGGTCAGGCCCTCGCGACGTTCGCCGTAGGCATCGGCCGCCTTGACGTCCACCTCGAAGGTGGCGCCGGCTTCCTTGTCCATCATGGCGTTTTCCAGGCCCGGGATGATGTTGCCGTGGCCGATCAGGATCGCCAGCGGATCACGGTCCTTGGAGCTCTCGATCGGCTCCTGGCCCTGTTCGGCAACGGTGTAGTGGAAACGGACGACGCGGTCTTTTTCGATCTTCATGCGCAACTCTGGCTGGTCGCTGCCGATGGCAGACGGGTGGGGCGGGTTGTTCCCCGCCGGATACGCCGCCATCATGACGGCCTTCTGAGGCCGCGCATTATCCGGACAACCTGCACATGACGCCAGTTCCGCGCACGACCCGACTGGCCCTGCTGGCCCTCACCGCCCTGTTGAGCGCCTGCGGCGGCGGCAAGACCACCCGTCCCGCCGCCCCGCCCGCGTCCACCCAGGTCTGGCCCAGCATGGTTCCCAACGACCCGCAGGCAGCCAACGCGGTGCTGATGCGCGCCATCGGCCTGGTCGGCACGCCCTACCGGTACGGCGGCAACACCCCGGAGTCGGGCTTCGACTGCAGCGGCCTGGTGACCTACGTGTACCGCGAGATGGTCGACCTCAAGCTGCCCCGCACCTCGCGCGATCTGGCCGCCGTACAGGGCCCGAAGATCGAACCCAAGCGCCTGGCGCCGGGCGATCTGGTGTTCTTTGGCAGCCGCGGCAACGTGTCACACGTCGGCATTTACGTCGGCGAAGGACGCTTCGTGCACGCCCCGAGCACCGGCGGCACGGTCCGGCTGGACTCGCTCGGCGGCGCGTACTGGAAGGACCATTACACAGGCGCAAAACGCGTTCTGCACTAAGCTGAACAGGGGTAAGGGTCAAATTTGTGATGCGCATCACGTGCTTGTAAACGGAAAATTAACGAAATTTGTACCTAATCACTGCGCTTACACGGCATCATCACCCATCGTTTTTATTAAGTGACCGCCGCGTGACGACAGCCGACCTGCCAAGCCAAGGCCAGACCGCCGCCCCCCAGCGCTGCACCCGCTCCGTTTTTCTCGCCGTCGCGCTCTGCCTGGCCAGCCTTCCGGCCTGGGCCCAGTCCGCACCGGCCACTGCTGTAGATGCCGCTTCGGCCGGCGCCAGCACCTCCGAATCCTCCGCGATGGCAAAGCCCAAGGCTGATGCCCCCGCCCGCAGCAAGGCCGACGCCGCTGCCAGCGCCACCCTCGCCGCCCTCCTTCCCCATCTGGCCGCGAACGACACCATTCCCCTGATGGACCGCTCGGCGATGTTCGCCGGCGACCTGAGCCGCCTGCTGGCCAACTACGACGCCAGCAGTGGCGCCAACGGCCCCGTGGTCGGCGGCGCGGCCGACAACGGCAAGGTGCAGTCGCTGCTGCGCCGCGCGATGACCCTGCTGGGCACCCCGTACCGCTGGGGCGGCACCTCGCCGGACAGCGGTTTCGATTGCAGCGGCCTGGTGGGCTACGTTTTCCGCACCGCCCTGGGCATCGAGCTGCCGCGCGTCTCGCGCGAAATGGCCCACGACGGCGAAGCCGAGTTGATCAACGACCGCAACGCGCTGGCTGCCGGCGACCTGGTGTTCTTCGGCCGCAAGGGCCGGGTTGACCACGTGGGCATCTACGTCGGTGAAGGCCGCTTCCTGCACGCCCCCAGCACCGGCAAGGACGTCCGCGTGGACAGCCTGATGACCGGCTACTGGAGCGCCAAGTTCATGCAGGCCCGCCGCGTCGACCTCTAAGTTGCCGCCGCCCGCCTGTTGAGAAAAAACCGCTGCCCTGCAGCGGTTTTTTTTGGTTCCTCTCCCGGTCGTGGCGGTGCGCTTGGCTCTTTCCATGGCCACCGGCCAAGTGTCGAGGGCCGGGGTGGGTGGGATCACGGGACCCTGAGCGCCATGGATGGCGCGACGGAGCTTACAGGGACGTACTTGCAGCGTGTCCCGTGGTCCCACCCACCCCGGCCCAGCCTGGGTGCCCACACAGCGCCAAGCTTCCGCTCTTCCCTCTATTGAGAAACGCCCCCTTCTTTGGCCGCTGCCCCCCCCAACCCGCGTTGTCCCTCTTGTCGAACACGCAACAGCCAGCAAACCAAGTGCCTGCCCGCCTCGTCGGCCCAGGCCGCGGACCCGGACGTGGGGCGGCACGTCCAAGGCCACCGGACCAGCATCAGATTCCGCCCATGATCCTCGTCTACAAGGTGACGCATGGCGGCAGTCCCTGATTTTCCGGCCCGGTGTGTAATCTGGTTTGGGTCCCCGCAGGCGGCCGAACGGGCCGCACTGGCAGCCGCAGGCTGGCAGGTGCGCGGCGTGGCCACCGACGACTGCGTGGCCATCGGCATGCGCGGCAATGACCAGGTGGTTGGCCTCCTCGACCTGCGCAGCGCGTTGCCGGCCAACCTGGCCCGGCTGCAGGCCCTGCTCGACGAACACCGGCACATGACCGTGCTGGCCATCCTGCCCGCCGGCGCACCGCCGCCCTCGCCCGCCCTGCAGGCACTGCTGGCCGTCTGCGTGGAGACCTTCGCCGCGCCGCTGGACCTGGGCCGCATCGTCCAGCGCCTGCAGCAACTGGCCGGCGACGCCGCACAGCCCGCCACCCACGGACCGCAGCAGCTGATCGGCGAAAGCGCCGTGCTGCAGGTCGCGCGCAGCGCCATCCGCAAGTTTGCCCCGGTCGACCTGCCGGTACTCATCACCGGCGAAACCGGCACCGGCAAGGAACTGGCCGCCCAGGCCCTGCACGCATTGTCGCCGCGCCATGCCCGACCATTCCTGGCCGTCAACTGTGGCGCCATCCCCGCCGCGCTGGTCCAGTCCGAACTGTTCGGACACGAGCGCGGCGCCTTCACCGGCGCTGCCAACCGCCGGCTGGGCCTGTTCGAGACCGCCAGCGGCGGCACCGTGTTCCTCGATGAAATCGGCGACCTGCCGCTGGATGCGCAGACCAACCTCCTGCGCGTACTGCAGGAAGGCACCGTCGAACGCGTTGGCAGCAACAAGCCGCTGGCGGTGGATGTACGCGTGCTGGCCGCCACCCACGTGGATCTGGAACAGGCGGTGGAACGCGGCCAGTTCCGCCGCGACCTGTTCTACCGCTTGAATGTCCTGCGCCTGCCGCTACCGCCATTGCGCGACCGCGGCAGCGACATCCTGCTGCTGGCCCAGCACTTCCTGGCCAGCTTCCGCGACCGCCACGTCACCCGCGCGCGCGGCTTCAGTGCCGATGCCAGGCGCGCCCTGGAACGCTTCCACTGGCCAGGCAACGTGCGCGAGCTGCTCAACCGCATCCAGCGCGCGGCGATCATCACCGACGCCGAACTGATCAGTGCCGCCGACCTGGAGCTGGCCCCGGCGCAGCTGGACATGCCGCAGCGGCTGCTGCATGACGCACGCCGGTCGGCCGAACGCGACGCGCTGCTGCACGCGCTGCGCCAGAACGAATTCAACATCACCGCCTGCGCCCGCGACATGCAGGTCTCACGGGTAACGGTCTACCGACTCTGCCGCAAACACCAGCTGGCCCTCCCCGAGTTGCGCTGAGGACGACGCGCCGCCGAAGCATGCCCTGCTCCCGAATATCCTCAGCAGCACTCCGCACATCTATCCGCCGAAAAGCCCCCTTTTTGTTAAAGGGGGCGCGCCAACGGCGCGGGGTTTAGGTGGAATGCACACCGTACATGCTGTGAGCGGCACCGCTCACAGCATGTACGGCACTTTGAAGGCCAGGGTGAAGTCCGGCGCGTCCGGGGTCAGGCCGATGCCCAGCAGGCTCACCAGAGTGGTGTTACGGTTGAGCGCGTAGGTGATGCCCAGGTTGAGCGTGCCAGCGTTGGCGTCGCTGCCGATCACCTTGAACCACTGCCCATCGCGGTAGCGCGTGGACGCACGGCTGCTCAGCTTGTCGCTGAAGGAAATGCTCAGGCTGGTGCGCTCGTTGAATGCGAACGCCACGCCCGCGCCGAAGTAGTACGACCCGCCCAGCTTCACCTCGCCCGGGTTGACCGTATCCGGGTTGGCGTCCAGGTCGTCGAAGCTGCGCGGGAAGGAATGGATGTAACCGATGTTGGCGAACAGGATCGCCGGATCGGCGGTCTTCACTGCCGACAGGCCCACGTTGGCCTGCCACACGCCGTTGCCGGTGGGCTGCTGTTCGGGCACGGCGAAACGGATGAAGTCATCGTCGTCGCGCTCCAGCACCTTCCAGTCCAAGCCATAAGGCGCCCGGCCGGTAGGTGCGGTCGCACCTACGGTGAGCACCGTTTCCGGCCAGCGACCATGCTCGGCAAACAACCGGTAGTTCGCGCTCAGGCCGACATCGCCGATACCGTTGCCGGTGGTTTCTTCCTGGGCGATCGCCGCGGCCGAGCCGCCGGCACCGCCCTTCTGGAACACGGTCTTGCGGGCCAGGTAAGGCACGTCCAGGTTCAGGGTCAGGCGGGGGCTGACGCCCCAGCGCGCGGCCAGGTTGTAGGTCATCGTGTCCGATTCGACGTTCTCGATGGCGATGTTGCCCAGGAAGATCGCGTCCAGCGCCAGGAAGCCGTTGAGCGTCACCTGTTTGCGGTCATAGCGTGAATAGGTGAGGCTGTTTTCCACAGTGAAGCGTCGACTGAACAACGCCGCCTGCTGCTGTTTGACGTCATCCACGCTGCGCCGCGAGGCCTGCTTGGCCTGCTGCGCCTCCTCGGCGCTGCTGGCGTAGCCTTCCGCACTGGCGGGGGCGGCCGGGGTACCGGCGGGCAGCGGTGGTGGTGGGGCTGCACCGGCAGCGGGCGCGGTCTTGCCCGTCAGCCGGGCCTGCATCGCCTGTACCTGCATGTCCAGTTCGCGCAACCGGCGCACTTCCTGCGCGTAGTTGGCCTTGAGGGTTTCCAGCTGCGCGATCAGCGCCTTGACGTCGGCCTCATCGGCCGGTGCGGTCTGCGCCTGCGCGCCAACCGCAGCCATCAGTGCCAGCGCCGCCAGCGCCAGCGGTGTTACTCGTGTCGAGGTGTGCATTGCCTTGGCCCACGTTGTGTTGTCACTCCCCCTGCCCGGCCATGGGAACTACTGGCCGGGACCCATGCCGACACCCCGCACCAGCGTCATCGCCTGGGCCACGTTCTGGCTGAGCGGGACGTTGCTGGCGAGGGATTGCCGGACAAGATCGATCTGCATGCGATTGCTCACGGTCTGTCCGTCGCTGCCCAGGGCGATGCTCTGCCCGACACTGCCGCTGCGGATCCACTGCTGTACCGCGCCGACACCTTCGATCTGCAGCTGCACCTTGGCGTTGTTGCCGTCCAGCTGCGCCACCGCGCTGACCCCGCCCTGCTGCACGCTGGCCAGCTGCTGGCCCTGCGCTGCCGGCGCGGGCGCATCGCCCTCGCGCACGTTGAGGTGGGTGGTATTGCCGGCCACGTTGCCGTCACCGGCAACCTGGATGCTCTGGGTCAACCCGGCCACGTTCTGCAGGCCGCTGGCGTCGATGCTGCGGCCGGTGGACACCGGCAGCGGCGCATCGGCGGCGGTGACCGTGACCGACGGGGTGAAGCTCACTTTCGGCGTCCCCCCGGCCCGGAAATCCATGCCCAGGGTGAGCGCGCTGGTGGCCGCCTGGGTGCCGCTGGTCCATTGGCTGATCATGGTGACCCCGAACCACGCCACGCTGCTGCCATTGACCGTGTAGCGGCCACGCATCAGGTTCAGCTCGGGATCGGGAATTTCACTGAGGCCCTTGCCGGGCCGTCCTTCATCGGCATGTGCCGGCAGGGCCCCCAGCAGGGCCAAGAGCAGTACGCCGTGCGTCCAGCGTGCGATATTCATGGTGCCTCCTAGAACAGATCGGCATGGGTGAAGCCGAAATCCACCAACTCCGCGTCGGTGATCGGCCCCTGCCGGGCATACAGCGAGCGCGCACTGGGCCGCTCGCCGGGCTGCAGCAGCACCGTGTTGCGATCGAAGTCAGTCCCGATCACGATGAACACGGCGCGCGACGGCCACGCCTGCAGAAATTCGCTGACGGGAATGCTGCGGTTGCCCAGGATCGGGTCGGCCACGTCCACCACGTCGTCGCGGACCTGCTTGAGGACCACGAAATGGCGGAAGCCCCGCACATCCATCAACACCAGACCGGGCACGCGCAGTGAGCGCAGGCGCTCTTCGTTGACGCGGTAGCCGCGTCCGCGCATGCCCATCGATTCAACGTAACGTTTGATGTCCAGCAGCGAGAAGCCCCGCTGGTGGACCAGTTGCGGGTCCGAGACCCCCATCATGCCTTCGATCACCGTTCCTTCGTCCGCCTCCAGGTGGTAGGCGTACCGCAGGATCGTGGCCAGGGCCGCCGCGCCGCAGCTGTAATCGGTGTGTTGCCGCACCACGTTGCGGAAGCGCCGTTCCTGCATGCTTTCCACACGCTGGGTCAGCACCGCACCGTTGGGCAGCACGCCGCTGAAACCGACATCGCCGGCGCGCGCGGCGCCGAACGGCAGCATCAGCAGCAACAACGACCCGTACAGCGCGTGCTTGAACATTGGCGTGGCTCCGGATAAGGAAGGAGCCCCTGCCCCAAAGGGGGAGAATGGGACAGGGGCCCCCGGGGGCCCGGCCATTGGCGGATGGCCGGGTTTGTTGCGCTCAACGCGTACTGCTTGCGAAAGCGGACAGACTTACTCGCCGGTGCCGCCACCGCCGCCGGTGGCCGGCTGCGCAACGGCCAGGGCCAGGCTGTTGGCCTGCAGGTTGCCCGAGCCGGAGGCGACGTTCACGCCGATATTGCCGGTGGCGCCGCGGAACGCATCACCGGACAGTGACGCGTTGTTCTCGGCATTGACGTTCACCCAACGGGTGGTACGCACGGTGCCGCTGAGGCTGGCATACAGATCCGCTGCGCCGACTTCGATGAAGCCCAACCGGCCTTCTTCGTCGGTGTCGAAGGCGATGCCACCCACGCCGTCCGTATACGGGTTGGCGGTGGCGTTCTGGATCTCGCTGTCCATGTCGAGATGGCCGGTGCTGTTGCCGCCCGGATGCGGCAGTTCACCGCTCCACGAATCCAGGTAGTAGTTGTCCTTCTGGTAGGCGTTGCCACGACCTTCGTAGACACCGCCACCGATGGCCAACGTACCGCCGGCGACGCGACCACGCATGGTCACTTCGGTGGTGTCGGACATGGCGCGCGTGTAGCCTTCGTTGCTCACGCTGTTGCCGGTGGAGACCTGGTTGGAGCTGATGCTCGACTGCGCCATGCGTGCGGTGGACACCGAGGCGGCGAGCGCGTTCTTCTGCTCGTTGTTGTTGCCCGCTGCGCTGTTCACGCCGATGTTGCCGCTGGCGTCGCGGAAGGCGTTTCCGCTGAGGCTGGAGTTGTTGACCACGCCTTCGTTCATCGTGGTGTTGCCCGCGCCATACTGGTTCACGAACACTTCCGCATCGGACATGCCGAAGGTGAAGGAGGCATCGGCCGCCGACAGCGACGCGGCGTTGTCCTGGGCGTTGTTGTCACCGGCGGCGACGTTGAAGCCGAGGTTGCCGGAGGCATCCTGGCCGACGTTTTCGCTGATGGACGCGTTGTTGTCGAGCAGCGTGTTGGACGCTTCGTTGTTGGTGATCGACTGGCGGTTGTCGATGACGGCGATGGCCGCCGAGTTCACTTCCAGCTCGCCGGTGATTTCCGGATCACCCGAGAAGTTGATGTCCGAGCTCAGGCGCATGTCCTTTTCCAGGTTCACGTCGACACCGTGGTTGTTCTTTTCCTTGCGCTCGTCGGCCTGGATGTTGCTGTTCTCGTTCACCGTCACGGTGCGGTTGCGGGTGACGTCGCTGTTGACGGTGCTGTTGCTGGTGGAATTGCTGTTGGTGGTGGTGTTGCGGGTCCGGTTCCAGGTACGCGAGTCGGTGAGCGTATTGGTTTCGGTGTTGGTATCGGTGTTGGTGTTGGTGCGCGTTTCGACCACGTTGTGGAGGTGGTTGATGTTCGCGTTCTGGTTCTGGTTGTCGCGGTCGTTGCCCCAACCGTTGGCGCCGGCGGAAGCAGACGCGGCGGCGATGGCCAGCGCAAGTACGGTCCGTTTCATGTTGGTGTTCATGGTGCCCTCTCTCTCATCACAGACAATCGGGTGGATGTGACTACTCACGGGGTGGACTGCACCGAGATGCTCAGTTGATTGGCGGTGGCGTTGCCGGATCCCGCGATCTGATTGAGTTGCAGGACGCCGTCGAAGCCCTGCAGCGCGGTGGCTTCCACCGCCACGCTGCGGGTTCCGGCCGGCCGGCCGCGAGTAGCGGCCGCCTGCCCCCCTGCTGACACGAGCGCCCCCGATGAGGCCAGGGCCTCGTCGTTCGACTCGCGTATGCCCTGTTGCGCCAGCGTGGCAGTGACGACGTTGATGGTCGCGTTGCCGGTTCCACTGGCCTGGTTGATCATGGCGACGCCGCGGGCGCCGCTGAGTGCCTGTCCGCCGATGCTGGCGCTGGCGTCCATCGGGCCGTCGCCGAGCACCTGGTTGGCGCTGTATTGCTGGCGGGCGTTGATGGCAATGTGTGCGTTGGAGCCGTTGGCGATGCCGAGCAGGTTGGCCTGCTGGTTGAGGTCGCCGGCGGTCATGTTGACGGTGATGGCACCGTCGGCGCCGGACAGCGCGCGGCCGTCGATGCGGCTGGTGTTGAGGTAGGAGAGCATGGCGGCATAGTCATCGGCCTGCTGCGCGTGGAGCGGCAGCGGTGATGCGATGACGGTGGCCAGCAACAGGGTGCGATGCAGGCGGTTCATTTGCCGGGCCCGCCCGCAGGTTGGCCCAGCGGGAACTGCGCGAGCGCGCCGCGCACCTGGTCGCCGATGCCCCGGGTGGCACCGGTGACGGCGCCCATGGGGCCGCCGATGGCGTTGCTGAGCTGGCCGCCGGAGAGCACGCCGCTGTCGGTCACTTTGCCCAAGGTGGAGGTGACGTTGGTGCCGGTGACGCGTTCGATGGTGGTCTGGGTGTGGGTGACGGCGGCACCGGTGTTGGAGCCCAGCGAGGCATAGTCGTCGTCGCTGAGTTCGTCCATGCCGGTGGAGGTGCCCAGGGCCTGGTTTACTTCGCGCTTGGGCGAGGGGTCGGCGATGAGGGCCATGCCGGGAGGCGCGGGCCGGTACGCGGGCCGGGCGGAGACATCGCGCAGGAGGACGATTTCACCGGGCTGCGCCTTGACGCCCTGGCGTGCGCCGGAGGCCTGGGCGGCCATCGGCAGGGCCAGCGCGGTGGCCAGCAGCCAGAGTGCGGCGGTGGTGGTGCGGTGTGCGGCAACGCTGTCCATGGCGCCCTCCTCGAAACGTGCGGAGGGGTAACGCAGCAATCGTGCCAACTCCGCGCGCCAGCAAATACGGGCCTTCGCCGCCACTACGGGTGTAACAGCGCAACAGCGTTGTTACAGATTCGTTGGAGATAACATCTGCTGAACAAGCGCATCACACGACCGACAAGCCCGCCGCTGCGCGGTTCTTCGTGGGTGTATCAGGTGTGTTACACCGGCTGATACACCGTTTACAGCGCGTAGTCAGGTTGGTCACACGCGTTTTGTTTTACCGCAGTGCGCGTGCTGTCTCTACAGTTGCGTGGTTGCAAGCGGTGCGGCGAAAAGCGTCGTTTGCCCTGTGCCCCCAACCTGGGATGGGGTGGGTGGGTTCACGGGACACGCCGCAAGTACGTCCGTGTAGGCTCCGTCGGCGCATCCATGCGCCTCAGGGTCCCGTGAACCCACCCACCCCATCCCTCGACAGTTTGCTGGTGGCCTTGGGCAAGCCAACAAGCAACAGCGGCGTTCCCCTGACTCCATTGCCAGATCCAAGCCTCGGCTAGCAAGCGGACTGCAGACTGCAGTGCGCGTGCATTTGCGGGTGCACTGCGCTCATGCTCTTCTCTGCACACCCACGCAGTGTGGATGGGTCGGCATGGGTGGGTAGCCGGGACCCTGAGCGCCATGGATGGCGCGACGGAGCCTACACGGGTGAGGACGCATTGCTTGCGAGGCATTGCCTCGCATGCGTCCGAACGCACAGCCGCCAGCGGCTGGGCCGGGCCGCGGAGCGGGACTTGCGGCGTGTCCCGGATACCCACCCATGCCGACCCACCCCAGCAGCACCCGGACACCGGCTTTGAGCTGTTGAAGTTGAATTTGCTTTCAGCTTCTAAAAAAAAACAGGCCCGCTTTCGCGGGCCCATACTCATCGCCATCGAACGCGACACTCAGGACGATCGTTTTTCCAGCTCGTCCACGCCCAGATTGGTGGAGGGGTTGTCGTACACCGCCTTGTCCAGCAACCCGGTCTCCTTGGCCACCAGCACCGGCACCAGCATCTGCCCGGTCACATTGGTCATCGTCCGCATCATGTCCAGGATCCGGTCGATCGCGTACAGATACCCGATCGTCTCCAACGGCAGGTTCGCCGCACTCAGCACCACCGTCGCCATCACCACCGCCGTGCCCGGCACGCCCGCTGTCCCGAAACTGCCCAGCACCGACGCGATCAACACCACGATGTACTGTTCCGGCGTCAACGGAACCCCCGTGTACTGCGCGATGAACACCGCGCACAACGCCGGATAGATCGCGCCGCAGCCGTCCATCTTGATGCTCGCGCCCAACGGCACCGCGAACGACGCGTAATCCTTGTTCACGCCCAGATTGTGCGTGATCGACCGCATCGCCGCCGGCATCGCCGCAAAGCTCGACGAACTCACGAACGCCACCTGCATCCCCGGCGCCGCCCCGCGGAAGAACTTCAGCGGATTCAACCCGTGCGACAACAACAGCCCCCCGTACACCACCACAATGTGGAACGCGCAGGCCACGTACAGCGCCAGCACGAAGTTGCCCAGCGGCAGCAGCTTCTCGAACCCGTAACTGCCCACCAGCCCCGCAATCAGCCCGAAGGTTCCCAGCGGCGTCATCTCCAGCACGAAGCGCGTCACCTGAATCATGATGTCGCTCATCTGCCCGGTCAGCTTGCGCGCCTCGGCCACCTTGTCGCCCAGCTTAACCATCGCAAAGCCCAGCAGCCCCGCGAAGAAGATCACCGGCAGGATCGACCCGCGCCCCGCCGCCAGCACCGTCTCGCCGGCCGCGTTCACCCGCGTGCCAATCCCCGTCAGCGCGTAGAACACATTCGACGGCACCACGTCCATCAGCACCTTCACCACGCTGGGCACTTCGCGCGGCGTATAGCCGTGGTCCATGCTCAGGCTCAGGTTGCCCGTGCCCGGCTGCAGGATCGTACCCACCGCCAGCCCCACGCAGACCGCCAGCGCCGCGGTGATGATGAACCACAGGAACGTGCGCCCGCCCAGGGCCGCCACCGACTTCTGCCCGTGCAGCGAGGAGATCGCATTGATCACCGCGAAAAACACCAGCGGCACCGCGATCATCTTGATCAGCGTCACGTACAGATCGCCCAACGGACCGAACCATACCTCGGCCGCCGGGCCCAGCAACCACCCGGCCAGCGCACCCAGCACGAAGCCGCCCAGCACGCGTTGCCAGAACGGAATCCGCAACCACGCAGAAACCAGCTTCATGAGCTTTCCAGAGAGAATTCGACAGCTAGGCACCTTAGCCCAACCGCGCCTGCGGAACGAGGCGCACACGGAAAATCAGCGTGTCATCGGCGTGCCTTGCGCCGTTCTGCATAATGAACGCCCGATTCACCTGTGAGATATGCCTGTCCATGTCCCGTTCCACGTCCCTGGTGGCGGCCATCGCCACCACCCTGCTGCTGGGCGCCTGCGCCACCAGCACCCCCGCCGCCACGGCCCCCGGCGCGGTTGCCGTCGATGTTCCCGCCGTCGCCCACCCGGCCGGTGAAACCCCCCAGTGGTGGTACCGCAGCGGGGCCGCCCGTGCCGCCGGCAGCGGCGCCATGGACGGCAAGGCCAAGAATGTCATCCTGTTCCTGGGTGACGGAATGAGCCTCACCACGGTCGCCGCCGCGCGGATCTTCGAAGGCCAGCGCAACGGCAACCCGGGTGAAGAGAACCTGCTGTCCTGGGAGCGCTTCCCGGCCACCGCGTTCAGCAAGACCTACAACACCGACTCGCAGACCCCCGATTCGGCCGGCACGATGACCGCCATCACCACCGGCGTGAAGACCCACATGGGCGCCATCGGCGTCAGTGCCGGCACCCGCAACGACTGCGCCGACAGCCTCAACAAGGGCCTGCTGACCTGGCTGCAGCTGGCCGACAGCGCGCACATGGCCACCGGCATCGTCTCCACCGCGCGCCTGACCCACGCCACCCCGGCGGCCACCTACGCGCACTCCCCCGAGCGCAACTGGGAAAATGACACCGACGTGCCCGAGGGCGCCAAGGCCGCCGGCTGCACCGACATCGCCCAGCAGCTGCTGTCCACCGCGCGCTATGGCCGTGGCCCGCTGGTCGCCCTGGGCGGCGGCCGCGGTGAATTCACCACCGTGGAAGAGCGCGATCCCGAGTACGACGACAAGGTCGGCCAGCGCCTGGACGGGCGCAGCCTGGTCACCGAATGGCAGCAGGCCCACCCGCAGGGCGCGTATGTCTGGAACGCCAAGCAGCTGCAGGCCGCACGCAATGCCCCGGCACTGCTGGGCCTGTTCGAGCCGGACCACATGCGTTATGAGATCGAGCGCAAGGACGACCCGTCCGGCGAACCCAGCCTGGCCGAGCTGACCAAGGCCGCCATCAACACCCTCTCCCGGCACAAGGAAGGCTACGTGCTGATGGTCGAGGGCGCCCGCATCGACCATGCCAACCACAGCGGCAACGCGTACCGCGCCCTCAGCGACACCGTGGCCCTGTCCGACGCCGTGCGCGCGGCCGTCGAGGCGACCTCCGACCAGGACACCCTGATCATCGTCACCGCCGACCATTCGCACACCCTGAACTTCGTCGGCTACCCGGCCCGCGGCAACCCGATCCTGGGCAAGGTCAAGGACAAGGGCGGCGAAGACGGCGTGGGCGGCCTGGACGTGGCCCGCGACGGCCTCGGCCTGCCCTATACCACGCTCAGCTATGCCAACGGCCCCGGCTACACCGGCGCCACCAACCAGCAGCCGGCCGGCCCCAAGGTGTACCCGCACAACCCGAGCAGCTTCGACCCGGCCGCCGGCCGCCCGGACCTGAGCCACGTGGACACCGAGCACCCCGATCACATGCAGGAAGCGCTGGTACCGACCAAGAGCGAAACCCATGGCGGCGAAGACGTCGGCATCTGGGCACGCGGCCCGGGCAGCAAGGCCATCCGCGGCACCATGGAACAGAACACGATCTACCACATGATCGTGCAGGCCACCCCGCGCCTGCGCCAGCGCCTGTGCGAGGCCGGTACCTGCGACGCCAAGGGCGTGCCGGTGGACCTGCCCACGCCGAAGGCGTTCGAGCGCAAGGCCGACGCCAACTGATGCCGGCCCGGCTCTCCGCCGCCCGCCGCAGGGGCCGCCACGTGCGGTTCCTGCTGTTGATGGCCGGACTGGCCAGCACCGGCCATGCGCTGGCCCAGGGCCCGGCTTGCCGGGTCCTCACCGAGGAACACGGGCTGTGGCCGCTGCCCGGCTGCGAGGTGGTCGACGGCGCGCCGCGGATCGCCGCGGACGTCCTGCCCGACCTTCCCTACGATGCCGACGGACTGGCGGCGGTGTACGCCGCCGACAGCTTTCATTACGTCACCCGTGCCGGCCGCACCCAGGCCGTGCTGACCTGGGACAGCGGGCCGGACTACGTCGAAGAGGGGCTGCTGCGGGGCCGCGTCGGCCCACGCGTCGGCTACTTCACCCCCGCGCTTGAACAGGCCTTCCCGGCCACGTTCGACTTTGCCTGGCCCTTCGCCGATGGCATTGCCCAGGTCTGCGAGGGGTGCCGCCCCGGCACGCCTGACGGCGAGGGCCACACGCCGGTGGAAGGCGGCCACTGGTTCCACATCAATCGCCAGGGCATCCGCGTGCCCGAGCCACCCACGCCCTGATCCCCATGCGTGGCGAGCCTGGCCCGCAGCGTCGATACTGCCTCCCTGCCTGAGCCTGCCTGAACCGATGTCGTCGCCATTACCCAACCTGTCTGCTGCGCCCCGCCCGGTCCTGGTGGGCTTCAGTGGTGGACTCGATTCCACCGTGCTGCTGCATTGGCTGGCGCAGTCGGCCGCGCAGCGCGATGCCGGCGTGCGGGCGGTGCACGTCCACCATGGCCTGCAACCGGCCGCCGACGCGTGGGCGCAGCACTGCCAGGCGATCTGTACGGCCTGGAAGATCGAACTGCAGGTGATCGGCGTCGACGTGGCCCGCGACAGCGGCCACGGCCTGGAAGCGGCCGCGCGCCATGCCCGCCGCGATGCCTTCGCCACCGCCCTGCGCCCGGGTGAACAGCTGGCCCTGGCCCATCACCGCGATGACCAGGCCGAAACGTTCCTGCTGCGCGCCCTGCGCGGGTCCGGCGTGGATGGGCTGGCCGCGATCCGCAGCGAGGCGCCGTTTGCCACCGGTACGGTGTGGCGACCGCTGCTGCAGGTACCGCGCGCGGCGCTGCTGGCCTACGCGCAGTCGCAGGCACTGCAGTGGGTGGACGATCCCAGCAATGCCAGCGACGAGGCCGACCGTAATTTCCTGCGCCTGCACGTGCTGCCGCTGCTGCAGCAACGCTGGCCGCAGGCCGATGCCGCCTTCGCGCGCAGCGCCGCACTCTGCGCGCAGGCGCAGCAGTTGCTGGACGTGTCCGACCAGGACGCCCTGCGCCGCTGCAGCCTGGCCCCGGGCGTGCTGGATGGCACGCGCCTGCTGCGGCTGCCGCGCGAACGCCGCGCCCGCCTGCTGCGCCAGTGGGTGCGCAACTGCGGGCTGCCGCCGCTGCCGGCCGCTGGCGTGGACGCCATCGAGCGCGACCTGCTGCCGGCCGCGCACGACGCCGACGCCCAGTTCGCCTGGCAGGGCGCGCGGATCCGCCGTTGGCGCAGCGAACTGCACCTGCTGTCGGCCACGCTGGCGTTGCCACCGCACTGGAGCGTGCACTGGGATGGCCGTGCGCCCTTGGCGTTGCCTGACGGCGGCCAACTGGAGCTGGTGGGCGCCAGCCAGCTGGCCACGCCGCTGCAGGTGAGCGCGCGCCGCGGCGGTGAGCGTATCCAGCTGCCCGGGCGCACCCATTCGCACGCGCTCAAGGACCTGCTGCAGCAACGGGGGCTGCCGCCGTGGCAGCGGCGCCAGCTTCCGCTGTTGTTCGACGGGGAGGTGCTGATGGCTGCCGGCGACCGGGTCATCGCCGCACCGCTGCAGCATTGGCTGGATGAACACCACGCACAGCTGCGCTGGACGCCGGGCGCGGCCTGAATTGACCCCGCTGGGTTGGCGCATCACACTTGCGCCATGCCCAAGAAGTCCCCCAACGAAACCTCCCCGGTCGTCCACTTCGAGCAGTCGCTGGAAGAGCTGGAACAGCTGGTGGAGAAGATGGAAGCCGGCGATCTGAGCCTGGAACAATCGCTCAGCGCCTACGAGCGCGGCGTCGGCCTGTACCGCCAGTGCCAGCAGGCGCTGGAACAGGCCGAACTGCGCGTGCGTCTGCTCAGCGACCCGGCCCGCCCCGAGACCGCCGAACGCTTCGACCCGCCCGGCCATGATGGTTGAGGCCACGTTCGCGCGTTGGCGCGACCGCATCGAAAGCCAGCTCGACGCCAGCCTGCCTGCACCCGAACACGCACCGCAGCGCCTGCACCAGGCAATGCGCTACGCGGTGCTGGGCGGTGGCAAGCGCATGCGTCCCCTGCTGGTGTACGCCAGCGGCCAGGTGTTCGGCGCCGACGAACATGCACTGGATGCACCGGCGATGGCGGTGGAGCTGATCCACGCCTATTCGCTGGTGCACGACGACCTGCCGGCGATGGACGACGACGCGCTGCGTCGCGGCCGTCCCACCACCCATATCGCGTTCGACGAAGCCACCGCGATTCTCGCCGGTGATGCGCTGCAGACGCGCGCGTTCGGTCTGCTGGCTGATGCGGCGCTGCCTGCGCTGTTGCGCGTGCACTGTCTGCAGGCACTGACCCACGCTTCCGGTGCTGCCGGCATGTGCGGTGGCCAGGCGCTGGACATCGATGCCACCGGTCATGCGCAGCCGCTGGCATCGCTGCAGCGCATGCATGCACTGAAGACCGGGGCGCTGATCCGCGCAGCCGTGCGCATGGGTGCGCTGTGCGGCGATGCGCCGCAGAGCGACCTGCTGCAGCTGGATGATTTCGCCAGTGCGCTGGGCCTGGCGTTCCAGGTGCGCGATGACATCCTCGACGTCGAGGCCAGTTCCGAGCAGTTGGGCAAGACCGCGGGCAAGGACGAGGCCCAGGCCAAGTCGACCTTCCCCGCCCTGCTCGGCATGGACGGGGCCAAAGCCGAACTGGCCGCACTCAGCCAACGCATGCACGACAGCCTGGCCGGCTACGACGAACGCGCCGATGCCTTGCGTGCGCTGGGACGGTTGGCGGTCGAACGCGATCACTGACGCGCCTGGCGCCGTTGGGGCGGGGTGCGGTGTCTTCGCTCAGCCGTTGCGCGCGCGCTCGGGGCCGCTTGACGGTCGGCAGGCCCTTGCGCAAATGTCCCCCGGCCGACGCCTGCGCGTCGCCCTCCTCCTTTATTTTGCCAAGGACCTGCCGGCCGCCAAACGGCTCGGCGTGTGGCGGGTGAACAGCGGCGTCCACGTACGGCGAGGCTGTGCTGGACGCAGGCATTACTGCAAAACAGCGCCCCCCCACGGTGGCGACGTACCCCATATGCGCATCGTCTGCAGAGAGCTCTCTGCAGCACCAGCAGGCGTCGAAGCCCACACTCACATCCCGCAAGTGCAGCCCCTTGGCGGCCGACAGGTCCTTGGCAAAATAAAGGAGGAGGTGACGGCCGCAGGCCGGCGCCGGGGGACATTTGCACAAGGGCCTGCCGGCCGCCAAGGGGCCCGGAGGCGCGCGCGATTCTCGACCGAAGACACACGCCCTCGCCTGCAGCGAAAGCGTCACCCCGATCTCCAAGTACCCTCGCGTGTTGACCAGGCTGCGCGCCAGACCGCTTCCGCTCAGGGGAAACACACAAAAAAGCGCCCGGCAGTGCCGGGCGCTTTTTGTTTCCACACTGCGGGTCTGATTACTTGATCAGGCGCAGGGTGAACGGGTAGCGGTACGCTTCGCCGTTGTTCGCCTTCACCGCGGCGATGATGCAGAAGACCAGGTTCAGGATGCCGACCAGCGGGGCCAGCAGGCCGCCGATGATCACGATCATCAGCACGAAGCTGATCAGCATCGCGATGGTGATGGTGATCTGGAAGTTCAGCGCTTCCTTGGCCTGGTCGGTCACGAACGACTTGCTGCTGTCATCCTTGTTGATCATCCAGATGATCAGCGGGCCGATGAACCAGGTGAAGATGCCCAGGATGTGGGCCACCAGCGCCATGGTGCGCTGGTCGGCCGGCGCGGTGCCGGTCGGGGCCGGCGGCGGGGCGGTGACGTTGTCGAATTCGCTCACGGTGAAACTCCTTGTTCGGTGTGTGTGGGTATTGCGCGACAGGCTCCCCGCCTGCCAGAGCAGCCGGGATAGGATACGTCAATCGTTGCCTGCAACGGTCATCCGGCCGACCAGGATCGACCCCACCTGCACATGCGAACGACGGTCCACGTCGCTGCCCACCGCCTCGATGCTGGCGAACATGTCCTTGAGGTTGCCGGCGATGGTAATGCCGTCCACCGGATAGCTGATTTCGCCATTCTCCACGCGGAAGCCACCGGCACCGCGCGAGTAGTCGCCGGTGACGCCGTTGACCCCCTGGCCCATCAGTTCGGTCACCAGCAGGCCCTCGCCCATCTGCCGGGCAATGGAGGCCAGGTCGCCGGCATTGGCCGCCACCTTCAGGTTGTGCACCCCGCCGGCGTTGCCGGTGGTGGTCAGGCCCAGTTTGCGCGCCGAGTAACTGCCCAGGATGTAACGCTGCAGCACGCCGTCGGTGATCAACGCCGCATTGCGCGTGGCCACGCCATCGCCATCGAAGGCCGACGAACGCAACCCGCGGCGCAGCAACGGCAGTTCCTCCACCTGGAACCAGTCCGGGAACAGGCGGGTGCCGACGCTGTCGAGCAGGAAGCTGGCGCGCCGGTACAGCGCGCCGCCGGAAACCGCACCCAGCAGGCTGCCGATCAGCGACCGCGCCACCTCCGGCGAATACAGCACCGGCATCTGCGCGGTCGCCATCGACCGCGGCTGCAGCCGGGCCACGGTGCGCTCGGCGGCACGGCGGCCGATCGCAGCGGCCGATTCCAGGTCTTCACGGGCCAGCGCGCTGCTGTACCAGCCATCGCGCTGCATGCCGTCGCCCTGCCCGGCGATCAGCGCGCAGCCCACCGAGTGGTGGCTGCTGCGCTCGCGGCCGATGAAGCCATGGGAATTGGCGTACACCGACAGGCTCTGCGAGGTGGCGGCCGAGGCGCCATCGGAGTTGCTGATGCGGCCATCGGCTTCACGCCCGGCCGCCTCACAGGCCAGGGCCAGGTCCAGCGCCTGGTCAGCCCCCAGGTTCCAGGGGTGCCAGCCGTCCAGGTCGGGGAACTCGCGCGCCATCAGGGCGGCCTCGGCCAGCCCGGCGGCGGCATCGTCCTCGGTGTGCCGGGCAATGGCGCAGGCCTGGGCGACGGTCGATTCCAGGCTGGCGTCCTGCAGGTCGGCGGTACTGGCGCTGCCCTTGCGCTGGCCGAAGTAGACGGTCACCGCGATCCCGCGGTCACGGGTGGATTCCACCGTTTCCACCTCGCCCAGGCGCACATTCACGTCCAGGCCGCGCTCGTCGCTGCAGCTGACCTCGGCCTGGCTGGCGCCCATGGCTTTGGCCCGTTCCAGCAGGCGTTGGGAGATGTCGGCCAGCTGCTCCAGGCGCTGCAGGCTGTCGTCGGCCGGGGAGACTTCAGGGGAGATCACGTTCAATGCTTTATCCTGTACGGGTGAGTGCCTGGCGCAACGCGGGGCACAGTTTACGGATGTGGAAATAAGACGATGCGCGGACGCGACGAAGATACCGGTGAATTCCTAGACATCAGCCGTAGCCAGAACCGCCGGGACGCCCTGGACGTGCTGGCGCTCGGCGAGAAGCTGGTCGCGCTGACGCCGGCCCAGCTGGCCCGGGTGCCGGTGCCCGAAGACCTGCTGCCGCACATCGCCGAGGCCAAGCGCATCACCGCGCACATCGCCCACAAGCGCCAGCTGGCGTTCCTGGCCAAGCACATGCGCCGCGAAGACGATGCCGCGCTGGATGCCATCCGCGATGCGCTGGACGCCAACAGCGAAACCTCGCGCCGTGAAGTGGCCACCATGCACCGCGTGGAAGACTGGCGCGAGCGCCTGCTGAAGGACGGCGACAAGGCGCTGGGCGCGCTGCTGGACGAATACCCGCATGCCGACCGCCAGCAGCTGCGCACGCTGGTGCGCAACGCCCAGGCCGAGAAGGCCAAGAACAAGCCGCCGCGCGCCTACCGCGAGATCTACCAGCTGCTGCGGACGCTGCTGCTGCCGGCCGCCCTTGGCCTGGACGCCGCCAACCTCACCGCGGCCGACGACCTGGAAGAGCAGGACGACCAGCACGACGACGACACCGCCGAAGACTGAGCCTGGCTGCCCACGCGGCGGTGCCAGCCCAGGGCTGGCCCCCGCGGGGCGCTCGAACCGGCAGCACGGGCGCATGGCCTGGCTCAGGCCTGGGTGCCGCCCACGGTGATGCCATCAATCAGCAGCGACGGCTGGCCCACGCCCACCGGCACGCTCTGGCCATCCTTGCCGCAGATCCCCACGCCCTCGTCCAAGGCCAGGTCGTTGCCGATCATGCGGACCTTCTGCATGGTTTCCGGCCCGTTGCCGATCAGCGTGGCGCCCTTCACCGGCGCGGTCACCTTGCCGTCCTCGATCAGGTAGGCCTCGGTGGCCGAGAACACGTACTTGCCACTGGTGATGTCGACCTGGCCGCCGCCGAAATTGACCGCGTACAAGCCCTTCTTCACCGAGCGGATCATTTCTTCCGGATCGTGCTGGCCGGCGCGCATGTAGGTGTTGGTCATGCGCGGCATGGTCATGTGCGCGAACGATTCGCGGCGGCCGTTGCCGGTCGGGGCCACGCCCATCAGGCGCGCATTGAGCGAATCCTGCATGTAGCCGACCAGGATGCCGTCCTCGATCAGCGTGGTGCACTGGGTCGGATGGCCCTCGTCGTCGATGTTGAGCGAACCGCGGCGCCCGTCCAGGGTGCCGTCATCGACGATGGTCACGCCCGGGGCCGCCACGCGCTCGCCGACGCGGCCGGCATAGACGCTGGTGCCCTTGCGGTTGAAGTCGCCTTCCAGGCCGTGGCCCACCGCCTCGTGCAGCAGCACGCCGGGCCAGCCCGGGCCGAGCACCACGGTCATCACCCCGGCCGGAGCCGGGATTGCCTCCAGGTTCACCAGCGCCTGGCGCAGCGCTTCGCGGGCGAACCGTTCGGGGCGGTCGTCGGCGAACAGTTCGGCATAGCTGTAACGGCCACCGCCGCCGGAATAGCCGGACTCGCGGCGACCGTGCTGCTCCACGATCACCTGCACGTTCAGCCGCACCAGCGGCCGGATGTCGGCGGCCAGCACGCCGTCGCTGCGCGCGATCAATACCGTGTCCACGCCGCCGGACAGGCTGACCATCACCTGCTGCACGCGCGGGTCGGCGGCGCGCAGGTAACGGTCCAGGCGCTTGAGCACCTCGACCTTGGCCTCGTTGCCCATGCCGTCGATCGGGTCCAGCGCCGGGTACAGCGCGCGGCCGTTGCCACGCACCAGCGAGCGTGCCTGCTGCGCCCCGCCCTCGCGTGAAATCGCGCGGGCCGACTGCGCCGCTGCGAGCAACGCGTCGCGGTGGATGTCGTCGGAGTAGGCAAAACCGGTCTTTTCGCCGGCGATGGCGCGCACGCCGACGCCCTGCTCGATCGAATGGGCGCCATCCTTGACGATGCCATCCTCCACGCTCCAGCTTTCGCGCCGGGCGTGCTGGAAATACAGATCGCCAAAGTCGATGCCCGGGCCCAGCAGGGTGCCGAAGGTGCGTTCCAGTCCACCGGCATCGAGCCCGGCGGGCAGCAGCAGGCGGTCGTTGGCAAGGGTAAGTGCGTTGTCGGTCATGTCATCTATCTGAGGGCGCGGGCCGCTATCGCAACCCGGGCGCGGGAAAGGGGTCAGCGTACCGGGGGCGGCAACGCAGCGGGAGCCGCACGTGGCGGCGGGGCATCGTCACGGTCGATCACTTCGACCTTGGGTTCGGCCCACGGGCCGGTCACCCGGTAGGTCTTGGCCCCGATCGCCCCCAGCGGCTTGCCCAGCACCGCGTTGGCGGCGGCGCCCACGGCGGCGCCCACCGGGCCACCGGCGACCGCGCCGACCACGGTCAGCAGGTTGCCGGCACGGGGGTTGACGTCGATGGTCTGGTCGAATTGCTGGCGGCGCAGGTCGGTCTGGCCGCGGATGCTGATGTTGGCCGCCGGGCCTTCGATCAGCACCTTGTCGGTGGTGGCCATGCCGTTGCCGAACGCCAGCGCGCCTTCGACCTGGTTGAAGGCAAACCCCTTGGAGAAGAAATCGCGGAAATCGAACATCAACCGGCGCGGCAGCTGGGTGACGCTGAGCAGGCCCAGCACGCGCCCGGCGCCGGGCTCCAGCTCGAGCAACTGGCCGTTGCGTGCATGCACCTGCAGCTGCCCCTGCAGCGCGCCCAGCTGGAAGTCCGACGGACCGCCCTGCCAGCCGGCGTCGAGGCTGAGCTGGCCCTGGCCACCGCGCAGCTGGCCGCCGTAGTCGAGGTTCTGCATCAGGCCGCCCAGGTCCTCGCTTTTCACGTCGACAGTGACCTGGGTGCGCGCAGCGGCGCCCATGCCCAGCCAGCGGCCCTGGATGTCGATGGCCTGCTTGGGTGCGCGGAACTGCAGCTGGTCCACGCTCAGGCCGTTGCCGAACGGGCGCGTGCGCAATACCGCCTGGCCCAGCCTGGCCTTGCCGAACTGCAGGTCTTCGATGTCCAGCGCCAGCGGCGGAATCTTCGCCGGGTTGGTGTCGTTGGCACTGGCCTGGACCCGGGCCGGCAGGGTGGCGTCGGGCGGCAGCAGGATCGGCGCGCCATCGGACGGCACCTTGGCCGGGGTCGGCAGCGATTGCCAGTGCACGCGGCTGAGCTTGCCGACGATGGTGCCGCCCTCGGCGTTGGGCACGCTCAGGGTGCCTGCCAGCGAGGGGCCATCCAGGCGTACTTCCACCGTGGACGGAGTGGGCCGCAGCTGCAGGCGGGTCTGCGCGAACAGGCCGCCGGCCAGCAGCAGCTGCCCGACCTGCACATCCACCTGGCGCAACGGCATGGCGTCCTTGCCGTCGCCGCCATCGGGCGTGCGTGCCAGGCCGATCCATTCCAGGGCATCCAGCGAACCGCTACGGCCATTGACCGCCAGCCCACTGGCCGGCGGGTCGCGGTCGACCCGGTCGCTGCCCAGCGTCACCTGCACGCCGGTCTGGTTGTTGTGGGTGCGCGCGGCCAGGGCCAAGCGCTGGCCGAACGCCACGTCCACGCGCCCGCTGCCCATCGGCAACTGGGCGTTGACCGTGGTCGCCAACGGCACGCCCGGGTCCTTGTCCAGCGGCGCCGGCAGGTCCAGGCGGGTGCCGACCAGGTCCGACCGCAGCGTCAGCAGGGTCGGCGGCTCGGTCTTCGCCCCGGCCGCGACCTTGGGCAGGGTCACCCCGATCATCCAGCGCGAGTTGCCGGCGATGTAGGGCTTGAGCCAGTTCAGCTCGGGCGCACGGTCCAGCAGCGCACCGGCGTCCAGCGCGGCGGTAAGTTCGGATTCGAAGGCCTGCTGCGGGTCACGCACGAAGCCCCCGGCGCGCAGGCTGAGCAGCCCGTCCTGGCCGAGGTGGCGCACGCTGAGGCCTTCGGCGCCGAAGCCGTCGCGGCTGTAGCGGGCCTGGCCGCGCATGGCGTCGAAGGCCAGCGCGAAGCGTTTTTCGGTCAGGGCCACGCCCTGCAGATCGACCGTGCCCAGCATGTGGCCCGGACCCTGGTCGGGATGCAACGGCTGCAGCAGGTCATAGGTGACCTTGGCCGGGCCCTTGGCGGTCAGATTGTCCAGCGTCTCGGCATAGGTGTGGTGCAGCGGGCTCTGCTTGAGCATCGCCAGCAGCGCACCGGTCTCGGTCTGGGTGGTGGCCTTCACGTACAGCGGGGTTTCGCCGAAATCGACGATGCCGGCATCGAAGTGGTTGACCGCCACGCCGGCCAGATCACCGCCGCCGTGCAGTTCGAACCCGGGCCCGATGAAGGCGATATCGGCATCCACCTTGCCCATGGCCGGCCAGTCGTGCTGGAAGCGGATGGTGCCGTTGCTGATATGCCCGGTGGCCTCGAAGCGGCCGTTGTTGCGGTCGAACGGCCAGTCGTCGAGGTCGCCGCTGACCAGGCCCACGCCGTTGCGGACCTGCCCGGCCACCAGCGCGGCATCCAGCCAGTCGGTGGCCCCCTTGCTCATCTTGGAGTGGATCCAGAAGCGCTTGGCCACCGTCATCGGCACGTCGTCGATGCGGGCGGCCAGCTGCAGCCACGGCCGGGTGCCGTCGCCCTGGAACCAGACACTGCCGCGCACGTCGGCGGCGTAGTCGGTGCCCTGCACGCGCAGCGCCGGGGTGCCGAAGCGCCAGCCGCCGGCTTCGTCGCGCCAGCCGACCAGCTGCCCGGCCAGGCGCACGTCGTGACGCTGGCCGAAGCCGCTGGGCCAGTCGAAGTGCATCACCCGGCTCGGCTGCAGGTCCAGCTGGAAACCGTCGGCGTCGGCACTGAAGCGCCCACCCACGCCACTCAGCCCGGGCGCATGCCCGGACGGGGCGAAGCCGACGTCGGCCAGTTCGCCCTGGATCGAGACCGGGCCGCCACGTTCGGCGGCGATCCGCACCTGGGTCATGCGCGCATGCGGCGCGGCGTGCTGCAGCCACTCACGCAGGCCCGGTTCGATCCGGTCGCTGAGCGCCAGCCCGCGCAGCAGCGCGGTGGCATCGATGTTGTCGCCGGCCAGGGCCATGTGCTGGCCACCAGCCAGCAGCAGGCCGTCCAGGCGCTGCACCTCGCTGCTGCCGGCCAGGCCGATCCGCAGCTGCGGCGCGTCGGCGCGCCAGCCGCCGGTCACCCAGCGCCAGCGCGCGCGCAGCTGCAGGGTGTCCAAGGCCAGCTGCGGGCGTTTGCCATCGGCCAGCGGGGCACCGCGCAGTTGCAGGTCCTGCAGGTCGGCGTCGGCGGTGACCATCACCGGGCGGTGGTCGCGCAGGTCCACCCACGCATTGAGCTCCCCGGTGCCTTGCTGCAGCGACACCCCGGCGAACTGCAGCAGGTGCGACCAGGCGCGGAAATCGGCCGGATCGGCCGCCAGCCAAGCCTGGCCATCGCCCTTGGTGCGCTCGAAATCCACGACCGCGGTCAGTGGCTGGCCGTCCAGGTCAGCCCAGGCGCGCGCGCCCACGCGCAGCCGCTGCCCGTTCACGCGCAGCCGCAGGTCGATGCGCGGCAGCTCGGCCTGCAGGTTCAAGGATGGCGCATCTACCCGCAGGCGGCCACCGATCACCTGCAATTCGCCGAGGCGACGCAACGCGTCGAGCGGGTCGCCGCTGCCGGCCTCGGGCATCCCGCGCACCGACCAGCGGCCATCGTCGGCCCGCTGCAGCACCAGGGCCAGCCCGCGCAGGCGCAGTTCGGTCAGGGAATGGCCGGGCAGCAGCCCGGCATACATCGACACCAGCACCTCGGCCTCGCCGATGGCGATGCCCTGCCCCTGCCCGATCCGCAGGCCCTTCAGTTCCAGCAGCGGTCCGCGCCGGGTCCAGGCTGTTTCGAGGTGATCGAAGCGCACCGGCTGCCCGGCACGCGCGCTCAGCCAGGCGGCCACCTTGTCGGGATGGCGCTCGGCGAACGGCAACACTTGACTGACCGTGCCCACCAGCACCGCCACGCACACCAGCACGATCGCCAATGCATACACGGCATGGCGGCGAATCCTTCGCAGTCGCAGTCGGAGCGGCGTGGTCATCGCAACGCGAAGGCACCGGCGCGCACGCGCGCCAGTGGGCGGAGATCAGAGCAACACAACATCGAACTGCTCCTGCAGGTACTGCTCGTCGGCCTGGAAGCGGATGGATTTGCCAAGGAATTCCTCCAGCTCGGCCACCGCTGTGGATTCCTCATCGGTGATGCGCGCCACCACTTTGGACGAAGCAATCACCAGCAGGCGGGCCGCATCGAACTGGCGCACCGCACGGGTGATTTCGCGGAAGATCTCGTAGGTGACCGTTTCGGCGGTCTTGATCGACCCGCGCCCGCTGCACTCCGGGCACGGCTCGGACAGCTGCCGCTCCAGGCTTTCCACGGTGCGCTTGCGGGTCATTTCGACCAGGCCCAGCGGCGAGAAATCGTAGACGGTGGTCTTGGCGTGGTCGCGCGCCAGCGCCTTCTCCAGGGTGCGCAGCACCTGGCGGCGGTGCTCGGCGTCATCCATGTCGATGAAGTCGATGATGATGATGCCGCCCAGGTTGCGCAGCCGTAGCTGGCGCGCCACCGCCTGCGCCGCTTCCAGGTTGGTGCGGAACACCGTCTCTTCCAGGTTGCGCTGGCCCAGGAACGACCCGGTGTTGACGTCGATGGTGGTCATCGCCTCGGTCTGGTCGATCACCAGGTAGCCACCGGACTTGAGCGGCACCTGCTTGTCCAGGGCGCGGCCGATCTCGTCCTCGACCCCGAACATGTCGAAGATGGGGCGGTCGCCGCTGTACAGCTCGATCTTTTCGGCCAGGACCGGCATGTACTTGGCCACGAAGGCCTGCAGCTGGGTGAAGGTTTCCTTGGAGTCCACCTTCACCTTGTCCACGTCCTTCCGGATCAGGTCGCGCACCGAGCGCAGCGGCAGGCTGAGGTCTTCGTAGATCACGCTCAGCGGCGCGGCATCGCGGCCACGCCGTTCGACCACGTTCCAGACCCGCGACAGGTAGGCCACGTCCTCGGCGATGGCTTCGGCCGGCTGCCCTTCCGCATTGGTGCGCACGATGTAGCCGTAGCCGCCGTGCTGGGCCGACAGTTCGGTGACCAGCGACTTCAGGCGTGCGCGCTCGGCCTCGTCCTCGATCCGCGCCGAGACCCCGACCACCTTGGACTGCGGCAGCAGCACCATGTAGCGCGAGGGAATGCTGATCTGGGTGGTCAGGCGCGCGCCCTTGGTCCCGATCGGGTCCTTCACCACCTGTACCACGATGTCCTGGCCGTCGCGCAGAAGCTCCACGATCGGCACCGACGACGGCGGCGGCAGCGTGGTGCCCTCGGTGTCCGGGCTGGCCACCGGGGCCGGGCGGATCACGTCATTGGCGTGCAGGAACGCGGCGCGCTCCAGGCCCACTTCGACGAAGGCCGCCTGCATGCCCGGCATCACCCGCTGCACCTTGCCCTTGTAGATGTTGCCCACCACCCCGCGGCGCCAGCCACGTTCGATGTGCAGTTCCTGCAGCATGCCGTTCTCGATGACGGCCACGCGGGTTTCGCGCGGGGTGACATTGACCAGGATTTCTTCAGACATGGGCGACACCCTCCGTTGGCGTGGTGAAAGCAGCGGGCGAAACGCCAAACGCCTGCAGCAACTGCTCGGTCTGTTGCAGGGGCAATCCCATCACACCCGAATAGCTTCCCGCCAGATGGCGGATGTAACGTTCGGCGCCGCCCTGGATGGCGTACGCACCGGCCTTGCCCATCGGTTCGCCACTGGCCACGTAGGCGGCGATGGCGGCCTGCCCGATCTCGATGAAACTCACCTCCGACACCACCAGCACGCCGTCCTGGCGGCCGTGGGCCACCACCGCCACCGCGGTCATCACCTGGTGCGTGCGCCCGGACAGGGTGGCCAGCATGGCGGCCGCGTCTTCGGCATCGACGGGCTTGCCGAATACCCGTCCGTCCAGCACCACTTCGGTGTCCGAGCCGATCACCACCGCGTCGGCATCGGCGGCCACCAGGGCAAGCCCGGCCCGCGCCTTGTCAGCGGCCACGCGCTGCACATAGGCAAGCGCCGACTCGTCGGCGGCACGGACTTCGGGCACCTCAAGGTCCAGCGCACGGAACGGTCGGTCCAGGCGCGTCAACAGTTGGGTACGGCGGGGGGAGCGGGAGGCAAGATAAAGCATCTTGGAAGCATAACCTGCGGCCCGTGTCTGAATCGAAAGCAACCGCACCCAATCGCGCCTCAACCCCGGAAAAGCTCACGGAGCGTTCATCGCCCCGACACCAACCTCAACGCCTTCACAAGGAGATGTACATGCGCCGCCCATCCCTGTCCCCGCTGCTGCTCGCCCTGTCCCTTGCCCTGGGAACCTCGATGACCGCCCACGCCCAGACCTCGCCCGCCGTTGCCGTCGCCGCCGACAGCACCCTGCTCAACATCTCGGCCAATGCCGAAGCCAAGCGCGTGCCGGACGTGGCCACGCTGTCGGCCGGTGTGGTCACCCAGGCCGTCGATGGCAACAGCGCGATGCGCCAGAACGCCGAGCAGATGGTCAAGGTGCTGGCCGCGATCAAGGCGGCCGGCATTGCCGAACGTGACGTGCAGACCAGCGGGGTGAACCTCAGCCCACAGTATCGCTACGTGGAGAACGAGCCGCCGAAGATCACCGGCTACCAGGCCAGCAACACGGTCAGCCTGAAGGTGCGCGACATCGCCAAGCTGGGCAAGGTCCTGGACGCGCTGGCGGCCCAGGGCGCCAACCAGATCAATGGCCCGCAGTTCGAGATCGACCAGCCCGAACCGGTGTATGACGAAGCCCGCCTGGCCGCGCTGAAGAAGGCCCAGGCCCGCGCCGAGACCTACGCCAAGTCGCTGAGCCTGCGCGTGCGCCGCATCGTGAGCATCTCCGAGAACGGCGGCGGCAACTTCCGCCCGGTGATGATGCGTGCGGCCGCCGCGCCGATGTCCGCCGATGTGTCCACCCCGGTGTCGCCCGGCGAATCGTCGGTGTCGGTGAACCTGGACGTGGTGTTCGACCTGGGCCGGTAACGAAAGCGGATCATGAGGACAGCGGACCAACGGTCCGCTCCCACATGACATGGATGACGGCGCCTGCGGGCGCCGTCATGCGTTCCGGGCCCGCTTCCTGAGCGCCAGCCAAACATCGACATGCCCCCTGACTTCCGGGCCGCGCCCCGCTCCGGTATTGCTGTCAGTGCGCGGCCCCGCCTTTTGCTTCCTGCAACCCCACCGGCGGCGCCCGCACGTTTGATGTTCCCGCACATCTGGCAAGGAGAGTGGAACATGGTCCGTACCCAACCCCGCGTAATGCCGCTCCAGATCGACGTTTCCCGCGTGCTCGGCTGGAGCACCGCCCTGGCCCTGCACGTGCTGGCGCTGATGCTGTTGCTGATCCCGGCGGCCTACGTGGCCGCGCCCCTGCCACGTGAACGCATGCAGATACGGCTGCTGGTGCCACCGGAGCCTACCCCGCCGGTGCCAGTGCCGATCAAGCCGGACGTACCCACCCTGGTGCAGCCGCGCACCGTGCCCAAGCCGCAGGTAGCCCCGCTGCCGCCGCCGACCGCCAGCGCCGACGATGCCCTGGCGGTGGCCCCGCTGCCGGCCAGCGAACCCCAGGCTCCGGTCCTGGCCCCCAGCGTCCCGGGGCCGGCCGCCGGGGGCGCCGGGGCGCAGTTGCAGTACCGCAGCGCGCCGCCGCCGGCCTACCCGATCGCCGCCCTGCGCAACCACGAACAGGGCACGGTGCTGCTGCGGGTGCGGGTGGAGGCCGATGGCCGGGCATCCAGCGTGGTGATCGAACGCAGCAGTGGCTCGCGGGCGCTGGACAACGCCGCCCGCCATCAGGTGCTGCGCCAGTGGCGGTTTGTGCCGGCCATGGTGGACGGACAGCAGGTACCGGCCGATGGCCTGGTGCCGGTCAGCTTCAGCCTCCCCGACTGAGACCGTAGGGACGTAATGGGCGCGGGGGACCGGCCACGGTTTCCCCGCGCCCTTGGTCGCCGACGGACGGCGACCCGAATTAAGCAATTTTTCACAGCTTCGTCACCCTCCGGAAACCTAGATTGTCGCCGTCGTCACTCATTTTCAGTGCCGATCCATCGTCATTGTTGGTTTTCCCAGTCAGGAGAGAAGCTGTGAAACACCCGGTCCAACGGCTCAACAGCAGCCGCAATAGCCTCGCCCAATCCATTTCCACCGTACTCGCCAGCAGCACCCTGCTGCTGGTCGGAGCGCTGGCATCCTCTTCTGCGTTCGCGCAGGAACAGGCCACCAACCTTGACCGGATCACCGTCACCGGGTCCAACATCCCGCGTACGAACACCGAAACCCCCTCGCCCGTCCAGGTGGTCACCCGCCAGGAGATCGACCGCACCGGCAAGACCACGGTCGCCGAATACCTGCAGACCCTGACCGCCGACGGCGCCGGTTCGATTCCCAAGACCTTCGGCAACGGCTTTGCCGGCGGCGGCGCCGGCATCTCGCTGCGCGGCCTGGGTGCCGGCTCGACGCTGGTGCTGTTGAATGGCCGCCGCATGGCGACCTACGGCCTGGCCGATGACGGCCAGAAGGTCTTCACCGACCTGAGCACCATTCCGCTGGATGCGGTGGAGCGCATCGATATCCTCAAGGACGGCGCCTCGGCCATCTATGGTTCGGACGCGATCGCCGGCGTGGTCAACATCATCCTGCGCAACGACTTCCAGGGCGCCGTGCTGCGCGCCTCCTACGGCACCTCCGGCGATGGCGACGGCAATGCCAAGAAGGCCACGCTGACCGCCGGTACCGGCGACCTCAACAGCGACGGCTGGAACGCGTTCTTCAGCCTGGACGTGGGCAAGACCGACGCGATCAAGATCAGCGACCGCAAGAACCGCAAGTGGATCGGCACCGGCGACATCCGCCAGTGGGGCTACGATGCGGCCGATGCGCAGTTCCTGGGTGGCGCGTACCTGTCCGGCGGCACCGCCGGCGGCACCGGCCCGAACGGCTCGGTGTTCAACAGCGCCGGCCAGCTCGTCGCCTTGCCCGGCTGCGCCGGCCTGACCACCATTCCCGGCCAGTCCGATGCCACCGCGCAGGCCCAGGGTTGCCTCTGGGACCCGGCACAGCAGTTCCGTGACCTGAGCCCGGAAGAGAAGTACGTCAACGTGTTCGGCCGTGCCAGCTTCGCCTTCGGTGAAGGTGGTGAGGTCTACACCGAAATCGGCTACTCCAAGAAGGAAACCGTCTTCTCCAACACCCCGTCCGGCGTGTCCGGCGGCTGGGGTTACCCGGGCGGCCCGGTCAACGCCAATAGCGGCGCTGGCGCCACCGTGCTGGGGCCGACCCATCCCGACAACCCGATTCCGGGCCAGGCCTCGCGCCTGCGCTATTCGGCATGGGACGTGGGCGGTCGCGTGACCAACAACACCAATGAGTTCAACCGCTTCCTGGCCGGCGTGAAGGGCAACTGGGGCGAGTGGAGCTACGACACCGCCTACCTGCATTCGGGTACCGACCTGACCAACAAGCGCACCGGCTTCCTGCGCTACAGCGCCGTGCGCTGTGCGCTGGGCAATCCGGCCTGCCCGGGTGGCGTGTGGCGCATCGGCGACAATGCCGGGGCGAACTCGCAGGCGCTGTATGACTACATCTCGCCGACCATCAGTGCCAGCGCCAAGTCCAGCCTGGACATGTTCAACTTCACCGTGTCGCGCAGCCTGATGGACCTCAAGGGCGGCCCGCTCGGCCTGGCCATGGGTACCGAATGGCGCAAGACCAGCAACAGCCTGACCCCGCAGACCTACACCGACCAGGGCGACATCATCGGCCTGGGCTACTCGGCCTATGACGGTACCCAGAACGTGTACGCCGGCTACGCCGAATTGTCCGCGCCGGTGCTGGAACAGCTGGAACTGAGCGGCGCGGTGCGTTACGACAAGTACGAAAGCGGTGAAGGCAAGGCCACGCCGAAGCTGGGCGTGAAGTGGACCCCGACCGACTGGCTGGCGCTGCGTGCCAGCTATGCCGAAGGTTTCCGCGCGCCGAACCCGGCCGAAAACGGTGACGGCGGCCTGGCTGCGTTCTCCAATGCACGCGACCCGGTGCGTTGCGCGATCGATCCGGCCAACGAGTGCACCGCGCGTTCGGTGGCCATCATCACCCGTCCCAACAAGGACCTGAAGCCGGAAGAGTCCAAGAGCTACTCGGTCGGTATCGTGATGCAGCCGACGTCGACGACCTCGTTGACCGTCGATGCGTGGCAGATCAAGCGCACCAACGAAATCGCCCAGGGCAGCACCGCCGCGGCGATCGCGGCCGGCAACGTCCTGCGTGATGCCAACAACATTGGCGGCGTGGCCAACAGCGGCACGATCCTGGCCGTCAACACCGCGTATGTGAATGCCAACTCGTCGCGTGTGCGCGGTATCGATACCGATATCCGCCAGACGTTCGACATCGGCCCGGGTCAGTTGGAGATGGACCTGCAGTGGAGCCACGTGCTGAAGTTCGAGCGCACCGAAGGCGACGAAACCGTCGACTACGCCGGCACCCACGGCAACTGCGACGTGACCAACTGCATCGGCACCCCGAAGGACCGTGTCAACTTCGGCACCACCTGGAAGCAGGGCGCCTGGAGTGTCAGCGGCGTCGCCAACTACATCGCCAAGATGGACAACACTGACAGGCGCGGTGGTGACTACCAGGCCTTCTACGCCGACGGTACGCCGGTGACGAAGATCTCCTCGTTCACCACGTTCGATCTCTCCGGCCGTTGGAACGTGACCGACATGTTCGAGCTGAATGCCTCGGTGCAGAACGTGTTCGATCGCATCGCCCCGCTTGATCCGACCACCTACGGCAGCGTGAACTACAACCCGCTGCACTTCAGCGGTGCCATCGGCCGTTACTTCACCGTGGGGGCCAAGTACACCTTCAACTGATGCAACCGCACGTGTGAAACGAAAAGCCCGGGCAGTGCCCGGGCTTTTTGTTGGGGCGGTATTGGCGCTGGTTTCGATCATTGCCGCGCTGCGCGCGGCCAGCCGACCAACGGTCGGCTCTACCCCGCCCTGCGCCATGTGGTGGGTGCCGGTTGGCGTTGGTTTGGATCATTGCCGCATTGCGCGCGATGCCACCCTGGATGGCGGGCAAAAAAAAGCCTCGCATCGCTGCGAGGCTTCTCAAAACTTGGCGCCCGAAGTTGGACTCGAACCAACGACCCCCTGATTAACAGTCAAGTGCTCTAACCGGCTGAGCTATTCGGGCGGGGTGCGCATTGTAGCCCGTTTTTCACAGGATGTAACCCGTTTTCGGAGCTTTTCTTCAAGCCCGTTGTCAGGCGCGGTGGTACGGGTGGTTGGCCAGCATCGCCGCCGCGCGATACAGCTGCTCGGCCACCACCAGGCGCACCAGCATGTGCGGCAACGTCAGCGGACCAATCGACCATTTCTCATCGGCCAGCGCCGACACTTCCGCCGAATGGCCTTCGGGCCCACCGATCAGGAACGCCATGTCGCGGCCCTGCCCGCGCCAATGCTCCAGCCGCTGCGCCAACTGCTCGGAACTGAGCTGGCGGCCCGGCACATCGAGCGCGACCACGTAGGCATTCTTCGGCAGCGCCGCAATCACCCGCTTGCCTTCATCATCGGTGGCCCGGCGCGCGTCGCGGCCCTTGCCACGCAGGCCCGGCTCGATCTCCACCAGTTCGAAGGGCAACCAGTGCGACAGACGCTTCTGGTACTCGGCAAAGCCCTGCGCCACCCAGGCGGGTGCGCGTTCGCCGGTGGCGATCAGCCTGGCTTTCATCTGCAGTCTCCCGGCATCGGGGGCGATGCCGTTGAAATGACAACGGCGCCATCGGCGCCGTCATCGTGTCCGCGACACACCGCTTCAGCGTGCGCCGTGGCCGTACTCGTCGCCTTCTTCGGCGTCGTCGTCGAGCAGGCTCGGCGGCTGGTCGCCGACCGTCCACAGGCGCTCCAGCGCGTAGAACTCCCGCACGCGCGGCAGCATCACGTGCACCACCACGTCGCCCAGGTCGACCAGCACCCACTCGGCTTCGCGCTCGCCTTCCACGCCCAGCGGCATCACGCCCAGGGCCTTGGCGAACTTCACCACCTCATCGGCGATCGACTTCACGTGGCGGCTGGAGGTGCCCGAGGCGATCACCATGTAATCGGCGACGCTGGACTTGCCGATCACATCGATTTCGACAAGATCCTTGGCCTTCAGTTCTTCGGTGGCCTTGCGCACGCACTCCAGCAGCTGCGCATTGGAGGGTGCCGGGTTCGGCATCTGGACCTTGATGGTCTGGGGCTGGGCTTGGTTGCTCAAAGCGGGTGAACTCGATAAATGTGGGGCCGATTATACGGGCCGAATGCCCTGTGCGTATTCACAACGGCCGGGCACCGTACAGGCCCCGGTCGGCGATGTAGTCGGCTACGGCCGGCGGCAGCAGGCTGCGCCAGTCTTCGCCGGCGGCGATCCGGCCGCGCACGGCACTGGCCGATTCCTCGCGCAGTGGGGTCTGCAGGCGCAGCAGGCGCCCGGCCGGGGCGCCCAGCAGCGCGCGCTCGTGGTCGGCCCAGCGCCCGGCCAGGGCGGCCTCCAGCGCGGGCGGCAGGGCCTGTTCCAACGGGCTGCCCGGGCGGTCGGCCACGATGAAGTGGGCCAGCCCAAACAGGGCCTCCCAGTCATGCCAGCCGGTCAGGCCCAGCAGGCTGTCGGCGCCCACCAGCCACGCCAGCGGCTGATGGGGGCCCAGCTCGGCACGCAGTTCGCGCAGGGTATCGACCGTATAGGACGGTACCCCGGGCTGGCGCGCGGCCCGTTCCAGCTCGCGCAGGTCGAGCAGCAGGCCCGGTTCGTCGCCGATCGCCAGGGCCAGCATGTGCGCACGCTGCCCGGCGTCGGCGCCCGGGGCGGCCCGGTGCGGCGGGTCGGCCGCCGGCAGCAGGCGTACCGCCACCTGCAACTGGTCGCGCGCCGCGCGCGCGATCGCCAAGTGGCCCAGGTGTACAGGATCGAAGGTACCGCCATAATGAATGCGCAGACCCATGCCGCTCAGGCGCGGGCCAGCAGGCGCACGGCGCGGGCCTCGGCCACGGCCAGCAGCAAGCGCTCCAGCCCCAGCCACGGGTCGCCGTCGGCACGGCCCTTGGCCATGCGGTCGACCAGCCCGGCCTCGGCCACGAAACGCTCCCAGCGCTTGGGTTCGGGATGGCGCTGCAGGGCGCGCTTGAACGGCGCCTGGCGCGATTCCCAGATTCCCCGGCTCTTCATCTCGGCGGCCAGGTTGCCGCCCCGGGCCTGCACACGGGCCAGCCCGGCAGTGGAGAGCAGCTCGCGGATGACCATCGGGGTCAGCGCCGCCACCGCTTCGCCCTCGCCCCGCAGCCCGGCCAGCATGCGCAGCACGGCCACCGGCTGCCCTGAGAACGTCGCCTCCAGCAGCCGGAACACGTCATAACGGGCGGCGTCGGCCACCAGCGATTCCATCGTGTCCACGTCCAGGGTCTGCCCGGCGGCCAGCAGGGCCAGCTTGTCTATCTCCTGCGCGGCGGCCAGCAGATTGCCTTCCACGCGCTCGGCCAGGCGCTGCACGGCAGCCGGCTCGGCACGCAGGCCCTTGCTGCGCAGGCGGCGTTCGATCCAGTCCGGCAGCTCATGCGGCTTGATCGCCCAGGCCACCGACAGTACGCCGACGCGGTTGACCGCCTCGGCCCACTTGCCCTGGTGGGCCTTGCTCCATTCGTTGCAGGTGATCAGCAGGATCACGTCCGGCGCAGGATTCGCGCAGAACTGGCTGATCACCTCGGCGCCTTCCTTGCCCGGCTTGCCGCTGGGCAGGCGCAGCTCCATCAATCGACGTGGGCTGAACAGGCTGGGCGCGTTGAAGCTGGCCTCGACCTGGTGCCAATCGAAATCGCGGCCGTCCGCGTCGAACACCTCGCGCTCGTCGATGCCGTCGGCACGGGCGCGGGCGCGCACCGCATCGGCCGCTTCGAGCACGCGCAGGGTTTCCGGGCCGGCGATCAGGTAAATCGGCGCCAGTGCCTGGCCGGCCGGCTGGCTGGCGAATTGTTCGGGTCGCAGTTCCATCCTGGCGCCGGTCCGGAAGGACCGGTCAGTGCCCCGGGATGGGCGTAGCAGGGGCCGCCGGCGGCTGCACCGCCGGTTCAACCGGGGTGGTCGCCGGGGTGGCCGGCTTGGCCGGTACGCGGCCTTCCATCTCGGCGCGTACCACGCTGTCGATGCGGCGCATGATCGAGGCCGACATCTCACGACGCAGTTCGTCGGCAAGGATCTCGCGCTCGGTGGTGGTACCGGTGGCGTCGGTGGGCGGGGACACGTAGTCGCGCGACAGTTCGATCACCTGCTGCGGGACCAGTTCGCTGCCATCCTCGCGCAGGAACTTGAAGATCACCGCGTAGCGCAGGCTGTATTCCTGGGCACGGCCCTGGGCATCGATGGCGATCGGCAGGTCACCCCAGCGCTCGGACAGCACCTGCAGCTGGGCCGCCTTGCCGCTGTCGTCCGACTCGGCGATCTGCGCGCCCGACGACTGCAGCCCCCGGCGCAGCAGCTTGGCCAGCTCGCTGTAAGGCGCGGTGGACACCACCTTCACTGCGGCGGTATCGGCCGGCAGCATCAACTTGTTGCGCAGGTGGAAGCCGCAGCCGGCAAGCGACGCGGTCAGGACAAGGGCAAGCAGGAATCGGGTCATGGGCACAGTCTGGGGGAGCCGGGCGGGCGCGGCAACAGGCATTGAAGATGCCCGATGCCGCGTGAACGTAGCACGTAGAGCGGGGCTCTGCCCCGCTCCAAGGGTCGCCGGGTAGAACCCGGCTCTACGGGGTGCTGCAGCCGGGTAGAACTCGGCTTTGCGGTAGCCGGGTAGACCCCGGCTCTACGTGGGTCAGGCCGCTACGATGTTCACGATCTTGCCGGGCACGATGATGATCTTGCGCACGGTCAACCCGTCCAGGAACTTGGCCGCGTTCGGTTCGGCCAGGCCCAGTGCTTCGATCTGGTCACGCGGCGCGTCGGCGGCCACTTCGATGGTGCCCCGCAGCTTGCCGTTGACCTGCACCGCCAGGGTGACCGCATCGCGCACCAACGCACTGCTGTCAGCCTGCGGGAACGCCTGGTCTTCCAGCAGCGTCTCGCCGTGGCCCAGTACCTGCCACAGCGCATGGCTGGCATGCGGGGTGATCGGGTTGAGCAGCAGCACGGTGGCCTGCAGCGCTTCCTGGCGGACCGCGCGGCCCTGCCCGCTCGCGTCGTCGAACTTGGCCAGCGCGTTCATCAGTTCCATCACCGCGGCAATGGCGGTGTTGAAGCTGTGGCGGCGGCCGTAGTCGTCGCCCACCTTGCCGATGGTTTCGTGGGTCTTGCGGCGCAGCACCTTCTGCTCGGCGTTCAGCGCGGCCACGTCCAGCGCCGGTGCCGGGCCCTCGGCGGCGTGCTTCTGCACCTGCGTCCACAGGCGGCGCAGGAACCGCGCCATGCCATCGACGCCGGCCTCGTTCCACTCCAGCGACTGCTCCGGCGGTGCGGCGAACATCGAGAACAGGCGCACCGTGTCGGCGCCGTACTTGCTCACCATCACCTGCGGGTCCACGCCGTTGTTCTTGGACTTGGACATCTTCTCGGTGCCGCCGATCACCACCGGCTGGCCGTCGGCGATCAGGGTGGCGCCGGTGATGCGGCCGCGCTCGTCGCGCTGCACGTCCACGTCGGCCGGGTTGATCCAGTCCTTGGAGCCGTCCGGGTTCGGGCGGTAGTAGGTCTCGGCGATCACCATGCCCTGGCACAGCAGGTTCTGCGCCGGCTCGTTGCTGTCCACCATGCGCGCATCACGCAGCAGCTTGTGGAAGAAACGGAAGTACATCAGGTGCAGGATCGCGTGTTCGATGCCACCGATGTACTGGTCCACCGGCAGCCAATAGTTGCCGCGCTTGTCCACGGCATCGCGGGCACCGGGCGAGGTGTAGCGCGCGTAGTACCAGCTGGACTCCATGAAGGTGTCGAAGGTGTCGGTTTCGCGCTCGGCCGCACCGCCGCAGTCCGGGCAGGTGGTCTTGCGCCATTCCGGATCGGCCTTGATCGGCGAACCGGTGCCGACGAAGTTGACGTTCTCGGGCAGCACCACCGGCAGCTGTTCTTCCGGCACCGGCAACGCGCCGCACTTGGGGCAGTAGATCACCGGAATCGGGCAGCCCCAGTAGCGCTGGCGGCTCACGCCCCAGTCGCGCAGGCGGTAGTTGACGCGGCGCTGGCCCTGGGCCTTGCGCTCGAACCGTTCAGCCAACGCCTCGAAGGCGCCCTGGAAATCCAGGCCGTCGAACTCGTCGGAGTTGACCAGCTCGGTGTCGCGGGTCTTGTCGCCGTACCAGTCCTGCCAACGCGTGGCGTCGTACGCGCTTTCTTCCTTGCGCAGCGCCTTCAGCGCGATGACCTGGCGGATCGGCAGGCCGTACTTGGTGGCGAACTCGAAGTCGCGCTGGTCATGGCCCGGCACGGCCATCACCGCGCCGGTGCCGTAGCCCATCAGCACGAAGTTGGCCACCCACACCGGCACCTGGGCGCCGGTGACCGGATGCACGGCGCGCAGGCCGGTATCCATGCCACGCTTTTCCTGGGTTTCCAGTTCGGCTTCGGACACGCCGCCCTGCTTCATCTCGGCCAGCAGCGCGGCCAGCGCCGGGTTGGACTTGGCCGCATGCTGGGCCAGCGGGTGTTCGCCGGCGATCGACACGAAGGTCACGCCCATCACCGTGTCAGGGCGGGTGGTGAACACGCGCAGCGAATCCAGCGCGCTGCCGTCGGCGTCGCGCACGTCGAACTGGATTTCCAGCCCTTCGGAACGGCCGATCCAGTTGCGCTGCATGGTCTTGACCGAATCGGGCCAGCCCGGCAGTTCGTCCAGGCCGTCCAGCAGTTCCTGGGCGTAATCGGTGATGCGCAGGAACCACTGCGGGATCTCGCGCTTTTCCACCAGCGCGCCGGAGCGCCAGCCGCGGCCGTCGATGACCTGCTCGTTGGCCAGCACGGTCTGGTCGATCGGGTCCCAGTTCACCACCGCGTTGCGGCGGTAGGCCAGGCCCTTGCGCATCAGCCGGGTGAACATGCGCTGCTCGTGCACGTAGTACTCGGGCGTGCAGGTGGCGAACTCGCGCGACCAGTCCACCGCATAGCCCATGGCCTTGAACTGGCCCCGCATGTGCTCGATGTTGGCGTAGGTCCACTTGGCCGGCGCGGTCTTGTTCTTGATCGCCGCATTCTCGGCCGGCAGGCCGAAGGCGTCCCAGCCCATCGGCTGCAGCACGTTGTGCCCGGTCATCCGCTTGTAGCGGCTGATCACGTCACCGATCGTGTAGTTGCGCACGTGGCCCATGTGCAGCGCCCCGGACGGGTACGGCAGCATCGAGAGGCAGTAGTACTTCGGCTTGTCCGACGTCTCGCTCACCTCGAAGGCACGGGTGGCGTCCCAGAACTTCTGGGCGGCGGATTCAACCTGCTGCGGATCGTAAACGTTGGGTTCGACGCTGGTCATGTAAACGCTGTGCGGCGGCAAAGCGGTAGAGGATACCGCAGTGCGACAAGGGGCTCCAATTCCCGCCGGAAAGGACCGGCCATGCTCGCTCTTGGCCCAGGCCGGGCGCAGTCCTGCGCCGATTGCCGGCCGTTCGGGCGGGATCACGGGGCCTTGGGACCGCCGGTTCTGTGACCGGAATCCGCCCACGGCGCGGGGTTTCCCGTCAGCACCGCCGGATTTCCCCCGATCCCCGCGGGGTGTCGGCGGACCGAAGCTGGGGTGGCAGGGATCGCCCGACTCCCGACCCCGCCGACCACGGTCGCCCCTCCGGAGTCCACAGGAGACACTCAAGATGCGTTTGATCCGTCAGGGCGCTGTCGCCCTCAGCATGATCTTCGCGGTGGCCGCCACCGCCCACGCCGCCAGCTTCACCTGCGCCTACACGCTCAGCGACGGCAGCTTCGGCACGTATTCGGTGGATGCGGCCGATGGCACCGATGCCACCAACCAGGCCTTGGCACTGCTCAACAGGGACCACCCGGGTGCGGGCTTCCGCCTGCAATGCAGCGCCGATTGATACCGACGGGGCGCTAGACCGCGCCCCGTTTTGCCCACGCCGCCACCGGCAGTGCCGCCACCAGCCACACCGCCCAGCAGGCAAACGCCAGCCGCTGCGCCAAGGGCGCCGGCATCCACAGCTGCAGCACGAAGGCGGCCAGCAGCATCGCCAGACCGCAGCCCAGGTGCAGCAGCGCCTGCGCGCGGATGCCAGGCGCGCGCAACGCGCCCCACCCGTACATCACTGCGCCCGGCACGAACGCCAGCACCCAGACCATCCACGCACTGGCGTGGTACTGGCTGGCCGGGCTTTCGATGTCGCTGGCATCCAACGGCAGCACGCCCATGGCGGCGAAGGCCAGCCCGGCCAGCACCAGCAGCTGCACGCCTACCCGCATCGACCACGGTGCGGTGCGGGGCACCCGCAGCAGCAGGCGCATGCCCACCGCGACGGCCAACAGGCCAGGCAGCACGAACCCCAGCACGCTGAAGGCCTGCGCATGCGGCACCCCGATCGCGCCCAGCAACGCCACTGGATGGCGCAGCGCGTGGTAGCCAGGCAGTGCCAGCCCGAATCCGACTACCGCGGCCACGAACAGGCCAGCGGCGATGGCGCCAACAACGCGATCGAAGCGGTGCAAGGGGTACATGGGAAATCGGCCTGCGTGGTTCGGGGCTGCGCATTGTCACCGGTTTGCATCGATCCCGGGGACCGGGGTTGCGTCCCGCAACCTGCGCACCCATACACTGCGTACATCTTTAATCGTTGATTGCCGACCATGAGCGAATTGCCGCACGTCTTCGACGCCACCACCGCCACCTTCGAAACCGAGGTGCTGCAGAAGTCCCTGCAGACGCCGGTGCTGGTCGACTTCTGGGCCAGCTGGTGCGAGCCCTGCAAAACCCTGGGGCCCATGCTGGAAAAGCTGGCCGGTGAGTACCACGGCGCCTTCGAGCTGGCCAAGGTCGACGTGGATGCCGAACAGCAGATCGCAGCGGCCTTCCAGATCCGCTCGGTGCCCACCGTGTTCCTGGTCAAGGGTGGCCAGCTGGTGGACGGCTTCCCCGGTGCGATCCCGGAAGGGCAGCTGCGCGAGTTCCTGGCCCAGCACGGGGTGACCCCGGCCGAGCCGGCCGCCGACGCCGTGGCCGAGCCCGAACCGCTGGACCCGCAGGCCCAGGTCGACGTGCTGCGTGCGGCAATTGCCGCCGAGCCGGACAAGGACGAACTCAAACTGGACCTGGCGCTGGCCCTGCTGCAGACCGGCGGCACCGCCGAGGCCAGCACGCTGATCGATGCGCTGCCGGCCAACCTGGCCACTGACGACCGTGCCGTGCGCGCCCGCGCCCGCCTGGATTTTGCCAACGCGCTGCAGGACGCACCGGCCGCCGAGACGCTGGACGCCCGCATCGCCGCCAATGGCGACGACCTGCAGGCCCGCCACCTGCGCGGGGTGCAGTTGCTGCTGGGCGGCGAGGATGAAGCCGCGCTGGAACAGTTCCTGGCCATGCTGCGCAGCGACCGCACCTTCGCCGAGGGCCTGCCGCGCAAGCTGCTGATCGACGCCTTCAAGGTGATTGCCGACGAGGACCTGGTGGGCCGCTATCGCCGCCGGATGGCATCGCTGCTGTTCTGATCCGGCGCAGGAGGCGCCACGCGTTCAGTTACCCGGGACGGATGCGCCTCGCCCACATGGAATGTGACGGAGGTCACGTTCAGAAACTCTGCACGGGTCCCGGGCGATAATGCGAACGCGGCGTCCACGACGCCGCGATCCATTCGGGGGGATGAGGTCTGGGCCATGGGGGCCGCACGGCTGAGCCCCGCCCAGCAGGGCACAGATGACCGTGAGTTCGACCCGCTTGCTTCATTCCTGTTCGCTGTCAGCCCGCCTGGTGCTGGTGGCAGCCCTGCTGTTCTCCGCCTTTCCTCTGCTGGCCCAGGACTGGACCTACCGGGTGCGTCCCGGTGACACCCTGTGGGATCTCGGTTCGCGGTATCTGAAGCCGTCCGTTCCGTGGGAACACCTGCAAACCCATAACCGCGTGAGCGACCCGTATCGGTTGTCGCCGGGCAGCCAGCTGCGCTTCCCGGTGGCGTGGCTGGCGGTGCAGCCCGTGCCAGCCCGCGTGCTCGCGCTGCGCGGATCGGTGCAGGTGGGCGACACGGCCCAGGGCGGACTGCGTGATGTCTTCGAAGGCCAGCTGCTGACGATCGGCCAGCATCTGGTAACCGGCGCCGATGCCAGCGTCACCCTCGTGTTTGCGGATGATTCGCGGCTGCAGCTGCGCGAAAACTCGCGCCTGCGCCTGGACCAGCTCAGCCGCTACGGGCACACCGGCATGGTCGACACCCGCATACGCCTGCAGCAGGGCCGCACCAGCAACCGGGTGACCCCCGCAACGGGGCCGGCGTCGCGCTACATCATCGATGCCCCCACGGCGACCAGCAGCGTGCGCGGCACCGTGTTCCGGGTCAGCGCCGGCGGTGACGGGCGCAGCGCGGCCACAGAAGTACTGCAGGGCAAGGTGCAGGTTGGCAACGAACGTGGCCAACGCCTGGTCACCCGCGGCCAGGCCACCCGCAGCACGTCGCAGGACACCCGCCCCGGCGAACTGGAGCCGTTGCTGCCGGCGCCGCTGCTGGACCGGGCGCAGCTGCGCCTGGACCCGCTGCCCGCGCAACTGGCGTGGGCGGCGGTGGACCAAGCCGCGCACTACCGGGTGGAAGTGGTGCGCGCCGACCAACCCGAGATCCTGCTGTTCGCACAGGACACCCCTGCCACCACCCTGACCCTGCCGGATCTGGCGCCCGGCACGCTGCGTGTGCTGGTCCGCGCCGTCAGCGCCGACGACGTGGAAGGTCTCGATGCCGAGCACGATTTCGAGGTGCGTGACCAACCGCCCGCACCGTTGACGATACGCCCGGTCAACCAGGAAACCATCAACAGCGCGCGCCCACGCTTCCAGTGGAGCCAGGTCGACGGGGCTGCATCCAGCGTGCTGCAGATCGCGCGCGACGAACAGTTCCTGGTGCCCGTGCTGGAGCAGCAGAGCACCAGCCCACATGCACGCGCGGCCAAGGACCTGGCCCCGGGCGCGTACTTCTGGCGTGTGGCCTCGCGCGATGGCAACGGCCACCGCGGTCGCTTCGGCCAACCGGTGGCGCTCACCCTCACCGACACCCCGGTCGATCCGGCCCTGCAGCCGCCGCAGGCCGCCAAGGGCCAACTGACGCTGCGCTGGCAGGCCGGCGAAACCGGTCAGCGCTACCGCGTGCAGATCGACCGCAAGGGCGATTTCACCCACCCGCTACTGGACCGCGAGGTCGACCAGCCCGAGGTGTCGCTCAAGCGTCCCTGGCACGGGACCCTGCACGTGCGCGTGCAGTACATCGACGACGACGGCTATGCCGGCCCGTTCTCGCCGGCACAGCAGGTCGCGCTGCCCTGCCGCACGTGCTACGGCGCTGGCGGCGGCGCCCTGCTGCTGTGGCTGCTGCTGTGAAACCACTGGCACTGTCGTGGCCGCAGCGGCTGGCGCTGTCGGCGCTGGTGGGTGGCCTGGCCGCCGTTGCCAGCCACTGGCAGTGGTTCTGGCAGCAGGACGAGGCGGTTTACGATGCGTACGTCGGGGCGTGGGACTACCCGCCCGACCCGCGCCTGTTGATCGTGGCGATCGACGACAGCAGCCTGCAGCAGATCGGGCAGTGGCCCTGGCCGCGCTCGACCCACGCACGCCTGCTTGACCGCCTCACCGAGGCCGGCAGCGCGCGGGTCGTGCTGGACCTGATGCTGTCCGAACCGGACCGCCAGGATGCGGCGCAGGATGCGGACCTGGCGGCGGCGATCCGTCGCAACGGCCGCGTGGTGCTGCCGGTGCTGGCCGCACCGGCCAGTGGCCCGAACATGGCCGAGGAACTGCTGCCCATCCCGCTGATCGCCGCCAATGCGGCCACGCTCGGGCACACCGATATCGAAGTGGACGCCGACGGGGTGGCACGCGGCCTGTACCTCACCGCCGGGATCGGCTCACCCCACTGGCCCGCCCTAGGGCTGGCGCTGGCCGGCGCGCGCGGCCCGCTGCCCGGCCTGCGCGATCCGGACCCGGGACAGTCCTCGCCGTATCAATGGCGACGCGATCACTACGTGCGGGTGCGCTACGCCGGCCCGCCCGAACGGTTTCCGCAGGTGTCCTACGTGGACCTGCTCAACGGCAACGTCGACCCGGCGCTGCTGCGCGGGCGGCTGGTGCTGGTGGGCATGACCGCCAGCGGCATCGCTCCCCGCCTGCTCACCCCGACCACGCGCGAGCGCTGGATGAGCGGCAGCGAGTATCAGGCCAACGTCGCCTCCATGCTGCTCACCGACAAGGTCATCACCCTGCCACCCACGCTGTGGCGGGACCTGCTCAGCGGCCTGCTGGTGGCGCTGTGCTGCCTGGGCCTGTCGCTGCCCCGGGCATCGGCCAGCGCGCTGTTGGCCTTGCCGTCCACCCTGCTGCTCAGCTTCGTGCTGCTGCGCGTCGGCAACCTCTGGTTTGCCCCCGCCGCGGCGCTGACCGGCATGCTGGCCGTCATCTGCGCGTGGGTGTTGTGGCGGATCAGCGCTTGGCGCCGCCAGGCCAACAGCGATGCGCTGACCGGGTTGGGCAACCGCCTGCGTTTCGAGCAGACCCTGCAGCAGGAGCACGACGCCGGACGTCGCAGTGGTCGCCCGCTGAGCCTGGTGCTGATCGACGTGGACCACTTCAAGCACCACAACGATATGCATGGCCACCAGGTCGGCGACACCGTCCTGCGCCTGATCGCCAGCGAGATCGGCGCGCACGCTCGGCGGCCGCGCGACATGGCCGCGCGTTTCGGCGGCGACGAGTTCGCGCTGATCCTGCCCGACACCGCGGCCGACGGCGCGGTGCAGGTGATCGAAGACCTGCTGGCACGGGTACGCCTGCTGGAGGTGCCCGGCGCGCAGGGCGAACGCATCCACATCACCCTGACCGTGGGCGTGTATACGCGCGTGCCCGCCGCCAGCAGCGAACCGCGGCATTTCTTTGAAGGCGCCGATGCGGCGCTGTACAAGGCCAAGGCCGCCGGGCGCGACGGCTACATGGCCGACGACGGCGACTGACCGCGCCACCATACGCTTGCGAATGGTAAGCTGCGCCCCTCGTTCGCAACCTGGGTCGACCCGATGAAAGCCAGCGTGTTCCGCCACGGCATGAACCTGTGGCCGCCGTTCCTGTTCACTGGCATCCACGTCACGCAGGTCAGCCCCGACTACCGCCACGTGCGCGTCGAGCTGCGCATGCGCCCCTGGAACCGCAACTACGTGGGCACCCACTTCGGCGGCAGCCTGTTTGCGATGACCGATCCGTTCTGGATGCTCACCGTGATGCACAACCTGGGCCGCGACTACTACGTGTGGGATCGGGCCGGCGAGATCGAGTTCCTCAAACCGGGTCGCGGCACGGTGCGTGCGGAATTCCATCTGGACGACGCGCTGCTGGACCAGCTGCGTGCCGCCACGGCCGGTGGTGAAAAATACCTGCACTGGTTCAGCAACGACATTCTCAACGCACAGGGCGAGGTGGTCGCGCGGGTACGCAAGCAGGTGTACCTGCGGCTGAAGCCGGACGCGCGCAACGGCGGCGCGCGCAAGGGCTGAGCACGCGGCGTGCTTGCTATGCTCGGCGCCCCCAACGTCGGCCCCTGCATCATGCGCACCCTGCTTATCGCCCTGCCCCTGCTGTCCCTGCCGGCGCTTGCGCACGCACTGGACATACCGCCGGTGGATTATCCGACGCTGCCGGCCACCGCCGCCGACGCCAACGGCTTCGTGCCGCGCGGCTGGCGCATTGAACAGCGGCTGGACGGCGACCTCAACGCCGACCGGCGTGCCGACCTGGTGCTGGTGCTGCGCCAGCAGGATCCCCGCAACGTGCTTGAACACGACGGCATGGGCATCAGTCCGCTGGACAGCAACCCGCGCCTGCTCGCGATCGCCTGGGCGCGGCCGGATGGCACCTATGCGCTGGCCGCGCAGAACCACCAGCTGATTCCGCGCCACGAGTACCCGAACCTGTCAGACGTGTTCGAAGACGGCGCCGGCGGCGTATCGATCGTGCGCGGCACGCTGCAGGTGGTCCTGTACGCGTTCTCCAACGCCGGCAGCTGGGCCACCGGTTCCACCCGCTTCACCTTCCGCTGGCAGCACGATGCCTTCGCGCTGATCGGCTACGACAACGATTCAATGATGCGCAACTCCGGGCAGACCGAATCGGTGAGCATCAACTACGCCACCGCGAAGGTGCGCCGCGCGAGCGGCAGCATCGAGACCGACGGCGAGCAGGTGAGATGGGAGAAACTGCTCTCGAAGAAGCGCTGGACGCTGGACAGCATCGGCGACGGCGCGGCGTTCACTCCGCTGCCGTAACCGCGCCGCTCAATGCGGGCGCCACGCCTGTGGCAGCGCTGCGCTGACCCACGGCGGCCCGCCGTCGCCCGCGCGGCCGTACCGCGGCACCTGCACCCGCTGCCCATCGGCGCTCAGCTGCGGCGGGCGCTGCGTGCTGCGCAGCGCCTGCGGCATCGCGGCCAGGCGGGCCAGCGCGTCGGTCTGGCCACGCGGCTGCCCATGCAGCCACAGCATCGCCCCCGCCAGCCGCAGCTGGGCGCCGGCATCCTGCATGCGAAGGGAATAGTCGTCGTATGCCGGCTCGCTGATGGCCAGCGTCATGCAACCGGCCGCGTTGGCCACGCAGGCCAATGACCAGATCGACGGCGCCGCGGGCAGCTGCACGGGGCGATCGTCGTGGATCTGCGCCTGCACCTTGGCGCCGCAGGTGCGCGACATCTGCCAGGCATTGCGGGCCTGGGTCTTGCCTTCGACGTGCAACCAGCCTTGCGCCTGCTCCAGCGCCGGCTGGTTGGCCATCGCCGCCCGCACGAACGCAAACTCGCCGCGCATCGGCAGGCACAGGTCCAGCTCGGCCACCGTGGGGGCGACGAGGGCCTGCTGGCACGTCGCCGGGACGGCTGCCCCCGCAGGCAGCTCGGCCAGGATCTCGGTGAACAGGCCCGCGTTGCGCTCGGCCATCGCCGACCCCACCATCGCCACCAGCACGCTATCGCTGCGGGCCATCAGCATGCGCCCGGTGCGGATGTCCTCGCAGGTGCCCTGCAGTGCCTGGGTGCTGTTGCCGCGCACATGCGCCAGGGCATGCCACGAGGTGCGCTCCATCAGCACCTGGAACGCCGGGAACGGCATCGCCGTGTCGGGCACGAACAGCGAACGGTAGTGATCGTCCTCGCCCAGCGCCGCAATCCGTGCGTGCAGCCCGTCATGCCCGGCATGGGCCTGCGCGACCGCATCGGCGTCGGCACGTACCGCAGCCAGACAGGCGCTGACATCGCGCCTGCACCACCGGGTGGCCGGCGTGACTTTCGCAACGTGCGTTTCGACCGCCACGGCATCGCCGGCCGGCGCTGCGCCGCGGGCCGGGCCCGGCGCCCAACGGCGCGCATCCTCTGCGGTCTGCGCCTGTATCTGCGCCGGCGTCATGCCGTCATGGTCCAACAGCCAGATCGCCGGGAACGCGTTGCGTTCGGGTGCCATCGCGGGCAACCCTGCCTCCATGACCTGCAGCGCCCGGCGTTCCTCAGCCGGCACCGGCATCAGCCATGACACCAGCAGCACCCCGCCCACCAGCACCCCCATGCCCAGCACGGTCACGCCCACCCACTTCAGTCCCTTCAACACAGCATTCCCTTCATGCGCCGCTCCCTGCGACCGCAGGCAGGGTAATCCGGGTGGCCGCACCGCTACAATGCGTCGATGTCGCCCGAAGCCCCCCAACTTGTTCCGCGCCCCTCCCTGCAGCGCCTGTTCCTGACCGGTCTGCTGACCCTGCTGCCGATCTGGCTGACCTGGGTGGTGGTCAAATTCGTGTTCGTGCTGTTGTCGGGCATTTCCAGCCCGGTGGTGGTGCCCCTGTCCGAGCAGATCGCCGCCTCGTTCCCGCACTACCTGGGCTGGGTCAAGGTGGAGTGGATGCAGAACCTGATCGGCCTGGCCGCCACCCTGCTGGTGATCCTCAGCGTGGGCGTGCTCAGCCGCCGGGTGATCGGCCAGCGCCTGCTGCGCTGGTTCGGCGCGGTGATCAAGCGCATCCCGCTGGCCAGCATCATCTACGACAGCGCCAAGAAGCTGCTGGACATGCTGCAGACCGAGCCGGGCAGCACCCAGCGCGTGGTGCTGATCGACTTCCCGCACCGTGACATGAAATCGGTGGGCCTGGTGACACGGGTGATCCGCGAACAGGGCTCCGACCGCGAGCTGGCCGCAGTGTATGTGCCGACCACGCCCAACCCCACCTCCGGCTACCTGGAAATCGTGCCGGTGGAACTGCTGACCCCCACCGACTGGACCGTTGACCAGGCAATGAGCTTCATCATCTCCGGCGGTGCCGTCGCGCCGGAAAGCGTGCCGTTCACCCGCGCCGGCGACCGCTGAGGTGAGCGCGCGGCCGTTGCAGGACCGTGCGGTGCTGTTGTTCATCGCGCTGTCGGCGTTCTTCTGCGCCAATGCGGTGCTGGCCGAACTGATCGGGGTGAAGATCTTCGCGCTCGAAGACACGCTCGGGCTGGCGCCGTTCAACTGGAATCTGTTCGGCCAGACCGGCTCGCTCAGTTTCACCGCCGGCACGCTGTTGTGGCCGGTGGTGTTCATCATGACCGACACCATCAACGAGTTCTTCGGCCGCCGCGGGGTGAAGTTCATCTCGTGGCTGGCGGTGGTGTTGATCAGCTACGGCTTCGTGTTCGCCTTCGCGGCGATTTCGCTGGTGCCGGCCAGCTGGTGGGTCACCTCGATGAGCGCCCACGGCGTGCCCGATTACCAGGCCGCCTTCGCCGCGGTGTTCGGCCAGGGCATGTGGACCATTGCCGGTTCGCTGGTGGCCTTCCTGGTCGGGCAGCTGATCGATGTCTCGATCTTCCATCGCATCCGCCGGGCCACCGGTGAACGCCACGTCTGGTTGCGCGCCACGGGCTCCACGGCGGTATCGCAGCTGGTGGACAGCTTCGTGGTGATCTGGATCGCGTTCGTGCTGGGCCCGCAGCAGTGGCCCACCGCGCTGTTCCTGGCGGTCAGCAGCGTCAACTACGTCTACAAGATGGGCTTCGCCATCGCCCTGATTCCCTTGCTGTACCTGATGCGGCGCGCCATCACCCGCTACCTGGGCGCCGAACGCGCCGCGCAGCTGCGTGCCGACGCTGCAGCTGACTGAGGCCCGTACCGCACGAAACTGACCAGGGGCCAGCGCTGGCCGTACGGGCACGGATCGGGCAAGCTCCCCGGTCTGTGTGTTTTACGGATACCGCCGATGCCCCATCCCGCCCGCGCCCTGGCGCTCGCCATCGCCGCCCTGCTGCTGTTCGGCAGCGCCGCCCCGGCTGAAGCTGCCAAGAAGAAGGCCAACCGGCCGGCTGCCGCGCAGACCCGCTCCGCCGCCAAGCCCAAGGCCAAGCCGCGCGCACGTCCGGCCGCCGCGCCCGCGCGCCAGCCACTGGTCCGCCAGCAGAGCAAGGCCGCCCAGCTCAACCGCATCTACGACGAATACTGGGATGCCTCGATGCGGCTCAACCCGCTGCAGGCCACCTTCCAGGGCGATGCACGCCACAACGACCAGCTGCCCAACATCCTGTCGGCCGCCTACCGCCAGCAATCGCATGATTTCACCGTGGAATGGCTGGGCAAGGTCGAGAAGATCGGCACCGACGGCCTGACCGGGCAGGACCTGCTCAGCTACGAAATCTTCGTGCGCGACGCGCGCATGTCGCTGGCCGCCGAGAAGTACCCCAGCTGGATGCTGCCGGTCAGCCAGTACTACAACCTGGGCAGCATCATGGCCATCCTGGGCTCCGGCTCGGGCGCGCAGCCGTTCAATACCGTGGCCGACTACGACAGCTGGTCCAGGCGCTCGCTGGGGATCGCACCGCTGTTCGACCAGGCCGTGGCCAACATGCGCGACGGCATGAAGGCCGGCGTGGTGCAGCCGCGCGACCTGATGGAAAAGGTGCTGCCGCAGCTGGATGCGGTGATCAAGCCGACCGCCGAGGAGAGCATCTTCTGGGCCCCGGTACGCAACATGCCCGAGGACTTCCCGGCGGCGGACAAGGCGCGCATCAGCGCCGAGTACAAGCGCATGATCGAGTACCGCATCATGCCGGCCTACCGCGCCCTGCGCGGCTTCATCGCCACCGAATACCTGCCGGCCACGCGCACCAGCGATGGCCTGGGTGCGCTGCCCAACGGCCAGGCCTGGTACACCCAGAACATCGTGCAGAGCACCGCCGCCACCCTGGATGCCAAGCAGATCCACGCCGTCGCCGAACAACGCGTAGCCAGCCTGCAGGCGCAGATCGCCGCGACGCTCAAGGACAACAAGATCCGCGGTTCGCAGCAGAAGGTGCTGCGCAACATGCGCACCGACCGCAGCTTCCAGTACGCCAACAGCGAGGCGTTGCTGACCCGCTACAAGCAGTTGCAGGCCCAGGTGGGCAGCCGCCTGCCCGCCCTGCTGGGCACCCTGCCGAAGGCGCCGCTGGAGGTCCGTGCGGTTGAACCCGAACGTGCCGCAAGTGCGTCGGCGGTGGCCTACCAGCCGCCCCTGCCCGACGGCATGCGTCCGGGCATCCTGTACGTCAACACCACCAACCTGCCGAGCCGCCGCCGCTGGGCGGCGCCGATGCAGTTCCTGCATGAAGGCATTCCCGGCCACCACGTGCAGCTGGGACTGCAGCAGGAGCTGGACAAGCTGCCGCGCTTCCGCCGGCTGGGCGGCGATATCGCCTTCATCGAAGGCTGGGGCCTGTATGCCGAATCGGTGGGTGAGCAGCTGGGCGTGTACCAGGACCCCTACGAGCGCATCGGCTACCTGCAGGCCGCGCTGACCCGCGCCGCCCGCATGGCCGCCGACACCGGCGTGCATGCGCAGGGCTGGAGCAAGCGCCAGGCGGTGGATTACCTGGTCAAGACCGCCGACATGCCCACCGAAGATGCCACCGCCGAAGTCGAGCGTTTCATGGCCCTGCCCGGGCAGACCCTGCCCAACGGCCTGGGCGAACTGAAGATGGTGGAACTGCGCGATCGCGCCAAGGCCGCGCTCGGCCCGCGCTTCGACCTGCGCCGTTTCCATGAGGAAATCCTGCGCGACGGCTCGATGCCGCTGGACATCCTCGACGCCAAGATGACCCGCTGGATCGCGGCCGAAACCGCCGGCACGCCGACGCCCGCAGCGACCCCCTGACCCATGCACGGAGCCGGCCATGCAGCCCCCTGATCGCCCGCGTGACCGCAGCAGGCTGATGGCGGGCGGCCTGGTCTGGCTGGGCCTGCTGGCGGCGGGTGGCGCGCTGGCAGCGCCGGCGGCGGCGCCACCCGACCCCGGCATCGACGCCCTGCTGCAGCGTTATGACGGTCAGGTTCCGGGCGCGGCGGTGCTGGTCCTGCACGAGGGCCAGCCGGTGTTCCAGCGCGGCTACGGGCTGGCGGTGGTCGAAGACCACACGCCCGTGACCGCCCGGACCAACTTCCGCCTGGCCTCTGTCAGCAAGCAGTTCACCGCCGCGGCAATCCTGCTGCTGGCCGAAGACGGCGCACTGCGCCTGGATGACCCGCTCAAACGCTGGCTGCCCTCGCTCCCGGCCGCCGCCGACGGGATCACCCTGCGCCACCTGCTCAGCCATACCGGTGGCCTGCTCGACTACGAGGACCTGATGCCCGCTGCGGCCACCGCACAGGTGCACGACATCGACGTGCTGCACCTGCTGGAGGCCCAGGACCGCACGCTGTTCCCTCCGGGCAGCCAGTACCGCTACAGCAACAGCGGCTATGCGCTGCTGGCGCTGGTGGTGGCCAAGGCATCGGGTCAGGATTTCGCCACGTTCCTGCGCGCCCGGATCTTCCAGCCGCTGGGCATGCGCGACACCGTGGCCCACCAGGACGGCGTGGACGACGTGGCCCGGCGCGCCTATGGCTACAGCGAGGTCGACGGGCGTTGGCAGCGCACCGACCAGAGCCCGACCAGCGCGGTGCTGGGCGACGGCGGCATCTACGCGTCGCTGGAGGACCTGGCCCGGTGGGACGCGGCGCTGTACGACCAGCGCCTGCTCACGGCCGCCTCCCTGCGCCAGGCCTTCGCCCCGGCCACGCGCACCACCGAGCCCGACGTGCCGTTCTACGGCTTCGGCTGGCGGCTCAACGGCGACGCGCAATGGCACAGCGGCGAGAGCATCGGCTTCCGCAACGTGATCCTGCGCTATCCCCGCCAGCACCTGACGGTCATCATCCTGACCAACCGCGATGGCCCCGAACCCTATCCGCTGGCGCTGCAGATCGCCCAGCGCTGGCTGGACACCCTGCAATGACGCCCACCCACGACACTCCGCTGCTAGGCATCCACCACGTAGCCGTGATCGGCGCGGACTACGCCCGTTCCAAGGCCTTCTACACCCAGGTGCTGGGCCTGCGGATCCTGGACGAGAACTACCGCGCCGCACGCGATTCCTGGAAGCTGGACCTGGCCCTGCCCGACGGCAGCCAGCTGGAGCTGTTCTCCTTCCCCGGCGCCCCGCCCCGGCCCAGCCGCCCCGAGGCGCAGGGCCTGCGCCACCTGGCCTTCCGGGTAGCGGCCCTGGAACCGATGGTCGCTCGTCTGGCCGCCGCCGGTGTCGCCTGCGAACCGATCCGCACGGACGCGTACACCGGCCGCCGCTTTACCTTCTTCGCCGATCCCGACGGGCTGCCGCTGGAGCTGTACGAAATCGGCTGACCCCGTTGCCCATACCCCGGCGAATGGGTATACAGTCGGCCTGTACCGGCACTGCGCCGGCCTTCACCGACATCCCTGGGAGGGGAACATGCGCAAGACTTTGAAGACCCTGTTGCTGGCGCTGCCGCTGATGCTGGCCGCGATGTCGGCCAGCGCCGCCGATGGCGCGGTTGGCCGCTGGAAGACGATCGACGACAAGACCGGCAAGGTGAAGTCGATCGTGGAGATCACCCAGGCCGCCAACGGCGCGCTGACCGGCAAGGTCGTGGACATCCTGCATTCGGACAAGGGCCCCAACCCGGTCTGCGACGGCTGCGAAGGCGCCAACAAGAACAAGCCGGTCAAGGGCATGACCATCCTGTGGAACCTGAAGGCCGACGGCGCCAACGCCTGGTCCGGCGGCACCATCCTGGACCCGGCCAACGGCAAGACCTACAAGTCCAAGGCCAAGCTGCAGACCGGCGGCGCCAAGCTGGACGTCTCCGGCTGCATCGCCTTCATCTGCCGCTCCCAGACCTGGGTGCGGGAGTAACTTCTCGGCGCTGCTTTTGGCTAGTCATTGCCATGGTGTGGTCGAGGCGGGTTAACCCCCACCGGGACACGCCGTGAACCCATCCATGGGGGCTCGTCCACGGCATCCATGCCGTGGACGGTCCCGGTGGGGGTTAACCCGCCTCGCCCTCCAGGCATGTGCATCGCCGGTTGGGAAGAGGAAGAAGGCCGAAGCGGCTGCGCCGCTTCGGCCTTTTGCATTTCTACTCTCCCCCACACCCCGAACCAAACCGCTCTGGCTCGGGCTTCGGCAGGCAGAAGCTCCGGTCAGGTCGGTTCATTCGGCCCGGTTCGCTTCACCTAGGCTTCTGCCACCCGCTCCTGCCCCCGCCTTTCCCCTGCACACCAACCAACTGTGGAAGGGCTGGGGTGGGTGAGGTTGCGGGGCCCTCCACCGCATGGATGCGGTGGCGGAGCTTACACGGACGTACTTGCAGCGTGCCCCGCGGCCTCACCCACCCCAGCCCTCCCCCAGCAGGCCGGTCAATGGGCTTCGGCTGTGGCTGTGGCTGTGGCTGTGGCCCTGGCTCCGGCTCCGGCTCCGGCTCCGGCCTTGGCTCCGGCTTCGAAAAAAAAAGCCCGCCGCAGGCGCACACCCCCTCCATGCGATAATCCCCGGTCCCCAAGGCAACAACGCAGACCATGACCCGCACCGCTCTCGTCACCACCGCACTGCCCTACGCCAACGGCCCCCTGCACCTGGGCCACCTGGTCGGCTACATCCAGGCGGACATCTGGGTGCGTGCGCGTCGAATGAGCGGCGGCAAAACCTGGTTCGTCTGCGCCGATGACACCCACGGCACCCCGATCATGCTCGCCGCCGAAAAGGCCGGCGTCACCCCGGAAGCCTTCATCGCCAACATCCAGGCCAGCCACGAACGCGACTTTGCCGCCTTCGGCGTGGCCTTCGACCACTACGATTCCACCAACTCCGCCGCCAACAAAGCGCTCACCGAAGCCTTCTACCTCAAGCTTGAGGCCGAAGGCCACATCGCGCGCCGCTCCGTGGCCCAGTTCTATGATCCCGCCAAGGGCATGTTCCTGCCCGACCGCTACATCAAAGGCATCTGCCCGGTCTGCAGCAGCCCGGACCAGTATGGCGACAACTGCGAAGTGTGCGGCGCCACCTACGCCCCCACCGAACTGAAGGACCCGCGCTCGGTCATCTCCGGGGCCACCCCGGAAATGCGCGACTCCGACCACTTCTTCTTCGAGGTCGGCCACTTCGACACCTTCCTCCGCGAATGGCTGGCTGGCGACGTCGCCCTGCCAGGCGTCAAGGCCAAGCTCGGCGAATGGCTCAACGCCGACGGCGGCCTGCGCGCCTGGGACATTTCCCGCGATGCCCCCTACTTCGGCTTTGAAATCCCCGGCCAGCCCGGCAAGTACTTCTACGTCTGGCTCGATGCCCCGATCGGCTACCTGTCCAGCTTCAAAACCCTGTGCGACAAGAACGGCGAAGACTTCGACGCCCACCTCCGCGCCGGCACCAGCACCGAACTGCACCATTTCATCGGCAAGGACATCGTCAACTTCCACGGCCTGTTCTGGCCCGCCGTGCTGCACGGCACCGGCCACCGCGCGCCCACCCGCCTGCACGTCAACGGCTACCTGATGGTCGACGGCGCCAAGATGTCCAAGTCGCGCGGCACCTTCGTCATGGCCCGCACCTACCTCGACGTCGGCCTGGAAGCCGAGGCCCTGCGCTACTACTTCGCCGCCAAGTCCGGCGGCGGCGTCGAAGACCTCGATCTGAACCTGAGCGACTTCACCGCGCGCGTCAACGCCGACCTGGTCGGCAAGTTCGTCAACCTGGCCAGCCGCTGCGCCGGCTTCATCAGCAAGCGTTTCGACGGGCGCCTGGCCGACAGCCTGCCCGATGCCGCCCAGTACGACCGCTTCGTCGCCGCCCTCGCCCCCATCCGCGAGGCCTACGAGCGCAACGACCCGGCCGCCGCCGTGCGCCTGACCATGACCCTGGCCGACGAAGCCAACCGCTACATCGACGACCAGAAACCGTGGGTGATCGCCAAGCAGGAGGGCGCCGACGCGCAGCTGCAGGCGGTCTGCACCCAAGGCCTGAACCTGTTCCGCGTGCTGGTCACCGCGCTGAAGCCGATCCTGCCGGCCACCGCTGCCCAGGCCGAGGCCTTCCTGGCCGCCCCCGTGCAGGACTGGACCGACATCGTCCGCCCGCTCACCGCGCACACCATCGCCGTGTACGCCCCGCTGTTCACCCGGATTGACCCGAAAATGATCGACGCCATGACCGACGCCTCCAAGGACACCCTCGCCGCTGCCGCCCCGGCCGCCCCGGCCAAGCCTCCCAAGCCTGCTGCCGTACCGGCACCGGCGGTGGCCGCGGCACCCGCCGACGGCCCGGCCTATATCGGCATCGACGACTTCGCCAAGCTCGACCTGCGCATCGGCAAGGTGCTGGCCTGCGAGTTCGTGGACGGCTCGGACAAGCTGCTGCGCTTCGAACTGGATGCCGGCGACCTCGGCACGCGCCAGATCTTCTCCGGTATCCGCGCCAGCTACGGCGAGCCGGAGAAGCTGGTCGGCCGCAGCGTGGTATTCATTGCCAACCTGGCCCCGCGCAAGATGCGCTTCGGCCTGAGCGAAGGCATGATCCTGTCGGCCGGCTTCGACGGGGGCGACCTGGCCCTGCTCGACGCCGACAGCAGCGCCCAGCCCGGCATGCCGGTGCGCTGATCGCATCCGGGGGCGGCGCTGCCGCCGTCCCCGCCTGCTGGCCTGCACGGAGGGAGGTGCGGTTTGGAACTGGCGTTGTTCGATTTCGACCACACGGTCACCACCTGCGACACCTATGGCCGCTTCCTGCGCCGCGTGGCCACCCCGGAACAACTGGCCCAGGCCTGGTGGAAAGTGGGTCCATGGCTGCTGGCCTATCGGCTCAAGCTGATCTCGGCCGCGCGCATCCGCGCCCGCGTGACCCGCCTGACCTTCAGCAACCGCCACAGCGAGGACATCGCCACCCAGGCCGCCGGCTATGCCCGCGACGTGCTGCCCGGCGTGGTGCGCCCGCAGATGCTCGAACAGATCCGCTGGCACCTGCAGCAACGGCATACCGTGGTGATCGTGTCCGGCTCGCTGGACCTGTACCTGCGGCCGTGGTGCGAATCGCTGGGGCTGGGCCTGATCTGCAACCGGCTGGAAAGCCACGACGGCCGCCTGACCGGGCGCTATGCCGACGGCGACTGTGGCCCGCGCAAGGTTGAACACATCCGCCAACGCTACGACCTGTCACGCTTCCAGCGCATCCACGCCTACGGCGACAGCCGCGAAGACCGGCCGATGCTGGCGCTCGCCCACGACCGCTGGTATCGCGGCAAACCCCTCAAATAACGCCCCGCGCAGCCGACGCCACGCATGCCCAGCACCTCCGCCAGTTTGATCGAACGCCTCGACCGCCTGTTGCCGCAGACCCAATGCGGCCAGTGCGGCTATGACGGCTGCTACCCGTACGCGCAGGCCATGGCCCGTGGCGAGGCCGGCGTCGACCACTGCCCACCGGGCGGCGACGACGGTGCCCGTGCGCTGGCCCATGTGCTGGGCGTACCGGCGGTGCCGTTCGACCGCAGCCGCGGCGCGCACAAACCCGCACAGGTCGCGCTGATCATCGAAGCCGACTGCATCGGCTGCACCAAATGCATCCAGGCCTGCCCGGTGGACGCCATCGTGGGCGGTGCCAAGTACATGCACACCGTCCTGCCCGACCTGTGCACCGGTTGCGAGCTGTGCATTCCCCCGTGCCCGGTGGATTGCATCGAATTGATCGCAGCACCCGCCCGGTAACGCCGGACGTTGATCGCGGCACCCGTCCCGCAACGCCGGACCTTGATCGCGGCCACGCCCCGTAACCCGGACGTTGATCGCAGCACACGCCCGTAGCGCCGGGCTCTGCCCGGCTGCTGTTGAATTTGCATGCCCGTCGAACAGCCGGGCAGAGCCCGGCTCTACTGGCTGCTGTTTACGGCAACGCAGCGGTGATCACGATCTCCACCTTCCAGCTCGGGTCGGCCAGCTTGGCTTCCACTGTCGCGCGCGCCGGGGTCATGCCCGCCACCACCCACTCATCCCACGCGGCGTTCATGCCGGCGAAGTCGTTGATGTCGGCCAGGAACACTTCCGCGCGCAGCACGTGCTGCTTGTCGCTGGCCACCAGCGCCAGCAGCTTGTCGATCTCTTCCAGCACCTGCCGGGTCTGGCCGGTGATGTCCTGGCTGGTGTCTTCCGGGATCTGCCCGGACAGATAGGCAACCTTGTTGTGCACGGTCATTTCAGACATGCGCGGACCGACGTCGAAACGTTCCAACATGGCGATGGCTCCTCTTGGTGATGGGCCATTGTCACCGATGCGGCGTGAGCCTGTCCTTGCCCCGGATCATTGCCGCCACGGCAGGCACAGCGCACACCCTTGGCAAGCGTGCACATCCGGCGCACGATGCGCGCGCACCACCGTGCCGCCTGTCTTGACTCCTTCATCGCCCGCCCCGGAGCACGCTTCACCGATGACCGAACCCACCCCTGCTCCCGCACCGGCCCGCCTTGCCTGGCGCCGTGCCGCCACCGTCATCTTCAGCCTGGCGATCCTGGCCCTGGCCCTGCGCGGGCTGGCCAGCGAATTCGACGAACACGGCTACCGTGCCATCCGCGAAGCCTTCCGACATCTCGGCGCAGGGCAGATCGCGCTGACCGTGGTGCTGGGCCTGGCCAGTTACGCGTGCCTGATCGGCTTCGATGCGATCGGCCTGCGCCGCAGTGGCAAGCGCCTGCATCCGGCGCGCGTGGGCATCACCGCGTTCCTGGCCCACACGCTGGGCCAGACCCTGGGCTTTGCCGCCCTCACCGGCGGTGCCGTGCGCCTGCGCGGCTACGGTGGCGCCGGCCTGAGCCTGGGCGAGATTGGCCAGGTGGTGCTGATGAGCACGCTCGGCTTCGTGTTCGGTGCCTGGCTGCTGCTCGCCCTGGCCTTCGTGCTGGAGCCCGGCGCAGCGGCGCTGGCGCTGCCTGTATCGGTGCAGGCGGTTCGCGTGGCCGGCATCGTCGGCCTGCTCGGCTATGTCGCCACGCTGCTGCTGGTCGGGCGCGAAGGGCGCAGTTTCAGCATCCGCGGCCACGCCCTGTGGCTGCCCGACCGCCGCACCATGCTCTGGGTCACCGCCCTGAGCGTGGTCGAACTGGTGCTGGCCAGCGCCGCGTTCTACGTGCTGCTGCCGATGGACACCCCAACCGGGCTGCCCGGCTTTGTAGGCCTGTACCTGGTGGCGGTGCTGGCCGGGCTGATCTCCAGCGTGCCGGCCGGGCTGGGCGTGTTCGAGTGGAGCCTGCTCAAGCTGTTGCCGCAGGTGGCACCGGCCGCCGTGCTGGCCGCCGCGCTGATCTACCGGGTTACCTACTACGTGCTGCCGTTGCTGTTGGCCACGCTGCTCGCGCTGGGCCCGGCCCTGCGCAAACCGCTGCGCGTCGGTGCCGGGGCCACCCGCGCCGGTTGGACCGCGCTGCGCCCGTGGCTGCCGCAGATCATCGCACTGGCGGTGTTCAGCGTGGGCGCGGCACTGGTGATCGACGGCACCCTGCCCACGCCACGTCGGCACCTGCTCAACGCCTCGCTGCCGATCCTGGAAACCTCGCACCTGCTCGGCAGCCTGGCCGGCGTGGCACTGCTGCTGATCGGCCAGGGCCTGCAACGGCGCAGCCACGCCGCGTGGATGCTGGCGCTGGGTATCTGCGTGATCGCGCCGCTGCCGATCTGGCTGCGCGGCGGCCAGGTGCTGATCGCGCTGTCAGCGCTGCTGGTAGCCATGGCGCTGTGGGCCTCGCGCCGCGAGTTCTACCGCCAGGGCGCGTTGCTGGACGAAGCCTGGTCGTGGCCCTGGATCCGCAATCTTGGGCTGGTGCTGGTCGCGGTGATCTGGCTGCTCTTCTTCGTCTACAGCCACGTGGAGTACCAGAACGAGCTGTGGTGGCAGTTCGCCCTGCAGGGCAACGCGCCGCGCGCGCTGCGTGCGTTGCTGGTGGTGGCCATCGCACTGACCATCTTCGGCCTGGCGCGGCTGCTGCACAGCACCCGCAGCCCACTGCCGCCGGCCGACATGCCCACGCTGGACGCGCTGGCGCCGATCCTGTTGGCCGCCGAAGACACCCAGGCCTGCCTGGTGCTCACTGCCGACAAGGCGGTGCTGCGTGATGCCGAGCAGCGGGGCTTTGTGATGATGCAGCGCTACGGCGGTTCGCTGATCGCCATGGGCGACCCGGTCGGCCCGCCGGACGTGGCGCGTGGGCTGATCTGGCGCTTCCGTGAGGAAGCCGACCGGCTCGGTCTGCGCCCGGTGTTCTATCAGGTTGGCGAAGCCTACTGGCAGACCTACCTCGACCTGGGGCTGACCCTGGTCAAACTGGGCGAAGAGGCGATGGTGCCGCTGCAGGATTTCGGCCTGGAAGGACGCGAGCGCGCCGACCTGCGCCAGGCCTGGAACCGCGGCAAGCGCGGCGGCCTGAGTTTCCGCGTGGCCGCACCGGCAGAGGTGCCGGCACTGCTGCCTGCACTGGCAGCGATTTCGCAACAGTGGCTGGACGACAAGGCCGGCGACGAGAAAGGCTTCTCGCTGGGCAGCTTCGATCCGGACTATCTGGTGCGCTTCCCGGTCGCGCTGGTGGAAGCCGACGGCCGCATCGTGGCGTTCGCCAACCTGTGGCAGGCACCGGCCGGGCATGAGCTGTCGGTGGACCTGATGCGGCACGTCGACGATGCGCCCAAGGGCACCATGGATTTCCTGTTCATCGAGCTGTTCCTGTGGGGTCGCGCGAACGGCTTCCACCGCTTCTCGCTGGGCATGGCGCCCCTGTCCGGGTTGGCGCAGCATCGGCTGGCCGGTCGCTGGAACCGCTTTGCCAACATCGTCGCCCGCCACGGCGAGCGCTTCTACGGGTTCAGCGGGCTGCGCCGCTTCAAGTCCAAATTCGCCCCGCAGTGGCGCGCGCGATACCTGGCCGCACCGGGCGGCGTGCACCTGCCTGCCGCCCTGCTCGATGCCACCCGACTGATCTCACTGGACCCACGCCGGTAGAGCCGACCGTTGGTCGGCTGCTGTCACACCGCACAGGGTGGAGCCGACTGTTGGTCGGCTGCGGTAGCGCCGCGCGGGTAGAGCAGCCGGCCGACGGTCGGCTCAACCGTGTGGGCAGAGGGTCCAGCAGCGTCTACGCCGAACGGCGTGGAATTGGTCGTTGGCGTTCTTGCCGACCGACATCAAGCCGATCGGCGCCACGTTGGCGCGCGTGGCCGGGGTCAGCGGGTTGATCGCCGCCTGCAGCACGTCAACGCCCTACACCCGGCGGATGGCGCTGGACCCTGCCCGGTAGAGCCGACCGTTGGTCGGCTGCTCGGATGCGCGGCGCTACAGCAGCCGACCAACGGTCGGCTCTACCGGGCGGGGAGATGGTCCAGCAGCGTCTGCGCCAGGCGATCGTAGTCGCCCTTGAAATGGTGGTCGCCCGGCAGCTTGATCACCTGTGCGTTGCCTGCCGGCAGCGACGGGCACAGTGCGTCGTCGTCATCTTCGCCATACAGGCACAGCGTCTTGCCCGGCGGCAGCCTGGCGATCTCCGGCGCAATCGGAAGACCGCCTCCGCCACCGCCCAGCCAGTTGCTGACATGGAATTCGTAGTCGGCATTCTTGCCGACCGACATCAACCCGATCATCGCCACGTTGGCGCGCGTGGCCGGGGACAACTGGTTGATCGCCGCCGGCAGCACGTCGGCGCCCTGCGAGAACCCAACCAGCACCACCCGCTTGCGCTGCCATTGCCGGCTGTAGTGGCTGGCAATGCGCTCCAGGTCGCGGGCGAACCCTTCCGGGGTGCGTGCCGTCCAGAAGTAGCGCAGCGAATCCACGCCGACCACCGGCACCCCCGCCTCGCCCAGTGCCGCCGCCACTTCCTTGTCCAACCCGGCCCAGCCACCGTCGCCGGACACGAAAATGGCGAACGTGTCGCCGGGCTTGCTGGCGGGCACTTCCACCACGGGCAGGCCCTTGAGCGCATCTGGCGGCGGCGCCAGGCTCACGCCCTTCTGCGCCCCGACCACCTGCGCGGCCGCCAACAGCCCGGGCAGGTCGTCGCCCTCGGCGCTGCGTTGGAAATCGCGCCCCATCGCCACCTTGCGCACGAATGCGGCCGCGTTGCCGGCGGCGCAATGGCTGTCGCCCGCCGCGTTCAACCACGGGAAATTCAGCTCGGCCGGTTGCAGCCGACCATGGCTGCTGCCGGCCCCGCAGACCTTGCGCTCGCGTGCGTGGTCGGGACAGAAGCCGGTGGTCAGCAGGCCGGCAAACACCTGCGTATCGGCCTGCGCGGCCACCGCGTAGGCCAGCTCGGCCCCTTCGCCGTCACCGCCGATCAGCGGCAGGTGGTAGCCGGGTACGTGCAGGTAGGCCTGGAACCAGCGCGAGAAATTCTCAACGTCGCCGGCGCCGAACGCGCAGGTGCCGCTGCCTTCCTTGGCCAGCACCTGGCGCAACCGGGCTACGTCCACCTGCGCCACCAGTGCGCCTTGCGCGCGCAGGGCGTCGATGCGCGTACGGCTGCGCGCGTGGTCCTGGCCGCCGTCGAACCACACCACCACCCGCTGCGGGTGGCCCTCGGGCAGGAACACCGGCACCTGCTGGAACCGCCCATGGCTGACCTGTTGCGGAGTCGCGGCAGCTGCCATCGACACCCAGCCCCCGATCACCAGACCCAGTACCTTCCCCCACCCGGCTCGCCGCATCGTCACGCATCCCAAAAGAGTCCACGCCACGATACGCCGGTCCCCCGGCAACGGCATGTACACAGACTGGCTGCAAGGGTGAGCCGGCTCAACCGGCCTGGCGACGTCCGTGCTGCCACTGGCGCAGTGCCACCCCCAGCAGCCACACCACCACCGCGGCAATCACCAGCTTCTGCCCCGCCCCGCGCGGCGGACCGCGCCACAGCACGTGCAGCCACAGCAGCACGAAGCAGCCCCAGGCCCACCACCACGCCGGAACCGCCCAGCGCGACCAGTGCGGGTCGGCGCGCAGATACCAGCTCTGCAGCAGCATGGCCACGCTCACGCACAGGAACGCGGTATTGGCCGCCAGCCCATGCACCAGTGGCGCCACCAGTGGCGCGTACGTCGGCAACCAGCTGTCAGCGATCGCCACACCCATCAGGCCGAGCCCGGCCACGCAGAACAGCAGCGGTGCGGCCGTGCTGCGCCGGGGCGAGCGGCTGCCCGCATGTAGCGACCAGGCCAGCAGCATGATCGCCACCGCCAGCACGCAATACGCGCTGCGTAACGCCAGCCCGCCCGGGCCGTGCAGGTAGAGGCTGAGCGTGGCCTGCACCCAGTCCAGGTCGTGGCGCGCCCATTGGAGCCACAGCGCAGTGGCGGAAAACAGGACCAGCGCGGCCACCGCCGCCAGCGCCGCGTGGCCCTGCCGGGGCGAGACGCCGGGTACCGCGCGCGCAACGTTCGTCACGGCCGCGCATCTCAGTCGGTGGTGTCGGGGTGGCGCAACTGCCACGCCGCCAGCGCGGCCCGGTAGCGCTGCAGTTCGTCGCTGTACAGATCCAGCACACACAGCGGGCAGCCACTGCCACAGCATTCGTTGGGGCCGGGTTCTTCCGGCGGCTGCGGACGCGGGTCGGGATCGGGGAAAACGGCAGGCAGGGACATGGGCGGACGGGAGGTGATGTAAGGAAGGCCGGGAGTGCCACGACGGCACCGCCGTCATTATCCGATGCGGCGGCGCAGGTTGGCGCGCGCGGCGGCATCCAGCCGTGCGTGGAAGAACGCACTCAGGAAGATGCGCGGCTTGAGCAGCAGCTGCTTGAGGAAGCGCCGCCGGTTGAGCCGGAACAGGAAGCCCGGCACGTGGCCGGCGTACTCCTCGGCAATGCCCTGGTCATAGGCGTCGAACACCGCCGCCGGCGCGCCCAGGATGGCCATGTCGCAGTCCAGGAACAGGGCCGCCTCGGCATCGATGTCGGTCGCGGCCAGCGCGCCGTGGCGGGCCGTCAGTTCGATCAGCTGCACCACCCGGGCCACGTCGATGCCGGCGTCGGGCAGCCAGCGCTGGATCGCCTCGCGCGCCAGCACGGCCGAACGCGCCTCGTTGTCGCTGCGCCCGGCGTCGTAGATCGCGTCGTGGTACAGCGCGGCCAACTGCACTTCGCGCGGGTGCTCCCAGCCCGGGCCGTCGGCCACCGCGCGACAGTGCTGCAGCACCGCCTGCACGTGCGAAAAATTGTGGTACGCCCGCGCAGGCATGGCGTAGGCGGCTTCAAGGTCGGCCTGCATGGCCGCGGGCAAGGTCATCGGTTCAAAGCGCATGCGCCAACAGTGGCGGTCCCGCCCGCGGCTGGCAAGCAGGGCGCCGCTGGCAGTTTTTTGGCCAGCCATCGCGAACGCCCGCCGCGCGGCGCGCGCACCGGCTTATCCACAGGTTTGCCCATGGCTGGTCCACACGGGCTGTGGATGGGCGATCGCGCCGACGGACGGCATTCCGGCTGCGCGGCGCAGGCCTAGACTGGGGTCGGCAACGACCGTCCCGCGAGGTGAGCGACATGTCCGCCTGGAGAATGCTGTGTGTGCTGGCCCTGCTGTCGGCGCTACCCGTGCTGCCGGCCGCCGCCGCTGCCCCCGCCCCCGCGCCCGAAGCGTGGACCGCCGCCGCCCCGCCCACGCCCGAACAGATCCTGGCGATACCGCCTGAGCTGCAGGCACTGCTGAAGCAGCGGGTGATCGCGCCGGTCTACTCGCGCGAGCAGCGCGTGCAGCGGCTGGTGCACATGATCTTCGACGAGGACGCCATGCACCTGGCCTACGACCCGTATGCCACCCAGACCCTGACCGAAACCTGGCAGAACCGGCGTGCCAACTGCCTGTCCTTCACCCTGCTGTTTGTGACGCTGGCGCGCGCGGCCGGTATCGACGCGCGTGTGCAGGAGGTCGCCCAGGTGGTCACTTGGTATGAAGACCAGGGCGCCATCTACAACATCGGGCATGTCAACGCCGGGGTGAACCTGGACGGGCGCATCGCGGTGGTGGACCTGGACCGCAACGTGCTCTACGACCGCTACGGCCCCCAGCAGATCGACTCGTCCCGTGCACTGGCACACTTCTACAACAACCGTGGCGCCATGCGCATGAGCGAGGGCGACCTGGTGCAGGCACGTGCCTATTTCCAGGCCGCGCTGGCGCAGGACCCGGCCTTCGTGGCCGGCTGGAACAACCTTGGCGTGCTGGATGCCCGCAGTGGCAATCTGGCCGATGCCGAGCGCGATTACCGCACCGCACTGGGGATCAAGCCGCGCAATATCGCCAGCCTGACCAACGCCAGCGCGCTGTACCGCCGGCTGGGCGACACCCGCCAGGCCGGCCTGCTGGCCAGGCGCCTGCAGCAGGTGCAGCGCAACGATCCGTTCGTGCAGTTCCGCCTGGGCAACGAGGCCGAGCAGCGCCGGGACTATGCCGACGCGATCCGTGCCTACCGCCGCGCGATCAGCCTGTATGGCACCGCGCACCAGTTCCATTTCGGACTGGCGCGCGCCTATTTTCTGGCCGGCGACAACCGTCGCGCCTCGGTGGAAATGTCCAAGGCGCGCGATCTGGCCAGCCCCAACGCCGATTTTCTCAAGGCGCAGTACCAGGCCAAACTGGACAGCCTGCACCGCCTGCGGCAAGGCACCGCGGCCATCAACTGAGCCCGGCTCAGGCCTTCTTGAGGAAGCAGGTCTTCAGTACCAGGCCCTTGATCTTGTCCGAGTTGCCTTCGATATGCTCGGCATCGTCCTCGACCAGGCGGATGTTGCGGATCACCGTGCCCTGCTTGAGCGGGATGGAGGAGCCCTTCACCTTCAGGTCCTTGATCACGGTGACGGTGTCGCCCCCGGCCAGGACGTTGCCGTTGCTGTCGCGCACTACGACGCCCCCGGTGCTGGCCTCGGCGGCGGTCCACTCATGCCCGCAGTCGGCGCAGATCCACAGCGGGCCATCGGCGTAGGTGTTTTCCAGGGTGCATTGCGGGCAGGCGGGAGCGGTAGACATGGTGAAGCCTTCGGAAACTGAACAACCCCCATTGTAACCGCCCGCCTTCCGGCCCTTGCACCGCTGGCCCGCTTGCCGCACAGTGCGCGCCCCCTGACCTCCGGCCCGGCCCCGCATGAAAATCGGCATCGACTTTGGTACCAGCAACTCCGCCGCCGCCGCGGTGGTGGACGGGAGGGTCGTGCCGATCCAGTTCGGCCAGGCCGAGCAGTTCCGCACCACGGTGTATTTCCCGGAAGTGATGCGCGACCCGAACGACTTCGAGCTGACCCCGGCACTGGAACACGAGCTGGCCCGGCTGATCGACGCCGCGGCGCGCGATGCACGTGCGGCCGGCCAGGAGCGTGCCCACGACGCGCTGCGCCGCGAAGCGCTGCGCGTGGTGCGCAGGCAGTGGATGGAAGAGCAGATGCGCGCGCCGCTGACCTCGACCAAGCTGCTGCAGAACGCGGTCTATGGCGATGAGGCGCTGGAAGCCTATTTCGAAGAGAACGAGGGCAACCTGGTGCAGAGTCCGAAGTCGATGCTGGGCTACAACCTGCATCCGCGCGCGCGCCAGACCATTACCGGTATCGCCACGCACATCCTGGAACACATCCGCCTGACCGCCTCGCGCCAGCTGGACCGCCCGGTGCGCACGGCGACGCTGGGGCGGCCGGTGCAGTTCCGCAGTTCGATCGGCGCGGCCGGCAATGACCAGGCGCTGGAGATCCTGCACAGCGCGGCGATCGCGGCGGGCTTCGACGATGTGGATTTCCTGGAGGAGCCGGCCGCGGCGGCGATGCACTACCACGCCGAGAGCGCGGAGGAGCACGAGGCCATTGTGGTGGACATCGGCGGCGGTACGACCGATATCGCGCATGCGCGGGTGGGTGGGCAGCACGCCCCGAAGATCCACCGCGCGTGGGGTATCGCGCGCGGCGGTACGGATATCGACCTGGCGTTGAGTCTGGGCGCGTACATGCCGCTGTTCGGTCGTGGCGTGAGCCGGGTGCCGGCGCACCACTACGTGGAAGCGGCGATGGTGCAGGACATGACCCGTCAGCGCGATTTCCGCCAGCACAGCTATCGCGATGCGGAAGCGCCGTGGGGCAAGCGGTTGCAGGCGCTGCAGGACACGGGCAACACGGCGCGGCTGTACCGTGAGGTGGAGCAGTGCAAAATCGCGCTGAGCAGCGCGGTGGCGCATGAGAGTGCGCTGGATTTCATCGAGCGCGGGATGGCGGTGCAGGTGGAACGCGCGCGGCTGGAAGCGGCGGCGGGCAACTACCTGGCCGAGCTGACGACGTTGCTGGAGCAGGTCCGCGCGGACATCGGCCACGACCCGGCCGCGGTGTTCCTGACCGGCGGGATGTCGCGCGCGGGGTATCTGCAGGAGGCCGTGGCGGCAGCCTTTCCGGGCGCAACCCTGATCCGCGGCAACCCCTCCTTCGGCGTCGTCCACGGGTTGGCGTGGGCGGCGGCTTCGTAAAGCTGGGTCAAGAGCTGGATCAAGAGCTGGATCAAGAGCTGGGTTGATGGTCTTCCGGTTTGGGTCGGGGTGGGTGAGGCCGCGGGGCACGCTGCAAGTACTTCCGTGTAAGCTCCGCCACCGCATCCATGCGGTGGAGGGCCCCGCAACCTCACCCACCCCGCCCCCCGACAGTTGGCCGGTGCGCATGCAAAAAGCACCGCAGCTTTTTTTTGGGGGGAGGATGCCGAGCGGAGCTCGGCACTTTCGAAGCAACTGCAACGGCCACTGCAACGGCCACTGCAACAGCAACAGCAACAGCAACAGCAAATGCCACTGCAAAGGCCGAAGCAACGGCGAAAGCAGCAGCCAAGGCAGCAGCTACAGGCGCTGCCGCTCTCGCGGCCTTTGCCCACTGCCACACCCATCCACACATCCCCACATCCACACTTAAGCCGCAGCCGCAGCCGCAGCCGCAGCCTCAGACAGTGCTGCCGACCAATCCGCGTGCCCGGCCCGCCGGCCAAACCGGCTTGTCTGCCGTTGCTCCGGCTATTCCCTTGCGCACCGACCCTTTGTGCAGGTGCGTCGCGTGTGGGTTGGCGGTGGCGGTGGCGGAGCTTACATGCACGCACTTGCAGCGTGCCCTGCCAACCCACACACGACGCGCCCGCCCCACCCAGGACAACGCAGCCCAAGGTTTTCGGCTTCGGCTCTGGCTTTGAACCTGGACGTGGCTCCGGACGTTGCCCTTCGCTCTTGAATTCCACCCCTCCCCCCCCATCAAAGGGAAGGCGAAGGAAGACTGAAAGCCAGGCGCCATAAGGGTTTAGCCCCAGCAATCGCGCGCATTAACAAAACGTTACGCCGAAAGCGCTATCATCTTTCGGCGTCAATGCGCAATGCGCACGTCGTCCCGGGCCTCGTACAGGCCACCGTCCTTCTCGATGCTGCCGCCCTGGACATGTCCCGGGCGCCGGGATCGCTTTTACGCTGTGATCCGGCTCGTTCCCAGCATGTAGCGCCCTGAGCCGCCAAGAGATATCCGATTGGGCGAACGCCTGGTTGTACCAGCCCCAGTTACCGCTGCCGAACCCGACCCCATCGACTGCCGCCGTTGTGACGCGGTCTGTTGCCGGATGTCGGTGACCGTCATGCCCGACGACAACGTACCCAGCTACCTGCTGGATACCGATGAAGCCGGCCGCACCGTCATGGCGCGCAACGACGAAGGCTGGTGCGCCGCCATCGATCCCTATCACCTGCGCTGCACCATCTACTCGCAGCGTCCCGCCATCTGCCGCCAGTTTGACATGGGCGGCGATGACTGCCGCCTTGTGCGGCAGGAGTACCGTCGGCAACAGCACGATCTGTCGACGCTTTTTCCCTCGTTCCACCCATGACAGGAGCATCCATGGCTCGTACGCCAAAGACCTCCCCCAAGGCAGGCAACACCGTTCGCGTCGACCGTAAGCAGGGTTCCAGCACGGCCGTCAACAGCACCAGCATCGCAGCCGACCTGGCCGCGTTCCGCAAGGGCGGTGGCAAGATCGAAGTGCTCGGCAACACCCTGGCACTGAAGAAAACCGGCTGACCTGCAGCCGTCCGCACCGGCCCCGTGCCGGTGCGGAGGCCGCACTCAACGCCCGCCCAGGCCTACCCGCACGCTGCCCGAATGGGCATTGATCGCGATGTCGCCATCGCCGCCGCCCAATTTTGCATCCAGGCTCCGGCCCGGCCCGTACCGCGGCCGTTCCACCGTGCCCGAATCGGACTGGATGTCGCCGCTGAAGGTCTTCACGCTCAGCTGCGCCGACACCGACCGCGGCAGCTGCAGCCCGATCGAGCCGCTCACCGTCTGCAACGTCACCTTGCCGCCCGGCGCCAACCCTGCTGCCGACACCGTCAGGCTGCCCGACACGGCTTCGGCGGACAGCCGCTGCACGCGGCCCGCGTCCACTTTGATGCTGCCCGACACCGTTTCCAGCGCCACCTCGCCCGAGGCGCCGCCACCGGCCTGGATCCCGCCGCTGACCGCACGCAGATCCAGCCGCGGCGTCTGCACCTGCGAACGGATCCCGCCACTGACCGTGGTCAACGCCGTCTCGGCGCTGCGCCCGGCGGCAGCGATGCTGCCGCTCACTGCGTTGGCCTGCAGCCGCCGCACGTCCACGTCGGCCACCTCGATGTCCGCGCTCACCGTGCCCAGCTGCACCTCCACCGCACGCGGCACGCGCAGTTCCAGCGTCGCGCCTCCGTTGCTCCGGCCGCGCGGATATACCACCTCCCAGCGCACCCGGTTGGCGCTGCGGTCCTGCTTGAGCGTCAGCCCATCGGCCATCGAACCGCTCAACGCCACTTCGTTGCGGTCCCACCCGCGCACACTGACCTTGCCGGCGATGTTGCTCACTTCCACGCGCCCGCCCGCTCCGAGCGGGGCGCGCTCATCCACACGGGTGGCCGCCTGCGCCGCCAACGGCAGCAGCAGGGCCAGGGCTGCGATCAGACGCAATGAATGGTGCATGGTGTGTCTCCTTCAGGATGGCAGGCCAGCGGCCATCACGGCCTGCTGGGTAAGTTCAAGGCGCAGCGCGTAGGTGCGCTGCAGTTGCCCGAGCAGAACGCGCGAGCGGGGGTTTTCACTGAGGGCGGCGCGGATATGGTCGGCACTGCTGTCCAGCTCGTGCAGCGCCGGCTGCCATTCGCCGCCCACCTGGGCGGTTGGCAGGGTCGCCATCGCCTGCTGGTACTCGGCCACCATCGCCTCGGCCTGGCGTTGCACCAGCGTCGGCGGCGGCGTCCGCGGTACCGGCGTTGGCACCACCATCAGCAGGCCCAGCGCGGCCGCCAGACCCAGGCCGACCCGCAGCGGCCAGCGTCGACGCCGGGTCCATCCGGTTACCACTGCCGGTGCCGGCATGGGCGCGGGCATCGGCATGGCCGGCAGCTGCGCGGCAATGCCCTGCCACACACGTGCCGGCGGCAGCCGCTCGGCCGGCAGCGCGCGCAACCGCGCCTGCAGCGCATCGGAGTCGTCGTGGTGGTTCATGTCGTTCATGCGGTTTCTCCCAGGCGTGCGCGCAACAGACCGCGCGCACGGTGCAACTGTGCCTTCGAACTGCCCACAGCCATCTGCAGCTGCTCGGCGATTTCGTGGTGTTTCCAGCCTTCTATGTCGTGCAGCACCAGCACCGCCCGGGCGCGCGGCGGCAGGGTTTCCAGCGCGCGTTCGAGGTCCAGCGTGGTGCCCGCACACCGGTCCACTGCCACCAGCGTGGCCAGGCTGTCGTGCCCTTCCTCGCCGGCATCGGTCAGCTGCCAGTGCGCGCTGGCGCGCAGTTCCATCAGCGCCGCGTTCACCCCCAGCCGGTGCAGCCAGGTGACCAGGCTGCTGTCGAAACGGAACCCCGGCAGCGCCTTCCATGCCTGCAGGAACGCATCCTGCAGGGCATCCTCGGCGCGTGCGGCGTGGCCGCCACACAACCGCCACAGCACCGCGTAGATGCGCGGCGAATGGCGTCGGTAGATCTGTTCATAGGCGGCCACGTTGCCCCCCACCGCGGCGCGGACCAGGGCGTGGTCGTCGGCGGCGTCGGCCTCGATCGGGGCACGGGATGCGGGCATGGTGGCGTTGAGCATATCCGTTGGATGCGGGGTCCAGCGAAAAGGTTTAAACCGGTTGGCGCGATGTTCGTGAGCACCGGCTCTAAACCTTTTGGCCGCCGCCGGCATCCAAGCCTGCGTACCCCACGGGCCATCGACAAGGAATCGCCATGTCCACCAGTTGCCTCGTCCTGCTGTTGTCGCTGGCCAGCAGCTGCACCCTTCCCTGGAGCCCGGTGACTATCCGTATGTCGGTGTCGCCGCAACCGGACCTGTGCGTGCAATATGCCGCGCATGACCCGGTCTGTGCCTCGGTACTGATCGCACGGCTGGCATCGCAGCCCGTGGTGTGAACGACGGCGGCGGTGGTCGGCGCGCGGCCGCATTAAGATAGCGGCTCGACGCACTATCGCTGCAAGGATCCACGCTGCACATGAAAGACCATCTGCCTACCTGGACCCACGAGTGGCTGCATTACGGGGTCCCTGCCCTGCAGATCCTGCTGACGCTGCTGGCCGCCTGGCTGCTGCGCCTGATCGCACGGCGGCTGATGCGCCGCATCGGCGAACATTACACACTGCCCCCGGAAATGGTCATGGGCGTGCGCCGTGCCTTCAGTTTCGTGGTCTACAGCACCGCGCTGCTGGTGATCCTGAGCATTGTCGGGGTCAAAGCCAGCGTCCTTTGGACCGCCTTCACCGGCTTTGCCGCCGTGGGTGCGGTGGCGTTCTTCGCCGCGTGGAGCGTGTTGTCCAACATCTTCTGCACGCTGCTGATCTTCACCACACGCCCGTTCCGCCTGCACGACTACATCGAGCTGCTGGAGAACGGCGAGAAGCCGGGATTGAAGGGCCGCGTGATCGACGTGAACCTGATCTACACCACGCTGCAGGAAACCGACGGCCACCACGAAGGGACCGTGCTGCAGATTCCCAACAACATGTTCTTCCAGCGCACCGTGCGCCGCTGGCGTGATCCGTCGCAGGCGCCGGGCGGTATCCAGGGCGATGGTTGAACAACGGCGGCGCGCGCCCGGCGCACCGCGCAGGGGTCAACGCAGCTGGCTGTCCTTGCTGCCACGGCGGTTGTAACCGCCGCCATCGTGCTGCGCGGCGTCCTCTTCTTCCTGGCAGCGCACGCATAACCGTACGCCGGGCACGGCCTTGCGCCGCGCCTCGGGAATGGGCGCGTCACAGTGTTCGCAGTGGGTCAGCCCGGGGCCCTGTTTGAGCTGCGCGCGGGCGCGCTGGATGGCATCGTCAACGGTGGCGTCGATCTGGTCCTGCACCGCGCCGTCGCCTGCCCAACCTGTCGCCATGATGCGTCTCCCATGCCGGTGTCAGGCACCAGCATAGACCCGGCCCCGCGGGCGCAGCCAACGTGCGGCTGAACGCCTTGGCGGCGGCGTGAATGCTTCAGCCGGGTGTTACCAGACCAGGTCGTCGGGCACCTGGAACTGGGCGTAGTAGGCATCGTCGTCGGCGTTGCCGGTGCTTGGCTCGGCGGTGGCCTGGGCGTTGTCGAGCACGATGGCGCTGGCATCGCGCTCACGCACCTTGTCGGCGGCCGGACGCGGCAGCAGCTCGAAGCCGTCGCCGAACCGGGCAATGACCAGCGCGCCGGACGCCAGCTGCCGGCGCAGGGCGGGGTTGACCAGCAGGGTGCGGATCACGGTGCCATCATTGAAGCGGTACTCGCTGTCGCCGTCACGCTTGACCTTGTTGGTCTCGATGATCTGCCGGACCTGCGCCTGCAGTTCCTGCGCGCGCGCCTTTTCCTTGCGCTCGGCCTCCAGGGCGCGGTCGCGTTCAGCTTTCTCGGCCCGCAGCCGGTCGGCCTCGCGCTGGCTTTCGCTGGGCGCAACGGGGGCCTTGCCGTGTCGGGCCTTGACCTGTTCACGTGCGGCCTGTGAGACCTGGGACTTCTTGACCAGCCCGGCCTTGAGCAGCTGCTCCTGCAGGGGATTTGCCTTCGCCATACGCGTGCATCTGTTGTTGCGGGATTCCGGAGGCCATCATACTGGTCTGTCCGCCCCAGTCCCAACCGTTGTCCATGACCGCCCTGAAGTACCTCGCCGGTTACCCCGAAGCCCTGCAGCAGCAGGTGCGCGAGCTGATCGCGGGCGACCGCCTGGGGCCCTGGCTGGAACGGCGCTACGCGGAACTGCATACGGTGCGCAACGATCGGCAGCTGTACGACTACACGCAGGGGCTGAAGGAGCGCTATCTGCGGCAGTCGGCGCCGCTGTCGAAAGTGGTCTATGACAGCAAGCTGCAGGTGCTGAAGCACGCGCTGGGCACGCACACGACGGTGTCGCGGGTGCAGGGCAGCCGGTTGAAGGCGAGCCGCGAGATCCGGATCGCGACGGTGTTCCGCGAGGCCCCGGCGCCGTTCCTGAAGATGATCGTGGTGCACGAGCTGGCCCACCTGAAGGAATCGGACCACAACAAGGCCTTCTATCAGCTGTGCACGCACATGGAAGCGGATTACCACCAGCTGGAGTTCGATCTGCGCCTGTACCTGACCCATCTGGAACGCCCCACCCGCTGACCCCTTCGCACGGCTGCGGGCCGCTGGCCGCCTGGCGTGCCGGCCGCTGGCCGGTGGGGCGCGGTAGTGCCGGCCGCTGGCCGGCTGCTCGCAAAGCCAGAGCGAAGCTCAAGCAACTGCAACTGCAACTGCAACTGCAACGGCTTCTGGCGCAACGATCGCTGGATTGGGCGGGGGTGTGTGAGTTCGCGGGACACGCTGCAAGTCCCGCTCAGCGGCCCGGCCCAGCCGCTGGCGGCTGTGCGTTCGGACGCATGCGAGGAAGTGCCTCGCAAGCAATGCGCCCTCACCCATGTAAGCTCCGTCGCCGCATCCATGCGGCTCAGGGTCCCGCGAACCCACACACCCCCGCCCCAGACAGACTGCCGGTGGCCGATGAAGAGCTAGAAGCGGGGGCGAAAGCAGGAAAAAGCCAAGCCAGAGCCAGAGCCAGAGCCAAAGCTCAGAATTCGATTTCAATGTGAATTTGAATTCATATTAGAAATCAAATCCAAAAAACCAGATTCGGACCAGACATCAGCTTCGGCCTTCCGGCCGAGCACCAGCCACCAAGTCACCCGCCGGACCAAAAGCCGTCCGATCGCAGTTCGCCGTTGCCTCCCCCAAAGGCCACCAGCCAACTGTCGGGGCTGGGGGTGGGTGGGTTGGCGGGACCGTTGGGCGCCATGGATGGCGCCCACGAGCCTCCAGGGATGGATTCACGGCGTGTCCCGCCAACCCACCCGCCCCCGGCCAACCCAAGCCGCCCGGCCAACCGGCTGTGGCTCCGGCTGTGGCTTCGGCTGTTAGCTCCGGCTCCGGCTCTGGCTCCGGCCTCGGCTCAGCCCCAGCAGGGCCCACCCACCCCGCACACCCAGTACACTCCCCGCCCGCATCCCGCTTTTCGTTGCCAGCCCCATGACCGACCCGATCCGACTCGACAAACGCCTGACCAGCCTCATCGGCTGCTCCCGGGGCGACGCCCAGCGCTACATCGAAGGCGGCTGGGTCACCGTCGACGGCACGATCGTCGAACAACCGCAGACCCTGGTCACCGACGAAACCATCGTCCTGCGCGACAACGCCGAAGCCACCCGCACCGAAACCGTCAGCATGCTGCTGCACAAACCCGCCGGCATGCGCGCCGACGAACTGTGCGCCCTGGTCACCCCTGACAGCCGCAGCGAACTGGACGCCACCGGCGTCACCCTCCTCCAGCGGCATTTCCACGCCCTGCAACTGGTCATGCCGCTCGCCGACGAAGACAGCGGCCTGGTCGTCGTCAGCCAGGACGGCCGCATCGTGTCCCACCTCAAGGACCGCGGCGCCACCCTCGAACAGGAATACCTCGTCGAAGTCAGTGGCGAACTCGCACCCTATGGCATGAAACGCCTCGCCCACGGCCTCAGCTTCCGCAACTGGCCCCTGCCCCCGTGCAAGGTCAGCTGGCAGAACGAAACCCGCCTGCGCTTTGCCATCAAACCCGTACAACCCGGCCAGCTCCGCGACATGTGCCGCCAGGTCGGACTCGACGTCGTCAGCGTCCGCCGCCTGCGCATCGGCCGCGTCGCCATGGGCAAGCTGGTACCGGGCCAGTGGCGCTACCTCGCGCCCGACGAACGTTTCTGAGGTCGTCGCGCGCGTCCGGCACTCGCCGTGCACGCCCGCCCGGCTTAGCATCGGCACATGACTGAACGAAAGCCGCTCTGGCGCCGGATGCTGCGCTGGCTGGGAATCGTACTCGCGGTGCTGGTGCTGTTGGTACTCAGCGGCCTGTTGCTGGCCGACCACCTGACCCCCAAGGCGATGGGCGCCCCCAGCAGCGTACTGCCCGTCCAGCCGGCCAAGACCGTCATCGACCGCGAACTGGCCCGCCTGCAGGCCAGCCACCCCGACCAGAGCGGCGTCGCCTTCCTTGCCGACGGGCTGGATGCCTATGCCGCGCGGGCGGTCATCACCGCCCATGCCGGCCGCAGCCTGGACCTGCAGTATTACATCTGGCACGACGACCTGATCGGCCACCTGATGGCGCAGTCCCTGTACCAGGCCGCCGAACGCGGCGTGCGCGTGCGCCTGCTGCTCGATGACATGAATGCCCGGGACAAGGACGCCCTGTTGATGGCGCTCGACGAGCATCCCAACATCGAGATCCGCCTGTACAACCCCTTCCGCAACCGCACCGGGCCGTGGCGGATGGTGGAGATGGTGCAGCGCTTTTTCAGCGTCAACCATCGCATGCACAACAAGGCGTGGATCGCCGATGGGCGCGTGGCCATCGTCGGCGGCCGCAACATCGGCGAAGAGTATTTCAGTGCGCGGTCGGACGTGAACTTCCGCGACCTCGACCTGCTGGTGGCCGGTCATGCGGTGAACCAGGCCAACCGTATTTTTGACGACTACTGGAACAGCGAAACCGCCGTTCCCATCGCTGCGCTGGCCTTCCACACCCCGGCCCAGCTGCGCCTGCTGGTGCGCGAATCCGAGCACGAAGCCAAGCGCGATGTCGCCCAGCCGTACCTGCGCCGTGTCCAGCAGTCACAGTCGGCGCGCTCGTACTACCGCGACGCGGTCGAGCTGCACTGGTCACCGAACGTGGAGATCGTCTCCGACCCGGCCATGAAACACCGCCGCGATGACACGTCGAACTGGCTGGTGACCCGGCTGGTCAGCGAGATGCAGGCCACCCGGCACAAGGCGCTGCTGATCTCGCCGTACTTCGTCCCCGGCGAGGAAGGCACAGACGGCATGGCCGCCATGGTCAAGCGCGGCGCCCTGGTCGGGGTGGTGACCAACTCGCTGGCGGCCAACGACGTCGCCGCCGTGCACGGGGGCTACATGCACTACCGGGCGCCCCTGCTGCACAGCGGCGTGCACCTCTACGAACTGAAGGCGCACGGCTATGGCGACCGCAGCGGGCTGTTCGGCAGCAGCGGCGCCAGCCTGCACACCAAGGCTTTCCTGCTGGACGATCGGCGCGGCTTCGTCGGGTCGTTCAACCTCGACCCACGGTCGGCGTACCTCAACACCGAGATGGGCGTGCTGTTCGATGATCCGGTGCTGGGCGCGCAGCTGCGTGCCGAGTACCTGCGCCTGGCCGATCCGGCGCAGAGCTACTGGGTGATGCTGGACGCACAGGACCGGGTCCGCTGGCTGGACCGCGCCGCCCAGCCACCGGTAGTGCTCGACCGGGAACCGGATACGTCGTTCTGGCTGCGTGCCAGCGCGCGCGTCATCAGCTGGCTGCCGCTGGAGTCGCAGCTGTAGGCGACCGCGAGGCAGCCACGCATGGCGTGGCTCTAGCCGTGGGTCATCGCGTTCAGGGGCTGCATGGCTGCCCTCCACGAACCCTCAGGCCTCGGCCTCGTCGGCGTCCAGGGTTTCCACCGCGCGCCCATGCAGGCGTCGCCAGATCCACTGCAGCGCATGTGGCGGGGTGCCGTGCTGCTGCTCCAGGATGGCCAGCGCCTGCGCCTGGCCGATCCGCCCGTGCCGACACAGCAGGCTGGCGGCCGCCGCCGCGCGTGCAAAGCGCAGACTGGCCGACAGCCCGTCCTGGGCCGTACCGGCGTCGCGCAGCAGCGCTTCGTGTACCGCCCCGGGCAACTCCCAGGCCGCCGCGATCCGCCCGGCCACAGGCAAGGTCCAGGCATCCAGCAGTTGCATCGCCAACGCGCGCGATGGCAATGCAGCGTCCTGCACGGCGCAGGTATCCAGCAGCTGCCGCATCACCAACGCCGCGCCCAGGCCCTGGGTCAGCCCCAGCCATTGTGCGGCGAAGGCGTCTTCATGGGTCACCAGCCGCGCATGGTCGGCCGCCGCGCGCGAGGCCAGCAGCGCGTGCTCCCAGATCACCGTGCCAAACTGCGGGAACGTCTCGCAGTGCACCTGCATCACCGGCTGCACCAGTACCGCGCTGATGATCTGGCGGATGCCTTCGGTACCCACCAGGGTTACCGCCCGCTGCAGGCTGTCCACCGGCTTGGCCTGCAGGCGGTACACCGGGCTGTTGGCGATGCGCAGGAGATTGCCGGTCAGCACCGGGTCCTGGCCGATGATGGCGGCCATCGCACGCGCCGAGGCGTCGCTGTCGTTGACCGACTGGATCAGCTGCGGCAGCAGTTGCGGGCGCCGGGGCAGCTGCCGGGCCGACCAGTCGCGCTGCTCCAGCGCTGCCACCACCGCCGCGTGCAAAGTGCCATCGCTGTGCCGGTCCGGGTCGGCAGCGTCGCCACTGCGCGGCACCAGCGCCAGCGCGTGCAGGCCGGCCTGGAGCGCCTCGGCCGGGGCGGTCTCGGCGACGCTGCCGGCCTGCCCAGACAGGACCGCCAAAGGCGCACGCGGGCGCACGGCCGCCGCCGGGGCGGCGACGCGCACGCGGCGGCGCCGCGTTACCGCCAGCCCGAGCGCGACCGCTCCCGCCAGTCCTGCCACCACCATCACGTTCATATCCATCAGCGTGGCCGCCTTGCGCGGCGCCACTGTGTTGTCACTGCACCCACGTCGTCCGTCCTGGCATTGCTGGTACTGCGCACCGTTGCCACGGCATCGGCGCCATCTTCAGCAACTTTAATGGCCCGTACCGTCGCGCCCCGGGGCCGATCCCGGCCGTGGGTCGCGGCAAGCCCTGACAACACCCTCCGGCGGAATGCACTAGAATGGCGCCGCGCGACCCGTCCCCCGATCCGACGAAGTCGCTTTTTTTGTTTTACAACCCACCTTTTGCTGGTGCGTTCGCCGCTGTTCCCAGCCGTTCGCCCCATCGGAGCCACCATGTTATTTGAAACCCTCGAAACTTCCGGTCACGAACAAGTGGTGTTCTGCCACAACCGCGATGCCGGCCTGAGGGCGATCATCGCCATCCACAACACCACCCTGGGCCCGGCCCTGGGTGGCGTGCGCATGCGCCCGTACGCCAGCACCGATGATGCGCTGGCCGACGCGCTGCGCCTGAGCCGCACCATGACCTACAAGAACGCCCTGGCCGGGCTGAACGTGGGTGGCGGCAAGGCGGTGATCATCGGCGACCCGCGCCAGGACAAGAGCGAGGTGCTGTTCCGCGCGTTCGGTCGTTACGTGGATTCGCTGGGCGGTCGCTACATCACCGCCGAGGACGTAGGCACCGATGTCAACGACATGGAGAACATCTACCTGGAGAGTGAGTACGTCACCGGCGTGCACCAGGTCCATGGCGGCTCCGGCGACCCGGCCCCGTTCACCGCTTACGGCGCGCTGCAGGCGCTGATGGCCTCGATGCAGCACAAGCTCGGCCATGAAGAAGTGGGCAAGACCAGCATCGCGGTCCAGGGCCTGGGCCATATCGGCATGGAGCTGGTCAAGCTGCTGCGCGACCGCGGCGCCAAGCTGTTCGTCACCGACCTGGACAGCGCGCGGGTCGATCGTGCGGTCACCGAGTACGGTGCCGAAGCGGTGAAGCCGGACGACATCTACGACGTCAACGCCGATGTGTTCGCCCCGTGCGCACTGGAAGGGGCGATCAACCCGCAGACCCTGCCCCGCCTGAAGTGCAGGATCGTCTGCGGTACCGCCAACAACCAGCTGTCCAGCCTGGAGGTCGGCGATGAACTGCATGCACGCGGCATCCTGTACGCGCCGGACTACGCGGTCAACGCGGGCGGGGTGATGAACGTCTCGCTGGAAATCGATGGCTACAACCGCGAACGCGCGATGCGCCTGATCCGCAGCATCTACCACAACCTCGGCCGGATCTTCGCCCTGTCCCAGAGTGAGGGCATCGCGCCCCAGCGGGCGGCCGACCTGATCGCCGAGACGCGCATCCATTCCATCGGCAAGCTGAAGATGCCGCTGGGCCGCGCCACGCCGCGGCTGGGCACGCTACGCGGGAACTGAGCCGCTCCGCCGCAGAATGAAGAAGGGCGCGATTGCATCGCGCCCTTTTTCGTTTCAGACCATTACGTGTGTCGCCGACCGGGGCCTGGTGCCTAGAACGCGGCCGAATAGCGCAGCGCCACCTGGCTCAGGTCGCCCCGCGGCCCGAACCGCTGGTCGTAACCGAACGCCACCCGCGTATTGCGGGTCAGCCACGACTCCACCGACAGCCCGAGCAGGCCACCCGATCGCGCCGGCTGCAGCCCCGCCATCGGCGCCCAGGCATCCACGCCGACGAAACTGGCGTCCTGCGTCAGCCCATCACTGGACAGCAGCTGCTGCCATTCGGCATAGCCGCGCAGCGCCCAGCTGCCCCACTGGCGTTCGGCGCGCACGCCGGCCAGCGCCTGGCTGCGCGTGCTCACCCCGCCCTGGGTGCGCAGGCCAAAGCCCAGCCCGCCCTGTTCGCTGAAGCTGTCGCTGTCCACGCGGGCGTAGTCGGCCCCCAGGTACGGGGTCAACGAGGCGCGGCCGTCGCCAACGCGGTAGCCGGTTTCCACGCTCGCCGCGGTGAACTGACCGCCGTAGCGGGCATTGACCCCGTACTGGCCGGCACCGAGCAGCAGCTGGCGATCGATTTCCCGGGTGAACTGGCCGGCCCCCAGCTGGCCCAGCGCATAGGCCCGCCCGGTACCCCAGCCGGCATACATCTGCGCCTGCGACTGGCGGTCGCGGCCACGGTCACTGCCCCAGTCGCGGCTGTTGTGGGTGCGGGTTTCGCCGAAGGCAAAGCCCAGCACGCCGTTGCTGCCGAAGGCCATGTCCTGGCCCATCATCCAGCCACGGGTATCGGCGCCGCTGGCCGAGAAGCTGCCCTGCCCGACCTCGCCGAGCTGGTTCTGCCAGGCCCCGCGCAGGCGCGGTGCGCCCTGCACCTGGCCGAACCGCGCCGACAGCGCGCGGCGGTTGAGGTCGACGCTGTCGAAGGTGGCCGCGGTGGCCAGCGCATGGGCCTTGCCAGACAAACTGTCCAGGCTGGCCTGCAGCGCCTGGTTGCCCTGCACCTGCTGCAGCTGACCGGCCGCATCCGCGAAACCGCCGGTGCCGTTGCCGCTTCCCGTATCGAGTTGGACGAACGCCTGTTCCACACGGTTGGCCGACGCGATGGCCACGGCGTCCAGGCCCGCAGCGCTGGCGGCCGAATTCACGTTGACCCGGTTGATGTTCAACCAGGCCGTGCTCGCGTCGTAGGAGAAGTTGGCATCGAGCAGGGTGACCGGGCCGCTGAACTCCAGGCCGCCGAAGGCGCCGCTGATCCCCGTGCCGGCCTTGATCAGCGCCTGGCGCTGGTTGTTCTGCGGCACATAGCCACTGACCGCACCGACCACATTGACGCGCCCGCCTTCCAGGCTGGCATGGCCGGTCACCTGCAGTGCGGGCGCGCCCAGCGTGGTGACGTAGCGGGCATTGGCCCGCTGCACGTAATCGCCGTCGATGACCGCAGTGGTATTGGCTTCGGTGAGCACAACGCTGCCGTTGTTGTCGACGATGCCGGTAATGCGCGTGGTGCCGGTACGGAACTGCAGTGCGCCGAAGGTGCCGTTGCCGGCTGCAGGACCGACCAGCACCACCGAGGTGAGCGAGGCACCATCACGCAGCGCCAGCGTGCCACGCTCGATGCTGGTCAGGCCGGTATACGTGTTGGCGCCGGACAGCACCAGCGTGCCATCGCCCTGCTTGGTCAGCCCACCGTCGCCGCTGATGTTGTTGGCCCACACCGTGCCCGATGCCGACTGCGGAATGTTGATCGTGACGTCGCCCCAGTCGAACCGCCCCGGCCCGTTGATGGCCTTGGCGATGTTGAGCAGGCCGTAGCCGAAGGTGCTGTCCACGCCGGGCGCGCCCAGGTCGGTGGCGGTGCCCAGCAGCGTCTGCCGCACCAGGTCGTTGCTGAAGTACGGGTACTTCTGCCAGACCAGCGCGGCGGCACCGGACACCAGCGGCGCGGCGAAGGAGGTGCCATAGTTCCAGAGATAGCTGGGGGTACCGCCAGCGGTATGGGCCGGATCGACGTACACCGCCGCGCCCGGGGCGGCCAGGCAATACCTGGCGGCAACGCCGCAGGCATTGGCGTAGGACGCCAGCTTGCCGGGACTGTTGGAATCGACGGCGGTGACGCTCAGCCAGCCGCGCTCCAGGTCGGCCGCCGGCAGTGTGCCGTTCGGGCCGGGCTGGCTGGGCAACGCCGCCATGCTGGACGGGTCCGGCTTGCTCTCGTTGCCGGTGGCGAACACCACCAGGCCGCCGTGGTTGAGGATGAAGGGGCGGTATTCCTGGGCGATCGGCGCGGTGGCCGCCGGGTTGGTCCAGTACAGACCGCCCCAGGAGTTGTTCATGACCTTCACGCCCTGGTTCATCAGGTCCACATGGACCTCGGCCAGGCCCAGCGCGCCGTTGACTTCATTGCCGCTGCCCGAGCCATCGTCGGTGGGCCGCTTGTCGGCGATGATGCGCGCCGACACGATCTGCGCGCCGGGGGCGATGCCGCCCGGCCAGGTGCCCACGGCCGCACCGGCGGCCAGTTCGGCCACGGCGGTGCCATGCCCGACGACGTCATCGACGTTGAGGTTGTTCACCCGCGGATCGACGTAGGTGTAGTTGGCCAGCACGCGCCCGGCCAGCGCCGGATGGTTGCGCATCACGCCGGAATCGACGATGCCGATGCGCACGCCGCTGCCGGTCAGCCCGGCACTGCGCGCGGCGCCGGCCTGGGTGATGGTCAGGTGCGCATCGAAGGCCGGCTGCGTAGGCGTGGTGGTCGTGGGTGGAGGGGTGGTAGGAGGCGTGGTGGGAGGCGTGGTCGGCGGGGGATCGATGCGGACATTGCCGCCCCCACCACCACCGCCACACGCGCCCAGCGCTGCCGCGAGCGCGGTGACCAGTACGGATCGACCCACTACTGCCTTGTTCATCCTTGTTTCCCCAATTGACGTGTTGTTCGCCCCCGTCTGGCCGGTCCTCCTGGACCTGGCCCGGCGGCAAGTGCCAAGCCTCTATACTTGGCCGGTAGTTCGCAGTCTGCCGGGAAAACCCGCTGCCGCCAATGGCATGCGGTCCCACTCTTGAAACCTGCTCACGCACCAACGAGATTGCCCATGTCCAACATCGTCATCGCCGCTGCCAAACGCACCGCCATTGGTTCCTTCCTGGGCCAGTTCACCGGCGTACCCACCCCGACCCTGGGTGCCACGGCAATCGCGTCGGCACTGCAACAGTCCGGCATCGCGGCGGCCGATGTGTCCGAGGTCATCATGGGCTGCGTGCTGCCGGCCAACCTGGGCCAGGCGCCGGCGCGCCAGGCGGCGATCGCGGCGGGCATTCCGGTTTCCACCGGTGCCACCACCCTCAACAAGGTGTGCGGTTCGGGCATGAAAGCCATCATGCTGGGACACGACCTGATCAAGGCCGGGTCGGCCAGCATCGTGGTGGCCGGCGGCATGGAATCGATGTCCAATGCGCCGCACCTGCTGCCCAATTCGCGCACCGGCAACCGCTTCGGCAATTTCCAGGCGGTCGACCACATGGCCCATGACGGCCTGGTCAATGCCTACGACGGCAAGGCAATGGGCGAATTCGCCGAAACCACGGTGGACAAGTACCAGTTCAGCCGCGAGGAGCAGGACGCCTTCGCCATTGAATCGGTGCGCCGGGCGCAGGCCGCCCAGGCCGACGGCGCCTTCGCCGACGAAATCGTTCCGGTGAAGGTGGCCGGTCGCAAGGGCGAGGTTGAGTACAGCCAGGACGAACAGCCCGGCCGCTCGGACATCGCCAAGATTCCGACCCTGCGCCCGGCCTTCAAGAAGGACGGCACGGTCACCGCGGCCAGCTCCTCGAGCATTTCCGATGGCGCTGCCGCGCTGGTGCTGCTGTCCGAGGACGATGCTGCGGCGCGCGGGGTAACGCCGCTGGCGCGGATCGTGGCCCACGCCACGCATTCCCAGGAACCGGAGTGGTTCACCACCGCCCCCATCGGCGCCCTGCACAAGGTGCTGGAGAAAGCCGGCTGGCAGCTGGACCAGGTCGACCTGTTCGAAATCAACGAAGCCTTCGCGGTGGTGGCGATGGCCCCGATCCGTGAATTGGGCATCCCGCACGAGAAGGTCAACGTCAACGGGGGCGCCTGCGCATTGGGCCATCCGATCGGCGCTTCCGGCGCACGCCTGGTGGTAACGCTGGTCAACGCATTGCGCACGCGCGGCGGAAAGCGCGGCGTCGCCACCCTGTGCATCGGCGGCGGCGAAGCGACGGCCATTGCCATCGAATTGATTTGATTGAACTTAACGCGCATTTCGCAAAAATGAATGCGCGATCGCTTGACAGCCAAACGTGGCTTGTCATCATGTTGCCGGGCGCGCAATAGCGCGTTGCCTAATCTAACGACGAGGATTCACACAAATGAGCATCAACAAGCTGCTGATCGCGATGGCCCTGGGCCTGGCTCTGACCGCCTGCTCGAAGCAGGAACAGGCTGCTGACGCCGCTGCTTCGGCCAACGAAGCTGCCGCTGACGCCCAGGTCGCCGCCGACCAGGCCGCTGCTGCTGGCGCCCAGACCGCCGACGCTGCCCAGGCTGCTGCCGACACCGCCGCCACCGCCGCCAACACCTCGGCTGACGCCGCTGCCCAGGCTGGCGCTGCTGCCACCGACGCTGCTGCCGACACCGCTGCAGACGCTGCCAAGGCCGGTGAAGCCACCGCCGAGCAGGCCAAGGACGCTGCTGAAGAAGCCAAGAAGTAATAACTTCTTTCTTCACGCAAGTCTGAAGAAGCCGCTGGTTCGCCAGCGGCTTTTTCTTTGGGCGCATTCCAGTGGGGCTGCGGCTGCCCGATCCGCAGCGACCCGGTCTTCACGCAGGCATGAATAGGCTGGCTTTCCCTACGATCCCGTATTGGAGACCGCCATGAAGATTCGTCCGTTCACCACGTCGCTGTTGGCCGCCTCCCTGCTGCTCGGCCTGGCCGCATGCAAGGGCCCGGAAGCCGAGAAGGCCCGCGACGACGCCGCGCAGGCCGCCGACAGCGCCAATGCCGCCGCACGCGAAGCGGTGGACAAGGCCGCCGCCTCCACGCGCAACGCCGCCGACGATGCCGCTGCCGCCTCCGAGCGCGCCGCCGCCGAAACCCAGCAGGCGCTCGACCGCGCCGCTGCAGCCACCTCCGAAGCCGCTGGCGAAGCCAAGACCGCCGCCAAGGATGCGGGCGTGCACGCCAGCGATGCCACCGCCGATGCCGCGCAGAAGGTGGCCGACAAGGCCCGCGACGTGGCCGATGAAGCAAAGAAGAACGCTGACGAAGCCAAGCGCTGAGTCTGGCGTTTCCGCAGCACCCGGAACGCCCCTTCGCAGGAAGGGGCGTTTTTTTATGGTCTTTCTTCCATCCAAGGGGAGCGTCTTTGTTGCAAGGCCGTCGCCGCGTAAGCACGACGCTGCGCGGGCGGGCATGGATCGGCTGGCGTCTCCGATCAGGCTGGTCGCGAGCATGAGGGCCCCGTAGCAGCCGGTAGGCCCCTGGCGCAAATGTCCCCCGGCCGCTACGCGGCTCGGCTTGCGGTTAGCAGGTAGACGCGACGCCTTTTGGGCGGTGATCGGTGGGTCGGGCGCTGGCTCCCCATGCCCTTGGAGGCGAAATAAAGGAGGAGGGGACGGCCGCAGGCCGACGCCGGGGGAACATTCGCCGGAAAGGGTCTGGGGAGCCAGCGCCCGACCCGCCGATCAACCGTTCGCACCAAGAGCGCCACCACCGAGTGCGTCACCACCAACGGTGGTGACCTATGGCAGCGCCCGCGCCAGCACCGCCGCCGTGTCCAGATCCGCCGGCAGCGTCCCGAATGCCATGCCATGCTCGCCGCCCAGCCGCGTGCGCACGAACGCGCCGGCGATCAGGCTGTTGGCACGCAACAGCACCGCCGCCTGCAGCAGCAGCGCCAACTGCTCGGTGATGCGGCGCGCCTGTGCCTCGCCCGGCGACGTCGCCAACGCACTGCGCAATGCCTGCAACGCCGCATCGTAGATCGCGTCGCGCCCCGCCACGGCATCCAGTTCGGCATCCAGCACCGGGGCCACCTGCGGCTCGCGCGCCAACGCGCGCAGCACGTCCAGGCACTGGATGTTGCCGCTGCCCTCCCAGATCGAATTCAACGGGGCCTGCCGGTACAACCGCGGCAGCATCGACTCCTCCACGTACCCTGCGCCACCCAGGCATTCCTGCGCCTCGTTGACGAACACCGCCGCGCGCTTGCACACCCAGTACTTGCCCACCGCCGTGGCAATGCGCGCGAACGCCGCGTCGACGCTGCTGTGGCGCGCCCGATCGACCGCACCGGCCACGCGTATCGCGAAGGTGGTGGCCGCTTCGGATTCCATCGCCAGATCGGCCAGCACATTGGCCATCAGCGGGTGATCGCACAAGCGCTTGCCGAAGCTGGTGCGGTGCCGGGTGTGGTGCAACGCCTGCGCCAGCGCCATGCGCATCTCCGCTGCCGCACCCAGCATGCAGTCGAGCCGGGTCATCATCACCATGCCGATGATCGTGGCCACCCCTCGCCCTTCCTCGCCCACCCGGCGGGCCCAGGCACCACACAGCTCCACCTCGCTGGACGCGTTGGACCAGTCGCCCAGCTTGTCCTTCAGCCGCATCAACCGGAACGCATTGCGGTTCCCGTCGGGAAGACGGCGCGGCATCAGGAAACAGCTCAACCCCGCCGGGGCCTGCGCCAGCACCAGGAAACCGTCGGACATCGGCGCCGAGAAAAACCACTTGTGCCCCACCAGCCGATAACTGCCGTCGGCCTGCGGTTCGGCACGCGTGGTATTGCTGCGCACATCCGAGCCGCCCTGCTTCTCGGTCATGCCCATGCCCAGCGTGATGCCGGCCTTGTCGGCGATCGGCACATCGCGCCGATCGTAGTGCGGGGCCGCCGCCTTGTCGGCCCACTCGGCCAGCGCCGGGTCCTGGCGCAGCACCGCCACCGCCGCATGCGTCATCGTGAGCGGGCAACTGGTGCCTGCATCGGCCTGGTGATGCAGGTAGCTCAGCGCCGCGCGCGCGACATGCGCACCGGCCGTGCCATCGTGCCAGGACAGCCCGGCCACGCCGTGCACCTTGGCCGCGTCCATCAACTGGTGGTAGGTCGGATGGAACTCGACCGTGTCGATGCGATGCCCCTGCGCATCATGCGTGCGCAGCCGCGGTTTATCGCGGTTGGCATCAAACCCCAACCCATACAGCGCATCGCCGGCCAGGCCACCATAGCGCGCCAGCGCGACAGCAAAGCCGTCGCCGCCTTCGCGCTGCACCGCCTCGGCCAGGGCCACATCATCGGCCCACAGGTTGCGGCCACCGAACGGCGGCGGCTGGTTGAATACCTCGTGGGTGTCGAATGCGGGCAGTGCAGAGGACATCGCGGCGGCCTCCTGGCCATGGGGTTCAGCCGATTCTGCCGCATCCGGTTGCAGCGCGCCGTTCAGGTGGATTCTCACCTCCTGCACGAGCGCGGCGGCACAGTGCAGCCATGAGCCTTGGCAGCCCGAACAACGATCTGGTGGTGCTTCGTCCGGAAGGGCTGTATTGCCCCGCCGGCGATTTCCATATCGACCCGTGGCGGCCGGTGCCGCGTGCGGTGATCACCCATGGCCACGGCGACCACGCGCGCAGTGGCATGGGCCAGTACTACTGCGCCACCGGCAGCGTGCCGATCCTGCGCTGGCGGCTCGGCGATGTGCCACTGCAGGCGTACGACTACGGCCGCCCGTTCCGGCTGGGGAATGTGGAGGTATCGCTGCATTCGGCCGGGCACGTGCTGGGCTCGGCGCAGGTGCGCATCGACGATGGCGAGCAGGTCTGGGTCGCCTCGGGCGACTACAAGCGCCAGCCGGACCCCACCTGCGCGCCGTTCGACGTAGTGCCCTGCGATGTATTCATCACCGAGGCCACCTTCGCCCTGCCCATCTACCGCTGGCAGGACACTGCCGAGGTGGCGGCCGAGATCGTGGCATGGCGGCACGAGTGCGCCGCACGCGGCGAAGCGGCCATCCTGCTCTGCTACGCGCTGGGCAAGGCGCAGCGGGTGCTGGCCGAACTGCTGCCGCTGGATGACCAGCCGGCCTGGCTGCATGGCGCCATTGCCAACGGCGTGGCGGTGTACCGGCAGGCGGGCATCGCCATGCTGGACACCCATACCGTGGCCGAACAGGGCCGCCAACCCGACGCCGCCGGGAAACTGATCCTGGCGCCGCCGTCGGCCGCCGGCACCCCGTGGCTGCGGCGCTTCGGCAAGCATCAGCTGGGCTTCGCATCGGGCTGGATGCGGTTGCGCGGCAACCGCCGCCGACGCAACTACGACCGCGGTTTCGTGGTCTCCGACCATGCCGACTGGCCGGCCCTGCTGCAGACCATCACCGAGACCGGCGCGCGGCGGGTGATCGCCACCCACGGCAACACCGATGCGCTGATTCCCTTCCTGCGCGAACGGGGCATCGCCGCCGAAGCGTTCCGCACCGATTTCGGGAGCGAGGAATGAAGGCCTTCGCCGCCCTCTACCAGCGCCTGGACCGCAGCACCGCCACGCTCGACAAGCGTGCCGCGCTGGTTGCCTATTTCCGCGATGCGCGCCCGCACGACGCCGCGTGGGCGCTGTACCTGCTCAGCGGCGGCAAGGTGGGCGGCGCGCGCCGCAAGATCGCCGCCAGCGGTGAACTGCGCGCGTGGATCAGCGATGCGTCCGGATTGCCGCCGTGGCTGGTGGAAGACAGCTACGAACAAGTGGGGGACCTCGCCGAAACCCTGACCCTGCTGCTGGATGATCCCCCCCAACGCAGCCCGGATCGGCCCTTGGCCGAATGGATCGAAACGCATCTGCTGGCGGTAGCCAACCAACCCGAACCGGTGCGCCACGCCGCGGTGCTGGACGGCTGGCGGCAGCTGCCGGCCGATGAACGCCTGGTGTTCAACAAACTGCTCACCGGCGCACTCCGTGTAGGCGTTTCGCAGCGACTGGTACAGCAGGCGTTGGCCGAACTGTCCGGCATCGACATCGCACGCATCGCGCAGCGCATGCTCGGCGAGTGGGTCCCCTCCCCCGGGCTGCTCGCCGCGCTGCTGTCGCCGCAGGAGCGCCCGGAAGACCGCCAGCAGCCGTATCCCTTCTTCCTGGCCTCGCCGCTGGAAGCCGAGGTCGAGAGCCTCGGGCCGATCACCGACTGGGTACTGGAATGGAAGTGGGATGGCATCCGCCTGCAGCTGCTGCGGCGCAAGGGCGAGGCCGCGCTGTGGTCACGCGGCGAAGAACGCCTGGACGGACGTTTCCCGGAAATCGAAGCGGCGGCCATGGCGCTACCCGATGGCTGCGTGATCGATGGCGAGCTGCTGGCCTGGCGCGACGGCGATGCGCAGCCGCTGCCGTTCACCGCGCTGCAGACGCGCATCCAGCGTCGCAAGCCCGGGCCGAAGACACTGCGCGACACGCCGGTGCGCGTGCTCGCCTATGACCTGCTCGAGATCGACGGCGAGGACCTGCGAACGCAGCCCCTGCACGCCCGACGCGCACGCCTGGCGGCCCTGCTGCAGGCACTGGACGATCCGCGCATCGTGCTCTCGCCCACGCTGGCGGCCAACGACTGGCCCGACGCCGCGGCGCAACGCGCGCAGGCACGCGAGCGCGGCGTGGAAGGGCTGATGCTCAAGCGCCACGATTCGCTGTACCAGAGCGGGCGCCGACGCGGCGACTGGTGGAAGTGGAAGATCGATCCGCTCACCATCGATGCGGTGATGATCTACGCGCAGGCCGGGCATGGCCGGCGCAGCACGCTCTACACCGACTACACCTTCGGGGTGTGGAACGGGGACACGCTGGTGCCCGTCGCCAAGGCGTACTCCGGGTTGGACGACACGGAAATCCTCGCGCTTGATCGCTGGATACGGGCCAACACCGTGGAGCGTTTCGGGCCGGTGCGCAGCGTGCGCGGTGAACAGGTGTTCGAACTGGGCTTTGAAGCGGTCAACCGCAGTACCCGGCACAAATCCGGTATCGCGGTGCGCTTTCCGCGCATCCTGCGCTGGCGTCGGGACAAGCCGGCCAGTGAGGCCGATACGCTGGCCCAGCTGCAGGCCCTGGCGCGGTGACGCGGCGCGAAGCGATGGCGCGGCTGGTTGACTGGTTTGCCAGCCGCGGCTGGGCACCGCTGCCCTTCCAGAAGAACGTGTGGCGCCAGTATCTGTCGGGCGCCTCCGGGCTGTTGCACACGCCCACCGGCAGCGGCAAGACCCTGGCCGTGTTCGGTGGCCCGTTGCTGCAGGCGTTGAGCGCCCCGCGCCCGGCGCCCGCCGGTGGACGCGCGCGCAAAGCGGTGCCGGCCCTGCAGGTGCTGTGGATCACCCCGTTGCGCGCGCTGGCCGCCGATACCGCCCGTGCCCTGCGCGAACCGCTGGGCGCGCTGGGGCTGGACTGGCAGGTGGGGCTGCGCACCGGCGATGCCAGCGCGCGGGACAAGCGGCTGGCGCGCGAGGGCCGCGTGGATGTGCTGGTCACCACGCCGGAATCGCTGGCGCTGCTGCTCAGCTACCCCGACGGCCTGGCGAAGATGCGCCAGCTGCGCTGCGTGGTGGTCGACGAATGGCACGAACTTCTGGGTAACAAGCGCGGCGTGCTGCTGCAGTTGAACCTGCGGCGGCTGCGCGATGCGCTGCCCGCGCTGCAGGTGTGGGGCCTGTCGGCGACGCTGGGCAATCTCGAGCAGGCGCGCGACGTGCTGCTGCCCGATGTTCCCGATGCCCCGCTGGTGGCAGGTGCACGGCCGCGCCCGGTGCATCTGGACACCCTGCTGCCCGCCCACGGCGAACGCTTCCCGTGGGCCGGCCACCTGGGCTTGTCGCAATTGCAGCGCGTGCTGGAAAAGCTGCTGACGGTGCGCACCAGCCTGCTGTTCACCAACACCCGCGCCCAGGCCGAGCTGTGGCACCAGGCGCTGGCGGCGGTATGGCCGGAAGATCCGTCCACGCTGGCGCTGCACCACGGTTCGTTGGACCCCGCCGTGCGCCGCCACGCCGAACAGGGCCTGCGCGAGGGCCAGCTGCGCTGCGTGGTGGCCACCTCCAGCCTGGATCTGGGCGTGGACTTCCCGGCGGTGGACCAGGTGCTGCAGATCGGCAGCCCGAAAGGCATTGCGCGGCTGCTGCAGCGCGCCGGGCGTGCGCGGCACCGGCCGGGCGAATCGGGCACGCTGGTGTGCGTGCCCTCGCATGCGCTGGAGCTGGTTGAATACGCCGCGGCACGGCATGCACTGGCGGCTGGCGTGATCGAAGCGCGCCGCCCGCCCACGCTGTCGCTGGACGTGCTGGCCCAGCATTGCGTGAGCTGCGCGCTGGGCGGTGGCTTCGAACCTGACGCCCTGTTCGCGCAGGTCCGCCGTACCCACGCATTCGCGGCACTGGACGCCACGCAGTGGCAGGGCGTGCTGGAGTTCATCGTGCAGGGCGGTCGTGCGCTGTCGCAGTATCCGGATTTCCACAAGGTGGTGCGCGACGAGGACGGCGTGTACCGCGTGCACGACCGGCGCGTAGCGCTGCGCCACCGCTTGTCGATCGGCACCATCACCAGCGATGGCAGCGTGAGCGTGCAGTTCCTGCGCGGCGGCCGGTTGGGCGCGGTGGAAGAGCAGTTTCTGGGGCGGCTGCGCCCGGGTGATCGCTTCCAGTTCGCCGGGCGCCTGCTGGAACTGGTGCGGCTGGAGAACCTTACCGCCTACGTGCGCCTGGCCAAGGGCGGCGATGGGCTGGTGCCGCGCTGGCAGGGCGGCCGGCTGCCGCTGTCTGAAGCGCTGGGGCAGGAAATGGAAGCGGTCTTCGCCGCACCGCCGGCATCACCGGAGATGCGCTGGCTGGCGCCCCTGCTCACCCTGCAGTCGCGCATCTCGATGCTGCCGGGCCCGACGTCGTTGCTGGTGGAAATGGTGCGCCGTCGCGAGGGACAGTTCGTGTTCGTGTATCCGTTCGCCGGGCGACAGGTCAACGAAGGCGTCGCCGCGCTGATGGCACTGCGCCTGGCCCGGCTGCAGCCCAACACGCTGGGCTACGCGGCCAACGACTACGGCTTCGTGCTGGCGCCGGCACGCCCGGTCGACCTGGACGTGGCCGGCCTGCGCGTTTTGCTGCAGCCTGCGGGACTGTTGGACGACCTGCGCGACAGCCTCAACCTGGCCGAGCTGGCCCGCCGTCAGTTCCGCGATATCGCGCGGGTTTCGGGCATGCTGGTGCCGGCGCTGCCCGGCCGCACTCCACGCAGCCTGCGCCAACTGCAGGCCTCCAGCGGCCTGCTCTACGACGTGCTGCGCCAGCACGATCCGGACCACATCCTGCTGGGCCTGGCCGATCGCGAAGTGCTGCACGGCCAACTCGACCTGGACAGCCTGGCGGCCACGCTGCAGCGCCTGCAGGCGCGTACGCTGTGCCTGCAGGCGCCGCGCACCCTGGGCCCGCTCTCATTTCCGCTGTGGGCCGAACGCCTGCGTGGCCAGCTCAGCAATGAAGACTGGAAAACCCGCGTCAAACGCGCTGCCGCGCAATTGGAGACCCGCCATGGCACCTGAGTTGCCCACCCCGCTCGCCGGCGAGCAGGTCCTGCTGCTGGGCGCCCGCGCGCTCTACTGGCCCGCGCGCAAGGCGCTGCTGATCGCCGACCTGCACCTGGGCAAGGCCGACGTGTTCCGGCGAGCGGGCATCGGCCTGCCCAGCGGCGGCACCGGCGACGACCTGGAACGCCTGTCGACGCTGCTGCAGCAGCACGCCGTGGATACGTTGTGGATTCTCGGCGACGTGCTGCATGGCGCAGCGCATCGGGCCGCGTGGTACCGGCAGTGGCAAGGTTGGCGCGAGCAGCACGCCACGTTGGAGATCGGCGCCTTGGCCGGCAATCACGACCGCGCGTTGCCCAAGGCTGATCTCGGCCTCACGCTGCTCGGTGAACAGCTGCAGGTCGGCCCGTTTCTACTGCGCCACGATCCGCACCCGCACCCGTCGCTGCATGTGCTGTGCGGGCATGTGCATCCGCTGGCCCGTCTGCCGGGCATGCAGCGGCGCTGGCCCGCGTTCTGGCTGCGTGAGAGGTTGACGGTGCTGCCGGCCTACTCGCGGTTTACCGCGGGCATCGCGCCGGTCCTTGCCAGCGGCGAACGGCTGGTGGCCTGTGTGGAAGACGAGGCCATTGCATTGCCGGCGCGCTGAGCCACCGGCATCAGGCAACCTGCGTTACGCGGCGGCCAGCACCTGCGGCATCAACTGGATCTCCGACCGCGGTGGATCCGGTCGAACTGGCCGCCGTTGAATGTCGGTCAGCATCGCGTGTGCGGCATCGCGGATGCGGCGGTGGTGCTCGGGTGCGGTGTGCGTGATCAGGCTGGTGACATGGAACTCGAAAATGTCGTGCATCACGTCGGGCTGATCCTCATGCAGCATCTGCAGCAGTCCGTGCAATTTGCAGATCTCAGCATCCAGGATTTCGGCCGGGAACAGCATGTCCATCTCCTTCAGGTAGCGATTGGCAGGTGCACGGGTGTGCGGGGCCAATCGGTTACTTGTGACAGGTCAGGGGTGAGTTCATCGTCCACTCCAGGTTAAGTGTGTCTTCACTCTCCTGGAAATGCCCGCCACGCATGGTTATCAGCAGATGATGCCTGGGCAGCATGTCCACTCATCGCCGCGATGAACCCGGGCGTGAGCGCCAGTTTGCCGATCCAGCCGCGCTGTGTGCCGCTGAGCACGCGCAGCATGTGGCCGTGTCCACCGGGCATGCGCCCCATCGGCTTGAACAGCACGTCGCGCGCACGCGCCAGGTTGTCGCGCTCGGATTGGAACAGCGGCGTCAACCAGCGGCTCCAGAAATGGTAGATGGCCACGTGCGCGCGACGCTGCGCCGCATACGCCTGCAATGCGGCGTCGCGGTCGGTGTGCGCACGCAGTGCATCGCGCAGCGCCAGTGCGTCCATCAGCGCCATGTTCACGCCCTGCCCCAGCTGCGGGCTCATCGCGTGTGCCGCATCGCCGGCAAGCACCAGGCGCTCGCGGCTCCAGCGCGTCATCACCGCATCGCGGTAACCCGCACGCGCCAGCTGCGCACTGTCGCGCACACCGTCCAGGCGCGCGTGCGCCTCGGGCCACAGCGCAGCGATCTCATCGAGCCAACGCTGCAGACCGTCGCGCTCCCATTGCGCGAACTGCTCGCGCGGCAGGCTCCAGAAGAAGCTCAACCGAGGCTCCGCATCGCCCGGGCGCGTGCCCACCGGCAGCAATCCGATCATCTTGCGCGCGGCCACGTAGCGCTGGCGCAGCTCATCGGGATAGGCCCAGTCGCCGCGCGGCAACAGGCACCACAGCGCGCCCCACGGATATTCACGATCCAGTTGCGTGGCCTGCACCTGGGTGCGCAAGGTCGAGGCGGCACCGTCGGCGGCGATCACCAGATCGTAGGGCCCATGCCACTGGCCGCGTGCATCACGCACGCGCCCCTGCACGGCGTCCACCTCCACGATGCAGGTATCGGCCTGCAGATTGGCGGGGTGCGCCCACGCCTGCGCAAGCAGGGTGAACAGTGCGCCGCGCTGCATGCCGATGCCGTGCAGGCGTGCATCCAGTCCCGCATAGCCCATCTCCATCACGGTGCGTCCGCAGGGCGTGTCGCCATACAACCGGCGTACCGCTGCGCCATGTGCGAGCACCTCCGGCAGCAGGTCCATCTGCCACAATACGTCCAGTCCACTGGGCTGCAGCAGAAAGCCGGCACCCACCGGGCCGGGCGCAGCGGCACGCTCAAAGACGTGCACGTCGTGATGATCGCGTGAAAGAAGAACGGCCAGTGCCTGGCCGGCGGTGCCGTAGCCGACGATGGCGATGGTGCGTCGTTGCGGGTGCATGCATGTCCTTATAGCGTGATGTGCATCACGCGGTGCGCGGAACGCCGACCTTCGATCCAGGCCACGCAGTATCGGCAAACCGGGTGACACCCAAAAAAAACCCCGCCGAAGCGGGGTTTTCAATGCGCAGCGTGAGCGTTACTCAGCCGGCACGATGTTCGAGGCTTGGGCGCCCTTCGGGCCCTGGGTCACGTCATACGTGACACGCTGGCCTTCCTGCAGACTGCGGAAGCCCTTGGAGTTGATCGCGGAGAAGTGCGCGAAGACGTCGGCGCTGCCGTCCTCCGGCGAGATAAAGCCAAATCCCTTGGCGTCGTTGAACCACTTGACGGTACCGTTCGGCATGGTGATGCGAGACCTTCTTCAATGAATGGGTGGTGTACGCTCAACCAGCGCACTGGCGGAGTATGCAAAGCTTGCTCCGCAATGACAATCACCCCCGCGCCAATTCACCGATCAGCTCGGGCAAACCGGCCGATGCAGCGTCCACGTTGGCCAGTACTTCGGCCATCGTGATTTCGTCGCCATCACCACAGCCGGCGGCCCAGTTGGCCACGATCGCCAGGCAGGCGTAGTCCAGCCCCAGCTCGCGTGCGAGGCTGGCCTCGGGCATGCCGGTCATGCCGACCAGGTCGCAGCCATCACGGCGCATCCGCGCAATTTCCGCGTTGGTTTCCAGCCGCGGGCCCTGCGTGGCACCGTAGCAGCCGCCGTCGTGCAGACGCACGCCGGTGACCTTGGCCGCGGCCAGCACCTTGCTGCGCAGCAGCGGGGTGTAGGGGTGGCCGAAGTCCACGTGCAGCACCTCGCTGCCGGGCTCTTCACTCAGGGTGGAAATACGGCCCCAGGTGTAGTCGATCAGCTGGTCCGGGCAGGCCAGCACGCGCGGGCCGCAGTGTTCGGTAATGCCGCCGACCGTATTGAGCGCCAGCACGCGCGTCGCGCCGATCTGCTGCAATGCGGCAAGGTTTGCGCGGTAGTTGATCTTGTGCGGCGGCAGCGAATGCCCTTCGCCGTGCCGTGCCAGGAAGGCCACGCGTTGGCCCAGCAGCGTGCCAACCCGGATCGGGCCGGACGGTGTGCCGTAGCGCGTGTCCACCTGGTGGCTGCTGACGTCGTCGAGCTGGGCCAGTTTGTAGACGCCGGTGCCGCCGATGACGGCCAGTGCGATGTGTTCCATCATTCCTTCATCGCGTAGATGGCCGGCACGCAGCGCAGCGTTTCATTGACGTCCATCCCGAAGCCGAACACATAGCGGTCGGGCAGCTCGATACCGGCGTAGTCGGCCTTGACGTCCGGCAGCGCGCGGTCGTGCTGCTTGACCGTCAGCGCGGCGATGCGCACGTCGGTGGCGCCCTGCTCCAGGCACCAGGTGCGCACGCCCTGGAGGGTGAAGCCTTCATCGAGGATGTCGTCGACCAGCAGCACGCGGCGGCCGAACAGCGCGGTGGCCGGCTTGTGCTTCCACACCAGCTCGCCGCCGGTGGTTTCACCGCGGTAGCGGGTGGCATGCAGGTAATCGAACTGCACGTCCTGGCCGCGTGCGCCCAGTTCCAGCGCGAGCTGGCCGGCGAACGGCAGCGCGCCGTGCATGATCGACAGGAACAACGGCACTTCGCCCTTGTAATCGCGCGCGATGGCGTCGGCGATGGCGGCGATGGCCGCGTCGATGGTGGGACGGTCGACCAGCAGGTCGGCCTGGGCCAGGGCCTGGGAAATGGTGAGGTTGGGCATCAGACGGTTCTTCCAAGGGTGTCAAGCAAACGGGATTGGGTAGTGCCATGGCGGGCATCGGCCAGCAGGCCGTCCCAGCCAAGCGCTGCTCGGCCGATCAGGCCGAGCAGCGCAGCGGTATTGAGGGTGCGCGGTTCCACCGCACGCAGCGATTCGTCGACCAGCTCGGGGTGGCAGACCAGCACCACGTCGCAGCCGGCATCCAGATGCGCATCCACGCGCGCCTTGACCCCGCCGGCCGAGAACGACGCGGCCATGCCGATGTCGTCGGAGAACACCACGCCGCCGAACCCCATCTGTTCGCGCAGGATCTGCTGGATCCAGCGCGGTGAGTAACCGGCCGGCTCGGGGGCCACCTGCGGATAGACCACGTGGGCCATCATCACCGCATCGGCACCGGCGTCGATGCCGGCGGCGAAGGGAATCAGGTCCAGCGCGCGCAGTTCGTCCAGCGAGCGCGGATCGGAGGCATCGTTGAAATGGGTGTCTTCAAGCACCGTGCCGTGGCCGGGGAAGTGCTTGAGCGTGGCGGCCATGCCGACGCTGTGCATGCCGCGCACGTAGGCGGCGGTGAACGCCGCCACCACCTGCGGGTCGGCGCTGAAGGCACGGTCGCCGATGGCCAGGTTGCCGCGGCCCAGATCCACCACCGGGGCAAAGCTCAGGTCCACGCCACTGGCGCGCACTTCGCTGGCCATCAGCCAGGCATGCTGTTCGGCCAGCGCCAGCGCTGCCTGCGGGTCCTGCCGGTACAGGGCATCGAAGCCCTGCAGCGGCGGCAGCGCGCTGTAGCCCTCGCGGAAGCGCTGGACGCGACCGCCCTCCTGGTCCACGCAGATCAGCTGCGGGCGCGGCGCGGCGGCGCGGATTGCCGCCGACAGCTCGGCCACCTGTTCGCGCGAGGCGAAGTTGCGCTTGAACAGGATGACCCCGGCCACGGCATCGTGCTGCAGCCAGTCGCGTTCCTGGGCGGTGAGTTCGGTCCCGGCAACGCCGATCACGAGCATGGTCGATCTCCAATACGGGGCGCCATGATGGCGCACCGCCGCATTGTCGCAGAAGCCGCGTGTACTGGGCCACGACCGGCGCCGTGGGCGGCCCTCTTATGGGCAGCCGTCCACGTCGCACTGGCCGCCCTGTGCCGCGGCGGGGGTGTCGGGCATGTCGGCGGCGATCTGGCGCAGGGCCTGGGCGAAGGCCTCCGGCGGTTGGGCGCCCTGGATGGCATAGCGGTCATTGACCACGAAGGTGGGCACCGACTGGATGCCCAGCGCCTGGGCCTGGGCCAGCTGGGCCTGGATCTCCTGCAGCCCCTCCTCGCCGGCCAGCAACGCGCTGACCCGCTCGGCAGGAATGCCACCGGCGGCTGCCGCGGCGATCAGGGTCCGGGTATCGGCCAGGTTGCGGCCCTCGACGAAATGGGCGCGGAACAGCGCCTCGCCCACGGCTTCCTGGACGCCTTCACGCCCGGCCAGCCACAGCAGCCGGTGCGCCGGCAGGGTGGTGACCCGTACCTGCCCCTGGTCGAAGTCCATCGGCAGGCCTTCGGCGCGCGCGGTGGTCTGGGTCTGCGACAGGATCTGCGCGGTGCGCTCGGCGCTGCCGAACTTGGCCACGTACGCCTCGCGCAGCGGCACCGGGGTGGTGCCGGCGTCGGGGTCGAGCTGGAAGGGATGCCAGTGCACTTCGATCTCGGGCGCGTCATCGCCCAGCAGGGCCACGCCCTGCTGGAAACGATGCTTGCCGATCCAGCACCAGGGGCAGACCACGTCGGACCATATATCGATTTTCATGCGCCATGCCTATGGGCCGCGGGCGGCCAAAACAAGGGGCCCTGGCGCATCTGCGTGGCAAGCCTGCGTACCCACCCACCGTATCCACCAGCGGTGGATACCTACGGGCCCCGTTCAGCGCCCGACCAGCGCGCATAGGGATGCGCGGCCAGGGCCAGGTTGTAGTACCGCACCTGATCGGTCACTTCGGAGCCGGCCCAGTCGGGCAGTTCGATGGCCTGGTCGGCGTGCTCCAGCTCCACCTCGGCCACCACCAGCCCGGCGTTGTCGCCCAGGAATTCGTCCACCTCCCAGACCAGCCCGGCATGGCGCACAAGGTGCCGGCGCTTGTCGATCAGGCCGCCCACGCACAGGGCCAGCAGCGCACGCGCGTCGTCGACCGGGATCGGGTAGTCGAACTCCTGCCGGGTGTGGCCGATCTCGCGTGATTTGAAGTTGAGGAAGGCCTGGTCGCCTTGGATGCGCACGCGCACCGAGGCTTTTTGCGCGCCGCTGTCGAGCGCGGCGGTGTCGTTGATGTAGCCCTGCGCCATCGGGATCACCGCATGTGCGGCACTGCGCCAGCCATCACCGGTAACGAGGTATTTGCGTTCGATTTCAATGCCCATGCACGCATTATGGCGCGCACGGCCTACACTGCGCGCCCTTTCCAAGGACCCGGTTCCCCCATGACCCGTCGCGCCCGTTTCCTGCTCCGATCCACCCTGCCCGCCCTGTTGCTGGCGCTGCCGGTCGCGCATGCCGCCGCATCCCCCGATCCCACCCTGGCGCAGGCCCAGGCTGCGATGGATCGCCTGTTCGACGAGGCCATCGCCGATCGCCCGGCCAGCGACAGCAGCCGCCTGGTGGCCGAAGCCTTCCGCCCGCGCCTGCAGGCCGTGTCCGGCTGCCTGCCGGTAACCGACGCGGGCCCATCCAGCATGGACTGCATCGTCACCGCGGAGGATGGCGGGGACGCGGTGCACCGCCTGTTGCGCTTCAGCCAGGTCGACGGCACGTGGGCGCTGCTGTACACGCAGCAGCAGCGTCAGCGACCGGCGCCGGTGCCGCCCACGGCGCGCGTGCAGGTACTGCTGCGCGAAGGGTTTGCTGCGCGTCTGGCGCGCGAGCAGGATGCCGGAACGCGCGCCGACCTGACCCTGGCCATGAACAGTGCCGAGGTGCTGGACGTGCGCGACTGCGCGGTCGGCGACGATGCGCCGGTGATCGAGTGCACGGTGCGCGCCGGTGCCGGCAGCGAGCGCGGCGAGCAGACCATGGCGTTTGCCTGGCGGGACGGGCAGTGGGTCAACGCCCCGCAGCCGTAAGCGGCCGCCCCGGTCGGGCGCCGATGCGAGGCATCGGCCGCCCGGGCGGTGGCGCCGGCCTCAGCGCTTCTCGAAGACCGCGATGCTTTCCACGTGCGCGGTGTGCGGGAACATGTCCATCGCACCGGCACTGACCAGGGTGAAGCCCTGTTCGTTGACCAGGTAGCCGGCATCGCGCGCCAGCGAACCGGGGTGGCAGCTCACATAGACGATGCGCTTGAACTGTTTCAGCGGCAGCTGCTGCAGCACTTCGATCGCGCCCGAGCGCGGCGGGTCCAGCAGCAGCTTGTCGAAGCCCTGGCGCATCCACGGGGCGTTGCGCTGGTCCTGGGTAAGGTCGGCGGCATGGAACTGCGCGTTGGCCAGCCCGTTGCGCTCGGCATTTTCCCGGGCCCGGGCGACCAGGCCTGCATCGCCTTCCACGCCCACCACGTCACGCACGGTACGCGCCAGCGGCAGGGTGAAGTTGCCCAGCCCGCAGAACAGGTCCAGCACGCGCTCGTCCGGACCGGCTTCCAGCAGCTCCAGCGCCAGCGCGATCATCTTCACGTTGAGCGAGGCATTGACCTGGATGAAATCCAGCGGGCGGAAGGCCAGCTCCACATCCCACGGCGCCAGCTTGAACGACAGCGGCACCTCGGCCGGCCACAACGGTTGCACCGACTCCACGCCGCCGGGCTGCAGCGAGATCGCAAAGCCATGCTCCTGCCCGAAGGCGGTCCAGGCGGCGCGGTCGGCCTCGGTCAGCGGCTGCATGTGGCGGATGGTGAGCATGATCGCCTCGTCGCCGGCGATGAACTCGATCTGCGGGATGTCGCGCTTGCCGTCGAGGGTTTCGATGAAGGTCGCCATCGCCCCGACCTTGCTGCCGATCTCCGGAATGACGGTCAGGCACTGGCTCAGGTCGGCCACGAAGCGCGGGTCCAGCTCACGGAAGCCGACCAGGGTCTTGTCCTTCTTTTCCACCCGGCGCACCGAGAAGCGGCCCTTGCGGCGGTAGCCCCAGCTGTCGCCCACCAGCGGCGGCAGCACCTTGCCGGGGGTGACGTGGCCGATCCGGGTCAGATTGTCCGTAAGGACCCGTTGCTTGGCCACGATCTGCTGCGACTCTTCCAGGTGCTGCAACACGCACCCGGCGCAGACGCCGAAATGCGGGCAGCGCGGGGTGACCCGCTGCGGCGACGGCTGCAGCACCTCCAGGGTGCGCGCCTCGTCGAAATGGCGGTTGCGCGCGGTCGGTTCGGCGCTCACCACTTCGCCGGGCAGTGCGCCGGTGATGAAGGTGACCTTGCCGCCCTCGCCTTCACGGCGGGCAACGCCACGGCCATCATGGCTGAGGTCGAGGATGTCGGTCTGGAAGGGGGTACGGTCGAGGCGGGAGCGGGATCGGGCCACGTGGCAACAGGCTGCGGGCAAAAAGGGTGCGTATTGTCGCAGATACGCGGGTCGGGCTGCCGATGAGCCCGTTGGAATCGCTTGCAGAGCGCGTTCTCATGTTTAATATGGGCATAGCTGACATGGAGGCAGCCCCAATGCAGATGACCCCTCGGGATCCAATGCCCCGATTCCTGCTCGTCGAGGACGACACCATCAGCCGCGGCTTTTTCAAGGCCGCGCTGGAGACCCTGCCGGCGCAGGTGGACACCGCCGATTCGCTGGCCACGGCGATGGACACCGGGCGCAGCGGCCAGCACGATCTGTGGCTGATCGACGTCAACCTGCCCGACGGCAATGGCACCCAGCTGCTGCATGCGCTGCGCCGTTCACGTCCGGACACGCCCGCGCTGGCGCATACCGCCGATGGCGATACCAGCATCCATGCGCGGCTGCGCGATGCCGGCTTCAGCGACACCCTGGTCAAACCGCTCACCGGCGAGCAGCTGCTCAAGGCCGTGCGGCGTGCGCTGGTCAACAGCCCGGGCACCGCCCCGCCGGCCGTTGGCGCAAGTGCGGACACCGAGCGCGAAGACTGGGACGAAATCACCGCGCTGGCCGCCCTGAACGGGCAGCGCCACCATCTCATCGCCCTGCGCGAACTGTTCCTGGCCGAGCTGCCTGGCGTACGCGACGCGGTCGCCAAGGCTCTGCTGCAGCAGGACGTGCGTGCCCTGCAGGGCCAGCTCCATCGCCTGCAGGCCAGTTGTGGCTTCGTCGGCGCGGCGCGGCTGGCACGCGCGGTGCGGCAGCTGCACCAGGCACCGGATTCCAGCGGCGCGCATACGCAGTTCCGGGCGGCAGTGGACGCGTTGCTGCATTGAAGGCGTAACCGCCCCGTGGCACCGTGCTCTGCCCGGCTGATGGGGCCGCATACCCCGTAGAGCCGGGCTCTGCCCGGCTGACGGGGAAATTGGCGTACTTGCGTACCAAAGCAGCCGGGTAGAACCCGGCTCTACCGGCGTCTGGCCAGGTCTTCGAGCATTTCCCACGACTTCAACCCGCGCCCGCCCAGGTGGTGCAGCAGCACGGCGCGCATGGCGCGGCGCAGGCTGGCCAGGTCGTCGGGGTCGGGTTGGCGGTCCTCGGCCAGTGCCAGCAGGCCGCTGCCGGTGGCGGTGCCACGGCGGGGGTCGGTGCCGCGCTCGCTGAGCAGCCGGCGCGGCCCTTCCTGCGGGTCCAGTTCGTAGCGGGCGGCCGGGTCGACCGGCTCGCCGTCGCTGCCATGGGCCAGGTCGAACCCGAACCCCAGCGCCTCCAGCAGGTCGCGCTCGAAGCGGCGCAGCGTCCAAGCCAACGGCTCGCCGTCGCGCAGGCGCTGGCGGACCAGGCCGTAGTGGTCATACAACTCGGGCAGCGGGTCCTGGCGCGGGGCCAGCCGCATCAGCAGCTCGTTGATGTAGAACCCGGCCAGCATTGCCTCGCCGCCCAGTCGCGGCGCGGCATCCAGGGCTTCGGCACCGCGCAGCTGGGCCAGTTCACCGCGCTGCATGGCACTGAAACGGATCCACTGCAGCGGCTGCAATGCCGCCCGCAGGGCCTGGCTGCGCGGGCTGCTCACGCCCCGCGCCAGCAGGCCGATACGGCCGTGCTGCTCGGTCAATACTTCCACCAGCAGGCTGGTTTCGCGCCACGACCGGGCATGCAGCACGAAGGCGGGTTCATCATCGATGCGCATGGCGCAGCCGTCAGCGACCCGGCTTACTCGTAGCCGAACGCCTTCAGCGCGGCTTCGTCATCGGACCAGCCTTCACGCACGCGCACCCAGGTCTCCAGGAAGACCTTGGCGCCGAACAGGCGCTCCATCTGCATGCGCGACTTGGCGCCGATGTCCTTCAGGCGGGTACCGCCCTTGCCGATCACGATGGCCTTCTGGCCTTCGCGCTCGACCCAGATCACCGCGCCGATGCGCAGCAGGTTGCCGTCTTCGACGAACCGCTCGATTTCCACCGTGGTGGCGTACGGCAGTTCTTCGCCCAGCTGGCGCATGAGCTGCTCACGGACCAGTTCGCCGGCCAGGAAGCGCTGGCTGCGGTCGGTGATTTCATCCTCGCCGAACATCGGCGGGGCTTCGGGCAGCAGCTTGAGCAGGTCGCGCACCAGCGCTTCCAGGCCGTTGCGCTTCTGCGCCGAAATCGGGTGAACGGCGGCGAACGCGCGGCCTTCGGTGACCTGCTGCAGGAACGGCAGCAGCGCCGCCTTGTCCTTGAGCCGGTCGACCTTGTTGACCACCAGCACCACCGGAATGCCCGAGTCGCTGAGCACGTTGAAGGCCAGGGTGTCCTCCTCGTCCCAGCGGCCGGCTTCGATCACCAGCATGCCGGCGTCCACGCCCTCCAGCGAGCCGCGCGCGGCGCGGTTCATGACGCGGTTCATGGCGCGCTTCTGCACCCGGTGCAGGCCGGGGGTGTCCACCAGCACCAGCTGCCCTTCCGGGTAACTGGCAATGCCCAGCAACCGGTGCCGCGTGGTCTGCGGGCGGTTGGACACGATGCTGACCTTGGCGCCCACCAGGGCGTTGGTCAGGGTGGATTTGCCGACGTTGGGGCGGCCGATGACGGCCACGCTGCCGCAATGATGGGGAATTGCTTCGCTCACTTGGAATCCAGTTGCTCGAGGGCGGCCGCGGCCGCCTGTTGTTCGGCCAGCCGTCGCGAGGCACCTTCGCCTTCGGTGCTGACAGCGGGATCGGCTACGCCACAGCGTACCCGGAAGGTCTTGGCATGGTCGTCACCCGACTCTGACAGCAGCTCGTACAGCGGCAGCGTCTTCTGTCGGGCCTGCAACCATTCCTGAAGGCGGGTCTTGGGGTCTTTCTCGGGCTTGCCGGTGGCCGGCAGCGCCTCCATCGAGGGGCCGAACCAGGGCAGAACCACGCCGCGGCAGGCCTCGAAGCCGGCATCCAGGTAGATGGCGGCTACCACCGCCTCCAGAGCGTCGGCCAGGATGGAGTCGCGGCGGTGGCCGCCGGTCTTCATCTCGCCCGGGCCCAGGATCAGCCGGTCGCCCAGTTCGAGGGTGCGGGCGATCACCGCCAGCGCACCTTCACGCACCAGTTCGGCACGGGCGCGGGTGAGCGCACCTTCGTCGGCCTTGGGCCAGCGCTGATACAGCGCCTGGGCCACCATCATGTTGACGATGCTGTCGCCGAGGAATTCCAGCCGCTCGTTGTTGGGCGTGCCGGCACTGCGATGCGTCAGGGCCTGCTGGAGCAGGCCCGGATCTGCGAAGGGATGACCAATGCGGTCACCACGTTGGAAAGTCTTAGTCGACACCGGCGAGGGTCAGTTCCTGATTCGAATCGAATTTGCCCACCACGTCGAGGTTGCCGATCAGTTCACGGCGCACTTCGTAGTTGACCTTCATGTTCCAGCCGCCGTCGATGCGATCGAACTTGACGTTGGCCGGCTTCACGTTTTCCGAGTAGTTGATGTACAGCCGCTTGAAGAACAGATCCTGCACGCGGGCAGGCTCCATGTTGCCCACGCCCGGCTCCTTGGCCAGGCTCTTCATCGCCGAGCGCACCGAGTAGTACTCCTGGTACATCGGGAACAGCTTCATGCCGACATACAGGCCGAACGCGACCACGATCAGTACCGCCAGGAACGAGGTCAGGGTCATGCCACGCTGCGTGTTCATCGTCTTCATTGCGTTCTCCCCAGATACGCGAGTGTGATGGATCAATTGATGCTCGAGCCGATCCGCGACGGCTCGAAGCCGTCCTTGCAGAACCAGCCCGAGCAGTTCAGCCAGATCAGGAACGCCTTGCCGCGCAGGTTCTCTTCCGGGAGCAGGCCCCAGAAGCGACCATCATCGCTGTTGTCGCGGTTGTCGCCCATCACCAGGTACTTGCCGGCCGGCACCGTCCACTGGCCTGCGCCACGCGGGTAGTCGGTTTCCAGCACGGTGTGGGTGCGGCCCGGCAGGTGCTCGACCAGCAGCGAGCTGCCCTCGCCCTGGCCGCGATGGCCGGCATACAGGCCCTTGTTGTCGTACTTGACCGGTTCGCCGTTGAGGATCAACCCGTTCCCCTCGAACACGATCTCGTCACCGGGGATGCCGATGACGCGCTTGATGAAATTCTCGCCCTTGGCCGGATCGTTGTCCGAGTGGCCCGGGAAGTGGAACACCACCACGTCGCCGCGCTTGGGTTCGCCCAGCGGGACGACCTTGGCATTGTTCAGCGGCAGGCGCAGGCCATAGGAGAACTTGTTGACCAGGATGAAGTCGCCGATCAGCAGGTTGGGCATCATCGAGCTGGACGGGATCTTGTACGGCTCGGCGATGAAGCTGCGCACCACCAGCACGATGGCCAGCACCGGGAAGAACGCCCGGGCGTAGTCCACCGCGACCGGCTCGGAGTCCAGCAGGCCGGCACGCGCGGCACGGCGCTTGGCGAAATACAGCTTGTCGGCCAGCAGGATCAAACCCGAGGCCAGCGTCAGTACGACCAGGAGGATCTCAAACAATTTCATGCGGTGTCCTTGGGCAACGGGTGCAGCGGTGCGGGTGCAGCGGCGACGGGGCCATCCCTGCGCGCCCGGCGGCACCTGGCGGGTGCCGCGCGGCTGCCGGGCGACCTGCCGGCCTTACTTGTCCATCTGCAGCACGGCCAGGAAGGCTTCCTGCGGGATTTCCACGCGGCCAACCTGCTTCATGCGCTTCTTGCCTTCCTTCTGCTTTTCCAACAGCTTCTTCTTGCGCGAAACGTCGCCACCATAGCACTTGGCCAGCACGTTCTTGCGCATCGCCTTGACCGTGGTGCGGGAGATGATCTGCGAGCCGACGGCTGCCTGGATGGCCACGTCGAACTGCTGGCGCGGGATCAGCTCCTTCATCTTTTCACAGAGCTCGCGGCCCCGGCGGTCGGCATGGCTGCGGTGCACGATCAGCGACAGGGCGTCGACCTTGTCGCCGTTGATCAGCACGTCCACGCGGACGAACGGGCCGGCGTCGAAACGCACGAAGTGGTAGTCCAGCGAGGCATAGCCACGGCTGACCGACTTGAGCTTGTCGAAGAAGTCCAGCACCACTTCGGCCATCGGCAGCTCGTAGCTGATCTGCACCTGGCTGCCCAGGTAGTTGATGCCGATCTGGCTGCCGCGCTTTTCTTCGCACAGCTTGATGATGTTGCCGATGTACTCCTCGGGGGTGAGCACGTTGGCGCGGATGATGGGCTCGCGGATCTCCTGCACATGGTTGACCGGCGGCAGCTTGGCCGGGTTGTCCATGTTGATGATCGTGCCGTCGGTCTTGAGCACCTCATAGACCACGGTCGGCGCGGTGCTGATCAGGTCCAGGTTGTATTCGCGCTCCAGCCGCTCCTGCACGATTTCCATGTGCAGCATGCCGAGGAAGCCGCAGCGGAAGCCGAAGCCCATGGCTTCGGAGCTTTCCGGCTCGAAGCGCAGCGCGGCGTCGTTCAGGCGCAGCTTGTCCAGCGCTTCGCGCAGGTCCGGGTAGTCTTCGGCGTCGACCGGGAACAGACCGGCGAACACGCGCGGCTGCATTTCCTGGAAGCCCGGCAGCGGCTTGGCGGCCGGGTCGGCAGCCAGCGTCAGGGTGTCGCCGACCGGCGCGCCGTGCACGTCCTTGATGCTGGCGGTCACCCAGCCCACTTCACCGGCCCGCAGCGCCGGCAGCACCTTGCGCTTGGGGGTGAACACGCCGACGTTGTCGACCTGGTGGGTACGGCCGGTGGACATCACCTGCAGCTTGTCGCCGGCCTTGATCTGGCCCTGCATCACCCGCACCAGCGAGACCACGCCCAGGTAGTTGTCGAACCACGAGTCGATGATCAGCGCCTGCAGCTTGTCGGTATCGCGCGGCACCGGCGGCGGGATGCGATGCACGATCGCCTCCAGCACGTCGACCACGTTCAGGCCGGTCTTGGCACTGACCGGCACCGCGTCGGTGGCGTCGATGCCGATGACGGCTTCGATCTCGGCCTTGGCGCGCTCGATGTCGGCGGTGGGCAGGTCGATCTTGTTGATCACCGGCACCACTTCCAGACCCTGCTCGACGGCCGTGTAGCAGTTGGCGACCGACTGCGCTTCCACGCCCTGGGCCGCATCGACCACCAGCAGCGCGCCTTCGCAGGCGGCCAGCGAGCGGCTGACTTCATAGGAGAAGTCGACGTGCCCGGGGGTGTCGATGAAGTTCAGGTGGTAGGTCTGGCCGTCTTTTGCCACGTAGGGCAAGGAGACCGACTGGGCCTTGATGGTGATGCCGCGCTCGCGCTCGATCGGGTTCGAGTCGAGCACCTGCGCCTCCATTTCGCGGGCCTGGAGGCCGCCGCAAAGCTGGATGATGCGATCGGCCAGCGTGGACTTGCCGTGGTCGACGTGGGCAATGATGGAGAAGTTGCGGATGAATCGCATCGAATCAGAAGACATAGGTGGCGGCGGCGCGTCGCGTCGTCAGGATGACTGCGCATTATCGCATGGCCGGCCCGGTCCCGCGTGCGACCGCCGGCGATTGGCGTAATCGACCTGCCAGAAACGACCGGGCCCGCCGAAGCGGGCCCGGAAACGTAGTGCTGGCGGGGGCTACTGCCCGGCCTTGATCGCCACGAAGGCGCTGTTGCCCGTGGCCCGGACCAGCAGCATGACCACATCGCCCTTCTTGTAGGTGGCCAGCGCCTTGTCCAGCGCGGCCACGCTGCCGACCGGGGTACGCCCGACCTGCAGGACCACCATGCCGGGCGACACACCGGCGTCGCGCGCCGACGCCCCATTGACGCGGGTCACCCGCACGCCCTCGCCCGCCCCGAGGCCCAGCTGCTTGCGCTGGGCGGCGGTCAGGTCGGCCACCTCCAGCCCCAGCAGGGCGTTGGAACCGGTCTGCGGCGCGGCGGCCTCGGCGGTGGCTCGGGCCGGGCCGCGTTCGGCGTCCTCGGCCAACTCGGTCAGGGTGGCGGTGATGTCACGTTCCTTGCCGTCGCGGACCACGCCCAGGCGGACCTTGCTGCCCGGCGGCAGTGCGCCGATCAGCGGCGGCAGGTCGCTGAAGGTGTTGATGGGGCTGCCGTTCACCGAGCGGATCACGTCGCCCGGTTCCACCCCGGCCTTCAGCGCGGCACTGCCCGGCACCACTTCATTGACCAGTGCGCCGCGGCTGTCGGACAGGCCCAGGCCCTGCGCCTTGAGCCCGTCGATCGGCCCCACGGCGGCGCCCAGCTGGCCGCGGCTGACCCGGCCGGTCTTCTTGATCTGCTCGACCGCGCCCATGGCCAGGTCGATCGGGATGGCGAAGCTGATGCCCATGTAGCCGCCGGAGGCGGAGAAGATCTGCGAGTTGATGCCGACCACTTCACCGCGGGTATTGAGCAGCGGGCCGCCCGAATTGCCCTGGTTGATGGCCACGTCGGTCTGGATGAACGGCACGTAGCGCTGGTCGGCGCCGCCGGTGCTGCGCCCGACCGCGCTGACCACGCCGGCGGTGACCGAGTGGTCCAGGCCGAACGGCGAGCCGATCGCGACCACCCACTGACCCGGCTTGAGCGTGTTGGAATCGCCCACGCGCACGGTGGGCAGGTTCTTGCCGTCGATCTTGAGCAGGGCCACGTCGTACTGCTGGTCGCTGCCGATCACCTTGGCGGTGAATTCGCGGCGGTCGCCCAGCTTGACCTTCACTTCGCTGGCGTCGGCGACCACGTGGTAGTTGGTCAGCACGTAGCCGTCGGCGGAAATGATGAAGCCCGAGCCCATGCCGCGGCCCTGGATGCGCGGGCTGTCGTCCTGGCCGCCGGGGCCCTGCCCCGGCATCTGGAAGTCCGGGCCGAAGAAGCGCCGGAAGAATTCGGGCATCTCATCGCCGCCACCCGGACCCATGCCGCGGGCCTGGCGGTTGCTGCGCACGATGGTGGTTTCCACGTTGACCACGCCAGGACCCACCTGTTCGACCAGGTGGGTGAAGTCCGGCAGGCCGCTGACCAGCTGCGGCGCGGGCGCGCGCGGGGCAGCGGCGGGGGCGGCGGCCACGGGAGCGGCGGGTGCCGGCGCCTGGGCGCAGGCCATCAATGGCAGGGTCAGGGCCAGCAGGGTCATGGCCTGGCTACGCATGCGGGGAGTCATCGGACGTCAGCCTCCGGATCGGGACGTGGGGAAAAGCGGGGGCGTTCCGGCCACGGGGCCGGACGCAACGTGTGCATGAGCGGGTGCGAGGACAGGGTCAGTCGCGATGCCGGCGCGGGGCGGGAGCGGCCGGATCGACCTCCTGCAGGCGCGGCTCGAACGGGTAGAACGCGGCCTGCGGCTCCTGCGTGGAGAAGCTGGCGTTGAGCGCCCCGCCGGCCGCCGGGGCCAGGGTCGAGCGCGGCCACGGCTTGGCCTGCAGCGCGGCGACGTCGCCGAACGGCAGGGCACGGGCAGTGGCGGCGGGCAACACCGGCACCGGCACGGCCTGGCTGGCCACGGCACGCTGCGGCTCGGCGCTGCGTTCGCCGGCGCTGCGCGCGGCCTGCTGGGTACGGGTGGCACTGGCGCGGCGCACGGCGGCCACGTCCTGGCGACGGCTGGCGGCCGCCACTGCCGCCGCCGGGACGGCGGCCACGGCGACGGCCGCGTCCACCGCCGCCGGCACGGCGGCCGGGGCGCTCGGCGGCAACTCGGCCTGGCTGGCGATGATGGTGGTGGCGGGCGCGTCCAGCGGCGTCTCGCTGGGCAGCTGTTCGCGGGTCATGAACATCGCCACCGCCGCAACCGAGGCGGCCAGCGCGGCGCCACCGCCCCACCGACGCCAGCCCCCGCGACGTTCGCGGTTGCGTTCGACCGGCGCCACCGGTGCCAGTGGCGCTGGTTCGGCGGCGACCGCACCGCGCACGCGCGCGGCGAAATCCATCGGGGCCGGTGCGCAGGCCTGGCCGCGCAGCACGTCGCCCAGCAACTGCCAGCGCTCGTGGCAACCGGCCAGCGCCTCATCGTGCTCCAGGCGGCGCAGCATGAAGCGCGCCTCGTCGGGCGACAGCGCGCCATCAATCAGCGCCGACAGCTGCTGGCGGTTGTGCGTGTCGATCTTGTCCGGCGCGGTGCCGGTGGTTCCAGGGATTGGCATGTGTTCGCTCATACGCGGCTCTTCTCGCGGGTGGCGCTGCCGATATCCAGCAGCGGCCGAAGTTCAGTGTCGATCGCCTCGCGGGCGCGGAAGATCCGCGACCGCACGGTGCCGATCGGGCACCCCATCTTCTGCGCGATATCTTCGTAACTCAGCCCGTCCACCTCGCGCAGGGTGATGGCTGATCGCAGCTCTTCCGGCAACGCCGCCACCGCCTTCATCACCGTCTGCTCCAGCTCCTGGCGCATCAACTCGCGCTCGGGAGTGTCGGTGTCGCGCAGGCGGGTGCCGCTGTCGAACCGCTCGGCGTCACCGATGTCGATGTCATCGGTGGGCGGGCGGCGGTTGTGGGCGGCAAGGTGGTTCTTGGCAGTGTTCACGGCTATCCGGTGCAACCAGGTATAGAACTGGGCGTCGCCCCGGAAACTGCCGATCGCGCGGTACGCGCGGACGAACGTGTCCTGTGCGACGTCCTGACATTCACTCCAGTCGGCGATGTAGCGCCCGATCAGTGCCACGATCCGATGCTGGTACTTGCGCACCAGGACATCGAACGCCGCACTCTCGCCGCGCTGCACGCGCCGGACCAGCTCCAGGTCCAGCTCCTGTGGTGTTTCAACCTCGGCCATGTGGGGCCGCACTCCTGTCAGCCCGACCAACGTCGAGCAATGAGACTGCCAATCCCGGGAAAAGTTCAGCGACCGATCACACGACGCCGCACCAGCTTTTAACCACCGTTCCGTTAAGGTTCCCGCTCACGGCACTGAACCGGGCCCGCCCATCCCCCAGCTATTGGGATTTGACGGGGAGGAAACAACCTCTGGATCATAGCCCCCTTCTCCATACACAACCGGATGGAACGTTCCCATGCTCTCAGGCTTCGATGGGCTCCGCTTCGCACATTGGCACCCGCAGATCCGTGATGATGGTGTGGTGGTGCTCAGCCTCGACCGCCACGACAGCAGCGTCAACGCGATGTCCCAGGACGTGCTGCTGGAACTGGGCGACCTGATCGAACGCATCGCCATGGACCCGCCGAAGGCGGTGGTGATCCAGTCGATCAAGGCGGCCGGCTTCATCGCCGGTGCCGACCTGAAGGAATTCCAGGAATTCGATCGCCGCGGCACCGTCAATGACGCGATCCGCCGCGGCCAGAGCACCTACCAGAAGCTGGCCGAGCTGCCCTGCCCGACCGTCGCGGCGATCCACGGCCATTGCCTGGGCGGCGGCACCGAGCTGGCGCTGGCCTGCCGCTACCGCGTGGCCTCCAACGATCCGTCCACCCGGATCGGCCTGCCGGAAACCCAGCTGGGCATCTTCCCCGGCTGGGGCGGCAGTTCGCGCCTGCCGCAGCTGGTGGGCGCGCCGGCGGCGATGGACATGATGCTGACCGGTCGCAACCTGTCGGCATCGGCCGCGCGCAGCATCGGCCTGGTCGACAAGGTCGTGGCGCCCGCGGTGCTGCTGGATACCGCTGTGGCACTGGGCCTGTCGGGCACCACCCGCCCGTTCAAGCAGCGCGCGACCGCATGGGCCACCAACACCTGGCTGGCGCGCAGGCTGCTGGCCCCGCAGATGGCCAAGCAGGTGGCGCGCAAGGCGAAGAAGGACCATTACCCGGCGCCGTACGCGCTGATCAACACCTGGGCGCGCACCGGCGGCAGCCCGATCCAGACCCGCCTGGACGCCGAACGCCGTGCGGTGGTGAAGCTGGCCGGCACCCCGACCGCGCGCAACCTGATCCGAATCTTCTTCCTGACCGAACGCCTGAAGGCGCTGGGTGGCAAGGACCATGGCATCAGCCATGTGCACGTGGTGGGCGCCGGGGTGATGGGCGGCGATATCGCGGCGTGGTCGGCCTACAAGGGCTTCAACGTGACGCTGCAGGACCGTGAGCAGCGCTTCATCGACCCGGCACTGGAACGCGCGCAGGCGCTGTTCGCCAAGAAGGTGAAGGACGAGAGCAAGCGTCCGGCGGTGGCCGCGCGCCTGAAGGCCGACCTGGCCGGTGAAGGCGTGGCGCTGGCCGACCTGGTGATCGAGGCGATCATCGAAGATGCCGACGCCAAGCGTTCGCTGTACCAGACGCTGGAGCCGAAGATGAAGGCCGGTGCGCTGCTGACCACCAACACGTCATCGATTCCGCTGCTTGAGCTGCGCGACCACATCGAGCACCCGGCGCAGTTCGCCGGCCTGCACTATTTCAACCCGGTGGCGCAGATGCCGCTGGTGGAGATCATCCACCACGACGGCATGGCGCCGGAGACCGAGCGCCGGCTGGCGGCGTTCTGCAAGGCGCTGGGCAAGTTCCCGGTGCCGGTGGCGGGCACGCCGGGGTTCCTGGTGAACCGCGTGCTGTTCCCGTACATGCTGGAAGCGGCCACGGCGTATGCCGAAGGCATTCCCGGCCCGGTGATCGACAAGGCGGCGGTGAAGTTCGGCATGCCGATGGGCCCGATCGAACTGCTGGATACGGTGGGGCTGGACGTGGCCGCAGGCGTCGGCAAGGAGCTGGCGCCGTTCCTGGGCCTGCAGATTCCGGCGGCGTTGCAGACGGTGGAACCGGGCAAGCGCGGCAAGAAGGATGGCCAGGGCATCTATACGTGGGAAAACGGGCGGGCGCAGAAGCCGGACGTGCCGGCCAACGTGGAGGTGCCTGCGGATCTGGAAGACCGTCTGATTCTGCCGCTGCTCAACGAGGCGGTGGCGTGCCTGCACGATGGGGTGGTGGCCGATGCGGACCTGCTGGATGCGGGGGTGATCTTCGGTACCGGGTTCGCGCCGTTCCGCGGCGGTCCGATCCAGTACATCCGGGCGACCGGTGCCGATGCGCTGGTGGAGCGTTTGAAGGCGCTGCAGCAGCGGCACGGTGATCGCTTCGCGCCGCGCCCGGGTTGGGATGCGGCGGTGTTGCGTGAGCCGGTGATGTAAGCCGGGCTGCCGCCCGGCACCTGCCGATGCAACGGCTACTGCAAGTGCAACTGCAAGGGCCAGAGCGCAAGCGGAGAGCGTCAAGCGGCTCTGGACTGGATCGGGGATGGCGGGGTGGGTCAGGTGGCGGGGGACGCCGTGAACCCATTCCTGGGGGCTTGGTCGCGCCATCCATGGCGCTCACACCCCCGCCACCTGACCCACCCCGCCTTCGATAGTTGGCCGGTGACGGCATAAACGCCTACGCGTATCGCCGGGCTCTGCCCGGCTGCCTTCGCAATGAAATGCTGTCGGGCACCGTCCGGCGCTACGTGGGGCTGTTGGCGCAACACCCTGTTGCCCGAATGGGGCATGCAGGGGGTGTGTCTGCGTGCGATCCTGCTGGCCTGTCCACGCCAGCGAGAAAGCCCGCATGACGACGATCATTGCGCCCCGTGTCCACGATATCGGCGGCCTGCAGGTGCGCCGCGCCGTGCCTACGCTGCAGGCGCGCAGCGTCGGTCCGTTCGTGTTCGTGGACCAGATGGGTCCGGCGGTGCTTGCGCCGGGGACCGGCATCGATGTGCGTCCGCATCCGCACATTGGTTTGGCGACCGTGACATTCCTGTGGTCCGGTGCGATCGGTCACCGCGACACGCTGGGGTCGGACCAGGTGATCCGCCCCGGTGACGTCAACTGGATGACCGCCGGGCGCGGCATCGCGCATTCCGAACGTACCCCGCCGCCCGAGCGTGAGCACGACCACCCCATCCACGGCATGCAGACCTGGGTGGCGCTGCCGAAGAGCTTCGAGGAAACCGATCCCGGGTTCTTCCACCACGCGGCGGCCACCCTGCCCCAGCAGCGCCGCGACGGTGCCTGGCTGCGGGTGATCGCCGGGCGTGCGTATGGCGAAGAATCGCCGGTGAAGGTGTTCGCGGACACGTTGAATGTGGCGATCGATCTGGATCCGGGTGCGGAAATCGACCTGGATACCGGCCATGTCGAGCGCGCCCTGTACATCCTCGAAGGCGACGCGCAGCTGGATGGCGTGGATCTGCCCGCGCAGCATCTGGTGATTCCGGAACTCAATGCGCGCGGTCGGCTGCGCGCCAAGACGCCGGTCAAGGCGATGCTGCTGGGGGGCGAACCGCTGGATGGGCCGCGCCACCTGTGGTGGAACTTCGTGTCCAGCTCCACCGAGCGCATCGAGCAGGCCAAGCACGACTGGGACGCCGGGCGCTTCGGCACGATTCCCGGCGACGACAAGGAATTCATTCCGCTGCCTACGCCGTGAGTCGGCACCGTTCGTCGGCGTCTTGACGCCACATTCACCCCGATGAACCGCGATTCAGCTACGTTCTGCCTGCCCGTCCCGGGCATCAGGTGGAGAACGAACGATGAGCATGGGCAAACGTCTGGCCGCGGAGTTTCTCGGCACGTTCTGGTTGGTTCTGGGGGGCTGCGGCAGCGCGGTGCTGGCGGCCAAGTTCGGCGGTGATGGCAACCCGCTTGGCATCGGTTTCGTGGGCGTGGCGCTGGCCTTCGGGCTGACCGTGCTCACCGGTGCGTATGCCTTCGGCCACGTTTCCGGTGCGCACTTCAATCCCGCCGTCAGCCTGGGGCTGTGGGCCGGCGGTCGTTTCCCCGCGCGCGACCTGCTGCCCTATATCGTGGCCCAGGTGCTGGGCGGCATCCTGGCCGGTTTCATCCTGCTGCAGATCGCCTCGGGTGCCCCGGGCTTCGCCATCGACGGCAGCCAGGCCGGTGCATTCGCCAGCAATGGCTACGGCACCCTGTCCCCGGGTGGCTACAGCGTGGCCGCAGCGTTCCTGTGCGAAGTGGTCCTCACCGCGTTCTTCCTGGTGGTCATCATGGGTTCGACCCACGGCAACGCCCCGGCCGGGTTCGCGCCGATCGCCATCGGGCTGGCGCTCACCCTGATCCACCTGATCAGCATTCCGGTGACCAATACCTCGGTGAACCCGGCGCGCTCCACGGCGGTGGCAGTGTTTGCCGGCAGCGGCGCACTCAGCCAGCTGTGGCTGTTCTGGCTGGCCCCGCTCCTGGGCGGCCTGATTGGCGGCATTGCCTACAAGTGGATCGGCACCGAGCCGCGCTGAGCCTCGGCGGCCGGGACCGCTCGGCTCCCGGCCGTCCGATTCAAGGCGTGGTGGCCCACGGAGGGGACCATCTGAAACAGTTATTTGTAGATCCAGTCACATTCCGTTAAGGTCCGAATCACCACGCCGTCACCTGGCAGGCGAGGTACTCCGGGACGCGCATGGGGAAATGCGCACGGACGGCCTGGGTTGTCTACGGCCCCCGGAACCCCTCTGCCAGCACGACGCGCGGCCACTTCGACCGTTGGGGGAAGCCATGAACGTCCTGCGCGCTGCCGTGTGCCTGAGCCTGTTGTTGTCCGCTGCGGCCGTTTCGGCCCAGTCCTCGAATGTGTGTCCGTCCCTGCCCGCCGACAGCGGCCTGCAATGGCAGGAGCAGGCGCAGGCCGACTTCGTGCTGTGCAAGGCCAGCACCGGCGATGGCCGCGAAGTGCTCAGCCTGATGCTGACCGCACGCGACCCGAACCTGCCGCTGAGCCGTCCGCTGCGCCAGGAAAAGGGCCTGTTCGCCGGTGAATCGCTGTACTGGTACCAGCCCGACCTGGGCGGCCAGCAGCCGCCGGGCTACGAAACGCGCCGCATCACCGTGGTGAAGTTCGACAAGAACCGCTACGCGCAGATCGCGCTGTATGCCGGTGATGCCAAGGAGCTGGGTGCGCTGCAGTCACTGACCCAAGGTATGAACCTTACGCCTGCCGCGGTCGCCGCAGGGCGCTGAGATGGCCGGGGCTACCCGTGCTTCTGTCGCGCCATGGGGTTGCCGGCCAGCGGCCGGCACTACCCGGGGTGTTGCGGCGTGATGGGCTCGCCGGCCAACGGCCGGCAGGGCCGGTCAGAAGCGGCCTTCCTGGAAATCCACGAAGGCCTGCATCAGCTCCTGGCGGGTATTCATCACGAACGGCCCGTGGCGCATCACCGGCTCGCGCAGCGGTCGTCCCGCCACCAGGATCAGGCGCGCGCCCTCGGCGCCGGCCTGCAGTTGCAGCAGTTGGCCGCCGCCCAGCACCGCCAGTTCCTGGCGCGCCACCGGACGGGCATCCTCGCCCTGCCCCACCGTCAAGCCGCCTTCGAACACGTAGGCGAACGCGTTGTGCCCTTCCGGCAAGGTGTATTCCCAGCGCGCGTTCGCGGCCAGGGTGATGTCCAGGTACACCGGGTCGGTGGCCGGCTGCACGATCGGACCGCTCACCTCGCCCACCTGGCCGGCAATCACCTTCACCTGCACGCCGTCGCCGGGCGCGGTGACGGGAATGCGCTCGGGCGCGAATTCCTGGTACTTCGGGTCGGTCATCTTGTCGCGCGCCGGCAGGTTCACCCACAGCTGGAAGCCGCGCATCTGGCCCGATTCCTGCTCCGGCATCTCCGAATGCACCAGTCCACGGCCGGCGGTCATCCACTGCACGCTGCCCGGGGTGAGCAGGCCTTCGTTGCCGTGGTTGTCCTTGTGCCGCATGCGCCCGTCGAGCATGTAGGTGACGGTTTCGAAGCCGCGGTGCGGATGGCTGGGGAAGCCGGCGATGTAGTCCTCGGCACGGTCGGTGCCGAATTCATCCAGCAGCAGGAACGGGTCCAGGTCGGGCAGCGAGGGGCCGCCGATCACCCGGGTCAGGCGCACGCCGGCGCCATCGGAGGTGGCCATGCCACGGATCGTGCGCTGTACGCGCACCGGGGTGGGGCTGCTCATCTCGACTCCAGCAAAAGGAAACCAGCCAACAAGATGGGCGCTTGGGTGGCAGCCGCCAATCGCCACGCCCGCAACCGATTGTTCCAACGGTGGCGTTCGCGTGCCTTGCAGGCGCGCGCGTGTGCCGGGCCGCTGTCCGCATCCCAACGCGCGCCACGTTGCGCCCTACGACCAAAGTACTAGCGGCAAGCACCTGCGTTTGCATTGACCCCATCGGTGCCAAGGCAGACTCTTACGACGATCTCCAGGGAGACGCAATCTCATGAAAGGTTTTTCCAAGCTGGGCTGGGCCGCGCTAGCGCTGCTCGGCGCGTTCTGTCTGGGCGTGGTCGCACTGCGCCGGGGCGAACACATCAACGCGTTGTGGATCGTGGTCGCCGCGGTGTCGATCTACCTGATCGCCTACCGCTTCTACAGCCTGTTCATCGCCGACAAGGTGATGCAGCTCGACCCGACCCGGGCCACCCCGGCGGTGCTCAACAACGACGGCCTGGACTACGTGCCCACCAACAAGCACGTGCTGTTCGGCCACCACTTCGCCGCCATCGCCGGCGCGGGGCCGCTGGTGGGCCCGGTGCTGGCCGCGCAGATGGGCTACCTGCCCGGCCTGCTGTGGCTGGTGGTCGGCGTGGTCCTGGCCGGTGCGGTGCAGGACTTCATGGTGCTGTTCATCTCCAGCCGCCGCAACGGTCGCTCGCTGGGTGACCTGGTGCGCGAGGAGATGGGCCAGGTGCCCGGCACCATCGCGCTGTTCGGCGCGTTCCTGATCATGATCATCATCCTGGCGGTGCTGGCGATGGTGGTGGTCAAGGCGCTGGCCGAAAGCCCGTGGGGCATGTTCACGGTGATCGCGACGATGCCCATCGCGATCCTGATGGGCGTGTACATGCGCTACATCCGCCCCGGCAAGATCGGGGAGATTTCGGTGGTCGGCCTGTTCCTGCTGCTGGCGGCCATCTGGTACGGCGGCAAGGTGGCCGCCGATCCCGTCTGGGGCCCGGCCTTCACCTTCACCGGCATCGAAATCACCTGGATGCTGATCGGCTACGGTTTCGTCGCCTCGGTGCTGCCGGTGTGGCTGCTGTTGGCACCGCGCGACTACCTGTCCACGTTCCTCAAGATCGGCACCATCGTGGCGCTGGCGATCGGCATCCTGATCGTCATGCCGGAACTGAAGATGCCGGCGCTGACCCAGTTCGCGGCCAGCGGTGACGGCCCGGTCTGGAAGGGCGGCATGTTCCCGTTCCTGTTCATCACCATTGCCTGCGGCGCGGTGTCCGGTTTCCATGCGCTGATCGCCTCGGGCACCACGCCCAAGCTGTTGGCCAATGAGCGCCACATGCGCTACATCGGCTACGGCGGCATGCTGATGGAATCGTTCGTGGCGGTGATGGCCCTGGTGGCGGCGTCGATCATCGACCCGGGCGTGTACTTCGCGATGAACAGCCCGGCGGCGGTGATCGGTGCCGATGCCGCCTCGGCCGCGCACTTCATCAGTACCACCTGGGGCTTTGCGATTACCCCCGAACAGCTGGAAGCCACCGCGCTGGCCATCGGCGAGCCGACCATCCTGCACCGTGCCGGTGGCGCGCCCACGCTGGCGGTGGGCATCGCGCAGATCCTGCACCAGGCCATTCCCAGTGGCAGCAACGCGATGATGGCGTTCTGGTACCACTTCGCGATCCTGTTCGAAGCGCTGTTCATCCTGACTGCGGTGGATGCCGGTACCCGTGCCGGTCGCTTCATGCTGCAGGACCTGTTGGGCAACTTCATCCCGGCACTGAAGAAGACCGAATCGTGGACGGCCAACATCATCGCCACGGCCGGTTGCGTGGCGCTGTGGGGCTACCTGCTGTACACCGGCGTGAAGGATCCCTTCGGCGGCATCCAGACCCTGTGGCCGCTGTTCGGCATCTCCAACCAGATGCTGGCCGGCATTGCGCTGATGCTGGGCACGGTGGTGCTGTTCAAGATGAAGCGCGAGCGCTTTGCCTGGGTGACCGGCGTGCCGGCGGTGTGGCTGCTGATCTGCACCACGTATGCGGGCCTGATCAAGATCTTCGACAAGAACCCGGCCCAGGGCTTCCTGGCGCAGGCGCACAAGTTCCAGGACGCGATCGCCACCGGCACCATCACCGCGCCGGCCAAGAGTCTGGACCAGATGCACCAGATCGTGGTCAACGCCTACGTCAACACCAGCCTGACCGTGTTGTTCCTGTTCGTGGTGTTCTCGATCCTGTTCTATGCGATCAAGACCATCGTGCAGGCGCGCCGCAATCCGCAGCGCACGGACAAGGAAACCCCGTACGTGGCGCTGCAGCCGCACCAGATGGCGGACCTGTGATGAGTACGGAACTGGTTCCGGTTGGGCAGTACCAGGCGCACCGCCGGTTGTGGCGGCGCCTGGTGCAGACCGCACGCCTGTGCTGCGGCATTCCCGACTACGACAACTACGTACGCCACGTGCTCGACAACCATCCCGACCGCGTGCCGATGGACTACAAGACCTTCTTCCGCGAGCGCCAGGAGGCGCGCTACGGCGGCAGGAACGGGGGCCGCTGCTGCTGAGCGGCGACATCGGTGGAGTACCGGAACGGCGGCGCGAAAGCGCCGCCGTTTTTTCATGGCGGAAGCCGGTTGTCGGCGGGTTACCGTGAAGCTCACCTGGTTCGGCTGGTTCCCGTCAACCGCACCTGGTTCGGCCGGCGTCCGTGAACCGCACCCGGTAGTGCCGGCCGCTGGCCGGCTCCTCATGAACCCACGGTTTCGCCTGGAGCCGGCCAGCGGCCGGCACTACCTTTGCGTCGATGTTGCGAGAAGCCGGCCAGCGGCCGGCACTACCTTTGCGTCGATGTTGCGAGGAACCGGCCAGCGGCCGGCGCTACCTTTGCGTCGATGTTGCGAGGAGCCGGCCAGCGGCCGGCACTACCGGGTGCGTGGGGATTGCGAGCCGGTCAGCGACCGGAATTACCCGACGCGTTATTCGGTCAGGGTTACCGGAGTCAGCGTGACCTTGGCGTTGTTGGCCGCGCCCATGCGGTCGGTGTAGGCCTGCCCGCGCTGCAGCTGGTAGAAGCTGTCCAGGTAGTCGGTGTCGTTGGCGAACCAGGTGGTGGGCATCGCCTTGAGAATGGCGCCGGCGATGTCGGCGATCACCGCGTACTCCGGTGCGAACGCACCCAGTGCCGCCTTGACGCCATCGGTCAATGCCACCAGCAGGTCCTGGTAGTTGGTGTCGCCGTCATCTTCGAACAGCTGTACGTTGGTCGCGTCGAAGCGGTAGTTGCCCCAGATCACCAGCGGTTGACCAGGCGTGTAGTCGGTGTTGTCGTGGTCAAGGTACGGCAGGGTCAGCGTGGCCATCTCGGGTTCGGCCGCGCCGATCTGCAGGCCCGACACCACCGCGAACACTTCCGCACCGCCCAACGCCCACGGCTCCTGGTCGTCGGCCAGGCGGATGCGGTCCAGGCGGGTCAGGTCGAGCGAGGCGCTGCCGTTGGCGGCCAGCCGGATGCGCTCCGGCGATTGCAGGCCACGCGCCTGAAGCCCCGCGTTGACCAGTGCCATGCCCTCTTCCACCGCCGTGCGCGTATCCACGTCGACGATCAACACCGGGAAGGCCGGCGCGGTGCGCGCGTCCAGCGTGTGGCGACGCCCCTGCAGGTCGTAGGCCGTCAGCGTGGTCCAGTGGCGGTCATCGCCGCGGGGCAACACCGCCACCCACAGCTGCGCGGCGGGCACATCGGTCAGCCGGGCACCGGCGGGCACGTAGGCGCGAAGCTGCAGCAGCTCCGCGCCGGCAGCGGGCAGCCCTTTGCGCTGACGCAGCTGGCGATCCTGCGCGGCCAGCGTGCGTGTGGCCTGGGTGCGCGCCTGCGGGTCGAAGCGGGCCATCACCCGGGCCAGCGGCACACCATCGGGACGCGCGGCGAGTGCGCCGGTCACCGCCGTGGCGAAGCCCGGCTGGGCGATCAGCGCGGCCACGTCACGGGCGCTGGCATCGGTAATGGCCTGCACATCGGCGCGCTCGATGCGCGCGGTCTGGGCAACGGCGGTGGCGCTGGCCAACAACAGCAGCGCGGTGACACAGCATCGGAACAATCCCTGCGGTTTCATGCAACGTCCTGACTGGACGCCGATTGCCATCGGCGGAGATTCCCACCCGTGATGCCCCCTGCCACGGGGTGGCGCATGAGGCCGCACGTTACGGGGCAATCGCCGCTGCGTCTGATACCCGCTCCACACTCTGGACGTCGAAGGGTAGTGCCGGCCGCTGGCCGGCGCCAGGCATTCCAAATTCCCCGGTAGTGCCGGCCGCTGGCCGGCACCAGGTGACACCATGGATTCATGAGGAGCCGGCCAGCGGCCGGCACTACCGGGTCAGGCCCCGGCCATCCATTTCAGGATCAGGCCGGTGACGTAGGCCAGGCCGGTGCCGGTGGCGTAGCCCACCGTGCCCAGCAGCACGCCCACCGGGGCCAGCGAGGGATGAAACGCGGCAGCCACCACCGGTGCCGACGCGGCGGCGCCGATATTGCCCTGCGAGCCGATCGCAAAGAAGAACAGCGGCGCGCGCAGCAGCTTGGCCGCAATCCACAGCACCAGGATGTGGGTGAGCATCCAGATCGCGCCCAGCGCGAACAGCCACGGGCGGTCCAGCAGCGACAACAGGTCCATCTGCATGCCGATGCAGGCGATCAGGAAGTACAGGAACAGCGTGCCCAGCCGCGATGCACCGGCCGATTCCAGCCGCCGCGCGCGGGTGAAGCTCAGGCCCAGGCCCAGGGCGGTGGACAAAAGCACCACCCACACGAACGCGCTGTCCAGGCTGAACTGGCTGGCCCAGCTGACGTTGGCCTTGAACCACCCGCTCAACGGTGCGGCGATGGCATGTGCCAGGCCCACTCCGCCCAGCGCCACACCCACGATCACCATCAGGTCGGTGAGGCTGGGAATGCGGGCGTTCTGCGCCTCATAGGCGGAAATGCGCGCCTTCATTTCATCGATGGCCCGGGTGTCGGCACCGTTGTGCGTGTCGATCTGCTGGGCGCGGTTGGCCAGGAACAGCAGCACCGCCATCCACAGGCTGGCACAGGCCACGTCGACCACGGCGAACTGGCCAAAGGTGGTGGCATCGGTGCCGAACACTTCGCGCATCGCCACCATGTTGGCGCCGCCGCCGATCCAGCTGCCGGCCAGTGCGGCCATGCCCTTCCAGGTATCGCCCGCGACGGTTGCCGGGTGGATCCAGGACATGGCCTGGAACGACACGATCGCGCCCAGGATGATGCCCAGCGTGCCGGCGCAGAACATCACCAGCAGCTTCGGGCCCAGCTTGAGAATGCCCTTGAGGTCGATCGACAGGGTCAGCAGCACCAGCGCGGCCGGCAGCAGCACGTCACGCGCCACCGGGTTGTAGAGCGAGGTGTTGTGGCCGTCGATGAGGCCGACGGTGTTGTAGATGGCCGGGATGAAGTAGCACAGCAGCAACGCCGGCACCCAGGCGAAGATCTTTTTCAGCTGCGGGGTCGGGCCACTGGCTGCCCAGAAAATCACGGCGAGCGTGGCGGCAATCAGGCCAAGCCCGACGATATCGTTGGTGATCAGCGCAGTACTGGTTTCGGTCGGCATCTTGCCATCCTCTGTCGATCGAAGAAAAAAAAGCGCCACATAAAGCGGCGCCCTTCCAGAGGTTAACATCATCTTCACGCTGCGCCACCCTGCAGTGCAGCGTTCGCCAGATCGATTACGTCAGCGCCTCGCCTGCTGCCTGCGGCAGCGACGCCCCCAGATCCAGAATCACCCGGGTGCCGCGTGGCGCACAGGGCTCCAGCTGCAGCGCCCAACCCAGGTGGTCGCAGAGTTTGGCGATCAGCTCCAGCCCGATCCCACTCTGCTCGTTGCGATCGCCACGCGCCAGGCGTGCATGCACCGCGGCGATTTCCTCGGGGCTCATGCCATGGCCGGGATCCTGCAGCGTCACCACAGCCCGGTCGGACACGTGCACATGGATGGTGCCGCGCCCGCTGTTTTCGATGGCGTTGCGCAGCAGGTTGCCGATGGCCGCCTGCACCACCGCCGGTGGCGCGATGATGTCGATGCGGGCCAGGCCATCCACGGCGATGCGCAGGTCCTTGTCGCCCATCAGGTGGCGGTGGTCTTCGATGATGGCCGGTACCAGCTGGTCCAATGCAATGCGCTCGCCGAGCGCGACCAGCCGCGCCGGTTCGCGGGCCAGCACCAGCAGCAGCTGGATCAACTGTTCCACGCCCTGTGCGGTGCGATGCACGCGCTGCATCTGCTGGCGCGCGCGTTCGGGCAGGCCCGGTTGCTCCAGCGCCAGTTCGGCCGCACCAGTGATCACCGCGATCGGCGTGCGCAGCTCGTGGCTGGCGGTGCTGACAAACACGCGCTCGCGCTCGACGAACTGTTCATTGCGGGCCAGGTAGTCGTTGACCGCGTCGGCAATGACGTACAGCTCCGAACTGCCGCGCGGGTCCACCTGCACGCGCTGTCCCGGCACGCCGGGCTTGAGCCCGTCGATGCGCTGGGCGAGCGACCGCAGCGGGCGTACCAACCGGCCCACGCCGAAGGAGGCCATCAGCACGGTCACGATGATCATCACCACGCCTGCCAGCATCACCCAGCGCGTCGCGAACTCTTCCAGCTCGTGGAAGTCGTTGATGTCCAGCACCAGCGCCAGCCGCCCCAGCGTGGCGGTATCACGGACCATCACCGCGCTGGACCGACCATTGATCACCACCCCGTCGTGCAGGCCCGGGTGCAGCGTGCGCAGTATCGGGGGCACGCGCTCGCTGCCATCCACGGTGAACAGTCGCAGTGTGTCCGAGTCCTGCCAGCGGTAGTGCGGCTCGTGTTCGATGTGGTTGACGATGCTGTCCAGCTCGGAATTGAGCAGCGCGCGCCAGGCCGAATGCTCGGCATGTTCGTGCACGTAGTTGCCCACGCTGAACACCGCCAGCGAGATCAGACCCAGGTAGCCCAGCAGCCACCACACCAGGCGCCGATGCAGCGGAGCGGGTTTACGAGGTTTCATCGGCACTGTCCGCGGCGCTCACACCCAGCCGGTATCCCACCCGCGGCAGGGTGTGGATCAGCTTCTGCTGGAACGGGCCGTCCACGCTGCGGCGCAGTTCGTACACGTGCGACCGCAACAGGTCGCCGTCCGGTGGTTCATCGCCCCACAGCGCGAATTCCAGCTGCTGGCGGGTTACCGCGCCGGGGCTGGCGCGCATCAGCACTTCCAGCAGCTTGCGGCAGGCCGGGTACAAGTGCAGCGCCTTGCCATCGCGATGCGCCTCCAGCGTGGCCAGGTCCAGCTTGAGATCAGCCACCTCCAGCAGTTTGCGCGGGTTGCGCCCGTGCGCACGCACCATCAGCGCCTCCAGCCGTACTTCCAGCTCGGGCAGCGCGAAGGGCTTGGTCAGATAGTCGTCGGCACCGGCGCGGAAACCGGCGATCTTGTCGGGCAGCTCGTCACGCGCGGTAAGCATGATCACCGGCACCTCCGAGCCGTGGTCGGCGCGCAGCCGGCGCAGCACCTCCGGGCCTTCCATGCGCGGCAGCATCCAGTCCAGGATCAAGGCGTCGTAGGCATGGCTGGCGGCCAGGTGCAGGCCGGTGACGCCGTCGGGGGCCACGTCCAGAACGTGACCGCGCGACTCGAAATAGTCGAACAGGTTGGCGACCAGCTGGCGGTTGTCTTCAATGACCAGGAGCCGCATGGCAGACTCTCGTGAACGGATCGGCGCATGGTAGCCGCATCCATGTCGGAATCCGGTCGCAATGGCCCGGTTTCGACGCTTTTCCTACGCTGTCGGGGAGACAGTACTGGTTTTGCCCAAGGATCCGGACGTGCCTGAAGCCCGCTTGTCCCGCCAGCATTGGCATCTGCTCGCCTGCGTGGCCATCGTGCTGGCGCTGCTGGCCGGGATCGGCATGCGCCAGCCCTCGCCGCCGGATGAGCCGCGCTTCGTACTGGCCGCCCGCGCCATGGTGGACAGTGGCCAGTGGCTGCTGCCGCACCGCGGCGGCGACCTGTACGCCGAAAAACCCCCGGTGTTCATGTGGATGCAGGCCGCCAGCCACCAGCTGCTGGGCAACTGGAACCTGGCGTTCCTGCTGCCGTCGCTGCTGGCGGCGCTGCTGACACTGTGGCTGTGCTGGGACCTGGGGCGTCGCCTGTGGAACCGGCGGGTTGCCTGGTGGGCCATGCTGGCGCTGGCCAGCTGCCTGCAGTTCGGGTTGATGGCCAAGCGCGCGCAGATCGACATGGTGCTGGTGGGGCTGACCACGCTGGCCATGTGGGGCCTGCTGCGGCACCTGCTGGAGGCGCCCAACCGGCGCGCGGTGCTGGTGGCCGGGTTCGCCGCCGGCCTGGGAACGGTGACCAAGGGGGTAGGCTTCCTGCCCCTGCTGGTGCTGGTGCCCTGGGCGCTGTGGCGGTGGCGGGTGCGGGGCGACGACGGCCACGCGGGCCGGGGGCGCGCCTTGTGGCTGCTGGTGCCCGGGTTCCTGCTCGGCACGGCGGTGTGGCTGGTGCCGCTGGGCCTTGCCCTCCTGCACTCTGCCGACCCCAGCCTGCACGCCTACGCGCGCGAACTGCTGTTCAAACAGACCGGCACGCGCTACGCCAATGCATGGCACCACGTGAAGCCGGCCTGGTATTACCTGCAGGTGATGGCCACGCTGTGGCTGCCCGGCAGCCTGCTGCTGCCGGCGCTGCTACCGGCGTGGTGGCGGCGGCTGAAGCGCCTGGATGGCCGCTACTGGCTGCTGCTGGGGTGGGCGTTGCTGGTGCTGGTGTTCTTCAGCGCCAGCCCGGGCAAGCGCGAGGTCTACATTTTCCCGATGCTGCCGCTGCTGTGCGTGGCCGCTGCGCCGGTGTTGCCCGGGCTGCTGCGCCGCACCGGCCCGCGCTGGCTGCTGCTGGCCTATGTGGGCGTGCTCGCCGCTGCCGCGCTGTACGTCAGCGTGCAATTGCTCGGCGGAAGCCCGTGGGCGCATGCCCAGCTGGGCCGGCGTGGCATGCCCGACAGCCTGCTGCCACTGCTGGGGGGCTGGGTGCTCGGGTTCGGCGTGCTGCTGGCGGCCGCAGTGGTGTGGCTGCGCCAGCGACGCGTCGGCGCGCTGGTGGTGGTGTGCGCCTGCTTGCTCTGGAACCTGTACGGCTGGGGCCTGATGCCGGCGCTGGACCCCTACAGTTCGGCCTCGGCACTGATGCAGCGGGTTGGCCAGCGGATCGGGCCGGACGCGCAGCTGGGCCTGGTGGCGTGGCGCGAGCAGAACCTGCTGCAGGCCGATCGCACGGTGACCGAGTTCGGCTTCAAGCGCCCGTGGGACGAACAGTGGCAGCAGGCCGGTCCATGGCTGCAGCAGGCGCCGGAGACACGCTGGCTGCTGGTGCTGGACCAGGCCATGAGCCCCTGCGTGGACGCTGCACAGGTGGTGGACATCGGCAGCAGCAACCGCAATCGCTGGCAGCTGGTACCGGGCCGCGCATGGCGTGCCGGGTGCGACGCCCACCTGGCGCGCGATGCGGCATCGGACGACGAGCAGGACTGAACCGGCGGCATCGGGGGATGGGGCTTAACCTGCGGCCAACACCGCTCCGACCGCTCTCCGACACACCGCTGACGACCATGGCCGCGGATCACCCCGCCCGGCGCCTTGCCCATGTCCTCAGTTCCTGCCGTACCGCTTGGCCCGCTTCCGTTGGCCGCGTCCGCCCGCCCGGGTTTCCTGCGCAGTCACCTGTGGTTGCCTCTGCTGCTCACCCTTGCCGCCAGCGGGGTGCTGATGGGCATGGGCGGCGACCAGTGGCTGGCCGACCAGTTCTATCGGCTTGAAGGCCAGCACTGGGCCTTGCAGAACGCCTGGGCCACCAGCCAGCTGGTGCACAAGGGCGGCAAGTGGGCCAGCACGCTGGGGGCACTGGTTGCGATCCTGCTGTGCACGCACGCCTGGCGCAGCGACCGCGCTGCGGCATGGCGTTGGCCGTTGCTGTACCTGGTGCTGGCGGTCGCCTTGGGTACCGGCGCGGTGTCGCTGCTGAAGTCGCTGACCAACATGGACTGCCCATGGGACCTGGCCCGCTATGGCGGGCACCGCGAGTACGTGGGTCTGTTCGCCAGCCGTGCGCCGGGCATGCCGCACGGGGTGTGCTTCCCGGCCGGGCATTCCAGCGCCGGCTTCGCCTGGGTCAGCCTGTACTTCTTCGCGCTGCTGGTGCGCCCGGCGTGGCGCTGGCGCGGGTTGGCGGTAGGGCTGGTGGCCGGCGGCGTGTTCGGCCTGTCCCAGCAACTGCGGGGCGCGCACTTCCTGTCGCATGACCTGTGGACCGTGGCCACCTGCTGGACCCTCTCGCTGGGCCTGTACCTGCTGGCACAGCGCATCGTCGCGCGCACGCAGACCGTGCCTGCCCCCCTTGCACAGGGAGAAGCCGCATGAGCGCCACCCTGCCACGCAGTGCGCGCCTGCCCGCGCTGACCACCCTGGTGTCATGGCGGCCGCAGCTCTCGACCGAAGCGCTGATCGTACTGACCAGCGTGTTCTTCGCGCTGGCCTGCAATGGCCTGTTCTGGCACAGCGCCATGGCCACCCACCCGGGCAGCCTGCGCTTTGCCACCTCGCTGCTGCTGTTCCTGGTGGGCGCGCACTGCTTGTTGATGGGCCTGCTGGTATGGCGGTGGAACGCCAAGGTAGTGATCGGGGTGTTGCTGCTGTGTACCGCGATGGCCGCGCACTACATGGGCAGTTACCACATCTACCTGGATGCGGACATGCTGCGCAATGTGCTGGCCACCGACCACAAGGAAAGCGGCGAACTGATGACCCCGGCGCTGATTGCGCCGCTGGTGCTGCTGGCGCTGCTGCCGATGCTGGTGCTGTGGCGGGTGCAACTGGTCAAGCGCAGCTGGGGCAAGGCGCTGTTGTGGCGTGCCGGCTTCCTGCTGCTCTCGCTGCTGGTGGCACTGGGCGGGGCCATGCTCTCGTTCCAGGAAATGTCGGCGCTGATGCGAAACCAGCGCGAGGTGCGCTACCTGGCTACCCCCGGCAATGTCCTGCTGGGCCTGCCGAAAGCGCTGCGCGGCGACAATCCGATCCAGCGCGCCCCCAAGCTGCCGATCGGCACCGACGCCACCGCCACGCCGCGCGCCGCAGGCAGCCGGCCGCGGCTGCTGGTGATCGTGATGGGCGAAACCGCGCGCGCGCAGAACTGGGGTCTGAACGGGTACGCCAAACAAACCACACCGGAACTGGCGCAGGCCGGGGTGATCAACTTCCCGGACATGCATTCGTGCGGCACCAGCACCGAAGTGTCCCTTCCCTGCCTGTTCTCGCCCTACGGTCGGCACGACTACGACGAGAAGAAGATCCGCGCGCACCAGTCGTTGCTGCACGTGCTGGACCGCGCCGGCATCAGCACGCTGTGGCGTGACAACCAGTCCGGCTGCAAGGGGGTCTGCGAGGGCCTGCCGATGCAGGCGCTGGACGATGCCAGGCACCCGCAGCTGTGCGCCAACGGACGCTGCATGGACGAGATCCTGATCGACGACCTGGCCGCACAGGTACGCGCCAGACCCGGCGACCGGGTGGTGGTGCTGCACCAGCTGGGCAACCACGGGCCGAGCTATTTCGAGCGCTACCCGGCCCGCTTCCGCCACTTCACGCCCACCTGCGACACCGCCGACCTGGGCAAGTGCAGCCGCGAGCAGATCACCAACAGTTACGACAACGCACTGCTCTACACCGACCACCTGCTGTCGCGCACGATCGGCACGCTGAAAGGCATGGACGACTACGACACGGCGATGATCTACCTGTCCGACCACGGTGAATCACTGGGCGAAAAGGGCCTGTTCCTGCACGGCGTGCCGTATGCGATTGCACCACAGGAACAGACGCGGGTACCGATGACGATGTGGTTCTCCCCGTCCTTCGCCGCCAACCGCGGCCTCAACCTGGCCTGCGTGCGCCAGCGCGCGACGCAGTACACCGACCACGACAACCTGTTCCCCTCGGTGCTGGGGCTGATGCAGGTGAAGACGTCGGTGTATGAGCGCGACCGCGATCTGTTTGCGGCGTGCGAAGGGTAAGTTTCAACGGGCTGTTCGATTCAGCGCGCGGCGAGTCAGGCCAGAGCGTGGCGGGACACGCCGCAAGTACGTCCGTGTAGGCTCGTGAGCGCCATCCATGGCGCCCACGAGCCCCCAGGGATGGGTTTACGGCGTGTCCCGCCAACCCACCCACACCGACCCGCTTCCGGAGTGTCGCCGCCAACGGCTTTTACAGGGCGTGCGCAGTGGACGTTGCTGCCCTGCCCCTTGCGGTGTGACGGGCGCTTCACTAGCCTTCGCCGGTCTGTCACCACCCAAGGATGTCCCCGTGAACCACCGCCCGCTCCTGCTGGCCCTGGCTGTCAGTGCTGCCGCACTGACGCTGGCGGCCTGCCAGAAGGAAACGACCCCGGCCGATGCCCCCGCCGCGGCTGCTGCCACCCCGACCGAAACCGCGGACCAGTTCATCGCCCGCGTCAACGCCGAGTACAAGGCCATGTACCCGGAAATGACCTCGGCACAGTGGCTCTCCTCGACCTACATCAACGAGGATTCCGAGCGCGTGGCGGCCAAGGCCAACGAACGCTGGCTCACCGTCCTCAACGGCTGGATCACCCAGGCCGGCACGTATGACGGCAAGCCCATGAGCGAGGATACCAAGCGCCAGATCCACCTCCTCAAACTCATGACCTCCATGCCCGCCCCGCGCGACCCGGCCAAGCTCTCCGAGCTCACCCGCATCGCCAGCCGCATGGAAGGCGCCTACGGCGCGGGCAGGTACTGCACCGATGATGCCAACCCCGCCACCTGCCGCCAGCTTGGCGACCTCGAACAGGTCCTCGCCCGCAGCCGCGACTATGACAAACAGCTTGACGCCTGGCAGGGCTGGCACGCCACCACCAAACCCATGCGCGCCGACTACCAGCGCTTCGTCGGCCTCGTCAACGAAGGTGCCAAGGAAATGGGCTTCGCCGACGCCGGCCAGATGTGGCGCAGCGGCTACGACATGCCCCCCGAGCAGATCGGCCCGGAAACCGACCGCCTGTGGGAACAGGTCAAGCCCATGTACGAACAGCTGCACTGCTACGCCCGTACCAAGCTTGACACCACCTACGGCAAGGACAAGGCCGAAACCGAGGGTGGCCTGATCGCCGCCCACCTGCTCGGCAACATGTGGCAGCAGGACTGGTCCAACCTCTGGGACCAGCTGGAGCCGTATCCCGGCGCCGGCAGCCTGGACATCACCGCCGCACTGGAAAAGCAGTACCAGACCAACCTCAGCGGCGCGCTGGCCAAGGCCGGTGGCAATAGCGCCACCGTCGAAGCGCAGTTCAAGGCGCAGCGCGAGGCCGAACTGCGTACCGCCAAGCAGATGACCGAACGTGCGCAGGACTTCTACGTCTCCCTCGGCATGCCCGCGCTGCCCAAGTCGTACTGGGACAAGACCCAGTTCATCAAGCCGCTGGACCGCGACGTGGTCTGCCATGCCAGCGCCTGGGACATGAACATGGATGGCGACGTGCGCACCAAGATGTGCATCAAGCCTACCGAAGAGAACTTCACCACCATCTACCACGAGCTGGGCCACATCTATTACGACCTGGCCTACAACCCGCTGCCGCCGCTGTTCCAGGGCGGTGCCAACGATGGCTTCCACGAAGCGATCGGCGACACCATCGTGCTGGCGATGACCCCGCAGTACCTCAACTCCATCGGCCTGGTCGACAAGCCGCAGGAAAGCCGCGAGGCCACCATCAACGCGCAGATGCGCATGGCCCTCAGCGGCGTGTCGTTCCTGCCGTTCGGCCTGATGATCGACCGCTGGCGCTGGGGCGTGTTCGACGGCTCCATCACCCCGGACCACTACAACCAGGCATGGTGGGACCTGAAGGCCAAGTACCAGGGCGTGGCCCCGGTGGGCGCGCGCGGTGAGGAGTTCTTCGATCCGGGTGCCAAGTACCACGTGCCGGGCAACACCCCGTACACCCGCTACTTCCTGGCGCGCATCCTGCAGTTCCAGTTCTACAAGGGCCTGTGCGATGCCTCCGGCTACAAGGGCCCGCTGCACCAGTGCAGCTTCTACGGCAACAAGGAAGCCGGGCAGAAGTTCTGGGCGATGCTGAGCAAGGGTGCCAGCCAGCCGTGGCAGGCCACGCTGCGTGAGATCACCGGTGGCGACAAGCTCGATGCGGGTCCGATGATCGAGTACTTCACCCCGGTCAACGACTGGTTGAAGCAGCAGAACCAGGGCCAGATGTGCGGCTGGAAGGCACCGGCGGCCACCGCCGCGGCCGCCCCGGCCGCGACCGCACCGGCGGCACGCTGACCGGGCGCTGGGGCCGGCCGTTGGTCGGCTCCATCGCTGCATGAAAAAAAACCGGCCGAAAGGCCGGTTTTTTCTTGAATGCAGCCACGCATGGCGTGGCTCTACCCGCCCGGCCTCAGGATTTCGTCGGGGTCTTCAGGCTGGCCGCAAGTTCGGTCTTGAACTGCTCGAAGTCCTTGCCATCGGCCTTGGCCTCGGCATGCGCGGCGTCCTTCAGTGCATCCGAATACACCAGGCGCACCGGCGTGCCCTGGCGTTCGTGCAGTTCGGCGGCCTGCATGATCAGCGCCAGCACGCGGGCGGCACTGGGGGTCTGGCCGGCGATACGGCCGTCCATGCCCAGCACCCATTCGCCGTCGCGGCGCACCACGCCGGCCAGCAGCGTGCGCTGCTGGTCGCGCAGTTCGGCATGCGGTTCGACCGGCGAGGCGGCGGCCTGCTCACGGTTGGCGGCCAGGGTTTCGCGGCGCCGGCGAATGTCGCGGCGCAGTTTGGAGGTGGTCGACATCAGGAACGTCCGGACTGCATCAAAGTGGGAAGGATACCGCACGCGCCTCTCCACGCCCGTCCATACCGGTGCAGCAAGCCCTGCAGACGTGGCCGGGCGTGGCGGCTCATTCGATCGGGGTCAGCACCGCACGGCGTTGTTCGCAGTGGCGTTCCCAGTACCAGAAACTGGCCCCCACGGCGAAGAAGCCGGCATAGCCCAGCGCAAGATGCAGCGGCTTGGCACTGAGCAGCGGCGAGACCACACCGGCCACCACGGTGTTGATCATCAGCTGGATGAACATCTGCATCGACGAGGCCAGCCCGCGCTGGTGCGGGTACATGTCCAGCACCGCCAGCGCCAGGATCGGGAAGATCAGCGCCATGCCCACGCCACCGAGGAAGATCGGCAGCACCGCCCACGGCAGCATGATCTGCGGCACCGCGAGCACATAGCCGAGGTTGAGGGCCGCCGAGACCGCGCACAGGCCGAAGCCGATGCCGATCTGGCGCTGCGCGGTCAGGCGCCCGGCCATGCGCCCGGACAGGAACGAGCCCATCGTCATTCCGCCGATGGTGGGGATGAACAGCCACGCAAAGCCGCCCTCGCCCAGCTTGAGGTGCTGCATGACGAACACCGGCGCCGAGGCGATGTACAGGAATATGCCGGAGAAGTTGAACGCACCGGCCGCCGCCAGCCGCAACAGGCGCGGGTTGGAGCCCATGCGCAGGTAGCTGCGCAGCAGTGCGCGCATCGACAACGGCGTGCGTGCCTCCACCGGGTGGGTTTCGGGCAGCCACTTGCCCGTGGCCAGCAGCAGGATTACCCCGAACAGCACCAGGAACCAGAAAATCAGCGGCCAGTCGCCCCCGCCAAGCAGGATCCAGCCGCCGATGATCGGCGCGATCGCCGGGGCCACGCCGAAGATCATCGACACCTGGCTCATCAGCCGCTGTGCGTCGGCCCCGTGGTACAGGTCACGGATCACCGCACGGCCGACGATCACCCCGACCCCGGCGGTGACGCCCTGCAGCGCGCGGAACACCAGCAGCGTGGTCATGTCGCGCGACAGCGCGCAGCCGATCGAGGCGCCGATGAACAGCACCAGCCCGCCGATGATTACCCGCTTGCGCCCGAACGCATCGGACAGCGGGCCGTGCGCCAGGCTCATCAGGCCGTAGAACAGCAGGTACACGCTGATGGTCTGCTGCACCGCCACCTGGTCCACCTGCATGCGCTCGCCCAGCAGCAGGAAGGCCGGGAAAATGGTGTCGATCGAGAACGGACCGAACATCGCCAGGCCTGCAAGCAGCAGGGCCAGGCGGCGGGTCGAGGGCGAGGCGGGCGTCATGCGGTCTTCCGTCTGGGCCATGCGCAAATGCACGGCGGGCGCCAGCCCGGAACGGGCGGCGCCAGATGAATACGAGGATCCGGCCATGATAGGCCTTTGCCGGCCCCCGCACCATGCCACCGGTCCCATTCCGGGGCGTCTGGCGGCCCCCATTCATCCCGCGTAGGGCCGCAGCCGGCAAAGCCGCTGGGCTATAATCGCCGGGCTACATGGTGGGAGAAGCGGCGCTTTGTTTTGAAGCACCCGCTGCCGAAGGCGCAACGCCCGTAATCGCTCAGGCCCGATACCACTCGCATCAAAACTCTGGAGAGACCGGCCACTGCCGGCGCCGAAGGGGCACGAAGCACGCAGATGCGCGCTTTTAAACTCTCAGGCAAAAGGACAGAGGGGCACCCAGGAAGACCGCAGGGTCCGGTGGTTCGCGCGCGCGTGCGATGCACCCCGGCCAGGCAGACTTCCAAACGTGCGTGCCCACTCTTCGAGATGCCAGCCATGTCCCAGAATACTTCCGTCCCGCGTGCCCCTTCCCTGCGCGAGCTTGAACACAGCCACGCGTTCGTCGAACGCCACATCGGCCCCAACGACGCCGAAATCGCGCAGATGCTCGACGTGGTTGGCCACGCCTCGCTGGACGCACTGACCGATGCGATCGTGCCCGCCGGGATCAAGTCGCCGGCGGCGCTGGCATTGCCCGAGTCGCTGACCGAAGTGCAGGCACTGGCGAAGATCCGCGCCATCGCCGACAAGAACCAGGTGTTCCGCACCTTCATCGGCCAGGGCTACTACGGCACGCTCACCCCGAACGTGATCCTGCGCAACGTGCTGGAAAACCCGGCGTGGTACACCGCCTACACCCCGTACCAGGCCGAGATTTCGCAGGGCCGCATGGAAGCGCTGATCAACTTCCAGACCCTGTGCGCCGACCTGACCGGCATGGAAATTGCCAACGCCTCGCTGCTGGACGAAGCCACCGCGGCAGCGGAAGCGATGACCCTGGCCAAGCGTTCGGCCAAGAGCAAGTCCGACACCTTCTTCGTGCACGACGCGGTGCACCCGCAGACGCTGGAACTGCTGCGCACGCGCGCCGAGCCGATGGGCATCGTGCTGCGCGTGGGCACCCCGGCCGAGGCCATGGAAGCAGAAGCCTACGGCGTGCTGCTGCAGTACCCGGACACCTTCGGCCATGTGGGTGACTACAAGGCGCTGGCCGATGCCGTGCACGCGCGCGGTGGCCTGGTTGCCGTGGCCACCGACCTGCTGGCACTGACCCTGATCGCCGCCCCCGGCGAATGGGGCGCGGACATCGTGGTGGGCAACTCGCAGCGGTTCGGCGTCCCGTTCGGTTTCGGTGGCCCGCATGCCGCGTTCATGGCCTGCCGCGACGCCTACAAGCGCTCGATGCCGGGCCGCCTGATCGGCGTGTCGGTCGACGCCCAGGGCAACGCGGCCTACCGCCTCACCCTGCAGACCCGCGAGCAGCACATCCGCCGCGAGAAGGCCACCTCCAACATCTGCACCGCGCAGGTGCTGCTGGCAGTGATGGCCTCGATGTACGCGGTGTACCACGGTCCGGAGGGCCTGACCCGGATCGCCCGCCGCACCCACCGCCTGGCCGCGATCCTGGCCAGTGCGCTGCGCGCTGCCGGCGTCAACGTGGGCGAGCACTTCTTCGACACCCTGCACGTCAAGGACATCGATGCCAAGGCGATCCACGCCAAGGCCGCCGCCGCGCGCATCAACCTGCGCGCGATCGACAGCGAAGCGGTTGGCATCAGCCTGGATGAAACCACCACCCGCGAGGACATCGTGGCCCTGGGCCAGCTGTTCGGTGCCACGGTGGACGTGGATGCCCTGGACGCCCGCACCGCCGACGCGCTGCCGGCCGGCCTGGTGCGCACCAGCGCATTCCTGACCCACCCGGTGTTCAACACCCACCACAGCGAACACGAACTGCTGCGCTACCTGCGTTCGCTGGCGGACAAGGACCTGGCCATGGATCGCACCATGATCCCGCTGGGCAGCTGCACCATGAAGCTCAACGCCACCGCCGAGATGATTCCGGTGACCTGGCCGGAGTTCGCCGACATCCACCCGCTGGCCCCGGCCGACCAGGCCACCGGCTACAAGGAACTGATCGAGAGCCTGGAGGCGATGCTGGTGGAATGCACCGGCTACGACGCGGTGAGCCTGCAGCCCAACTCGGGCGCGCAGGGCGAGTACGCCGGCCTGCTGGCGATCCGCGCCTACCACCGCTCGCGCGGTGACGACCACCGTGACGTGTGCCTGATCCCGGATTCGGCGCACGGCACCAACCCGGCGTCCGCGCAGATGTGCGGCATGAAGGTGGTGGTGACCAAGACCGACGCCAACGGCAACGTCGATGTGGAAGACATCCGCGTCAACGCCGAGAAGTACAGCGACCGCCTGGCCGCGATCATGATGACCTACCCGTCCACGCACGGCGTGTTCGAGGAAGAGGTGGTGGAGATCTGCGAGATCATCCACAAGCACGGCGGCCAGGTGTACACCGACGGCGCCAACATGAACGCGCTGGTCGGCGTGGCCAAGCCCGGCAAGTGGGGCTCGGACGTGTCGCACCTGAACCTGCACAAGACCTTCTGCATTCCGCACGGCGGCGGCGGCCCGGGCGTGGGCCCGTGTGCGGTCAAGTCGCACCTGGCGCCGTTCCTGCCGGGCAAGCTGGGCGACAACGGCCCGGTGGGCATGGTCAGCGCGGCCAGCTTCGGCAGCGCCTCGATCCTGCCGATCAGCTGGATGTACATCACCCTGATGGGCACCGCCGGTCTGCGCAAGGCCACCCAGGTGGCGCTGCTCAACGCCAACTACATCGCCACCCGCCTGGCCCCGCACTTCAAGACCCTGTACACCGGCCGCAACGGGCTGGTGGCACACGAGTGCATCCTGGACGTACGCCCGCTGGAGAAGACCTCCGGCATTGCCGCCGAGGACGTGGCCAAGCGTCTGATCGACTTCGGCTTCCACGCCCCGACCCTGAGCTTCCCGGTGGCCGGCACGCTGATGGTGGAACCGACCGAAAGCGAATCGCTGCACGAGCTGGACCGCTTCATCAACGCGATGATTCAGATCCGCGAGGAGATCGCCGCGATCGAAGACGGCCGCCTGGACCGCGAGGACAACCCGCTCAAGCACGCCCCGCATACCGCCACCGCGGTGTCGGCCAGCGAGTGGGCGCATGCCTACCCGCGTGAGCTGGCGGCCTTCCCGCTGGCCAGCCTGCGCCAGCAGAAGTACTGGCCGCCGGTAGCGCGCGTGGACAACGTGTACGGCGACAAGAACGTGATGTGTGCGTGCATCCCCGTGGATGCGTACAAGGAAGACGAGGGCGTGGAGGTCTAAGCCTCCCTGCCCTGTCGCAACAGGAAACGGCCCGCGCAAGCGGGCCGTTTCTGTTTGCCGGATGCCCCGTCGCACACGATGCCGATCGGTGAGGTGATGAGCCGGCCAGCGGCCGGCAGTACCGTCAATCCGCCCTGCGGCTGGCGCGTACGCGGCGGGCGACTTCGCTGCTGATGGCGATCACCGCGGTCAGCGCGGCCATCGACAGGAACTGCAGGCGGGTGTGCGACTCGGACAGCAGCAGGCCGAAGATCAGCGCCAGCACGCCCAGGCCGATCACGGTGAGGTAGGGGTAGCCGGCCATGCGGAACGGCAGGCGGGTGCCGTCACGGTTGGCGCGGTGGCGCAGGATCAGCTGCGACAGCAGCGAGATGGTCCACACCAGCAGGCAGGTCGAGCCGACGATGTTGAGCAGCACCGGCAGCACCTTGTCCGGGAACAGCAGCTCCATCACCGTGGCCGCGAAACCGAACAGCACGCTGGCCAGCACCGCGATGATCGGCACCTGGCGCGGGTCGGTCCAGCCCAGCACGCCCGGAGCCTCCTGGCGCTGGGCCAGCGAGTACATCATGCGCGAGGCGCCGTAGAGGTTGGCATTGAGCGCCGACAGCAGCGCGATCACCGCGATCAGGGTGATCGCCGTGGCCGCACCGGGGATGTTGGCCACCTGCAGCACCGCCGCGAAGGGCGACTTCAGCGCTTCGCTGGTCCACGGCACCACGGCGATGATCACGCTGAGCGAACCGATGTAGAACACCAGGATGCGCCAGGCCACGGTGCGGATGGCGCGCGCGATGCTGCGCTCGGGGTCTTCGGTCTCGGCCGCGGCCACCGCCACGATCTCGGTGCCGCCGAAGGCGAACACCACCACCAGCAGCGCCGCGCCCACACCGGCCAGGCCCTTGGGCGCGAACCCGCCATGCGCGGTGAAATTGGACAGGCCCGGCGAGGCCACGTCCGGCAGCCAGCCCATCAGCAGCGCCACGCCGATCAGGATGAAGCCGATGATCGCCACCACCTTGAGGATCGCGAACCAGAATTCGAACTCGCCGAAGTTCTTCACCCCAAGCAGGTTGATTGCAGTGAAGAACAGCATGAAGGCCAGTGCGGCCATCGGCACCGGTACCGCCGGCCAGACCGTGGCCAGCAACCCGGCCGCGCCCACCGCTTCGGCGGCGATCACGATCACCAGCTGCACCCACCACAACCAGCCCACGGTGGCACCGGCGGTGGCGCCCATGGCGTCGGCCGCGTACACCGAGAACGCACCACTGGTCGGCTTGGCCGCGGCCATCTCGCCCAGGGCGTTCATCACGATGATCACCAGCGCGCCGGCGACCAGGTAGGACAGCAGCACCGCCGGTCCAGCCGCCTGCACGCCCACGCCCGAGCCCAGGAACAGGCCCGCGCCGATCGCGCTGCCCAGCCCCATCATGATCAGCTGGCGGGGCTTGAGCGCGTGGCCCAGGCGGGGAGCGGCTGGCGTCGGAGTCGGGGATGCGGGCATCGGAATCGCTTGGCGGGCAACAGGTGCCACACGATACCTGTTCGGCCGGGCTGCGGCATAGGCCACAGGGCCCAGCCGGGCCTAGCGGTCGCGCTCGCCGATCTGCGCGCGGTAGCCGCGCGGGGACACCCCCACTTCGGCCTTGAACTTGCGGGTGAACGCGCTCTGGTCGGTGAAGCCGCAGGCCTGGCCGATGCTGGCGATGCTGTCGCCGCCGTGCAGCAGGTGCACCGCCATCTGGATGCGCAGGCGGGTGAGCACCTGCTGCGGGGTCATCTGAAACACCTTGCGGAAGGTGCGCTCCAGCTTGGACAGCGAAAACCCGGTGATGTCCAACAGGGTCTGCATGCGCACGTTCTCGGCGTAATGCGCGTTCAGGTGCGCCAGCGCCAGCCGCAGCTGCTCGTACTGGGTGCCCAGGCTGTCCTTCTGGCCGAGGTCGCGCGAAATGCCGATCAGCCCCTTGACCTGCCCGTCCACCAGCAGCGGCCGCTTGCAGGTCAGGCACCAGCCCGGCTCGCGGTTGGCGAACAGGTGCAGCTCCATCAGGTTCTCGATCACCCGCCCGGCCAGCACCTGTTCGTCCTGGCTGGCGTAATCGGCCCCCAACCCGGTGGGATAGATCTCCGCCGCGGTGCGCCCGATCACCTCCTTGCGCGACTTCAGGCCGAGCCGGCGCAACATGGTCTGGTTGATGTGCGTATAGCGCCCGTCGCGGTCCTTCATGAAGAACAGCACGTCGGGGATCGCGTCAAACAGGGCTTCGATGTCGGCAGGTTCTACGCGCATGCGGCAGACAGGTGGCGGGAGATTCGGGCCAAGGATACCCGTCCGGGTGCGCGCTACCCAGCGCCCGGGCGCCGGATGTGAAGCGCGGGTGGATGCGCGCCGGTCTTTTCGCACCCGCGATTAACGCCGTGCACGCCAGTGTGGGGGTTGCCTTCCCGCCAGCCCGGAGCCGCCACATGGCCGCCAGCAAGCCCCGCACCAAACCCGCATCTCCCGCCGACAGCCGTGGCCAAGGGGACGAACTGCATCAGCACGCCGGTGGCACCCACCCGCCGCTGACCACCAACCAGGGCATTGCGGTTGCCGACAACCAGAACTCGCTGCGCGATACCCCGCGCGGGCCGACGTTGCTGGAAGACTTCATCCTGCGCGAGAAGATCACCCACTTCGACCATGAGCGCATCCCCGAGCGCATCGTGCATGCCCGCGGCAGCGCGGCGCACGGCTATTTCGAGCTGACCAGGTCGCTGGAAGAGTTCACCCGCGCGCGCGTGCTGACCGAGGTGGGCGTTCGTACGCCGGTGTTCACCCGCTTCTCGACCGTGGCCGGCGGCGCCGGTTCGGTTGACACCCCGCGCGACGTGCGCGGTTTCGCGGTGAAGTTCTACACCCGCGAAGGCAACTGGGACCTGGTCGGCAACAACATCCCGGTGTTCTTCATCCAGGACGCGATCAAGTTCCCCGACCTGATCCACGCGGTGAAGATGGAACCGGACCGCGCCTTCCCGCAGGCGGCCAGCGCGCACGACACCTTCTGGGACTTCGTGTCGCTGATGCCCGAATCGATGCACATGATCATGTGGGCGATGAGCGACCGCACCATCCCGCGCTCGCTGCGCACCATCGAAGGCTTCGGCATCCACAGTTTCCGCCTGCTCAACGAGGCCGGTGAATCCACCTTCGTCAAATTCCACTGGCGCCCCAAGCTGGGCATCCAGTCCACGGTGTGGGACGAGGCGGTGAAACTGCAGAGCGCCGACAACGACTTCCACCGCCGCGACCTGTTCGAGGCGATCACCGGCGGCGACTTCCCCGAGTGGGAACTGGCCGTGCAGCTGTTCACCGAGAAAGATGCCGAGGCGTTCCCGTTCGATCATTTGGACTCGACCAAGATCATTCCCGAATCGCTGGTGCCGCTGACGGTGATCGGGCGCATGGTACTGGACCGCTGGCCGGACAATTTCTTCGCCGAAACCGAACAGGTGGCCTACTGCCCGGCCAACGTGCCGCCGGGCATCGACTTCAGCAACGACCCGCTGCTGCAGGGCCGGCTGTTCTCCTACCTGGACACCCAGCTCAGCCGCCTGGGCGGGCCGAACTTCCACCAGATTCCGGTCAATGCGCCCAAGTGCCCGTTCGCCAACCACCAGCGCGACGGCCACATGCAGATGCAGGTGCCCAAGGGCCGCGTGGCCTACGACCCCAGCTCGCTGCAGGACGACACCCCGCGCGAAACTCCCGAGGGCTTCCCCAGCCATGCCACGGCCCCCGACGACGGGGTCAAGGGTCGCGTGCGCGCAGCCAGCTTCGCCGACCATTACAGCCAGGCGCGGATGTTCTTCCGCAGCCTGGAGGCGCCCGAACAGGCGCATCTGGCGTCGGCGCTGGTGTTCGAGTTGTCGAAGGTGGAAACCGTCAAAGTGCGCGAGCGCACGGTAAGCCACCTGCGCAACATCGATGACGCGTTGGCCAAACGCGTGGCAGCGGGTCTGGCGATGCCTGCCCTGCCCGATCCCGCGCCGACCGCCACCCCTGCGCAGGATGTCCCGAAGGCGCCGGAAGTGCGCGTGATCGGCCGTACCAAAGACCTGCTCAAAGGCCGCTGCATCGGCATCCTGTTCGACGAAGGCTCCGACGCGGGGTTGATCGGCAACCTGCGCAAGGCGGCCGAAAAGGCCGGTGCGAAGGTCAAGCTGGTCGCGCCGAAGATCGGCGGCGGCAAGCTCAGCGATGGCAAGACCCTGGCGGCCGATGGCCAGCTGGCGGGTACCCCGTCGGTAGTGTTCGACGCGGTTGCGGTGGTGCTCAGCAACGAAGCGGCCAAGCGGCTGCTGAAGGAATCGGCGGCCATCGATTTCATCGCCGACGCCTGGGCGCACCTGAAGGCGATCGCCGCCGACGAGGGTGCACAGGCGCTGCTCAAGGCGGCCCGCGTGGGCAATGACCCGGGCGTGGTGGAAGCCGAAGATGCCAAGGGTTTCCTCACTGCTGCGGCAACCCGCCAGTGGGCGCGTGAACCCAAGGTCCGCATGCTGGCCTGATGCATCGCAGACCCGATAGGAGACATCCCATGCCCCGTGGTGACAAATCCAGCTACACCGACAAGCAGAAGCGTCAAGCCGAACATATCGAAGAAAGCGAGAAGGATGAGGGCCGCAGCGAAGCTGCGGCCGAAAGGATCGCCTGGGCCACCGTCAACAAGCAGGATGGCGGTGGCAAGAAGGGAGGGGGAACCAGGAAGGCAACGAAGAAGACCGCGAAAAAGGCAACGACCAAGAAGGCCGTGAAGAAGCCTGCAACGAAGAAGGCGGCGAAGAAGACAGCGACCGGGAAGGCCACGAAGAAGGCCGCAACGAAGAAGGCTGCGAAAAAGGCAACGACCAAGAAGGCCGTGAGAAAGTCTGCAGCGAAGAAGGTTGCGAAGAAGACAACGACCGGGAAGGCCACGAAGAAGGCCGCAACGAAGAAGGCGGCGAAGAAGACAACGGCCAGGATGGCCGCGAAGAAGACACCAGCCCGGTAGGCCGCAATACGCGTGCTGCGCCCGCTGCCCCCTCATGGGGCAGCGCGTTGGCGTTGCGGACGGGTGATCGGCGATACTCCGCCATTGCCGCAGGAAGCGGCCATCTAGGGGGTACGTCATGATGAAACCTGCACGCGCATGGGCCACGCTGGTCGTGCTGATGCCGTTGATGGCGCTTGCACAGGACGTCCCCGTGACGCCCCCGACGCCGACACCGTTGAGCGCCGCCGATACCGCGGCCGCGCTGTCGCGTGCCGAACGGCTGGGCAAGGCGATCTTCCTGCAGGATCTTGCCGCCGAGCGCGCGACAGATGCGATACGGGCCAAGTACCGCGCCTTCGGCAAGGACACGCGGGTACGCGGCTGGATTACCGAGGAACATGACGGGCAGTACCGGGTCAGCTACATCGACGCGACCCCCGCCGTGCTGTACCGCATCGAGATGGCCGCCGACGGCACGCCCGCAGGCGAGGTCCAGGTACTGTCCGAGCCGGCGCCGCTGAGCGCCTATGAAACCGCCGCCGCAACGGCGCGCAGCCTGGCGATGACCGCACAGGTGGCGCCATGCGCCAAGACCTACAACAGCGTCGCCCTCCCCGAAGACGATGGACGCTGGGCGGTCTATCTGCTGCCGGCAACCACCTTGCCGAACGTGGTGCCACTGGGCGGCAGCCAGCGGCTGGACATCGCCGACGGGCGGATCACGGCGAGCCGTGGCTTCACCCGCACCTGCATCCAGCTGGGCCGGACGCCGTCAAAGCGGGGCGTCACGGTGGTGGGCATGATGGTGACACATCTGCTGGACCCGACCCCCACCGAGGTCCATGTGTATTGGAGCCTGTGGGCACGCACGCCGATGTACGTCGCTACGACCGACGGCCAGCTCTGGGAGATCCGCGACGGCCGCATCCACAAGCGCGATGACCTGGCTCAGGCGCCCGAATCCGGGAGCTGAGCTGCCGCCTCATGAGGGGCGGAGGCACGCCTTGTGCGGCGACCGCCCCTGGCTGGCTCATCGCGCTGTCTGCGCCGGTGGTGGTATCGACGCGGCGGCAGGCCGGGCGGGCAGCACCGAACAGTCGGAGGATGCCGTGCTGCCTACGGCAGGCACCGCGTAGGTGGTGCGGTGTGCGTTCGCCGAAGACCCGCGCCGCCCGACAGTGCGGTGGCACATGGTTTGCATGGCCTCCCAGGCCACCCAGGCCACGCCCTGTTACCAAGGCGTGCGGACCGGGCATCAGATTCGGCGCTGCCGGCCGATATCCGCTGGGTGGTGAAAAGGGGAAGCCGGGGGCGCGCCCATGCGCGTGCTGGCCGGCGTTGATCGTGGATTGATCCAGGGGATTGCATGTCCGTTTCCAATTTGGCCCATCCGCTGCTGCGGGTGCTGGCATGGCTTGTCCTGTTGGCCGGCGCGGCGGGAGCGGCGCAGGCCGCACCGGTGGAGGTGGTGTTCAGCAGCAACACCGGCGTCGGCACCACCTACGCACAGGATGGCCAGGGCGGCTCGGCCGATGTGCCCGGCCTGACCCTGCAGGTGTTCAACAGCAGCGATGCGGCAGGCACGCCTGTCGCCGGCATGACCTGGAAAGACAACGCCTGGTTGTCCAGCGATGACAGCAGCTGGTCGGGCCTGACCCACACCGAGCAGGACGGTCGTATCGGGATGGTGATCCGCTCGGCCAACGGCAGCAACTTCTCGATCACCTCGTTCCGCTATTACAACTGGGGCGAGAACACCAGCGTCAATTACACGGTCGAGGGCTACCGCGACGGCGCCCTGGTGGGGACGCGCGGCTTCTCGATCCCGGCGCCGCTGCGCGTTCCGCTCACGGTGACCCTGTTCCCGGCGGCCTTCCGCAACGTGGACGAGATCCGCATCCGTCTCATCAGCGGCGGTGCCGATCCGGGCCTGCGCACCTGGCATTCGATCAACAACATCATTGTGGAAGCGATCAACACCGCGCCCACCGATCTTGCCCTGACGGCCAACGCGCTCAACCAGAGCGCCGGTGCGAACGCCGTGGTGGGCACGCTGAGCACGACCGATGCCGATGTGGGCGATGCATTCACCTACAGCCTGGTCAGCGGCGCCGGCGACACCGCCAACGCACAGTTCGCCATCGTCGGCGACACGCTGCGCGCCACCAACGCGGCCAGCCTCGCCGCCGGTACCTACAGCGTGCGCGTGCGCAGCACCGACAGCGGCGGTGCCAGCACCGAGAAGGCCTTCCCCATCACCGTGATCGATGACCTGGCACCGAGCGTGAGCAGCATGGTCGTGCTGGGCACGCCTGCGGCCACCGCCCCCAGCGTGACCTGGCAGGTGAACTTCAGCGAGCCGGTGTTCAACGTGGCGGTCAGTGATTTCAGCCTGACCGCCGCCGGTTCGGCCGCCGCGGTCGTCCGTTCGGTCAGCGGCACGGGCAGCGACACCCTCAACGTGGTGGTCGACAGCATCAACGGCAATGGCACGCTGCGCCTGGACCTGAGCGCGGCCTCCGGCATCCGCGACGGCGCGGGCAACACCGGCGTTGCCGGCTACACCGCAGGCGCGTCGCACGCCGTGGCCATTCCCACCGCACCCGGCGCGCCCACCGTGGGCGTGGCCACCCCGGGCAACGGCCAGGTTTCGGTGACCTTCACCGCACCGGCCAGCGACGGCGGTTCGGCGATCACCGGTTACATCGTGACCTCTTCCCCGGGCGGCTTCACCGCCAGCGGCGCGGCCTCGCCGCTGGTCGTCACCGGGCTGGCCAACGGCACCCCCTACACCTTCACCGTCACCGCGACCAATGCCACCGGCACCAGCGTCGCTTCAGTCGCCTCGTCGGCGGTAACGCCGAAAGGCGCGCAGACCATTGTCTTTGGCAATCCCGGCACGCAGACCTTCGGCACCGCGCCCACTCTTGCCGCGATCAGCAGCGCCGGTCTGCCGGTCAGCTTTACCTCCGCCACCACCGCCGTGTGCACCATCACCAGTGGCGGCACCTTGACCTTCGGCGGCAGCGGCACCTGCAGCATCCACGCCGACCAGAGCGGCGATGGCACCTTCCAGGCAGCGTCGCAGGTCACCCAGACGTTCACCGTGGCGGCCGTAGTGCCGGGTGCGCCCATGGTCGGTACCGCTACCGCGGGCGATACCCAGGCCACGGTGAGCTTCACCGCACCGGCCACCACCGGCGGTGCGGCGATCAGCGGCTACACCGTGACCGCCCAGCCGGGCGGCATCACCGCTACCGGCGCCGGCTCGCCGATCACGCTGACCGGCCTGACCAACGGCATCGCCTACACCTTCACCGTGACGGCGACCAACAGTGCCGGGACCGGCGGGGCCTCGGCCGCCTCCAATGCGATCACCCCGGCGGCCGCCCAGGTCATCACCTTCAGCAACCCGGGTGCGCAGAATTTCGGCACCACGCCGACGCTGACGGCATCGTCCGATTCCGGGCTGACCCCGACGTTCACCTCCACCACCATCGGGGTCTGCACGATTACCAGCAGTGGTGCGCTGACCTTCCTCACTGCCGGCACCTGCAGCATCGCGGCCAACCAGCCCGGCAACAGCAGCTTCCTGCCGGCCCCGACCGTGTCGCAGACGTTCCAGGTCAATGCGGTCGCGCCCGGTGCACCGCTGATCGGCACGGCCACGCCCTCGGGCACCGGCGAGATCAAGGTGAGCTTCACCGCGTCGGCCTTCACCGGCGGCAGCGCGACTACCGGCTACACGGTGACCGCCGCTCCCGGGGGCATCACCGCCACCGGCGCGGGCAGCCCGATCAAGGTGACCGGCCTGACCGTCGGCCTGTCCTACACCTTCACCGTCACCGCCACCAACGGCACCGGCACCGGCAGCGCGTCGGCGGCGTCCAATGCCGCGGTGGCCGCCGAGGCGATCGTGGCCCACCCGTCCAATGCGGTCGTGGCATACAACACGGCCACGCCGATCCCGTTGGACATCGGCGGCATCGCCAGCAGCGTGAGCGTGACCACGGCCGCCGCCCACGGCGTGGCGACCATCAATGGCACCCAGGTGACCTACACGCCCAACGCCGGCTATGCCGGCCCGGATGCCTTCACCTACCGCGCCACCGACGGCAACACCACCTCCGCCGCAACCGTGGTGAGCATCACCGTGTCGCCGCCTACGCTCAGCCTGGCAGCGACCCCGCTGGCCGCCGGCACCGCCGGCAGCACCTATCAGCAAACGCTGAGCACCACCGGTGGCGCAGCGCCTTACCGCTATCAGGCGCTTGGCGGCCTGCCCGCCGGCATCACCCTGGCGGTCACCGGTGAGTTCAGCGGCACGCCGACCACCGCCGGCAGCTACAGCATCCTTGTGCAGGTGACCGACAGCAGCTCCGGTACCGGGCCGTTCACCAGCACCCGCAGCTACACGCTGGTGATCGCCGCCCCGCAGATCGCCTTCACCCTGCCCAGCCTGCCGCAACCGTTCACCGCAACGTCCTACAACCAGCGCCTGCAGGTCTCCGGCGGCGTCGCGCCGTATACGTTCGCCGTTACCGGCGGCGCGCTGCCGGGCGGCCTGAGCCTGGCCAGCGACGGCCTGCTGTCCGGCATGGCGACGGTCGCCGGCAGCCATGCCTTCGACGTCACCGTGACCGACGCCAATGGCTTCACCGCCCGCCAGTCCTACACGCTGGTGGTGATCGAAGCGCTGCAGCAGATCGATACGTTCGTGGCCAATCCGACCGCGCCGACGTACAGCGTGGACGGCCGCTTCTCGGTCTCGGCCAGCGGGGGTGCGTCCGGCAATCCGGTCGTGTTCGCCACCACCACGCCGGCGGTGTGCCGCGTGGACGGCAGCAGCGTGCTGATGCTGGACGCCGGGCGCTGCAGCCTGACCGCCAACCAGGCCGGCAACGCGCAGTACCAGGCCGCCACCCAGGCCGTGCTTGAAGTGGACATCACCGCCGCCGTGCCGGTGCTGCAGTGGCCTCAGGAGCTGCAGAAGCTGTACGGGCAGGCCGCGTTCGACCTGGTCGATCCGGCCAGCCCCAGCCGCGGCACATTCAGCTACAGCAGCAGTGCACCGACCGTGGCCAGCGTGCAGGGGCGCACCGTCACCCTGCACGGTGAAGGCGTGGCGATCATCACCGTTACCCAGGCCGCCGCCGGTGGCTTCGGCATCGGCACCGCACAGCTGCGCCTGACCGTCGCCCAGCGGCCCGACCCGACCCGCGACCCCGGCGTGGTCGCCGGCGTGCAGGCGCAGGTGGACGCGAGCGTGCGCTTTGCCAGTGCGCAGCAATCCAACATCCGCGATCGCCTGCGCCAGGTGCGCAGTGGCGACAACGGCTCCAGCAACCAGCTGTCGCTCGGCCATGCCGGCGGCCGCGACCGCCCCGGCCTGGCCTTGCCGCTGGGCCCGATGCAGGCCGCGCCCTGGCCCTCCCTGCCCACCGGCTGGGGCCTGTGGGCCTCGGGCAGCGCTACCTTTGGCGACGGTGACCGCAGCAGCAGTTACGCCTTCCACACCGATGGCCTTACCGTCGGCCTGGACCGCACTGTCGGCGAGCGCCTGCTGCTGGGCGTGGCGGCCAGCCTGGCGCGCAACGATAGCGAGAGGGACGGCAGCGAGTCGCGCGTGGAAGGCAGGCAGCACTCGCTGGCCGCCTACGGCCTGTGGCGCAGCGGCGAGCACCTGTTCGTCGACGGCGTCATCGCCGGCGGCGCGCTGGACTTCGCTACCCGCCGCTGGAGCACGGACGCGGACGCCTTCGCGCGCGGCAACCGCGACGGTGACCAGTGGTTCGGTTCGCTGGCCTTCGGCTACGAACACCGCAACGCCGGTATGACCCTCACCGGCTACGGTCGCGTGGAAGCCAGCCGCACCAGGCTTGATGCCTACCGTGAGACCGGGCTGGATCTGTACGACCTCGACTACCGCCGCCAGGTGGTGCGCAACAGCGCGGTCGCACTCGGCCTTGAAGGGGCCTACCTGGCAGGCGATGGCGAAGGACGCGTGCGACCGTTCTGGAACATCGAATACCGCCAGGCCATCGACGACAAGGGCGCGGCCTACCTCAACTACGTGGTGGGCCCACGCGCGCAGGACTATCGCCTGGACATGCACAGCTACAACGACAATGCCCTGTCGATGGCCGCCGGCATGGACGTGCGCCTGCAGCGTGGCTGGTTGCTGTCGCTGCTGCTGGGCCATGAGCAGACCCGCGGCTCCAGCCGTGCCAGCAGCGTGGGACTGCGGGTGAGTTATGGCGGTGCCGGTACGGGCGCTGCGGCCGACGCAATGCAGGGGAGCGATCTGGACCACGCAGCCGGTACCGCACAGCGCTGCCCGCCGCGTCGCTGCGGAGCCGGCAACGCCGCCGCGAAGTAACACGCTGCGGTGGCAGACCGACCGATCCTGCATGGGATCGGTCGGTCGATGGGTCAGCGATGGGATCAGCGAACCGAAAAAAGCACGCGCGTAGAGCCGACCGTTGGTCGGCTTCCGGCAACGCCCGGCGATCACCCGTAGAGCCGACCGTTGGTCGGCTTCCATCAACGCCCGGCGATCACTCGTAGACCCGACCGTTGGTCGGCTTCCGGCAACGCCCGGCGATCACGCGTAGAGCCGACCGTTGGTCGGCTTCCGGCAACGCCCAGCGATCACGCGTAGAGCCGACCGTTGGTCGGCTTCCGGCAACGCCCGGCGATACCAACGCAAGTCATCCCAAGATCGCGCCAGGTGGGCGTGTGCGCCAAGGGCGTCACCACCAACGGTGGTGACCTACCGTGTTGGAGCGAACCGCCAAAAAAGAAGGCCCTGCGCAAGCAGGGCCTTTTCATTGCCACCCCGGCGCCACGCTGCCGGGGCAGCGCGACGTGCGGGGGCGCGGAGCACTACGCCGCGCGGCGGGCAGCCACGGCCCGGCTGCCCTGCTCCAGCTTGAACACCGCCACCGATTCGCTCAGCGCGTGCGCCTGTTCTTCCAGCGCGCGGCTGGCCGCGGTGGCTTCTTCCACCAGCGCCGCGTTCTGCTGGGTCACCTGGTCCATCTGCACCACCACCTGGTTCACCTGCTCGATGCCGGCGGCCTGTTCCTTGGTGGCTGCGGCGATATCGCTCATCAGCTGGTTGGTGCGTGAGCTGGCCTGGGTCAACCGGGCAATGGCGGCTTCGGATTCCACGGTCACGCTCAACCCGGTCTTGACCTTGTCGCTGGCCTCGCCGATCAGGTCCTTGATCTCCTTGGCCGCCGTACCCGCACGCTGTGCGAGCGTGCGCACTTCGCTGGCGACCACGGCGAACCCGCGCCCGTTCTCGCCGGCACGCGCAGCCTCCACGGCGGCGTTCAGCGCCAGGATGTTGGTCTGGAAGGCGATGCCGTCGATCACCGAGGAAATCTCGGAGATGCGCGCGGAGGATTTGTCGATCTCGCTCATCACCGTGGCCATCTGTGCGATCGCCTGTTCGGTAGCGCGCACGGCAACGCCGGACGCGTGCGCTTCCTGGTCGGCCTGGCTGGCGAGCTCGGCGTTCTGGCGCACGGTGGAGGTCAGCTCTTCCATCGAGGCGGCGGCCTCTTCCAGGTTGGCGGCCTGCTGCTCGGTACGACGCGACAGGTCGTTGTGGCCGGCCGCCAGCTCCTGCGCGGCGTCGTTGATGCTGCCAGCGGCGCCCTGGATCTGCTGCACGATAGCGGTCAGCTGAGCGGCGGTGACGTTGGCATCGTCGCGCATCTGCGCGAACACACCTTCGTAGTGGCCTTCCATGCGCGTGGTGAGGTCACCGGTGGAAATGGCGCGCAGCACCTCCGACAGATCGGCAATGCTCGACTGCGAGCTGGCCATCATGCCGTTGAGGTTGGCCACCATGGCGCGGAACTGGAACTGGAACGCGGCTTCGTCGCCACGTACCGAGAAGTCACCGGCGCGCGCGGCGCTGGCCAGCGTATCGATCTGCTGGTTGATCGCCATCAGGCTGGTCTTGACCGTGGCCATGGTGCGGGTCAGCAGCGCCTTCTCGCCCGGGTAGCTGTCCAGGTCACGACTGAGGTCGCCGATGGCGTAGTCGGCCATCACATCGACCATGTGCGACTGCACGGCAACGTGCGAGCCGACCAGTTCGTTGGTAGCGCGCAGCATGCGGCCGTAATCGCCCGGCAACACGGCCGCGTCCATCCGGTAGCTGATCGCGCCGGCTTCGTGCTGCTGCGCCATCTGCAGCTGCGCGGTGATCGCGGCCTGCACGTTCTGGCGCACGCTGCCCATCGCGTTGCCCAGCAGGGTGAGCTCGTCGCGGCCGCCCAGGCGGAAGTCCTGGTCCAGCTCGCCACGGGCCATGCGGTCTGCCAGGCCCACCGCGCGGGCCAGCGGGCCGGTCAGGCTGCGCCCGATCAGGATCGAGGCGGCAATGCCGACCAGCAGCGCGATGCCACCGAGCACCAGCAGCTGCAGCAGGGTGCGCTCGCCCAGGCGGATCGCTTCGGCAGCGGCCTCGCGGCTTTCCTTCTCTTCATAGGCCACGCCATTGGCGAGCGCCTTGTTCCAGCCATTGGCCGCTTCCTGCACCGGGCCCAGGGTCAGGGCGACGGCGCCGGGGAAATCGCCCTGTCCCATCAGCTCGCTGGTCTGCTTGTTGAGCGGGCGTGCGGTGGCGCGCCTGGCCGCGATCTGCTCGCCGATCGCCTTGCCTTCGGCATCGGTGGGCAGCGCCTGGTAGGCGGTCCAGCTGGCCTCATAGCGCTTGACCAGCGCGGCTATGCGCGCCTCGTCGGCCTCGCGCTCCTGACCCTGGCGGATCAGCATTTCACGACGCACGACCATCATCTGGTTGTTCGCATCGAGCATCTCCGACAGCAGTCGCACCTTGGCGACGCCAACCTCGACCACCTGCTGCATCGCGTGCTTCTGCACCGCGCTGCCGGTGGCACCGGTGGCCACCACGGCCGCCACCAGCAACAACAACAGGCCAAAGCCCATACCAAGACGCCAGACCACTCTGACGTTACGCAAAAAATCCATGGGGACATCCAAGAACGTGGGGGGTGAGGGGGTATCGGCCCCCTGTTGCGCGTTCTTGACCACACTTTCTTAACAACTCGGCCGCGGTTCACGTTGCCACCGCCATGGCCGGGCGCTTCCTACCCAGAGTGGGTAGGCTCGTACCCAGTTTGGGTATCCAGGCCCACAGAGGCGCCGCCCCACGAAAAAGCCCCGCTTTCGCGGGGCTCCATCGTGCATCTGCCTGGACTGGGGCAGTGCCAAGCTGGGCTCGGCACTACCGGGGCACTCAGGCGAACGGATCCTGCAGGACCATGGTGTGGTCGCGGTCCGGGCCAGTGGAGACGATGCTCACCGGGCAACCGGCCAGCTCTTCCAGCGCGCGCAGATAGGCGCGGGCGGCCGGCGGCAGGTCGTCCCAGTTGGTGATGCCGTGGGTGTTCTCGGTCCAGCCCGGGAACTCCAGGTACACCGGGGTGCACTCTTCCCAGCCCTGCGCGTCCAGCGGGGCGTACTCGGTACGCTTGCCGCGGTATTCGTAGGCGATGCAGACCTTCAGCTTTTCCATGCCGTCCAGCACGTCCAGCTTGGTGATGCACAGGCCGCTGATGCCGTTGATGGCCACGGCGCGCTTGAGCGCGACGATGTCCATCCAGCCGCAGCGACGCGGGCGGCCGGTCGAAGCGCCGTACTCGGCACCGCGGTCGCGGATGCCCTGGCCGACTTCATCGTCCAGCTCGGTCGGGAACGGGCCACCGCCGACGCGGGTCGCGTAGGCCTTGGCGATGCCCAGCACGTAGTCGATCGCATCGGCGCCGACGCCGGCACCGGCCAGTGCGCCGCCCACGGTGGTGTTGGAGCTGGTGACGTACGGGTAGGTGCCGTGGTCGATGTCCAGCAGCGCGCCCTGGGCGCCTTCGAACAGCACGCGCTTACCCTGCTTGCGCAGGTCGTGCAGGATGCCGGCGACGTCGGACTTCATCGGCTCGACGTATTCGCCGAAGGCCAGGGCTTCGTCGTAGGTCTTCTGGAAGTCGACCGCGTCGGTCTTCAGGTAGTTGGTCAGTACGAAGTTGTGGTAATCCAGCGCGGTGCGCAGGAGTTCTTCCAGCTGGGCCGGGTAATGCAGGTCGGCGATGCGGATACCGCGACGCGCCACCTTGTCTTCATACGCCGGGCCGATGCCACGGCCGGTGGTGCCGATCGCCTTGCCGCCGGCAGCGCGTTCGCGCGCCTGGTCCAGGGCGATGTGGTACGGCATGATCAGCGGCGCGGCCGGGGAGATCTTCAGGCGCGAACGCACTTCCACGCCGGAGGTTTCCAGCTCGGCGATTTCCTTCTGCAGCGCGGCCGGCGAGATCACCACGCCGTTGCCGATCAGGCACAGCGCGTCTTCGCGCAGGATGCCCGACGGGATGAGGTGCAGCACGGTCTTCTTGCCATTGATGACAAGGGTGTGGCCGGCGTTGTGGCCGCCCTGGAAACGCACTACGGCACCGATTTCCTCGGTGAGCAGATCGACGATCTTGCCCTTGCCTTCATCGCCCCACTGGGCACCAAGCACTACGACAGACTGACCCATGACGGGCTCCTCATATGTTGCGGCCATCGGGGCCGCGGACGGGTAAACCGTGGCAGGGCTGGCCAGCGCGGTGATGGCGGCTCCAAACGGGGAGCGGCCGGCGATGGAAGGCCCAGACACGGAAAAAGCCGAACGGGGAGGCCCGTCCGGCTTTTTTGCATTATCCGGGTTTCCCTGGGCAGGTGCCACCCCGGTGGAGGCGGGCGTTGGCAACCGGTCAGGACCGGGGTCCGTAGCACCGGGCTCTGCCCGGCCGCTGGTCCGATCCGGTAGTGCCGCCCGCTGGCCGGCTCCGGTAGTGCCGGCCGCTGGCCGGCTCCTCAGCCAAGGTCGGAAGCCGGGCAGAGCCCGGCGCTACGCGTGGCGGAGCCACCACAGGGTGGTCAGCCCGGCCAGCAGGATCGCCCCGCCCCAGGTGCGCAGCGTGGCGCTGCGCAGCATCAGCAGCTGTTCGGCCATGCGCTTCCAGGCCAGCGGAGCGGCGAACAGGAACAGGCCTTCGAGCACGGCCACCAGGCACAGGGCCGAGAACAGGTCTTTCATGACATCTCCACCAACAAAACGGGGACCCGGTCTGCACCGGGTCCCCGTGGGGCTACCTGCCGCCTGCGTCCTCAGCGATCGCTCTTGAGGTACTGCAGGAACGGGTCGTTCTTGTCGAGCACGATCACGCCGTTACCGTCGGCCATCGACCCACGATAGGCCTCCAGGCTGCGGTAGAAGGCGTAGAACGACGGGTCGGCCGAGCCGGCCTTGCCGTAGATGCGCGCGGCTTCGGCATCGCCGGCACCGCGCAGCTGCTGCGCATCGCGCTCGGCTTCGGCCACGATCACCGTGCTGTCGCGGTCGGCCTGGGCGCGGATGGTCAGCGACTGCTCCTCACCCTCTGCACGCAGCTTGGCCGCTTCCTGCTTGCGCTGGGCGCGCATGCGCTCGTACACATCGTTGATCACCTGGCTGTCGGTGGGCAGGTCGATCTGCTTGATGCGCAGGTCGATGATCTGCATGCCGAGGCCCTTCACCGCTTCGTTGATGCCGGTCAACTGCCCGGCAATCAGTTCGCTGCGGTCACCGGACACCAGCTGCTGCAGCGAGCGCGAGTTGATCTGGTTGCGCAGCGAGTCGGTGATGATCGGGGCCAGGCGCGCATCGGCCACGCTGGCATCGCCACCGGTGGCACGGTAGTAATCGCGCACGTTGGAGATGTACCCGATGGCGAAGAAGTCGACGCTGACGTCCTTCTGCTCGGCGGTGAAGTAACGCGCCGGGGCAGTGGCAAGCACCTGGAAGCGGCGGTCGAACACCCGCACCGTTTCCACCAGCGGCACCTTGAAGTGCAGGCCCGGCTTGATGTCCGCACGGACCACCTTGCCCAGGTTCAGCACCATCGCGGTCTGGTCCTCACGGACCACGTACACCGAGCCCAGCAGGCCCAGCAGGGCGGCCACGGCCAGCCCGATCCAAAGGGAACTCTTCATCGGCTGACTCCTTCACGACCGGTGGGGCGGGTGGTCGGGCGTTCGGTATTGCGCACCCCATCCACCGGCGTGCTGGCCGGCAGCGATGGCAGCATCACTTCCGGGGTCACGGCCGGTGCGGCCGGTGCGGCAGCGCCGCGGTTGTCGCCGGGCATCGGCACGTAGATCAGCTGGCGGCCATCGCCACCGATGATCTTGCGGTTCTGGCCGAGCACCTGCTGCACGGTTTCCAGCCACAGGCGCTTGCGGGTGACTTCCGGGGCGTCCTTGTATTGGGCCTGCAGCAGGGTGAAGCGTTCGGCGTCACCCTCGGCCTTGGCCACGGCCGCCTGCTTGTAACCTTCGGCAGTGGTACGCGCACGCGAGGCCTGGCCGCGCGCTTCCGGCACCACCTTGGCCGCGTAGGCCTGGGCTTCGTTGATCAGGCGTTCCTTGACCTGCTGGGCGCCGTTGACCTCGTCGAAGGCCGGCTTGACCTCCTCGGGCGGGCGCGCATCGGGCAGGGTCAGGCCGGTCACGGCCAAGCCGGTGCGATAGGCCTTCAGTGCGGCCTGCAGGCGCTCCTGGGCCACCAGTGCCAGCGGGCCACGGTTGTTGAGGACCGCGTTGAGGTCGGCACGGCCCACCTGCTCGCGGACCGCGCTCTGCGCGGACTGCTCCAGCACCTGGTCGGCCGCGACCGTCCCGAACAGGTACAGGCGCGGGTCGTCGATGCGGTACTGCACGTTGACCGAGACGTTGACGATGTTCTCGTCACGGGTCAGCACCGGTACCTGGCTGCTGAACGTCTTGATCTGGGTGGCATTGACCTTGGTCACCGATTCGATCGGCCAGGGCAGCTTGAAGTTGGGGCCGGGCTGCAGGATCCGCGAGAACTGGCCGAAGCGCAGCACCACGCCGCGTTGCTGTTCGCCGATCAGCTGGAAGCTGGAGAACAGCAGCAGCAGAACCACCGCGACCGCCACCCAACGCAGGATGTTGCCGTCGAAGAGATCCTTGAGCGGGCCGGGAAACCCGCCCCAACCGCTGCCATTGCCGCCACCGCGGGGTCCAAACGGCCCTCGTCGGTTCTCGTCGGGACCTTGTCCGCCCTTGTTGCCGCCGGGTGTATTCCAGGCCATGCACGCTCCATCAGTGAAAGGTTGCCTGCGGGCCATTCCGCACCGTCAACCATGAATCCGGTTCGATTCTACTAGATGGGGCGGATTGGCAGGATTGGAAGGGGCAACGTGCCGAAGGGAGCGATTCATGCGCCACCGCCACGGGGGTCCCGGCCCACGCGGGCACCGGGTAAGGTGTCGTTCCACACCCCATCAGGCCACCCCATGCCCCTCCCCGACCGCTTCAACGCCTTCCGCATCCACCAGGACGAGCACGGCCACCGCAGCGGCATCGAGGCCATCGGCCTGGACCAGCTCAACCCGGGCGAGGTGGTGATCCGCGCGCAGTGGTCGTCGGTGAACTACAAGGATGCCCTGGCCGGCACCGGCAAGGGCCGCATCCTGCGCCGCTTCCCGCTGGTGGGGGGCATCGACGTGGCCGGCACGGTGGTGGCCTCCACCGACCCGGCCTACCGCGAGGGCGATGGGGTGCTGGCCACCGGCTGCGGGCTGAGCGAGACCCGCGACGGCGGCTACAGCCAGTACGTGCGGCTGGCAGCGAGCGCAGTGATCGCCCAGCCGGCCGGGCTGAGCCCGCGCGAGGCGATGGTGCTGGGCACCGCGGGCTTCACCGCCGCGCTGGCGCTGCTGCGCATGACCGACAACCGGCTGACTCCCGCACATGGCCCGCTGGCAGTCACCGGGGCCACCGGCGGGGTCGGCTCGCTGGCGGTGGACATCTTCAGCCGCGCCGGCTTCGAGGTGCATGCCGTCAGCGGCAAGGCCGACCAGGCCGACTACCTTCACGGGCTGGGCGCCAGTCAGGTGTTGCCGCGCGAGGCGCTGGCCACGGGCAAACCGATGGAATCGGCGCGCTTCGGCGGCGGGCTGGACAATGCCGGTGGCCCCATGCTGGCCAGCATGCTGGCGCAGACGGTGCCCTACGGCAGCGTGGTCAGCGCGGGCCTGGCGGCCAGCCCGGCGCTGGACATGACGGTGATGCCCTTCATCATCCGCGGTGTGTCACTCCTGGGGGTGTCTTCGGCGGCTGCGCCACGCGCGCTGCGCGAGCAGGTCTGGGAAAAGCTCGCCGGCGACTGGAAGCCGCGTCACCTGGCGACCATCTGCACGCGCGAAGTGGGCCTGGACGGATTGGCCGACGTGTTCGAGGCGATGCTTGCAGGCGGCGCAGTAGGCCGCACGGTGGTGCGGATCGACTGAGCGTTGCAGGGGGGCGACGGACGGCATGCCGGACGCTTCCCGGCCATGCGCGCGCCGCACTACACTGCGGGCATAACCTGGGGAACAACATGGCACGCATTCTGATCGTCGACGATTCACCGTCGCAGCTGCTGGGGATACAGCGCATCGTCGAAAAGCTCGGGCACGAGATCCTGACCGCCACCGATGGCGCCGCCGGGGTGGAAGCCGCCCGCGCGCAGCTGCCCGATCTGGTGCTGATGGACGTGGTGATGCCCAACCTCAACGGTTTCCAGGCCACCCGCACGCTGGCGCGCGATGCGACCACCAAGCATATTCCGGTGATCCTGGTGACCACCAAGGACCAGGACACCGACCGCATGTGGGGCATGCGCCAGGGCGCCAAGGCCTACATCACCAAGCCGTTCTCCGAGGACGAGCTGTCCGAAGTGCTGGAGCGGGTCTTCAGCAACCAGGAACCGCCGACGGCGTGAGCCCGGCGGTGGGGTGAGCCGACCAACGGTCGGCGCCTCCCCAAAACCGGCCGGTAGGTACCGACCGTTGACCGGTACGCAACGCCGGTCGGCACGCAACGCGCAAGAATGGCCGGTACGCCGATGCAACGGCGCACCGCCTGTCTCACACCTTTTCGCCGAACGCCTTGGCCAGGGCCTTGTAGGCCTTCTTCTGCGCCTCTTCGGTCGGGGCCGGCGCCACGATCTCCAGCTCCACGATCTGGTCGCCGTCGGGATTGCCCGGCAGGCCGCGACCGCGCAGGCGCAGCTTGCGCCCGGCATCGGATTCGGCCGGCACCTTCAGTTCCACCGACCCGCCCAGCGTGGGCACGCTGATGCTGGTACCCAGCGCGGCCTGCCACGGCGTCACCTGCAGGGTGTACAGGATGTTGCGGCCGTCGACCTCGAACTGCGGGTGCTCGGCATATTCCACTTCCAGCAGCAGGTTGCCGCCGCCGGTGCCCTGCCCGGTCAGCCGGATCACTTGGCCGGGGCGGATGCCCTTGGGCACGCGCACGTCCAGCTGCTTGCCGTTGACGTTGATGCGCAGGCTGTCGCCGGTGTGGGCTGCTTCCAGCGGCACCGACAACTTGGCGCGGGTATCGCGGGTGGGCTGCGGGCCCTGGCTGGCGCCGCCGAAGCCACTGGCCCGGCCACCGCCACCGCCGCGCTGGCGGGCGAACAGGCTTTCGAAGAAGTCACTGAAGCCGCCACCGCCGGCGCCGCCGCCAAACACTTCCTCGTAATCGAAGCCCTGCCCGCCGCCGTAGTTCGGCGGTGCATGGAACTCTTCGCCCGGCCGGTAGCCCTGGGCCTTGAGCTGGTCGTACGCGGCGCGCTTCTGCGGGTCGCGCAGGGCCTCGTAGGCCTCGTTCACGGCCTTGAACTTGTCTTCCGCCCCGGCCTCTTTGCTCACGTCGGGGTGGTACTTGCGCGCCAACCGGCGGTAGGCCGTCTTGATCTCGGCATCGCCCGCGGTCGGTTCCACCCCGAGCGTGGCGTAGTAATCCTTGAATTCCATCGATACACCTCGAATAAGTTCGGTCGCCCGCGCTGGCGGGCACCGTCCCGCAATTCTAGCTGCTGCCGTCGCCGCTGCCGTGACGCGCAGGCTTGATCCGGCGCAATGCGCCACCCACGGGCGGCGGCTACGCTGGCCCCGGCAGCGCTGCTCTGCCGTTGAAATGGGTGCCCACGCGTTTTTTTCAACGTTTTGACGCCACCCTCCCACCCCGCTCACTACGCTGTCCGTGTCCAAGGAGTCCGCATGACCATCCACGTTGGCGACCGCATTCCCGAAGTCACCCTCAAGCGCATCCGCGAGGGCATGGAGACCATCGACACCCATGCCCTGTTCGACGGGCGCCGGGCGGTGCTGTTCGCCGTGCCCGGTGCGTTCACGCCCACCTGTTCGGCCCGCCACCTGCCCGGCTATGTGGAGCACTTCGCCGATTTCCGCCACCGCGGCATCGACGTGTTCTGCATGGCGGTCAACGACCCGTTCGTGATGAAGGCCTGGGGTGAGAGCCAGCACGTGCCCGACGGCCTGCAGCTGCTGTCCGACGGCAACGGCGAGTTCACCCGCGCGCTTGGCCTGGAGATGGATGCCAGCAGTTCCGGCATGGGCCTGCGGTCGCGCCGCTTCGCGCTCTACGTCGAGGACGGCGTGGTGCGCCAGACCTTCATCGAGGCCCCCGGCCAGTTCGAGGTCTCCTCGGCAACCTACGTGCTGGAGCACCTGCCCAGCTGAACCCACGCAACAAAGGAACCCGGCCAGCCATGTCAAAGCCAGCCAAGCAACCCAGCTCCGCCCCCGCCCCCCACAGCGCGCGTCCTGATGGCATCAGCGACACCGCCACCCTGCGTGCCCGCGCGCGCAAGGACATCGACGATGGCGCGATCACGCCGACCTACAGCGCCGACCGCGAGGCGGTGATCAAACTGCTCAACGATGCACTGGCCACCGAGTATGTGTGCGTGCTGCGCTACTACCGCCACTACTTCATGGCCAAGGGCATGCTCGCCGATGCGGTCAAGGCCGAATTCCTGGAGCACGCCCAGCAGGAGCAGGCGCACGCCGGCAAGCTGGCCGAGCGCATCGTGCAGCTGGGCGGCGAACCGGACCTCAACCCGGACACCCTGACCGCGCGGTCGCATGCCGAGTACAAGGAAGGCAAGGACCTGCGCGACATGGTCCGTGAGAACCTGATCGCCGAGCGCATCGCCATCGACAGCTACCGCGAAATGATCAACTTCGTGGGCGACAAGGACACCACCACCAAGCGCATCCTCGAAGAGATCCTGGCCCAGGAAGAGGAACACGCCGACGAGTTCGCCGACCTGCTGGACGGGTGGATCGGGGAGTAATCCCGCCGCCGAAGGACGTCGGAAACGGGTAATGCCGGCCGCTGGCCGGCGCGCGAACGACCGAACCGGTCACAGTGCACTGGATGCACGCGAGGTCGCCCGCCGCTACCGCAGGATGCGGAACCGCACCTGCGTCCAGGCACCATCGGAGGCCAGCGCGGTGAGTGTGTGCTCACCGGTTTCGTCGAAATCGCACTGGAACAGGCGCGCGCCCTCGGTGCGTGCGATCCAGCGCCCATCCAGCAGCCAGTCGATGCTGTTGTCGTTGCCCAGCGCGCGCAGCTGCAGGCGCACGCCGTGTTCGGCATTGGGCGCGCGGGCCAGCGTGGCGCGGTCGTTGAGGCCCTCGATGTGCAGGCTGCCTCCGCTCTCGCGTCCATCGTCGCTGCAGTCCGGGGACAACGCCGGGAGCTGCGACGCATGCCGTTGCGCCAGGGGCAACCACGGTGACAACAGGGCCGGCCAGCGCGCGATCTCGCGCACCTCGGTCTCGTGCGGCAGGCGGCAGTCCGGCGACACCCGCAGGCCGGTGCGTGCGTCCACGTTGAAGCGCTGGCGCCCCGGCTGCCACAGCCGCGCGTCGCGCTCGGCGAAGGTGGGCGGCACCACGCCATCCAGCACGAACGCATCCAGGCGGCGCTGGCACAACGCGTCCTCGGTGCGCTCGGCCAGCTCCCCGGTCGGCCAGCAGATCGCCTCGCGGGTCACGTTGGGCGGCATCGGCGCGCCGCTGGCATCGCCGGCCTGGCGCGGCAGGCTGTCCACCACCTCGAACATCAGCGGCAGCGCGGTCACCGCGCCGTACTGCCCGGGCAACGGCGTGCCATCGGGCCGGCCCACCCACACCCCCACGGTGTAGTGGCGGGTACTGCCGATCGCCCACGCATCCCGGTAACCGTAGCTGGTGCCGGTCTTCCACGCCACGCGCGGGCGCCCGGTGACATCGAAGGTGCCGCTGCCATACCCGGGCCGCGGATTGGACTCGAGCACCTCGCGGGTGATCCACGCCGCGCCCGGCGACATCAGGCGGCGTTCGATCACCGGGTCGGCCGCGGTATAACGCACACGGCCGGCGATGCCGTTGCGGTTGAATCCGGCGAACGCACCGACCAGGTCTTCCAGGCGGGCGCCGGTGCCCCCCAGGATCAGCGAGAGGTTGGGCGCACTGCCATGCGGGAAGCGCAGGGTGATGCCAGCGTGCGACAGCCGCGCGGCGAAGCGGGCCGAGCCGACCCGGTCCAGCAGGTCCACCGCCGGCACGTTGAGCGACAACCGCAACGCCGTGGCCGAACTGACCGGGCCGTTGAAGGCCGCATCGAAATTGCCCGGGCGGTAACCACCGAACGCCTGCGGTGCATCCACCATCAGGCTTTCCGAATGGATGAGACCGTCATCCAGCGCCATGCCGTACAGGAACGGCTTGAGCGTCGAGCCGGGCGAGCGCCAGGCCTGCACCATGTCCACGTGGCCCAGCCGCTGTTTGTCGCCGAAGGCCACCGAACCCACGTAGGCGCGGGCTTCCAGGGTGCGGTTGTCGACCACCAGCAACGCAGCGGACGTCCGTTCGGGCAGCTGCGAGAAGTACGACGACACCCGTTCTTCCAGCGTGCGCTGCAGGCCGATGTCCAGCGTGCTTTCGATCCGCGCCGCACGCGGCTGCGCCGAGCGCAGCCGTTGCGCCAGCAGCGCGGCATGCAGCGGCGGCTGCAGCGCGCGGGTGACCACCGGCTCGATGCGGGCATCGTCCACGTCGTCACGGCTCCACACGCCCAGCGCGACCATGCGCTCGAGCACCTTGTCGCGCGCGCGTTGTGCCGCTTCGGGGTGGCGGTCCGGGCGCAGCCGGCTGGGCGCCTGCGGCAACACCGCCAGCAACGCCGCTTCGGCCTGTGACAACCGCGCCGCGGGCTTGCCCAGGTAGGCCCAGCTGGCCGCCTCCACGCCTTCGATGGTGCCGCCATACGGTGCGCGCTCCAGGTACAACGCCAGGATCTGCGCCTTGCTCAGGTGCACTTCCAGCTGCACCGCGCGCAGCATCTGCTTGGCCTTGCCCCACGGCGTGCGCGTATGCGGGTCGAGGATGCGCGCCACCTGCATGGTCAGGGTGGACCCGCCGGACACGATCCGCCCCTGCAACAGCCATTGCTTGCCGGCACGCAGCAGCCCCCACGGGTTGATGCCCGGGTGCCGCCAGAACCAGCGGTCTTCGTAATTGAGCAGGGCCTGCAGGTACAGCGGCGATACGCTGTCGATGGACGCCGGGTACCGCCACACGCCGTCGGCATCGGCGAACGCGCGCAGCGGCGTGCCGTCGCGGGCGACCACCAACGTGCTGGTGTCACGCAGCTTCGGCAGCGGCGGCGGGAACGCCAGGTCCAGCACCAGCAGCAGGCTGAGCACGGCCACGGTGCCCCAGCGCAGCGTGGGCAACAGCCACGGCCGCGCCCGTCGTGCCAGGCGCTTGAAAGGGTATGACGTCATCGGCTGAACGACAGCGCGGTGCGGGCCATCGCCGTGGCGACGGCCCGCACCCGGCTCACGGTTGGACCACGGTCAACGTGGTCGGGTAGCTGCGGCCCACCCCACGCAGGTCGGGGCGGTACATGTCTTCCACCAGCGGCGGCGGCACCGTGTAAGTGCCCGGGCTGACCGCGCGCACCAGGTAGAACACCTTGGCGGTGCTGCCCCGCGACAGCTTCAGCGCGGCCACGTAGCGGTCGTCGCGGAACTCTTCGTGGCGAAGCGTGGCGGCATCGCCACGGTCGTTGACGTTGAGTCCGTCCACCACTACGTCGGCCCACTGCTTGGCATCGCCCAGGTTGAAGTTCTCGATCTCCAGGCCCGCGGGCAGCAGGTCGGTGAGCAGCGCGTCGGGCATGTCCACGTTCGGGGTGATGCTGACCCGCACGATCAACGCCTCGCCTTCCTTCAGCGCACGCGGCGTCCACGGCTTGCCGTCGGTGGTGTACCAGGTGCGTTCCACGCCCAGGTGGCGGCTGTCCGGCTCCGGCGCGGTGCGCGGAATGCCGGCCACGTCCAGGCTGGCGAACATCGGCGGCTCCCCCTGCGGGGTGAAGCGCACGCCCTTGGCCAGCGCGGCGTAGTCGAAGCTGCGCCCGAACAGGCGGCGCGCGGCGATGGCCTCCACCTCGCCGCCCACGGCCAGCTCGCCGGACACCAGCTTCTTCTGGTTGGCCGACAGGGCCTTGCCCAGGCGCGCGATGGCCACCTGTTCCTGCGTGCTCAACCACAACCCGCTGCTGCTGCGGCGTGCATCCAGGGCCCGTCCCAGGTCGACTGCACGCGCGTCATAGCCCGGCTTGGACAGCTTGCGCTCGTGCAGCAGCGCGATCATCAACGCATCGTCGCGCACCGCGCTGCCGTAGTCACCGAAGTACTGCGGGCGCTCGCTGCTGGGCTTGGCGAAACCGGCGGCAATGGCCGCATCGCCGCGTTTGTGGTCGCCCTGCAGCGCCAACGCGATGCCCAGGTGGACCAGCGGCAGGCCGGTCAGCGCCTTGCTGCGTTCGTTGTCGTACAGCGCGCGCAACGTACCCAGCGGCGCGCGATTGACCCGGGCAAGCACGTAACCGGAATACGCCTGGTTGGCGAACTTGAGGTTCTCCCGGCGATCTTCACCGTAGAACTGGTTGCCACCGGACAGCAGGTCTTCGCTCAGGCGGTTGAGTGCCTTCTGCAGCACGGTGTCGGGCACCGCGAAACCACCGTCCTTGGCATCCAGCAGGAACTCGGCGATGTACGGGGTCAGCCACGGGTTCACATAGCCGTCGTCGCCCCACATCGAGAAGTTGCCATTGGCCACCTGCATCGAGGCCAGCCGGCCGAACGCGCCTTCCATGCGCTCGCGGCGGGTCTTGGCATCCAGGCCATCGGCGCCGAGCATGGCCGAGGTCGCCTCGTCCAGCATCAGCGCCGCGTAGCCCTTGCTGGTGGTCTGCTCGGCGCAGCCATAGGGATACTTCAGTGCATCGTTGAGCGCGCTGGCAAACGGAATCGGCGGCAGCGCGCTGACCAGCATGCGTGCGGTCACCGAATCGGTCATCAGGCCATCGGCCAGGCCGCTGCCCATCTCCACCGCGCCCAGCGGGTCCAGCGTGCGGGTCTGCGAGCGCAGGATCTGCGGCCAGGCCGCGCGCACCGGCAGGTCGTAACGGCGGTCTACCTTGAAGCCATTGCCGTCCACCCGCACCCGCACCTTGGCCACGGTGTAGCCCTCGCGCGCGGTCAGCGGGAAGCTGAGGGTGGTCTTGCCGTCGGCCTTGAGCTGCAGCGTGCGGGTCGGTTCCCCCAGGGCGAGCGGACCGATGCCCTCGACCTGCACCTTGAACTCGCCCGGCGTGCCGGTGAAGTTCTGCACGTCCAGGGTGACCGTGCTGCGGTCGCCCGGCGCCATCACGCGCGGCATGCTGGCTTCGGCCAGGATCGGCGCGCGCACCACCGTTTCCACATCGCGCTTGCCGTACTGGTCATCGGAATACACCACCGCCGACACCCGCAGGGTGCCGTTGAAGTCCGGCACCTTCAGCGCGACCCGGGCGATGCCCTTGGCGTCGAGCTTCACCGGGCCGGAGAACAGGTCCACGGTCTGCACGCGCGCGGTGGGACGCTTGGCCTGCGGCATCGCCGCCAGTGCCATGTCGCCGCCGAACTTGAGCTTGCCGCTGCTGCCGTCGAAGCTTTCGATCACGCGGCTATAGATGTCATAGGCATCCACGTCCAGGCGGCGCTGCGCGAAGAAGTGGCCGGCCGCGTCGGGCACCGGGAAGCGGGTGATATTGAGGATGCCCACGTCCACCGCCGACACGGTCACGTGCGCGACCTTGCCCGCCAGCTGCGGCGCGCTCACCGTCACCGGCAGGGTCTGCTCGGGGCGCATCTGCCTGGGCGCCGACAGGCCGACCGCGATCTGGCGCGCCTTGCGGTCCATCGGCACGTGCACCACGCCCACCGCACGGGCCGGGGTGATCTTGCTCGGCGCACTGCCGCCACGGAACACCAGCGCGGTGATGTAGACGTCGTGACGCTCCCACTCGGCGGTGACCGGGATGTCGAAGGTGCTGCCCGGCTTGGCGTCGATCTCCTGGACGTACAGCATCTTGTCGCTTTCCACCATCAGGATGCCCTTGCCGGCATGCGGCGGGGTGACGGTCACGCGGACCTTGTCGCCGGCCTTGTAGCCGGTCTTGTCCAGGCCCAGCTTGATCTTGTCCGGGCGTGCATCCAGGCCGCGGTTGTCGTCGTTCCAGCTCCAGCCGGCGCGGAACGGATAGCGGCTGGTCAGCCCGGTGGTCGGATCGAACACCTCCAGGCGGTACTCGCCCCACTCCACCGGCAGGTCGACCGTGGTGGCCGCGGTGCCGGCGTCGACGGTGCGGGTGTCCTTGTTCTCGAAGCGGCGGGTGAAGTCGTAATCCCAGCGGTTGTCGTTGAAGGTCCAGTGGTAGTCGCGCAGCTCGCGCACCAGGGTGATCTTCAGCCCCTTGGCCGGCTGCGGCTTGCCTGCGGCGTCCACGCGCATCACTTCGAAGCGCGCGGTGCTGTTGGCGTCGGCGCCGTCATCGGGATTGAACAGCGGACGCACGCCGACCAGCGCCGGCGCCGGCCACATCACCCGCTTCAGGGTGCGGGTGACGGTGCGCCCGCCGGTTTCGTACACGCTGCCGGACACCACCACCGCGATCGGGGCGGTCGGCTTGACCTCATCGGGCAGCGCCACGTCCTGGCGCAGCTTGCCGTCGGCGGGGAATTCGGTGTCGATGATGTCGCGTGCCTCACGCGGCAACGCGATGGTGGGGTCACCAAAGAAGTAGCCCGGCAACGCCTCCACCGGGGACTGCTCGGCCGCCACGGCCAGGCGCGCGGTGAAGCGGTTGCCGTCGGCGGGCGCACCGTACAGGTAGGCCGCATCGGCGATCAGCTTGAGCGGCTCACCCGGCTTGAGGGTCTTCTGGGCACTGTCCAGGTCCAGCTTCATGCGCTCGGGCAGGAACTCCTCGATGCGCAGGGTCATGCCCTGGATGGCTTCCTTGCTGGCCGGGTTGGTGCGGAACTCCACCTGCCAGCGCCCGGTCGGGGCTTCGGCCGGAATGGTCTGTTCGAAGCTGAAATAACCCTGCTCGCCCGGCTGCAGGCGGGTTTCGCGGAAGGTCTTGCCGTCCGGCTGCTTCAGGCGCAGGAAGACCGGCTGCGGCTTGGTCGGCTTGCCATCGTTGTCGCGCAGCAGCGCGGAGATGCGCACCGTTTCACCGGGGCGGTACAGGTCGCGGCCGGACCAGGCGAACACGTCGAACCAGGCGTTGTCGCGCCCGGCCACCGCGAACTCGCTCAGATCCAGCGCCGGCTGGTTGAACGGCAGCATCGAGGTGTCGGCACCGCTGCTGGCGATCAGCACGTGGCTGGCGTCCAGGGTGTAGTTGAGCAGGGCGTTGCCGTTGCCGTCGGTACTGCCCTTGAGCACCACCTCGCCCTTGCCGTCGAGAATGCGCAGCTCGATCTTCTTCAGCGCCGCCCCGCTCTGCAGCGAGGCGGTGTGCACGAACAGCTTGTCCTTGTAGGCGCGGGTGTGCAGGCCGATGTCGCTGACGGTGAAGAAGGCGGTATCGAACTCGCTCTCGAACGAGCCGCTGCGCTTCATCACCGCGAAGTACAGGCCGGGCTCCTGCAGCTGCTTGATCTCCTGGGTGGGCAGGTAGGTCAGCACGCGTTCGTTCTGCTTGCCGCCCAGCACGAACCGGTTGACGTACACCGGCTCGGCCAGCTTGGACATCGGCACACGGTCGTCATAGTCGCTGTCCAGATCCCAGCTGCCGCGACGCCCGCCGCGCTGGTACTGGCTGAAGAAGGTGGGCAGCTGGTTCTCGCGCACGCGCAGGAACTCCACGTCCACTTCCTGCACGTTCACCGACACCACCGGCAGGCCACGGCTGTCCTTGGCCGGCAGCACGCTGCCCTGCGAAGCGAAGCCGGCCACCGGCTTGAGCTCGCCGGTGAACACTTTCTGGCGCAGCTCCTTGCCGATGCGGCTGCCATCGGCGGCCAGCAGGTCGGGCGAGACGATCAGGTTGTATTCCTTGGCCGCCTCCACGAACGGGTAGCGCAGGGTCAGGCCGTCATCGGACAGGGTCCAGCTGCTGTCCTCGGTGCCCACCTTCTCGGCGAAGCGGACCAGCGCGTCGAAATCCTGGGTGCCCACCAGCGGGCGCGAGAATTCCAGCGCCAGCGACACGCCATCGCCTTTCTGATCGGGGTAGGCCCGCACCAGGGTGAACTCGCTGACCTTCTCGGCCTTGGCCGCGATCGGTGCGCCGGACGGGGTGGGCAGCTGCCCGCTGTTGTTGCGGTTGCAACCCCCGATGCCCAGGGCGAGCCCGGCGACCAGCGCCAGGCCCGCGATTCCCTTCCAGCTCCACTGCCCGACCCGACTGCGGCTAGCCATGATGACGCTCCTTGATCAAGGCGGCCAGTATAGAGGGCGACCCGGCTTGAGCGGTGTCCGGGGCGCGCGGGGCAAGGGTCGGTTGTGTGGTAGCCGACCAACGGTCGGCTCTACCCGGGCAGGTAAAGGTCTACGTAGTCGTGCACGGGCATCGCTTCCAGCACCACCGGGTCCAGCGAGGCGTCCAGGATGCGGCGCTGCTGCTGGGTCGGGTAGGTGGCGGTGAGGTGGGCGCGGAACTTGTCCTCCAGCAGCGGGATGCCCTCCGCGCGGCGGCGGGCATGGCCCAGCGGGTACTCCACCTCCGCATCCAGGGTGCTGCCGTCGGTGAACGTCACCGCCAGCGCGTTGGCGATGCTGCGTTGGTCCGGGTCCAGGTAGTCGGCGGTGTAGCGCGGCTCCTCGACGCAGGTGATCTTCGCGCGCAGCGCATCGATGCGCGGGTCGGCGGCCACGTCGTCCTCGTAGTCCTCGGCCACCAGGCGGCCGAAGATCAGCGCGATGGCGACCATGTACTGCACGCAGTGATCGCGGTCGGCCGGGTTATGCAGCGGGCCCGGCTTGTCGATGATGCGCAGGCAGGCCTGCTGGGTGCGCAGGGTGATGTGGGCGATGTCCTCGCTGCGCTTGCCAGCCGCGCGCATCCGCGCGTGCAGTTGCATCGCCGCCTCCACGGCGGTCTGCCCGTGGAATTCGGCCGGGTAGCTGATCTTGAACAGCACGTTTTCCATCACGTAACTCCCATACGGGCGCTGGAAGCGGAACGGCTGCTCGCCGAAGCTGACATCGTAGAACCCCCAGGTGGGGGCGGTCAGCGCACTCGGGTACCCCATCTCGCCCGCCGCGGCCATCAGTGCCAGCCGCACGGCGCGGCTGGTGGCATCGCCGGCCGCCCAGCTTTTGCGCGACCCGGTGTTGGGCGCGTGCCGGTAGGTGCGCAGCGCCTGCCCGTCGACCCAGGCCAGCGACACCGCATTGAGCATGCGCTCGCGGTCCAGGCCAAGCAGGTGCGCGACCACGGCGGTGGAGGCCACCTTGACCAGCACCACGTGGTCCAGCCCGACCCGGTTGAAGGCGTTTTCCAGCGCCAGGCAGCCCTGGATTTCATGCGCCTTGACCATCGCCGCGAGCACGTCGCGCATGGTCAACGGCGGGCGCCGCAGCGCTTCTGCGTTGCGGCTGAGCCAGTCGGCGGTGGCCAGGATGCCGCCGAGGTTGTCCGACGGATGGCCCCACTCGGCAGCCAGCCAGGTGTCATTGAAGTCCAGCCAGCGCACCATCGCGCCGATATTGAAGGCCGCCTGCACCGGGTCCAGTTCGAAGCGCGTGCCCGGCACGCGCGCGCCATTGACCACGCGGGTGCCAGGCACCAGCGGGCCGAGCAGCTTGCTGCAGGCGGGAAACGCCAAGGCCGCCAGACCGCAGCCCAGGGTGTCGATCAGGCAGTGGCGCGCGGTGCTGAAGGCCAGCGGCGACTCCACCCGGAAGTCGCGCACGTAATCCACGATGTCGGTCATGACCGCATCCCATGGCGGTCGCTGGTTGCTGCTGTTGTCGTGACCGGACATCGTGATCTCCTGTTGAACCTACAAGGTGTCGCCGGGTACCCGCACCGTACCTTCCATCAGCACGCGCGCACTGCGGCTCATGATGGCCTTGGTGACCGTCCACTGCCCGTCAACGAACGCCGCCTGTGCGCCCACCCGCAGCGTGCCGGACGGATGCCCGAAGGTCACCGCCTCGCGCTCGCCGCCACCGGCGGCCAGGTTGACCAGCGTGCCGGGGATCGCGGCGGCGGTGCCGATGGCGACCGCCGCGGTACCCATCATCGCGTGGTGCAGCTTGCCCATCGACAGCGCGCGCGCGTGCAGGTCGATGTCGCCGGCCGCGATCTGCTTGCCGCTGGAAGACACGTAGTCCTGCGCGGGCGCAACGAAGGCCACTTTGGGCGTGTGCTGGCGGGTGGCGGCCTGGTCGATGCTGTCGATCAGGCCCATGCGCATCGCACCGTGCGCACGGATCGCCTCGAAGCGGGCCAGTGCGGCCTTGTCCTCGTTGATCGCCGGCTGCAGTTCGGTCCCGGTGTAGCCCAGGTCGGCCGCGTTGAGGAAGATGGTGGGAATGCCGGCGGTGATCATCGTCACCTGGAAGCTGCCCACGCCGGGCACGTCCAGGGTGTCGACCAGGTTGCCGGTCGGAAACATCGACCCGCCCTCGCCGTCGCCATCATCGGACGGGTCGAGGAACTCCAGCTGGATCTCGGCCGCCGGGAAGGTCACCCCGTCCAGTTCGAAATCGCCGATCTCCTGCACCTGGCCGTCCACGATGGGCACGTGCGCGAGGATGGTCTTGCCGATATTGGCCTGCCAGATCCGCACGGTGCAGGTACCGTTGCGCGGGATGCGCGCCGGGTCGATGAAGCCGTTGCTGATCGCGAACGGGCCCACCGCCGTGCTGAGGTTGCCGCAGTTGCCGCTCCAGTCGACGAACGCGGTGTCGATGGCGACCTGGCCATACAGATAGTCCACGTCATGATCGGGCACCGACGCGGCGGCGATGATCACGCACTTGCTGGTGCTGGAGGTGGCACCGCCCATGCCGTCGGTGTGCTTGCCATACGGGTCGGGCGAGCCGATCACGCGCATCAGCAGCGCATCGCGGGCCGGGCCCGGCACCTGCGCCGCCACCGGCAGGTCGGTCAGCCGGAAGAACACACCCTTGCTGGTACCACCACGCAGGTAGGTGGCCGGAATGCGGAGCTGGGGGAGGAAGGTCATAGCGGATGCCCTGGAAGTCTCGGAAAAATCAGCGCTGGGCGACCAGCGCGGGAAGAGGATGACGTTTGTGCGCGGCCAGGGCGCTGCGCTGCTCCCAGCGGAACAGCCACAGGATGGCAATCTTGGTGCTGCCGCTGACCAAGGCCAGCAGCAAGAGCGGCCAGCCCAGGTGCAGCCCCATCGCGAAGGCGAACACGACAGTGGAAATATCCATCAGCAGGATCAGCTGGCTCATCCGCAGCGATACCGCACCGGTGCGGCCGGAGCGCCAGATCAGCAGGATCTGGTGCGCATACCCCTGCGCCAGCAACGCGGTGATGGCCACGATCATCGCCGAGGCCAGCACCCGCCCTTCGTCGACGTGGCGCTGCCCCCACACCAGCCCGGCCAGCGCACAAAACAGTGCCACGCAGGCCAGCGCCAGCCCGGTGGTGGCCGCGCGGCTGCGCCGGTCCGTCCAGATCTCGCGCAGGATCAGCAGCACCAGCACCGAGGCGAGCAGGCGCGGCCAGACAATGAAGTGGTTGAACGGCTGGATGGTGTAGCCGTAGACGAAGAACGACAGATAGGCCAGGAAACTGACCGTGAACTGGTTGAGCGACAGGATGTCGGTGGCGCCACCGTTGGCCGCGCCCGCGCTGCGGCGGCGCCAGACCGTGCGCAGCTGCGCCCACACACCGACCAGGCTGAGCAGGATGAACGCGGTGTTGATGATGCCCGCCACGGTGTAGAACATGTCGCCGACCGTCCTGTCTGGTATCGCTTGCCAGCGCATCGGTGGCCCCATGCCACCGACGCTGCGGGCGCGCACACCGGGTGCGCGCCCGTGTTGCCCTCACGCCACCTGCGCAGCTTCCAGGAAGTCCTGGGCGAAGCGCTGCAGCACGCCACCGGCCTCGTAGATGGACACTTCCTCGGCGGTGTCCAGCCGGCAGGTGACCGGCACCCGCAGCTGTTCGCCGTTGCGGCGGTGGATCACCAGGGTGAGCTCGGCGCGCGGCACCCGCTCGCCGATCACATCGAAGGTTTCGGTGCCGTCGATGCCCAGCGTCCTGCGGTTCACGCCTTCCTTGAACTCCAGCGGCAGCACGCCCATGCCGATCAGGTTGGTGCGGTGGATGCGCTCGAAGCCTTCGGCGGCAATCGCCTCCACGCCGGCCAGGCGCACACCCTTGGCGGCCCAGTCGCGCGAGCTGCCTTGGCCGTAGTCGGCACCGGCGATGATGATCAACGGCTGCTTGCGCGCCATGTAGGTTTCAATGGCTTCCCACATGCGGGTGACCTGCCCTTCCGGCTCCACGCGCGCCAGCGAGCCCTGCTTCACCTGACCATCGACCACGGCCATTTCGTTGATCAGCTTGGGGTTGGCGAAGGTGGCGCGCTGCGCGGTGAGGTGGTCGCCGCGGTGGGTGGCGTAGGAATTGAAGTCCTCCTCCGGCAGGCCCATCCTGGCCAGGTATTCACCGGCGGCGCTGCTGGCCATGATCGCGTTGGACGGCGACAGGTGGTCGGTGGTGATGTTGTCGCCGAGCACGGCCAGCGGCCGCATGCCACTGAGCGAGCGTGCGCCAGCCAGCGCGCCTTCCCAGTACGGCGGTCGGCGGATGTAGGTGCTCTGCGCGCGCCACGCGTACAGCGGGCTGATCGGCGCGCCGTGCTCCACCTTGAAGGTGAACATCGGGTCGTAGACCTGGCGGAACTGTTCCGGCTTGACGCAGGCCTTGACCACCGCATCGATCTCGGCGTCGCTGGGCCACAGGTCCTTCAGCGTGATCGGGTTGCCGTCGGCATCATGGCCCAGCGCGTCCTTCTCGATATCGAAGCGCACAGTACCGGCGATCGCATAGGCCACCACCAGCGGCGGCGAGGCCAGGAACGCCTGCTTGGCATACGGATGGATGCGCCCGTCGAAGTTGCGGTTGCCCGACAACACCGCCGTGGCGTACAGGTCGCGGTCGATCACTTCCTGCTGGATTTTCGGGTCCAGCGCGCCGCTCATGCCGTTGCAGGTGGTGCAGGCGAAGGCCACGATGCCAAAGCCCAGCTGTTCCAGGTCGCCCAGCAGGCCGGCCTCTTCCAGGTACAGCTGCACGGCCTTGGAACCGGGCGCCAGCGAGCTCTTCACCCACGGCTTGCGGGTCAGGCCGGCGCGGTTGGCGTTGCGCGCCAGCAGCGCGGCGGAGATGACGTTGCGCGGGTTGCTGGTGTTGGTGCAGCTGGTGATGGCGGCGATGATCACCGCGCCATCGGGCATCAGGCCCTGTTCCTGTTCCAGCTTGCCCGAGGCCAGCTTGGCTTCGTCGGCGATGCCGCGTGCGGCCAGGTCGCGGGTGGCCACGCGCTTGTGCGGGTTGGACGGGCCGGCCATGTTGCGCACCACGCTGGAGAGGTCGAACTGCAGCACGCGCTCGTACTGCACGTTGGCCAGGTCGTCCGACCACAGGCCGGTAGCCTTGGCGTAGGTTTCCACCAGCTGCACCTGGGCTTCCTCGCGGCCGGTCAGGCGCAGGTAGTCCAGGGTCTGCTGGTCGATGGAGAACATCGCCGCGGTGGCGCCGAACTCCGGGGTCATGTTGGAAATGGTGGCGCGGTCGCCGATGGTCAGCGCGGTGGCGCCTTCACCGAAGAACTCGATCCACGCCCCCACCACGCGTTCCTTGCGCAGGTACTCGGTCAGCGCCAGCACGATATCGGTGCAGGTGATGCCCGGCTGCGGGCGGCCGGTGAGTTCCACGCCGATGATGTCGGGCAGGCGCATCCAGGAGGCGCGGCCGAGCATCACGCTTTCGGCTTCCAGGCCGCCGACGCCGATGGCGATCACGCCCAGCGCGTCCACGTGCGGGGTGTGGCTGTCGGTGCCCACGCAGGTATCGGGGAAGGCCACGCCGTCGCGCACCTGCACCACCGGGGACATCTTCTCCAGGTTGATTTGGTGCATGATCCCGTTGCCCGGCGGAATCACGTCGACGTTCTTGAACGCCTTCTTGGTCCAGTTGATGAAGTGGAACCGGTCTTCGTTGCGACGGTCCTCGATGGCGCGGTTCTTCTCGAACGCGGCCTTGTCGAAGCCGGGGAACTCCACCGCCAGCGAGTGATCGACGATCAGCTGGGTCGGTACCACCGGGTTGATCTGGGCCGGGTCGCCACCGGCATCGGCGATGGCGTCACGCAGGCCGGCCAGGTCCACCAGCGCGGTCTGGCCGAGGATGTCATGGCACACCACGCGCGCGGGGAACCACGGGAAGTCCAGGTCCTGGCGGCGCTCGATCAGCTGCCGCAGCGAGGCCTCGAGGGTCGCCGGGTCGCAGCGGCGCACCAGGTTTTCCGCCAGCACGCGCGAGGTATACGGCAGCGTGGCATAGGCGCCGGGCTGGATCGCATCGACCGCGGCCCGGGTATCGAAATAGTCCAGCGCGGTGCCGGGGAGATTCTTGCGGTACTGAGTATTCATGGCTGGCGATAGCTGCTTGTTGGCGGGCCGGGGCGTCGTGACACCGGCAAAAAGGGAGTGGCGACGCCGCAACGGAGACGGGCTGGCATGGCCAGCCCGCTCCGCGTTGCACCCGTTACCGGGTGCGGGAGGAACACATCACCTGCGCTGGTCGATCGGCACGAAGGCCTGGTCTTCCGGGCCGGTGTAGTTGGCGCTGGGGCGGATGATCTTCCCATCGATGCGCTGCTCGATGATGTGCGCGCTCCAGCCGGAGGTGCGCGCGATGACGAACAGCGGGGTGAACATCGCCGTCGGCACGCCCATCATGTGGTAGCTGACCGCGCTGAACCAGTCCAGGTTCGGGAACATCTTCTTGATGTCCCACATCACCGTTTCCAGACGCTCGGCAATGTCGAACATCTTCACGTTCTGCTGCTCGGCCGACAGGTCGCGCGCCACTTCCTTGATCACGTTGTTGCGCGGGTCGCTCACGGTGTAGACGGGGTGGCCGAAGCCGATCACCACTTCCTTGCGTTCGACACGGGCCTTGATGTCGGCCTCGGCGTCGTCCGGGCTGTCGTAGCGCTTCTGCACTTCGAAGGCCACTTCATTGGCGCCGCCGTGCTTGGGACCCCGCAGCGCGCCGATGCCGCCGGTGATGCAGCTGTACATGTCGCTGCCGGTGCCGGCGATGACGCGGCAGGCAAAGGTGGAGGCGTTGAACTCGTGCTCGGCGTACAGGATCAGCGAGGTGTGCATCGCCTTCACCCACGAATCCTGCGGCTTTTCGCCATGCAGCAGGTGGAGGAAGTGGCCGCCGATGGAGTCATCGTCGGTTTCCACGTCGATGGCGCGGCCGTTGTGGCTCCAGTGGTACCAGTACAGCAGCATCGAGCCCAGGCAGGCCATCAGCTTGTCGGCGATGTCGCGCGCGCCCGGATGGTTGTGGTCATCCTTTTCCGGCGACACGCAGCCCAGCACGGACACACCGGTGCGCATCACGTCCATCGGATGCGCCGACGGCGGCAGTTCTTCCAGCGCGGCCTTGACCGCGGCCGGGATACCACGCAGCGACTTCAGCTTGGCCTTGTAGGCCACCAGCTCGGCGCGGGTGGGCAGCTTGCCGTGCACCAACAGGTGAGCGATTTCCTCGAACTCGCTGGTGTTGGCCAGGTCCAGGATGTCGTAGCCCCGGTAGTGCAGGTCGTTGCCGCTGCGGCCGACGGTGCACAGCGCGGTGTTGCCGGCGGCGGTGCCCGACAGGGCGACGGACTTCTTCGGCTTGAAGCCGGGGGCGGTGGTTGCTGCTTCGCTCATGATCCCTCCAGAAAACAAGTGGTGCGACGTTACTTCTTGGCGGCGAACAGCGCATCGAGCTGCTGCTCGAAGGCGTGGTAGCCGATACGGTCGTACAGCTCTTCGCGCGTCTGCATCGCATCGACCACATTACGCTGGTGGCCGTCGCGGCGGATGGTTTCATACACGTTCTCGGCGGCCTTGTTGGCGGCGCGGAACGCGGACAGCGGGAACAGCTGGATGGCAACGCCGGCCGAGGCCAGTTCGTCGCGGGTGAACAACGGGGTCTTGCCGAACTCGGTGATGTTGGCCAGCACCGGCACCTTCACCGCGTCGACGAAGCGGCGGTAGGTGGCCAGGTCGTAGGCGGCCTCGGCGAAGATGCCATCGGCACCGGCCTCGACGCAGGCGATGGCACGTTCGATCGCCGCATCCACGCCGTCCACCTGGATCGCATCGGTGCGCGCGATCAGGAAGAAGTCCGGGTCGGTCTTGGCATCGGCAGCCGCCTTCACGCGATCGACCATCTCGCCCTGGGTGACGATTTCCTTGCCCGGGCGGTGACCGCAGCGCTTGGCGCCCACCTGGTCTTCGATATGGCAGGCGCCCGCGCCGGCCTTGATCAGCGACTTCACGGTCCGCGCGATGTTGAACGCGCTGGGGCCGAAGCCGGTGTCGATGTCCACCATCAGCGGCAGGTCGCACACATCGGTGATGCGGCGCACGTCGATCAGCACGTCTTCCAGGGTGTTGATGCCCAGGTCCGGCAGGCCCAGCGAACCGGCAGCGACGCCGCCACCGGACAGGTAAATGGCGCGGTAGCCAGCGCGCTGCGCCAGCAGGGCGTGGTTGGCGTTGATCGCGCCGATCACCTGCAGGGGCGATTCGGCAGCCAGTGCGGCGCGGAAACGGGCGCCAGCGGAAGAAACAGGGGTGCTCATCGGGCAGCATTCCAGGGTGGTAGACGGGAGTGAAGGCGCAAGGGCCGTGCCAAGTGCCAAGTGTCTGATTTGATTGAGACAGTGCGGCAACACACATGTTTCACCGTGCAACATTGAAACACCTGTAACATGGATGGAACTGAAACATTGAAACGCCACCATGTCGATCAGCCTGCCCCGCCACCGCTCCCGCCTGCCCGACCCCGACGGCGGCAGCCTGCCGGTGATCTGGACCGTCAGCGTGTCGCGCCTGACCGGGCTGCTCGGCGATGTGATCCCCGAGTTCGACCGCCGCGCCCGGATCGTGCCGATCAACCTGGGCTTTGAGGAAGCGGTGGACGTGATCGGCCAGCGCCTGCGCCGCGAGCACTGCGACGTGGTGATCGCCGGTGGCTCCAACGCGGCGTACCTGCGCAGCCGGCTGGAGGTGCCGCTGGTGCCGATCCAGGCCAACGGCTTCGACCTGATGGAAGCGCTGGCGCGGGCGCGCCGGATCGCGCCCCGGATCGGGCTGGTCACCCACGCCACCGACGTGCCCACCTTCGGCAGCTTCCAGCACAGCTTCGGACTGGACATCGAACACCGCCGCTTCGTGACCCGTGAAGACGCCCGCGACTGCATCGCCGACATGCGCGCCAACGGCATCGAAGTGATCGTCGGCACCGGCATGGCCATCGACCATGCCGAACAGATGGGCCTGCCCGGCGTGCTGCTGTACTCGGCCGATTCGGTGCGCCAGGCGTTCGAACACGCGCTGGAACTCACCCAGACCCTGGCGCGGGTGGGCGCGCCCTCGCCGCGACGTCGCCCGCCGGCCCGGCGCCGCGAAACCGACCACGCGCTGCTCGGCGACAGCACCGCGATGCAACAGGTCCGCGACCGTATTGCGCTGTACGCCCCGCACGACAGTACGGTGCTGGTCACCGGCGCGACCGGCACCGGCAAGGAGCTGGTGGCCCGGCAACTGCATGGCGCCAGTGGCCGGCGCGGGCGTTTTGTCGCGCTCAACTGCGGGGCCATCAGTGAATCGCTGCTGGAAGCCGAGCTGTTCGGCTACACCGAAGGTGCCTTCACCGGCGCACGACGCGGCGGCCGTGTCGGCCTGGTCGAGGCGTCCGATGGCGGCACCCTGTTTTTGGATGAAATCGGCGAATTGCCACTGCCGTTGCAGACGCGGCTGCTGCGGGTACTGGAGGAACGCGAAGTGCTGCGCGTGGGTGCCACCGAACCCACGCCGGTGGACGTGCGCGTGGTGGCGGCCACGCTGCAGACGCTGGAATCGCTGGTGGAGGCGCAGCGCTTCCGCCGTGACCTTTACTACCGCCTGGCTGCGTTGCGGATCGCGCTGCCCACCCTGCACGAACGCCGCGAGGACGTGCCGCTGCTGCTGGAACACTTCTTCAACGTGCTCGGCGGCATGCCCTCCCCGCTTGCCGCCACCGCGTTGCAACGGCTGTGCGATTACCCGTGGCCGGGCAACGTGCGCGAGCTGCGCAACATGGTCGACCGGTTGCGCATCCATTGGTCGCAGGGGCGCGGCGAACTGCCGTTGGCGCAGATGCAGGCCTGGCTGCCGGAGCTGGCGTCCTCGCCTGTCGCCGTGCGCGCCGTGGCAGACGCCGCGCCGGACGGCCTGCCCCAGCGCGCGGCCACGCGTCCCGGCAACGACACGCTGCAGCAGCTGCTCGATGCCCACGGCGGCAACCGTGAGCAGGTCGCCCAGGCGCTGGGCGTGTCGCGTACCACGCTGTGGCGCTGGCTGCGCAGCACCGCCGGGTAAGGACGCGGCTTACGCCACGCCGCGCAGGTCCACCGTGGGCCGGTGCGCTGCCGAGCCATCCCAGTGCACCGCCAGCCCTGCTGCAGTGAATGCATCCACGATCCTGCGCCCGACCTGCTCCATGGCAGCGCTGGCGCCCTCCGGCCCGGCCCAGAAGCCCAGGCTCAGATCGCTGCTGCGCTTGGCGCGGTTGAGGTCCTGCCGGGTGTAGAAGCACAGGCCGACCAGGCCGGCCTCCATACCGCCGCGTTCGATGAACTGCTGGGCGGTGTCGGTGAAGCCATCGTCCTGGGTGAGTCCAACGTCCTGCGCGGTGACGATGCCCTGGTCTTCCAGGCGGGCGAACACCGCGGTGATCTTCGCGTGGGCGGCGCGCCAGTGGGTGGCCCGCATCTTCTGCGGCGGCCGGGGCTCTGCCTCCACCGGGATGGGGTAGCCGGTCACCGCAGACAGCAGCGCCTGCACTTCCGGCACCATCGCGTTGACGACGATGGAGTTGCCACCGCCGTCGTGCACCGCCGGGTTCGCACCGGCGTCGAGCAGCATCTGCACGGGCGCACACGCCAGCGCGAATTCAGCGGCCAGGTACAACGCAGTCCGCCCACCGCCACCGAGGTGCTCCAGCGGGCTTCCTGCATCGATAAGCAAGCGCAGGACCTGCAGATGCTGGGCCGCCGGAGTGTCATGGGTTGCGCGCGCCGCACATTCCAGCGCAGTGAAGCCGTAGGCGTCTTCCGCGCTGACATCGGCGCCCGCTGCAAGGGCGGCCTGCACTGCCGCCACGTCCGCCGCCAGGGCGGCCGCGCACAGATCGATGGCAGGCGAAGAAGTGGATGCGGTCGTCATGCAGCAGGTCCGTGCGCGGATGGATTCCTCCGCAAGTATGCAGGACATCGTCGTCCGCCCGATTCTCACCGGCGCCTTCCCACCCGGCGCACCCCGTGCGGTGGCCGATGGATACGCCCTTACGGGAACAGCAACCGCTTGCTCCACTGCCCCTCGTGATCGACCTCATAGCACCAGCGCTCGTGCAGCCGGAACTGCGCGCCGTACCAGAACTCGATCCGCTGCGGCACTACGCGCAGCCCGCTCCAGCCCTCCGGGCGTGGCACCTCGCGGTCGGCGAAGCTGGCCTCGGTGGTGGCCACGCGCGCGTCGAACTCCTCGCGCGATGCCAGTGTCTTTGACTGCAGCGACGCCCATGCGCCGATCTGGCTCATGCGCGGACGCGAGGCGAAGTAGGCATCGGCGTCGGCATCGTCCACCTGCTCGACATGGCCTTCGATCCGCACCTGGATGCCCGCCTCGCGCAGGCTGCGCCACAGGAACAGCAGGGCGGCGCGCGGGTTGCTGCGCAGTTCGCGGCCCTTGTGGCTGTCCAGATGCGTATAGAACACGAACCCGCGCGCGTCGAAGGCCTTGAGCAGCACGGTGCGTGCCGACGGCTGGCCGCTGGTGTCGGCCGTGGCCACGGTCATCGCATTGGGTTCGACTTCCGCGCTGCGTTTGGCTTCCTCGAACAACGCGGCAAAGGTGGACAACGCTTCGGTATACAGATCGGTCATGGTTGGTTTCTTGCCATTCGATTTGGGTTTATTGTCACCGCATGCCTGCCAACGCGTACATGCCCCGCAACAAAGGATTTCCCGACGCACTGGTCGCCCAGGCACTGGACGATGCGCTGGCAGCAGGTTCGGGGGTACCAGTATTGGCGATCAGCGGGCTGCAGGGCAGCGGCAAATCGACGCTGGCCGCCCAGGTGGTCGCGTTGGCCGAACAGCGCGGGCTGCGCGCCGCCGCCCTGTCCATCGATGATTTCTACCTCACCCGCAGTGACCGCCAACGCCTGGCCCGCCAGGTACATCCCCTGCTGCTCACCCGTGGCCCACCGGGTACGCACGACCTGCCACTGGCGCATGCCACCCTGGATGCCATCGCCGCACGCCAGCCGGTGGCCTTGCCGCGTTTCGACAAACTGGCCGACGAACGCGTGGCACGGTCCGATTGGCCACAGGTGCACGGCCCACTGGACCTGCTGGTGTTCGAAGGCTGGTTCCTGGGCACGCCCGCGCAGCCCGAGGCGGACCTGCAGGCACCGTTGAACGCCCTGGAGCGCGACGCCGACGCCGACGGACGCTGGCGGCAGTGGTGCAACCAGGCGCTGGCCGCACACTACCCCGCGCTATGGCAGCGCTGCGACCGCCTGTGGTTCCTGCAGCCGCCGGACTTTGCGGTCGTGCCGCGCTGGCGCTGGCAGCAGGAACAGAACCTGCAGGCTGCGCAACCCGAACGCAGCAGCATGAGCCGCGCCCAGCTGGAGCGCTTCGTGCAGTACTACGAACGGGTCAGCCGACAGGCGCTGCGCACCCTGCCCGGCCTGGCCGACCGGATCATCACGCTGGACGAGCAGCGGCAGGTCGTCACGCCACCTGCGTAAGCGACGCCGACGCCGTCCCCGGCCGTACCGACCGGGCGGCCGCCGGGTGTCCTCAGCCCACCACGAAGGTCACGCGCAGGTTGACCCGCCATTCGGTGATGTTGCCCTCCCCGTCGGTGACCACCTTGGTTTCATTGATCCATGCGCCCTGAATGCCCTTGACCGTTTCGGACACCTTCTTCAGCCCGCTACGCACCGCGTCTTCGACGCTGGTCGTGGAGGACGCGTTGATCTCGATGATTTTGGCCACTGACATGGGCACGCTCCGGCTGCCTGCGGGACATTCCGCAGCCCCCACCATGGGGGCCGGCGCGTAAAGGCCACGGCACGGAAATGTTAGGATCGGGGGTAATGAACCCTGCTCCGAACCTGATCCTGATTGGCCCGATGGGCGCCGGCAAAACCTGCATCGGACGCCGCCTGGCCGAGCGCTTCACGCTGGACTTCGTGGACGCCGACCAGGCCATCGTGGACGCCGCAGGGGCCAGCATCCCGGCGATCTTCGAGCACTCCGGCGAGGCCGGCTTCCGCCAGTACGAACGCCAGGCGCTGCAGACCCTGCTGCGCGGGCGCAACCAGCTGGTCTCCACCGGCGGCGGCGCCGTGCTGGACCCCGACAACCGCGCCATCATCGCCGGGCGCGGTTTCGTGGTGTACCTGCGGGTCAGCGTGGCCGGGCAGCTGGAGCGGCTGGCGCGCGACCGGACCCGGCCCCTGCTGCAGCGCCCGGACCGCAAGCAGGTCCTGCACGACATGGCCGCGCTGCGCGACCCGCTGTACCGCGCACTGGCCGACCTGACCCTGGACACCGACCTCTACACCCCCGCCGAGGCCACCGCGCAGCTGGTACTGCGTCTGGCCGCCCAATGGCAGCGACAGGACCCACCCGCATGACCCCCGCCCCCGTACCGTCGCCGTTGGCGGCGACACGCCCTACACCATCCATATCGGCCCCGGCCTGCTGGGCCAGGGCGAGTTGCTCGCCCGCCATGTGCGCGGCCGCCACGTGCTGCTGCTCAGCGACTCCTCGGTGGCTCCGCTGTACCTGGCCGGCGTGAAAGCGGCACTGCTCGCCGCGCGTCCGGAGCTGCTGATCGGCGAACTGGTGCTGCCGGCCGGCGAAGCGTCCAAGACCCTGGCCAACTTCGGTGAAGCCATCACCGCGCTGGCCGCGCTGGGCGCGACCCGCGATGCCTGCGTGCTCGCCCTGGGCGGCGGCGTTGCCGGCGACCTGGCCGGGTTCGCAGCGGCCTGCTGGATGCGCGGCGTCGACTGCGTGCAGCTGCCCACCTCGTTGCTGGCGATGGTGGACTCTTCGGTAGGCGGCAAGACGGCGGTGGACATTCCCGAAGGCAAGAACCTGGTCGGTGCGTTCCACCCGCCGCGTGCGGTGATCGCCGACACGGCCGCTCTGCGGACCCTGCCGCCGCGCGAACTGCGCGCCGGGCTGGCCGAGGTGATCAAGTACGGCGCCATCCGCGATCCGCTGTTCTTCCGGTGGCTGCAGGCCGAACACGCCGCGTTGCTGGCCGGCGACGATACCGCGCTGGCCCAGGCGATCGCACGCAGCTGCGAGCACAAGGCCGAGATCGTCGCCCGCGACCCGCATGAAAAGGGCGAACGCGCCCTGCTCAACCTGGGCCACACCTTCGGCCATGCAATTGAAACCGAACAGGGCTATGGCGCGCCCGGCAACGACAACCTCAACCACGGCGAAGCGGTGGCGGTGGGCATGGTACTGGCCGCGCGCCTGTCCGCGCAGCTGGGCATGAGCAGCGAGGCCGACACCGCGCAGCTGCGCGACCTGCTGCTGCGCTACGAACTGCCGGTGGAAATTCCCGCCGGACTGGCCCCCGAGGCACTGCTGGCGCGCATGCGCCTGGACAAGAAGAACATCGCCGGGCGGCTGCGGCTGGTGCTGTGGCGGGGCATCGGCCGCGCCGAAGTGGTGGCCGACGTCGACGAAGCCGACGTGCTGCGCGTACTGGCCGCGGCCTGACCTGCGACTGTTGGCCGCAGGTGGGGGGCCGTTACGGCCTGCCCCGGCGTTCACGGCTACAATCGCGGCCATGCGCGTCTTCCTGCAGCACCACCCCGGCGGCACTGAACCGGCCCGCTACCTGCAGCTGACCCTGCAGCCGGACCTGTTCGGCAGTTGGGAACTGCTGCACGAATCGGGCGTGGTGGGCGGTCGCGCGCGGTTGCGTTGCGAGGTGTTCGCGCAGGCCGAGCCGGCCCAGCGCGCCTTCGAAAAGACGCGCGATATCCACCTGCAACGTGGCTACCAGATCACCTACACCAGCGGCGTCGCGCCGCGCTGAGCGCCGGCACAGCCCCGCTCTTTCACCCCGGCCCCGCGCCACCAGAGTCCAAGGAAGCGTTACGTGACCAGCCCCTCCCGCCATGATCGCCTGCTGCGCGCCCTGCGCCGCGAACCGGTGGACTGCACCCCCGTCTGGCTGATGCGCCAGGCCGGCCGCTACCTGCCCGAGTACCGCGCCACCCGCGCCAAGGCCGGCAGCTTCCTGGCCATGGCCAAGAATCCCGACATCGCCTGCGAAGTGACCCTGCAGCCGCTGCGTCGCTTCGACCTGGATGCGGCGATCCTGTTCTCGGACATCCTCACCATTCCCGACGCGATGGGCCTGGAGCTGTACTTCGTCGATGGCGAAGGCCCCAAGTTCCGCCACCCTGTACGCGACACCGCCGCCATCGCCAGACTGGCCGTGCCGGACATGGAAACCGAACTGCGCTACGTCATGGACGCGGTCCGCGTGATCCGCCGCGAGCTGGACGGCAGCGTGCCGCTGATCGGCTTCTCCGGCAGCCCGTGGACGCTGGCCTGCTACATGGTGGAAGGCGGCGGCAGCAAGGACTTCGCGCGCATCAAGGCGATGGCCCTGAACGAACCGGCCGCCCTGCACCAGCTGCTGTCGGTGGTCACCGACGCGGTCATCGCCTACCTCGCCGCCCAGCGCGCCGCCGGCGCCCAGGTACTGCAGGTGTTCGACACCTGGGGCGGCGTGCTCAGCCCCGGCATGTACCGCGAATTCTCGCTGCGCTACCTGACGCGCATCGCCCAGGAACTCGAACGCGGCCAGGGCGAGCAGCGCACCCCGCTGATCCTGTTCGGCAAGGGCACCGGCCTGCACCTGGGCGCACTGGCCGACACCGGCGCCGACGCCCTCGGCGTGGACTGGACCCTGGACCTGTCCGACGCGCTCGCCCGCACCGGCGGCAAGGTTGCCCTGCAGGGCAACCTGGACCCCGCCACCCTGTACGGCAACCCCGAAGCCATCGAACGCGCCGCCCGCCGCGTGCTCGACAGCTACGCCGACGGCAACGGCGGCTCCCGCGAAGGCCACGTGTTCAACCTCGGACACGGCATGTCCCCCGACATGAACCCCGACCACGTGGGCGTGCTGGTCGAGGCCGTGCACCGCTTGAGCAAGCGCTGATCCATCGGCGCGGAGGGCAGCCGACCAACGGTCGGCTCTACCCCCCAAGCACCCCGCAACCGGCAGCCCCCATGCGCCGCGACCGGTAGAGCCACCCCACGGGTGGCTGCACGCAGGCGACGCCGAGCACGGGTAAAGCAAGCGCCGATTGATCGGCACGAACGGCAGCCGACCAACGGTCGGCTCTACCGCCCAAGCACCCCGCAACCGGCAGCCCGCATGCGCCGCAACCGGTAGAGCCATCCCATGGGTGGCTGCACGCAACCCCAGAACATCGTCAGCCACGCATGGCGTGGCTCTACCGCTGTTGCCATGCGCACCGACACCGTGTCGGGGGCTGGCGTGGGTAGGTTGGCGGGACCGTTGGGCGCCATGGATGGCGCCCACGAGCCTCCAAGGATGGATGTACGGCGTGTCCCGCCAACCTACCCACGCCAGCCCAGCCAGGTCACCACCACATCAACAGCTTCGGCTCTGGCTCCAGCTCTGCTTCCACTCGGCAAAGAACTTTGCCCATCCAGTCCACAACCGCATCTTGACCACACCCTGATCCCACATCGGCGATCATGTGCGCCTCGTTGATGAAGGCACCCACGATGACGACCAGCAGCTACGCCTCGATCCGGCCCCTGTTGTGGCTCGTATCGCTGGCGATCTTCATGCAGATGCTGGACTCCACCATCGTCAACACCGCTCTCCCCGCCATGGCCCGCAGCCTCGGCGAAAGCCCCCTGCAGATGCAGTCGGTCGTCTTCAGCTACGCCCTCGCCGTCGCCACCTTCATCCCCGCCTCCGGCTGGATCGCCGACCGCTTCGGCACCCGGCGCACCTTCCTCGTCGCCATCATCCTGTTCACCCTAGGCTCGCTCGCCTGCGCCCTCGCCCAGACCCTCCACCAGCTCGTCGGCGCCCGCGTCCTGCAGGGCATCGGGGGCGCCATGCTGCTCCCCGTCGGCCGCCTCGCCGTCATGCGCTCGGTCTCCCGCGAAGAATTCCTCCGCGCCATGAGCTTCATCGCCATCCCCGCCCTCATCGGCCCCCTCATCGGCCCCACCCTCGGTGGCTGGCTCGTCGAAGTCGCCTCCTGGCACTGGGTCTTCCTGATCAACCTGCCCATCGGCGTCATCGGCTACATCGCCGCCATGAAGGTCATGCCCGACCACTACGCCGAACACCGCACCCGCTTCGACATCGCCGGCTACCTCATGCTCGCCTTCGGCATGGTGGTCCTGTCGCTTGCCCTCGATGGCATCTCCGGCATGGCCACCCCGCACGCCCTGGTCATGCTCATGACCGTAGCCGGCCTAGCCGCCCTGGTCGGCTACTGGCTGCACGCCGCCAATTCCACCGCCCCGCTGTTCTCGCTGGCCTTGTTCCACGTACCCAGCTACCGCATCGGCATCCTCGGCAACCTGTTCTCGCGCATCGGCAGCAGTGCCATGCCCCTGCTCATCCCGCTGCTGCTCCAGGTCGGCATGGGCATGAGCCCCATGAATGCCGGCCTGCTCATGATCCCGGTCGCCGCCGCCGGCATGGTCTCCAAACGCTACGCCGTCAAACTGGTTGAACGCTTCGGCTACCGCCGCGTGCTCATGGTCAACACCGTGCTGGTCGGCCTGGCCATGGCCAGCTTCATCTTCATGACCCCCGGCCAGCCGCTGTGGGTACGCGTCGTCCAGCTGGCCCTGTTCGGCGCGGTCAACTCGCTGCAGTTCACCGTCATGAACACCGTCACCCTGCGCGACCTGGATCGCGACTTCGCCAGCGCCGGCAACAGCTTGCTGTCGATGGTGATGATGCTCGCCACCGGCTTCGGCGCCGCCGCCGCCGGCAGCCTGCTGGCCGCCTTCGCGCATCTTGACCAACTGCACGGTGCCACCGCCGCCCTGCACGCCACCTTCGTCTGCGTCGGCGCCATCACCCTGACCTCCACGCTCATCTTCTGGCAGCTGCCCGATACCCGCCCGTCCCCACGGGATGTGGAGGAGGTCGCCGAATAGGCGACCTCGAGTTGTCATCGGACCCTTGGTCCGATGACAACCCAGCGCACCCACGGTGCGCTCTACCCGCGGGGGTGCCGCAATGCCCGCGCGATCGCCTCCACCAGCAGGTCACCGGTTACCGGCTTGCGCAGGAACCCGCTGAAACCGGCCTCCTGCACCTGCTGTTCAATACCCGGATCGGTACGCGCCGTCACCGCGATCATCGGCATCTCATAGCCCTGGTTGCGCAGGTGCCCGGCCAACTCGATGCCGCCCAGGCCCGGCAGGTCCAGGTCCAGCAGCGCCACGTCGAACGGGGTCCCGCTCACCTCGCGCAGCGCCGCCAGCGCATGTTCGGCATGCACCATGTCGTGCCCGCGCGCACTCAGCAGGCCGATGATCACGCTGGCCACCGTGGCGTCGTCTTCCACCAGCAGGATGCGCAGTGGCGGCAGGCGCAGGCTCTCGCTGCCCGGTTCGCCGCCAGACGGCAGCGCGGCGATGTGGAGCGGCAACGGCAGGCTCACGTTGAAGCGCGTGCCCACGCCCAGCTGGCTCTCCACCCCGATCTGGCCCTGCATGGCCAACGCCAGCTCCCGGCAGATCGCCAGACCCAGCCCACTGCCGCCATATTGCGCCGCCGTGCGCGCCCCGTCGGCTTGTTCGAAGCGACGGAACAGGCGCTGCTGCTGGTCGCTGCTGATGCCCGGGCCGGTGTCGGACACCTCGAAATGCAGGCCGCGTTCGGACGATAGCGTGGTCGCCTTCAGGCGCACTTCGCCGTGCGTGGTGAACTTCACCGCGTTGCCCAGCAGGTTGAGCAGGATCTGCCGCACGCGCACGGCATCGCCCACGCTGGCCAGACCGGCAGGCAGCTGGTTGTCCACCACGAACCGCACGTGCTTCTGCTCGGCAAGCGCGGCCATCAGCGTGCACACATCGCTGACCACGTTGTGGACGTCGAACGGCTGCGACTGCAACTGCAACCGTCCGGACTCGATGCGCGCCAGATCCAGTGCGTCGTTCACAAGATGCAGCAGGTGCTCGCCGGCATGCCGGATGGACGCGGTCCAGCTGCGCTGCTGCGGGTCCAGCGACGAGCCCAGCAGCAATTCGCTCATGCCCAGCACGCCGGTCATCGGCGTGCGTACTTCGTGGCCCAGGTTGGCCAGGAAGCGGGTCTTGGCCGCCGATGCCTGCTCGGCCAGCTCCTGTTTCTGCAGGGCCAGCTGGTAGGCATGCCGACGCTGCAACCGGCGCCGGTACAACCAGGCAATCAGGCTCATCAACAGCAGCGTCATCGAGGTCAGCACCAGCAGCCCGGACATGCTCCGCCACCACGGCGGCATCACCCGGAATTCCAGCGACTGCACCCGCGACCACACCTGGTCGGCCGAACGCGCCTGCACTTCCAGCCGGTAGCGGCCCGGCGGCAACCGCGAGAACACGCGTTCGCCCGCAGGCCCCACTTCCACCCAGTCCGGGTCGTAACCGGCCAGCCGGTAGCGGTAGCTGTTGGACGACGAATCGGCGAACGACAGCAGACGCGCCACGATGCGCAGGTCACGATCGGCGTCGGCCACCTCCAGCGGGGTCAGGTGGGTCAGGTCGGCGACACGGTCACCGCGGCGCACCTCGACCCGCTCGATCACCAGCGGCGCGCGCCGGTTGGAGGGCCGCACCTGGCGTGGGTCGAACACCACCACGCCCGCCGGCGTGCCGCCGACGATGCGGCCGCTGGCGGTGCGGCTCAGCGTGCTGCGGCGGAACTCCTGGCTGGGCAGTCCATCGTGCACCCCATACAGGCGCACATTGCCCATCTGCGGGTCGACGCGGATCAGGCCGCGTGCGCTGGCGGCCCAGACCACGCCCTGCGCATCGACCACCAGCCCAGTCGCCGACACTTCCGGATAGCCCGCACCGCCGCCGATGACGGCCTGCAACAACAGCCGCCCGCCCTGCCACCGGTACTGGCTGAGCCGCCCTTCCTCGGACAGCCACAGGCTGCCGTCGTCACCGCGCGCCAGTGCGTGGATCGCCGCCGAAGGCCCACCGGCCACCGGCTCGAACCGCGAGCGGCCCGGCATCCATTGCAGCAGCCCCTGGTTGGTCGCCACCCATAGCGTGTCGTCCGGTCCGCACAGCAGGTCCAGGGTCAACTGGCCCGCCGCGAGCCCTGCATGGCCGGCGGGCACGCGGTGCAGCACGCGACCGTCCAGGTCGCGCTGCTGCAACCCGGTGGACGCGGCACTCCACAGGCGTTGGCCATCGCAGACCGCCAACGATTCCAGCTGGCCCTCCATCGCCGCGTCAACCGCGGCATCGTGGCCCCACCGTCGGATCGCTCCATCCCGCGGGTCATAGCGCAGCAAGGCCGACATCGAGCCGATCCAGACCTGACCACGGGGGTCCTCCTGCACCGATTGCAGCCACTGCGTGCCATCCACGCCGGTCCGGTGCTGGGTCACCCGGCCGCTGACCGGGTCGAACTTGTCCAGCGCCCCGTGCGTTCCCACCGCCCACACTTCGCCATCGGCGGCGGCGGACATGCCCAGCACGTAGCCATTGCGCAGTGACGCCGGATCATCCTCCAGGCGCGACAGCACCGAGAACTGCCACCACCGCGGCAACAGGTGCCACAACCCGCCATTGACGCTGGCCAGCCAGATCCCGCCTTCGCGGTCTTCATAGGCGCCGGTCCAGTTCGGGCGTACCTGGCCACGTGCCACCGCGCTGTACAACGGCACCTGCTGGAACTGGTTGTCGTAGGCGCGCCCCAGCCCGGAACGGGTATCCAGCCAATAGCCGCCCTGCTCATCGCGCAGCATCATGCCCAGCACCTGATCGCCGGCGGACACCTTCCACGGTGCCGGTTCGAAGCGCCCATCCGGTCGACGGACCAGCACGCCGGTATTGGTGCCGATCCACAGGCTGCCATCGATCTCGGCGGTCAGGCCGTTGATCACCTGCGCCGGCACGTCGCGGCTGGGCACCCGTTCGAAATCCGTGCCGGTCCAGCGTGCCAGGCCCGCCTGCGTGCCGACCCACAGGCTGCCGTCACGGGTGGTGGCCAGGTGGGTCACCGACGCGGCCGGCAGGCTGCGCGGGTTGCCGCGCTCGGGCATGAAGCGGGTCACCTTGCCGTCACGGTCCAGCCGGTGCAGGCCCCCTTCGTAAGTCCCGAACCACACGGTGCCATCGGCGGTCGAGGTGATCGACCAGATCGTGTTGCTGCCGATCTGCGGATGGCTGGCACGGTCGAAGAAGCGCAACTCACGGCGATCGGCCGACATCATCGCCAGGCCGGCATTCTCGGTGCCGATCCACAGCTGGTTGCGCGCATCCACGTGCACGCTCCAGACGTGGTTGTCGCGCAGACCGTCCTCGGCGCGCCAGACGCGGTAGTTGCGTCCGTCGTAGCGGGCCAGCCCGTCGTTGGTGGCGATCCACAGGTAGCCATAGCCATCTTCGGCCATGCGGTTGACCGTGTTGGACGGCAAGCCATCGAACACCGTCAGCTGGCGTGGCGTAGGTGGCACGGGCTGGGCCTGGCCGACGGTCGGCCACAGCCATGCGATCCCGATCAGGAGCAGCCAACGCAATGACACCACTGGTGGATCTCCCCCATCGTCCATGGATGCATCCCAGGGGGCTATGCGCGCGCGATGCTGCCGGCGCGCCGATCCCGGGCCTGTCCGCATGGTAAACGGTTCGCTACGCGGCGACGATCCGCCCAGGCCGCCGCGCGGCGCGCACCGCCGCCAGCAGCTGCTCGCCGCCGGCCGGCTTGTGCAGCCAGCCTGCCGCACCCGCCGCCGCCGACCGTTCTGCAAGGTCGGGGTCGCGGCGCGCCGTGAGGACCACCACCGGCACCGGGCAGCCCTGTGCGCCCAGCATGTCCAGCAGCTGCCACCCGTCCACGCCGGGCAGGTCCAGGTCCAGCAGCACCACGTCGAACCGTGCCACCGCCAGCTCGCCCAACGCGGCCAGTGCGTGCGGCGCGGTGACCACCTGTGCGCCGCCGGCCGCCAGCAGGCCGGCGTGCACATCGGCCACCAGCGGTTCGTCTTCCACCAGCAGCACCCGCTCGCCGTGGCGTACCCCCGCGCTGTCCATGGCCACGCCGGAAGGTGCCGGCGCGCAGGTGGGGCATGCTTTGCCCGTGGCCATCGGCAGGCTCAGCAGCACCCTCCCACCCGAGCCGCCCCGCGCGCAGACCAGCCGAACCCGCCCCCCCAGCGCGCGCGCGCCGGCTCGGGCGAACTCCAGCGCATCACCGGACAGGATCCCGGACGGCAGCGGGGTTGCGCGCGCGGCGAACGCATCGATATCCACCAGCACGCCACTGCGCCCGGGCAACCAGCTGGCACGGAACGACATCCTGCACGCGCCCAGCGTCTGCACCATGACATCCACTATTCGCTGCAGCACCTGCTGCACGCGCTCGGGATCGGTATGCACGCGCGCTGCACCGGGCAGGTCCACGCATGCCGCCAGGCTGCTGCCCTGCGCGCACAGGTCCAGCTGCGCGCTCTGCCGCCAGCGCTGCAGCAACGCGGGCAATTCAACCTCGCGGCACTGCAGTGGCAACCGGCCCGCATCCATGCGGGCGTCATCCAGTGCCTGGTTGACGATAGCCAGCAACTGCCGACCACCGCGATCGATCCGTTGCAGCCGACGCCGTTGCTGCGCATCCAGCGGCGAGGCCAGCAGCAGTTCGGTCATCCCCAGTACGCCTGTCAACGGCGTACGCACTTCGTGCCCGAACGTGGCCAGGTAGTGCGCCTTGGCCTGCGCCGACTGCTGTGCCCATGCGTGCCGCTGCGCCGTGGCGCGGCGCGCGCGTGACCGCGACAAGCTGCGCCCGCCCAGCCAGGCCAGAATCCCCAGCACCCCGACTACGCTGGCGGCGTGCGCAACGGACGGCTGCCCGTACTGCCAGCCATCGGGCTGTACGTCCAATACCAAGGTGTGCGCCGCCGACCAGCATCCCTCGCCGCTACGCTCCTGGTACTCCAGCACATGGCGACCGGGTGCCAGCTTCGGAAAATCCACCGTGCCACGGCTGCGGGTGCGGTGCCATCCACGTGCGCCATCGCGCAGCCGAAAACGATACTGCTGGTCCGGGTCGAGCTGGGCGGACAGGACCCTGGCGGTGATCTGGATGTCACGATCCTCTGCCCGCAGCTGCAGCGACGCCGCCGGTGGCAGCGTGAGCAGGCGCTGGTCCCGGCGTACCTGCACCCGTTCGATCACCAGCGCCGACGGCGTGGCCGGGCGCGCCAGAAGCGCAGGGTCGAACGCGATCGCGCCGTCGGCGTCGATGGCCAGCATCTGCCGCCCCTGCGCCTGCAGGCGTGCCTTCAGCAGGGGGGCCGGGATGCCGTCATCGCGCGTGAACACGCGGAGCTCATTCCAGGGAGGTGCAACCCGCAGCAGGCCATGGCTGGAAACGCCCCACAGCACGCCATCGGCGTCGGTGGCCATTGCATGCACCGCCTGTGCCGGCACGCCATCGCGCTCATCCAGACGTAGGCTGCGCAGCAGGCGCCCGTCGTGCCATTGGTAGCGATGAAGTGCGCCCGTGCTGGCCACCCACAGGTGCCCATCGGCGGCAACGTGCAACGCAGTGATTGCCGTGGGTGCACCGGCGACAGGTTGCAGCTGCGCGCCGCTCCAGCGCATCAACCCCTCGCGGCTGCCCAGCCAGACGCCGCCGTCGCTTGCACAATGCAGCGACACGGGCCCGTGCAGCGGTGCCTGCCCGGCCCCCTGCAGCGGCCAGCGCACCTGCCGACGCCGCGCCGGTCCGCGGCCCTCCAGCATGCCGGCGTGGAGGCGCCAGTAGCGGGCGTCGTTGCAGGCCAGCTCCTCGCTTGTCCGCGCCGACGCGGGCAGAAAACCGTCCAGCCCCACCTGCCCTGCGGGCGCCTGCCGTCGCGTGAACTGTGACCATCGCGGTGGCAGGCGCCACAGCCCCAGATGGCTTCCCAGCAGCCACGCGCCGCCATTCCGATCTTCAAAGGCGCCCCGCAGGCTCGGGGGCGCACCGCGTCCGGCCATGGCGAACGACACGGGGGTTGCAGCGCCGCCATCCACGGGCTGGTGCCAGATCCGACCGGGTTCGGCCAGCCAGTGCGCGCCATCGCCACCGATACCCAACAGGCGACGCTGGGCAGGGACGGGGGCGGCCTGCAACGCGGTGCACGCGGTGCCACGCCACTGGCCCAGGGCCGTGCTTGCCCACACCACGCCTGCGCTGTCCTGGTGCAATCCAAGGACCGCCGCGTGCGCCACGCGTGGATCGGGCGGGCGATGGAAGCGCCCGGCCTGCCAACAGGCCAATCCCTGCGATGTGCCTATCCAGAGCACACCACGATCATCGACCACCAAATGCCCGACATCTCCGGCCGGCACGCCGTCATCGCGCAGCGTCGGCAGGAACTGCCGGAGACGCTGCTGACGGTCCAGCCGAAACAGCCCGGCGCCACGGGTACCGAACCACACCCCGCCTTCTGCGTCAGGCAGCACCGCGCTGATCGGCACCCCGGCCAGGGCCGGGTGGCCGGCGCCACCAAACCCGTCGATCCGGCTGCGGTCGGCCGACATCCGCATCAGCGTGCCGTAACCGGTTCCCATCCAGAGCTGGTCCTGGGCGTCCACGGCCAGGCTGGGCAACACGTTGTCGGCCAATCCCTGCTCGCGGCGCCAGAGGCGGAACTGGCGCCCGTCGAAACGCGCCAGCCCGTCGTCGGTGGCAAACCACAGATATCCCTGCCGATCCTGGACAACCTGGTGCACGGCATTGGAAGGCAGGCCATCGGCCGTCGTCACACGGGCGGCCTCGGGCACGCGCGACGCCGCTGCCGAGGCGATCGATGCCAGCAGCAACAGTGCCAGGGTCCGCCATGCCAACCGGCGCATCATCGCACTGCCCGGCACTGCAGCAGCGCCGCACGCAGCGCGGCATCGCCGAGTGGCAGCCGGACGAAGGCAGTGAAGCCGGCCGCCATCGCATCGCGTTCTGCGTCGGCATCGGCACGTGGGGTCAACGCCAGTCGCGGTACCCCCGGCCAGCGTTGCGCCAGCCACGTCCCGGCCAGCGCATCGCCCATCCGCAGGTCCGGGTCGGTTGCGATCAGTTGCCAGGACCCCGCCGGTCCGCCTGGCAGCGCGCTGGGATCGTCGCATCCCACGACCACCCGACACCCCTGCGCGCGCAGAAGCGCCGCAACGACGTCGGCGATGTCCGGATCCGGCAACAGCAGCAGGATCGTTGTACCGACCAGAGCCGCCCCATCGGTCTCCGCGTGCGTGGCAGGCGCGGTTGTCGGCTGCGGCGTGGTTTCCAAGGGCAGCTGCACCTCGAAACGGGTCCCCAGCCCGGGCCGGCTGTCCACCGTGATATCGCCCCCCATCGCCTGGGCCAGTTCGCGGCTGATCGCCAGGCCCAGGCCGCTGCCACCGTGGCGGGCCATCGTCGCGGCCTCGTCGGCCTGCTCGAAGCGCTGGAACAACCGCTGCACCTGTGCGGCGGTCATGCCCGGCCCTGTGTCGGCCACCACCAGTTGCAGGCCCTGCCCTTGCGGGCCGGCCTGTATCGATACCTCGACGCGTCCCTGCGCGGTGAACTTCACCGCATTGCCGACCAGGTTGAGCAGTATCTGGCGCAACCGCCGGGGGTCGCCCAACAGCCACCGCTGCGGATCCAGACGGCTGCTCCAGTGCAGCTGCACGTGCTTGGCATCGGCCACGGGCGACATCAACGCATGGAGTTCATGCAGCAGCACCACCGGCGAAAACGCCACGTGGTCCAGCTGAAGACGCCCGGCTTCAATGCTGGCCAGGTCCAGGGCATCGTCCACCAGCTGCACCAGGTGCAGCCCCGCACGGCGCAGGCTGTCGGCCCGTGCACGCTGCGGCGGCGTTAGCGGACCCTGCAGCAGCAGTTCGCTCCAGCCGGCGATGATCGTGATCGGAATGCGGATGCGCCTGCCAAGACGCCTCAGGAAGCGCGTGCGGCGCGCCGACGCCTGCTCGGCCAGGCAGCGCTGCATGCGTGCCTCGCGCAGGGCGGCGCGCTGCCGCAGCGCGTAGGTGACCAGCCGTCCCAGCAGGACCACCGCCAGCGCCGCGGTCAGCAGCGCTACGCCTTGGCCTGCAGCCATCTCCCACCATCCCGGCGCCACCTGCAGCAGCCGCTCGGCCGGGGCCGACCACGCACCGTCGCCGTGCCGTGCCTGTACCGCCAGTCGGTGCTCACCGGCGGGCAGGCGCGCAAACGTGCGCAGCGCCACCGGCCCGGTCTCCACCCAGTCCGGGTCATGGCCTTCCAGACGGAACCGGTGCTGGATGCGATCGGCATCGCCCGGGCCCAGTAGATTGACTGCGACCTGGATGTTGCGGTCGCTGCTGGCCAACGGCACCGTCGCCGCATCGGTGCGCAGGGTCAGCGGCGTGCCCTTGCGCTCGACCCGTACCGCGTTGACCACCAGTACAGGCGTCGGCCCCTGTTCGACCACGGCCGCGGGCTCGATCAGCAGCAGCCCGCCCTCGCGCACGGCCGCAGCCAGCACACCGGTGCCCAGCCGTACCAGACGGTGCGCGAGGACTTCCTGCACCGGCAGGCCGTCGGCACTGCCCAGCACGCGCACCCGGCCCCGCTCCGGGACCAGCCGTACCATGCCGCGCGCGGCACCGGCCCACACGATGCCCTGGCCATCCACCACCAACGCCTCTGCGCGCAGCAGCGGGTAGCCCTGCGCGCCCTCGAACCGGCGCAGCCGGTGCAGCACGCGTCCATCCCAGCGATGCTGTTCCAGCGCGTCCTGACGGCTGAGCCAGAGGCTTCCATCGTCGGCCTCGGCCATGGCCGCCACTGCACTGCCCGTGGGTTCTGCTGGCACGAAGCGGCCGCGGGATGTATCCCATGTCTTGAGCCCATCGCGATCGGTCGCCCACAGCACACCGTCCCGGCTGCACAACAGCTGCCGTCCCGACATCGACGCGCTCAGGCCCAGGGTGCCGGGGGACTGCGCCAGCTGTCGCCTGCCCTGCGCTGACCAGTGCTGGATCTGGCCGCTGCCGGCCACCCACACCGTGCCATCCGGACAGGTCTGCAGGTGCGCGCCCGCGTCGTTGAATGACCCGCCCAGCGACCACCGACGCACCTCCCCGCGCGCAGGATCGTAGCGCGTCAACTGCCCGGCACTGGCGATCCAGAGCCGCTGCTGCCGATCCTCTGCCATGCCCACCGGCTGCGCGCTGGGGCCGGCATGGGGCAGGTCAAGATGCGCGCTGCTCGCACCGGTGCGCAGGTCAAGGCGCTGCAGCCGGCCCTGGCTGCCCGCCACCCACAGCCGGCCATCGGCCGCCGCGGCCAGGGCCAGCACGTCATGACTGCGAATGCCCGGCAGCCCGTCGCCCGCCATCGGCAATGCGGTGAATTCACGCCACCGCGCGGGCAGCCGCCACACGCCGTGCGCCCTGCTCAGGAACCAGATGTCGCCGTGCCGGTCCTGCACCGCCGCGTACATCTCCACCGCGCGCGTTGATGGTCCCTGCAACGGCCTGAGGGGAACGCGCTGGCGGTGCGTTCCGCGCGTCAGGTACAGGCCCGTGCCCCGCTGCGTCCACAACGCGCCATCGGCGCTGCGCAGCAGCGGTCGCCCGGACGCCGACACGCTGCCGGACCGCCTCCCCATGGCTTCTCCCCATGTACGTACGCCATTGCTGGCATGGATGCCGCCCTGGGGATCAGGCCACAGCGCCTGTATTGGACCGTCAGCGCCCTGGGCGGTGCCGGCACGCTGCAGACGGCCGTCGGCAAAACGACGCACCCCCTGCGACGTTCCTACCCACAGGCGCCCGACGTGGTCGATGGCCAGGGCAGTGACCGAGTCTGCGGCGGCATCCACCAGCTGCCAGCGCGCATCCAGTGCCGGCAGCATGTACAGACGATGATCCGATCCAATGACCCACAGCGGGCTGCCACCACCGCCGGCAATGGCATGGATGGTGCCGCTGCGCACGGCCCACGGCACCTGTGCACCGGCGCGCTCGAAGCGGCGGCGGTCAACACCCAGCATCAGCAGCCCCTGCGAGGCCGTGCCCACCCATACCCTGCCTGCGGGGTCGACGTGCAACGCGTGCAGGGTGGTGTCGTGCAACCCGTGTTCGTCCCCCCACACCCGCGACCGCCGTCCATCAAAACGCAGCAGGCCTTCACTGCTGGCCATCCACAGATAGCCGGTGGCATCTTCGGCCATCGCATGGATGCCCGTGGTGGGCAGGCCATCGATGACACCCAGTTGCCGTGGCCAGGGCAGATCAAGCACCGACGCCAGCAGCGCCCATGGCCAGCACCCCAGCATCAGTGCCACCAGCCCGCGGCCGCCGATCCGCCGCCCTGTCCTGCCTACACGCACCTGTGATTGAACGGGAAACAAGTCATCGCGCGACAGTAAAGCGGCGACATCAGGACCACAGCCCTGATCCCGGTCCGGGATCACAGTCTGGACAATTCCAGATTTGATCGAACGCCACCTATCAACTGATGCACTTAATCACGAACGGCATTCAGCTCTCGCGCTGGCGCAGTGCCCGTGCCTGGGCGATGGCATCGATGAGCAGATCACCGGTCACCGGCTTGCGCAGGAAACCGTCGAAACCGCCCTGCAGCACCTGCTGTTCGGCGTAGGCATCCGACCGTGCCGTCACGGCGATCAGCGGCAACTCATAGCCCATTGCGCGCAACTGGCCGGCGATGGCGATGCCATCCAATGCCGGCAGGTCCAGATCGAGCAGGCCGACATCGAAGCGGCCGGCAGCCACTTCCGACAACGCGGCCAACCCATGCAGCACGTGCACCACCTCGTGGCCACGCGCCTGCAGCAGGCCGGCGATCACATCGGCCACGGTCGGGTCGTCTTCCACCAGCAGCAACCGCAAGGGCGGCAATTGGATACGCGCGGCATCGGACGCGTGGCTGGCGACGGTGCCCTGCTGCTGGGTCCACGGCAGCGGCAACTGCACGCTGAAACGCGCGCCGTGGCCCAGCCGGCTGTCGATATCGATACGCCCGCCCATCGCCACCGCCAGTTCCTGGCAGATCGCCAGGCCCAGCCCGCTTCCGCCATAGCGCGATGCCGTCCGTGGGCCATCGGCCTGTTCGAAGCGATGGAACAGGCGCTGCTGCTGGTCGGTGTTGATGCCTGGCCCGGTGTCGGCCACCTCGAAAATGATGCCCATGCCGCCATTGATCAGTTCCGCGCCCAGGCTTACGTGCCCGCGCTCGGTGAACTTGATCGCATTGCCCAGCAGGTTCATCAGGATCTGCCGCACGCGCATTTCGTCGCCGCTGACCAGGATCGGACCGGGCAGATTGAAGCTGCGCTCGAACGCCAGGCCACGGTGGTGCGCCATCGGCTCCATCAGCGCCTGTACCTGGGCCAGCATCGACATCAGGTCGAACGGGCGGATGTCCAGTTCCAGCCGCCCGGCTTCGATCCGGGCCAGGTCCAGCGCATCGTTGACCAGCCGCAGCAGGTGGGTGCCGGCATGCTGGATCGAGGCCGCATAGCCGCGCTGCAGTTCATCCAGCGGCGTGGCCAGCAGCAGTTCGCTCATGCCCAGCACACCGGTCATCGGCGTGCGCACCTCGTGGCCCAGGGTGGCCAGGAACTGGCTTTTGGCCTGCGATGCCTGCTCTGCGATCTGCTGCTTGTGCACGGTCAGCTGCCATTGCTGGCGACGGCGCAGGCGCGCGCGTGCCACGTACGCCACCACCGCCACCAGCAGCAGCCACAGCAGCAGGTACGCCAGGATCGCCCAGCTGCTGCGCCACCACGGCGGCAGCACTTCCACGCTGAGCGTGCGCGAGGGCGTCCACTGCCCCTGCGGCGTGGCCGCCTGCACGTCGATGGCATAGTGGCCCGAGGGCAGGCGCGACAGCAGGCGTTCGCCATCGGCGGCCTGCATCACCCAGTTCTGGTCGTAGCCGGAGACGCGGTAGCGATAGCGGTTGCCCTGCGGATTGGCGTAAGACAGCAGCCGTGCGCTGATGATCAGGTCGCGGTCCTGCGGGCCCAGCACGATCGGTGCATCCGGGGGCAGCGACTGCTGGCCTTCGGCGTCGTCGCGGCGTACCTGCACGTTGTCGATCACCAGCTGCGAGGGCGGCAGCGGCACATCGGGGGCATCTGGATCGAAGCCGACCAGCCCGGTGGCGGTCACCGCCAGCATGCGCCCGTTGGCCGCACGCACCGGCGGCCGGCCACTGAACTCCACGTCGGGCAGCCCGTCGCGCTCACCATAGACACGCAACCGGCGCTGCGCGCCATCCCAGCGCACCAGCCCGCGCGGCGTGGTGGCCCAGACCTGGCCCTGACGACCGGTGACCACCCCGCCCATCGATACCGCCGGCAGGCCCTGCGCAGCGCCCACCCGCTCGCGCAGGGTCATGCTCAGCCCGTCCCAGCCGTACCGCTCCAGCGCGCCGTTGCGTGCCAGCCAGAGCTCGTTCGGACTGGTCCAGGTGAGGTCGTAGATGCTGCCGCGGGAAATGCCCGGGACCTGCTCGAAGCGGTCTTCGGTCCAACGCAGCAGGCCCATGCCGCCCATGATCCAGAGCTGTCCGCGCGGGTCGAACAGCATCTGCTCGACCGGGTTCTCGGTCAGCCCGCGGCCTTCTTCGATGCGGATGGTGTCCAGCAGGTTGCCCTGCGCATCGCGCCGCTGGATGCCAAGGCTCATGACCGACATCCACAACTCACCATTGGGGGCCTGACGGATCAGGTCGATGCGCTGGCGCACGTCCGACCCGCCCCCGATCTTCCACTCGCGCAGCTGACCGGTGCGCGGCTGGTAGAGGCCCAGCCGCCCGCCCCGGCCGATCCACAGCGCGCCGTCGGCACGCGGCAGCACCGACCAGATGGCGCCCACGCCCAGCTGCCTGTCATCGGCGATCTGGCGTAGGGTGCCCTGCGCGTCCAGCCGGTAGATGCCGTGCGCACCGCCGATGTAGAAATCGTCGCCGGCCGCGGCGGCGCTCAGCAGGTACACACTGTCCAGCGGCTTGCCGTCGAGCTGGTACCAGGTGGAAAAGCGCTTCCACCCCGGCGGCAGATAGGCCAGCCCCTGGGTCAGCATGGCGACCCACAGCCCCCCTTCGTGGTCCTGCAGCATGTCCAGCACACCGCTGCGCGCGGTCAGGAAGCCGCTGCCGGCATCACCGGCCAGCAGGTGCACCGCGGCTTCGTCGCCGCGGTACAGGCCATCGGCCGTGCCCAGCCAGTAGCCGCCGTTGCGATCGTGGATGACGGTGGCCGCACGTACGTCGGCACTGAGCGTCCACGGTGCCTTGCGCACGCTGCCATCGGCGCCGATGCGGAACAAACCGCCTTCGGTGCCGGCCCACACGGTGCCATCAGGTTCGCGGGTCAGCCGGAACACGCTCTTGCCGCCAAGCAGCGCCGGTGCGACGCGATGGAAGCGCTGCCCGTCCCAGCGCGCCACGCCGCTGCCGGTGCCGATCCACACATGCCCGTTCGGGTCCGCCAGGAGGGTGTAGATGGTGTCATCGGGCAGGCTGTCGGGGTCGTTGGGATCGGCGTGGTACTGCACCAGGCTGCCGTCTTCCCCCCGCCGGCAGATACCGTGCCGGTTGGTGCCGATCCACAGCGACTTGGCCGCATAGGCCAGCGACCAGAACTGGCCATCACAGCGGGCATTGAGGTCGGTGAAATGCTGGAAAGCCGCGCGCCCGGGGGCCAGCATGCTGAGGCCGACGCCGTTCACCCCCACCCAGACCCGGTCCATCGGGTCCACCAGCAGGGTTTCCACTTCGTTGCCGGGAATCGAGCCGGGGTCGGCCGGGTCATGCCGCCACACGCGCAGGCCCACGCCATCCACGCGCGCCAGGCCGTCGTCGGTGGCCGCCCAGATGTACCCCTGGCGATCCTGTGCGAGCGCCAGCACCATGCGCGACGGCATGCCGTCGGCAGCACCGAGGCGGCGCATGCGCGGCGTTTCTGCCGATGCTCCTGCCGTTGTTCCTGCGGCCCATGCCGCCACCGGCACCAGGCACAATGCCAGGACCAGCAGCACGATGCCCGCGCAGCAGCCACGCGTCCCCATCGCCATCCAGATCTCCCTGTAGCCGCTGATTGTCCCACAGCCCCTGCGGCCGCGCGCGGGCCGACGCAGCCTCGGGACCGCCGCCGACGGAAAGTTGCACCACGATCTGTTGCAGCCATGACACTGCTGCCGGTGACGGTGCTGTGCGTATGATCGGCCCTGACCTTCCCGGAGCCCGGCCATGATCCTGCGCCTGACCCTCGCCCTGCTGCTGTGCACCGCCCCCTGGGCAGCGCAGGCCGCGCCCGATACCTACCGGCTGGATCCGGTCCACACCCGCGTGCTGTTTGCGGTGGAGCATGCCGGCTTCTCCCACGCGCTGGGCACAGTGTCCGGCAGCGAAGGGGTGCTGGTGTTCGATCCGCAGGACTGGCGGACCGCCACGCTCAGCGTGAGCGTGCCGCTCCAGCGGCTGGACCTGGGCGATGAAAAATGGAACACGGCCACGCTGGCGCGCAACCTGCTGGACGCCGAACGCTTCCCGCAGGCGCGGTTCGTCTCGACCCGGGTGGAGCCCATTGATGACACCCACGCCAACGTCATCGGCCAGCTGACCCTGCATGGCGTCACCGCCGAAGTCACCCTGGCGGTCACCCTCAATGCACTAAAGCGTCACCCGCTGCCGCCGTTCCGCCGCACCGCCGGGTTCTCCGCCACCGCCACGCTCAGCCGCAGTGCGTTCGGCGTATCTGGCTGGCCGTCGATGATCGGCGACACGGTGGCGCTGCGGATCGAAGCGGAGGCCGTTCGCGACAGAAATGCCGCCGATCCGGCCGACACCCCGCCGGTCGACGCCACGGGAACGCCGCCGCGCGACGACGCCCAGGTTCCATCCCCACCGCCGGTCGAGGAGACCACGCCATGACTGCCAAGAACACCGCGACCCGCTGGGGCGGCGTCAGCCAGACCCTGCATTGGGTGATCGCCCTGCTGATCCTGGCCATGGGCATCCTGGGCCTGACCATGGGCGAGTTCCCGAAGACGCCCAAGTACTTCTGGATCTATACCCTGCACAAGTCGGTGGGGATTACCGTACTGGCGCTGGTGGTGGCCCGGCTGGGCTGGCGCCTGTACGCCGGCGCCCCCGCCCCGGTGCCCGGCACGCCCACCTGGCAGGAACGCATCGCCTCGGCCACGCATTGGCTGCTGTACGTGCTGATGTTCGCCCTCCCGCTGTCGGGCTGGCTGTACGACTCGGCCAGCGGGTTGCGCCCGTTCCGCTGGTTCGGGCTGGTCGACGTACCCAAGCTCAGTGGCCCGGATGAACGCACCACCCAGCTCTCCCACGCCATCCACGAATGGGGCTTCTGGCTGCTCATCGCGGTCGTGCTGGCCCACGCCGGCGCGGCGCTTTACCACCATTTTTACCAACGCGATGCCACCCTTGCGCGCATGCTGCCGCAGCGCTGGCTTGCCTCCCCCCAGAAGGACTGACGATGACCATCAAGCTCACCTCTCCCGCCGCCGTAGCCGCCGCCTTGGCCGGCCTGATGGCCACCGCCCCGGTGCTGGCCGCCGATTATGTGCAGGCCCCCGGTTCGGTACTGGTGTTTGCCACCAAGTACGACGGCGAAGTGTTCACCGGCACCTTCCCGGGCTTCGATACCAAGCTCAGCTTCGACCCGGCCAAGCTGGAAGGATCCAAGCTGGAAGTGACCATCCCGCTGGCCGGTGCCAAGAGCGGCAACAGCGACCGCGACTCGACCCTGCAGGGCGCGGACTTCTTCAACGTCGGCAAGTTCGCCCAGGCCAAGTACAGCGCCACCACGTTCCGGGCGCTGGGCAACAACCAGTACGCCGCCGACGGCACCCTGGAACTGCGCGGGGTGAGCAAGCCGGTCACCCTCACCTTCACCTGGACCCCTGGTACGCAGCCGGTGCTGAGCGGCAAGGCGACGGTCAAGCGCCTGGACTTCGGCGTGGGCGGCGGCGACTGGGCCGACACCAAGACCATTCCGAACGAAACGGCGATCAGCACCAAGGTCGTACTGAAAGCAAAATAAGCCGCGCCGGCTACGGTAGAGCCGACCGTTGGTCGGCTCCTGTGACGATGATGCCTTCCGGTAGAGCCGACCGTTGGTCGGCTCCTGTGACGATGATGCCTTCCGGTAGAGCCGACCGTTGGTCGGCTGCCGCAACGATGATGCCACCCGCGCAGCCGACCAACGGTCCGCTCTACCGGCGCCAGGCGTCTACCGCCGCCACATCGAACGGCCAGTCCAGTTCCCGCCCCTGTGCATCGCGCAGCACCGGCACGCGCAGGCCGTAGCGGGCCTCCAGGGCGGCATCGTCGTCAACGAACACGCTCTCCAGGCCAGGCACCCGGGCCTGGGCCAGGACCGCCAGGGCCTGGTCGCACAGATGGCAGTCATCACGCTGGAACAAGGTAAACACCGGCCCACCCGCCTTGGGAAATGTTGCGCCGCACTCAAGGCTGGCGCCTGCGACAGCATAGAATAGTGCTCCATCCGATACCCGCAGTTTGGCAATCATGGCTGTCAGCACGTTCGACGTTTTCAAGATCGGCATTGGCCCGAGCTCCTCGCACACCGTGGGACCGATGAAGGCCGCCGAACGCTTCGTGCACCGCTGGTTGCTGGACCCGGGCCGCCTCCACGACGTGGTGCGGATTCGCGCCGACGTATACGGCTCGCTGGCCCTGACCGGGCGCGGGCACGGTACCGACAAGGCGGTGCTGCTCGGGCTGGAGGGCCAGCGCCCGAACCTGATCGACCCGGACATCATCCCCGAGACCCTCGAGCGCATCCGCGGCAGCAAGCGGATCCGCCTGATGGGCACCCACGAGATCGCCTTCGACGAGAAGCGCGACCTGGGCCTGAACAAGCGACAGAAGCTGCCGTACCACACCAACGGCATGCGCTTCACCGCTTATGACGCCGACGAACAGGTCATCGCCACGCGCGATTACTACTCGGTCGGCGGCGGCTTCGTGGTCAACCAGGACGATGCCGCCGACGACCGCATCGTGCCCGATGAAACCCCGCTGCCCTACCCGTTCAAGAGCGGCGACGAACTGCTGGCGCAGACCGCGCGCAGCGGGCTGAGCATCGCCCAGATGATGTTCGAGAACGAGAAGTGCTGGCGCAGCGAAGACGAGATCCGCGAGCAGCTGCGCGAGATCTGGAGTGCCATGCAGGCCTGCGTGGCCCGTGGCATCCGCCAGGAGGGCACCCTTCCGGGCGGCCTGCATGTGTCCCGTCGCGCCCCGGCGCTGTACCGCGAACTGTCGTCCAAGCCCGAAGCGGGCATGCGCGATCCGCTGACCACCCTGGACTGGGTGAATCTGTACGCGCTGGCGGTCAACGAAGAAAACGCCGCGGGTGGCCGCGTGGTCACCGCGCCGACCAACGGTGCGGCCGGCGTACTGCCGGCGGTGCTGCATTACTTCGACCGTTTCTGCCCCGGCGCCAATGAACAACGCATCTTCGACTTCCTGCTGACCTCGGCGGCCATCGGCATCCTGTACAAGGAAAACGCCTCGATCTCGGGCGCCGAAGTGGGCTGCCAGGGCGAAGTGGGCGTGGCCTGCTCGATGGCGGCCGGCGGCCTGGTCGCCGCGCTCGGCGGCAACCCCAGCCAGATCGAGAACGCGGCCGAAATCGGCATGGAGCACAACCTTGGCCTGACCTGCGACCCGATCGGCGGGCTGGTGCAGATTCCCTGCATCGAGCGCAACGCGATGGGCGCGGTGAAGGCGATCAATGCCAGCCGCATGGCCATGCGCGGCGACGGCAAGCACAAAGTCTCGCTGGACAAGGTCATCAAGACCATGCGCGACACCGGCCGCGACATGCAGGACAAGTACAAGGAAACCAGCCGCGGCGGGCTCGCGGTCAACGTCATCGAGTGCTGATCCACTGACCCGCCGGTAGAGCCGACCGTTGGTCGGCTGCTCGCATGCGCATCATCGGCACACCTGCACGACCGCTCCGGTACAGTCAGGCCTCCCCCCGTTCCGGAGACCGCCATGCGCATCCTGGCTGCCGCCCTGCTCGCCTGCCTGCCCCTGACCTCCCTTGCCGCCGACACCTACGGGCCCCGCCTGGAAGGCTTCGACTACCCGTGGCCGGTCAAGACCTTCGACCTTGAATCGCAGCGGCAGCCGCTGCAGATGGCCTACCTGGACGTTCCCCCGGCCGGCACCGCCGTGGCGGGCACGGTGGTGCTGCTGCACGGCAAGAACTTCTGCGCGGCCACCTGGAAAGACACCATCAGCGCACTCAGCGCGGCCGGCTACCGGGTAATCGCACCGGACCAGATCGGGTTCTGCAAATCCAGCAAGCCCGAGCGCTATCAGTATTCCTTCGGCCAACTGGCCGCCAATACCCATGCGCTGCTCGCCCACCTGGGCCTGGATGCGGCCCAGGTCGACCTGGTCGGCCATTCAATGGGCGGCATGCTGGCCGCGCGCTATGCGTTGATGTACCCGCAGCAGCTGCGCCGACTGGCGCTGGTCAACCCGATCGGACTGGAAGACTGGAAGGCCAAGGGTGTGCCGTGGCGCAGCATCGACGCATGGTATGCCGGCGAACTGAAGACCACCTTCGACAGCATCAAGAAGTACCAGCTGGACGTGTACTACAACGGCGACTGGACGCCGGCGTATGAGCAGTGGGCGCGCATGCAGTCGCGCATGTACGACGGCCCCGGCAAACAGGCGGTGGCCTGGAGCCAGGCACTGACCTCGGACATGGTGTTCAACCAGCCGGTGGTCCATGAACTGCCGGACATCCGCGTGCCCACTACGCTTTTCATCGGGCAGAAGGATCGCACCGCGATCGGCCGCGACCTGGCGCCGCCCGCGCTCAAGGCCACGCTGGGCGACTACCCGGCACTGGGCAAGGCCGCTGCCGCCGCCATCCCCGGTGCCACCCTGGTGCCCTTCGACGACCTGGGCCATTCGCCGCAGGTCCAGGCCCCCGCGCGGTTCAACGCCGCGTTGCTGAAGGCGCTGTCCAACGCCCCCTGACCACCGACGTAGAGCCGACCGTTGGTCGGCTGCCGTTCGCGCGATGTTGAGATCAAGAGCAGCCGACCAACGGTCGGCTCTACGCGCGGAATGCGCCAGCGTTGCAATGCTCCGTGTCACCGATACGCCCACCCCGGTAGAGCCGACCGTTGGTCGGCTGCCGTTCGCGCGATGCTGAGATCAGGAGCAGCCGACCAACGGTCGGCTCTACCGGTGGCGCACGATCGCCAGTACGTCATCCAGCAGCGCCGCCGCAGTGACGTCCGCGCCTGCGCCCGGCCCCTGGATCAGCAGCGGCTGGGTGGGGTACCGATCGCTGTGGATGGCCACGCGGTTGTCGGTCTGGCCGCCACCGGCCAACGCATGGCCCAGCGGCAGGATGCGCAGGCCGACCGTCGCGCCGTCATGGTCGAAGCCGCCGACGAAGCGCAGGCAGCCGCCCTGTTCCTGCGCCTGCTGCCAAAGCGACTGCAGCGGTGCATCCAGCAGCGACAGCTGCGCCAGCGCGGCGTCGGTCGGCAGCGCGGCGAGTGCGGCCGGCACCAGCGAGTTCACCGCCACCTGCTCGCCGCGCAGTGCGATGCCACTGGCCCGTGCCAGGATCAGCAGCTTGCGGCGCACGTCCTCACCGGACAGGTCCACGCGCGGATCGGGCTCGGTATACCCGGCACTGGCCGCTTCACGCACCCATTCTGAAAATGCGCGCTGGCCGTCATAGTGATGAAACAGCCAGGCCAACGAACCGGACAGCACGCCTTCCACGCGGTGGATGCGGTCGCCGCCGGCCACCAGCGCGCGCAGGCTGCTGAGCAGGGGCAACCCGGCACCGACCGTGGCGCTGTCACCGTACTGCGCGCCGCCGCCGACCCGCCCTTCGGTGATCGCCTGCGCCCGCGCCAGCTGCGCACCCTGGCCCAGCTTGTTGGCGGTCACCACGTGCACGCCACGCGCCAGCCATTGTTCGTGCCAGTTGGCCACGTCGTCGCTGGCCGTGGCATCCACCACCACGTCGCCCCGCTGCAGCCCTTCGGCTTCCGCCCACGGTTGCAGCGCCGGCACGCCGCGCGCCGCCAGGTTGGCCTGCTGCAGTTCGTGGTCCGGTGCGTGCGCGCAGGCACGGGCCGTGCGCGAGTTGGCCAGCCAGGAGAACGCCGGCAACGCCACGCCGCGCGCCTGCAGCGACTGATAGCGCTGTACGAATGCGGTGCCCACTGTGCCGGTGCCGAGCAGCGCCAGGCGGCGTGCCGGGGCGGCGTCAAGGCTCAATACGGCGCTCATGCGTCCACCTGTTTGCGCACCACGGCCGTGGCCTGCAGGTCGAGCACCGCCTGCGCGCGCTCCAGCCCGGCCTGCAGGTCGGCCACCAGGTCTTCCGGCGACTCGATGCCCACCGACAGGCGCAGCAGCCCTTCGCTGATGCCGGCATGCGCGCGCGCTTCGGGCGTCATCGCCGCGTGGGTCATGGTGGCCGGGTGCGCCACCAGGCTTTCAACCCCGCCCAGCGATTCGGCCAGGGTGAAACAGCGCAGGCCATCGACGAACGCGCGCACCGCCGCATGCGGATCATCGCCCGGGCAGGAAGCCAGTTCGAAGGACAGCATCGCGCCGAAGCCGTCCTGCTGGCGGGCGGCGATGGCATGGCCGGGGTGATCGGCCAGGCCCGGGTAGTAGACCTTGGCCACCGCATCGCTGGCGGCCAGCAGGTTGACCACCGCGGTGGTGTTTTCCTGGTGCGCGCGCAGGCGAGCGCCAAGGGTGCGCAGGCCGCGCAGGGTCAGGAACGCGTCGAACGGGGAGCCGGTCAGGCCCAGCGCGTTGGCCCACCACACTAGCTGTTCGTGCACGGCCGGGTCACGGGCGATCACCGCGCCGCCGACCACGTCGCTGTGGCCGTTGATGTACTTGGTGGTGGAGTGCAGCACCAGGTCCGCGCCGAACGCGATCGGCCGCTGCAGCGCCGGCGACAGGAAGGTGTTGTCCACCACTACCTTGGCCCCGGCCTTGTGCGCGGCATCGATGACGAAACGCAGGTCGGTGATGCGCAGCAGCGGGTTGGACGGGGTTTCCACCAGCACCAGCGTGGGCGACTGCGCCAGCGCGTCGGCCAGCGAGCGCGGGTCGGTGAGATCGGCGGTGATCAAGCCGAAGTGGCCTTTCTTCGCCAATGCGTTGAACAGGCGCCAGCTGCCGCCGTAGGCATCGTGCGGCACCACCAGCGTGTCACCGGGCTGCAGCAGCGCGTTGAGCACCAGGTTGATCGCGCCCATGCCGGTGGAGGTGATCACCCCGCCCGCGCCGCCTTCCAGCTCGGCCAGTGCTTCGCCCAGCAGGTCGCGGGTCGGGTTGCCGCTGCGGGTGTAGTCGTACTGACGCTTGTTGCCGAAGCCATCGAAGCTGAAATTGGAGGACAGCACGATCGGCGGGGTCACCGCGCCGTGGGCGGTATCGCGGTCGATGCCGGCGCGCACGGCGGCGGTGACACGGCTACAGGACGGCTCGGTACCGGTGGACTGGCTCATGCGGTTTCTCCCAGGGAACGGATGGCGTTGGCGAGGATCGCGTCGATGCGATCGGTTTCTTTGAGGAAGGCGTCGTGCCCGTAGGGCGAGCGCAGCACGCGCAGGCTGCCGCGCGGACCCAGCCCTTCCACCAGGCCAACGCAATCGGCCAGCGGCACCAGGCGGTCGCCTTCCACGGCCACCACGACGGTCGGCACCCGGATGGCGGCAGGGTCGACGCGGTGCAGGTCGATCGATTCGGACAAGCGCAGGTAGGCATCGACCGGGGTGCGCGCGGCGTACTGCGCGCCTGCGGCATCGAGGTAGTCTTCGGCCGCCACACGTACGCGGCCATTGACCACTTCCGGCGGCGCGTCGAAGCGCTCGCCGAATTCTTCCGGCGTGCGGTAGCTGAGCATCGCGAACTGGCGGGCCAGTACCAGCCCGTGGCTTTCAGCGCACTGCAGCTGGCCCAGCGCCACGGCACGGCGCTGCAGCGCACGCCACGCGGCGGCATACGGATGCGGGCGGTGCGCGCCGCTCACCGCCACCAGCTTGAGCAGGCGCTGGCGGTGGCGGATGGCGAACTGCTGCCCCACCAGCGCGCCGTAGGAGTAGCCCACAAAGCACTGCAGCTGGGGAATGCCAAGGTGATCGAGCAGCAACGCCAGCGCGTCGGCCTGGTCGGCGGTGTCGATCGGAAGGTCGAGGGCGCCATCGGCGCCGATGAAATCGAACGCCAGGATGCGCTGCACCGCCGGGTCCAGCGCGCGCCCCGCCGCGACCAGGCCTTCGGCCCAGCCCTTCTCCGGGAATTCGGCATTGGCGGCCACATGGCGATGCGCCGAGATGCCTCCGGCCAGCACCACCACCGGCGCATCGCCGCGGCCGACCAGTTCGTAGCGCAGCCGGACCGGGCGCGGACCGTTGTGGCGCATCGACAGCACGGCGGCGATTTCGCCGCGCACGGCGTGCAATCCCGCGTCGAGCGGAACGCTGACCGGGGCGAAAGTGTCGGTGGCAACAGCGGCGGCAGTGGCGAAACCCATGGCGGTATCCAAAGTAGGAAAACGGCCATCGAGCTTTCGCGGAGCTCGCGTTCGAAGTGCACGCACGGTGCACGGTTCGAACCATCTTTCGGAAGACGCCAACGGTCTCCGCAGGATTTGGCACCTACGCAGGTCGCTTGCGCGTCTGCGGGCTGCCCCGGCTTCAAAGGGCCTGTCCCTCTGCCGGTCTCGATGGTGGAGCCACGATGCCAGCCCTTTCCGGCCATGTCAATCCTTTCATCGGGATGAAGCGATATAGTTTTTCCTCATCAGGCGTGCGGCCCATGCCGGCGGCCGCTTTCCTGAATGAACCCGGGTGCGTACAGTCGCGGCCATCGTTACTGGATGCCTGCCATGCGCCCTACCCTGCTGCTGACCGTGCTCCTTGTGCCCCTGGGACTGCAGGCCGCCGCCGCGCCAGAGGGGGCGGGCTGGCGCGCCGGGTGGGGGCTGGTCGAGCAGGCTGCGACCCGCGCGCCTGCGGCCCCGGCCAAAGCAGGCATCGCCACGGTGAGGCTGGAAGGGGGCGGCAACCGCTGGCAGGCGCGGGTGGACAACCACCTGCCAGGGCCGGTGCAGGTGGCGCTGCGCCAGCCGGCCGGGGCGACCGCCCTGCCCGGGTTGCCGCTGCAGACCGTCCTGGCGGGCTCGGCCAGCGTGGTGGTGAGCCGCCTGCAGCTGCCCGGCGACGTGCCGCGTCTGGACGTGCTGCTGGACGCCGTGCCCGGTGACCCGGCCGCCAACCCGCAGGACGTGGCCTACGCGCTGCCGTTCGACGCCCGGGGCTTTCAGGTCAGCCAGGCCCCGCAGGGCCGCTTCAGCCATACCGATGCCGAGAACCGCGATGCCATCGACTTCGCCCTCCCCGAGGGCACCCCGGTGCTGGCCGCGCGGGCCGGCCGGGTGATGCAGGTGCAGGGCACCTTCGCTGACCACGGCCTGGACCCGCAGCGCGACCGTGACCGGGCCAACTTCATCCGGATCCTGCACGAGGACGGCAGCATGGCGGTGTACGCCCATCTGCAGGCCAACGGCGTGCTGGTGCGGAGCGGCCAGTGGGTGGACGCCGGGCAGCGCATCGGGCTGTCGGGCAACACCGGCTACAGCACCGCCCCGCACCTTCACTTCGTGGTGCAGGCCAACAGCGGCATGCAGTTGCGCTCGGTGCCGGTGCGCATCGTGACCCCGCAGGGCGAGCTGCACTTCGCCCGTGCGTCCGCCGCCAGCGGCACCACCGGGAAGCCCTGACCCCGGCCGCCGCCCACCCCCGCTATACTGGGCGGCTTATCTCCATGAAAAGCGCCCCGGGCGGGCGCGTCACGCCATGTCCGAAGTCGCTACCGAAGCTGCGCGCCGTCGTACCTTCGCCATCATTTCCCATCCTGACGCCGGCAAGACCACGCTGACCGAAAAGCTGCTGCTGTTCGGCGGTGCGATCCAGATGGCCGGCTCGGTGAAGGGCCGCAAGGCCGCCCGCCACGCTACCTCCGACTGGATGGCGCTGGAAAAGGAGCGCGGGATCTCGGTCACCTCCTCGGTGATGCAGTTCCCGTACGAAGGCAAGATCGTCAACCTGCTCGACACCCCCGGCCACGCCGACTTCGGCGAGGACACCTACCGCGTGCTCACCGCAGTGGACTCGGCGCTGATGGTGATCGACGTGGCCAAGGGCGTGGAAGAGCGCACCATCAAGCTGATGGAAGTGTGCCGGCTGCGCGACACGCCGATCATGACCTTCATCAACAAGCTGGACCGCGAAGGCAAGGAGCCGATCGACCTGCTGGACGAAGTGGAGAGCGTGCTGGGCATCCAGTGCGCCCCGGTGACCTGGCCGATCGGCATGGGCCAGCGCCTGAAGGGCGTGGTCCACCTGATCAGCGGCGAAGTGCACCTGTACGAGCAGGGCCGCAACTTCACCCGCCAGGATTCGACCATTTTCCCGTCGATCGATTCGCCTGGCCTGGCCGAGAAGATCGGCGAGCGCATGCTGGCCGACCTGCGCGACGAACTGGAACTGGTGCAGGGCGCCAGCCATCCGTTCGACCTGGAGGCCTACCTGGCCGGCAAGCAGACCCCGGTGTTCTTCGGTTCGGGCGTGAACAACTTCGGCGTGCAGCCGCTGCTGGACTTCTTCGTCGAGCACGCGCCGTCGCCGCAGCCGCGCGCCACCACCGGCCGGGTGATCGCCCCGCAGGAAAACAAGCTGACCGGTTTTGTGTTCAAGATCCAGGCCAACATGGACCCGCAGCACCGCGACCGCGTGGCCTTCATGCGGGTGTGTTCGGGGCGTTTCGTGGCCGGCATGAAGACCTTCCACGTGCGCACCGGCAAGGAGATGAAGCTGGCCAACGCGCTGACCTTCATGGCCAGCGACCGCGAGATCGCCGCCGAGGCGTGGCCGGGCGATGTGATCGGCATCCACAACCACGGGACGATCTCCATCGGTGACACCTTCACCGAAGGCGAAGCGGTGAGCTTCACCGGCATTCCGAACTTCGCCCCGGAACTGTTCCGTCGCGCACGCCTGCGCGATCCGCTGAAGCTCAAGCAGCTGCAGAAGGGCCTGGCGCAGCTGTCCGAAGAGGGCGCCACCCAGTTCTTCCGCCCGCTGATGAGCAACGATTTGATCCTGGGCGCGGTGGGTGTGCTGCAGTTCGACGTGGCGGCCTACCGCCTGAAGGACGAGTACGGGGTGGAAGCCACCTTCGAGCCGGTGAGCGTGACCACGGCGCGCTGGGTGAGCTGCAGCAACGAGAAGAAGCTGGAGGAGTTCCGCGAGAAGAACGCGGGCAACCTGAGCATCGATGCGGCCGGCCACCTGGTGTACCTCGCGCCGACCCGGGTCAACCTGCAGTTGGCGCAGGAGCGCGCGCCGGACGTGCGGTTCGCGGCCACGCGCGAGGCGGCACACAGCATTTCGGTGTCCTGAGACACCGGCTGAACAGGCACGCGTGCATGCGCGTGCCAACGCGGCGATGATAGGGGGGAGCGGGTCCCCCTCCCCGCACTGTCGATGGCCATGACCACTGTTGCTTCCGTTCGTGAAGAAATCGCCAGCGCCCTGACCCACGGGTTGGGCGCGGTTGCCGCGCTCGCCGCCAGTGCGGTGCTGATAACCCTTGCCGCCATCTACGGCGACGGCTGGCAGTTGGCCAGCGCGATCGTGTTCGGGGTGGCGCTGTTGCTGCTGTATACGGCATCTACGCTGTACCACGCGATCCAGCACCCGGTGGCGAAGGGGCGGTTGAAGGTGTTCGACCATTGCGCGATCTATGTGTTGATCGCCGGTACGTATACGCCGTTCACGCTGATCGGCCTGCGCGGCGGTCCGTGGGGCTGGGGGATGTTCACGGCGATCTGGGCGCTTGCACTGGCCGGGGTGATTTTCAAGCTGTTCTTTACCGGCCGCTTCAAGCTGCTGTCGACGATCATCTACATCGCGATGGGCTGGATGGTGATGGTGGCGATCAAGCCGATGTGGGCATCGATCGACGGCTGGACGCTGGGCTGGCTGTTGGCCGGCGGTCTGTCCTATACGTTGGGCACCTATTTCTACCACCGCGAGTCGATCCGCTATTCGCACGCGATCTGGCATCTGTTCGTGATCGGCGGCAGTGTCTGCCATTTCGTTGCGGTTACTGCGCAGATTCTTTAGAGGTTGTTTGTTTTTTTCGGCAACTTTTTCAGGTCAAGGTCAAGGTCAACTGCTGAAGCCGGTTGGCCGGTGCTGTCGGGCTGGGTCGGGGCGGGTGGGTTGGCCGGACACGCCGTGAATCCATCCCTGGAGGCTCGTGGGCGCCATCCATGGCGCCCAACGGTCCCGCCAACCCACCCGCCCCGACCCCTGACAGTTTTTCGGGCCTCTTGGTGAAAGCGGTGGAGCGGAGCTGAGCTATTGCCCCGCCACACACCCTTCCCAATACCCCAAACGCCCAAATCCCCGCCCCAGAATCGACGGCCCACACACCTCGGCATCCATCAAGATCAGCCACCGATGGAAGATCAGCCACCCATGGGGTGGCTCTACGCCTGGCATACCGGGGTCTGTCGGGGTGTGGCGCGGGTGGTTTTACGGGACCGTTGGGCGCCATGGATGGCGCTCACGAGCTTACAGGGGTGAGGGCGCATTGCTTGCGAGGCACTGCCTCGCATGCGTCCGAACGCACAGCCGCCAACGGCTGGGCCGGGCCGCGGAGCGGGACTTGCAGCGTGTCCCGCAGACCCACCCGCGCCGCGCCAACCAGCCAAACCCTCAGCCAAAGGCCGTTGAAGTTGCAGTTGCAGTTGCAGTCGCAGTTGCCGTGGCTGTTGCTCTTGCTGCTGCTCTAAAAGCTTCTAAAAAAAGACCGCACCCTGACACCATCCTTACCAATGCTTCGCACCCCCTGCACGATGAACAGGCAAGGATGGAGCACGTGAACACTGTCGACTCCCCTGCCCCATCCCCCGTGTCGCGCCGCCGGCGCTGGCGTCGTCCTGGCAAACGTGGACAGCGTTGGCTCGCCATCCTCGTCTTCCTTTTCGCAGGGGTCCTCCTGCTGATCGCGCTGTGGGACTGGAACTGGTTCAAAGGCCCCGTCGAACGCGCCGTCCAGGCCAAAACCGGGCGCGAGTTCCATATCAATGGAGACCTCGACGTCGACCTCGGCCGCACCACCACCGTCCGCGCCGATCGCCTCACCTTCGCCAACGCCAGCTGGGCCAAGACCCCGCAGATGGCCAGCGCCGACCGCGCGGAAATCGCCATCCGCGTCTGGCCCCTGCTGCGCGGCCAGGTCCATATCCCAGAAGTCCGCCTCACCCGCCCCGATCTCCTGCTCGAAACCGGTCCCGGCAAGGACACCCCCGGCAACTGGGATTTCCTCGGCCCGTCAACCGGCAACCCGCCGCAGTTGCAGCGCCTGCTGATCGATGATGGCCGGCTGAAGTTCCTCGATGCCGCCGGACGCACCGACGTCCTGGTCGCCCTCAACAGCGGTAAACCGCGCAGCGCAGACAGCGCACCGCCCCTGCTGGTCAACGGCAAGGGGCGCTGGAAAGGCAACCCGTTCACCCTCGACGGCAGCACCGAATCGCCGCTCGAACTGACCAACAGCGACCACCCGTTCCGCATCCATCTGGACGGCCGCGCCGGCGGCACCCATGCCATCGCCAGCGGCACCCTGACCAACCCCTTCGCGCTGCGTACCTTCGATCTTGAACTGATGCTCAGTGGCCAGGACATGGAAGACCTGTTCCCGCTGATCGGCGTGGCCATGCCCTCCACGCCGCCGTACCGCCTGAAGGGCCGGCTCAAGCGCAACAACGACATCTGGCGCTATGAGAATTTCACCGGTACCGCCGGCGACAGCGACCTGGGCGGCACCGCGCAGATCGACGTGGGCGGCGAGCGGCCGTTCCTGAAGGCCGACCTGGTGTCCAAGCGCCTGGACTTCGATGATCTGGCCGGCTTCATTGGTGCGCCCCCGAAGACCGGCGCCGGCGAAACCGCCAACGCCGAACAGAAGGCCAAGGCCGCCGCGCTCGCCACGCGCGCCAAGGTCCTGCCGGACACCCCGTACAACCTGACCAAACTGCGCGCGATGGATGCCGACGTGCGCTGGAAGGCCCAGCGCATCAACTCGCCGGTGCTGCCGCTGGACGACATGGACGCGCACCTCAAACTGGACGGCGGCCTCCTGCGCCTGGAACCGCTCAACTTCGGCGTGGCCGGCGGCGACATCCGCAGCACCATCCGCATGGACGCGCGCAAGGACACCATTTCCACGCAGCTGCAGGCCAGCCTGCGCAAGATCCAGCTGGGCAAACTGATGCCCGATTCCAAGCTTGCCGAACAGGCGTCGGGCGGTATCAGCGGCGACCTTGCCCTGGCCGGCACCGGCAACTCCGTCGCGGCCATGCTGGGCAGTTCCGATGGCAATGTCGCTCTTGGCATTGGCCGTGGCCATGTCGGCAACCTGGTCATGGAGCTGGCCGGGCTGGATGTGGCCGAGTCGCTGAAATTCCTGTTCACCGGCGACAAGCAGATTCCGCTGCGCTGCGCGTTCGGTGATTTCGGCGTGGCCAACGGGGTGATGACCTCGCGCGCGCTTGCCTTTGATACCACCGACACGCTGATCGTCGGCGAGGGCACCGTGGACCTCAAACAGGAACGGCTGGACCTGCTGCTGCGCCCGCGGCCGAAGGACATCAGCATCCTCGCCCTGCGCTCGCCGCTGCGCATCGGCGGCAGCTTCAAGGACCCCTCGTTCCGCCCGGACTTCAAGGCGCTCGGCATCCGCGGTGCGATCGCGCTGACACTGGGCAGCATCGCCCCGCCCGCCGCGCTGCTGGCCACCATTGAAACCGGCCCGGGCAAGGATTCGAACTGTGGTGGTCGTTACGCGAAGTGAGTGCGGCCAGAGGTCAGCGTACCGACCAACGGTCGGTACCTACCGGGAGCGGTGTGCGTGCATCGCGACATCCTGATCGCGCACCGCGAACGCACAGGATCGGTGCGCGTGTATCGCGCGACCGGACTACGCACAAGGTAGTGTCGACCGGTGGTCGACACGCTCCGCCCCTCTTCCAACCGCGCGCTCGAGAACTGTCCAGAGCCCGTGGGAAGGCCGGTGCAGGACCGTTGGGCGGCATGGATGCCGCCCACGAGCCCCCACACGGATGGGTTCACGGCGTGTCCTGCACCGGCGCCTGACCCATGGGCTCAGCCACGTGTCAGCAAGGCGCCAACCGCATTTACCCCGCGACGATGTACTGCTGCAGCTGGTCCAGCTTCTGGGCCTGCTCGTCGATCACCGATTTCACCAGGTCACCGATCGATATCACGCCCACCACGCTGCCGCCATCCACCACCGGCAGGTGCCGGATCCGGTAGTCGGTCACCAGTTGCAGGCAATGCTCCACCTGCTCGGACAGCGCCACGGTCACCACCTTGGGGGTCATGATGTCGCTCACCCGCGTGGTCCGCGACGAGCGCTCATGCAGCACGATCTTGCGCGCGTAATCGCGCTCGGACAGGATGCCGACCAGTTGCCGGCCGTCCATCACCAGCACCGCGCCAATCCCTTTTTCAGCCATCAGGCGGATCGCATCGATCACCGGCGATTCCGGGCCTACCGCGAAAACCTCAGGGGACTTGCCGTCCAACAGCTGTCGTACCGTGGTCATCTCGTTGCTCTCCACCGATGGGATGCACGGACGAGTCTGCCACGAACGGTGCCTGCCAGGTGTCAACCAGGTACAGCGGGCGCTGCTTGGACTCGTCGTACAAGCGCCCCAGGTATTCCCCGATCAGCCCCAGCGCAATCAGCTGCACGCCGCCCAGGAACAGGATCGCCGCCATCATCGTCGGCCAGCCGGCCACGCGGTCGCCATACAGCGCCGCCTTGGCAACCACCCAGACCGCAAACACGAACGCCACACTGGCGGTCAGCAGGCCCAGATAGGTCGTCACCCGTAGCGGCGCGGTCGAAAACCCGGTAATGCCTTCCAGCGCGAAGTTCCACAGCTTCCACAGCCCGAACTTGCTCTGCCCCACCAGCCGCGCGTGTCTACGGTAGGGCAGCGCCTTGCGCCGGAAGCCCACCCAGCCGAACAACCCCTTCATGAACCGGTGGCGCTCACGCAGCTGTCCCAGCGCCTGCAGCGCGCGCGGCGACAGCAGCCGGAAATCGCCGGTGTCGGCCGGAATGGGGGTCTTGGACAGCCGCCCGATCACGCGGTAAAAGGCCGCCGCCGTGCTTCGCTTCAACCAGCTTTCGCCGTCGCGGGCCAGCCGCGTGCCATACACGTTGTCGTAGCCCTGCTGCCACAGTGCGACGAACTCGGGGATCAGTTCCGGCGGATCCTGGCCATCGGCGTCCAGGATCATCACCGCGCCGCTGTCGACGAAATCCAGCCCCGCCGTGAGCGCGGCCTCCTTGCCGAAGTTGCGCGACAGGCGCAGCACCCCCACGCTGGGATCCGCATCGGCCAGGGCCTGCATCACCGCCCAGGTGGCGTCGCTGCTGCCGTCGTCCACGTACAGCACGCGGCCGTCGATGCCGTGCAGCCCGTCCAGCACCGCGCGCAGGCGGGGGTGCAGCCGCGGCAGCGCCAGGGCTTCATTGTGGGCAGCGATGACCAGGGTGAGGCGTTGGACAGTCATGCGGCGATTGTAGCCTTGCCCCGTCACCTTCATGAATCGTCAGTCGTCGGCCAGGTAGCCGCTTCCGCCCAGCTGCCGCGCCTGCCGCTGGATCCACGCCGCGCGACGCTGCACATAGGGCCCCGGCCTGGACGCGTTGTAGCGCCGCGGCGCCGGCAGCACCGCCGCCAGTCGGGCGCTTTCGGCCGGACTCAACCGCGCCGCGTCCTTGCCCCAGAACTGGCGTGCCGCCGCCTGCGCGCCGTAGATGCCATCGCCGAACTCGGCGATGTTGGCGTACATCTCCAGAATCCTCGACTTCGGCCACAGTGCCTCGATCAGCACCGTGTACCAGACCTCCAGGCCCTTGCGAACCCAGCTGCGCCCCTGCCACAGGAACAGGTTCTTGGCCACCTGCTGGCTGATCGTGCTGGCCCCGCGCAGCCGGCCGCCCCTGGCATTGTGGTCGCGTGCCTTCTCGATGGCCTGCAGGTCGAACCCGTTGTGCACGGGGAAGCGCTGGTCCTCGGCGGCCACCAGCGAAATCGGCAGGCTGGGTGCCATCTGGTCCAGGTCGCGCCACTGGTAGTGCAGCCGGTAGTCCCACTCGCCCTGGCCCAGCGCCTCGCCGTACCGCCACAGCATCACCATGGACACCGGCGGGTCGATGAACCGCAGAACCAGGACCTGCAGCACGCTGAAGGCGGCGAACAGCACCGGCAGCCATAGCAGGCGTTTCCAGTGCCAGCGTCGCGGGCGCGACGGTTCCAGGCCCGGTTCGGCCTTGAGGTTGCTGCGCTCTGCCCCCATTAGTGGTGCATCCTTTGCTTGCACGGTTGTCGGCGCATTATCCGGCAACTGCATCCCACTTCGCGCGCCCATAGAACCGATGACCGCCCAATCCGACACCCTTGTCCGTTTCCTGCTCCCCGATGCCGGCGTCCGCGGCGTGCATGTGCACCTCGATGCGACCTGGGCTGAAATCCTCTCGCACGCGGTCTACCCGCCGGCCGCCGCCGAACTGCTCGGCGAAGCCGCCGTCGCCTCGGCGCTGTTCACCGGCCACACCAAGGTCGATGGCCGCCTGTCGATCCAGCTGCGCAGCAACACCGCCATGCGCACCCTGTTCGCCGAATGCACCGCCGCCGGCACCCTGCGCGGCATCGTGCAGCTGGCCGACGGTGGCGGCGATGCCCCGCGCGACCTGACCACCCTGGGCGATGACGCGCTGCTGGCCATCACCATCGAAAACCCGGGCCTGGACCCGCGCGAACCGCAGCGCTACCAGAGCCTGGTCGGGCTGACGGCCGCCGGCCTGGACGAAGCGTTCGAAGACTACTTCCGGCAGTCCGAGCAGCTGCCCACCCGCCTGCTGCTGGCGGCCGACGGCACCCGGGCCGCTGGCCTGCTGCTGCAGAAGCTGCCCGGCGACGAAGGCGACAACGACGGCTGGTCTCGCGCCAGTGCCCTGTTCGAGACCCTGGGCAAGCAGGAACTGCTGGACGTGCCCGGCAATGACCTGCTGCACCGCCTGTTCCATGAAGAGAAGCCGGAACTGCTCGGCGAGCGGGGGCTGCGCTTTGCGTGCTCGTGCTCGCGCGAACGGGTGGAAGGCATGCTGCAGTCGCTGGGCGAGGACGAAGCCCGCGCCGCCGCCGAGCCGACCGGCGCGGTGGACGTGCGTTGCGAATTCTGCGGACAGGAGTATCACTTTCCGTTGACGGAGTTCGCCATACTGTTCAGCGACACCGGTGTTTCCCCACCGGCACCTGAACGGCTTCAGTAATCGCCGCACGAGTTTTGTTCTGGGGAGAACCAAGACTTGTTAAGAATTCATAAACGCCCTAGGATCAGTGTCCCGCTTCGGCGGGAACTTGTGCTCACCGCTGCTGTCTGAGAGTTCCCATGCGTTCCCTTCTGCGTCTACCGCTGGCCCTTGTGATCGCCCTCGCCGCGATCACGGGCGCGCATGCGCAGAACAAACCGCGCCAGGACAGCACAGTGATTCCTGTGTGGAACAAGGGCAGCGGCAAGGTCGAGGCCCTGCTGTACCTGGAACCCACCGGTGAACAGGCCGTTGGCGCGCGCTGGCACTTCGGCCGCAGTTCGCTCGACGCCGCCTTCGGGCTGTCCTCGGGCGACTCGCTGGGCCTGCTCTGCAACAGCAGCCGCGGCACCAGCATCAGCGGCCTGGCCAGTCATTGCATGCTGGCCAGCTTGGGCGATGACGATGACAACGCCTCGTTGAGTCGCCGGGTCAGCGGTACGGCCGCGTTCAACCGTCCGGGTGGTCGCCTCGGCATCACCGCCGGGACCGGCCGTGACACCCTGCCGGCCTGGTTGGCCGGCCCGAACAAGTCACCGGCATTGCGCGCCGAACAGAACGACCTGACTGTGTTCGGCCAGAAGAACATCGGTCGCGAAGGCTTTGTCTCGATCGGCGGCACCTACGCCAAGGCACGCCTGGTGCCGCTGTCCGATGCGTCCCCGGCCATCGTGGACCGCTGGGACAGCAAGAGCCTGACCATCGGCGCCGGCTACGGCAACTTCAGCGGCAACATCATCGGCCGCGTGGTCGATGTGCCCGGCCAGCCCGGCAAGTGGGAAGGCCTGGGGGTCGGCTTGACCTGGCGCACGCCCTGGAGCGGGCAGCTGACCGTAGGCGCCGAGAACGTGATCACGCGCGGCAAGAATCCGTTCGCCCCGCGCAACGAGAGCACCGACGAAGGCACCGTGCCCTACGTCCGTTACGAACAGGATCTATGATCGACGCGCGCCGTGTGGCGCCGCCGAACGAGCCAAATGCGCGCCTCACGGCGCGTTTTTTTTGCCTGGAACCCCGGCCCCCCGTGGCCCACACCTGCCCCACGCGGCGGTCCAGCGCTGCACACCGTGTATCGCCACCGGCGCATCCGCCGGCAAATGGGACGTGACGACACCGTTCGATACATACCGTTACAAATCAACTGCAACTATTTTCATCACAAATACTTAACCAATGAGACAGCAAGTTCCTTGAGCGCCGGAAAATCATTGATCCACAACGACTTTGCCGAATTTAACCCAGTTCACACCCTTCATTAACGTGGCTTTAATTCTCTCCAGTCGGCAGTTACTATCGAGTCAGCCTCGTGGTGATTGGCGCTCATTTGGTGCCGCCGCAGGCAAACACCCCAGTGAATACCCAAGATTCCCTTGGAGAGAGAGAGCAATGAATTTCAAATCCAACAAACTGCGTGACGCGGTGATCGTCGCGCTGGTCGCGACGGGCGCCACCGGCGCCGTGCAGGCCCAGGAAGCCGAGACCACCGGTGCAACCAACCTCGATCGCATCCAGGTCACCGGCTCGCGCATCCGCTCGGTCGATACCGAAACCCAGCAGCCGGTGCTGGTCATCAGCCGTGACACCATCGAGCACTCCGGTGTGACCAGCGTTGGCCAGCTGATGCAGAACATCAGCGCCAACAACGGCTTCTCGATGAATGCCCAGGTGAACAACGGCGGCGACGGCTCGTCCGGCGTCAACCTGCGCGGCCTGGGCGCTGCACGTACCCTGGTGCTGGTCAACGGCCGCCGTTGGGTCAGCGCCCTGGATGCCTCGGTCGACCTCAACACCATTCCGATCGCGGCGGTTGAGCGCGTTGAAGTGCTGAAGGACGGCGCCTCGTCGATCTACGGCTCCGACGCCATCGGCGGCGTGGTCAACCTGATCACCCGCAAGGACTACGAAGGCGCGGAAGCCCGCGTGTACGTCGGCCAGATGGGCCCGGGCGATGGCCAGCAGCAGGCCTACGACTTCACCATGGGCGCCAACAGCGACCGCGGCAACATCCTGTTCAGCGCAAGCTACAGCAAGGATGACGCTGTAAGGGCCCGCGACCGCGCGATCTCGCGCAACCCCACGTTCGGTCTGACCCAGCGCAGCTCGGTTTCGTCCTCGGGCGTGATCTGGCAGCCGGTCGATGCCGCCGGCAATGCGATCTGGCCGGAACAGTTCACCAACGAAGACGACTACTACGCCGCGCTCGACAACGTCGACATGAGCGTCATCAACAATGGCGCCGATTCGCGCGACCTGGCCAACTACCACCCGTACACCACGGCGGGCGATGGTTACAACTACGCCTCGGACAACTACCTGCTGACGCCGTCGGAGCGTCGCTCGCTGTTCGTGCAGGGTGCCTTCGACATCACCGACTCGGTGACCTTCCGTTCCGAGGCGCTGTACAACCAGCGTGAGTCCGAGCAGGCGCTGGCCGGCTTCCCGGTCACCGAAGGCTTCTACCTGGCCGGCACCCGCGGCCTGGACAAGGACAGCTACTTCAACCCGTACAAGGGCACTGCGCAGGCGCGTGACCTGGATTACGGCCGCCGCTTCACCGAGCAGCCCCGCATCTACAACCAGGACGTGAAGACCTTCCACTTCTACGGTGGTCTGGAAGGCGTGTTTAACTTCGCCGACCGTGCGTTCAACTGGGATGCGGGCTACCGCTACAGCCGTACCGACCAGAACGACCGCATGCGCGGTGACCTGAATACCTTGAACCTGAACGCCGCCACCGGCCCGTCCTTCATGGACACCGACGGCGTGATCAAGTGCGGTGCCCCGGGTGCGATCGTGGCCGGCTGCATTCCGATCAACCCGCTCAGCTCGGCCGGCTCGATCAACCAGGAACAGCTGGACTATGTGATGTTCACCGCACATGACCAGTACCAGAACCTGAGCAAGAGCTTCACCGCCAACCTGGCCGGCGATCTGTTCCAGCTGCCGGGCGGCATGGCCGGTTTCGCGCTGGGCTTCGAAAACCGCAAGGAAAGCGGCTACGACGATCCGGATGCCCTGGTCGCCGCCGGCTACACCTCGGGTAATGCGCGCAAGGCCACCGCCGGCGCCTACTCGCTGGACGACGCCTTCCTGGAATTGGCCCTGCCGCTGCTGTCCGACCTGCCGGGTGCCCAGTTGCTGGAACTCAGCGCCGCCACGCGCTTCTCGGACTACAGCAACTTCGGCCAGACCACCAACAGCAAGTTTGGCTTCAAGTGGAAGCCGATCAACGACCTGATGGTGCGTGGTAACTGGTCCGAAGGCTTCCGTGCGCCGTCGATCACCAATCTGTACCGCGGCAACAGCGACAGCTACATCAACTTCGGCGATCCCTGCTCCTCCGATTGGAGTGGCTACACCGCCGATGTCCAGGCCCGCTGCGTCGCCGGTGGCGTGTCCCCGACCTTCGTCCAGCAGACCAACGCTGGCCTGGGCTACGGCGGTCAGACCATCTTCCCGTTCACCCTCGGCGGCAACCCGGACCTGGGTCCGGAAACGGCCACCAACTACACCCTGGGCTTCGTCTACAGCCCGAGCTACCTGCAGGGCTTCGACATCGCGCTTGATTGGTACAAGATCAAGATCGAAAACGCGATCAGCACCCCGACCTCGGACTTCATCCTGGACCAGTGCTACGTTGCTCCCAATGGCGATCGTAGCTACTGCGACAGCAGCTACTTCGTCCGCGATGGCGCCGGCCGCATCACCAACATGTTCCTGCTGCCGCGCAACCTGGCAGAACGTGAAGTGGAAGGTTTCGACCTGAGCGTCCGTTACCGCCTGCCGGACACCGCATGGGGCAGCTTCTCGTTCAACTGGGATAGCGCCTACGTCTCCACCGACAAGTCGCGCGCCAACAAGGACGCCGACTGGGAGAACTCGGTCGGCATCTACGAGCAGGACACCCCCGGCTGGCGCCTGAGCTCCAACCTGACCACCGATTGGACCCTGGGTGACTTCGGCGTGACCTGGACGATGCGCTACCGTTCTTCGTTGTCGGAAAGCTGCATCGGCCGCACGGCTGCGCACCTGGCTGCCGGCCTGTGCTCGGATCCGGACAAGCTGGGCCTGGCCGGCCAGCCGGACCCGCGCAACCACATCGAATCGGTGCTGTACCACGACGTGGAAGGCCGCTACAACCTGCCGTGGAACGCCACCGTGGCCATCGGTGGTCGCAACGTGTTCAAGAAGGATCCGCCGCTGGCGGGCCGCGCCTTCGCCAACACCTACGACTACTCGTATGACACCCCGGGTGGTTACTACTACATGCGTTACACCCAGCGCTTCTAAGCGGGGCGTGGCGTAAGTGACACAGTGGCCCCGGAAACGGGGCCACTTTTTTTCCCGCACACCACGGTCAAGCCCATGCCCGCCCCTTTGCCCCCGCCCCTGTCGGCACTCATCGAGCAAGCCCACCAGCTGGCCGCCTCAGGCAACCCCAGCGCCGCCGAACGCTGCTTCGAGCAGGTACGACAACGCGACCCGGACAACCTGCAGGCACTCAATTTCATCGCGCTGTGCCACAGCGCGCGCGGACACCACCACGACGCCACCCGCCTGCTGCAACGCGCACTAGCGCTGGCGCCCGACGACGTGGGCACGCACAAGAACCTCGCCGTTTCACTGATTCAACAGCAGCAGTACGATGCCGCCGAGCCACTGCTGCGCGACGCATTGGCACTGGACCCCGGCTTCTTTGTCGCCCGCCTGTACCTGGGCTGGGTGCAGGAGCAGCAGCGCCGGCCGCACCTGGCGCTGACCACGTACTTTCTGGCGGTCAACGCCGCCCAGAAGCAGGGCAACTGGCTGAGCGACGACAGCACGCCCCCGGGGCTTCGCCCACGCGTTCTGCATGCCATGAAGTTCCTCGCGCACGGGCGGCACGACGTACTTCATCGCCTGCTCGCGCCCCTGCACGCCCAGCACGGCGCCCAGGCGCTGCGACGGGTGGACAAGGCCGTGGATGGCTACCTGGGGCGCATGCGCCTGCAGACAGCCGATCCGCTGCAGCGCCCAAGCTTCCTGTACTTCCCCGACCTGCCGGCCACGCCCTATCTGGACCGGTCGCTGTTCCCCTGGTACGAGGCACTTGAAGACCAGACCGACCCGCTGCGTGAGGAACTGGTGTCAGTGCTGGACGAACGCGCCCTGCTGCAACCGTTCCTGGGGGACGCCGCCAATGCGGGCGGCCAAAGCTACCTGGCGGGCGAAGCGGGCGCCACAGCGCGCTGGGATGGGTTCTTCTTCCATCGGCACGGCCGGCGATATGACGACAACTGCGCGCGTTGCCCGCGTACCGCCGCCGCCCTGCAGGCGACCACGCTGGTGCAGATTCCCGGCCATGCTCCGGAGGCGCTCTATTCGGTACTGGGCCCGGGCTCGCACATCCGCCCGCATACCGGGGTGACCAACACCCGCATCGTCACCCACCTGCCGCTGCTGGTACCCGAGCACTGCGCGCTGCGCGTGGCCGGGCAGACCCATGCATGGGAGACGGGACGCTGCATCAGCTTTGACGACACCTGGGAGCACGAAGCCTGGAACCGCGGCACCCAGACCCGCGTGGTGCTGCTGTTCGATGTATGGAACCCGCACCTGACCGACGTCGAACGCGATGCGGTCAGCCAGCTGGTCACGGCCATCGCCGAATTGAATGGCGCCCAGGTACTGGACGAGTAACCTCAGCCGATCGGGATCAACGTCTCGATCACATGCTCCACGTAGGCCTCGAAATCCTCGCGGGCCTGCTTGGGCTGCTGCAGTTGCAGCGACAGCTGCAGGAAGCCGACGTATGCCGCGTACGCCAGGCGCGCGCGGTGCTGCGCATCGGTGCGGCTCAACCCGGCCTGACGGAACGAGGCCACCAGGTACTCCAGCCGACGGTGCGAGACGCGGTCGATGACCGGGCGCACCATCGGGTGGTCCAGCGCCTTGAGCAGCTCGCTGTAGATGATGTGCGGCTGCACTTCATGGGCCACCACCTGGAACAGCTGGCGCAGACGCGCACGCGGGTCCGGCACGTCTTCCAGGCTGCCGAACACCTGTTCCTGCTCGAACAGCTCCCAGCGCTCCAGCGCCGCCTGCAGCAGCGCGTCACGGGACGGGAAGTGCCAGTAGAAGCTGCCCTTGGTGACCCCCAGGCGACGCGCCAGCGGCTCGACCGCCACCGCGCCAACGCCTTGTTCTGCAATCAGGTCCAGGGCAGCCTGGGCCCAGTCTTCCGCGCTCAGGCGGCTGTTGCGGCCGGCACGTGGCTCGCCGGCGGAAGCTTCAGGTTCATTCATGGCGTTGATTTAACCATACGCCGGGGTCCGTGTCCGCCAAAATGGCACGCCGTGACCGGCGCCAATGCCCGCGCCGTCACTGACGTAGCGCCCTTCCGCCGCGCCGCGAAGGGCTTCCATACCCCCAAGTATTGACATGCCCACGGGCAGGTCCATACTAGCGAGTATGGTCATTCCTTCTTCTACCCTGCCCCGCGTTGACGATGAGCGACTGACCGGCGCGCACGATGCCGTGCTGGCCGCCTCCCGCTCCTCGGCCGGGCGCCGCGGCACCGTGCTGTTCGCCCATGGCTTCGGCCAGACCCGGCATGCCTGGACACCCACCGCACTCTCGCTGGCCGCCGCTGGCTACCAGACCCTGGCTTACGATGCGCGCGGCCATGGCGACTCGGACTGGAACCCGGCCGACCTGCCCTACCACGGCGAACAATTTGCCGATGACCTGATCGTGCTGGCCGGCGAACAGCCGCAGCCGCCGATCCTGGTCGCCGCCTCGATGGGCGGGCTGTTCGGGCTGCTCGCCGAATCGCGCTGGCCGGGCCTTTTCTCGGCCATGGTGCTGGTGGACATCACCCCGCGCTGGGATACCGCCGGGGTCGAACGCATTCTGATGTTCATGACCGCCCACCCGGATGGCTTCGCCTCGCTGACGCAGGCCGCCGATGTGATCTCGGCCTACATGCCGCATCGTCCACGCAAGTCCGAAGACTCGCTGCGCGCACTGCTGCGCGAGGACGGCCATGGCCGCTGGCGCTGGCATTGGGACCCGCGCCTGGTCGCCGAACTGGCGCGCGACAGCGAACAACACCAGGACGCGCTTGCCGAAGCGGCGCGCCAGGTCAAATGCCCCCTGCTGCTGGTCAGCGGTGGCCGCAGCACCCTGGTCACCCCGCAGACGGTGGCCGAGTTCCTGGCGTTGGTGCCACATGCACGCCACGTGCAGCTGCCGGAGGCCACGCACATGGTCGCCGGTGATGACAACAACGCCTTTACCGCTACTGTGTTGGACTATCTGGACGTGTTGCCCTCGGCCTCCGCCGTTGCACAGTCCGCCACTACCGAGCACGTCACCGGAGCACGCTCATGAGCATTGTCGTTCCCTTCCTGGCCATCCTGCTGGCGGGCGCCATCGTCGCCTACCACCGGATGCGGCTGATCACCTGGACGATCGTCAGCCTGGTGCTGCTGGCCGCCTGCTGGTTCATCCCGTACGTCAGCCAGACCGCCACGATCGTGGCTGCGGCCATCGTCGCGGTCATCGCCGTGCCGCTGCTGCTGCCCTTCATCCGCAAGCCGCTGCTGACCGCGCCGATGATGAAGGTGTTCCGCAAGGTGCTGCCGCCGCTGTCGCAGACCGAGCGCATCGCGCTGGAAACCGGCTCGGTCGGCTTTGAAGGCGAGCTGTTCACCGGCGACCCGGACTGGAACATCCTGCTGAACTACCCCAAGCCGCAGCTGACCGCCGAGGAACAGGCCTTCCTGGATGGCCCGGTCGAAGAGCTGTGCAAAATGGTCAACGACTGGGAAATCACCCACGTCTACGCCGACCTGCCGCCGGAACTGTGGAGCTTCATCAAGAAGAACAAGTTCTTCGGCATGATCATTCCGAAGGAATACGGCGGCCTGGGCTTCAGCGCGCTGGCCCACCACAAGGTGATCCAGAAGCTGGCATCGGTGTCGAGCGTGGTCAGCTCCACCGTCGGCGTGCCCAACTCGCTCGGCCCGGGCGAACTGCTCAACCACTACGGCACCCAGGCGCAGAAGGACCAGTACCTGCCGCGCCTGGCCGATGGCCGCGAAGTGCCCTGCTTCGGCCTGACCGGCCCGTTCGCCGGCTCGGACGCCACCTCGATTCCCGATTACGGCATCGTCTGCAAGGGCGAGTGGAACGGCGAGCAGGTGCTTGGCGTGAAGCTCACCTTCGACAAGCGCTACATCACCCTGGCCCCGGTGGCCACGCTGATCGGCCTGGCGTTCCGCATGTACGATCCGGACGGCCTGATCGGCACCACCCGCGACATCGGCATCACCCTGGCGCTGCTGCCGCGTGACACCGCCGGCGTGGAAATCGGCCGCCGCCACTTCCCGCTCAACTCGACCTTCCAGAACGGCCCGATCCGCGGCAAGGACGTGTTCATTCCGCTCACCCAGCTGATCGGCGGCGCCGAAAAGGCCGGCAAGGGCTGGAACATGCTCAACGAGTGCCTGGCCGTGGGCCGCTCGATCACCCTGCCGTCCACCGCCAGTGGCGGTGCCAAGGCCGGCGCGGTGGTGACCGGTGCCTACGCGCGCATCCGCAAGCAGTTCGGCCTGTCCGTCGGCCGCTTCGAAGGCGTGGAAGAAGCGCTGGCCCGCATCGGCGGCAAGGCCTATGCGATCAGCGCGCTGTGCCAGGCCACTGCCGCTGCGGTGGACCGCGGCGACGTGCCGTCGGTGCCGTCGGCGATTGCCAAGTACCACTGCACCACCATGAGCCGTGAAGTGATCTCGGACATGATGGATGTGATCGGCGGCAAGGGCATCATCCTGGGACCGCGCAACTTCGCCGGCCGCAGCTGGCAGGCCGCACCGATCGCCATCACGGTGGAAGGCGCCAACATCATGACCCGCAGCCTGCTGATCTTCGGCCAGGGTGCGATCCTCTGCCACCCGTGGGTGCTGAAGGAAATGAAGGCCGCGCAGGACCCGGACACCCGTGCCGGCCTGCAGGAGTTCGACCGCAGCCTGTTCGGCCACATCCGCTTCGGCATCTCCAACGCCGTGCGTTCGTTCTGGTTCGGCCTGACCGGTGCGCGCTTCGGTGCCGCACCGGGCGATGCCTACACCCGCCGCTACTTCCGCAAGCTGGACCGCTATTCGGCCAACCTGGCGCTGATGGCCGACATCTCGATGATGACCCTCGGCGGCAAGCTGAAGTTCAAGGAATCGCTGTCCGGCCGCTTGGGCGATGTGCTGAGCCACATCTACATGACCAGCGCCATGCTCAAGCGTTACCACGACGAAGGCGCGCCGGTGGCCGACCAGCCGCTGCTGGCCTGGGCCTTCCATGACAGCGTGCACACGATTGAAACGTCGCTGTCGGCGGCGCTGCGCAACTTCCCGATCCGTCCGATCGGCTGGCTGATGTGGCTGCTGATCTTCCCGTTCGGCCGCCGTGCCGAGGCCCCCGGCGATCGCCTGGGCCACCGCGTGGCTGCGCTGCTGATGGCCCCCAACGAAGCCCGCGACCGTCTGGCCAGTGGCGTCTTCCTGACCCCGTGCGAGAACAACCCGGGCGGCCGCATCAACAGCTACCTGTCCAAGGCGATCATGGCCGAGCCGGTCGAGCGCAAGTTCATCAAGGCGGTCAAGACCAAGGGCATCGAAGCCCTGGACTTCGCCACCCAGTTGGACGAAGCGCTCGCCGAAGGCGTGATCACCCAGGACGAGCGCACCCTGCTCGAAGAGCTGCGCGCGCTCACCCTGGAAACCATCACCGTGGACGACTTCGATCCGCACGAACTGCGCTCGGCCGGTTACTACGACCGCGAGCGCAAGGACGCGCAGTCGCAGCAAGCGGCGTGATCGAGGCAGCAACGTAACCCCCAACGGCGGACTTCGGTCCGCCGTTTTCTTGAGAGGCGTCCATGTCCGCTCCCCTGTTGAACCTGTATCGCCGGATGCAGCGCTGGCCCGCCGGCAGCTGGCTGTTTTCCCGCGCAGTGTGCGTCAAGGCGCCCTACTTCGCCAGCATCGCCCCGCGCATCACCCTGCTTGAGCCCGGCCGTTGCGAAGGGCGCATCGCGCACCGGCGCAAGGTCACCAACCATATCGGCACCGTGCACGCCATCGCGCTGTGCAACCTGGCCGAACTCACTGCCGGGCTGATGGTGGATGCCTCGCTGCCCAACGGCATGCGCTGGATCCCGAAAGGCATGGAGGTGCAGTACCTGGCCAAGGCGACGGGCACCCAGCATGCGGTGGCCACGCCGGAGCAGCCGATCGTGGCGGCCGAGGCAGGCTACGCGCTGCCGGTGAAGGTGCAGGTGCGCGATGACGCCGGCACGGCCGTGTTCGAGGCGCGGATCGCGATGTGGGTCTCACCAGTCAAGCGTTGATCGCGGGTGCGCAGCCACCCATCGGGTGGCGCTACCTCCGATCCGTCTGTCGCACGATGGCGCCACGCCATGCGTGGCTGACGTCTGTCAGGCAGGCACCATCCACCATGCCGCCACGGCCAGGATCGCCGGCACAGCCTGGATGAAGAAGATCCGCTTGTTGACGCTGTACGCGCCATAGCAGCCGGCCACGATCACGCAGCCCAGCATGAAGTTCACCAGCATCGGCAGGTGATCGAACAGGCCCCAGAACAGGCCGGCGGCGAGGAAGCCGTTGTACAGCCCCTGATTGGCCGCCAGCACGCGCGTGGCCTGCGCCTTTTCCGGCGTATTGCGGAAGGTTTTCAGGCCCAGCGGCTTGGTCCACAGGAACATTTCCAGGACCAGGAAGTAGACGTGCAGCAGGGCGACCAGCAAGGTCAGTGACAGCGCGATCCAATACATGGGCAGGCCTCCAGAACGTAATGCAGAGAGCTTACTCCGGGCGCTCGCCCGGCAGCTTCTTTTCTTCGCGCAGCAGGCCGAGGGCCGCGATGGTCATCGCACCAGCCACGACCAGGCCGCCAACGAACACGATGTGCGAACCGAACAGCGACAGCCCCTTGTGCAGCCAGGCGAAGCTCAGATCCGCACCGCGGTAGACCACGGTGTCGATGGCGGCGCCGGCCTTGTAGCGCCACTGGCGGTCCACCCGGGTGTAGATGGTCTCGCGTGCCGGCTTGGCCAGGGAGAATTCACTGGCGCGGGTCATCACCTGCACGATCGCGACCATCAGCGGCAGCGGCGAGGCGGCCAGCACCGAGAACCCGATGATGATCGCCACGCCCGGAATCAACAGCGCCGGAGCGATCCCGTAACGCGACAGCAGCCAGCGCGTCGCACCGAGCTGGATGATCAGGGTCAGCGCGTTCACCGCCAGGTCCACACGTGAGAAAAACGCGGTGCTGGCGGCCGGGTCGGTGTAAAGGCGGCGCACGATCGAAGCCTGCTCGTTGTAGAGCATGGTGCCTACGCCCACGCCAAACAGCACCATCAGCGCCAGCCAGCGCAGCATCGGCTCACGCACGATCAGCTTCAGGCCATCGAACACGCTGCCGCCCATCGGCGTCTCGCCGGAGACCAGTTCCCGCTCCTGTTCGCGCGCCACCGCCCACAGCCGCAGCCGCCAGATGCAGCCCAGGCAGATGAGCAGGAAACCAGCCGAGACCAGCATCAGATTGGCGATGCCGACCCGCTGCACCAGTGCCGAGGTGATGATCGGGCCGAGGAACGCCCCGATCGTCCCGGCCGCGCCGAGGTAGCCGTAATACGCGCGCGCCTCCACGTTGGAGAACACGTCGGCCATGAAGCTCCAGAACACGGCCACCGCGAACAGGTTGAAGACGGTGATCCAGAAGAAGAACGCCATGCCGCGCCCGGGCACGCCGGTCTCGAACATCACGTAGAACCCGAGCAGGGTGACGATGAAGAACCCGTACACCACCGGCAGGAACACGCGGCGCGGATAGCGGCTCACCAGCGCGCCGTACAGCGGCTGCAGCACAAGCATGATGAAGAACACGCAGGTGAACAGGAACTGCAGCACGAAGTCCTGCAGGGCGATCCCATGGCCGGCGAACCACTCGATCAGCGGCAGCGGGAACACGGTCTGCAGATCGGAGGAGGCCGCCATCGCTTCGCGCACCGGGCGCAGCACGTAGTAGCCGCTGAGCAGGCAGAAGAAATACAGCGAGGCCCAGATCAGCGGTGGCGAACGCCGCCACGCACTCAGCATCCCACCGGCTGCCGTGCCGGTCCCGGTCGCCGCGGTCATTGCCCGCTCTGCGCGGACAAGGGGCGTTGCAACGGCAGCATGTGGGGAACTCCGGGCGTCGAAGCGCGCAAGGTAAACGATGCACCGCAACATCGCCAGTAGCAGCGCTGTTCACCGGCGCAACGCTGCGTGGCCATGATCGCGCTGCCCCGTCGCAGGCCCTGCTGCCCTATGCTCGGGGCCATCTACCGAAGGGGCCGCCAGCCGTGGTGACGGACACGTACGACTACATCATCGTCGGCGCAGGATCGGCCGGCTGCGTGCTGGCCAACCGGCTCAGCGCCGACCCGCGTTGTCGGGTATTGCTGCTGGAAGCCGGTCCACGCGACCGCAACCCGTTCATCCACATGCCGGCCGGGTTGGCGCGGCTGGTCAACAACCGCCGCATCAACTGGAACCTGGACACCGACGCCGAGCCGGCGCTGGCAGGCCGCCGCCTGTGGTGGCCGCGCGGCAAGGTGCTGGGCGGCTCCAGTTCGATCAACGCGATGTGCTACGTGCGCGGCGTCCCCGCCGACTACGACGGCTGGGCGGCCGGCGGCGCCGAGGGTTGGGGGTGGGCGCAGGTGCTGCCGTGGTTCCTGCACAGCGAAGCCAACAGCCGCGGCGGCAGCGCACTGCACGGCGACGCCGGCCCGTTGTCGGTCGCCGACCTGCGCCACCACAACCCGCTCTCCGACGCCTTTCTCGACGCTGCCGTGCAGGCCGGGCATGCGCGCAACGACGACTTCAACGGCGCCCGCCAGCTCGGGGTCGGGCTGTACCAGGTGACCCAGCGCGATGGCGCGCGCTGCTCCAGCGCCACCGCCTATCTGCACCCGGCGCGCGGCCGGCGCAACCTCACCGTGCTCACCGGTGCACATGCCACCGCGCTGCGCCTGGAGGGCAACACCGCCACGGGGGTGCATTTCCGCCACGGCCGCCGGCACCGGCATGCCGCGGCCAGCGCGGAGGTGATTCTCAGCGCCGGTGCGGTGCACTCGCCGCAGCTGCTGATGCTGTCGGGCATCGGTGCGGCCGCCCAGTTGCGGGAGCACGGCATCGCCGTTCGTACCGACCTGCCCGGGGTGGGCGCCAACCTGCAGGATCACCTGGACATCTGCACGCTGGTGCATACCCATCCGGGCGTGAGCTACGACCGCAGCAACCAGGCCCGGATCGCCTTCGACTACTTCCTGCGTGGCCGCTGCGGCGCCGGCACCAGCAACATCGCCGAGGCCGGTGGCTTCGCCCGCTCACCGCTGGCCGTCGACGCGCGCGCCGACGTGCAGTTCCACTTCGTGCCGGCGATGCTGGACAACCACGGCCGCCACCGCCTGCCCGGCGACGGCTACACCCTGCATGCCTGTGCCCTGCACCCGCGCAGCCGGGGCCGGATCAGCCTGCGCGACGCCAACCCCGCCTCGCCACCGCGCATCCAGGCCCATTACCTGAGTGATCCCGACGGGATGGATCTGGCGATGATGAAAGCGTGCGTGCGGATGTCGGCCGAGATCCTGCGCCAAGCGGCGTTCGACCGCTGGCGCGGGGCACCGATCTTCCCGCCGCGGCAGGACCTGGACGAGGCCGCGCTGGAGGCCTTCATCCGCGCCAAGGCCGAGACCATTTACCACCCGGTGGGCACCTGCGCGATGGGCACCCATGCCGGGGCGGTGGTCGACCCGCAGCTGCGCGTGCACGGCGTGCGCCGCCTGCGCGTGGTGGATGCCTCGGTGATGCCCAGCCTGGTCAGCGGCAATACCAACGCGCCCACCCTCATGCTGGCCGAACGCGCCGCGCAGTGGATCCTGGAGGCGGCCTCGGCAAGCTGAACAGGGGTGCGCCGCGCGCGTCGGCACTGCACGCGCAAGGGATGCAAAAACCGCGCCTTTTCAACCAGATACGCATTCATCTTCGCTTGGTTTGTGCAATCAGGAAAAGCAGCGCTAGAATCACCCACAGCAGTTGCGCACGGGTCCCAAACGATGAATCAGAACAGCAGGCGTCGCCCGATCCGTTCGGCGGCCACCGGGTTGCTGGGCATGTTGATGCCCATCGCGATGTCGTCCACTGCACAGACGCCCAGTGCTGCGCCGACCGCATTCCCTGTCAACATCGAAAACACCGCGACGATCGCGCACACCCAGCCGGCCGCCTATCGCACCACGCCCGCCACCGTGCAGGTGCTGCCGCCGGCCCAGGGCTTCAACGTGGCTGCGATCGAAGCGATGGCCCAGCAGCTGACCTACGGCGAGCGCGTCCCGGGCATGGCCGTGGCCATCGTCCAGGGCGGCCGTGTGCTCAGCGCGCGCGGCTACGGCGTCACCGACGTCAACAACCCGCAGATGGTCGATGCGCACACCGTGTTCCGTTTGGCATCGCTGTCCAAGGCGTTCGCCGGCACCATGGCCGGCCTGCTGGTCAACGACGGCACGCTGCGCTGGGACAGCAAGGTCACCGACTACGTGCCCGGGTTCCAGCTGAGCTCGCCGGAGGCCACCGAACGCCTCACCGTGGCCGACCTGCTCAGCCACCGCGTCGGCCTGCCCTACAACGCGTACGACCGCGACGTGGAAGCCAACGCCGAGTACTACACGCTCACCCACAAGCTGGCCTCGACCTCGCTCAAGTGCCTGCCGGGCGATTGCTATGCCTACCAGAACGTGGCCTTCAGCCTGATCGGCGACGTGGTCTACGCCGCCTCGGGCAGCTTCTACGAGCAGTCGGTGGAACGCCGCCTGTTCAAGCCGCTGGGCATGGACGACGCCAGCCTCGGCCTGGCCGGCATCCAGGCCAGTTCGCGCTGGGCGCGCCCGCATGTGCGCAGCCGCAACGGCTGGGTGTCGCTGAACCCGAAGCCCACCTACTACCGCTTGGCGCCTGCAGCCGGCGTCAACGCCAGCGCCAGCGACATGGCCCAGTGGTTGCTGGCCCACACCGGCCACCGCCCCGACGTGCTGCCTGCGCCGCTGCTGGCCACGCTGCACTCCACCCTGATCAATACCCCCGGCGAGATGCGCTCGGGCTGGCGCCGCGAGCGCCTGCACTCGGCCGGGTACGCACTGGGCTGGCGCAACTTCGACTACGCCGGGCATGAAGTGATTTTCCATGCAGGTGCCGTGCAGGGCTATCGCGGCCTGGTCGCGCTGGTACCCGAACGCGACCTGGGCATCGCCATCATGTGGAACGGCGAAAGCAGCCTGCCCAGCGGCCTGCTGCCGACGGTGCTGGACCAGGCCATCGGCCTGCCGACCCAGCGCTGGCTCGACGTGGACACCGACTTCGGCAGCGACAACCTGATGGTGGAAGACGGCGCCCCGGCAACCAAGCGCAAGGGCGTGTCGTCCAACCGCGCGGTTGCCTCGCCGCGCTGATTACGGCGCGAGGATGCATCAACGAGGCGGCCGATTGGCCGCCTTTTTTGTCGGGCGGGAGAGCCGACCGTTGGTCGGCTGCCACAAACGTATACGGTAGAGCCGACCGTTGGTCGGCTGCCACGAACGGGAACGGTAGAGCCGACCGTTGGTCGGCTGCCACGATCGGATACGGTAGAGCCGACCGTTGGTCGGCTGCCAGCGAATCGCCGAAGAAGCAGCCGACCAACGGTCGGCTCTACCGGAACACCGTGCGTCGCGCGCATCCCCGGTCCGCACAATGCCGGGCGTCGTGTTGCCCCCGGTCCGCATGATGCCGCGCGTTGTCTGCCCCGGTCCGCATACCCGATGCCATCCGGCCGCCGCCGGCCTAAGCGCCGCGCGCCTGCGGCGCACAATGATCGCCCATAAAAAAACCCCCTCCCCGCTGGGCTGCCAGGGAAGGGGTTTCAGTTACGGCATCGGGAACTGCGTCAGATCAGCGGTGCCGGGGTTGCCGGCAGGGCGACCGGTGCGGCCTTCTTCTTGCGAACGGCCGGCTTGCGCTTTGCAACCTTCTTCACCGCCTTCTTGGCAGCGGCCTTCTTCGCCGGCGCCTTGCGTGCGGTGGCCTTCTTCGCGGTGGCCTTCTTGGCTACCTTGCGTACGGCCTTTTTCGCGGTCTTCTTGGCAGCCTTCTTGGCCGTGGCCTTTTTGGCTACCTTGCGGACGGCTTTCTTGGCGGTCTTCTTGGCGGCGGCCTTCTTGGCGACCTTGCGGACTGCCTTCTTCGCCGTCTTCTTCACTGCCTTTTTCGCGGTCTTCTTGGCGGCGGCCTTCTTGGCAACCTTGCGGACTGCCTTCTTTGCCGTCTTCTTCACTGCCTTGCGGGCGGTCGCCTTCTTCGCTGCCTTCTTCACCGTCTTCTTGGCGGCCGCCTTCTTGGCTACCTTCTTCACGGCCTTCTTGGCGGCGGCTTTCTTGGCTACCTTCTTGACGGCCTTTTTGGCGGCCGGCTTTTTCTTCGCAGCTTTCTTGGTTGCCATGGGATGGCTCCTCGTCAGTGATCTATGGAGTGAAAACGCCCAGGTAAAGCAAACCCGCAGTGCGACATCGCGGGGACCGCCGTCGCGTCAAGCGCGTCGTGACGGATACGGGGATACCCACCGCAGGTGACCAGGCGGGTATCGAATGGGAAGGGGCCTTGCGGTTCGCCGAGGGAAGCGAAGCCATCTCCACCGTCTTCTGACGCGAGGTGGATGTCCAGGTTGTGCTTCGCGACTGGATGTCGATTCTGCTCACTCTGTTCGCAGCAAGGTCTGCTGTGGCGAAACCTAATCACGCTTTTTTTCACTGTCAACAACCCCGGCGAAAAATTTTCACACCGAAGGCCCCCGCAAGCCGACGCCGCCCCCCTCCACGAACACCGCCAACGGCGTGCAATGTTGCCGCGCGCACAGCGACCGGACACGCCACGCGTGCCGCACGCGAAAAGAAAACCGCTTAAAAGAAGCACTTTCGTATTTTCAGCACGCGCGCACCGCGCGCATCCCGGCACCAGTGCGCGCGCACCCGACGGCACCCCGGACGCTACCCACACCGCACCCAAACGGAGGCGAAAACTTTTCACATCTTCGATCGCTTTTTGCCACCGGATTTACGCAAATGCGCAAACTTTCCGGCGGTCATCGCCACCCGGATCGCACCGGTTCGACGTGCCGTCACCGCCGCGCGCGACCCGGATGCGCACCGCGAGCGCGCGCCAAGGACACCCGGCGCACACGGCGACACCCAAACGTGCGCTCATGACCGGACAGTAATGCACACCTCACCGATGCGCATAAGCGGCCGACGGCGTCGCGAACGCCGACCGCATCGCTGGCGTTTTTTCGTCACGCACGGATAACGATGGCGCTGACGGCCACGGCGCGGGCAAAAAAAAACGGCCGCACCAGGCGACCGTTCTTTCTGATCCGGCGACGATCAGTGATCGTCGTCTTCCAGCAGCTCGGCGTACTCGTCCGGGCCCAGCAGATCGTTCAACTCGTCGTTGGCCGAGAACTCGACCACGTAGATCCAGCCTTCGCCGTAGGCATCTTCGTTGATGGTTTCCGGCTTGTCCGACAGCGCTTCGTTGACTTCGACCACGGTGCCGGTGACCGGGCTGTACACGTCCGAGGCGGCCTTGACCGACTCGACCACGGCCGCCTGCTGGCCGGCCTTCACTTCATCGCCGACGGCCGGCAGTTCGACGTACACCAGGTCGCCAAGCAGGCCCTGGGCGTGGTCGGAAATACCGACGGTGACGCGGCCATTGCCTTCGACACGTGCCCACTCATGGGACTTGAGGAATTTGAGGTCGCCGGGGATCTCGCTCATGGGACTGCTCCGAGGAATATCAGGGGTCAAGAAACGGGGGTAGTGTAACCACCGGCGCCGACCACTGACAGGTCGGCGCCGGGAAAAAATCAGGCGTCGGCGAGCACGCCCGGCTGGGCCTGGCCTTCGCGCACGAACGGGAACTTCACCACGCGTACCGGCACCTGCTTGCCGCGGATGTCCACGTGCACCTGGCCCAGTTCACCGGCCGGCACCCGCGCGAACGCAATGCCCTTGCCCAGGGTCGGGGAGAACGTGCCCGACAGGATCTCGCCCTGGCCGCTGGCGGTGAGCACCGGCTGGCCGTGGCGCAACACGCCCTTCTCGTCCATCACCAGGCCGATCAGCTGGCGCGCGTCGCCCGCCGCCTTCTGCGCTTCCAGCGCGCCACGGCCGATGAACTCGCGGCCCTCGTCCAGCGCCACGGTCCAGGCCAGCGCGGCTTCGTAGGGGGTGATGTCTTCATCCATGTCCTGGCCGTACAGGTTCATGCCGGCTTCCAGCCGCAGCGTGTCGCGCGCGCCCAGCCCGGCCGGGCGCACGCCGGCGGCGGCCAGCGCATTCCAGAACGCGACCACGTCGGCCTGCGGCAGCAGGATCTCGAAACCGTCTTCACCGGTGTAGCCGGTACGCGCCACGAACAGCGGCGTGCCACTGGCGGCGGTGGCCTCCAGCGCGGCGAAACGGCCCAGCTTCTCCAGCGCCGCGCGGTCGCCGTCGGCGACCAGGCCGATCACCCGCTCGCGCGCGGTGGGGCCCTGCACGGCGATGATGGCCAGGTCTTCGCGCTCGGTGACGTCCACGTTGAATGCGGCCGCCTGCTCGCGGATCCAGGCCAGGTCCTTTTCGCGGGTGGAGGCGTTGACCACCATGCGGAAGAAGTCGTCGGCCAGGTAGTAGACGATCAGGTCGTCGATGACGCCGCCGCGCGGGTTGAGCATGCACGAATACAGCGCCTTGCCGGTGGCCTTCAGCTTGTCCACCGAATTGGCCAGCAGCGTGCGCAGGAACGGCTTGACCTGCTCACCGCGCAGGTCGACCACGGTCATGTGGCTGACGTCGAACATGCCCGCATCGGCGCGCACCAGGTGGTGCTCGTCCAGCTGCGAACCGTAATGGATGGGCATGTCCCAGCCACCGAAATCGACCATCTTTGCGCCGAGCGCGCGGTGGGTGTCGTTGAGAAGCGTCTTCTGGGTCATGACCATTTTTCCGGGGGAATGAAGGCAAGACCGGCATTATCCCAGAACCGTCTTCACAACGCCTGCGGCGTTGCGTCAGACCGGCTGCACCTGCAGTGTCATGCCTTCCACCGTCACCACCCGCACCCGGGTGCCTGCCGGCAGATCCGGCCCGGCCACCACCCAGAACGCGTCGTCGATCTTGGCCCGGCCCTTGCCTGCCACGATGTCCTGGTCGATCACCACCACCCGCCCCACCAGCTGCTCGGCGCGGCGGTTCAACAGCGGCGCGTCGCTCTGCCGGTCGCGTCCCCGTCCCCAATGCCGGTAGCACTGGATGGACACCACCGACAGCAGCACGAAGGCCACCACCTGCCACAGCAGGGGAATGTCGCCGAACACCGCTACCAGCACGAATACCGCCGCCGCACCGATGCCGATCCACAGCATGAAGGCGCCCGGTGCCAGCGCCTCGGCGGCGAACAGCACCAGCGCCAGCGCGCCCCACCCCACCACTTCCCAGCGCATCTCAGCCTCCTGCCCGCGGCGGGACGGCGCGCGGGGTTCGCTTGTCTTCCTGTTTGGCAAACGCCTCGCGCGCCAGTTCGGCAACGCCGGCGATCGAGCCGATGACGCCGCTGGCCTCCATCGGCATCAACACCAGCTTCCGGTTCGGGGACGTGGCCAGCTCCTTGAACGCCTCCACGTACTTCTGCGCGATGAAGTAATTGATCGCCTGCACATCGCCCTGGGCGATGGCTTCGGACACCATACGGGTCGCGTTGGCCTCGGCTTCGGCCGAACGTTCGCGGGCTTCGGCATCGCGGAACGCGGCCTCCTTGCGGCCCTCGGCCTCGAGCACGGCGGCCTGCTTCTCGCCTTCGGCGCGCAGGATCTCCGACTGCCGCGACCCCTCTGCCTCCAGGATCTGCGCACGCTTTTCGCGCTCGGCCTTCATCTGCCGCGCCATCGCATCGAGCAGGTCGCGCGGCGGCTGGATGTCGCGGATCTCGATGCGGTTGACCTTCACGCCCCAGGGGTTGGTCGCATGGTCGACCACGTTCAGCAGCTTGGCGTTGATCACCTCGCGCTGGCTGAGCGATTCATCCAGGTCCATCGAGCCGATCACGGTACGGATGTTGGTCTGCACCAGCGCGATCATCGCCACCTCCAGCACCGACACCTCGTAGGCCGCCTTGGAGGCGTCCAGCACCTGGAAGAACACCACCCCGTCCACGCGCACCGCCGCGTTGTCCTTGGTGATCACCTCCTGGCCGGGTACGTCCAGCACCTGCTCCATCATGTTCACCTTGCGCCCTACCCCGTACACGATGGGGATCAGGAAGTGCAGGCCGGGCGACATGGTGTGGGTGTAGCGGCCAAAGCGCTCGACCGTCCATTCGTACCCCTGCGGCACCATCCGCACCGCCTTGAACAGGATGACCACGGCCACGAAGGCCAGCACCAGCGAAAACAGCACGGTCGGAAACATCAGCTTGCTCCTTGCCCCGGGGCGTGGCCCGGGAATGGCGACGCTGCAGCTACAGCCGGATCCGGCCACGGAGAACGTCCGGGAACATCACGCGGTGGCCGGCGAAGGAATGGAACCGTTGGAAGGCGCGGAAGCTGGCGAAGGGGGACATGGCGCGCCCTGCAGGACCGGATGACCGCAGCATAGCGCGTAACGCGGTAGTGCCGGCCGCTGGCCGGCTCTGCTCAGACGCCCCCGGTTACGCGGTGCGTGGGGCGAACATGATCACCATCATGCCGGCCAGGCACAGCCCGACCCCGAGCAGGTCCCAGCGGCTGGGGCGGATGCCGTCCACCAGCCACAGCCACATCAGCGCGGTGCCGACGTAGACCCCGCCGTAGGCCGCATACACGCGCCCACTGGCCGCCGGATGCAGGGTCAGCAGCCAGGCGAACAGGGCCAGACTGCCCGCCGCCGGCAGCAGCAACCAGGCGCTGCCGTCCTTGCGCAGCCACAGCCACGGCAGGTAGCAGCCGACGATTTCGGCCACCGCGGTGAGGATGAACAGCAGCAGCGTTTTCACCGGGTGGCTTCGTCGGCCTTGGCCTGCTGCCAGAGCTGCTCCTGCGCCTCAAGGTCCAGCGCGGCCATTGCGTGGCCCGCGGCCTCGGCCTGCGCTTCCATTGCCCGGAAGCGGCGCTCGAACTTGTGGTTGGCCTGGCGCAGCGCCGCGCCCACGTCCACCTTGGCGTGGCGGGCCAGGTTGGCGCAGACGAACAGCAGGTCGCCCAGCTCCTCCTGCAGGCGGGCGTGGTTGTCCTCGACCGCGCCGCGCGCGAACTCGGCGGCCACCTCGTCCAGCTCTTCGCGCACCTTGTCGATCACCGGCGCCGGGCCGGGCCAGTCGAATCCGACCCGCGCCGCGCGCGCCTGCAGTTTCATCGCCCGCTGCCACTCCGGCAGGCCGCGCGAAATACCGGCCAGGGCGGAGGTGTCGGCATGGCCTTTGGCGGCGCGCTCGGCGCGCTTGATCGCCTCCCAGTTCGTGTTCACGTCCTCGGCGCCGTCGACCTGCGCCTGCGCGAACACATGCGGGTGACGGCGCTGCATCTTGTCGCTGATCGAGCGGGCCACCTCGGCGAAGCCGAACGCACCCTGTTCGCTGGCCATCTGCGCATGGAACACGACCTGCAGCAGCAGATCGCCCAGTTCGTCCTGCAGGTCGACCAGATCACCGCGGTCGATCGCATCGGCGACTTCGTAGGCTTCCTCGATGGTGTACGGCGCGATGCTGGAGAAATCCTGCTGCAGGTCCCAGGGACAGCCGTCGCGCGGGTCGCGCAGCCGCGCCATGATGCCCAGCAGGCGGTCCAGTTCAGCGGTGGCGGTCATCCAGTACTCCTTGGGGCAGCGGGTCAGGCGGGCAGCCACTCGCGCCATGGCAGGCGGGTGTCGCCGAGGGCGATGAAATCGCCGTTCAACAGGCTTTCGCGGCGGTTGTAGCGGAACGGCTTGCCCGTGGCCGCCGACAGCACCGCGCCCCCGGCCGCGTGCAGCACGCACTGGCCGGCGGCGGTGTCCCATTCGGAGGTGGGGCCGAGCCGTGGATACACGTCGAGCGTGCCTTCGGCGATCCGGCAGAACTTGAGCGACGAGCCCTGCGCGACCACCTCGATATCCCCCATCCGCGCCAGCAGGGCCTCGGTCTGCGCGCTGCGGTGCGAGCGGCTGGCGGCCACTTTCAGCGGCGCCGTGGCCGGTGCGCGTGCGCGCAGGACGGTGTCGTGCATCCCCACGCGGCGGTAGGCCAGCTCCCCGCGCATGGCATGCCAGGCAATCCCGCTGACCGGGGCCAGCACTACGCCGAAGGCCGGCGCGCCCTGGTAGATGAGTGCGATGTTGACGCTGAATTCGTCGTTGCGCTTCACGAACTCGCGGGTGCCATCCAGCGGGTCCACCAGCCAGTAGGCGCCCCAGTGCTGGCGCACGTCCCACGGCACCTGGGCCGACTCTTCGGACAGGATCGGCAGGTCCGGGGTGAGCTGCTGCAGGCCGCGCTCGATCACCGCGTTGGCGGCCAGGTCGGCGGCGGTGACCGGGCTGTGGTCGGATTTGATCGTCACGTCGAACGGCGTGGCATACACCGCCATGATGGCGGCGGCGGCGTCCTGGGCGATGGCGATGACGGTTTCGCGCAGATCGGTGGTGAGTTTGATCATGCGCCGCGTTCCAGCCACTGCCGGGCGATGAACAACGCCGCCAGTGATCGGCCCTCGGAAAAATCCTCACGCAGCATCAGCTGGTCCAGCTCGGCCAGCTTCCAGGGCACCACTTCCAGTTCCTCGGGCTCGTCGCCGACCAGGCGTTCGGGATACAGGTCGCGTGCCACCACCAGCCACGACTGGTGGCTCATGTAGGTGGGGGCCAGGGTCATCGCCCGCAGCACGTCCAGGCGCCGGGCGCCGTAACCGGCCTCTTCCTTCAACTCGCGGTCGGCCGCCTGCTCGGGGCTTTCGCCGGCATCGATGCGGCCCTTGACCAGGCCAAGCTCGTAGCGGTGCATGCCGGCGGCGTATTCACGCACCAGCAGCACCGTCTCATCGTCCAGCATCGGCACCACCACCACCGCGCCATGACCGTGGCTGACCAGCCGCTCGAAGCGGCGGCGCTCGCCGTTGGAGAATTCCAGGTCAAGGTGCTGGCGCTGGAACGGCCCGCTCTGCTCGTCCGTGATCTTGTGGATGATGGGCAGGCGACGGCTCATGCGAGCATCTCTAGAATGGGAGCTGGTGAAAACGTCTTCATGAGCCTGAAATGCTAGCAGACCCAGCCCCCTTAACGCTGGCCGATCGGTGGCGGCAACGCGACCTAGCCGTGCTGTGGCATCCGTGCACGCAGATGCGCGAGCACCCCGACACCCTGCCGCTGGTGCCGATCGCGCGTGGCGAAGGCCCGTGGCTGATCGATCATGACGGCAAACGCTACCTGGACGCGGTGAGCAGCTGGTGGACCAATCTGTTCGGCCACGCGCATCCGCGGATCGGCGGCGCCATCGCACAGCAGGCCACCCAGCTGGAACAGGTGATGCTGGCCGGCTTCAGCCATGAGCCTGCGGTGGAACTGGCCGAGCGCCTTCTGGCGATCGCCCCCCGCCAGGCCGGGCGCGAGCCGCTGGCCAAGGTGTTCTATGCCGACAACGGCTCGGCCGGGGTCGAGGTGGCTCTGAAGATGGCCTTCCACTACTTCCGCAACCGCGGCGAACACCACCGCACCCGCTTCGTGGCACTGGAAAACGGCTACCACGGCGAGACGCTGGGCGCGCTGTCGGTGGGCGACATCCCGCTGTACCGCCGGGTGTACGCGCCGCTGCTGACCGAGGCGCTGTTTGCGCCATCGCCGGACGCCTACCTGGCCGAGGACGGGCAGACCGCAGCGCAACGTGCGCACCAGGCCGCCGATGCCCTGGCCACCCTGTTCGACCAGCACCCCGGCGAGATCTGCGCGGTGATCCTGGAGCCGCGCCTGCAGTGCGCCGGCGGCATGCGCATGCACGACCCGGTATACCTGCAGCGTGCGCGCGAACTGTGCGATGCCAACGGTGCGTTCCTGATCGCCGATGAAATCGCCACCGGCTTCGGGCGCACCGGCACGATGTTCGCCTGCGAACAGGCCGGGGTGATGCCCGACCTGCTGTGCCTGTCCAAGGGCCTGACCGGCGGCTTCCTGCCGCTGTCGGCGGTGCTGGCCACCCAGGCGTTGTACGACGCGTTCCTGGACGATTCGCGCGAGCGCGCGTTCCTGCACTCGCACAGCTACACCGGCAATCCGCTGGCCTGCGCCGCGGCCCTGGCCACGCTGGACATCTTCGCCGGCGAGGACGTGATCGCACGCAACCGCAGCACCGCCGAGGTGATGCGCACACTGGCCGCCCCGTTCACCGACCACCCGCACGTGGCCGACGTGCGCCAGGCCGGGATGGTGGTGGCCTTCGAACTGACCCGCAACGGCGACAAACGCACGCCGTTCCCGGTCGAGGCGCGGGTAGGCCTGCACGCCTACACCGCCGCGCTCAAGCGTGGCGTGGTGCTGCGCCCGCTGGGCAACGTGCTGTACTGGATGCCGCCCTACTGTGTGGACGACGACCACCTGGACCTGCTGGCCCAGACCACCCTGGCCGCGATCGAGGAGGCTGTTGCATGCGCGTGACCCGGTGCCATGTCGAGAACCCGCTGGCGGTGGGCCAGACCCTGCCGCTGCCCGAAGAGGCGGCCAATCACCTGGTGCGGGTGATGCGCCTGCGCGAGGGCGACGGCTGCGTGCTGTTCAACGGCGACGGCCACGATTACAGCGCCACCCTGGTGGTGGTGGGCAAGCGCGATGCCCAGGTGCGCATCGACGCCGCGCTGGCGGTGGCCAACGAATCGCCGTTGCACATCACCCTGCTGCAGGGCATCGCCCGCGGCGAGAAGATGGACCTGATCCTGCAGAAGGCCACCGAGCTGGGGGTCAACGCGATCGTGCCGGTCAACGCCGAGCGGACCGAAGTGAAACTGGATGCGGCGCGCGCGGAGAAGCGCCTGGCGCACTGGCACAGCGTGGTGGTCTCGGCGTGTGGCCAGTCCGGGCGGGCCCGCGTGCCGGCCGTGGCCGCACCGCAATCACTTCTGGACGCCGCACGGCAGGTGCCGGCCGAGGCCCTCAAACTCACCCTGGACCCACTGGGAGAGCATCGCCTGTCCACCCTGCAGCCAGCCCCGGGCGGCGTGGTGATCGCGATCGGGCCGGAGGGCGGCTGGTCGCCCCGGGATCGGCAGGCATTGGCCGAGGCGGGCTTCCAGGGGCTGCAGTTGGGTCCGCGCATCCTGCGCACGGAAACGGCGGGGCTGGCCGCCATCGCGGCGGTACAGGCGCGGCTGGGCGACCTGGGCTGACCATCACATTCCGATAGGTAGCGACCGTTGGCCGCTACCTCATCCGGCTGGATGCATGAATGGCCGATGCCCGATGTGCCGGCAGGTGGAACAGCCCCCTTGAGTCAAGGGGGCGCGCCGCCAGGCGCGGGGATCTGGAGAAGTGTTTGCGGGGGGCCCACGATCTGCGCCGCAGATCGTGGGAGGTTTCGCGAATGCGAACCTACCCCGCGACCGGGTACGCCTCGTCCAGCGCCGCTTCCAGCGCGTCCAGGTCGGGCAGCAGCGCGCTCTGCTCGCCCAGCAGCACGCGCATGTGCACGCCCTGCGGCAGTGTTTCCTCGGAGGCGTCGGCCAGCAGGCCGTCACGCGGCACCGAGATCAGCTGCGGGAAGGTCTGGGTGAGCAGCGCGAAATACGGGCGCTTCGGGTTGCCGCCCAGCGCCTTGAGCACCACCACCTTGTTGTTGCTGGTGACCAGTTCGTCGCCCAGCCCGGACAGCCGCGCGAACGAGAGCAGCGGTACGTCCCACCCGTGCCACGCAATCTGGCCGACCAGCCAGGCCGGGGCATCCGGCACGCCCTGCACGGCCACCTTGGACATCATCTCGGCCACGGTGGCATTGGGCAGCAGCACGCGCTCGTGGCCGGCCTGGATCAATACCCCGCGGATTTCGTCGTTGCTGGCGTAACTCATGGCGTGATTCCTGAAAAGGGGACGGCGCAGCGATTACTCGCTCACACCCCAACGTTCGACGATGCGCTGGGCCAGCTGCGGCGGCTCGCCCGCGTCCATCCCGGCGGCCACCGCGGCATTGGCTGCGGCAGGGTCGTAGCAGCCTTCGCCGACCTGTGCACCGACCCAGGCGCCTGCGGCGGCCAAGGCCAGGACATCATCGACCTGCGCGGTATCGGCGCCGCTGAGCAGCACCACCGCGCTGTGCGCCGGCGGCAGCGTGGCCACCTGGACACCCTGTGCATCGCCCTGGAAGTACAGGCCACGCTGGCGTTCGGCCAGGCCGATGTCATCGGGCAGAATGTACGCATTGCCGGCCTGCACGGGCTGGTCGGCTTCGGCCAGCAGCACGGGCAGCGCCGACACGCGCGCCATCTGCTTGACCAGGTTGCCGTAGCGGCCGCCGTCCAGGCGCATGTGCACCAGCACCGGCGTGGCCAGCCCCGCCGGCAACGTGGCGAGCAGGCGGCGCAGCGCGTCCGGGCCGCCGATACCGGCCAGCACCAGCACCGCACCTGCGGCGGCGCCGTCGTTGGGGCGGTCGGCCTCCAGTTCGACCAGCGACAGCCGTTCGATATCGAACGCAGACAGTGCCCGCGGCGCAGCGTCGGCCTCCGTGGCAGCGCGTGCGGGCGCCGCGGCGGCGGTGTCTGCGGTGTCGTCCACCAGCGACCAGCTGCTGTGGTCACCCAGCGGTACGCGGGCCATGGCCGGCGGCGCCGAGGGCGGTACCGGCGGTGGCACCGACGCGGTGGCAGCGGCGGACGTCGGTTGCAGGGCAGCCAGCGCCTCTTCCAGCGACATCGGTTCGCTCAGTGCATCCGGGGCCTGATACAGGCCATCGGCGGGCACATCCGCGGCCGCATCGAACGCCTCTCGGACATGGAAATCCAACGGTGCATCGGCATGCAGCTCGGCCGGCGTGGTCGGCAGGCCGGGCTCGGGCTGGAGCAGGCTGTCCTGCTCCGAACCCGGCGGCAGCACGTCGTGGTGGCCGTGCAGCTTGGCCACCAGGTGCCGCGCCCAGCGCTGTGCTTCCCAGCCTTCACGGCGGGCGGCCAGTTCGGCTTCGTCGAAGATCAGGGTCAGCGACGGCGAACCCAGCACCGGGTCCAGGCGCTCCAGCGCGTCCTCGATCGCCGGTTCCAGCGCGATCAGCACCGCACCCGGCGCCGCATCGCGCAGCACCTGCACGTCCAGCGTGTTGGGATCCTCTTCCAGCACCAGGGTCGCGCCGGCCTGGGCCAACGCGTCGCGCAGGCGCTCGCGGGCCTGCCCCGGGCGCGCCAGCAGCGCTACCGACAACAGCAAAGGCAGGTCATTCGCGGACACGGGCGATCCCCAGCAGGTCGTACACGTTTCGCATCAGGTCCAGTTCCTGGTAAGGCTTGCCCAGGTAACGCTGGACGCCGATTTCGAAGGCGCGCTGACGGTGCTTGTCGCCGCTGCGCGAGGTGATCATCACAATCGGCACATCCTTGTAACGCGGGTCGGCGCGCATCGCGGTGGCCAGTTCATAGCCATCCATGCGCGGCATTTCGATGTCCAGCAGCATCAGGTCGGGGACGCGTTCTTCCAGCCGCTCGAGCGCTTCCACGCCATCGCGGGCCACTGCCACTTCGAAGTTGTGGCGTTCCAGGATGCGGCCGGTGACCTTGCGCATGGTCAGCGAATCGTCGACCACCATCACCAGCGGTGCCTGGCGGTCGCTGACCTGGCTGGTCACGGCGATCGGCTTGTGCGGGTTGGCCTGGAAGCGGCGGACCAGCGGTGCCACGTCGAGGATGACCACCACGCGGCCATCGCCGGTGATGGTGGCGCCGTAGATACCGGGCACCGAGGCGATCTGCAGGCCCACCGGCTTGACCACGATTTCGCGGTTGCCCAGCACCTGGTCGATCGCCACGGCCGCGCGCAGTTCACCGGCACGCACCAGCAGCAGCGGCACCTGGGCCTGGCCCTCGGCACGCGCAGGGCCTTGGCCCACCAGCGTCCCGAGGTCATGCAGGGCGAAGGCTTCGCCACCGTAGTGGTAGTCGCCGTCGATGGTTTCAAAGCGCTCGCGCGAGATCCGGCCGATACCGCTGACCGAGGCTACCGGCACCGCGTAGGTGGTCTCGCCGATCTGCACGAACACCGCCTGGGTGACCGCCAGCGTCTGCGGCAGGCGCAGGGTGAAGGTGACGCCCTGGCCGCGCACCGAGTGGATATCCACCGAGCCGCCCAGCTGGCGCACTTCGTTGTGCACCACGTCCATGCCCACGCCGCGTCCGGCCAGCTGGCTGACCTGGTCGGCGGTGCTGAACCCGGGCGAGAAGATCATCGCGTCCAGTTCGGCATCGCCAAGCACGGCGTCGGCCTGCACCAGGCCACGCTGTTCGGCGCGGCGACGGATCGCCTCGCGGTCCAGCCCGGCGCCGTCGTCGGCCACTTCCAGCACGATTTCCGAGCCTTCGCGGCGCAGACGGATGGCGATTTCGCCTTCCTCGGGCTTGCCGGCAGCGCGGCGCTGTTCCGGGGTTTCCAGCCCATGGGCCACCGAGTTGCGCAGCATGTGTTCCAGCGGCGCGACCATGCGATCCAGGACGTTGCGGTCCAGTTCGCCGTGGGTGCCTTCCAGGATCACGTGCACCTGCTTGCCGGTGTCCTGGCCGGCCTGGCGGACCACGCGACGCAGGCGCGGCACCAGACCGTCGAACGGCACCATGCGCGCGCGCATCAGGCCGTCCTGCAGTTCCGAGCTGACCCGCGACTGCTGTTGCAGCAGCACGTCGTACTGGCGCGACAGGTCGTCCAGCACGCCCTGCAGGCCGCCCAGGTCGGCGGCGGATTCGTTCAGCGCGCGGCTGAGCTGCTGCAGCGTGGAGAAGCGGTCCAGTTCCAGCGGATCGAACTTGTGGTCGGCCTGGTCCTGCTCACGCTGGTAGCGGGCAACGATCTGCGCTTCGGTTTCCAGGTCCAGCCGGCGCAGCTGGTCGCGCAGACGCGCGTTGGTGCGGTCCAGTTCGCCCATGGCGCCACGGAAGGCGCCGAGCTGCTGTTCAAGGCGCGAGCGGTAGATCGCCACTTCACCGGCGTGGTTGACCAGGCGGTCGAGCAGGTCGGCACGCACGCGCACCTGTTCCTGCTGCGGACGGGCCAGGGCATCGTCGTCGCTGCTGGTTTCCAGCGGCACCGGTGCCGAAAGCGGCGCCGCGGCGACGGCGGTATCGACCTCGACCGGTGCGCTGTCCTGCACGGTGTCGGCAGGGGTGTCCACGGCCACGTCCACCCGGCCCAGCGTGCGCTGTTCGAACGCATGGATCAGGTCGTCGGGCATCGCCACGCCGCGGTGCTGACCGGTACGGGTCAGCAGCTGGTGCAGGCGATCGAAGCCACGTTCAAGCAGGTGTACGTCGCTGCGGTCGATGTCGGTGCGGTTGGCCGCCACGGCTTCCAGCAGCGATTCGATGCCATGGCCCAGGTCGCCGATCGGGTTGATCCCGGCCATGCGTGCGCCACCCTTGAGGGTATGCAGGTCACGCTGCAGGCCGGCGATGACGTCGCGGTCGTTCGGCGCGGCGCGCAGTTCGCTGATCAGGCCATCGCAATGGTCGAGCAGGTCCTTGCCTTCTTCCACGAAGATGTCGACCAGCTCCTGGTCGAGCACGCTGAAGTCCAGCGCATCGGCGCTGTCTTCTTCGTCATCGGCATCGGTGCCGGTGTCGGCTTCGGTGTCGCGCACGCTGTCGGCGGCAACCGCTGCCTCGGCGGGGGCGGCCGGTTCCGCATGCGTGGACAGTGCAGCGACCGATGCGCCGGCGACGGCCAACGGTGCATCTTCGAGTTCGAAGAACGGTGTCGGCGCGGCGGTTTGGGTTTCGGTTTCGGTTTCGACCGCATCCTCGGCGAAGGCGTCGGCCTCCTCCGGCTGTTCCTGTACGTCGTGGGTGGCATCCAGGCCCAGCACGCTGTCGGCCGCGTCGTCGGCCTGCGGCGCGTCGATCACGGTCAGACCGTCATCCAGGGCCTGCTGCTCGTCGACCGGCTCACCGAACGCCGGCATCGGCGGCAGGGCTTCGTCCAGTGCGTCGCGCGTGTCCTGATCGTCCGCGTCCAGATCCTGTTCCGATGCGGCGGGTGCGGCGTCGTCGGGTGCGTCGAACGGCGCGTCCGGCACGGTGGTGGTGTCTGCTTCGGCGGTCGTTTCGGCGTCGACGTCGGCGTCCACTTCGACATCGGCCACGGCGTCGGACGCTTCGGCGGTAGCAACCGCCGAAGCGCCATCGAGGACTACGTGATCGACCGAGGTGTCGTCCGCAGCGGCGCCCGTGGCAGCAGCCACGTCGTTCGCCTCGGCCACCGGCGTCGCATCGGCGTCGAAGAAGCGCGACAGGTCGTCGGCGCCGGTCAGTTCGACCGCCTCCAGACCGTCGTGCGCGCCCTGCCCGTCCGCTGTGGCGTCGTGCTGTTCCGCGTCGAATGCGGCGACGTCGGCGACGCCCGGGTCGGCACGGCCTGCGTCAGGCTGTGCGTCGAGCGTCGTCTCGTTGCCCGCGATGGGCGCGGCATTCACCGGAAGATCGGCGTCGAAGTACGCCGACAGGTCATTGCTGACGGTCAGCTCGTCCACGACCGGCACATCGGCGTCCGGCGCGTGACCGGTCTCCGCTTCCACCGCATCGATTTCAAGGGCGACGGGCTCGACCACGGTCAGGGCGTCGGCGTCGACCTCGGCCAGCTGCAGGTCGGTACCGGCGCTGTCGTCCAGGCCGGCGTAACCGTCCTGCGCGTCTGCCTGCGGCAGCGTGGCCAGGGCGTCGTCGTTCGCGGCGATCTCGTCGCCGACCGCCGGCACGGCCGCATCGTGGGACGCGACAGCGTCCACGGCGTCCGCATCCACGGCCTGCGGCTCGACAGCGCCCGGGTCGGCGGCATCGTCGTCCAGCGCGTCCAAGGCGTCTTCTTCATCGTCAGCCACCAGGGCCGGCCAGCGCGCTTCGGGCAGCGTGTCGGCCAGGGCCTGCAGACGCGCGGCAAGCGCGGCCTGCACCGGAATACGCGGTGCGTCGGCCTGCAGGGCCGTCATGGTCGCGGTGATCGCCTCGGCGGTGGCCGACAGCGCGTCCACGCCATCGGCGTCCGGGGGGGTATCGGCGGCCAGCGAGCGCTTGATGAAGCTCTCGGCGCCCCCGGTGACGGCGGTGATTTCGGGCACGTCGGTCATCGCGAACGCACCGTTCATGGTATGCACCGCGCGCAGCAGGCTGTCGGTGACCGGCTGCGGGGCCACGCTGGCCTCGCGCAACCAGGCCTGCAACGTGGCCTGGTGGGTATCCACCTCGGCTTCCAGGATCTCGCGCAGCACTTCGTCGATGTTGGCCGGGGTACCGCTGGCCTCGACGGCGTCGCTGGCTTCGACGGCTTCAACGACGTCCACCACGTCCACCGGGGCGGCCACGACCGGCGCGGCCCGCTGCAGCGGCACATGGAAGGTTTCTTCGCCGGCCGCCACGCGATCGGCAATGGCCTGCATGGCCTGCAGGTCGGCCGTTACGCGGCCCTGGCCGCGTAACGCGGCGTTGAGCTGCGGCAGCACCTCATATGCCTGGGTGACCATGGCCACCACGGCCGGGGTGGCCGGCCGGGTACCGTCGAGCACGCGGTTGAGCATGCCTTCGATTTTCCAGCTGAACTCGCCCAGGGTACGTGCGCCCACCAACCGGCCGCTGCCCTTGAGCGTGTGGAACACGCGGCGGATCGGACGCAGGCGGTCGAGGTTGTCCGGCGCGGCGCGCCAGACCGGCAGCAGGTTGCCGAGGTTGACCAGTTCCTCGTCGAACTCTTCGATGAAGACCTCGCGGATGTCCTGGTCGATGTTCTCGCCATCGTCCTCGAACCCGGCCTCGATGCTGTCGGTCTCACCGACTGCATTGGCCGGCGATACCGCAGCCAGCGCATCGGGAGTGATCGCCGGTGCGGTGCTGAACTGCGCGGCGGCCGCATCCAGCTCGGCCAGGAAGCGCGCGGACTCGTCGTCCAGCTCGATCTTGCCGATCACGGCGGCATGCACGCCGGTGCTGCTGTGGGTCACCACCGGGGTCGGTTCCTGCGCAGCCCCGTCGTCACCGGGGGTGTCCTCGTCGGTGTCGGTCGGCACCGCCGCATCAATGGATGCGTCTGCAACGGGACTGTCGTCTGCAACCGCGGCCAGATCGATCTCCTCGACCGGCTCGGCGCTGATCGCCTCACCATGCTCAACGGCTTCTGCGTCGGCCCCGTGCCCGGTGGCGTCCGCAACGTCATCGGCATGGCCGTCGGACGCCTGCAGGAACGACGGCAACTCGGCCACGTCCAGGTCGGACGCGGCCTCGGCCATCGGCTCCGCGGCAGGAGCCACGGTATCGTCGATCTCCAGCGACAGCACGTCGCCTGCATTGTGCAACGGCGCATCGAAGGTGAATTCGATGGGCGCGTCGCTGAACTCCAGTACGTCGTGCTCGGCGGCAACCGGGTCGAACCCACCGCTGAAGGAGACGGCAGCCTGCGCGTGCTCATCAGCCTGCGCGGACACCGTGTCGGTGGCGTCCAGCGCATCCAGGGCGACATGCATCGGCGGCAGCGCGTCCCAGCGCACTGCAGGGCTGTCCTCGGCAATCACCGGGTCGAAATGGGCGAAGCTGGGGCCGGCGTGGTCGGTGGTGGCGTCGGCCTCGGTGGACAGGGTCCACTGCGGCGCTTCCGGCGCGGGCGCGGTCGATGCGTCGAACACCAGCGACGGCGCGGCTGCCGCTGCGCTGGCCAGGGCGGCGTCAGGCAGCGGGTCGAAGGTGACGTCCGGGAACGACGGTGGCACGCTGCCCGGCGGCGGTGCGCTCGGGGTGACGGGCACGGCGATCGGCTCGACCGACGGCGCATCCCACTGCGTCAACTCGATCGGCTCGGCGGCCACCGGCAGGGCCTCTGCGGTGGTGTCCGGCTGGGCGGCATCGGCGTCCGGCAACGGCCAGTAACGGAGGGTTTCCAGGCTGGTGCGGGTGATGTCCAGGATTTCCTCGCGACCCGGGCGACGTTCGCGCAGGGCTTCGAGGTAGTACTCCAGGCTGGCCATGGCATCGGCCAGGGTATCCAGCTGGCGCCCGCTCGGCACGCGCTGGCGGCCGATCAGTTCCACCGTGATGTACTGGCGCACACCCTGCAGGTAGTCGGCCGGGGTGGCCAGGTCGAGCATGCGCAACGCACCGGACACCTCGCCCAGCAGGCGCGGCACTTCCTGCAGCTGCTGGTGGTTCCAGTTGGTTTCGATGAAGGCGACGAAGTGCTCGCGGGCGGCGGCGAAATTGGCGATGGCTTCATGCGCCAGCACCTCCACCGTGCGCCGGTTCTCCACTGCGCTCGGATCGTCCTCGCCACTGCCGCCGGCGCCCAGATGGGCGACCTGGTCGTCCAGCGAAGCGTCCACGTACAGCAGCGCACCGGCGATATCCAGCAGCAGGCTTTCGTCGATCTGCTGTTCGCCCTGCACGACGCCGCGCAGCGCATCGCGCTGCTGCACGACCACGCCGCGGGCCACGCCCAGGCCCATCATGCCCAGGGTATCGGCAACGGCGCCCAGTTCGTTGACCTGGGTCTGCAGCTGCACCGGATCGCCACCGGTGCGCAGGTGCAGGTCCAGCGCATCCTTGATGCGCAGCAGTTCTTCCTTGACCGCATTGCCCACGGTATCGAGCAGCTCGCGGTTGCGGCCGCTCAGGCTGCCGCGCGCGTGGTCGAGCTCGGCCTCGGTGGCGGTGACGCTGTCCGGCGCGAACGCGAACAGCACGCTTTCGTTGATGCCCGGCGCGGCGCGTGCCGACCGGATGTCGTTGAGCAGCGGCAGCAGCACGATCGGAATGTCGCGGTGCCCGTTCTGCAGGCGCTCCAGGTAGTCGGGCAGCAGCACGCTGCCGCGCATCAGGGTGGCGCAGGCTTCGTCACGGTCGGGCACCTCGCCGGCACCGATGGCGTTGGCCAGCTGCTCCAGTTCTTCGGCCACCATCGCCGGGGCATACAGCTCCACCATGCGCAGGGTGCCCTGCACCTGGTGCAGGTACCCGGCGCAGAAGCGCATGCGGCCGGCATCGGAGGGGTCTTCGGCGTAGTACTCCACCTCGTTGCGCACCTGGCGCAGGGTTTCGTCCAGTTCCGGCTTGACCCAGCCCAGGGCGGCGTGGCTCATGGCATCGCGCAGCGTGCTCATGCCAGGTCTCCCGGCAGGGGCGCGCGCGTGTCGTGCTGTGGGTTATCGCGATGCATCATTTGCTGATTCCTTCCCTCTCCGCCCTGCCCGCGGCTCACGCCGGCAGCTTGAAGTCGGCAACCGAGCGGCGCAGGTCGGCCGCCAGCTGTGCCAAATGACCGATCGACTCGGCGGTCTGTCCCGCACCCTGCGAGGTCTGGCCGGTAATCTGCCGGATCACGCCCATGGTGCGGGTGATGTCCGAGGCGGCCGACGACTGCTGCTGGGCGGCGATCGAGATGTTCTTGATGAGGTTGTTGAGCGCGTTGGACACGCGTTCGATTTCAGTCAGCGCGGTACCGGCGTCTTCGGCCAGGCGCGCACCGGACACCACTTCGGCGGTGGTCTGCTCCATCGAGCTGACCGCTTCGTTGGTATCGGCCTGAATGGCCTGGACCAGGCCTTCGATCCGTCGGGTCGCGCCGGAGGTACGTTCTGCCAGGCGCTGCACTTCGTCGGCCACCACGGCGAAACCACGGCCGGCCTCACCGGCCGAGGCCGCCTGCACCGCGGCGTTCAACGCCAGGATGTTGGTCTGCTCGGAAATGTCGTTGATCAGTTCCACGATCGAGCCGATCTCCTGCGAGGATTCGCCCAGGCGCTTGATGCGCTTGGAGGTTTCCTGGATCTGGTCGCGGATCTGGTCCATGCCCTGGATGGTCTCGCGCACCACGCCGGCGCCTTCGGCGGCGATCACCACCGAGCGCTGTGCCACGTCGGCCGACTCGGCCGAGTTGCGCGACACCTGTTCGATGCTCGAGGCGATTTCGCCGATGCGGTCCGAGGCCGAGGTGATCTGGTTGGCCTGGTGGCCCGCCGCTTCGGCCAGCTGCATGGCCGTGGCCTGGGTTTCCTGGGTGGACAGCGCGACCTTGGCCGAGGTGTCGTTGATGGTGGTCACCAGGTGGCGCAGTTCGTCCACGGCGTAGTTGATGGCGTCTGCGATCGCGCCGGTCATGTCCTCGGTCACCGAGGCCTTCACCGTCAGGTCGCCTTCACCCAGCGAGCTGATTTCGTCCAGCAGCCGCATGATGGCCTGCTGGTTGCGGCTGTTGAATTCCACCTGGGTCTGGTAACGCAGGTCCTGCTCGCGCGAACGGCTGCGCACGGTGCTGCTGACGAAGCCGATGATGGCGATCAGCGACAGCGCACCGGAAATCACGCCCAGCCAGAAGTTCGGGAACAGGCGCGTGTCGCGCACCGAACCGAACGAGGAGAACGCTTCAAACAGCTTCTTGCTGTCGTCCAGCATGCGGGTGGCACCACCGGTCAGCGCGGCGGCCGAGGACTGCGCCGAGAACAACTGGCGCGAGCTGGCCAGGATCGCGTCGGCGTCCTTCTTCATGGTGTCCCACTGCTTCTGGGACTGCTCCAGCGCGGCCAGCGCGCCGGCATTGCGCACTGGGGTGATGCCCAGTTCTTCGTTGCCGTTGCGCAGGGCGTCCAGCACCTGGGTGAACACCACCGAGTCGCGGGCGAGCGCGTCGCCGGCGGCGGCGGCATTGGCACCACCGGCGCGCATTTCGGTGACCCGGCGGGCCATCGAGCCCACCACCACCACCTGCTGCAGCGCGTTGTACACCTGCGAGGCCGGGGCACCGCCGGCGGACATCGCACGCACCACTTCGTTCAGCTGTGCCTGCAGTGCCGGCACGCCGTTGACGAAGTTGTTGGCGTTGCCGGCCAGGGCCAGCACCGCCGGCTCACTGGCCACCAGCTGGGCGGCGCTCTTGCCGAGCGGCTCCCAGGTCTGGCTGAGCTGGTTGAGCGGGCCGGACACGTTCGCTTCGGAACCGTAGCGACCCTGCAGGCTGCTCACGGTGCTCTCGATGCGGGTCTTGGTGTCCTTGAACGCGGTGAACGCCTGGGCGTTGCCCGAGACCGCTTCACGGCCCTGGTTGGCCAGCTGCTGGGACAACACCTGCAGATCGGCCGCGCCGGTACTGGCGCCGGCCAGGCGACTGCCCTGCCAGGTGGCGACGCCGGTGTTGACGCCGAACACGATCATCGACAGGGCCAGCAGGCCGAGCCAGAAATTGGTTCCCACCGACCCGAGCTTGCCGGCCTTGGCGGATTCCGAAGCAGTACTCATCGTTCAACCTCGATCATCAAATACGGTGAGACAGGCGGCAGCGATCAGGCCGCGGCCTGCCTGAATTCGGGAGTGCGCGACAGCAGCGACAGCGAGAAGACGCCCCAATCGTGCCCATCGCCGTGGAAGGCACGGTCGATGAAGTGGGCATAGCGGCCGCTGGCGAGATCGCCGATGGCGATGTCCTGGCCCTGGTCGAAGCTGCGCTGGCCGAACAGTTCATCGATGGTGAGCGCGACGTCGCCGCCGGCCTGGCGCATGATCAACACGCGCTGGCCTTCCTGGTGCACGGTGCGCTCGCCTTCCAGGAAGTACTTCAGGTCCACCACCGGGAACAGGTTGCCGCGCAGGTTGCCCACGCCCAGCAGCCACGGCTGCGCGCCGGGCACCGGGGTGATCGGCGGCATCGGCACGATTTCAACCACTTCGCGGAAATCCGACACCAGGTGGCGCTTGCCCACGCGGTAACCGACGCCACGCCACAGGTCCTGTGCGAACTGACGCTCGGGCAGCTGCACGGCATGGGCCAGGCTGCGCCGTTCGTAGGCTTCCAGGATGTCGAAAGGAGAACGCATCAGACCACCAACTGGTTGATCCGCGCGATCAGTTCCTCCTCGCGCGGCGGCTTGACGATGTAGTCGGCCGCCCCCTGGCGCAGCCCCCACGCCTTGTCGGTCTCCATCGCCTTGGTGCTGACGATGACGACCGGAATATGTTTGATGGCCGCGTCACGCGCCATCGCACGGGTGGCCTGGAAGCCACTCATGCCCGGAAGGACCACGTCCATCAGCACCAGCTGCGGCGCATGCTCGCGCACGAGCACCAGCCCGTCTTCTGCGTTGTCCGCTTCCAGTACTTCGTGCCCGGCCTTGGTCAACCACTGCGTGAACACCGCGCGGTCGGTCGGTGAATCCTCGATCAGAACGATTCGAGCCATTGTGCCTTTCCCCCTGGTCAGGCGTTGACGTATGTGCGGATGGCACCCAGCAGTTCTTCACGCGTGAATGGCTTGGTCAGGTACTGCTCCGAGCCGACGATGCGCCCGCGCGCCTTGTCGAACAGGCCGTCCTTGGAGGACAGCATGATCACCGGGGTCGACTTGAACAGCTGGTTGCCCTTGATCAGCGCACAGGTCTGATAGCCGTCCAGCCGCGGCATCATGATGTCCACGAAGATGATCTGCGGCTGTTGGTCGGCGATCTTGGCCAACGCCTCGAAACCATCGGTCGCGGTCACCACCTCGCAGCCTTCGCGCTTGAGCAGTGTTTCGGCGGTCCTGCGAATGGTCTTCGAATCGTCGATGACCATGACCCTAAGCCCTGCGAGTTCCCCACCCGCAGCCATGTTTTCAGTCATTACCTTTCCCCGGGCGCGCGACGCTTCTGCTTGGTCCGGCGTCGCTGCGAAAGCGTATCTATATCGCACTTCCCGCGCAGGCTACAAGCGCGGCCACTTCAGCCAAGCCGCAGACGGGTCGAACCGGGCCGGATCGGCCGGATTTGCGCAAACCCGGGCCCCGGCGGACGCAGCGTTGCACCCCGCCGGGCAGGCAACCGGCCCCGGTTGCGGCTACCATCATCGCCCTGCCCGCCAGGTTGCGACCATGCCGTTGAATGTCATCGTGGTGATGGACCCCATCGCCCATATCAAGATTGCCAAGGACACCACCTTCGCGATGCTGCTGGAAGCCCAGCGCCGCGGTCACGCCCTGCACTACGTCAGCCCCGGCGGGCTGGCCCTGCGCGACGGCCAGGCGGTCGCCCGCACCGCGCCGCTGCAGGTGCGCGAGGACAAGGCCGACTGGTTCACCCTGGGCGAATTCAGCCAGACCGTGTTCGGCCCCGGCCAGGTGGTGCTGATGCGCAAGGACCCGCCGGTGGATGCCGAATTCATCTACGACACCCATGTGCTCAGCGTGGCCCAGCAGGCCGGCGCGCTGGTGGTCAACGACCCCCAGGGGCTGCGCGATTTCAACGAGAAGCTGGCCGCGCTGCTGTTCCCGCAGTGCTGCCCGCCGACCCTGGTCAGCCGCCGCAACGCCGACCTGAAGGCCTTCGTGCTGGAACATGGCCAGGCCGTGCTCAAGCCGCTGGACGGCATGGGCGGGCGCTCGATCTTCCGCAGCGGCACCGGCGACCCCAACCTCAACGTGATCCTGGAAACCCTGACCGACGGCGAGCGCACGCTGGCGCTGGCGCAGAAGTTCATCCCGGACATCACCGCCGGCGACAAGCGGATCCTGCTGGTCGACGGCGAGCCGGTGGACTACTGCCTGGCGCGGATCCCGCAGGGCGACGAGTTCCGCGGCAACCTGGCCGCCGGCGGCCGCGGTGAAGGCCGCCCGCTGAGCGACCGCGACCGCTGGATCGCCGCCCAGGTCGGGCCGGAGATGAAGCGCCGCGGCATGCGCTTTGTCGGCCTGGACGTGATCGGCGATTACCTGACCGAAGTGAACGTCACCAGCCCCACCTGCGTGCGCGAGCTGGATGCCCAGTTCGGGCTCAACATCGCCGGCACCCTGTTCGACGCGATCGAGGCCGGCCTGCCGCGATGAGTGCGACGGCCGCACCGCTACTGCCGCTGCAGGCGCGCGAGTCGCAGCGCCTGGGCGCGACCCTGGCGCTGTCGCTGCTGGTGCATGCGCTGTTGATCCTGGGGGTGGGCTTTGCGGTGAGCGACAAGGCCGCGCTGGTACCCACCCTGGAGGTGATCTTCAGCCAGACCCAGACGGCGCTGACGCCCAAACAGGCCGATTTCCTGGCCCAGGCCAACCAACAGGGCGGCGGCGACCACGACAAGGCCCAGCGCCCGCGCGACAACCAGGCCGGGATCGTGCCGCAGCCGCAGGCCGGGCTGTCGCCGGTGCCGCAGCAGCGCCAGGATGCGGCCAGCCCGCCGCCACCGCAGGCGCGGGTGGTGTCCAGCCGCAACAGCACCGAGCAGGTGGCCAGCGCGCAGCCGCAGCCAGTGCCCGAGCACCCGCAGCCGGAGGCCCCGCTGAATGCGCGCGAGCAGCGCGACGCGGAAATGGCCCGGTTGGCCGCCGAGGTGCACCTGCGCTCGGCGCAGTACGCCAAGCGCCCGAACCGGAAGTTCGTGTCGGCCAGCACCCGGGAATACGCCTACGCCAACTACCTGCGGGCGTGGGTGGATCGCGCCGAACGCGTGGGCAACCTCAATTACCCCGACGAAGCCCGCCAGCGCCGCCTCGGCGGCCAGGTGGTGATCACCGTCGGCGTGCGCCGCGACGGCAGCGTGGAAAGCGCGCGGATCCTGCGCAGCAGCGGCACCCCGTTGTTGGATGAGGCTGCCCTGCGCGTGGTCCGCCTGGCGCAGCCGTTCCCGCCGTTGCCCAAGACGGACGACGGCGTGGAGATCCTGCAGGTGACGCGGACGTGGGCGTTCATGCCCGGTGGTACGCTGCGCGACGACCGGTGAGCGGGCGATAGCCGACCGACGGTCGGGTCTGCCCGGGGTGATCAGCCGACCAACGGTCGGCTCTACCTGGCGGTTTTGGCGGCGCGGGCGGCGTGTTGTTCCACCAGCGTCAACGCTACGTTGTTGCGCAGGTAGGCCGGCTCGACGCGCTCCGGTGCCATGCCCTCGCCGCGCGCGAACGCCGGCACCGCCAGGGTCAGCAGGTCCGATGCACGCGGCAGCGCCTGTGCATCGACGCCGTCGAGCTGATCGGCCAGGCGCGTGGCCAGCAGGCCGTCGGCTGCGCCGAAGCCGGTGCCCACGCCGAACCAGCGGGTGCCTTCGGGCAGCACCACCGCCTCCGGCGCACAGACGATCTCTTCGCCCCGCAGCTGCCACTGGCCGTCCACGCGGACTTGGCGCGCCACGTACACCTCGCCCATGCGGGCATCGATGCTGCTCAGCACCAGGTCGGCGCCGGCCGGCGCGCGCAGCGCCAGCACCTGCAGCGTGGACACCGGCACCAGCGGGCGGTCCAGCGCCAGGGCGATGCCCTGTGCGATCGCGATGGCCAGGCGAACGCCCGTGAACGCGCCCGGGCCGCGCCCCAGCGCGATGGCATCCAGCTGCGAACGCGCAACGCCGGCCTCGGCCAGCAGGGCCTCGGCCCACGGCAGGCTCAGCTCGGCATGACGGCGCGGAGCGATCTCGAACCGCTCAAGCACCTGCCCATCCACATACAGGGCGACGGAACAGGCTTCGGTGGCGGTTTCAAAGGCGAGCAGTTTCATGGCGGTCAGAACAGGGAAGTGGGGAAGTCATCGGGTGCCGCGGGTGACACAGCGGCTGCAGGGGGCGCCGCTATGGCAGGCGGTGCCGGCAGCGCGTCAGGCGGCCATTGTGGCGCAAAGAAGCCGCGTACATCGTCCAGCGCGCGGGTGCGGCGGAACGGTGGCAGCGAATCCAGGAAGATCCGGCCGTAGCTGCGGCTGAGCAGGCGCGGGTCGCACAGCACCAGCACCCCGCGGTCGGTCTCGCTGCGGATCAGCCGCCCGACGCCCTGCTTGAGCGCGATTACCGCCTGCGGCAGCTGCTCATCGCGGAACGGATTGCCGCCGTCGCGCCGGATCGCATCCAGCCGCGCCTCGAACACCGGATCATCCGGCGCGGCGAACGGCAGCTTGTCGATCACCACCACGCTGAGCGCATCGCCGACCACGTCCACGCCTTCACGGAAACTGGCCGAGCCCAGCAGCACGCCATTGCCCGAGTCGCGGAAGCGCTGCAGCAGGGTCGCGCGCGGCGCCTCGCCCTGCACGAACAGCGGCCACGGCCCATCCCGCAGCGCCTCGGCCGCTTCGCGCAGCGCGCGGTGCGAGGCAAACAGCAGGAACGCCCTGCCCTGCGATGCCTCCAGTACCGGCGTGAGTGCCCGGATCAAGGCAGTACCGAATCCCCGCGCAGCCGGATCGGGCAGATCGGTGGGCAGGTAGCACAGCGCCTGGGTCGCCCAGTCGAACGGGCTGGGCTGCAGCAGGGTGACCGGATCGTCCAGCCCGAGCCGCTGCGAAATATGCGCGAACCCGCCGTCCACGGTGAGCGTGGCCGAGGTGAATACCCAGGCGGCCATCGAGCGCTGGCGGTGCTCACGCAGCGGCCCGGACACGTCCATCGGGGTGCGCTGGCAGCGGAAGCCGCGCGGGGTCAGTTCGTACCACAGCACGTCGGCCGGGGCCGCAGCCAGTTCCGGGTCGGCATCGAAATCAAGCATCGGGGCATCTTCGCCGAGCCAGCGCGACAACCGCCCAACCGCTTCCATCGCGCGCGCGTGGCAGGCATCCAGCCCGGGCGATGCCTCGCGTACCCCGACCAGCGCATCGCGCAGAGTCACCAGGGCCGACATCGCCGCATCGAAGCCATCGCGCACCTGCGGCACGGCCAGTGCGCGCCACTGGGTGCCACGCGCTGGCAACCCATCCATGGCGGTGCGCAGGTCGCGCAGGGTCTGTTCCAGCGCCGCAGCGGGCACCTGCAGCGTGGCCTGTGCACCGGCCACGCTGCGGCTTTCGGCCAGGCAGTCGCGCGCCAGTTCCTGCCACGGGCGCATGCCGAACCCTTCGCCGAAGAAATTGGCGGCCAGTTCCGGCAGCTGGTGCGCTTCGTCGATGACGAAGGCCTGCGCGCCCGGCAGGATCTCGCCGAAGCCTTCCTGCTTGAGCGCCAGGTCGGCCAGCAGCAGGTGGTGGTTGACCACCACCACATCGGCCGCCTGCGCACGCTGGCGCGCCTGCACCACGAAGCAGTCGTCCCAGAACGGGCACTCGTTGCCCAGGCAGTTGTCGACGGTAGAGGTGACCATCGGATACAGCGGCGAGTCTTCCGGCAGCGCCTCCAGCTCGGCCATGTCGCCGAAGCGGCTGCGCCCGGACCAGGCCAGGATGCGCTGGAACTGCGCCACCTGCTCCGGCGAACTGAACCGCGGTTCGCCGCGGGCCTGCTGCAGGCGGTAGCGGCACAGGTAGTTCGCCCGGCCCTTGAGCAGCGCGCTGCTGTGGCCCACACCGAGCGCGGCGCGCACCCGCGGCAGGTCGCGGTGGTACAGCTGGTCCTGCAGCGCGCGGGTGCCGGTGGAAATGATGATCTTCAGCCCCGACAACAGCGCCGGCACCAGGTACGCATAGGTCTTGCCGGTGCCGGTACCCGCTTCGGCCAGCAGCACGTCGCGCTGGTCGAAGGCCTCGGCGATGGCGGCGGTCAGGCGCAGCTGCGCCGGGCGTGCAACAAAGGCATCCAACTGGCTGGCAAGCGTCCCGCCCTCGCTGAGGGCTTCGCTGCTGGCATGGGCAAGGCGTGACATGTGCCCATGATAAAGGGTGCCACCCGCCTGATGGATCGCGCGCACGCGGAAGACAAAACCCGCATGAACCAGGCGCACGCGCGGAACGCAACACCCACATGGACTGCGCGCACGGAACGTAAACCCCGCGTAGAGCGGGGCTCTGCCCCGCTGCACCGGGCGCAGGCAGCGGGGCAGAGCCCCGCTCTACGGGGTGCCTGCGGTCAGTACCGCTTGATGCCCGGCACCGTGCAGCCTTCCAGCTGGGCGTGCGCGGAGGCGGCGTTTTCCTTCTGGCCACGGGCCAGGCGCGACTGCTCGATCGTGGCCCAGTGGCGGCGGCACAACGGACCGGTCTTCGAGCCCAGGTCAACGGCCTTGCGCGCCAGCGCTTCGGCACGTGCCCAGTCGCCCTGCAGCAAGGCGATTTCGGCGCGTTCCTGCAGGATCGACGGATCGCCTTCGGAGATCAGCAGCGCCTGGTTCAACGCTTCGGCGGCGGCGGGCAGGTCGTTGGCCTGGCGACGCATCTGCGCGGTCAGGCGCAGGTCTTCGATCTCGGCGTCGCGCAGCGGCTGTACGGCCAGCTCCTTGTCGTCGGCACCCACGGCCACGGCCTCCACGGCCGCCATCCGCTGGGCCGGGGTGGTGGTGTCCACCGGCGCCTTGACCGGCGGTGCCGGGGTGACGCAGGCGGTCAATGCCATGCCCAGGGCGAGCACGCAGGTGGAACGGATCAGGGTTCGGATAGTCATGGCGGGCCGGCCTCGCTCCGGAATCATCGCGCTGGGGGAGTCGTTGCAGCGGCCGGCGCCGGCTCGGCGGCCGGTTCGGGCTTCTTGCCCATGCCGAACCAGCTGCGCCAGCCACCACCTTCGGTGCTGCCTTCGCCGCCCTCTTCCTCCGGCAGGGCGGCCGGCGGCGGCGCACAGGGCGCATACGCCGGTGCATAGCCCACCACGAACGGGAAGCGGCGCGCGCCCGGGCAGCTTTCATCGGTGCTGGCCGTGCCGCTGGCCTCCACGTACTGCCAGTCCAGGCCCTTGCTGCTGACCTTCAACGGCGCACTCGGCAGGCGCTGGAAAATGCTCGACCACACGCGCATCGAACCGGTGGCGCCATACAGCCCGGCCTGCTCGTTCTGGTCGTTGCCCATCCAGATCACGGCCAGGTGGTCGCCGGTGTAGCCGGCATACCAGCTGTCGCGGCCATCATTGGTGGTACCGGTCTTGCCGGCCGGCTGCAGCCGGCCCAGGCCGTCGGCGTTCAGGCGCTGCGCGGTGCCGCTGGCCACCACCTGCTGCAGGCCGATGCTGATCAGGTTGGCCGCAATCGAGTCGCCTTCCTGGGCCGGTGCGGGCGACTTGTCGTAGCGCTTCATCAGCTTGCCCTGCGGGTCCAGCACGCCACGCACGGCATGCAGCGGCTGGATCTCACCGCCGGAGGCGAGGAACTGATACAGCTGGGCCATCGCATACGGGCTCTGGTCGGTGGAGCCCAGGATCACCGCCGGATTCGGCTCGGCCTTTATCCCGGCCAGCACATGGATCAGCTGGGTCACGCGCTCCGGCCCCACCTGCATGCCTACCCGAACGGTGGCCTGGTTGTAGGAATGGGCCAGCGCGTCGATCAGGCGCACGGTGCCGTGGCTGCGGTTGTCGGCGTTGCCGGGCGACCAGTTGCGGCCACGCGACAGCTGCACCGTCACCGGTGAATCGTCCACCCAGGTGGCCAGCGAGTAGCGGTCCGGCTGGGCCAGTGCCAGCAGGTACACGAACGGCTTGAGCAACGAGCCGACCGGGCGCTGCGCCTCGATGGCACGGTTGAAACCGGGCTCGGCGAAATCGCGGCTGCCGACCACGGCCAGCACGTCGCCGTTGTGCACGTCGGTCAGCACCATGCCGGCCTGCAGCTCGGGGCGCTTCTTGCTCTCCAGCGACTTGATGGTCTTGGTGACCGCGCCTTCGGCGTACGCCTGGGCCGACGGCGCCATGCCGGTCATCACGCTCAGGCCGGCGCCCTGCAGCACCGATTCCGGGTAGTCGTGGCCCAGCTGGCGGCGCACCAGGTCCACGTAGGCCGGGAACCGGTTGGCGGCGATCAGGCCTGGCACCTTGGGCACGCCGAGCGGCGCCTTGAGCGCGCGCTGGTACTCGGCGTCGTCGATCAGCTGGCTTTCGTGCAGCTTGCCCAGCACGAAGTTGCGGCGGTCCAGCGCGCGTTCGGGATTGCGTCGCGGGTCGTAGTAGGACGGGCCTTTGACCAGGCCGATCAGCAGCGCGACATGTTCGGTGTTGAGCGAGGACAGGTCGCGGCCAAACCAGAACTCGGCGCCGGAGGACATGCCATGGATGGCCTGGCTGCCCCGCTGCCCGAGGTACACCTGGTTGAGGTAGGCCTCCAGGATGGTGCGCTTGTCGTAACGCGCTTCCATGATCAGCGCGTACAGCACTTCATTGAACTTGCGGGTGACGGTCTGTTCCTTGCCGATGCCCAGCAGGCCGCTGCGGGCCAGCTGCTGGGTCAGCGTGGACGCACCCTGGCGGCTCTGGCCACCGGACCGCACGGTCACCCAGATCGCGCGGGCGATGCCGCTCAGGTCGATACCGTGGTGACGGTTGAAATCCTTGTCCTCCACGGCCTGCAGGCCGGTGACCAGCAGTTCGGGGGTTTCTTCGATGCGGACCAGCCGCCGCTCTTCCTGCTTCTGCCCGTACAAGGTGGCGATACGCGCCGGGTCCAGCCGCGCGGCCTTCAGCGCCTTGCGGGTGTCGGCATCGCGCAGCGAGGCGATCTGCCCGCCGGACAGGCTCAGCTCGACGCGGCGCGGCGCCACCGGGCCATCGACGTCGCTGTAACCACGGCTGGCAATGACGAAGCGGCCCCCTTCCTGCTGGTAGGTGGCGGCCGATTTGCCGGTGCCGTCATCGCGGTAGGCTGCGGCGGCCAGCTCGGTCTTCAGCGTGGAGGCATCCATCGCCACGCCCGGCGCCAAGGCCAGGGGGCGCGCATACACGCGAGTCGGGATCTGCCAGCGCAGCTCACCGAACCGCTGGGTGACCTGCTTGTTCAGATAGACCGTGTACGGAATCAGGAAGCCCAGGGACAGCGCGACCGCGGCCATCCCCCAGGTGATCAGCCGACGCCGCCACAGCGGGCCGGGGCTATCGGTGTCGTCGTCGAACTCGTCGGTGTCGTCGGTATCGTAGCGTCGGGGCACGGGCATCTGGAAACAGTGGGCTCGGCGCAGTCTAACGCAGCACACCTGCGTCGGCGGCATCGCCGTGGCGGCCGTTCCGGCGCACTACAGCAAGTGTTATGGCGCCGGCATGGGCCCGCTACGACCGCGGATCCCATCCCACAGCCCCCGGAACATGAACCGCAGCCGAATCCAACGGGGCGCAATGAACAGACCATTGCCAATCAGCTTGAGCACCAGCCGCGGCAGGTCCTGGGCCACCCACACCCGCGGCGTGCTGGCACGCGGATACAGCAGCAGCCGGTTGCGCATGATGTAGTACAGCCGGAACGGCTTGTGCACCACGACCCCATCGCGCTTGACCCGCGAAGCACGCAGCTGTTCTCCGATGCGGTGGTGCATCTGTGCGTCGCACACGCCATGCAGAGCAAGCCCGGCCGCCTTGGCCCGGAAGCACCAGTCCATGTCGATGTTGTCGATGAACAACGATTCGTCCATGCCACCGACCCGGTCCAGCATCGCCAGTGGAATCAGCGAACCGGAGGTGATCAGGAAATCGCAGGACACGGTCTGCCCCGGCGCGCCGTAGTCCTTGACGTTGAGCGGAAAGCCCATGCGCACGAACGGGGCGGCCTTCCCACTGCGCGCATCCACGAACTGCGGCCCCACCGCTGCCACCGGCCCGTGCTGCAACAACGTGGCCAGGGCCTGCGCCAGGGTGGCCACCATGCCCGCATCGAGCACGCTGTCCTGGTCCATCAACAGCACATGACCGAAACCCAGCGCGCGTGCGCGTTCAATCGCACGGTTCAGCGCCGCCGCCAGCCCCACATTGGATGCCGAGGCGACCACACTGACCGCCTCCCTTCTCGATAATGCGGCGGCGACATCCAGGCCGGGGCTGCCGTTGTCGAACACCACCACATGGCCCACCTGCGGCTGCACGCTGTCCAGCACCTGGGTCAGCAGCTCCGGTTCGGGGGCATAGGTGACGATCACCGCGCAGATGTCTGCTGCAGTGATGGCCGGTTGCCCGCAAATCGGGAGGGACTGACGGGTCGCTGCGGGATCTTGAGAGGTCATACCGGAGAAAAAGGCGGGCGAAACAGCGCCCGCACTATAGCCGACCCACCCCGCCCCGGTTGTGCGCCGCGTTCAGCGTTCCAGCGTGGCTGCGTCGCGCAACCGCGCCTGCAGCGGTTCGATCTCACTGGCCGGCACGCCCAACGCGGCCGCCTGCTCCAGTGCCTCGCGGGCGTAGCGCGCATCGCCGGCGCCCAGGCGTTCGCTGCCGATGGCCAGCCAGCGTCGTCCCAGGCGCCGTCGCGCCTCGCCCAGTTCGTTGTCGTGTGCGGCCAACGCCTCCCAGGCCTGCAGGCAATCACCGGCTGCGCGCACCCGGTTGCGGCGCAGTTCATCGTCAAAGCACGTCACCAACACCGGCACCAGTTGATGCGCAGCCGCCCGCACGGCCGGGTCGGCAGGGGCCAGCGCCTGCGCGGCGCGCAATGCATCGTAGGCACTGCGCCCCGGCGGCAGCAACCAGTCGCCACGTGCCTGCGCCTGTTCGAAACGCTCCAGCAGCACGCGCAGCTCGCCCTTGGTGCGGGTCGACTGCGGGGCGCGCAGCGCCTGCTGGGCATGCCGGGCCTGCTCGATGGCGGTGCGCGCAGTGGCCAGCGACGGTGCCTGCGGGTCGATTGCCTTCGCCTTGTCCAGCGCCTGGGTGGCCTGCGGGAATCGGAAATCGCCCGCCAGCCGGGTCGCGTGGCGGGCTTGGCGATCGGCCAGTTCGCGCAGCCCGGCCTGGGCGCGCGGGTGGCTGGGTGCGGCAGCTGCGACCTGGCGATAACCCGCCCAGGCCGCGTCTGTACGGCCGCGGGCAAGATCGCGGTCGGCGCGCATCAGCGCCTGCTCCAGCGCGGCATTGAACTGTGCCTCGGTCTGCGGCAGATCCACATGCCCGGGGTCGTAGCGGCGGGCACTGCCGAGCAGGGTTGCCGCCGTGGCCAGCTCACCGCTGGCGCACGCGCTACGCGCCTGCAGCAGCAGGTCGGACAGTGCATCTTCGCGCCCTTCCAGCGCGCGCAGCTGGTTGGGCGCCACCGCCAGCACCTGCTGGAACAGGGGCAACGCGCTGTCCGGGCCATCATCCAGGCGCTGTGCCTGCAGCGCCGCCTCGGCGCGCCCCAGCAACACCGCGATGCCGGCGTGGGCGCCGCCCCGCTGCTGCAATTGCTGCGCCAGCTGGTCGGCATCGCGCTGTGGCACCTGCAGTTCGCGCGCCAGCGCCAGGGCGCGCCGTGCCGCGTCCAGGTCGCCGGCGTCCAGCGCATCGCGTGCCTGCTGCAGCGCCGCCTGCGCCGTGCGTGCCAGGCCGGTGCGTGCCTGGCTGCGGTCACCGTCCAACGCCAATGCGGCCTGGTACCACTCGCGCGCGCCGCTGCCGTCGGCCGCGCTCAGGCGACCGGCGGCCAGCGCGCGATCACCCTGGTCCAGCAGTTGTTCGATCTGGGGTTCGTTCCAGAACCAGTTGGCCAAGGGCCGCCGCAGCAGCACCAGTGCCATGAACAGCAGCACGGCCACCAGCAATGCCCAGCGCCACACGCGCCGCGCATGGCGCGCCTGCAGCCACCACCAGCGCCCTTCACGGCGCACCCGGCGCAAGGCGGCGTGCGCAGCGTCCTGCTGGTCGCGATGGGGGCTCATCCGCTGAGCCTAGCCGCTGCCACGTGATGTCAGCCTAGACGCCGGGCTTCGCTGACGCCGGGCAACGCATCCAGCTTGCCCAGCAGCGTGGACAGCTGGCCGTAGTCGCTGACCTTCAGGCGCAGGCGCAGATGCGCACGCCCGCTGTTGCGCACGTTGTCGCTGTGGATGTCCAGCACATAGGCATCTTCCTGTGCGATCAGGTTGGTGATGTCCTTGAGCAACCAGCGCCGGTCCACCGCATCGACCACCACGTCCACCTCATAACCACCGCCGGCCTGGCCCCACTCCACCGGCAGGATCCGCTGCGGACTGGCGGCCGACAACCGCGCCAGCGCGGCGCAGTCGGTCCGGTGCACGGTCACGCCGCGGGTGCGGGTGAGGTAGCCGACGATTGGCTCGCCGGCCACCGGTTGGCAGCAGCGCGCCAGCTGCACCAGCAGGTTGCCCACGCCCTGCACGGTGAACTTGGAGGTGCCCAGGCTGTTGCGGCGCGCGGTCGGGCGCGGCAGCGCCGGGGCGACGGGCTGGCTGGCGGCACGCTCGGCTTCCAGCAGCGCCCGGCTGACCTGGTTGGGACCGGTGTCGCCCAGCGCCACCTGGATGTACAGGTCGTCCACGCTGTCGGCATGGAACTTCTTCGCTGCCACGGCAAGGTCGGCATGCTGCAGGCCGAGCCGCTTCAGTTCGCGGTCGAGCAGGTCCCGGCCGGCCTGCACGTTGCGCGCACGATCCAGCTTGTGGAACCAGCCGCGCACCTTTTCGCGCGAACGGTTGCTGGCCAGGAAGCCGTTGGACGCCAGCAGCCAGTCGCGGCGGGGATCGGCTTCCTTGGAGGTCAGGATTTCCACGCGGTCGCCGCTGCGCAGCCGGTAGGTCAGCGGCACGATGCGGCCGTTGACCTTGGCCCCGCGGCAGCGGTGCCCGACCATGGTGTGCACGTGATAGGCGAAGTCCAGCGGGGTGGCACCCTGCGGCAGATCCATCACCTCGCCCTTGGGGCTGAGCGCGTACACCCGGTCTTCGGTGAGCTCGGCATCGAGGGCACCGGCCAGTTCGCCGGCGGGACTGTCCTGCGAATGTTCCAGCAGCTGCCGCATCCAGGTGATCTTGCGATCGAACGCCTTTTCCGCGCCTTTGCTGCCTTCCTTGTAACGCCAGTGCGCGGCCACGCCAAGTTCGGCCTGGGCATGCATGTCGTGGCTGCGGATCTGCACTTCGATGGTGCGCCCGTCCGGACCGATCACCGCCGTATGCAGCGAGCGGTAGTCGTTGGCCTTGGGCCGGGCGATGTAATCGTCGAACTCGCTCGGCACCGGCGCCCACAGCGAATGCACCACGCCGAGCGCGGCGTAGCAGGCGGCCACGTCATGCACCATCACCCGCACCGCGCGGATGTCGTACAGCTGCTCGAAGGCGAGCTTCTTCTTCTGCATCTTCCGCCAGATGCTGTAGATGTGCTTCGGACGGCCACTGACCTCGGCGTCGATACCCTGCGCGAGCAGTTCGCGCGACAGCACCTTTTTGACCGTCTCGACGTAGCGTTCGCGCGCCAGCCGGGTCTCGTCCACTTCACGTGCGATGCGCCGGTAGGTCTCCGGCTCCAGATGGCGGAAGGCCAGGTCTTCCAGCTCCCACTTGAGCTGCCAGATGCCCAACCGGTTGGCCAGCGGTGCATGGATGTCGCGGGTCAGCTGGGCCAGCGCGCGGCGCTCCTCTTCGGGCAGCCGGTCGGCGCCACGCATGCGCGCCAGCTGACGGGCGAGCAGGATCGGCACCACCCGCAGGTCCTGGATGATCGACAGCAGCAGGCGGCGCAGGCCTTCGCTGTTGCGCCCGGCATCGCGCCCGGCGTGCAGTGCCCAGACCTGGTCGGCCGCATCCTGGCCGTCCAGCAGGCCGACCACCGCAGGTTTCAGCGCGCCCAGCGGCAGCGTGTCCAGGCCGGCCCGCAACCCGGGCAGGTCGAACAACACCGTGGCCAGCAGCGCGCTTTCATCGGCAGACAGCAGCGCCAGCGCATCCAGCGTATCGGCCAGTACCGACCAGCTGGAGTGCATCTGCCCGTCGGCATCGGGCAGCTGCCAGCGCTGCAGCAGCGCCTCGCGCAGGGCGGGCGGCAGCGACGCCGCCGAGGGTCGGTTCAACAAGGCATCCAGGCCGGGGACAGAAGCGCGGTTCACAGCATCGTGCAGGCAAGACAGAGACCCCTACACTAGCGCCGAGGCCGGTCGCGGACAATCAAAACCACCGCATCGGCCGGCATGTCCTCATGCCGGGCCCGCACCACCACCACCCCGCTGGCCCTACACTGCGGTAAACCCAAGGAGATCTGCCATGCGCTTTTCGCGTCTTCGCCTGCTGGCCAGTGCGGCCGTCCTGTTGAGCCTGGCCAGCCCGGCGCTTGCCCAGCGCGTGGTCGAAGGCGACCTGCAGCAGCAGATGTCGCCGGCCGAATTCAAGGCCGCCGGCCTGGACAAGCTCAGCCCGGCCGAACTGACCGCGCTCAATGGCTGGCTGCAGGGCAAGGTGGCGGCAGTGGCTGCCGATACGCGCGAACAGGTGCGCGAACAGGCGCGTGAGGAAGGCCGCCAGGAAGTCATCGTCAAGAACCGTGGCTTCTTCGACTTCGGCAGCAACGAGCCGATCACCAGCACCCTGCAGGGCGAGTTCCGCGGTTTTGGCAAGGCGCGCAGGTTCGTTCTGGCCAATGGCCAGGAGTGGGAGCAGAGCGATGACACCGTGCTCTCCGGCGTGCGCAAGACCAATCCGGCGGTGTCCATCAGCCCCGGCCTCCTGGGCGTCTGGTATCTCCGCGTGGACGGGGTGAACACCCGCGCCAAGGTCCGCCGCACCAAGTAGGCGGGGCATCGACCCGGGCACGGGGCGTTCTCAGAGCTGGCGCAATGCGTCCATCCGCTGCGCCAGCTTCTTGGCCGAAATCCCGGTTTTGGCCCCCAGTTCCTGCGCGAACAACGACACCCGCAGTTCCTCCAGGTCCCAGCGCAGCGCCTGCCATTGCGGGCGCTGGCGCAGGCCGCGGCGGTCCGCATCGGCCAGCGCGTCGATGAACGGCCGCAGTTCCAGCATGCGTGCCTGGTCACGCGGCGGATCGCGCTTGGCGCGTTCGCTGCGCAGGATCATCGCGCGCAGGTAGCGCGGATACTGGGCCAATGCATCGGCTGGGGTATCACGCAGGAACCCGGGGTGCACCAACCCGGCCAGCTGCTGCTCCAGGTCGTCCAGGTTGCCGCGCGCCCAGCCCATCAGCGTGGACTGCAGTGACGGCTTGAGCTCGGCCACGTGGGCCAGGATGTTCTCGGCCAGCTTCAGGCGCGCCATCGCTTCGGCGAACAATCCCTTGCCGGCCGCATCGCGGCGCTGGGCAAAGGCGGCCGGGTCGCGGATGTCGCCCAGTCCGTCGGCCAGAACCGCGTTCATCGCGGCATCCACCAGGTCGCCGCGCAGGCGCTCCTGCGACTCGATCGCGGCGTACAGCAGCCCGGTCTTGGGCGGCACCGGCAGCTGCTTGCGTGCCTGCTTGGCCTTGTCGGCCAAGGCAATATCGAACAGGCGACGCACCCCCTGCGGATGCTGCTCGGCCGCTTCGTTGCGGTCGGCGAAGATCCGCAGCGCAGCACTCTCACCGGTATCCACCAGGGCCGGGTAAGCAGGAACGCCGGCTTCGCCCGGCACCTGCACCGGGATCGGCGTGGCCGGGAAATCGCGCAACCCTTCAACGGCCAGGGCGCGTCCTGCGCGGGCGGCAAAGGCCTCGCCGGCCTGCCCGCCGAAGCGTGCGCGCAATGCATCCAGATCGCGCGCACTGGCCAGCAGTCTGCCCTGCGCGTCGAACAGCCGCAGGTTCATGTGCAGGTGGTTGTCCAGCGCGGCCAGGTCGAAATCGGTGGCCGCCACCTGTGCCCCGGTGGCTCGCGACAGGAACCGCGCCAGCTCGCCGCGGATGTCATCCGCACTCGGGTCGGGGAACGCTTCGGCGAAGGCACGCCCGAAATCCGGCGCCGGCACGTAGTTGCGGCGCATCGCCTTGGGCAGGCTGCGGATCAACGCGGATGCCTTGTCGGCGACGAAGCCCGGGGCCAGCCACGACAGGCGCGCGGCATCGAGCGCGTTGAGCAGGTGCAGCGGCACGTCCAGGCTGACGCCATCGTCGTCGCTGCCCGGCTCGAAACGATAGTGCAGCGCCAGGCGTGCATCACCCAGCGGCAGGTACTTGGGATAGCGTTCGGCATCGCTGCCTTCGCCGGGCAACAGGTCGGCCAGCGACCAGGCCAGGCCATGCCGCTTCTCCGGGGTCAGGCCCTTCCACCAGGTATCCAGCGCGGTGGCCGAGTGGATCTCCGACGGCACCCGGTCCAGGTACCAGCGCGCCTGCCAGGCTTCGTCGGCGACGATACCGGCGCGTCGCAGCTTGGCCTCCTCCTCGCGCGCCTGTTCGAGCACGGTGAGGTTGTCGGCGATGACACTGGCGCGGGTGTTGATTTCGCCGGTCACCAGGCCTTGCCGGACGAAGATGTCGTGCGCTTCGCCGGGCGCGATGCGGCCGTAATGCACCGGCTTCTTCGGTGCCAGCACCAGCCCGAACAGGCTGATCTGCTCCGACGCCAGCACCTGGCCCTGCGCACGTGACCAGTGCGGGTCGAAGTGCTTGCGCAGCAGCAGGTGCGGCAGCTCGGCGATCACCCAGTCCGGTTCGATTGCTGCGTTGGTCAGGCCCCAGATCTTCTGCGTATCCAGCAGGGTGGCGGTGAGCAGCCACGGCGGCGGCCGCTTGGCCAGCACCGAGCCGGGGAACGGCAGGAAGCGGCGCTGGCGCGGCGCCAGGAAATCGCCCTTGTCGCTGCGATGCCCGATCTGCGTGGGCAGCCCGGCAATCAGCGCGCGGTGCAGGGTCTGGTAGGCCGCGGCACGCACCTTGTCACTGAAACCACTGCGCGTCTCGCGCCCCCCCACCTCCGGCGCAGCGGCCGGCGCCGGGGCGGCCGGCTCGGACTTGCCTTCGCGGGCCAGGCGCGCGGCGCGGTGCTGCTGGCCGCGCGTGGCCTTGGCCTTGGCTTCGTCATCGCGTGCCGGGGCGGGCGCCGACGAACCGGCCAGCAACGGGTCCAGCGCAGTGGCCGCCGCTTCTTCGGTCCAGCCCAGCTCCTCGCACAGCACGCGCAGCTGGCGATGCAGTTCGCGCCATTCGCGCATGCGCAGGAAGCCCAGGAAATGCCGCTCGCACCAACTGCGGAGCTTGGATTGGGTGAGGTCCTCGTGGGCCTGGCGATAGGCATCCCACAGGCGCAGCACCCCCACGAATTCCGACCGCCCATCGGCGAACAGCGCATGCGCGGTGTCGGCCGCGCCACGTGCTTCGGGCGGGCGCTCGCGCGGGTCCTGGATGCCCAGGAACGAGGCGATCACCAGCATCGGCCGCAGGCAGCCCTGCGCCTGCGCGGCCACCAGCATCCGCGCCAGCTTGACGTCCACCGGCAACCGCGCCATCTGCCGCCCGACCGGGGTCAGCCGGCGCTGGTCGTCCACCGCGCCCAGCTCGCCCAGCTGCTGCCAGCCGTCGGCGATGGCGCGCTCATCCGGCGCTTCCAGGAACGGGAAATCCTCGATCCGGCCCAGGCCCAGCTGCAGCATCCGCAGGATCACCCCGGACAGGCTGGAGCGGCGGATTTCCGGATCGGTGAAGGCATCGCGCGACTGGAAATCGGCTTCCGAGTAGAGCCGGTAGCAGATGCCTTCGGACACGCGTCCGCAGCGGCCCTTGCGCTGGTTGGCGCTGGCCTGAGACACCGGCTCGATGTGCAGCCGGTCCAGCTTCTGGCGCGGGCTGTAGCGCTTGACGCGGGCCAGGCCGGGATCCACCACGTAGCGGATGCGCGGCACCGTCAGCGAGGTTTCGGCCACGTTGGTGGCCAGCACGATGCGGCGCTTGCTGCCGGGATTGAAGACTTCGTCCTGGTCCTTTACCGACAGCCGCGCATACAGCGGCAGCACTTCGGTTTCACGGTACTTGCGCCGCTCCAGCGCCTGGTGCGCGTCGCGGATCTCGCGTTCGCCGGGGAAGAACATCAGGATGTCGCCGCGCGGATCCATGCGGGTGATCTCGTCCACCGCGGCCACGATGGCCTCGTTGACGGTGCGCTCGCCATCGCGGCCACCGTCTTCATCGCCACCGCCCTCGCCTTCCAGCGGGCGGTAGCGCACTTCCACCGGGAAGGTGCGGCCTTCGACGCTGATCACCGGCGCATCGTTGAAATGCTCGGCGAACCGCGAGGTGTCGATGGTCGCCGAGGTGACGATCAGCTTCAGGTCCGGGCGTTTGTGCAGCAACTGCTTGAGGTAGCCCAGCAGGAAGTCGATGTTGAGGCTGCGCTCGTGCGCCTCGTCGACAATGATGGTGTCGTACTGGGACAGATAACGGTCGCTGCTGATCTCGGCCAGCAGGATGCCGTCGGTCATGAACTTGATGCGGGTGTCGTCGCCGACGCGGTCGGTGAAGCGCACCTGGTAGCCCACCACCGTGCCCAGTTCGGATTTCAGCTCCTGCGCGACGCGGGTGGCCACTGCACGTGCGGCAATCCGTCGCGGCTGGGTGCACCCGATCATGCCGGCCACGCCGCGACCGGCGGCCAGGCACAGCTTGGGCAGCTGGGTGGTTTTGCCCGAGCCGGTTTCGCCGGCGATCACCACCACCTGGTGGTCGCGGATCAGGGCGGTGATGCGTTCGGCTTCACGCGCAATCGGCAGGCTGTCGTCCAGAGTGATCGACGGCTGGTGCCGGGCGCGGCTCTCGCGCCGCTGCACCGATGTCTGCAGGGCCTGTTCGAACGCGGCGGCCACGCCTGCATCGTTGGGCTTGGACTGGCAACGCGAGAGCAGGCCGAGCAGACGACCCCGGTCGCGGCTCATGCCAGCATCGATCGCGGCGCGAAGTTGGCGCAGGCGGGAAGCAGATTGTTTGTCGATAGTGCTCATCAATCGAATCGGTTAGAACTTTGATTACTACTGAAAGGTTAGTCTGATCTATTGTGAAGGCCATCCATTCCACAAGGAGCATCATCCCCATGGCGAAGACCAAGACACCGGTGAAGAAGACCCAGACCGGTAAGCAGAAGCTGGCATCGGCCGCCCCCTCGGCCCCGAACATTGATATCGGGATCAAGGAAGGCGATCGCAAGAAGATTGCCGATGGGCTGGCCTCTTTCCAGGCCGATGCGTTCACGCTCTACCTGAAGACGCACAACTTCCATTGGAATGTCACCGGGTCGATGTTCAACTCGCTGCACACCATGTTCGAGACCCAGTACACCGAGCAGTGGGCAGCCCTGGACGACGTTGCTGAACGTATCCGCGCATTGGGCTTCAATGCCCCGGGCTCCTACCGCGAGTTCGCGGCCCTGACCTCGATCGCCGAGGAGCCGGGCCTGACCGACAGTGCGGACTGGCGTGAGATGGTACGCCAGTTGGTGGCCGCCAACGAGGCGGTGTGCCGGACGGCGCGCAAGGTGCTGGACGTGGCCGACGACGCCGACGACGCCCCCACCGAAGATCTGATGACCCAGCGCCTGCAGACGCACGAGAAGTACGCCTGGATGTTGCGGTCGTTGCTGCAGTAAAGCGCGCTGGCGCTTTAGTTATCTGCGCGCGGCGAGGGTTCCACCCCCTTGCCGGGACACGCCGTAAATCCATCCTTGGAGGCTCGTGGGCGCCATCCATGGCGCCCAACGGTCCCGGCAAGGGGGTGGAACCCTCGCCCAGATGGATGTGTGCATCCGGCGGTTGGGAAGAGTGAGAAGCATGCAGAACAGGCGCCCGGTGGCGCCTGTTCTGCGTTTTGGCCCCCCTCTTCAGCGATTGGGGAAAAAAATCCGGCTCTGGCTCTAGCTCTGCCTTTTGCCCTTGATTCTGCCATTTGCCCTTGCCTCTGCCTTTGCCCTTGCCTCTGCCTTTGCCCTTGCCTCTGCCTTTTGCCCTCGCCTCTGCCTTTTGCCCTCGCCTCTGCCTTTTGCCCTCGCCTCTGCCTTTTGCCCTCGCCTCTGCCTTTGCCCTTGCCTCTGCCCTTTGCCTTCGCTTCGCCTTTGCCTTGCCTCAGCCTTGGCCTCGGCTCTCCCCCCATGAGCACCAACCAACCGTCGGGGCGTGGGGTGGGTGGGTTGGCGGGACCGTTGGGCGCCATGGATGGCGCCCACGAGCCTCCAAGGATGGATTTACGGCGTGTCCCGCCAACCCGCCCACCCCGCGCCAACCATCGGCAGTGAAAACCATTGGCTCTGGCTCTGGCTTTGGCTCTGGCTCTGGCTTGAGATTCGGCTTGGGGAGACCCGTGGGCAAGCCCCTACCCACTGATCCTCTGTTGGAGGACACGGCCGGCGCGCGTGGCGGGGTAAACTAGTCCGATGTCTTCCCGCCCCGCGCACGACCTGCTCAGCCGCATCTTTGGTTACGACGATTTCCGCGGTCCGCAGCAGGCGATCGTTGAACATGTCGCTGCCGGCAATGACGCGCTCGTATTGATGCCCACCGGCGGCGGCAAGTCGCTGTGCTACCAGGTGCCGTCCCTGCTTCGCGAGGGGACCGGCATCGTCATCTCCCCCCTCATCGCCCTCATGCAGGACCAGGTCGAAGCCCTGCGCCAGCTGGGCGTGCGCGCCGAATTCCTCAATTCCACCCTCGATGGCGACACCGCCGCCCGCGTCGAACGCGAACTGCTCGCCGGCGAGCTCGACATGCTCTATGTCGCTCCAGAGCGCCTGCTCACCGGCCGCTTCCTGTCCCTGCTCTCGCGCAGCCGCATCGCCCTGTTCGCCATCGACGAAGCCCACTGCGTCTCCCAGTGGGGCCACGACTTCCGGCCTGAATACCGCCAGCTTACCGTCCTCCACGAACGTTGGCCCGACGTCCCGCGCATCGCCCTCACCGCCACCGCCGACCCGCCCACCCAGCGCGAAATCGCCGAACGCCTCGACCTGACCGGCGCCCAGCACTTCGTCAGCTCGTTCGACCGGCCCAACATCCGCTACACCGTCGTCCAGAAAGACAACGCCAAGCGCCAGCTGCTCGACTTCCTCAAAGTCCACCGCCAGGAAGCCGGCATCGTCTACTGCATGTCACGGCGCAAAGTCGAGGAAACCGCCGAGTTCCTCTGCAAGGAAGGCCTCAACGCCCTGCCCTACCACGCCGGCCTTCCCGCTGAAGTGCGCGCTGCCAACCAGCGCCGCTTCCTGCGCGAGGATGGCATCGTCATGTGCGCCACCATCGCCTTCGGCATGGGCATCGACAAACCCGACGTCCGCTTCGTCGCCCACACCGACCTGCCCAAGTCCATGGAAGGGTATTACCAGGAAACCGGCCGTGCCGGCCGCGACGGCGAACCCGCCGAAGCCTGGCTCTGCTACGGCCTGGGCGACGTGGTCCTGCTCAAACAGATGATCGAACAGTCCGAGGCTGGCGAAGAACGCAAAAGCCTCGAACGCAACAAGCTCGACCACCTGCTCGGCTACTGCGAATCCATGCAGTGCCGGCGCCAGGTGCTGCTCGCCGGGTTCGGCGAAACCTACCCCCAGCCCTGCGGCAACTGCGACAACTGCCTGGTGCCGCCCGACGCCTGGGACGCCAGCGTGGCCGCCCAGAAAGCGCTCAGCTGCGTCTACCGCAGCGGCCAGCGCTTCGGCGTGGGCCACCTGATCGACATCCTGCGCGGCGGCGAGAACGACAAGATCCGCCAGTTCGGTCACAGCGAACTGAGCACCTACGGCATCGGCAAGGACCTCGACGCCCGCACCTGGCGCAGCGTGTTCCGCCAGCTGGTGGCCGCCAGCCTGCTCGAAGTGGACACCGAAGCCTACGGCGGCCTGCGCCTCACCGACGGCAGCCGCGAGGTCCTCAAGGGCCAGCGCAAGGTCATGATGCGCCGCGAAAGCCCCAAGACCCGCGAGCGCGACCGCAGCGGCCAGCGTACCGGCCTGTCCGTGCTGCCCGAGGATCTGGTCCTGTTCAACGCGCTGCGCAGCCTGCGCGCCGAACTGGCCAAGGAACAGAACGTACCGGCCTTTGTGATCTTCCACGACAGCACCCTGCGCAATATCGCCGAACAGCGTCCCACCAGCATCGACGCGCTTGGCAAGGTCGGCGGCATCGGCGGCACCAAGCTCGCCCGCTACGGCGAGCGCCTGGTCGAGATCGTGCGCGAGGAAGGCTGATGCCCCCCCGCGCCCGCACGGACCCGCATCCAGAGTTGAACGCCGCGTTCAGCCACAGGTGCGGGCGCCCGGTTTTGGCGCTAGGGTGACGCCCATGACCCCCGGTGGCCTGCTCCTGCGCGTGGTACTGATGCTCAGCCTGTTGCTCAACGGGCTGAACGCGGCCATGGCCGGCCCGATGACCCTCGCCATGGCCCACGCCGCCAGCGCCGAGCCGGCGGTGCCGCCATGCCACGGCGATGCCCCGGCCATGCCCGCCCATCATGACCACGCCGCTGCCGACACCGCCGGCACGCACGCGCCGCACGACGGCGACCACTGCAAGATCAAGGACTGCCTGCGCAGCTGTGCGCAGCAGCCCAGCCTGACTGTGTCCGTCGCGTGGCTGCCCAGCCCGCCGCCGCCCGCGCTGGCGCCCCTGGGCCACACCCGCGCGGCATTGCCGATGCCGCCCCTGGACCGCATCACCCGCCCTCCGATCGGCTGAGCCTGCGCTCACTGCGAGCGCCTGTGCGACGCGATGCCGTGCGCTGCCATGCGTACGCGTCTTGATGGCACCTGTGTGCCTTTCGAATCCGATGCGGAGTTGCAATGTCCTTTTCCCCTCCCCCCGGCCCGGGCGCCCCGCCCATGCCGTCGCGCCGCCTGTTCGTGCAGGGCGCTGCCGCCGGTGGCGTGGTCGCCGGCCTGGTGGCCAGCGGCCTGCCCAGCCGCGCCTTCGCCGCCGCCGGCCCTGTCGTGGCTACGGCCCCGCAGGTGCTCAGCGGCCCCGATGTCCAGTTGAGCATCGGCGAATCGCTGGCCAACTTCACCGGCCGCACCCGCCCGGCGATCACTGTCAACGGCAGCCTGCCGGCCCCGATCCTGCGCTGGCGCGAAGGCGACACCGTCAGCGTGCGCGTGGCCAACGCGCTGCAGGCGCACCCCACCTCGATCCACTGGCACGGCATCCTGCTGCCGGCCAACATGGACGGCGTGCCCGGCCTGAGCTTCAACGGCATCGCCCCGGGCGAGGCCTACCAGTACCGCTTCACCCTCAAGCAGTCCGGCACGTACTGGTACCACAGCCATTCGATGTTCCAGGAACAGGCGGGCCTGTACGGCGCACTGATCATCGACCCGCTGCAGCCGGCGCCGTTCCACTTCGACCGCGAGCACGTGATCATGCTGTCGGACTGGACCGACATGGACCCGGGCGCCCTGTTCCGGCGCATGAAAAAGCTGGCCGAGTTCGACAACTACTACAAGCGCACCCTGCCCGATTTCCTGCGCGACGTGCGCCGTGACGGCTGGGCCGCGGCCACCGCCGACCGCGGCATGTGGGGCCGCATGCGGATGACCCCCACCGACATCTCCGACATCAACGCGCACACCTACACCTACCTGCTCAACGGCACCGCGCCCGCCGGCAACTGGACCGGGCTGTTCCGCAGCGGCGAGAAGGTGCTGCTGCGCTTCATCAACGGCGGCTCGATGACCTACTTCGACGTGCGCATCCCCGGCCTGAAGATGACCGTGGTGGCCGCCGATGGCCAGTACATCCATCCGGTCAGCATCGATGAGTTCCGCATCGCGCCGGCCGAAACCTTCGACGTGATCGTGGAGCCCACCGGCCAGGACGCATTCACCATTTTCTGCCAGGACATGGGCCGGACCGGCTTTGCCGCCGGCACCCTGGCGGTGCGCCACGGCCTGCAGGCGCCGATTCCCGCGCGCGATCCCCGGCCGCTGCTGACCATGGGCGACATGGGCCATGACATGGCCGGCATGGGCCACGACATGAAAGGGATGGAAGGCGGCTGCGGCGCCAGCATGGGCCACGGCGCGCACGGCAGCAATGACAAGGCCCCGCGCCACCCAGCCAGCGAGAAGGGCAACCCGCTGATCGACATGCAGAGCATGGCCACCGCGCCCAAGCTGGATGACCCCGGCATCGGCCTGCGCGACAACGGCCGCACCGTGCTCACCTACGGCGCGATGCGCAGCCTGTTCGACGACCCGGACGGCCGCGAACCCAGCCGCGAGGTCGAGCTGCACCTGACCGGCCACATGGAGAAATTCAGCTGGTCGTTCGACGGCATCCCGTTCGCCAGCGCCGAACCGCTGCGCCTGAATTACGGCGAGCGCATGCGCATCGTGCTGGTCAACGACACCATGATGCAGCATCCCATCCACCTGCATGGGGTGTGGAGCGACCTGGAGAATGCCGACGGCCAGTTCCACCTGCGCAAGCACACCATCGACATGCCCCCGGGCACCCGCCGCACCTACCGCGTGCGCGCCGACGCGCTGGGCCGCTGGGCCTACCACTGCCACCTGCTGTACCACATGGAAGCGGGCATGATGCGCGAAGTGAGGATCGAAGAATGAGCCGCTTCCCCACGCCAACCCGCCGCCTGCTCACCGCCGCGCTGCTGATCGCGCTGACCACCCCGGCCTGGGCGCAGTCGCATGTACACGGCACCGCCGCTGCGCCCCCGGCCACCAAAGAAATGCCGGTGGATCCGCCGGTCGACCACGGCAGCATGGACCATAGCCAGATGGACCATTCGATAATGGATCACGGCAGCACGGACCACAGCCAGATGGACCATTCGACAATGGACCACGGCAGCATGGACCACAGCCAGATGGACCATTCGACAATGGATCACGGCAGCATGGACCATGCCGCGCACAAGACAACCGCGCCAACCGCGCCAAGCGAACCGCGCGAGCCGATTCCCGCCGTCACTGCCGCCGACCGCCTCGCCGCGTTCCCGCCGATCGAACACGGTGCGATGGAACACGCGCCGGAAATCCACAGCATGCTGCTGGTCAACCGCCTGGAGCAGTGGGATGGCCAGCACGGCAACGGCCAGGCGTGGGAAGCCAGCGGCTGGGTCGGCGGCAACATCCACCGCCTGTGGGTGCGCAGCGAAGGCGAACGCAGCGGCGGGCGTACCGAAGCGGCCGATGTCGAAGTGCTGTACGGGCGCAGCGTCTCACCGTGGTGGGATGTGCTGGTGGGCGTCAAACAGGACCTTGGCCCCGGCGATTCCCGCACCTGGGCGGCGCTGGGCATCCAGGGCCTGGCGCCGTACAAGTTCGAGACCTCGGCCACCGCCTACGTGGGCGAAGGGGGCCAGATGATGGCCACGGCCGAAATCGAGTACGAACTGCTGTTGACCAACCGCCTGATCCTGCAGCCGTTGCTGGAGGCCACGCTCGCGGCCAAGGACGATCCGCGCCATGGCACGGGCAGCGGCTTGAACAAGGTCGAAGCGGGGCTGCGCCTACGCTACGAGTTCAACCGGCGGTTCGCGCCGTACATCGGCATCAGCCATGAACGCCTGTTCGGCGATACCGTCGATTACCACCAGGCCGCCGGCGAGCGTGCGCGCGATACCCGCTGGGTGGCCGGCGTACGCGTCTGGTTCTAAGGCCAAGGCCTGCGCAAAAAAAAGTCCCGGGCGCGGCATGCGCCCGGGACAACACAACAGGGATGGTGCAAGCCGGATCCGACGGGCCCGAACGGGGCGTCACAGGGCGCGCGCGTACCGCAGCGCACCCTGCCCGACACCCGGGTGCCGTGCTCAGCGGCGCTCCCGGATAGTGATGTGATGCGCCGGGGCCAGGGTTCCGCCATCCTCGCCCCGGTTTTGTCGGGGGCGCCCCGGATGGCGTACGCTGCCACCCCCCTTCCGTGCCCCCCCTGCCATGTCCCTGCAGATCCGTCGCGCTACCCCGGCCGATGCACAGGTTGTGTCGGCGATCGCCATCGCCACCTACACCGAAACCTTCGGCGATTCCTACCCGCCGCAGGACCTCCACGCGTTCCTGGACGAGCATTACAGCCCGGCGCCGCAGCGGCGCGAACTGGAGGACCCACGCAGTGCGGTCTGGCTGCTGGAAGAGGACGGGCGCGCGGTGGGTTATCTGGCCGCCGGAGCGAATACCCTGGCGCACGCCGATGCCGTCGACGGCGATGTCGAACTCAAGGGCTTGTATGTGCTGGCCAGCCACCAGTCCGGGGGGCACGGTGCACGCCTGATGGAGGCATTCCTGCAGTGGCTGGATCGCCCCGCACGCCGCACCCTGTGGGTGGGCGTGTGGTCGGAGAACTTCGGCGCACAGCGCTTCTATGCGCGCTACGGCTGCGTCCAGGTCGGCACCTACTACTTCGTGGTGGGCGACAGCCGCGACCTGGAATTCATCCTGCGCCGGCCCTGATCAGACAGGACCGGCACCCGGCTCAGAAATCGAACAGGTCCGACAGGAAGCCTTCTTTCTTCTTCTTGCGGTAGCCGTGCTGGTCGCCGTACTGCTGCTGCCCCAGGTGGCGGGTATCACGGTGCTGCACGGCCTGCGGCGGCGGTGGCGGTGTAGCGGCACGCATCGGCGCAGCGGAATCGGTCGAGCGCTCGATGATTTTGTCCAGTTCACCGCGGTCCAGCCACACGCCGCGGCACTGCGGGCAGTAGTCGATCTCGATGCCCTGGCGCTCGGACATCACCAGCGCCTGGGTCTTGCATACGGGGCATTGCATCGTCGCGGCTCCATCGTTCAAACCCCGACTCTACCCTGCCGCGCCTGAGCGCCGCGCAACGTGCGCATGACCGAGGTCCCCCTGACCTATGCCCCATGGCGACGCCTGCCTGACCTGCCGACACTGTGCGGCACACACGCCAAGGATGTCGCCCATGACCCCCCACCCGTCCCGCCCCCGCTGGCTCACCGTCGGCCTGATCGTCATCACCCTGGTGGCCTCGATCAACCTGCGCGACATCGCCGCATGGGCCGGATGGACAGTGCCGGGCCGGCCGATGCCATTCGGGGGCGCGGTGGTCGACAACGGACTGGGCGTGCTGCTGGCACTGGCGGTGGCCGCCTGGCTGCTGCGCCCCGGGCACTCGCTGGTACGCGCCGTGGGGCTGGCCGGCACTGGCTGGCAGGGCCCGGCGGTGGTGCTGCTGGCAACCCTGCCGTGCTGGTTCGGGCTGTGGTGGCTGGGCGGTGTCGGCACGGACTGGACCTGGCTGTCGCTGCTGATGTTGGCGGTGCTGTTTCCGCTTGCCGAGGAAGTGATCTTCCGCGGCGTCGGCTTCATCTTCGTGCGTCGCCAGATGCGCTGGCCCTGGTGGCCCGCAGCGCTGCTGCAGTCGGCGGTGTTCGGTGCGATCCACTGGTGGTCGTTCGGCGGCGGTGGTGGCGTCGCGCTGCAGGTGCTGGCGATGACGTTCATCGGGGGGCTGGTGTTCGCCGCGTTGTGCAGCCTGGACCGCGATACCGTATGGAGCGCGGTAGTGCTGCACGTGTCCCTGAACATGGCGTGGAATGTCATGCAGGTCAGCGAAACCACGGCCATCGGCTGGCAGGGCAACAGCCTGCGGCTGTCGGCCGCGCTGCTGGCGGTGCTGGGGCTGGTGGCGCTGCGGCGGTGGCGGCGACGCACGGAATGCCGCCAACGCTGACGTGCACGATCCCCTCACCCGGTGACGCCGCATACTTGCGCGCCATTCCGAACCACTGCCAGGGAACACTGCGTCATGTTGCTGTCCAAGCGCCACGTTGCACCGCGCGTGCTGTTGATCGAAGACACCGAAGAAACCCGCGAACTCAGCCGCATGGTGCTGGAAAGCCAAGCCTGTGACGTTGCCGCCGTGAGTTCGGCCGAGGCCGCGCTCGGCCTGCTGCAGGCCGGCGAACGGTTCGACCTGGTATTCACCGATGTGTGCCTGGGCGGCGTGAGTGGCATTGAGGCGGCGCACCGCATCAAGCAGTACCAGCCCAGCCTGCCGGTGCTGGTGACCTCGGGGCTGGAGCCGGCCGACGTGCTGCCGCAGCTGCGCCCGGGCATCCACTTCCTGCCCAAGCCGTATTCGATGAGCGAACTGCTGGACGCCATCCGCGCGTGTTTCCAGCAGCAGGACGTCGGCCAAGCCGCCTGATCGGCGGTCTTCATCCGGTTTTCATCGGCAACTGTCATCGTCCGGTTCGACAGCCCGCTGTCGCGCCCGCCCGGGCCAGCGGTGCAACGCTTCCCTGCCACCGGAACCGCCACCATGCAGATTCGCCTGTTGCTGACCGCTCCGCTGTTGTTTGCCGTGTCGATCGCCGACGCGCGCGCCGATGACCTGGTGACCTGCGAAAGCCGCAACAACCGCTACCAGTCGTGCGACCTGCCCCGCGCCGGCTACGTCAGCCTGGAGCGCACCTTGTCCGGGGCGGACTGCCGGCAAGGCCGAAGCTGGGACTATGACCGCCGCCAGGTGTGGGTGGATGACGGCTGCCGCGCCACCTTCCGCGTCCACGACGGTGGCTCCCGCGACGACGACCGTGGCGACAACCACGACGCCAAGGTCGCCGCCGGCGTGCTGATCGGCGCGGCCATCCTCGGCGCGCTGGTGCACAACGCAAACAAGCAGGACGAGCGCTATGACGACGACAACTACCAGGGGCCGCGCCACAGCTCCTATGTGCCCGGCTGGATGGTGGGCGAGTTCGAAGGCTACAACCCCATCTACGGCGCCGACATCCGCATGCGGATCGACAGCGACGGGCGCATGTCCGCCCAAGCACGCGGGCAGAACCTGAGCGGGTGGGTCAACGGCGGCCAGCTCAACGTGGGCGGCAGCGTGTTCGACATCAACCAGAGCCGGGACGGCTTCGTCACCACCGAAGTGGGCGATCGCCAGAACGAAGTGCGCTACCGCCGGGTGCGGTAGCGCAGCGGCGTCAACCGGCGGCCTTGCAGCTCAGCGTGGTGCCGTAGAAGTCCAGCGTGGCCTCGCCCTGGTGTTCCCAGAACTCCACGCCTTCGCGGGTGTAGCGGCTGCCGCTTGCGGCCTGGGCGGGGAAGACGATGGCCTGGTCCTTGCCCAGGCTGACCACTGCGGCCTGCGGGTCCAGTTCGTTGTAGAACACCACGCTGACCGGCTTGCTGGCGTCATCGCACTGGTAGTGCACAGGCGTGGGCGCAGGCACGCCGCCGCTGCCGATGTTCAGTTCGACGATGCGGGTCTGGTAGGACTCGATCAGGCACCGGTGGCGGTCGACCGCCTGCCAGCAGGCATCACGGCCCTTGACCCAGCCCCGTTGCTCGGCGGCGATATCCAGTTCGTCCGGGCTGGTCTGCACGCGCTTGTAGAGCGCGGCCAGCTGGCGGTCGAGCGCGGCCAGGCGGGCGTCGCCGCAGACCAGTTTCTCCGACTCGGACTGCGCCTTGGCGCAATCGAACGAGGGCGGCTGCAACGTGGCATCCGTGGCGGCAGCCGGTGCGGTCGGCGTCGGAGCCGGCGCAGCGGTGGCGGGCGGTTGCGCCGGCGCGGCGGTATCGGACGGGGCCGGTTTGGAACAGCCCGCGAGCGCAAGCGCCCCCACACCCAGCAGGACGAATCGGTTCATGGCACCTCCAACAACAGTCAGCAAAAGACGCGCTATTGTGCGCCCGCCGCCGCGTGTTGGGTGTGCACAAACAGATCGCTCAGGGCGCGGCGGCCGGCGGGGTGAACAGGCTGCGCAGCGCCAGCAGCGCGGCCGGGTGGTAGAGCGTCTGGTGGCTTTCATCGGGCAGCGCCACGTAGCGACGCCTGACTCCCGGAGCATGGGCCGTCAGTGCCTCCATGAAGCGGGCGCTGGGCACGGCGATGCCGCGCTCGGCACTGGTGGCCACGAACACGGTCTTGCCCTGTGGCGCGTGGAGGGCCAACAGCGCCTCGGCTTCATCAACCAGCCCGCCCCGGTTCCACCACAGGCTGGGATCCAGCGCGATGTAGGTATCGAACAGCGCGGGCTCGCGAAGCAGCGTCTCCACCACGAACAAGCCGGCCAGCGATTCACCCATGATCGCCGTTTCCGGCGTGGTCGCGTACCGCCGCCGCACCTGCGGCATCAACTCGTCTCGCAGAAAGCGGCGGAACGCGGCCGATCCGCTCACCCGCGGCGCGATCCGGCGGTCGTCCGGATCGGAGGTGGGGCCGGTCATGTCGCGGCGACGCTCGGTATTCTCGATTCCGACCAGCAGGAACGGGCGCATGCTGCCGTTGGCCACCAGTACCTGGACCAGGCCAGCCACGTGCAGAAAATCCTCGCCGATGCCACCGTCGGGCATGTACAACACCGGCAGGGGCTGGTCGGCCGGCACGTTCCAGGCAGAGGGCCGGTAAACGTTGATGCGTCGGGTTTCCCCCACTGCCTGCGACACCAGCACGAAGGTCTCGCCGATCACCAACGGCGTTGTGTCGCCTGCAGACACGGGTGTCCCGGCACGCGCGTTCACCGTACCCGCCAGCCACACCAGCAGCATCGCCACGCATACCAGCGCGCCGCGTATACCTGCCCGCCACCACGTGCGCCCCTGCTGCCTGCCCGGAAGTGCTGCCATGCGTTGTCGCCCGTCATCGAAGGCCCCATCGGCCCGCGCGCATTATGAACACTGCGCCGCGCATGAACGCCAGTCCGTGCTCAAAGCCACCCTGACCCTACCCTCATGCCAGTGTGACCGCTGCGTAACAGCACCCGGTCCAGTGTGGATCGCACGACATCACGTCGTCCTGGAGTACCGCAATGTCCACCATGCAGAACAACGAAAACAACGTCCAGAAAAATGCCGCTGCGCAGATCGACCAGCAGAAGGAGCAGGAGCGCAAGGACACGTTGGCCAAGCAGCAGAAGCAGGAACAGGGCAACAAGGACGCACCGAAGAACCCGCAGCAGAAGTAACTGCGACGCAGACAGTGGGGCTGCGCGCTACGCGCAGCCTCATGCCGCCGGTGATTCCTCCCGGCCCCTCAGGTGTGAACAGCACTACACCTCGCGCGCGCGAAGACCGTCCAGCCAACCATGCAGTTGCTGCCAGTCGTGCTGTGCGTGGCGCATCATGTCGTCCAGCATCGGCCGTGCATCCTCCGGCAACGTCGCGTCGTTCAACGCAGCCTGCAGAGCGCGGATCAGCCTGCCCCTGCACGCCTGCCCCTGGCTGGCGTACTGAATGCCGGCATCCCCCAGCACCGTGCCCCACCAGCCGAAGCCTGCGCGCACCCCACCCAGCAGTGTGCCGTGCCGTGCGGGTCGTCCGCCAGCCTGCCGCACGCGTCTGCCCAGGGTGGCGATGATGGCCGCGCTTGAGCCCGCCATGTGCATCATCACGGCACACAGGGCAGCATCGCTTCCCTGCAGCCGGGCCGCGGCGTGGGCATGCAGGGCATGGTCGTCGCGCGCCACCGCGACGATGCGGTTGAGCATGCGGACCTGCCGTTGTCGCTCAACAATGTGCGTGGACATCACACGGCTCCGCTGGAGTGCAGTCCCAGCTGTTGAATCGCCTTCAACCTGCGCCCCGGCACGGGACGGCGGTGTGAGGCCAGTATTAGCCCGACTACCCGCCCTTCCGCCCCCGTGCCGGCGGGGCTAGGATCGGGGTTCGCAGGCGCAGGCAGCGCCTTGGCAGGGAGCACGGCGATGTGGGCAGGACACACACTGAAAGCAGGGGCGCTGATGGTCATGGCGCTGTCGATGGCCTTTGCCAGCCACGCAGCCCCGGGCATTGATCGCGAGGCCTGGCGTGGCGATCTGGCGGTCCTGAAGCAGACGCTGCAGAACGATTATGCGCACTTGGCCTGGGTCGCCTCCGCGCAGAGCGGCGTCGACCTGCCCGCACTCGAACGCGATGCGCAGCAGGCCATCGCCACGGCCGGCAGCGATGCGCAGGCGGAACAGGCGCTGCGCACCTTCCTGGCCGGGTTTCACGATGGCCACCTGAGACTGCTCGATCGGCAGGCAGCCGGCGCGCCCGCCGCGGCCCCCGCCGCAGTGGATCCGCGCACGCTGGATGCGTCCACCGGCTGCGCGGCGCTGGGCGTACTGGACGAGGGCCGGCACGACTACAGCGTGCCGCTGCAGGCCCTGCCCGGCTACCACGCCACCGCCGGTGGGGCCGACCCGGCACTGCGCAGCGGGGTGATCGCGCTGGCCGATGGCCACCGCCTGGGCCTGCTGCGCCTGCATGAATTCGATGCGCTGCGTTACCCCGGCCTGTGCCACCGCCTGTGGGGTCAACTGCGGCATGCCGACGCGGTGAACGACATGCGGGCCACGTTGAATGACGCGTGGGTGGCCGAGATCGCCGGGACGCTGCGTCGCTTCCAGCAGCAGGGTGTGGATGCGGTACTGGTGGACGTGGGCACCAATCCGGGCGGCGACGACAGCGGCGACACGCTTGCCCGCCTGTTCAGTAACGCGCCGGTGCAGTCGGCGCCGCTGTGGGTCAGCCAGTCGGCAGCCGGTCGCGACTACCTGCAGGAGCAGTACGAGCGCATTGACGACGCCCTGCGCCACCATCATCCCGACGCCACCGCGCGCCCGCTGCTGGTGCAGCAGCGCGACCGCTTCGCCGCGTCCCTGCGCGCCACGCGGGCGCCGCCCTGCGACATGGCGTGGGTGTGGCAGGCACCGCGCGACTGGCCGGCGCTGCCCTGCCGGCAGCTGGTCGCCGCCGGCAGTTCGGGCGGCCCGCTGGCCACCCCGGCGGTGGACGCGATCAGCGATTTCCTGATTGCCCACCGGCTCGACTGGGCGCAGGACCTGCGCCGACACTGGGCCGCCTGGCAGGGGCCGGTGTACGTGCTCACCGATGCGAAAACCGCCTCTTCGGCGGAAATGTTCGCCGCACGGCTGCAGGACAACCGTATAGCACGCGTGGTCGGCAGCACGACCGGCGGCTACGGCTGCGGCTTCATGAGTCCGCCGCCACCACGCGCCTTGCCGCACTCTCAGCTGCGCATGCGTATTCCGAACTGCGTGCGCCTGCGTGCCGATGGCAGCGACGAAATGGCGGGCATTACGCCGGACCTGCCCATCGACATGCGCGCCGATGAATCGGCCCGCGCCCGCGCGCAGCGGATGCTGGATGCGGTGGCCGTGGACCTGGCCCGGCACTGACCCGCGGCGGTCAGTCCACCGTGCAGTCTGCGTCGCGCATCGGATGCGGCAGCACTTCGATGGAGTGCTCGGCCAGTTGTGCCAGCACCGCTTCCGGCCCGCGCTGGCTGCGCCAGCCCAGGCCGATGCTGGCCGCGGTGGCGTCGTGGATGCGGTCGATCACCGGCAGCGCCCAGCCGCGCCGGTCGTACTCGGCCAGCCACTGCGGGCAGCGCCGCGCCAGCACCGCGCGCGGCTCACTGACCAGCCGTTCGCAGTCTTCCGGGCCGAACGGCGTGGCGCCGCTGGCGATATAGCGCTGGAACATGGGCCCGGTGTTGCGCAGTGCCGCCGCGTGCGCATCGGCCACGTCGCGCACGTCGATGCCGCGATGCAGGCGATACAGCAGCATGCGCTGGGCGGTTTCAGGGAAGCACCGCGACATCCGGATCACCCGCACCTGGAAGCCGGGGCTGGCCGCCTCCTCCAGCCAGTGCTCGGCCGCCAGCTTTGACCGGTGGTAGACCGTGCGCGGTTGTGGCGGGGTACGCTCGTCGATCCACGTGCAGCGGCCCGGCACAATCGCATGACCGTACAGCGCGGTGGTGCTGGTGAACACGAAGCGCGACACCCCCGCATCGCGGGCCAGCATCGCCAGGGTGCGGGTGCCTTCCACATTGATGCGGTGGAACTCGGTGTCGGGCATCAGCCCCACGTGCGGGGCGTGCAGCGCCGCGCAGTGGATCACGGCATCCACGCCCACCAGTGCCGTGCGCAGCGTGCGCATATCGGTGATATCGGCCACGTGCCGGGTGGTGTTGAAGGGGCTGCGGTCCAGCCCGACTACCTCGTGCCGTGCGGACAGCGCGCCGAAGATCGCGCGCCCCACCCGGCCTGAACTTCCTGTCAGGAGAATCTTCACTGTGTGGCACTTGGTCAGCGCCCGGGAGCTACCGGGATGATTTGATTGTAGCCAGAGTCGGCGCCCGGGCGTCCACGGCTGCGGCCGGCCAGGCGTCGGAATCGTTGCGACCTGCGCGCGCTCAGCGCCCGGCCTGGCCTACCGGCTGTGCAGGGGACCCGCAGGTGTCCCAACGCAGCGCGCCGTCCTTTCCCTGCTGGACCGCGTTGATCTTCGCTACTCCGCCTGCGTCAACTACGCAGAAGTAGCCGTTGAACCAGCGCGACTGGGGCGCCCCGCGCTGTGCCCGTGCACTGCCCCACATTTCCACCTGGTACCGCTTGCCAGGCTGCAGGCGCGGCGGTGGCGACGTTCCCCCGTCGCCGTAGCGCAGGCATTGATCCGGCGCGAGCGTGGGTTCGGCCTGGCCATCCCGCAGGAAATCACGTTCCCAGATCGCCGCGCCGCCCGAACCGACCTCCATCACCGACACCCCGGTTATCTTCGCAGGCGCGTCGCCCGTGCGGATTGCCGGCACGCCAAAACAGGGCGCCCCCTGCTGTTCCTTGACCAGCGCCTGCTGATACCGGCCGGCGGGCGAGGCGCAGCTTGCCAAGCCCGGCACCAGGACACCGATCAACAGCAGGGAAACATGCAAACGGCTCATTGCGTCGTCCTGGGCAGGTTGTTTTTGTCACTGCGCGCGGCAAGGAAGGGCTGCAAGGTGCGCTCGAGCTGCGCACCGATATCGGGCACGGTACGGTAACGCACATTATTCATGCGTGACTGGGAGCCGCGGAAGGCCACCAGAAAATAGTCGGCCAGCATGTCGCCCTGCGCTTCCATGTTGTAGTCAGGGAACAGGCGGATCTCATCCAGCACGTAGTCGTAACTCATGTTGGGGCGCGGCGCGCGGACCAGTTTGACGTTGTAACCGAGCTGGTACTGCCAGACATGGGTCATTTCATGGATGAAGAACTGCTGGAAGCTGACGCTGTCGGTCGAATAATCGTCCTTGTAAATGCCCTTGGGGAAATACATCTCCCCGTTGGGCGTCACCGCGGTGTCCTTGTTCTGGAAACCGAAGAACATCCAGTAGCCGTGGTTGTGGACCTTCACCTGGGCGTAGTCGACCGCATCGCCAAAGACCAGGCGGGCCATGTCGATCTCTCCGGGCGTCAGGCCGCGCTCGTGGCCGGGTGCGGTGACCGGGGCTATCGAGGTGCCCAGCGCTTCCGATGTGGTCACCACGCCGTCAACGTCGAAGACCTCGGCGTCCTCGGCGTCGTCCGGCGCCACGCGCGCGCAGCAACCGACCGGCTGTGCGGGTGCGCGTAGTTCAGCGCGCACGATGGTCTGGCTCTGCTCTGTCGAGACGCGCGTGGTTTCTCCTTGGGCATCGGTGGTCCCAGACACCGTGCGGCCATCGGCCAGGTGCAGGGTGTACGGCACCTCGGCCAACGGCGTCCCCTCTTTGCCAACGAAGCGGATTGCCTGATCGAACGTCGCCGCCGAGGCCAACACCGCTTTCAGGACACCTGCTGCGCCCGCCGCCGCACTGCCCGCCCCTGCGGCGGCGCCGGTGCCTGCGCTGGCGGCGGCAGCGCTTCCCGCGGCCGCACCACTGTCAGCGAAGACGTTGGCCTGCTTGCCGGACAGTACGCGACACCCACAGGCCAAGGCGCAACCGTGCAATGCCACGGGCTGTCCATCCACCAGGATCGTGATATCCCCATCGACAATGGGGAAAATACCCTTGTGCAGCTTCGGGCAGGTGGCCTTGTCGCCTATCCGCGCAACGCCCATTCCCATGATGTCGGTTTCGTTCGATGCCGTGATGACCTGTCCCCCAGTGCTGGTGGGGTCTCCCATCACAATCCAGTTCCGTGCCATGGCGCCATCCTTGGATACGTCAGAGTAAATGGAGGGAATAATCACCTACTGCTTTATCACGCCGATTGAACCCCAAACCGCGCGATTGATCACAAAACCTACTATACATAATCCCCGTGGGAGGCAATGGAGGCTGCCGCCCCGGCCGGAAGCCGCGCAGCACATTGCCCCCGCGGTTGCCGGCATGCGCCCGGCTCACCTATCCTGCGTGCGGAATCGATCCCAGGAATGCGCCACGGATGAGCGGCACCCCAGTTTTTTCGTTCGCCCGACGTTGGGCGTGGCGCGCGCCTGCACGGACACCGCTGCTACTGGGCGCAACGTTCCTTGCAGCGCTGCTGGCCGTGGCGCCCGCCAAGGCAAACGACATCCCGCCGCAGTTCATGACGCAGTACGAAGCCGCGCGCGACTACCTGCACCTGGTCCAGGCGGCCGAAGCTGCCAATGCGCCCACGCAACTGGACAGCGCCGATGCCATGCAGTTGCTGGCGGCGATCACCCACCGCGATGCGATCCTCGCGCCGGACTACGTACCCGCGGATCTTGGACTGCTGGTCAATGCGTGCGAGTACGGTAAAACCGTGTCCACCCAGCTGATGCAGTTTGGACTGGCCGCGATGCCCGCCGCCGTACGCATCCACCCCGGCGAGCAGGCAAGCCTTGGCCGCCGCAATGCAGAACGCTTCCAACCACAACTGGGCCTGCTGCTGCCTTACCTGCTGCGCTGCGGCGCACGGATTCAGCCGCTGTTGGACCAATGGCTTACGGTTGCCACGCCCGACGAACGGGCCGCGCTGGGACCTGACGGGACCGATACCCTGCGCCGCAACGCGCAACGCCAGTACCTGGATATGCTGGAGACAATGCGCGCGCAGCCTGCTGATAGCGCGCTGAGGCACACCCTGGTGCGCGCACTGGCAGAAACGGCGGCCCCCTACGCGCGCATGCTGCAGCCGGCGCAGCGCCTGCCCGTGCGCGACGCCTTGAAAGACGCGCGCCAGCAGATGGATGCAAACGATGCCGCACTGCTCCAGCAGGCCGTTGTGGCGTTCAGCGCCGACGGGTGCGGAACACTGTGCGCCTCCTGATCCAGCGGCGGAGCACCGCAGTCGAGTACGGCATCCACGCCCACGCCACGCGCACTGTCCACATGTCCAATGGGTAACGCTTGCCACGCTGCAGGCGCATGCTCTCTACCTGCGCGTTCCCCCCAGGGCCTCAGCTCTACTATCTGTCGCTCAAGTGCGCCGCACTATGTGTCTAACCAAGCAAAGAGGCCAACTGTCCCGGCGTCTCTCCCGCTTCGTTTCTTATTCCTCTCTGTGCGCCGTGACGCAGCAGCCACTCCACTGCTTCGTACTTGCCCTGCTCGACCGCATTGTGCAACGGAGTGCATCCATGCTCGCCAGCGCTATTTACATCGGCACCGGCGCCCAGCAGCGTCTCGAGCTCCTCGATTGAGCCCCGTGTTGCAGCAACGTTTATCGACATATCACCAAACGCACTCACCTGATCAACGTGAGTAATTTTGATGCCCATAAATTCTGGAAGCTCCCGATACAGCGAGAGAAGACGATCTAGCTCCATTGCTACTCTCAGTGCTCTGAGCAATTCAATAATATGATCGACCATATGTAGTCCCCGCGGAGGACGTGTGGTCGTCCAGCCGTGGCGGTAAACGGGCTCCGGTCACCCCCACCAACGCGTACCGAGCAGCCTTTAGCGACAGCGTTGCCCGCTGATGCGGCAGGGGCAGGCGGCGGATCCTCCATGCGCGCGTGTGTTTCGGCTACCCTCCATACGCTGCAACTTTTTCTTGATGGAGACCCCATGCTGCTGGATGCGTACCTGCGCGATCACTTTGTCGACACATCCACCTGCGCAGCGCTGGCAGGCATCACCGTGCAGCGTCTGGATGCGCTGATTGCGGCCGAGGCCATTCCCGCGCCGACGTACCGCTGCAATGCGGGGACGATCCACTCGGCCGCGTTCGGATCGATCGACACCGATTCGCGGGTATCCGGTGCGTTCTTCCGCCCCGAATGCACCCGCTGGGTCCGCATCGCCGCAGACGCCGCCGCAGGCGAGGAGCGCGCGGCAGTGGTCTCGACGTTGGCGGCCGAACTGGCGGCGCATCTGCGCACCTGCGACGACGACGCGCACCGGGTGGACGCAACGGTAGAGGCGCTGCTTCCGCACTTCTTCAACGGCACATTCGGCCTGTGCGTCGCCGATCCGTCCAGTGGCAAGGGCATTGTGCGAAAAGAGGTGCTCCAGAAAACCCTGGTTGCGTTGACCTGCAACGGAAGCAACCCCGCACCGCCCGGCATCGCCGCCGGCGAGTTGCTGGCGTTGATTGATGACTACGCCGACTCCGCCATGCCCTTCTCCCCTGCCGAGTACGCGCGCAGCAGCAGAAAGCGGCTGGTGGAGGACCTGCGTCCACGCGTGCTCAGCGCCCATCAAGCCACCCAGGAAGGGGCGGCATAGAGCCGCGGCGGGCCGCTACTTGCTCCCAGCGGGATGCATCACAGCAGCAGGGAGATGGAGATGTCAGCGGAGTTCGTGCTGTCGTTTGAGGATGAGGGATGGTATGCGTCCCATCGTGACGAGGTGAAGCAGAAAATCACCCAGCTTGAGACCTTTTCCCGCTGTGTTGGCGCGCACGAATTCCGGCTGGTAGGCACCGAGCCGAGGGGCGCGGATGCGTGGTGCCACGACGTACGCGTGTTCCTGGAAGAGGAACGCGTGTTTCTTGAGGTCAGTGCTCACCCGACCAGCATCGAAGCGGATCTTGCGCGGCTGTTTGCCTGGGTCCGCGCCTGCACCGGGATGTCGGTGGACGATGAGGATGGCGAGCCATCTGGCTGGTAGCAGCGATGAGCTGCGCTGCAGTAGCGGCGGCACGCCTTTCGATCCCTGACCGGGTCGTCGCGCGGTGGTACTGCCGAGCGGGCAGTGATGGCCCCAAGCCACAAAAAAGGCGCCCGGTAGGCGCCTGATTCGTTGCTGCAATGGTGGGCCGTGATGGATTCGAACCATCGACCAAAAGATTAAAAGTCTTCTGCTCTACCAACTGAGCTAACGGCCCATTGCATGCCCCGGCATCGCTGCCGGGGGTGCGCATTCTAACCCACAAGGCGCTCGGGCGAAACCACTTAGCGCTCAGGCGTAACGGGTCGGGTCGGCCACGCCGGCATCGGTGAAGCCCTGCGCGCGCAGGCGGCAGGCATCGCAGTGGCCGCAGGCCGCGCCGGTGTCGTCGGCGTTGTAGCAGGACACGGTCAGGCCGAAGTCCACGCCCAGGCGCACGCCTTCACGCACGATGTCGGCCTTGCTCAGGAACTGCAGCGGCGCGTGCACCTGGATGCCCGCGCCTTCCACGCCGGCCTTGGTGGCCAGGTTGGCCAGGGCCTGGAAGGCGGCGATGAACTCGGGGCGGCAATCGGGGTAGCCGGAATAGTCCACGGCGTTGACGCCGCAAAAGATGTCGCTGGCGCCCAGCACTTCGGCCCAGCCCAGTGCGACCGACAACATGATGGTATTGCGCGCCGGCACGTAGGTGACCGGAATGCCCTCCCCGCCCGCCTCGGGTACGTCGATGTCATCGGTCAGGGCCGAGCCGCCGATGCTGCGCAGGTCCACGTTGACGGTCTTGTGCGCCACCACGCCCAGCGCCTGGGCGACCGCGGCGGCCGCCTCCAGTTCGGAGGTGTGGCGCTGGCCATAGCGCACGCTGAGCGCGTGCACGGCGAAGCCCTGCTCCTGGGCGATGGCGATGACGGCGGCGGAGTCCATGCCGCCGGACAGGAGGACGACTGCTTTTTTCATGAGGGGGTGTTTCCGGTGGGTTGCGGGAGCCAGCACGCTGTCCCGCGCCGGGATGAAAACTGGAAATTGAGGCGTGGTGAGCGGTCGTTGCGCCCTCGACAACCGACCTCAGCGGCCGGGTTCGTCGTTCCAGAGCAGCTTGTGCAGCTGCATCTGAAAGCGCACCGGCAGGCGGTCTTCGACGATCCAGTCGGCCAGCTGGCGCGGGCTCACCTGGTCCTTGCTGGGCGAAAACAGCACCATGCTGCGCTGGTTGAGGCGGTGCTCGGCGACCATGCCGCGTGCCCACTCGTAGTCCTCGCGGCTGCACAGCACGAACTTGATCTGGTCGCGGCGGGTCAGCAACGGCAGGTTCTCCAGCCGGTTGCGGGCCATTTCGCCGGAGCCGGGGGTCTTCAGGTCCACCACCCGTGAGACGCGGGGATCGACCGCGCTGACGTCCAGCGCGCCGGAGGTTTCCAGCGACACGTCCAGGCCTGCGTCGCACAGCTTTTCCAGCAGCACCAGGCAGCGCTTCTGCGCCAGCGGCTCGCCGCCGGTCACGCAGACGTGGTGCACGCCCTGGGCCTGCACCTCGGCCACGATCGCATCGATGTCCCACCAGGTGCCGCCATGGAAGGCGTAGGCGGTGTCGCAGTAGGTGCAGCGCAGCGGGCAGCCGGTCAGGCGCACGAACACGGTCGGCCAGCCGGCGGCATCGGCTTCGCCCTGCAGCGAGGTGAAGATCTCGGTGATCTTCAGGCGCGGGAGGGGCGACTGCACGATCTCGCTGGGGAGCGCGGCGGCGGCGGACAAGGAAACGGTCATGGCGGTGATTCTTGGGAATACGGCATCGGAAACGACAACAGCCGGACGTGCCCGGCAGTTCATGCGGCCGGGCAGAGCCCGGCTCTACGAGGGATCATTATAGCGGGGCGGCCTGGGCGGCGCCCGGACGGCGGTTCAGCGGATCTGCTGGCCCAGCCGGATCGACTGCAGGCGGTCCTGCGCGGTACGCGCGGCATCGCTGCCGGGATAGGTGGCCACCACCTGTTCCAGGGTGGCCTGGGCCTGGTCGACCTTGCCTTCGCCATACTGCGACAGGCCGATCTTGAGCAGGCCGCCCGACGCCTTGTCGTGGGTCGGGTAGCGCGAGATGAGGTCGCGGAACTGCGCCTCAGCCAGCGGGAAATTTCGGGTGGCGTAGTAACTCTCGCCCAGCCAGTACAGCGCATTGGGGGCGTAGACGCCGTTGGGGTACAACTCAAGGAAGCTGAGGAACAGCTGCGCCGAGTCGTCGTACTTGCCGGCCTTGAGCGAATTGAAGGCGACGTTGTAAGCCGTACGCTCCTCACCACTGGCAGCCAGGCTGCCGGCATCGCCATGCACGGAGGGCGGCCGCTCGGAAGCGGCCGTTGCCGGTTTCGGTGCTGCAGCGGCGGGCGCAGGTGCGCTCGCGGCGGGTGCGGCAGGCAGCAGCGGTGCGCCACCTTCCAGTCGGTTCAAGCGGCTGTCCAGGTCCAGGTACTGGTCCTTGGCGGTCTGCTTGAGCTGCTCGTTGTCATGCTGCAACTGCTCCACCTGCGACTGCAGGGCCTGCACCTGGGTGCGAAGCTGGGTGAGCTGGTTGAGCATGTCCATGTTGGACTGGTTGTTCTGGGCCTGCTGCTCAAGCGCGCCAACGCGGTCGGCCAGGCTCTGGCGCTGCGCATTGGCCGGTGCGGCAGCCACGAGGGCTGCCGCAACGATCATCGATAGAAATCGAAAGCGCATCTATTACTGAGCCGTGTACACGATCTCGACGCGACGGTTCTGCGACCAGCAGGACTCGCCCGACTCGGTGCAGACCGGACGCTCTTCGCCGTAGGACACGACGGTCAGCTGCGAAGCCGAGCCACCGTTGGCCTGCAGAGCGGAGTTGACGCCGTTGCCACGACGCTCGCCCAGGGCCTGGTTGTACGCACGCGAACCGCGCTCGTCGGTGTGGCCCTGCAGGGTGATGCGCGAGGACGGACGGTCACGCAGGTACTTGGCGTGGCACGCCATGATGGCCTGGAATTCCGGCTTCACTTCTTCCTTGTCCAGGTCGAAGTACACCACGCGCTGGCGCAGGCAGGAATCGGTGTCCAGGTCGCCCGGGCCGTACAGGCCGGAGGTCGACGGACCGCTCGGGGTGGTGGTCGAGGAGCCGGTATCAACCGGGGCTGCCGGCTGTTCCTTCACCTTCTTCGAGCAACCGGCCAGGGCGGCCACGGACAACAGGGAGACAAGCAGAACGCGGGTGGTCTTGTTCATGGCGATACCTTTGAGGCTCCTAAAGCCGGATGTGGGATGAATACGGTGGAAATCTTAACACTCTGTTAGCGCTTTGTACGGTAAGGCGACCAAGAAGGCTCACGGACGTCACCGTCGGCCAAAACCAGCCGCTGGCGCACGCGCGCATCGGCCGAGACGGCGTACAAGACGCCGCGACCACCCTCACGGGCGGCGTACAACACCATGCTCGCGTTGGGCGCAAAGCTCGGCGATTCGTCCAGCGAACCCGGCGACAGCGTGCTCCAGCGCGCCGAACCCAGGCTGCTGTCCATCATCGCGATCTTGTAGGTATTGCCGCTACCCTGGGCCACCACCAGCTTCTTGCCGTCGAAGGACAGGCTCGGGGTCGCGTTGTAGTTGCCCTGGAAGGTCACGCGCGAGGCGCTGCCGCCACTGGAGGGCACCTGGTAGATCTGCGGGCGGCCGCCACGGTCGGAGGTGAAGTAGACGCTGGCCCCGTCGGCGCTCCAGGTCGGCTCGGTGTCGATGGCGAAGTGGTTGGTCAGCTGGGTCAGCTGCTTGCTGCCCAGGTCCATCACGTAGATCTCCGGGTTGCCGCTGCGCGACAGCGACAGGGCCAGGCGGCGGCCGTCCGGGGAGAACGACGGGGCGCTGTTGATGCCGCGGAAGCTGGTGACCAGTTCGCGGGCGCCGGTGGAGATGTTCTGGATGTAGATGGCGGAATTGCCCCGCTCGAAGCTGACGTAGGCCAGGCGGTTGCCATCCGGGCTCCACGACGGCGACAGCAGCGGCTCGGCCGAGCGCACGATGGTCTGCGGGTTGAAGCCGTCCGAATCGGCCACCATCAGCGCGTAACGCATGGCATCGCCCTTGCCGCTGGCGGTGACATAGGCGATGCGGGTCCAGAAGGCGCCGCGGACGCCGGTGATCTTCTCGTAGATGGCGTCGGCCATCTGGTGGGCGACGTCGCGCATGGCGTTGCCGCGGGCGGTCATCGCCAGGCCCAGCAGGCGCTCGCCCTTGGGCACGTCATACAGTTCGTACTCGACGCGGTAGGCGCCGGCACCGGCGTCCATGACCCGGCCCACCACAATGTAGTTCTGCTTCAGCGCGCGCCAGGTGGCGAACTGGATCTCGCTGCCCCGGGTCGGCTTTTCCACGATCTGCGCTTCCGGCAGGGTGCGGAACTGGCCCGAGCGCTCCAGGTCGGCGCGTACCACGGCCGCGACGTCGGTCTGCGGTGCACCGGCCGAGCCCTGGTAGGGCATGGGCACCACGGTGATCGGGGTTGCGGACGCATTGCCGCCGATGATGTCGATATCCAGCCCCTTCTGCTGCGCCATGGCAGCAAAGGGCAACAACAGGGCCGCAACAACGGCAAGCCAACGAGGCATTTTCTTCATGGACCACTCAAGGGAAGGAAAACCGGAACGAGGGATAGCAGGACGGCGGTGAACCGTTTCGCAATCATGAACCAACGGTGCGTGAAAGCAGAGTCACCACGGCAAAAAACTCACATTTCGTTAACGATTGGCATCCCTGCCAGCGCTCCATGGGGTCATGGCGCGGTAAAGCCGATGTTGAGGCTACGGTCGAACACGGCCTCGAAGCCCTTGTAAGGCAGCGGCTGGGCGCGCAGTACCGCACGTTCCAGCGTCGCCTTGCCGGCCGCATCGAACTGGCAGGCCGCATCCACCTTGACGCTGACGATCGTTCCGCCCGGCAGCTGGGTGATGCTCACCCGGCAGTGCTGGCCCGACGTCATCGAGGGCGGGGGCAGCCAGGACGCGATGATCCGGTCGCGGATCGCCATGGCATAGGCGGTGCGCAGGCTGACCTGGCCCGGCGCCGGGGCGGCATGCGCCTGTCCAGGCCCCAGCAGCCCCGGCACCAGCAGGATCACCGCCAACAGGGAAAGCATCTTCATCATGCGGGGCTCTGCGCAGGCGGGGCCCAGGGCAATCGGCCCGGGCTCAGTCCTGCGCGGTGAAGTTGAAGTTGATGGTGCGCTGGAAGACCGTCTCGAAGCCCCGGTACGGCAGCGGCTGGGCATTGAGCACGGCCGCTTCGATCGAGCGGCGGCCGGCCTCGTCGAACGGGCAGTCCGGGCTGACCTTGGCGCTGTTCACCGTGCCACCGGGCAGCTGCTGGATGACGATCTTGCAGCGCTGGCCGAACGGCACGTTGTCCGGGCGGGTCCACGAGGCCAGCACCTTCTGCTGGATCGCGGCGGCGTACTTGGCCTGCAGGTCGTCGCTGGTACCGCCGGCGCCGGCCGCCGGCTTGGCCGCGCCGGTGGCGCCCGTGGTAGCCGCCGTGCCGCTGGCCGCGCGCGCGGCGGCGACCTGGCGCAGCTTCTGCTCGGCCAGCTTGGCTTCCTTCTCGGCCTGCTCGCGCTTGCGCCGGATCTCGGCGATCTTCTGCTGACGCTCGGCTTCGGCCTTGGTGTCGTTGGCCTTCTGCTGCTGCTCGGCCAGCTTCTTCTTTTCCGCCTCTTCCTGCTGTTTGGCCAGGCGCAGCTTCTGCTCGGCCTGCTCCTGGCGCTTGCGCTCGGTGAGGTCGATCTGTTCCTGGCGGCGCTTGGCTTCCTGCTCCTGCTTGGCCTTCTCAGCCGAGATCGCCAGCGCGTTCACCGCCTCCTGGTCGATCTTGTCGGGCTGGGCCACGCGTTCCTGCGCCTGTTGCTGCTGCGGGGTGGGCGCGTCCTGCGGGCGCGGTTCCTCGATCGGCTGCGGCGGGGGCACGGTGTCTTCGGGGATGGGCTCGGGCTGGGCGACCGGCTCAGGCAGGTCGGGCAGCTTCTCCGAGGCACGCAGCGCCTGGCGCGCAGCGGCGGCCTCGGAGGCGGACAACTGCAGGCTGGCCTCGATCGCCGGGTCGCCGGCGGCGGCCTCGGTGGTGCGTTGCGGCGACCACAGCCAGGCGCCGATGAACACCAGCGCGAGCAGCAGGTGCACGCCAAGCGCCAGCGCGATCGGCAGACCCCACTTTTCTTCCGGCTGGCGCTGCGGTGGCAGGGCTTCAGCGTGCATCGGTCGCCAGGCCCACCTTTTCCACGTTGGCGCGCTTGATCACGTCCATCGCCGCGACCACCTTTTCATAGGCCACGGCCTTGTCGGCGGCCACGATCACGCGCAGGTTCTTGTCCTGTGCGGCCAACGCGCCCAGCTGCGCCTGCAGCTGGCCGGGATCCATCGGGGTCGGGTCCTTGGCCTCGGGCAGCTTCAGGCTGAGCTGGCCGTCCAGGCGCACCGACACGATCACCGGGTCCTGCTTGCTTTCCAGGGCCTTGGCCTGGGAGCTGGGCAGGTCGACTTCGAAGCTCAGCGTCAGCAGCGGCGCGGTGACCATGAAGATGATCAGCAGCACCAGCATGACGTCGATGTACGGCACGACGTTGATTTCGGATTTGAGCTTGCGGCGCTTGCGGCGGCCGATGGCAGCAGTCATGGCAGGGTCCTTGGTGCGGGGCGCTTACTCGTCGCCGGCGCTCTGGCGCTGCAGGATCGAGCTGAACTCTTCTGCGAAGGTCTCAAAACGGACCGACATGCGCTCCACGCGGGTGGTGAAGCGGTTGTAGGCCCACACCGCCGGGATGGCCACGAACAGGCCGATGGCGGTGGCGAACAGGGCTTCGGAGATGCCCGGCGCGACCGAGGCGATACCGGCCTGCTCACCGCTGTTGATCATGTCGTGCATGGTCACCATGATGCCGAACACGGTACCGACCAGGCCCACGTAAGGGGCGGTCGAACCGATGTTGGCCAGCAGCTCCAGGCTGCGTTCCATCTGGTCCACTTCGCGGGTGTAGGTGGTGCGCATGGCGCGCTGGGCGCCTTCCAGCTGCGCGCGACCGTCCAGCCGGCGCTTGTCGCGCAGGCGGGTGAATTCGCGGAAGCCGGCTTCGAAGATCGCTTCCAGGCCGCCCACCTTGCGGTTGCGGTCGGTGGCCGAGCTGTACAGCTTGCCCAGGTCGGCGCCGGACCAGAAGCGGCTTTCGAACTCGTCAGCTTCGCGGTTGGCGGCGTTGAACACGCGCGCCTTGCGGAAAATGATCACCCAGCTGATGAACGAACCGGCCAGCAGCAGCAGCACGATGATCTTCACCGGCAGGCTGGCCTTGACCATCAGGTCCAGGTAGTTGATGCCACCGCCATGCGCGGCCTGCGCAACCGTCTGCGCCGCAGCACTGGTCACTTCCTGCGGCAGCGCCTCGGTCACCGTGGCCTGCAGGGCCAGGAGCATTGCGATCATCCGTTGTTCCTCACTGTGCGGATACTTGAAGTTCGTAGGGTTTCAACGCGGCAAGGAGGACATCGTCCATGCCACGCGGTTTGAAGGTGGAGGCATCCAATGCCGCGATCCTGACCTGGGCGGTCAGCAGCGTTTCATCGCCGCGACACACGCGCTGGTCGAACACCATGCTGGCGCGCTTGCACTGCACCAGCGTGGCGGTCACCGCCAGCGCATCGTCCAGCCGCGCCGGCTTGAGGAAATCCATGGTCATCGCGCGGACCGCGAACACCAGGCCATGGTCGGTGCGCGTGCGCTCCTGGCCAAAGCCCAATGCCCGCATCCATTCGGTCCGTGCCCGCTCCATGAAGGCCACATAGCGTGCGTGGTAGACCACGCCGCCAGCGTCGGTATCTTCCCAGTAAATGCGTGTCGGCCAACTGAACCGGGGCTCAATTTCCATCCAGGGCCTCGGCAAACAGGTCCGCGGGGGGATTCTTCGGCTTCAGGCCCATGTGCCGGTACGCCTTGTGCGTGCACATGCGGCCGCGCGCGGTGCGGATCAGGAAGCCCTGCTGGATCAGGTACGGCTCGACCACGTCCTCCAGCGTGCCGCGCTCTTCGGACAGGGCCGCAGCCAGCGATTCGATGCCCACCGGGCCGCCGTCGAAGTAGTCGACCATGGTCCGCAGCATGCGCCGGTCCAGCTCGTCGAAGCCTTCCGGGTCGACCTTGAGCATCTGCATGGCCGCCTGTGCCACGTCCTGGTCGATATGGCCGGCGGCCTTGACCTGGGCGTAGTCGCGCACGCGGCGCAGCAGGCGGTTGGCGATACGCGGGGTGCCGCGCGAGCGCCGCGCGATTTCGGCCGCGCCTTCGGCGGTGCAGTCGATGTTGAGGATGGCGGCCGAGCGACGGACGATCTTGGTCAGCTCTTCCGGGGTGTAGAACTCCAGCCGGTGCACGATGCCGAAGCGGTCGCGCAGCGGCGCGGTCAGCAGCCCGGCCCGGGTGGTGGCCCCGATCAGGGTGAACGGCGGCAGGTCGATCTTGATCGAGCGGGCCGCCGGGCCCTCGCCGATCATGATGTCGATCTGGAAATCTTCCATGGCCGGGTACAGCACTTCCTCGACCACGGGCGAGAGGCGGTGGATTTCGTCGATGAACAGCACATCGTGCGGCTGCAGGTTGGTCAGCAGCGCGGCCAGGTCGCCGGCCTTTTCGATCACCGGGCCGGAGGTGACCCGCAGGGCCACGCCCAGTTCATTGGCGATCACGTGGCTCAGCGTGGTCTTGCCCAGCCCGGGCGGGCCGAAGATCAGCACGTGGTCGAGCGCGTCGCCACGGGCCTTGGTCGCCTCGATATAGATCGACAGCTGCTCGCGCACCGGCGCCTGGCCCAGGTAATCGGCCATGCGCTTGGGGCGGATGCTGGCGTCGGTGCCCTCGTCTTCGCGGGTGGCACCGGCACCGATGATGCGGTCGTCTGTCATGCGGCAATTATGCGGCAAAAGGGGCGCGATCCGCGCCCCGGTAGTGCCGGCCGCTGGCCGGCTCCACGCGTAGCGCCGGGCTCTGCCCGGCAAGAGCCAAGGCAACAGCCAAGGCAACAGCCGGTGTACTGAGAGACGGCGGGGTGGGTCCGGCTGCGGGGGACGCTGCAAGTACGTCCCTGTAAGCTCGGTCGCGCCATCCATGGCGCTCACGCCCCCGCAACCGGACCCACCCCGCCTTCGCCAACATTCCGTGCGCCGCCAGGCAAGCAAAGCCGTGACATGTTCGTCCACAGATCGCGCCGAGCGTCTGGAAGAGAGCCCCCTTGGTGTTCAAGGGGGCGCACCGAAGGTGGGGGGATTAGGTGGAATGCGCGGAACGCCGGCGCCAACGGCGACTGCGTTTCAAGGGGGCGCACCGAAGGTGGGGGATCAGGTGGAATGCCCCGGGGACCACGGTTTGCGTAGCAAAGCGTGGGGCGTAGCGCAGGTGGAGATTAAATCTCCACCTGCGCCCCAAGTTCGACCAGGCGGTTGCCCGGAATCCGGAAGAACCCGGTGGCCGGGGCCGCATTGCGGTGCATCAGCGCGAACAGCTTGTCGCGCCAGATCGGCATGCCCCGGTTGGCGGTGGCCACGATGGTCTCGCGGCTGGCGAAGAAGGTGGTGTCCATCGGGTCGAAGTAGATCCCGCCGTGGTCGCAGGAGCGCATCAGCGCCAGCGGCACGTCCGGGGTTTCCATGAAGCCGAAGCGCACGTAGATGCGATAGAACTCATCGCCCACCGACTCGATCTTCAGGCGCTGGCCCTCCGGCGCGTACGGCACCGGCAGGGTCACCACGTGCAGGAACACGTTGCGCTCATGCAGCACCTTGTTGTGCTTGAGGTTGTGCATCAGCGCATGCGGGGCCACGGTGGGGTCGGCGGTGAGGAACACCGCGGTGCCCGGCACCCGTACCGGCGGGGCCAGCATCAGCCCCGGCAGGAAGGTGTCGATGCGGATGCCGTCCTTGCGGATCTCGTCACGCAGCAGCTCGCGGCCGCGCCGCCAGGTGCGCATCATCGTGAACAGCACGATGCCCAGCACCACCGGGAACCAGGCGCCCTGCAGCAGCTTGGCGCCGTTGGCGATCACAAAGCCCAGGTCGATGATGAAGAACACCACGCACAGCGGGATGATCCAGTAGCGCGAGGTCGGCCACAGCGCGCGGGCCACCAGGGCCAGCAGCAGGGTATCGATCAGCATCGTCGCCGACACCGAGATGCCGTAGGCCACGGCCAGGTTGGACGAGCTGCGGAAGGCCAGCACCAGCCCGATCACCATGACCGCAATGCCCCAGTTGATGCCCGGGATGTAGATCTGGCCGATGGTGTCGTGCGAGGTATGGGTGATGCGCATGCGCGGGATGTAGCCCAGCTGCATGGCCTGGCGCGAGACCGAGAAGGCGCCGGTGATCACCGACTGCGAGGCGATCACCGCGGCCATGGTGGCCAGGATGATCATCGGGTACAGCGCCCAGTCGGGCACGGCCTCGAAGAACGGGTTTTTCACCGCCTCGGGGTTGTTGAGCACCAGCGCGCCCTGCCCCAGGTAGTTCAGCACCAGGCACGGCAGCACGAAGAAGTACCACGCATGGCGGATCGGCTTGGCCCCGAAGTGGCCCATGTCGGCGTACAGCGCCTCGCCACCGGTGACCGCCAGCACCACCGCGCCCAGGATGAAGATGCCGTGCCAGCCGTGCTCCATGAAGAAGCGGAGCGCCCACATGGGGTTGAAGGCCTTGAGCACTTCCGGCGCATCGACGATGTTCCAAATGCCGATCGCGGCCAGCGAAATGAACCAGATCGAGGTGATCGGCCCGAACAGCTTGCCGATCTTCTCGGTGCCAAAGCGCTGCACCGCGAACACCGCCAGCAGCACCACCACCGTGATCGGCACGATGAACGCATGCAGCCCGGGCGCGGCCACCTCCAGGCCTTCGACCGCACCCAGCACCGAGATGGCCGGGGTGATCACCCCGTCGCCGAAGAACAGCGAGGCCCCGAAGATGCCCAGGATGCCCACCACGTACGCCGAGCGCGAGCCGTGCCGCAGGGTGCGCTGGGTCAGCGCCATCAGCGCCATGATGCCGCCCTCGCCCTCGTTGTCGGCGCGCATGATGATGGTGACGTATTTGAGCGTAACGACGATGTTCAGTGCCCAGAACGCCAGCGACAGCACGCCCAGTACGGTGTCGTGGTCGCTGTTGAGGCCGTAATGCGGCGAGAACGCTTCCTTCAACGTGTAGAGCGGGCTGGTGCCGATGTCGCCGAACACCACGCCGATGGCGCCGATCATCAGGGCCATGCCGCCGGCCGCCGGCGCGTGGCCGTGCGCGGCGTGGCCGTTGTCGTGCTGGGTGGAAGAGGTGGACATGGTGCTCCGGGCGGACGCGGTCGGTATCAGGAAGAAGGCAGCGCGCGGGTCAGCGCAGCGCGGCCTGCAGGGCCTTGCGGATGACGGTGGCGACATCGTCGCCCTCGGCGTTGGCATCGCGCGCCATGCGCGCGGCCTCGGCCGGCTTGTAGCCCAGCTGCTGCAGGGCCACGGTGGCCTCGGAGACCGGGTCGGTGGCCGGCGCGGCACCGGCCAGGGGTGCGCCGCCCCCGCCGAAGTTGGCTGCGCGGTCGCGCAGTTCCAGCACCATGCGCTCGGCGGTCTTCTTGCCGATGCCGGGAATGCGGGTCAGCGCGGTGATGTCACCGGCCTGCAGCATGCGCGCGAACTCGTCCACGCTCACACCCGACAACACCGCCAGCGCGATCTTGGCGCCGATTCCGCTGACCTTCTGCACGTCGCGGAACAGGCGGCGCTCGCCCTCGCGCAGGAAGCCGTACAGCGACACGCTGTCTTCCTTCTGCGCGTAGTGGGTGAACAGGGTGACCTCGCGGCCCAGCTCGGGCAGGTCGTAGAAGGTGCTCATCGGCGCCTCCAGCTCGTAACCGACGCCATTGACGTCGATCAGCAGCCACGGCGGCGCCTTGTAGGCCACGATCCCGCGCAGACGACCAATCATGCAGCTTTCCTCATTTGCGGCTCCAGGCCATGCGGGCATTGACGCCCAGGCGCTGCGCCGTTGCCCGTACGTGGGCGTGGGTGATCGCCACGGCCAACGCATCGGCGGCGTCGGCCTGCAGCTTGGTTTTCAGGTTGAGCATGAGCCCGACCATGTGTTGGACCTGTTGTTTTTCCGCGCCACCGCGGCCGACCACGGCCAGCTTGATTTCGGTGGCCGCGTATTCGCTGACCGGCAGGTCGCGCATGACCACCGCCGAGATGGCCGCGCCGCGGGCCTGGCCCAGCTTCAGGGCCGAGTCGGGGTTGCGCGCCATGAACACTTTTTCGATCGCCACTTCGTCGGGGCGGTATTCCTCGACCAGGGCGTTCAGGCCCAGCACCAGCAGCTTCATGCGCTGCGGGAAATCGTCGGCGCCCAGCAACACCAGCGGCAGGTGGTGCACGTGCACGACCTTGCCGGTGGCATCCACATCAATGATGCCCACCCCGGTGCGTTGCGAACCGGGGTCGATGCCGAGGATGCGGGTCATGCGGCACGCACGCGGCCGGGCAGGACCCGGAACGGAGCAGTGCGGCGGCGATGGCAGGGAACGGCTGGAGTCATCATGGTCCGCATTGTCCGCCCACCGGTCGCCAAAGGCGACCGGCAGTGCGTCCGGTCAGGCGTAGGCGTCCGCGCCGAGGTCGGCGTTGGAGAACACGTCCTGCACGTCGTCCAGGTCTTCCAGCATGTCCAGCAGCTTCTTGACCTGCAGGGCGGTGTCGCCTTCGACCTTGATGTCGTTGTCGGCGCGGAAGGTCAGTTCGGCGTGGTCCGGGGTCAGCTTGGCCGCTTCCATGGCGTCCTTGACCGCGTGGTAGCTGTCGGCAGCGGTCAGCACGTCGATCGCGCCGTCCTCCGGGTACACCACGATGTCGTCCGCGCCGGCCTCGATGGCCGCCTCGGTGATGGTCTCTTCATTGGCGCCGGCGGCGAAATGCAGCACGCCCACGCGCTTGAACATGAAGGCCACCGAGCCTTCGGTGCCCATGTTGCCGCCGCACTTGCTGAACGCGTGGCGGACATCGGCCACGGTGCGCACGCGGTTGTCGGTCAGGCAGTCCACGATCACGGCCACGCCGCCGGGGGCATAGCCCTCGTAGCGGATCTCCTCGTATTCCACGCCTTCCAGTTCGCCGGTGGCCTTCTTGATGGCGCGCTCGATCACGTCCTTGGACATGTTCGAGGCCAGGCCCTTGTCCATGGCAACCCGCAGGCGCGGGTTGTTGTTGGGGTCTCCTCCACCGCCGCGCGCGGCAACGCCGATCTCGCGGATGATCTTGGTGAAAATCTTGCCGCGCTTCGCGTCGGACGCGTTTTTGCGGTTCTCGATCGAGGGACCTCTACCCATGGGTATTACCGTGCTTGCATGAGGAACAGGGCGCGGATTCTACCTGATCGCCCGCCGCGACCGTGTTAGTCGTGGCCGGGGGGCCGCCCGGGCTCAGGCGGCGTGGGCGGCGCGGTCCGGTCGAAAGCGGCCATCGCGCAGGAAGGCGGCGGTCTGGCGCGCCGCCTCGGGGGAAAACACCAGCCCGCTGTGGCTGGCCGGGACCACGCAATGGTCGGCCAGGCCCGGCAGGTGGGTCTCATCCAGCGCCACGGTGCCGTCGGAGGCCTCGCCAATGGCGCCCAGCAGGCTGCCCAGCCCGTGCGGGACCGATCCGGCAATCAACCCCACCTGCGCCCTGCCCTCCCAGGCGGGCAGCCCGTCGAGCAGCAATTCGCTGCTGCGCCCGAGCGCCAGCGACCAGCCGTGGTCGGCCAGCGAGCGGGCGGTGCCGCTGCCGCGCAGCGGCGAGCCCAGGCAGACCACCCGCGACACTGGCAGGTCCGGCTGCTGGCGCAACGCTTCCAGCGCCACCAGCCCGCCCAGGCTGTGTCCGACCAGCGAGACCGGGCCGCTGCCCTTGAGCCGTTCCAGCAGCTGCGGCACGGCCACGTCGGGCCCGCCGAAAACGCTGGAGTAACCGAAGGTGTCCACGCTGAAGCCGCGTGCGCGCAGCCGCCAGGCCAGCGGGCCCACCCACGCGCGCGCATTCCAGATGCCGTGAAGCAGTAAAACAGGGGGATTCATGCACTCAGCCTAGCCGGTTGGCTTGGGACCTGCGGGAGGAAACACGGCCATTAGACGAATAGACCGTGCAACGGCGGGTGAAGCCGTTGCGGTCCATTGCGATGGAGAAGGAAACGGGACGGGTGCTCAGCGCGCCGGGCCGGCCGGTCGGCGCAGGATGAACTCCAGGTCGCGTACGCTGCCGACCGGAAATTCGTAGGTGCCCACCTTGGTGAAGCCGTAGCGGGCGTAAAAACGCTGCGCGCCGAAGTTCTCCGACCACACGCCCAGCCACAGCGTGCGCGGGCCGTCGCGTTCGAGCCAGTCCAGTGCCGTTTCCAGCAACCGGCTGCCCCAACCGCAGCTCTGTTCGTCCTTGATCAGGTACAGGCGCTTGAGTTCGCGATCGCCCGGCTGCACGTCCGGGTGCGGCAGGCCGCAGGGGCCGGCCGCTGCATGGCCGACCGCCACGCCGTCCCGTTCCAGCAGCCACACCGCGTAATCCGGGTGGGCCAGGATGATGTGCTGGCGGTCGACCGCATAGGCCTCGTCCAGGAAATCCTGCAGGTCCTGCGCAGGATAGAGGTGGCCGAAGGTTTCCACGAAGGTACGCGTGGCCAGCACCGACAGGGTCGGTGCGTCGTCAACGGTGGCACGGCGGATGGTGTACATGGCGGGGTCCGGGCAGGCCTCAGGCCTGCGCTCCGTGGGGGGCGTCTTCTTCCTCGTCGCCCTCCTCTTCTTCCTCGTCCTCGTCCTCGTACTCTTCCTCGTCCTCTTCGCCTTCTTCCTCTTCCTCGTCGTCTTCCTCGTCGAGGTCGTCTTCGTCTTCTTCGTAGTCTTCCACGCCGAAGTCCTCGCCATCCCAGCGCCCTTCGCCGTCCTGCACGAAGGTCAACGCCATGGCGGCGGGATTGGTGCCCACGCGCACCAGCCAGCCACCGAACACGCGGGCGCGTTCGGTGACCAGGGTGGCGTCGGCGCCTTCATTGCCCAGCTTTTCCCATTCCAACGAAAACGCGAATTCGCTCATTGCAGGATCTCCGGGGTTTGGTGGGGCTTGCCGGGAAGAGCCCGGCACTACGTTGGCGGGTCAGGCCTTGCGCGGGCGAACCTGGATGTGCACTTCGGCCAGCTGCTCGTCCGGGATCGGCGACGGGGCGCCGGTCATCAGGCACTGCGCGCCGGTGGTCTTCGGGAACGGAATGACGTCGCGGATCGACTCGGTGCCAGCCATCAGCGCGGCGATGCGGTCGATGCCGAAGGCAATGCCACCGTGCGGCGGCGCGCCGAAACGCAGGGCGTCGAGCAGGAAGCCGAACTTGGCCTCGGCCTCTTCGGCACCGATGCCCAGCAGCTCGAACACCGCGCTCTGCATGTCCGAGCGGTGGATACGGATCGAACCGCCGCCGATCTCGTTGCCATTGAGCACCATGTCATAGCCGCGCGACACGGCGGTCTTGGCGTTGGCGCGCAGGTCGGCGATGTCGTCCACCGCCGGGGCGGTGAAGGGGTGATGCAGGGCGACGTAGCGCTGGGCTTCGTCGTCATACTCGAACATCGGGAAGTCGGTGACCCACAGCGGGGCCCACCCGTCGGCGACCAGGTTGAAGTCCTTGCCGGCCTTCAGGCGCAGGGCGCCCATGAAGTCGGAGACCTTGTTGTAACCACCGGCACCGAAGAACACGATGTCGCCGTTGCCGGCGCCCACGTGGGCCACCAGCGCGGCGAAGGCCTCTTCGCTGAAGAACTTGGCGATCGGCGAGCTGACTTCACCGGTGTCGCCAATCTTGATGTAGGCCAGGCCCTTGGCGCCGTACTTGGCGGCATGTGCGGCGTACTCGTCGATCTGCTTGCGGCTCAGCGTGGCACCGCCGGGGATGCGCAGCGCGGCCACGCGGCCGTCGGCGTCGTTGGCGGCGGCGGTGAACACCGGGAACTCACTGGTCTTGACCAGTTCGGCCACGTCCACCAGCTCCAGCGCGATGCGCAGGTCCGGCTTGTCCGACCCGAAGCGACGCATCGCCTCGGCCCAGGTCAGGCGCGGGAAGCTGGCGGCCAGCTCCACGTCCACCACTTCCTTGAAGATGGCGCGGATCATGTCTTCGACGAAGTCCTGCACGTCGCGCTCGCGCACGAAGGCGAACTCCATGTCCAGCTGGGTGAATTCCAGCTGGCGGTCGGCACGCAGGGCCTCGTCGCGGAAGCAGCGCGCGATCTGGTAGTAGCGGTCGAAGCCGGCCACCATCAGGATCTGCTTGAACAGCTGCGGGCTCTGCGGCAGGGCGTAGAACTCACCCGGGTGCATGCGCGCCGGCACCAGGAAGTCGCGGGCGCCTTCCGGGGTGGCCTTGGTCAGGATCGGGGTTTCGATGTCCTGGAAGCCGGTGGCGTCCAGGTGGCGGCGCAGCGCCTGCACCAGCTTGATGCGGGTGCGCTGCATGCGCTGCATTTCCGGGCGGCGCAGGTCCAGGTAGCGGTACTTCAGGCGGGTTTCCTCGCCCGGGTTCTCGTGGGCGTGGAACGGCAGCGGCTCGGCTTTGTTGAGCACCGTGATGGCCGTGGCGATCACTTCCACCTTGCCGGTGCGGATCTTGTCGTTCACCGCATGGCGCGCACGCACCACGCCTTCCACCTGCAGCACATCCTCGTAGCCCAGGCCGGCGGCCACGGCGAACACGGCCGCGTTGTCGACTTCCACCGTCACCTGCACGATGCCTTCATGATCGCGAAGATCGATGAAGCACACGCCGCCCTGGTTGCGGGCAACGTCGGTCCAGCCGGCGAGGGTAACGGTTTGGCCAATCAGGGTCTCATCGACCAGGCCACAGAAGTGGGTACGCATGGGGGTAAAGCTCCGCAGGAGAATGCCGGCACCAGGTTGCGCCGGACAGCCCTTTATTCTGCGGCGTAGCCTGCGCCGGGGCAAATGGGCCGTTGCCCGCCCCTGCCCGGCCGGGGCCTGCGGCCCGCCCGGCGGGCATCACGCGGCGTGAACCCGGCCCGTTCCTATAGTCCGCGCACCAACGACCGCAAGGGGATGTCGCTATGAACCGTCGCCTCACCGTTGTCTGCCTGGCCCTGGCACTGGGCTGTAGCGCCCCGGCCGCCCAGGCCCAGATGAGCACCCGCGCCTATGCCCCTGAGAACCTGTCGCAGCTGTCTTCCAGCGACCGCTCGCGGGTGATCACCCAGGAATATGCCGACCAGTCCAATGGCCGCCGCATTCCCGACGACCAGCTGCGCTTCTACTTGGCCCAGGTCAATTCGGGCTGGGGCTTCTCGCGGATCAAGCAGGACATCGCCACCTCGCTGCGCGGCAGCGGCGGCGGCTGGAACGGCGGCGGCGGGGGCAACAACGGCGGCACGGTGCGCTGCGAGAGCCAGAACAACCGCGAGCGGGTCTGCAACACCGGCTGGCGCAGTGCCCAGCTGTCGCGGCAGATTTCCGGCTCGGCCTGCCAGGAAGGGCGCACCTGGGGCTCACGCAACGGCACGGTGTGGGTCACCGGCGGCTGCCGCGCCGAGTTCGTCGAAGGGCGCGGCAACGGCGGCAACTGGGGCGGTGGCGGCGGCAGCACCGGCGGCACCATCCGCTGCGAGAGCCAGGACAACCGCGAGCGCAGCTGCAACACCGGCTGGCGCAACGCCACCCTGGTCCGGCAGATCTCGGGCTCGGCCTGCGTGGAAGGCCAGACCTGGGGCGTGCGCAATGGCGCGGTGTGGGTCAACCGCGGCTGCCGGGGCGAGTTCGCCGAGGCCCGGGGCGGCTGGGGCGGGGGCAACGGCGGCGGCAACGCCAATTACAGCGTGACCTGCAGCAGCAACAGCAACCGCCAGCAGACCTGCGCCTGGGACGCCCGGCAGGGCCGCCCGGTACTGCAGCAGCAGCTGTCCGGCAGCGCCTGCGTGGAAGGCCGCAGCTGGGGCTATACCAACAGCAGCCTGTGGGTCAGCAACGGCTGCCGTGCCCGGTTCGGGGTGCGGTAAACGCAGCAACGGGTAGTGCCGGCCGCTGGCCGGCAACCTCATGAACCCCCGGCAGGTGCGCGAACAGCAGCGGGGCAGAGCCCCGCTCTACGCGGTCTGGATGGCGCGGCGAACGGGTGCCCACCCCACGAACCGGTAGTGCCGGCCGCTGGCCGGCAACCTCATGAACCTGTCGAAGGTGCGCGAACGGGAGCGGGGCAGAGCCCCGCTTTACGGGCTGCTGCCCCAGGGCGCGGGCGGCAGCGCGACCGGCTTGCTCAGGTCGAACTCGACCTGGAAGCGGCGACCGCCCGGGCGGGTGAGTTCATAGATGAAGCGCTGGTCCGGCTCGATGTCCATCGCCCAGGTGTTGTGCACGGACGGCAGCATGTCTGCCTTGCGGAACATCGCCACCGAATCGGCATCCACCGGGAAGCTCTGGCGCTGCGCGGTACCCGGTGGCTTGCTGTCGCCGCCGTACATCGTCACCGCATCGGGGCTGCCGTCCTGGTGGCGATGATCGTGCTTCAGGCGCAGGCCGGTCTCGGTGCGGCTGATCACCCAGGTACGTGAGTGATCGTCGCCGACATGGAACGGAATGCGCAGCCCGTGGGCGGGGTCGTCGCACCCGCGCACATGCATCACCAAGCGCTTGCCGTCGAACGGATCGGGTGCATCGGTGCGTGGTTCGTTGGCAATCACCTTGCCTTCGTACGCCTTGCCGCAATGGGCGGCGACCGCGGCAAGGAACGCATCGGCCGGTGCATTGGCCACGTCGTGGGCCACGCTGTCCTGCCGCCCACCGCAGGCGGCAAGCAACAACGCAATGGCAAGCGGTGCAACAACGTTGGGAACATTCATCGCCCTACCCTAGCCTGCATGCACAGGCAGTGCAAACGCAGCGGCATGGCTGCCACCGGGGCTTCATCGTAGCTGTGCTACGGTAGATCAGGTGTTGTTTATTGCCTTCCCACCCAGGCCGCGCGCATGCTGCGGCTGACCGCCCTGCTCACCGGCGTCGCGCTGCTCCTTACCGGCAGCGGGCTTTTGGGTACGCTGCTGGCGGTGCGCGGCGGCCAGGCCGGCTTCGGTGCCGGTACGCTGGGGCTGGTGATGTCCGGGTATTTCGCCGGCTTCTTCATCGGTACCTTTTTCGCGCCCTCGCTGATCGGCCGCATCGGGCATATCCGTGCGTTCGCCTTCTTCGCCGCGCTCGCGGCAATCGCCGTACTTCTGCATCCGCTGTGGCTGCACCCCGTCGCCTGGGGAGTGCTGCGCATCGCCACCGGCATCGCGCTGGTCGGGCTGTATACGGTGATCGAGAGCTGGCTCAACGCCGAGCCCGATCCGGCCCGGCGCAGCCGCGCGTTCTCGCTGTACATGGTGGTCAATCTTTCTGCGCTGGCGCTGGGCCAGGTGCTGCTGATGCTGGGCGAGGCCAGCGCGATGGCGATGTTCATGCTGACCGCGATCCTGATCTGCGCGGCGGTGTTGCCGGTCACCGCAACACGCCTGCGCCAGCCGGACGTGCCGGTGGTGTCGCGGCTCACCCTGAGCCGGCTGTATGCGATGGCGCCGGTGGCCACCGTGGCGGCGGGCCTGTCCGGGCTGGCGATGGGCGCCTTCTGGGGCCTGCTGCCGGTGTATGCCGGCGCGGTGGGCTTGGATGGCAATGGCGTGGCGCTGTTCATGCTGACTGCGATTCTGGGCGGTGCGCTGCTGCAGTGGCCGCTGGGCCATATCAGCAATGGCCACGACCGGCGCAGTGGGCTGGTCGCCCTGAGCCTGGCCGCTGCCGGCATCGCGGTGGTGGCATCGCTGCCGATGATCCAGCTGCAGACCCACCTGCTGTTCGGGTTGTTCTTCTGCTACGGCGGGCTGGCGTTCGCGCTGTATCCGTTCGCGGTGGCCCACATGCTCGACTACCTGCCGCGCCAGCACCTGCTGTCGGGCTGTTCCAGCCTGCTGCTGGTGCACGGCGTGGGCGCGGCACTGGGTCCGGCGCTGGCCGGCGCGGCGATGCAGCGCTTCGGCCCTGCCGCGCTGCCCTTGTACTTCGCCGTGGTGCTGATGCTGCTGGCGCTGTTCACCGGCGCGCGCCTGCTGCGGTTCCAGCGGGTGCGCACGCATCCGGTCGGGTTCCGGCTGATGCTGCGCACCACGCCGTCGGCGCTGGAGCTGATGCCCGAAACCGACCTCGAGGCGCCGCCGGATACCCCCCCATCCACCCGTTCCGATAAGGAAGCCCATTGACTGTATCGACACCCGCCCTTTCCACTCCCACCCGTACTTCGCCGGCCACGCCGGCCCCGCAACTGATCCTGGCCACCGACCTGGATGGCACGTTCCTCGCCGGCGATGCCGCTGCGCGCCACCGGCTGTACCGGCTGGTTGACCAGCACCCGGGCATCGCCCTGATCTTCATCACCGGCCGCGGCCTGGAAGCGGTGATGCCGCTGCTTTCCGACCCGGCCATTCCGCGCCCGGACTACGTGGTCTGCGATGTCGGCGCGACCGTGGTGGATGGCCACACGCTGCAGCCCCTGCAGCCGCTGCAGTCGATGATCGATGCGCACTGGCCCGGCGAACACGTGGTGGCCGCGGCGATGCGCCCGTTCGCCGCGCTGCAGCGCCAGGACGTGCCCCAGGAGCGGCGCTGCTCGTACTTCTGCGATCCCCAGACGCTGGCGCCGCTGCGCGCGCAGATCCAGGCTGCCGCCCAGGCGCTGGGCTGCGACGTGCTGTATTCGGCAGACCGCTACCTGGACATCCTGCCGCCGGACACCGACAAGGGCCGCACCCTGGCCGCGCTTGCGCGCCTGCTCGACCTGCCGCGCGACCGCATCCTGGTGGCCGGCGACACCCTCAATGACCTGTCGATGTACACCGCCGGCTTCCGCGGCGTGTGCGTAGGCGATTCCGAGCCAGCGCTGACCGAAGCCACGGCCACGCTGACCAACACCTTCCATGCCCAGGCACCGGGCTGCGGCGGCATCCTGGAGGCGATCGAGCACTTCGCGCTGCTCGCCGACGATGACCGCTATCTTTACCCGCCCAAACAGGCCCGCGCCGCCGGCGCCGACCTGGTGATGGTCTACCACCGCCTGCCCTTCGACGAAGTAATGGAAAACGGTGTGCTGGTGCAGCGCCCGCCGCGCTCGCCCAACGGCATCATTCCCTCGCTGCTGAGCTTCTTCGAAGGCGGCCAGAAGGGCTCGTGGGTGGCATGGGGCATCGACGACCCCAAGCGCGGACCATTCCAGACCCACCTGGCCGTGGACGCCGAGCGCTACCCCACCCTTACCGCTGCGCGGGTGCCGTTGAGCCGGCAGGAAGTGGACATCTTCTACAAGCGCTTCTCGAAGGAAGCGTTCTGGCCGATGCTGCATGTGTTCTGGGAACGCGCGAAGTTCCGCGAGGACGACTGGCAGGTGTTCCTGACGGTCAACCGCAAGTTCGCCGAGGCCACCGCCGCCGAAGCCGCGCACGGGGCCACGGTGTGGATCCATGACTACAACCTGTGGATGGTGCCGGCCACGCTGCGGGAACTGCGCCCGGACCTGAAGATCGCCTTCTTCCACCACACCTACTTCCCGTCAGCGGACGTGTTCAATGTAGTGCCGTGGCGGCGCGAGATCATCGGCAGCCTGCTGTCGTGCGACTACATCGGCTTCCATATTCCGCGCCAGGTGGAGAACTTCGTGGACGTGGTGCGCGGCGCCGTGCCGGCCGAGCGCCTGGCGTGGGAAAGCTGCGCCCCGCGCTTCCTCACCTACGGGTGTGCGGTGGGGCTGGACACCATGACCACGCGCCTGCGCGTGGGCGACCGGGAGATCGCCCTGGGCGCACACCCGGTGGGCACCGACCTGCGCCGCATCCACAACGTGCTGGCGCGCAGCGACGTGCGCAATGACATCTTCAAGCTGCGCCGCGAGATCGGCGCGCGCAAGCTGGTGCTGTCGGTGGAACGCCTGGACTACACCAAGGGCACGCTGGCCAAGCTGGAGGCCTTCGAACGCCTGCTGGAACAGCATCCCGACCGCCAGGGCAAGGTGACCCTGCTGATGGTGTGCGTCCCGGCCGCGCGCGAGATGACCGTGTACCGCACGCTGCAGAACCAGATCGAGCAGGCGGTGGGCCGCATCAACGGACGCTTCTCGCGGCTGGACTGGACGCCGGTGCGGTTCTTCGCACAGGCACTACCCTTCGAGGAGGTGGTGGCGCACTACGCGGCGGCGCAGGTGATGTGGATCACCCCGTTGCGCGACGGCCTGAATCTGGTGGCCAAAGAGTTCGTGGCTACCCATGGCATCGAAGGCAGCAGCGGCGTGCTGGTGCTCAGCGAGTTCGCCGGTGCGGCAGCGGAGTTGAAGGGCGCGGTCCTGACCAACCCGCACGACCCGGCCGATCTGACGGCCGGGCTGCTGCAGGCGTTGTCGATGCCGGAGGAAGAAGCCACCGGGCGCATGCGGCAGCTGTTCGGCAGCGTGGAATATCACGACGTGGACCGCTGGGGGCGCGAGTTCCTGGAGGCGGTACGCGGCTGACGTAGAGCCGGGCTGTGCCCGGCTGCCATTGGATCGGGCATGGCTTGGAGCCGACCAACGGTCGGCTCTACCGCGGGGTGGGCGGTTACGCGGCGTGGATGTGCTGCTCGGCGATGATCGCCACTTGGCGCAGTACATCGTTGCGAGCGGCATCGTCCACGCGGGCGCCTTGCAGGTAGCTGGTGAGCACCCACGGTGCGCCGCCGGTCAGTGGCCAGAGGATGGCGATGTCGTTGGTGGTGTCTTCGCCGTTGCTGCCGGTTTTGTCACCCACCCGCCATGCCTTGGACAGGCCGGCGCGGAGGCGTGCATCGCCGGTTTCGTTGTCGATCAGCCAGTCGGCCAGTTGTTGGCGCGACGCCGGCAGCAGCACCTCGCCCAGCACCAGCCGCTGCAGGCTGGCGGCCATGGCCGCCGGGCTGGTGGTATCGCGCGGATCGCCGGGGGCGAAGCGGTTCACCTCCGGCTCGTCACGGTCGTTGCGGGTCACGTCATCACCGCTGGCGCGGAGGAACGCGGTCACGCCGGCCGGGCCACCCACGACGCGCAGGAGCAGGTTGGCGGCCGGGTTGTCGCTGGTGACCAGGGTGGCCCGGCACAGGTCACGCACGGTAAGGTCCTTGCCCACGTGGCGCGCGGTCACGGGTGCATGCGACAGCAGGTCCTGCGTGGTCATCGCAAGGCGCCGGTCCAGCGAGAGCTTTCCCTGGTCCGCCAACTGCAGCACGGTCGCGCACAACGCGAACTTGAAGGTGCTGCACATCGGGAAGCGCTCGTCCTGGCGGTGGCCGAAACGCCGGCCGCTGCCGGTGTCCAGCAACGTGACGCCCAGACGGCCGCCACTGGCCGCTTCAAGCGCGGCGAAATCGCGGGCCGTGGGCCGGGGCGTGGCCGCCACGTCGGGTTTTTTTGCAAACACGCTGGCGGCGATCGCCGAGACGGCGGCAGCGCCGCTGCATTGCAGGAAAAGACGTCGAGCGAGCATGCGGATCCTCCGTGGCGAAGGCAGAGTATCGCCAGCATCCCCGCCGGCCCACCAGCAACCATTTTCAGCGGCAGTCATAACGTGAACTAATACGTGTCGACTGCGACAACGGGCGGCGCATCTGGAAACCCCGATGGATATTCATGCAGGGCGGCGCATGCGCCGCAGGAATGCGATGATTCCATCACTCCAGCTCACGGCTCCCGCCATGCTCCGCCCCCAGTTGCCGCTCAATGCCCTGCGCGCCTTCGAGGCCGCCGCCCGCCACCAGAACTTCACCCGGGCCGCGCTGGAGCTGTGCGTCAGCCAGGCCGCGCTCAGCCACCAGATCCGGGCGCTGGAAGACCGGCTCGGGGTGTCGCTGTTCAATCGACTGCCGCGCGGGGTGGCGCTTACCGATGAAGGCGCGCGGCTGTATCCGGTACTCAACGAGGCCTTCGACCGCATCGCGGTGAGCCTGGACCGGTTCGTCGGGGGACATTTCCGCGACGTGCTCGGGGTGGGGGTGGTAGGCACGTTCGCCACGGGCTGGCTGCTGCCGCGGCTGGCCGATTTTTCCGCGCGCCATGCCGATATCGAGCTGCGCGTGCAGACCCACAACAACCGCATCGACCTGGCCGGCGAAGGGCTCGACCTGGCGATCCGGTTTGGCGATGGCGACTGGCAGGGCCAGGTGAGCACGCCGGTGCTGGACGCCCCGTTCGCCCCGCTGTGCGCGCCGGCTCTGGCGCGCAGCCTGCGCGATCCGCGCGACCTGGCCAACGTGGCATTGCTGCGTTCGTACCGCAGTGACGAATGGCCGCGCTGGCTGCAGGCGGCCGGGGTGGCGGAGCTGGAAGCGCGCGGCCCGGTGTTCGATTCGTCGCTGACGTTGGCCAGTGCAGCGGCCGCCGGTGCGGGCGTGGCGCTGCTGCCGTTGAAGATGTTCGAACAGGACCTGGCGCAGGGACGGCTGGTCCAGCCGTTCGCAAAAACGCTGGACCTCGGGCGGTACTGGTTGACGCGCCTGCGCTCGCGCGCCGAAAGCGATGCGGCGCGGCGGTTCCGGGAATGGCTGGAGGCGCAGGACGGCGCGGCGTGAATCCCGCGGCCACGTAGAGCCGGGCTCTGCCCGGCTTGCCAAGCGAAGGTGCGTTCCGATAAGCAGACGCGTAGAGCCGGGCTCTGCCCGGCTTGCCAATTGAAGGTGCGTTCCGAAAGGCAGACGCGTAGAGCCGGGCTCTGCCCGGCTTGCCCGCCACAGGCGCATTCCGGCCGGTACCGTAGTTACGTGTCCCGAGATGCAGCCGGGCAGAGCCCGGCTCTACGGGGCTTGCCCGGTAGATGCCGACCGCTGGTCGGCATGCCGTTTACGCGTCCAGCAGCTCCATCCAGGTCTGCTCGGCCTTGCTGAGCAGCGTGGCGGTAGCCTCGCGGTCGCGGCCCAGCACGGCCATGCGGGTGCTGTCGGCGTAGTTGGACGGATCGGCCAGCTGCCGGTCCAGGTCGGCCAGCAGCGCTTCCAGCTCGCCCACCTTGGCTTCGGCGGCGGCCAGCTTGTGCGGGTTGACCGGCTTCTTCGGCGGCAGCGGCGGGGTCGGCGGCACCGGTTCCGGTGCGGCCGCGGCCATCTTCTGCTTGGTGCCCTGCGCGGCGGGACGCGAGCGCAGCCACGCCGCGTACGCATCCAGGTCGCCGTCGAACGGCTCCACCACGCCATCGGCCACGCGCCAGAAGGTATCGCAGACCAGGCCGATCAGATGGCGGTCATGCGACACCATCACGATCGCGCCCTCGAAGTCGGCCAGCGCCTCGGCCAGCGCTTCGCGCATTTCCAGGTCGAGGTGGTTGGTCGGTTCGTCGAGCAGCAGCACGTTGGGCTGCTGGAAGGCGATCAGGGCCAGTGCCAGGCGCGCGCGCTCGCCACCGGAGAACCCGTCCACCGGCTCGAAGGCACGGTCGCCGGCGAAGTTCCACTTGCCGAGGAAGTCGCGGAACACTTGGTTGGGCGCATCGCGGTCCAGGTCGCGGAAGTGCTCCATCGGTGACTGCCCTTCATGCAGCGACTCCACCGTGTGCTGGGCGAAGTAGCCGATGCGCAGGTCCGGATGCGCGGCGCGCTCACCGGTCAGCGGGGCCAGCTCGCCCACCAGGGTCTTCACCAGCGTGGTCTTGCCCGCGCCGTTGGGACCCAGCAGGCCGATGCGCTGGCCGGCTTCCAGGCCGAAGCCTACGTTGTGAAGGATCACCGCATCGGCGCCGTACCCGGCATCGACATGGTTGAGCCGGATCAGCGAGAACGGCAGCTTGGCCGGCGGCGAGAACTCGATGCGGAACTCGCGCTCGGCGCGCACCGCCTCGGTGCCGGCCAGCTTGGCCAGGCGCTTCATGCGGCTCTGCGCCTGGGCGGCCTTGCTGGCCTGCGCCTTGAAGCGGTCGATGAAGCTCTGCAGGTGGGCGCGCTCGGCCTGTTCCTTCTCGTGCGCGATCTGCTGCTGGCGCAGCTGCTCGGCGCGCTGGCGCTCGAAATCGGTGTAGCCGCCCGGGTACAGCTTGGCGCCACCGCCATGCAGGTGCAGGGTGTGGGTGGCCACGTTGTCCAGGAACTCACGGTCATGCGAGATCAGCAGCAGCGTGCCCGGGTACTTCAGCAGCCACTGTTCCAGCCAGAACACCGCGTCCAGATCCAGATGGTTGGTCGGTTCGTCGAGCAGCAGCAGGTCGCTGGGCATCATCAGCGCGCGGGCCAGGTTCAGGCGCACGCGCCAGCCGCCGGAGAACGAGGACACCGCCCGCGAGTGGGTCTCGGCCGGGAAGCCCAGGCCATGCAGCAGCTTGCCGGCACGGGCCTCGGCGTCGTACGCGCCGATCTCGGCCATCTTCTGGTGCGCGGTGGCCACCGCCTCCCAGTCTTCGCGCGCGGCGGCCTCGGCCTCTTCGCGCATGACCGCGGCCACCTCGGTGTCGCCCTCCAGCACGAACTGCAGCGCCGGGTCGGGCAGCGAGGGGGTTTCCTGGGCCACGCTGGCAATGCGGACCTTGCCGGGCAGGTCGACATCGCCCTTGTCCGCCTCCAGCTCGCCCTTGACGGCGGCAAACAGGCTGGACTTGCCGGCACCATTGCGGCCGACCACGCCAACGCGGTACCCCGCGTGCAGGGTCAGGTCGACATTGGACAACAGCAGCCGCTCGCCACGGCGCAAGGCGAAGTTACGAAGGGAAATCATCTTGGGGGGTCCATATAACGGAATGGAATGTGCTGGTGAGCACCCTTCCTGCGACGTAATTCTAACGTTAACGAATACTTGACGCGCCCCGGGATGCGCAGCAGGCCTCGTTCCTCTCTCCCACGACCCTGCATGCGCTTCCCCGGGACCCTGATGTCGGGCCCGCCAGTTCACGTAAATGGTTGCTTCTGCAACGTTTTTTGTCGACCTGGCGGTTATTTGACAAGCGATGAATATCCCGTTAATTCCTTTATTGCGCACCGCAACACCCGCCTTCGCCGACCCGCTTCACGCCGTCGAGATGTCGTTCCGGTGCCGCATCGTCCCTACCGGAGCCACGCCCAGATGAACCGCAAGACCAGTACGCTCGCCGCCGCCGTAGCTGTCGTGCTCGGTGCCTCCAGCTTCGCCGCCAGCGCCCAGGACGCCCCTGCGCGCACCGCCGCCAACACGCTGGACACCATCATCGTCACCGGCACCCGGGTCGCCGACCGCACCGTGGCCGAATCGCAGTCGCCGATCGACATCATCACCCCCGAAGCGCTGCAATCCACCGGCACCACCGAGCTGGCCACCGCGCTGTCGCGGGCCCTGCCCTCGCTGAACTTCCCGCGCCCGGCCCTCACCGACGGCACCAGCGGCATCCGCCCGGCGCAGCTGCGCGGGCTGTCGCCGGACCAGGTGCTGGTGCTGGTGAACGGCAAGCGCCGGCATACCTCGGCGCAGATCAACGTCAACGGCAGCATCGGCCGCGGCTCGTCGGCGGTGGACATCAACGCGATCCCGATCTCGGCGATCGAGCGGGTGGAAGTGCTGCGTGATGGCGCGTCGGCCCAGTACGGCTCGGACGCGATTGCCGGCGTGGTCAACATCGTGCTGAAGGGCGCGTCCTCCGGCGGCAGCCTGGCCGTGGACGCGGGCCAGTACTCGGCCGGCGACGGCAACAAGTACCAGCTCTCCGGCGATGCCGGTATCGGCTTCGCCGATGGCCGCGGCAGCGTGCACGTGGCCGGGCAGATCCTGCAGCAGGACGAGAGCAACCGTGCCGGCCCCTACCAGGGCACCGCGCCGAACACCGGCAATTTCCCCAACATCGGCCAGACCACCTTCGTGGTCGGCGACCCGCGGGTGGACGCCACCGCCGCCTCGGTCAACGCCAGCTTCCAGTTCAGCGACCACGTGTCGGCCTACGCCACGGCGATGGCCAGCAACCGCGACATCACCTCGTTCGCGTTTTATCGCTCGCGCACCAACAGCGGCCAGGGCCCGTTGCTGGCCCAGACCTACCCCGACGGTTTCGTGCCGCAGATCAACCAGTACTCCAAGGACCGCTCGCTGGTGGCCGGGGTCAAGGGCAACACCGACAGCGGCTGGACCTGGGATGTGAGCGCCAACCACGGCGAAAACACCATCGATTTCCACACCCGCAACAGCATCAACTACAGCCTCGGCCTGACCAGCCCGCGTTCGTTCTACGACGGTACGCTGAAGTACACCCAGGACATTTTCAACGCCGACCTGACCAAGTCGCTGGACTGGGGCCTGGCCTACCCGGTCACGCTGTCCTTCGGCGGTGAGTACCGCCGCGAGAACTGGGAGCAGTCGGCCGGTGAAGCCAATTCCTATTTCGGCAGCGGCGCGCAGGGCTTTGGCGGCTTCACCCCGCTCAACGCGGTGGACGCCGACCGCCACAACTACGCGGTGTATGCCGGGCTGGAAGCCGACCTCACCGACAAGTTCTCGGCGGGCGTGACCGGGCGCTACGAGGATTACTCGGACTTCGGCGACAAGTTCTCCGGCAAGCTGTCGGCACGCTATGCGTTCACCGACAAGGTCGCGCTGCGCGCCACCGCCTCGTCCGGTTTCCGCGCCCCGTCCCTGGCCCAGCAGAGCTACCAGGCGGTCACCAGCACGATCATCAACGGTGCCTTCGTCGAGCGCGGCACCTTCCCCACCACCAGTGCCGCGGCACAGGCGCTGGGCGCCAGCCCGCTGAAGGCCGAAAGCTCCACCTCCTACAGCCTGGGCCTGGTGCTGCAGCCGATCGATCGCCTGTACCTGACGGTGGATGCGTACCAGATCGACATCGACGACCGCATCGTGTTGTCCACCAACATCACCACCAATGCCGCCGCCAATTCGCTGCTGGCCGGGCTGGGGCTGCCCGGGGTCACCGCGTTCTCCTACTTCACCAACGGCGTGGATACGCGTACCCGCGGCATCGATGCGGTGTCCAGCTACTCCATCCCGTTCAGCGCCAGCACGCTGGAACTGACCGCGGCCTACAGCTACAACGACACCGAGGTGAAGAAGTTCATCGCCTCGCCGCCGGTGTTCGGCACGCTGGGCATCACCCAGTCGCTGATCGGCCGCGACGAAATCGGCCGCATCGAAGACAGCTACCCGCGCAACAAGACCATCCTCAGCGGCACCTGGCGCAGCGACCATTGGGACCTGAACCTGGCCGCCACGCGCTACGGCAGCTTCACCGTGCGCAACTCGGCCACCGCGCTGCGCGACCAGACCTACGACGGCTCGTGGGTGCTGGATGCGTCGGTAAGCTACAAGCCCAGCGAGAACTGGGCCCTCACCCTGGGCGCGGACAACCTGCTGGACGAATACCCCGACCGTACCGTGGACCTGCAGAACTCCACCTGGGGCATGCTGCCGTACAGCAACTACTCGCCTTACGGCTTCAACGGCGCCTACGTATACGGTCGCATCAGCTACAAGTGGTAATAAAGTAGTGCCGGCCGCTGGCCGTGGACGCGACAACGCATTCGCGCTGTCGCCCCACGGTTTGCTGCGCAAACCGCGGGCCCCGCTCACCTGCCCCCATACCCCCGCCGCTTCGCGGCCGCCCCCTGACTCAGGGGGCACTGTCAAACGCCTTTCCACATACCCCATGCCCCGGTCTTCCGGGGCATGTGCGTTTTCGGCCCGCAACCGGGCGATTCCGCGCATTCATGCCTGTCATGCGCGCCTGTCCCGGACAGCACATCACCTGACCACGGGGACATACCAGCACTGTGGCACGCGATGTTTGCCCGGATCGGCCGCATCGGTGAAAATCGGGACATCCCCTATTTTTGCGAGCCCCGATGCACCATGACACCGACCTGATCAACATCGTTGCCGTTGGCCTTGGGCTCGCCTTCATTCTCGGCGCGCTGGCCAACAAGCTGCGTTTGTCTCCCCTGGTCGGTTATCTGGTTGCGGGCATCTGCGTAGGACCGTTCACCCCCGGCTTCGTCGCCGACCAGGCCCTGGCCAACCAGCTGGCCGAAATCGGCGTGATGCTGCTGATGTTCGGGGTGGGCCTGCATTTCTCGCTGAAAGACCTGATGGCGGTGAAGGCGATCGCCATTCCCGGCGCGATCGGACAGATCCTGGTGGCCACCCTGCTCGGCTGGGGCCTGGCGGCGCTGATGGGCTGGCCGGTCATCCACGGCGTGGTATTCGGCTTCGCGCTGGCCACCGCCAGTACCGTGGTGCTGCTGCGCGCGATGGAAGAGCGCCGCCTGCTGGAAACCCAGCGCGGCAAGATCGCGGTGGGCTGGCTGATCGTCGAGGACCTGGCCTGCGTCCTGGCGCTGGTGATGATGCCGGTCCTGGCCGGTGTATTCGGGCCGGACTCGGCCAATGAAACCCACACCCTTGGCAGCGTGCTGGCCAGCATCGGCTGGACGTTCGTGCAGCTGGGGCTGTTCGTGGCAGTGATGCTGGTGGTGGGCCGCCGGGTCATTCCGTGGATCCTGGAGCGCATCGCCAGCACCGGCTCGCGCGAGCTATTCACCCTGGCGGTGCTGGCCATCGCGCTGGGCGTGGCGTTCGGCTCGGCGATGCTGTTCGGCGTGTCCTTCGCACTGGGTGCGTTCTTCGCCGGCATGCTGCTCAACGAATCGGAGTTGAGCCACAAGGCCGCCAATGATTCGCTGCCGCTGCGCGATGCGTTCGCGGTGCTGTTCTTCGTCTCGGTGGGCATGCTGTTCAACCCGGCCATCCTGATCGAGCATCCCTGGCAGGTGCTGGCCACCGCGGCGATCATCATGTTCGGCAAGTCCGCTGCCGCGTTCGTGATCGTGCGCGCCTTCGGCCACCCCACAGGCACGGCGCTGACCATCTCGGCCAGCCTGGCGCAGATCGGTGAGTTCGCCTTCATCATCGCCGGCCTCGGCGTGACGTTGAAGATTCTGCCGCCCACCGGGCAAGCGCTGGTGCTGGCCGGCGCGCTGATCTCGATCATGCTCAACCCGGTGGTGTTCGGTCTGCTTGATCGCTGGCTGCTCAAGCATCAGGAAACCACCCCGACGGCGGTGGAAACGGATCTGCCGCCAGGCCCGTCGCTGGACCTGCACGACCATGCCATCGTGATCGGCTACGGCCGCGTCGGCAGCGCGCTGGCGCAGGTGCTGCGCGACCGCGGCGTGCCAGTGCTGGTGATCGACGACAACAAGGAACACGTGGCCGAAGCGCACGCGGCCGGCCTGCCCGGCATCCGCGGCAGTGCCGCCTCGGACAAGGTACTGGCCGAGGCCCACCCCGAGCGCGCGAAGATCGCGGTGCTGGCGATCCCGCAGCCGCTGGAGGCCGGCGAAACCCTGGCCAAGCTGCGCGCGCTCAACCCGGGCCTGACCCTGCTGGCGCGCGCGCACAGCGATGCGGAAGTGAAGCACCTGCTGGAGCACGGTGCCGACGGCACGGTGATGGCCGAGCGCGAGCTGGCCTATTCGCTGGCCGAGATGGTCATGGCCACCCCGCCGTACCGCACCATGGGCAAGCACAGCATCCCGGTGGTGTAACGCGCCGCCATGCGGGGCTGGCTGCCGGTTTCGGGATTCCGTGCAGCCACCCATGGGGTGGCTCTACCCCCGGTGCGCGGATGCAGCACGCACCGTCATGTCGGTACGCCGGATACCACCGCGTCGATGCACCACACACCGCCGCATTGATGTATCCCCGGTAGAGCCACCCCACGGGTGGCTGCGTTTCATCCCGGTCCCGCGTACCGGCCTTGTGCCCGGTCAACGCAGCGGCACGCAGATGTCGGCGCGCAGGATGGCCTCGGGCACGTTTTCAGGATCGTCCAGGTAGTGGTAGTACAGCGGCGCGTCGCGCAGTGCGCGGCCGCTGTCGGGCAGCCACTGGCGCAGCAGTGCGTCGGTGGCCGCTTCCAACCCGGCATAGCTGCCCACATGGCGCAGCACGGCATACGCACCACCGCCCAAGGTCAGCGCGCGCAACGGCACGGGGATGTCGGCCACGGCGCGGCCAAAGCCCATGCCGCACTCGAACTCGCACGCATCGGCCGGCACATCGCGATGGTCGTTCAACGCAATGCCCACCAGGGCCTGCAGGTGGTCGGCCAGGCCCTGTTCCGCGGCCCAGGCATACACCTGGCCGAAGGCCTGGTCGAGGTCGTCGAAGGCACCCCGCGTGCGCAATACCACCACGTCGAACGGCTCCAGCGCGGTCACCTGCACCTGCAGCGGCGTACTGTCGTCGGCACCGTCACCGGCCGGCAACGACAACCGGTGCTGCCAGTGCGTGCGCAGCGCCGCATCGTCGCGCAGCGCGCTCGGCGTGGCATCGAGCGCCTGCCGACACGCGCGCGCCAACGCCTGCGGGCTTTCAAAGCCCACTTCCAGCGCAACCCCGGTTATCCGGCTGTCGGCGTGGGCCAGCAGCTGCAGCGCGCGCAGCAGGCGCAGGCGGGCCACGGTGCGCCCCGGGGTTTCGCCGGTCAGCGCGCGGTACAGGCGATGGAAGTGGAAGGGCGACTGGTGCGCGATGGCGGCCAACGCATCCAGGTCGGGCAAGGGCTCGCCGCTACGCAGACACTGCTGCAGGTGGGCAATCACGCGGTCGATGCCGTGGCGTTGGCGTAGCTGGGCGATGCGGCTCATGACGTGCTCCGTGTCGGGGTGACGTCCAGCATGCGTCGGTGCCCGCCACGGCGCGTGGCCGATCTTGCGCAGTTGGAGGGCCGCACCCGGATGGTAGCGCCCCTCCAGGCAGAACGTGGTTCTGCCGGAAAAACCCCACGACGGCCGGCCCGCACCGGCCGCCGTGGGCCCCACCTCTACGCCTTCGCCAACGCCTGCTGCAGGTCGGCAAGCAGGTCGTCGATATGTTCGATGCCGATCGACAGCCGCACGGTGTCCTCGCTGACCCCGGCCCTCGCCAGCTCGGCCGCATCCAGCTGCCGATGGGTGGTCGAGGCCGGATGGGTGGCCAGTGACTTCGCATCGCCCAGGTTCACCAGCCGGGTGAACAGCTGCAACGCGTCCAGGAAGCGCGCACCTGCCGCACGACCGCCGGGCAGGCCGAAGGTGAGCACGCCCGAGCCGTGGCCACGCAGGTACTTCTGCACCAGCGCATGCTCGGGATGGTCCGGCAGCGCGGCATAGTTCACCCAGTCGACCTTGGCGTGGTCGCGCAGGAACGTAGCCACCGCCAGTGCGTTGGCGTTGATCCGGTCCAGGCGCAGCGCCAGGGTCTCGATGCCCTGCAGGATCAGGAACGAATTGAACGGCGAGATCGCCGCGCCGGTGTTGCGCAGTGGCACCACGCGCGCGCGGCCGATGTAGGCCGCAGGCCCCAGGGCTTCGGTATAGACCACCCCGTGGTAGCTCACGTCAGGCTCGTTCAAGCGCCGGAAGCGCTGCTTGTGCTCGGCCCACGGGAAGCGGCCCGAATCGACGATGGCGCCACCCAGGCTGGTCCCGTGGCCACCGAGGTACTTGGTCAACGAGTGCACCACGATGTCCGCGCCGAAATCGAACGAGCGCTGCAGGTACGGTGTGGCCACGGTGTTGTCCACGATCACCGGCACGCCGTGCGCGTGGGCGATCTTTGCCACCGCTTCGATATCGGTGATGTTGCCGCGCGGGTTGCCGATCGATTCGACGAAGACCGCCTTGGTACGGTCGTCGATCAGCGCCGCGAACGCCTCGGGGTCGTTGTAATCGGCAAACCGGGTCTGGATGCCGAACTGGGGCAGCGTGTGCGCGAACAGATTGTAAGTACCGCCATACAGCGCACTGGAGGAGACGATGTTGTCGCCGGCTTCGGCGATGGTCTGGATGGCGTAGGTAATGGCCGCCTGCCCGGAGGCCAGCGCCAGCGCGCCGATCCCGCCTTCGAGCGCGGCGATGCGCTGCTCCAGCACGTCGGTGGTGGGGTTCATGATGCGGGTGTAGATGTTGCCCGGCACCTTCAGGTCGAACAGGTCCGCGCCGTGCTGGGTGTCGTCGAAGGCGTAGGCCACGGTCTGGTAGATCGGCACCGCCACCGCGCGTGTCGTCGGGTCGGGTTTGTAGCCGCCGTGCACGGCGATGGTTTCCGCTTTCCATTCGGGACTTCCGTGCTCAGACATCGCGCCTCCTCCGGTTGAATGCCGACGATACCGAACAAAAAACCCCCGCCGGAGCGGGGGTTGATGGTCATGCAGCATGGTCTGAGCACGAACGGTTATCAGCAGACCACGGACGGGGCTCAGCCCTTGTTGAAGACGAGCTTGCCCTCGGCCGCATCGACCTGGATCACCTCGCCACTGACGAACGCGCCGGACAGGATCTTCTGCGCCAGCGGATTTTCCAGCTGCGACTGGATCGCACGCTTGAGCGGTCGCGCCCCATAGACCGGATCGAAGCCGACGTTGCCCAGCAGCTGGAAGGCCGCGTCGCTGACCTCGATGCGCAGCCCGCGTTCGGCCAGGCGCTTCTCCAGGCCCTGCATCTGGATGCGGGCGATCTGCTTGATCTGCACCTTGTCCAGCGGATGGAACACCACGATGTCGTCCAGACGGTTGATGAACTCCGGGCGGAAATGCGCCTGCACCACGCCCATCACCGCGGCCTTCATCTGCGTGTAGGCCTCCGGCGTGTCGTCGCCACTCATGTCCTGGATCTGGTGCGAGCCCAGGTTGGAGGTCATCACGATGACCGTGTTGCGGAAGTCCACCGTACGGCCCTGGCCATCGGTAAGGCGGCCGTCGTCGAGCACCTGCAGCAGGATGTTGAACACATCCGGGTGCGCCTTCTCCACCTCATCCAGCAGGATCAGCGAATACGGACGGCGACGCACGGCCTCGGTGAGGTAGCCGCCTTCTTCGTAGCCCACATACCCTGGCGGTGCACCGATCAGGCGCGCAACGCTGTGCTTTTCCATGAACTCGCTCATGTCGATGCGGATCATCGCGTCGGTGCTGTCGAACAGGAACTCGGCCAGCGCCTTGCACAGCTCGGTCTTGCCCACGCCGGTGGGGCCGAGGAACAGGAACGAACCACTGGGGCGGTCCGGATCGGACAGCCCGGCACGCGAACGCCGCACCGCGTCGGACACGACCTTGATCGCCTCTTCCTGGCCCACCACCCGCTCATGCAGCATCTGCTCCATGCGCAGCAGCTTGTCGCGCTCGCCTTCCAGCATGCGGTTGACCGGAATGCCGGTCCAGCGCGACACCACCTCGGCGATTTCCTCGGCCGTGACCCGGTCCTGCACCAGCTTGAATTCGGTGGTCTCCACTTCCTGCGCCGCGGCCAGCTGCTTTTCCAGCTGCGGCAACTGGCCGTACTGGATTTCGCTCATACGGCCGAAATCCTGGCGGCGCTGGGCAGATTCCAGCTCCAGCTTGGCGTGCTCGATCTGCTCCTTGATCTTGGTGGCGCCCTGCAGCGTGGCCTTCTCCGACTTCCAGATTTCATTGAGGTCGGAGAACTCGCGCTCCAGCGCATCGATGTCGCTTTCCAGGTCGGCCAGGCGCTGGCGCGAGGCCTCGTCCTTTTCCTTCTTGAGCATTTCGCGCTGGATCTTCAGCTGGATCAGGCGCCGCTCCAGGCGGTCCAGCTCTTCGGGCTTGGAGTCGATCTCCATGCGGATGCGCGAGGCGGCCTCGTCCATCAGATCGATGGCCTTGTCCGGCAGCTGCCGGTCGGCGATGTAGCGGTGAGACAGCGTGGCGGCCGCCACAATCGCCGGGTCGGTGATTTCCACGCCATGGTGCACGGCGTACTTTTCCTTCAGCCCGCGCAGGATGGCGATGGTGTCTTCCACGCTGGGCTCACCCACCAGCACCTTCTGGAAGCGGCGCTCCAGCGCGGCATCCTTCTCGATGTACTTGCGGTACTCGTCCAGCGTGGTGGCACCCACGCAATGCAGCTCACCGCGCGCGAGCGCCGGCTTGAGCATGTTGCCGGCATCCATCGCGCCATCGGCCTTGCCCGCGCCCACCATGGTGTGCAGTTCGTCGATGAACAGGATCACCTGCCCTTCGCTCTTGGCCAGGTCGTTGAGCACGCCCTTGAGGCGCTCTTCGAATTCACCGCGGAACTTGGCACCGGCAATCAGCGCACCCATGTCCAGCGACAGCACGCGCTTGCCGCGCAGGCCTTCGGGCACTTCGTCGTTGATGATGCGCTGGGCCAGGCCTTCCACGATCGCGGTCTTGCCCACGCCGGGTTCGCCGATCAGCACCGGGTTGTTCTTGGTCCGGCGCTGCAGCACCTGGATGGTGCGGCGGATTTCCTCGTCGCGCCCGATCACCGGGTCCAGCTTGCCGCTCTCGGCACGCGCGGTCAGGTCGATGGTGTACTTTTCCAGCGCCTGGCGCTGGTCTTCGGCATTTTCCGACTGCACGCTTTCGCCGCCGCGGATCTTGTCGATCGCCGCGTCGATGCGGGTCTTGTCGGCACCGGCAGCGCGCAGCGCCATGCCCAGCGTGCCGCTGTCGTCCAGCGCCGCCAGCACGAACCACTCGCTGGCGATGAAGGCATCGCCGTGCTGCTGGGCCAGCTTGTCGGTGGTATTGAGCAAGCGGTTGAGGTCATTGCCGATCGACAGGTTGCCTTCCTGCCCGGATACCTTGGGCAGCGCTTCCAGGGCCTCGTTGAGACGCTCGCGCAGCACCGGCACGTTGACCCCGGCCTGGGACAGCAGCGGGCGCGTGCTGCCGCCCTGCTGGTCCAGCAGCGCGGTGAAGACGTGTACCGGTTCGATGATGTTGTGGTCGCGGCCCACGGCCAGCGACTGGGCGTCTGCCAGCGCCTGCTGGAAACGCGAGGTGAGCTTGTCCATCCGCATGGGGAATTCCTCTTTCATGTCATGGCCAGCGTGGCTGGCAGATGTAACTGATATGCGGTTGTCGCGCAGTGATTCAAGACAAACCGGCACTGGCAATACAGCCTCCGTATTGCCATACTTGCGAATCATTCTCATTAGCATCGACTCGGACGCGGCGTGGCGTTCGCATTCCCAAGGCATCCCATGCAGGCACAACGCGAGCACCTGGGCGCCCTTTACCGGGACCACCGCAGTTGGCTGCACGGCTGGCTGAGCGGGCGCGTGGGCTGCCGGGAAGCCGCTGCCGATCTCACCCAGGACACCTTCGCGCGCCTGCTGCAGGACCGTGACCTGGCGGCCCTGCGCGAGCCGCGCGCGTTCCTGACCACGGTGGCGCGCGGGCTGGCGGCCAACTGGTTCCGGCGCCAGGCGCTGGAGCGGGCGTACCTGGAGTATCTGGCCCAGTTTCCCGAGGCCGTCCTGCCCTCCCTGGAAGAACAGGCGCTGGTGCGCGAAGCGCTTCAGCAGATCGACGCCATGCTGGACGGCCTGCCGGCGATGGCGCGCCGTGTGTTCGTGCTGGCCCAGTTCGACGGCCTGCGCTACGACGCCATCAGCGACCGGTTGGGCCTGTCCTTGTCCACCGTCAAGCGACACATGAAACGCGCCCTGCTGGGCTGCCTGCTGCATGCACCCTGAGCCGGTCCAGCCTGCTGCGCTGTCGCCTGCGGTGCTGGAGCAGGCGGCCGAGTGGATGATGCGCCTGCACGAAGACGCCAGCGTCGCCGCCCATCAGCAGTGGCGGCACTGGCACGACGCCCACCCCGACCACACCCGTGCCTGGCAGCGCGCCGAACAGCTGATGACGCTGACCGCGCAGGTGCCTGCCCCGCTTGCCCAGCGTGCGTTACAGGTACCGGCCTCCCGCGGCCGCCGCGCAGTGCTGCGCAGCGTGGCCGGGGTGCTGCTGGGGGTACCGCTGGGCGGTCTGCTGGCGTGGCGGCTGTGGGACCAGGCCGCATGGGACGCCAGCGTGCGCACCGCCGTCGGCGAGCGGCGGCGCGTGGTACTGGACGATGGCAGCGTACTGCACCTGGCCACCGCCAGCGCGGTGGACGTGGCCTTCGATGGGCAACAACGCCTGGTGCGCCTGCGCCGGGGCGAGATCCACATCGAGACCGCCGTCGATCCGCAGCGGCCGGCGCGACCCTTCCGGGTGGCCACGTCGCAGGGAATGCTGCGGGCGCTGGGCACCCGCTTCAGCGTGCGGCTGTTCGACCGGGATGCCCTTCTGATCGTGCAGGAGGGGGCCGTGCAGCTCACGGCCGACACCGCCAGTCGACGTGTAGAAGCGGGGCAGCAGGTGCGCTGGCACGCCACGGGGTTGCCGGAGCCGTTGCCTGCTCCCGCCGGCAGCGACGCCTGGACGCAGGGCATGCTGGTGGCCGACGGCCTGCCCCTGCAGGCACTGCTGGCCGAGCTGGGGCGCTACCACCACCGCTGGCTGCGGGTGGATCCGGCGATTGCCGCGCTGCCCGTTTCCGGTGCCTTCCCGCTGGATGACCTGGACCGCAGCCTGTCGATGCTGGCGGACACCTGTCCGGTGCAGGTGGAACACGGCCTGCTGGCCATCCGCCTGCGCGCCGCGGAAAAGCCCGAATGACACTTTTTTCGATGTCGGGTGGCAGAGGAGATGAATCCCTTTTCCGTCGGCCTCTCCCATGCCTGTGATCCGAACCCGTTTCCGCCTCCGCCTGCTGGCGGTGGCGCTGGTGGCCAGCCCGGCCTTCGCCCAGACCGCCCCCGTGACCGAAACCACGGTGCTGCGCGATAGCACGCCGCTGGGCGGCGCGCTGGGCACCTTCGCCGCGCGTCACGGCGTGGCCTTGTCCTTCGACCCTGCCCTGACCCAAGGGCGCCTGGCGCCGCTCATCGCCGACGGCCTTGGCGTGGAGGCCGGCTTTGCCGCCCTGCTGCAGGGGACCGGACTGCGCGCCGAGCGTCGGGAAGACGGCAGCTACACCGTGCACCAAGCGGCCGGACCGCGCGTAATCGCGCCGCTGCGCGTGGGCACCTCCGCCCCGGGCACCTATCTGCCGCAGCCCCTGCCCTACGGGCAGGGCATGACATTGGATGCCGACGCGCTGCAGGCCCAGGTGAAAGGCAACGGCGACATCGCCACCGCATTGCGCAGCAACCCGGCCGTGCAGTTCAACGATACCGGCCGCAGCAGCCGCAACATGGGCGAGATCCGCCCGGACGATTTCTCCATCAACGGCGCGCCCTACTACCAGAACCTGTTCCTGCTCGATGGCGCGACGATCAACAATGACATTGATCCGGCGGTCAACGCAGACAGCCCCGGCAACGTCAACAACGCCGTGGACGTGCCCAGCGCAAGCCAGGGCATTGCCGTCGACGTGGACCTGCTGGAATCGCTGACGGTGTATGACGCCAACGTCCCGGCCAGCTACGGTGGTTTCACCGGCGGCGTGGTCGATGCACGCAGCCGCAAGGCCCGCGATGCCCTGCATGGCAAGGTGTGGATGCGCATGGCGCGCTCGGCGTGGGACCAGATCATCGCCAACGATGCACAGCAGGACAGCTACGAAGAATCGGCCACGTTCGCCTACCAGCCGCAGTACGACAAATACCGCGTGGGCGCGCGCCTGGAAGGCCGCACGTCGTTCGGGCTGGGCATCATCGGCACGGTCACCCGCAGCCACTCGGACATTCCGCTGCGCGCCTATTCCGGCGGCCGCGATTCCACGGGCGAGGACGTCAACCAGAAGACCCAGACCCGGCAGAACACCAGCGCCAGCATTGCCCTGGACTGGAAGAACGATGACGGCCTGGAGCTGGCTGCCAACGTGTCCTACGCGCCCACCGATGACCGCTACTACATCATGAACGGGCGTGATTCGTGGTTTGACATCCGGTCCGGCGGCCCTACGGCCAGCCTGCGCGCCAGCTGGTCCCACGGCCCGTGGACGTTGCGCTCGACATTGAACTACAGCGACGTGGAAAGCTCGCGGCGCAGCGACCTGGACTACATGCGCAACTGGGCCAGCTCGGACGCATTCAACTGGAGTCCCACCGGCATCAGTTCCGAAGGCAGCTACGGCAACATCGACCAGCGGGACCGCCGCATCGGCTACCGCATGGTGGTGGATCGTGAGATCTTCTCGATCGGCACCACCGAGCACCGCGTGCAGCTGGGCCTGGGCGTGCAGCGCCGGGACGGCAGCTACGAACGTCTGAACGATCATTCGGTGTATCTGTCCACCGGCGTGACCAGCAGCTGCACCCTGGCCGATGGCACCGTGGATACCTTCAGCTGCTCACTGTCGCCGCTGCGCAGCGGTGCGGCCGGGCAATACTTCACCCAACAGCAGCGCTACCACGCCGGTCGCTTCGAGGTCAGCGGAAAAGAGTACGAAGCCTGGCTGCAGGACGACATCCGGGTGGGGAACTGGAGCCTCCGTCCCGGTCTGCGCCTGGACCGCAACACCATTTGGAGCCAGACCACACTGTCGCCGCGTCTGGCGGCGGCCTGGGACGTACAGGGTGACCAGCGCACGGTGCTCAATGCCGGCATCAACCGGTATTACGGCCGCAGCTTCTACAGCTACCTGCTGCGCGACGGCCGCGACCGCCTGCGTGAGACCCTGGTTCGCCGCAGCGCGCGCACGTCGTGGGACGATGCCACCGGCACCTGGAATGTGGCCACCAACCGCCTGCGTGATATCGACTCACCGTACACCGACGAGTGGACGCTCGGCATCGACCAGCGGGCTGCCGGCCTGGTGTTCAACCTGAAGTACGTCAATCGTGCGACCCGCAAGGACATCCTGCGGCGCAAGGTCGACGACCCCGACCGCGCCCTCTACAACCTCAACACCTACGAGTTCACCAATGGCGGCCGCAGCGACGCTGACATCTGGACTGCTTCCATCGCGTCTCAGCAGCCCTGGGAGGTGATGGGCACGCGCAACAGCGTCCAGCTCTCGGCCGACCGCACCGACGTCAAGCGCAACTACAACAGCTACGAAGATGTCCTGGACATGTTCGAGCTGGTGCGCCTGGACGGCACGCTCATGTATCGGCATGAACTGCCTGCCTCGCAGTTCCTGCGGCCATGGAGCGCGCGCCTGAGCACGCGCACCGAGATCCCCGCGCTGGGCCTGAGCTGGACCAACTTCTTCCGCTACCGCGCGGGGTTCGAGGGCTTCACCACCGGTCCGGCACAGACCATCGACGGCGTTACAGCGCCCACCCTGACCAGTCGTACGTTCTCCGGCACCTGGAGCTGGGATGCCACCTTCGAATACCGCCTGGCGCTGCCGCAGCAGCAGGAAGCGTATGCGCGGGTGGAGGTCCAGAACGTGCTCAATCGCGCCAACGTGGGCACGGCCGCGACCGCCGCGGCGGGCAGCATCTTCTATGAACCCGGTCGCAGCTTCTGGCTGGAGCTGGGCTATTCATTCTGAGGGCATGGCCGTCGCAGCCTGCGGCGGTCCATCCAGCTGATGCGACGTCACCGCTCTGCACGCCTGATCCTGCTTGCCGCTGCGCTGCTCCTGGGCGGCGCGGGCATGCCGTTGCCCGCGCGCGACACCCCCTGCCCGACCGTGCTGCCGGCGCGCCCCGACCCGGCGTGCCTGCGTGCGCTCTACAGCGGTCCCCGTGCAGGCTGGCCGGCACCCCAGGTGGCACCGGGCGTGGCGTGGCAGGAACTGGCCCCATTGGGGCCACCCCCCGAACCGCGCGACAACCCGACCACCCCGGCCAAGGTCGCCCTGGGCCAGCGCCTGTTCAACGACCCACGCCTGTCGCGCTCGGGGCAGATCGCCTGCGCCACCTGCCACGAACGCGACCTCGGCTTCGCCGATGGCCGGCGCGTGTCGTTCGGCCACGACCGACAACCCGGTCGCCGCAATGCCCCCAGCGTGGCGATGGCCGGTTACGCACACACGCTGTTCTGGGACGGTCGCGCGGCCACGCTGGAAGACCAGGCGCTGGCGCCGATCGCCGACCCGAAGGAGATGGCCTTCCGTGCCGAGGACGCGGCAACCCGCGTGCGCGCCGATGCCGACTACCGCACCGCCTTTGCCACCGTATTCGGCGACGACCGCGTGGATACCCGCCAACTGGCCCAGGCCATCGCAGCGTTCGAGCGCAGCCTGGCCCCCACCCGCAACCGTTTCGACCGTTTCCTCGGCGGCCAGCCCAGCGCGCTGGACGACGCGCAGCTGCGCGGCCTGCACCTGTTCCGCACGCGCGCGGGGTGCATGAACTGCCACAGCGGACCGGCGCTGACCGACAACGGCTTCCACAACCTGGGCCTGCATTTCCACGGGCGCGCGCGCCAGGACCTGGGCCGCTACGAGGTGACCGGCGATCCCGCCGACAGCGGTCGCTTCCGCACACCCTCGCTGCGCGGGGTGGCCAACACTGCGCCCTACATGCACAACGGCCTGTTGCCGCGGCTGGACGGCGTGCTGGCGTTCTACAACGTGGGCGGCGGCAAACCCCGCGCGCCGGCAGTACCGGCTGCCGACGCACCACCGTTCCCGCAACCGGATCCGCTGCTGCACCCGCGCGGACTCAGCCGCCAGGAACTGCAGGATCTGGAAGCGTTCCTGCGCGCCCTGTAGCGCCGGCCATCAACCGCGGCTGAGCACCGCGCGCAGTGCCCGAAACTGTTGCTTCACCGCGTGCGCCTGCCCGGCATCCATGCGCAGCAGCAGCTTCTGCCCCACCGAGCATGACTGCAGCGCGGGATCGACAAAGCGATAGCGGCCGCGCTCGTCGCGTGTCACCGCCAACGGGCGGGGCGGCTCCGGTGTCTGCAGCAGGTGGTCGATCACCCCCACCAGCCGATCATTGAAGTACGCGTCGGGCTGTCCCAGTTCCGCATACGCCTGCTGGAGCAACGGGTAGACGCGCACATAGGCCTTGCCTGCGGCAGTCGCGTCCAGCGCGAATGCCGTCACGTAGGGCGCATAGCGCGCGGCGTTGGCCGCGGCGATGTGCGTGGTGCCCTCCACGGTGTCGACCTGCAGGCTACCCGGCAGCGCACGCACCGCCATCGCCGGCGTCGGCACGCTGGGCTTGTCGAGATTGTCGATATGGGTCACCACGCGCTGGACCAGGTGGTCGCGCAGCAGCAGTGCCAGTGCGCCGTCGCCGTTGAACAGCGCCGTCAGTGCGTCGAACACCGGCCCATCGCTGTCGGCCAGCGCGGGCAGTGCCGGATCGGCCGCATCGCGGGGATCGACCGGGTGCTGGATGGAAGGTGGCGCAGCGGATGCAGTGGATGCAGGCACGGGCGGTATCTTCGTGCCCGCACCCTGCGCCGCGGGCGCCTGCACCGGCACCTGCACGTCATCGACAAGAGCGCGCAGGGTATCGCTGAACAACCACGTGCCCGCGCCGCCAATCACCACCACACCCAACACCCACGGCCAGATCGCCTTTCCGCTCTTCTGCATGTTGCCGTACCTCGCATTTCACCTGCCTGGACACCGTATGACCTACGCCATCGGACGGGGTTCCCCGCGCACCTGCAGCGCCGCAGAGCGCGTTGACACCGCATCATCCCGCAGCCGCGATGAACCCCTGCCACGCCAGCGGCCGCACGCTCACGCCCGCTTTGCATGCGCACGCCGATGCTGTGCACTGTTCTTGTGGAGCACCGTGATGCATTACGAGCTGTACTACTGGACCGGTATCCAGGGCCGTGGCGAGTTCATCCGGCTGGCGCTGGAAGACGCCGGTGCGGCCTACACCGACATGGCGCGCGTGCATGGCGATGCGATGATGGAGCCGTTCCTGCAGGGCAAGGAAGAGGGTCTGCGCCCGTTCGCACCGCCGTTCCTGAAAAGTGGCCGGCAGGTGATCGCCCAGGTGGGCGCGATCCTCGATCACATCGCACCGGAACTGGGCCTGGTGCCCGAAGCGGCGTCTCGCCGACAGCAGGCACTGCAGCTGCAGTTGACCATCGCCGACCTGGTCGCCGAAGTGCACGACACCCACCACCCGATTGCCGCAGCGAAGTACTACGAAGACCAGAAACACGAAGCGAAGGCGCGCGCCGAGGCGACGCGTGCCGAGCGGCTACCGAAATTCCTGGCGTACTTCGAGGCTGTGCTGAAGGACAACGGCGAGCGTCATCCGCTGCGCGAGCATTCGTACGTGGACCTGTCGTTGTTCCAGCTGCTGAGCGGGCTGGACTACATGTTCCCGCGGCGCATGCAGGCACTGTGGCCCACCCTGCCGTTGCTGCGCGCGCTCAAGGACCGGGTGGAGCGGCGACCGAACATCGCCGCCTACCTGGCCTCCGACCGCCGTTTGGCGTTCAACACCAACGGCATCTTCCGCCATTACCCGGAACTGGACGGCGACCGATAGATCACGACCGTGAGTCGTGATCCACGCGCGGCTGCTTCTGCAGCGACAGCAGTGCCAGCAGCCCGGCCAGCGCCACGTAGGCCCCGGCGAACTGCCACATGATGAGCTTCGGCAACCCGACCAGCTGCCACGGCAGGTAAATGCCGCCGCGCGGGTCCACCGAGTGGATCAGGCCGAACAGGGTCAGCACCGCCGCCACCAGGAGGAAACCGGAGGAGCGCAGCAGCCTGCCGTCGATCATCGCTACCACCGCTGCAATCCACAGCATCGAGGTGATGATGAAGCCGTTGCCCAGGGTGAAGATCACCGCCAGTTCCGGTAGACCGTGCCCGTCCAGCGTGGCGGTCATCGCGGCCAGCTGCTCCGGTGCGATCCAGCCCGGAGCCTTGATCGCCAGCAGATAGGCCACCGAGGGCAGGAAGCCCAGCACCATCGCCCCGGCATGTTCGCGCGGGGCGGCCTGGAAGGCCTGCGTGGTGATGTCGATGGCCACGTACACGATGATCGGTGCCAGCACCGCCAGCGGCAGCCACTGCACCAACCCGGAGATCACCCCGAGCATGCCGCCGATGCCCACGAACAGGCCGGTCAGCAGCGTGTAGCCGCTACGTGCGCCCATGTGCTTGTAGGCCGGCTGGCCGATGTACGGGGTGGTCTGCGCCACGCCGCCGCAGAGGCCAGCCACCAGCGTGGCGACAGCTTCCACCAGCAGGATGTCGCGGGTGCGGTAATCGTCGCCGGCCGCGCGGGCGCTCTCGGACACGTTGATGCCGCCCACCACCATCAGCAGGCCGAACGGCAGCAGCAGCGGCAGGTAGGTCATCGCCGTGGGCAGTCCGTCGATGAAGCCCAGCGTGGGCCACGGCAGCACCACCTGCGGCGGCGTCCAGTCGGGCACGTGGAAGCCGGGCGCACCCAGCCCGGCCAGCCCCAGTCCGTAGTACAGCGCGGTGCCGAACACGAAGGCGACCAGCACGCCCGGCGCGCGGATTGGCAGCTTGCGCTTGGCGATCAGCACGTACAGCAACAGGCCCAGGGTGACGAAGCCGACGACCGGGGAGCGCAGCGTTTCCAGCAGCGGCAGGAAACCCATCAGCGCGATGGCGATGCCGGCGATGGAGCCCAGCAGCGAAGCCCGGGGCAGCGCGCGGGTGACCGCTTCGCCGAAGAACGACAGGATCACCTTGAGCACGCCCATGATCACGAGCGAGGCCATGCCCAGCTGCCAGGTGGCAACCGCCGCGTCGTGCGGCGCCAGGCCCTGCACCTTGAAGGCGATGAAGGCCGGGCCGAGCACCAGCAGCGCCATGCCGATGCTGGTGGGCGCGTCCAGGCCCAGCGGCATCGCGGTGACATCGTCACGGCCGGTGCGCGTGGCCAGCCGCCGCGCCATCCACGTATAGAGCACGTTGCCGACCAGCACGCCGAAGGCGGTGCCGGGGAACATGCGGCCGAACACCACGTCGGCCGGGAACTGGAAGATGCCGACCAGCGCCATCGCGATGAAGCCCAGGATCGACAGGTTGTCGACCACCAGGCCAAAGAAACCATTGAAATCGCCGGCAACGAACCAGCGGGGGGGTCCGGAGCGGACGGGAGCGGGGGCGGACATGCGCGGCACTGCCGTGGGGAGGGGGTAGCCGATGGTAGGGCCTCGCCGCCGCCAGTAACAGGCACATGGGTGGAACGCCGGGGTGTGCGCGTCAGCGCCTACGCGTTGCCGCCCCGTGATCCAGGCGGCAGTTGCATCCGGTAGTGCCGGCCGCTGGACGGCTCCTCAGAATGCGTCCGACGGTATCGGGAGCCGGCCAGCGGCCGGCACTACCTGGGTGCGTCCGACGGTATCGGGAGCCGGCCAGCGGCCGGCACTACCTCGGTGCGTCCGACGGTGTCGGCAGCCGACCAGCACGGTCCCAACCGACGGTCGGGACCTACCCGGTAGGCCACCACCGTTGGTGGCGACGCCGCCCCACGCCCTCAGGGCTTGTTGAGGAAATTGTTGGCCAGCAGATCACGCACGTCGCCCACCCGCCCGCTCAGCAAGGCCTTGGCCGCATACAGCGCGGTGCCGGCCACCTGCTTAGCTTCCACCTGCGGCGGCATCACCAGCTCGGTCGGGCTGGTGTGCACGTCCAGCAGCGCCGGGCCCGGATGGGCCAGGAAGTCCTGCACCGCCTGCTCCAGGTCCTCCGAGCGGGTCACGGTGCGCCCGTAGAAGCCGATCACCTCGGCCAGGCGGCCGAAATCGGGGTTCTTCAGGTCGGTGTAGTTGTCCAGCAGGCCTTCCACCTTCTGCTCCAGCTCCACGAAGTTCAGCGAGCTGTTGTTGTAGACCACCACCTTGATCGGCAGGTTTTCCTGCACCGCAGTGAGCAGGTCGCCCAGCAACATCGCAATGCCGCCATCGCCCGACAGCGAGATTACCTGCCGGCCCGGATAGGCTTTCTGCAGGCCCAGCGCCTGCGGCATGGCGTTGGCCATCGTGCCGTGCAGCAGGCTGGTCAGGGTGCGGCGGCGACCGTTGGTGCGGATGTGGCGCAGAATCCACACCATCGGCGAGCCACCGTCGGCGGTGAACAACGCATCGTCGGTGGCGTAGCGGTTGATCAACGCGGTGAGGTGCTGCGGATGGATCAGCTCGCCCTCGCCTGGTTGCTCTTCCTTTTCGCGCGTGGCCAGCGCCTTGTCGCGGTGTTCGATGCACTCGTCCAGGAAGCTGCGGTCCTGCCGCGGCGGCAGCATCGGCAGCAGGGCCTCCAGCGTCGGGCCGATGTCGCCCACCACGCCCAGCGTCACCGGATGGCGCCGGCCGAGGTGGCTGCCATCGCGATCCACCTGGATCAGCGTGGCCTTGTCCGGGTAGTACTGGCCCCATGCGAAATCGGCGCCGAGCAGCAGCAGCGTGTCGCAGGCCATCAGCGTGTGGTAGCCCGATTCGATCCCGAAGATGCCGGTCATGCCCATGTTGTACGGGTTGTCATGCTCGACGAAATCCTTGGCCCGCGAGGTGTGCGCGATCGGCGCCTGCAGCCGCTCACCCAGTGCCACCAGCGCGTCGTGCGCATGCTCGCAGCCGGCCCCGGCGTATATGCCCACGCGCTTGCCGTCGCCGATCAGCGCCGCAATGCGCTGCAGTTCCTCATCGCTGGGACGCAGCACCGGCTGGGTGTAGTGCACCGAGAACGGCACATCGTGCTTGACCACCGCTTCGCTGATGTCGGCCGGCAGGATCACCACCGCCACGCCGCGGCGGCTGATGGCGGCCTGGCAGGCCAGCGCCACCACGCGGCGCGCCTGTTCGGGGCTGTGCACCTGCTCGCAGAACACGCTGCAGCTGGCATACACCGCCTTGAAATCGACCTCCTGCGGAAACTCCATGCCCAGCTCGGCGGTCACCACCTGGCTGGCGATCAGCACCATCGGCGCGCGGTTGCGGTTGGTTTCGAACACGCCGTTGATGAAATGCAGACCACCCGGCCCGCACGAACCGGCACAGGCAGTGAGCTGCCCGCTGATCAGCGATTCGGCGCCGGCGGCGAACGCGGCCACTTCCTCATGCCGCATGTGCACCCACTCGATATCGCTGTGGTGGATGGCATCGGTGACGTAGTTGAGGGTATCGCCGACGATGCCGTAACAATGGCGGACACCGGCAGCCTGGAGAGTTTCAACTACGATCTCGGCAACGCGCTTGCTCATGGGGGAACAGCCTTGGACGGGGGACTCCCAGCCTAGCCAGCCGCAGGTGATCTCCCTGTAGGCAGGTGGCGTGAAATGCCTATACATTGGCGGCCCCGTTCACTGGCCTTCAGGCTCATGCAGATCGTTCTGCGCTGTGCCACCACGCAGCAGTTCCTGTCCTTCCATGAGCAGCAGTGGCTGCACGGCATCGACCCGGTGGCACACCCGTGGCTGGCGCAGATGCTGCGTGCACCCCGCGGCGGTGTTGCGCCCGATGACCTGCCGGCCGCGATGGACGCGCTGCTGGCCTGCCTGGCCGATCAGGATCCCGCCGATACGGTGGTCCGCCGCAGCGGACTGCGTCTGTTGTTGTGGCTGGCCACCGGCCAGCGCCAAGGCCAGCCGGTGAGCTGGCAGCACCGTTGAGTCCGGGAGGCGCGCATGGCATTTGACCTGTACCTGGACGACGCCGGGCCGCGCATGCGGCATGCGTGGATCGACGCCCACGAAGAGGCCATTCTCAGCCCCGATGGCAGCCGCTACCCGCAGCTGAGCCGGCTACGGCAGGAGTTCTACGGCGCGCCGCGTGTTTCGCCCGGGCAGGCCGCCGCGCTGGTGCAGGAAGTGATCGGCCGGCTGCTGGAAGAGCCCATTGGCGCGGAAGGGCCGCTGGCCGAGGTCGGCCTGCGCCTGATCCTGCTGTTCGACCAGGCGCAGCGCCACGGCCTGCACATCCAGTGCGAGGGCGACTGAACCCCGTTCAGGGGTTGGCGTTGACCCAGCCGAGAATGTCGCCCCGAGTCGGGTTGGCGTAGCGCACCTTCACCCAGCCGTCCTTTTCATCCAGCAGCTCCACCCGGTCATCGCGCACCAGATAGCGGCGGGTGGCGGTGTCGCCGGGCCGGGCATACAACGGCAGCCGTGCCGGCACTACCTGGCCGCTGAAGGCCAGCAGCCGCCGGTCACTGCGCGGGGCCACCAGCCCGTCGGAGATGGCCGTTTCCAGCACGTTGCCGGCAGGGTCAAACGTGCTCCAGACCGCCATCGGGCCACTCTCGGCGGTCTGCTTGACGAAGATCGTCGCCTCCAGCGCGTCGCCCAGCATCAGGGTGCGCTCGGCGCGGTACAGATACAGCCGCCCATCGTGGTAGCGGTACAGATCGACGTACCACATCGGGCCACTGCGGCAGCTGCTGCTCAGGGTGCGGTTGGCGGCGTCCACGTCCAGGCCCATCAGCCCGCCGCATTGCTCGTGCGAACTGGCAGGGAGTTCCAGTGGGACGAACCGCGCCTGCCGGGTGTCGAACCGGTAAACCGCCACCGCTTCGTTGACCTGCCCGACCGAGGCGCGCGCCACCAGCTCGGGACGGCCATCGAAATCGACGTCCAGTTGGCTCAGCCGCGCACCGCCATCGGCATCGGCCACGCCGTCCAGGCGCTGCTGGCGGCCCGACGGCAGCAGCAGCGCCAGGGTGCCCTGCGCTTCTACCCGCGCGGTCGCCACCTGGCCTGGCCCCACCTCCATGCGCAGCGCCGGGCCATCGGCGGCCGCCGCGGCCGCGTTCACGCCCATCCACAGCAGCGCGGCGCCCAGCACCGCATGTCGCCCGCCCTTGATCGTGTTCATTGCTGCATCCTGCCGCGCCACGGTGGCGCCCGGGATCAGAACGATACTTCAACCGCCTGCTGCGCCCACAGCACCGACTGGTGGCCGGTGGCCTGCTTCCACGCCAGGCGGATCGCCTCGATGTCGGCACGGCGCTGCGGGGTGTTCTCGTGCAGCACCACCAGCACCTTGGTGCGCAGGCGGTTGGGCTCGGCCGCGCCGCGGAACAGCCACTGGCCATAGGCATCGAACACGGTCAGGCCGTCCGGGAAGCGCGGGGTGACCTGCTTGTCCAGGAAGGCGCGCCACTGTGCCTCGGTGATGGCATCGGTCTGCTTGCGCTCGGAAGCACCGCTCTCCTCGCCCACGCCGAAGTACAACTCGCTGCGCACCCAGCCGGCGGCGGCATCGGGGCGGGCGGCATCGCCCTGCAGGGTCGCGGTGGCCGTGGCGGGGGCCGGCGGCACCGGCTTGGCGGCAGGCGCGGCGGTGGCGCAGCCGCTGGCGGCCAGCACCAGGGCAAACAGAAGGGCATGGGACTTCATCGACATCACTCCAGGAAAGCAGACGTGCAGAGGGGGACAAGCGTGCGGGACATCCGATTCCCTGGCCGATCACCAGCGGTTATCAGCTGATGCCGGCTCGCGATGGGACTTGCATCACATGAGCCATCACGCCAAGATAATATATCGCTTCATCCGGATGGATTGGTAGTGCCGGTCATTTTTCGGCACCGCCAGCACCTTCCCCTCCCCCTCCCCCTCGTCGCCCTGCTGGAGTCCGCATGTCCCGTCCGTCTGCGTCGCGCCTTGGCCTTGCCATTGCGCTCGTCCTCTCTTCCCCCCTGCTCGCCCAGGACGCAACTGCGCAGGACGCGCCCGGCTCGGCCACCACCCTGGACACCGTGATCGTCACCGGCACCCGTGCAGTGGACCGCACCGTGCTCGAATCCACCTCGCCGGTGGACGTGCTGACCGCCGAAGACATCCGCAAGGCCGGCGTGGTCAACGGCGAGCTGGGCAGCGCGCTGCAGGCGCTGCTGCCGTCGTTCAACTTCCCGCGCCAGTCCAACTCCGGCGGCGCCGACCACATCCGCGCCGCGCAGCTGCGTGGCCTGTCCCCGGACCAGGTACTGGTGCTGGTGAACGGCAAGCGCCGCCACAGCAGCGCGCTGGTCAACACCGACAGCAAGATCGGCAAGGGCACCACGCCGGTGGACTTCAACGCCATTCCGATCAGCGCGATCAAGCGCATCGAAGTGCTGCGCGACGGCGCCGGCGCGCTGTACGGCTCCGACGCGGTGGCCGGGGTCATCAACGTGATCCTCGACGACGCGCCGGAAGGCGGCGCATTCGAGGCCAGCTTCGGTGCCAACCACACCGACCTCAAGCCGATCGACCGCACCATCACCGACGGCCAGACCAGCTACGCCAGTGCCAAGGTCGGTATCCGGCTGGGCGATGAGGGCGGCTTCCTGCGCGTTGGCCTGGAGCTGAAGAACCACGAAGGCACCAATCGCGCCGGCTTCGACCAGATCCCGCCGTGGGACCAGAGCGACACCAACCTGGCCCTGCAGGGCAAGCGCAACTACGTGCTGGGCGACGGCAAGACCAAGGATCTGAACGCCTGGATCAACAGCGAACTGCCGTTCGGTGAGACCTCCAAGTTCTACTTCTTCAGCACCTTCAACCAGCGCGACAGCGAAGGCGCCAACTACTTCCGCTACCCCGACAGCGACGCCAACTGGGCGCAGGTGTACCCGAACGGCTACCGGCCGATTTCCGAAGGTGAAAACCGCGACGTGCAGGCCGTGGCCGGTGCGAAGGGTCAATGGGGCGAATGGAACTACGACGCCAGCCTGGACTATGGCACCAACAGTTTCACCTACCGCCTGCGCAACTCGCTCAATGCCTCGCTGGGCCCGACCAGCCCGACCCGCTTCAAGACCGGCGACTACCGCAACGAACTGACCGTGGCCAACCTCGACCTCGGCCGGGTGTTCAGCCAGGGCGAGAACATCACCCACAGCCTTGGCCTGGGTGTGGAAGCACGGCGCGACCACTACCAGACCCGCCCGGGCGACCCGAGCAGCTATGCCGCCGGCCCGTTCACCGACCGCCCGACCGGCTCGCAGGCCGGCGGCGGCCTGACCCCGCAGGACGCCACCACGCTGTCGCGCGACGTGGCCAGCGCCTACGTCAGCCTGTCCAGCCAGTTCGGCGAGCACTTCTCCAGCGACCTGGCCGCGCGTTATGAGCACAGCGACGACTTCGGTGGCGAGCTCACCGGCAAGCTCGGCCTGCGTTACGAGTTCGCCCCGGCGTTCGCACTGCGCGGTGCGATCTCCAACAATTTCCGCGCCCCGTCGCTGGCACAGATCGGCTACGAGTCCACCTCCACCGGCTACAACGCGGCCGGGCAGCTGGTGCAGGGCCGGGTGCTGTCGGTGAACAACCCGATCGCGCGTGGCCTGGGCGCCACCGACCTGAAGCCGGAGAAGTCGGTCAACACCAGCCTGGGCTTCACCAGCCGCATCGGTGACCACTTCGATGTCTCGCTGGACTTCTTCCAGATCGACATCGACGACCGCATCGCGTTGTCGGAGAGCATCACCGGCGATGCGCTCACCGACTACGTGCAGCAGCAGTTCGGCGTGGCCGGCCTGCAGAGCGCCAGCTTCTTCGTCAACGCCGCCGACACCCGTACCCGCGGCGCCGAGCTGGTGAGCAACTGGCGCCAGTCGCTGGGCAGCGGTGAGCTGGTGCTGACCGGCACCTATGCGTACACCAAGACCACGCTGAAGAACGTGCTGGCCACGCCGGCCAGCCTGCTCGCGCTGGACCCGGATTACGTGCTGTTCGGCGTGGAGGAAACCAATACCCTCACCGACGCCACCCCGCGCACCCGCGGCTCGGTGGCGGCCAGCTGGAGCAACGACCGCTGGTCGCTGAGCAGCCGGGTGAACCGCTACGGCAGCGTCACCCGCGTGTTCAACTTCGGCGACGGCTTCGTCCCGCGCCAGACCTACGGCGCCGAGTGGCAGCTGGATGCCGAAGTGGAGTTCAAGATCACCCCGCAGTGGAGCGTGGCGGTGGGCGGGCAGAACCTCACCGACAACTACTCGGACCTGTCCAACGACGACATCTACTATTACGGCAACCTGCCGTATGACGTGTTGTCGCCGGTGGGCAGCAATGGGGCGTATTACTACGGGCGTGTGCGGTATACGTTCTGACCGGGGGTGCAGCCGACCAACGGTCGGCTCTACCGGACGGTGAACGCGCGGAACAGGTAGAGCCGACCGTTGGTCGGCTGCTCTGCTCCCGGCCGCCGTACATGCGCCGCGGCGGAGTGCATCGCCGCACCGCGCGTGAAAACAACGCGCGGCACCCTGCCATGACCTGGCAATCACACCCACGCTGGCATGTTGTCCCGCATGGCCAACGACCTCCCCCCACGTCCGCCGCCGCCGTTGCTGGACGATGCCTGCGCGTTGTTCCTCGACGTGGATGGCACCCTGATTGAATTCGAACGCGACCCCGAAGCGGTCACGCTGCTGCCGGAAGTGCGCAATGCCATCGGGCGCATCAGCGACCGCCTGGAAGGCGCCGTGGCGTTGATCAGCGGGCGCCCGCTCAACCAGCTCGACGAGCTGTTCGCCCCACTTCACCTGCCCGCCGCCGGCCTGCATGGCCACGAGCTGCGCATCGCCGACGGCCGCCTCGACAGTCCCGCCGGCACCACCGACACCAGTGAATGGCTGCACGCCGTGCACCAGCAGGCCATGCGTTTCGCGCACGGCCATCCCGGCGTGCTGGTCGAAGACAAGGGCCGCAGCCTGGCCCTGCACTGGCGCGGTGCGCCGCACGCCGCCAGCGACGTGCGCGCGTTCGCCGAGCGGCATATCCGCGGCAATGCCGCGTACCGCCTGCAGCCGGGCGACCACGTCGTGGAGTTTGTGCCGGAAGGCAGTGACAAGGGCCGCGCCCTGCAGCAACTGATGCAGCACCCCCCGTTCCGTGGCCGCCTGCCGGTATTCCTCGGCGACGACCTCACTGACGAATTCGGCTTCGATGCGGCCAACGCGCAGCATGGCTGGAGCGTCCTGGTGGGCGCGCGCAGTCCCAGCGCCGCAGTGTTCGCGCTGCCGCACATCCGCAGCGTGCACGCCTGGCTGCAGGAAAACGCCTACTGACTCCTTCCCGCCCGCGCCAGATCGCGCGTGGGCGCCCCACCCAACGTGCCGCTGGCCTTGCGTGCAGCGGCCTGTCCTGAGCGAGATTGCAGTGCCCATGAAACAACCTGATCTGAATCTTGGCGTGGTCGGCAATGGCAGCTTCGGCGCCCTGATCGACCAGCAGGCGCGCGTGGTCTGGAGTTGCCTGCCCACGTTCGATGGCGACCCCACCTTCTGCGCCCTGCTCAGCCCCAACCAGAACGAGGGCGGCGATTTCGCGATCGAGCTCGAAGACCTGGTCAGCACCGAGCAGAGCTACCTCACCAACACCGCGATCCTGCGCACCGTGCTGCACGACAAGCACGGCGGCGCGCTGGAGATCATCGATTTCGCGCCGCGCTGGCGCCAGAACGACCGCTTCTACCGCCCGGTCAGCCTGATCCGCCAGGTGCGCCCCCTGGCCGGCAACCCGCGCATCATCGTGCGTGCCCGCCCGCTGGCCGACTGGGGCGCGCGCGTGCCGGCCTCCACGTGGGGCAGTAACCACATCCGCTGGGAGCTGCCCGACCACGTGCTGCGGCTGACCACCGACGTGCCGCTGCGCCTCGTGCGCGACGGCCTGCCGTTCGTGCTCAGCCACCCGGTCAACCTGGTGCTGGGCGTGGACGAGTCGTTGAACCGCTCGCTCAGCGGCTATGTGCAGGAGTCCTTCCAGCGCACCCGCGACTACTGGCGCGAATGGGTACGCTATCTGTCCATTCCGCTGGAATGGCAGGACGCGGTGATCCGCAGCGCGATCACCCTGAAGCTGTGCCAGTACGAAGACAGCGGCGCGATCATCGCCGCGATGACCACCTCCATTCCCGAAGCGCCGGGCAGCATCCGCAACTGGGACTACCGCTACTGCTGGCTGCGCGATGCCGCCTTCGTGGTGCGCACGCTCAACCGCCTGGGCGCCACCCGCACCATGGAACAGTTCCTGGGCTACATCTTCAACCTGGCCACCACCGATGGCAGCCTGCAGCCGCTGTACGGCATCGGTTTCGAGGCCAAGCTGGAGGAAACCGAAGTGGCCTCGCTGGACGGCTACCGCGGCATGGGTCCGGTGCGGCGTGGCAACCTGGCCTGGGTACAGCGCCAGCACGACGTGTACGGCAGCGTGGTACTGGCCTCCACCCAGCTGTTCTTCGACCAGCGCCTGCAGGACCCGGGCGACGCGCACACCTTCGCGCGGCTGGAACCGCTGGGCGAGCAGGCCTTCGCTCTGCACGACGTGCCCGATGCCGGCCTGTGGGAATTCCGCGGCCGCACCGAAGTGCACACCTACACCAGCGCCATGTGCTGGGCCGCGTGCGACCGCCTGTGCAAGATCGCCATCCGGCTCAAGCTGGATGACCGCGCCGACTACTGGCGCGACCGTGCCAACACCATCCATGCGCGCATCCTGCGTGAGGCCTGGAGCGAGGACCTGGGTCATTTCACCGACACCTTCGGTGGCCACCGTCTGGATGCCTCCCTGCTGTTGCTGGCCGACATCGGCTTCATCGAAGCGCACGATGCGCGCTTCATCGCCACCGTCGAGGCGATCGGTCGCGACCTCAAGCACGGCAATGCGCTGTACCGCTACGTTGCACCGGACGACTTCGGCGAGCCGGAAACCAGCTTCACCATCTGCACCTTCTGGTACATCGACGCGCTCGCCGCGATCGGCCGCATGGACGAAGCGCGCGACATGTTCGAGACGCTGCTGGAACGCCGCAACCATCTGGGCCTGCTGTCCGAAGATCTTGCCTTCGACAACGGGGAGGCCTGGGGCAACTTCCCGCAGACCTATTCGCACGTGGGCCTGATCACCGCGGCGATGCGGCTGTCGCGCAGCTGGCAGGAAGCATCATGAGTCGGCTGGTTGTTGTCTCCAACCGCGTCGCGGCACCCGGCGTGGCCGCGCCCGGCGGGCTTGCAGTAGGGCTGCTGGCCGCGCTGAAGGAACGCGGCGGCATGTGGTTCGGCTGGAGTGGCAAGTCGGTGCGCGACCCCAGCGGTGCGCTGCATGAGCAGACCGAGGGGGACATCCGCTACGTCACCATGGACCTCAACAAGCCCGACGTGGACGGCTACTACAACGGCTTTGCCAACCGCACGCTGTGGCCGCTGCTGCACTTCCGCCTGGACCTGGTGGACTACGACCGCGCCACCCGCGAAACGTACCGCCGGGTCAATGCACTGTTCGCCGAAAAGCTGGCGCCGCTGCTGCGCGAAGACGACATCGTGTGGATCCACGACTACCACCTGATTCCGCTGGCCTCGCTGCTGCGCGAGCGTGGCATTGGCTGCCGCATCGGGTTCTTCCTGCACGTGCCGATGCCCTCGGCCGACCTGCTGCAGGCCATGCCCGACCATCTGCGGCTTTTTTCCAGCCTGTACGCCTACGACCTGGTGGGCTTCCAGACCCAGCGCGACACCGACCGTTTCCAGTCCTACGTGCGCCTGTTCGGTGGCGGCCGGGTGGTGGCCGATGGCGAACTGGAAGCCCCCGGTGGCCGCCGCTTCCGTGCCGCCGCCTTCCCGATCGGCATCGATACCGCGCACATCGAGCGCCAGGCCAAGGCTGGTGCCAACAAGCCCGCCGTGCGCGACCTGCGCAATAGCCTGCGCGACCGCCAACTGGCCATCGGCGTGGACCGGCTGGACTATTCCAAGGGCCTGCCGGAACGCTTCCAGGGCTTCGAGCGCTACCTGGAACGCCACCCCGACCAGCGCGGCAGCCTCACCTACCTGCAGATCGCGCCGGTGTCGCGCGGCGATGTCACCGAGTACCGCCAGCTGCGCGGCCAGCTGGAACAGATCGCCGGGCACATCAACGGTGGCCATGCCGCGCCGGACTGGACCCCGCTGCGCTACGTCAACCAGAACTTCACCCACGCCACCCTGACCGGTTTCTACCGGGCAGCGTCCGTGGGCCTTGTCACCCCGCTGCGCGACGGCATGAACCTGGTCGCCAAGGAATACGTGGCCTCGCAGGACCCGGAGAACCCCGGCGTGCTGGTGCTGTCACTGCTGGCCGGTGCGGCCGATGAACTCAAGCAGGCGCTGCTGGTGAACCCGCATGACCTGGACGGCGTGGCCGATGCGATCGCCACCGCCGCCACCATGCCCCTGCGCAAACGCACCGAGCGTTGGCAGGCCATGATGGAGCACCTGCGCACCTACGACATCAACCACTGGCGGCAGACCTATCTGCAGGCGCTGGAGGGCTGATCGCGGACCCAGTGCAATGCGGGCCCCTCAGCGTAGAGCCGACCGTTGGTCGGCTGCCCTTCCTCCCAGCGCCGCGATACCTGATGCACGCACCGCGCCTTGCGCGGTGCAGCCGACCAACGGTCGGCTCTACCGGCCTGTTTGTATCGGCCGACGATCAACACCCGCCGATTTGTCCGTGTCGGCCGGTGGTCGGCGCCCACCGGGTTGTTCGTGTCGGCTCCCGGCGAAATGCGGATCCCCCCCGGCGTAGAGCCGACCGTTGGTCGGCTGCCCTTCCTCCCGACACCGCAATACCTGATGGACGCACCGCGCCTTGCGCGGTGCAGCCGACCAACGGTCGGCTCTACCGGCCTGTTTGTATCGGCCGACGATCAACACCCGCCGATTTGTCCGTGTCGGCCGGTGGTCGGCGCCCACCGGGTTGTTCGTGTCGGCTCCCGGCGAAATGCGGATCCCCCCGGGCGTAGAGCCGACCGTTGGTCGGCTGCTCTTCCTCCCGACACCGCAATACCTGATGGACGCACCGCGCCTTGCGCGGCGCAGCCGACCAACGGTCGGCTCTACCGGCTTGTTTGTACCGGCCGACGATCAACACCCGCCGGTTTGTACGCGTCGGCCGGTGGTCGGCGCCCACCGGGTTGTTCGTGTCGGCTCCCGGCGAAATGCGGGTCCCCCGGCGTAGAGCCGACCGTTGGTCGGCTGCCCTTTCTCCCGACACCGCAATACCTGATGGACGCACCGCGCCTTGCGCGGCGCAGCCGACCGTTGGTCGGCTGCACTTCCTCCCGACACCGCAATACCTGATAGACGCACCGCGCCTTGCGCGGCGCAGCCGACCAACGGTCGGATCTACCCGCTTGTTGGTGTCGGCTGACGAGCGCCACCCACGGCTTGTTCGGGTCCACCTACGAACGTCGCGCAACCGGTGACGCTTTCCGCACGACTTGATTGCAGATGAAACACGTCGCTTTACGCGCAGCTTTCGCCCCGCCGGATGTCGCAATCGCCGCGCCTCACGCGGTAATCGTCGGCGGCACAATGCCTTGCGGCAATAGACCTCGATTATCGCGGTCCTGCTACGCCCCACAGAGACGAAAGCACACGCGAAATTTCATTCCGCATTGACGGTCCCTGACCAAAGTGACGCCCCCAAGAGCCCATCCATATCGCTTGGGCCGGTTCGTGCACCGTCGCGTGCGCGGTCATTCAAGGGGATGGAGTGCATGTCAGCGTTCGAACGATTCATCGATGATGCCGCCGTACGACTGGAACTCGGCTACCGCGCCCGCAGCGTGGTGAATGTGCTGTCCCGCTGGATCGCGTCGCACCCGCTGGGCCTGGACGGCCTGGCGCAACAGTTCGAGCAGGCCGGGCTGGGTGCCCAGTTCCGTAGCTGGCAGCGACCGGGCGAACCCTCCCGCCCGCTGCTGGCGAGCGAACTCGAACACGCCATCGGCACCCATGCACTGGTCACGATGGCGCGTCGTGCCGGCTTTCCGCCCGGCACGTTCCGGGTGATCGCCTGCGAACTGCTGCCCGGCCTGGTCACGTTGGCCAGCGCGGCCAGACCTGTGCGCGCTGCTGCATTCCGCCCCGCGCGCCTGCCTCGCCTGCGGGGATCCACGCCCGCGCCGGCGCGAACGGTCCAGGGCCTGGCCCTGCGCGGCATGCTGTGGCCGCTGGCGGGCGTCGCGCTGATCGCATTCAGCACCTGGCTGCTGCTGAAGATCCGCGCGCCGCACTGGGCGCCGCCGGTCATCACCGAACAACGCGATGCCCGGTTGTCGCTGCACCAGTACGGCAACCGCGTCCTGGTGCAGGGCCGCCTGCCCAGCGAAGCGGCCCGGCGCCAGGCCTGGAATGCGCTCACCGCCCTGCATGGCCGCGATGCCGTGCGCGGCGGAATCGCGCTGGATCCGGCGACCCGGCACCCACGCTGGCTGGACCGGCTGACCGCCCGCATTCAACAGCTGGAAGGCGACGGGCTGCTGCTGGACTTCAACGGCGATACGTTGCGGGTGGATACCTCGGCGATGGTCGCCGCGCGGCGCCTGGAGGTGTCACGGCTGCTCCGCCGCCACTTCGCCGATCTGCAGACCACCGGGCTGTGGGGCCCGGGGCTGGCGGCGCTGGCCGCCCTGCCTGCGCAGGCCGACGCCACCACGGTGGTGGATGCGTTGAACCAGACCACATTGAAATTCCGTGCCGGATCGGCCGTGCTGACCGGCGACAGCACCGACACCGTGGACGCCGTGGCGGCCGCACTGACGCTGCTGCCGGCAGGCACGCGCATCGATGTGGCCGCGCACACCGACAGCAACGGCCGCGCCGACGCCAACCTGCTGTTGAGCCAGCAGCGCGCCGCGACGGTGGCGCAGGCACTCCAGGAACGCGGCGTACCGGCCGCGATGCTGGTCGCCACCGGCCACGGGCATCAGCACCCCATCGCCGACAACCGCGACGATGCGGGGCGCGCACGCAATCGACGGATCACCTATGCAGTGGTTGCTCCAGACAGCGATACGACGGCCGCAGACTCCCTGGCCTGGCTGGAGCGGTGAAACCGGCTCAGTCGAGAAATCGCCCGGCCTGTCCGGGCGCCGGCAGGTAACAGCTGTCATGCCGCCCGAACCAGCGGTAGCGGTTGCGCGCCAGCGCGCGGTAGGCGCGATCGCGCCAGGCTGACGGCAGCAGCCGCAGCACGGCTGTCAGCCGCCAGGCGCCGCCAAGCCCGGCCAGCACCCGCAGGATCGCATCGGTATCGGTCCAGGCCTGGCCGTTCTCCAGCAACAGGAACGACAGCGGATCGTCCGGGTCCAGTCCGTGCTGCTGCAGCAGTGAACGGCCGTGGCTGCCCTGCATCGCCGCGAACCGATAGCGCCCCTGCCGGTCGAAGCGCAGCAGGAACCGTACCCAGCGGCTGCACAGCGCGCAGATCCCGTCGAACACGATCACCGCGTGGCCAGCGCTGCGGTCGACGTCGGCCGGGGTGCGGTCCATCGGCTCAGCGCGCCATCCAGGCCAGGGTTGCCATGCGCCCGGTACGGCGGTCGCGGCGGTGCGAATAGAACCGTTGCGGGTCGTCGATGCTGCACAGCTGGCCGCCGCTGATCTGCGCCGGGTCGACCCCCACGCTGTGCAGGCGGCGCCGGGCCAGCGCGTACAGGTCCACCTTCCAGTGCCCCGGGCGGGTGGCCGCGAACGCCGCTTCGGCGCCTGCATCGCGTTCGACGAAGGCCGCGAACACGTCTTCGCCCACTTCGTAATGGGTCGGGCCGGCCGCCGGTCCCAGCCACGCCTGCAGCTGCGCCGCCGGAGTGCGCATGGCAGCCACCGTGGCTTCCAGCATGCCGTCGGCCAGGCCGCGCCATCCGGCATGGGCCGCGCCGATCTCGCTGCCATCGCGGGCAGCCAGCACCACCGGCAGGCAGTCTGCGGTGAGGATGGCCAGCACCACGCCCGGCACCGAGGTCACCGCCGCATCGGCGGTCGGCTCGGTTTCCACGCCCTGCGCGGTGGGCGCAGCGTCGAACCGAAGCACCGTGGTGCCATGCACCTGGCGCAGCCAGTGCGGCGCCGAGGGCAGCGCCAGCCCGGCCTGCAGCAGGTCACGGTTGCGCTGCACCTGGGCCGGGTCGTCGCCGTCGGCGGCGTAGCGGTTGCCCATGTTGAACTGGTCGAACGGCGGCACCGACCCACCCGCGCCGTAGCGCAGGGTGGTGCCCGCCTGCACCCCGGGGGGCGCAGGCCAGTCGGCCGCCAGCAACGGAACCGGTGCGGGCATCAGCGGCGCCCGCGTTCCAGCTCGGCGAAGCGCTTGCTGTCTTCGCGCAGCGCCTGCATCAGCGCCTGCATGTCCGCCGGCGGCGGCGCGCTGTTGGTGATGGTCTCACCGGTGATGGGGTGCACGAACTCCAGCGTTTCGGCGTGCAGCGCCTGGCGCTTGAAGCCGCGCAGCTGCGCAACCAGTTCATCGCTGGCACCCTTGGGCAGCTTCAGCGCGCCACCGTACAGCTGGTCGCCGATGATCGGGTGGCGCAGGTGCGCCATGTGCACGCGGATCTGGTGGGTACGGCCGGTTTCCAGGCGGCATTCCAGCGCGGTGTGCGCACGGAAGCGCTCGCGCAGGCGGTAATGGGTGATCGCGTCCTTGCCGTCTTCACGCACGGCCATGCGCACGCGGTCGCGCGGATGGCGGTCGATGGCCGCATCGGCGGTGCCACCGGACACCAGCGCGCCCACCACGATGGCCAGGTACTGGCGGTGCACTTCGCGCGCCGACAGCTGCTCGACCAGCGCGGTCTGCGCCTGGATCGTGCGGGCGATCACCATCACCCCGCTGGTGTCCTTGTCCAGGCGGTGCACGATGCCTGCGCGCGGCAGCACCGACAGCGACGGGTCGCGGAACAGCAGGGCGTTGACCAGCGTACCGGTGGGGTTGCCCGCGCCGGGGTGGACCACCAGCCCGACCGGCTTGTTGATGACGAACACGTGCTCGTCCTCGTACAGCACCTCCAGCGGGATGTCCTCCGGCTCGGCATGGGTCTGGGTGTCAAGCACGACATGCAGGCTGGCCACCTCGCCGCCCCGCACCGGGTCTCGCCCGCGCACGGCCTGGCCGTCCAGCAGGACGTCGCCGGACTTGATCCACTCGGTCAGCTTGGACCGGGAGAATTCGGGGAACAGCTCGGCCAGGACGGCGTCAAAACGCCGTCCTGCGGCGGTATCGGGCACCACGGCCTGGCGGGGGGATTCGGATTCGGAAGCGTTATCGGACATGGGGAAAGCACCGCTGGGAGACAAATTTGGGGTCCGGGCGACCACTTTCAGTCGCAGGACAGGCCACTAGGCTATCATCGACCCTTCGTATTCCAGCCGCGTCCCGCCCTGACCCCATGATCCGACGCTCTTCTTTGCTGTCCGCGCCCGTCCGCACCGCCGCCCTGCTGCTGGTCCTGGCCCTCGTCGCCACTGGCTGCCACCGCGGCACCAAGGGGGACAATCCGGACGAAGGCCTGCCGGTCGAACAGATCTACGAGAAGAGCCACCGCCTGATGGAAGGCGGCAACTGGAGCGGGGCCGAAGCCAACTTCCGCCGCCTGATCGCCCAGTACCCGTATGGCCCGTACACCGAACAGGCGATGATCGAAACCGCCTACGCGCAGTACAAGGCCGGCAAGCACGATGACGCGGTGTCCAGCATCGACCGCTTCATCCGGACCTATCCGACCCACCGCAACATCGCCTACATGTACTACCTGCGCGGCCTGTCCAACGGCAACCGCAATACGGTGTTCCTGCGTCGCGTGTGGTCGCTGGACCCGAGCCGCCGCGACCTGTCCACCCCGCACCAGGCCTACGCCGACTTCAACATCGTCGTCGACCGCTACCCGAACAGCCGTTACGCGGCCGATGCGCGCCAGCGCATGATCGAGCTGCGCGACGTGTTCGCCCAGCACGAGCTGGACAACGCCCTGTACTATCTGCGCCGCCAGGCCTGGGTGTCGGCCGCAGGCCGCGCCAACTACCTGCTGGAAACCTACCCGCAGAGCGCCTTCCAGTACGACGCCGTGGCCACCCTGGGCGAGGCCTATACCCGCCTGGGCAACAAGACCCTGGCCGACGATGCCCGCCGCGTGCTGGAGATGAACCAGCCCGAGCACCCCTGGCTGCAGGGCAACTGGCCGAAGTATCCGTGGATGGTGCGTAAGCTGAACCCGTTTGCCGGCGAGAAGTCCGCCAGTACCGGCCAGCGCAATGCGACGATGAACCGCAAGTAGGCGCGCCGTCGTAATCCCCAAAGGGCCCCGCAAGGGGCCCTTTTGCGTTGTGGGTCGAGCGGTCGCGCCCTGCCTAGGAATCGGCTGATACAGGGTGAGTTGCGACCGCCATCCCAGCGTCGAGGCGGGCTCCCCACGCAGACTGCCGCGCTCGAAGCAGGCCATCCCGGCCCGCAGGGAGCTCCCATGACCCAGCTTCACCGTCACCGACGCCGCGCCACCACCCTGCTTTGCGCCGTGCTGGCGCTGTCCCCGCTTGCCTCCCTGGCCCAGGACGCCGGCCAGCTGATCTCCAGCGACCGCTTCCAGGCCGACTGGCTGCCCGGGCATGCCGACCAGACCTACAAGCTCACCTACGCAACCACCGACCTGCACCAGCGTCCTGCGCTGGCGACCGGGCTGGTGATGCTCCCGTCGGGCCCGGCCCCGGCTGGCGGCTGGCCGGTGGTGTCCTGGGCGCACGGCACCCAGGGCACGGCCGACCGATGCGCGCCCTCGGCAGGCGGTCCGACCCGACCGGCGCGCGACGCCGCTTACCTGGACCTGTTTCTCCAGCGGGGCTATGCGATCGTCGCCTCGGATTTCCAGGGGCTGGGCTCGCCAGGCGAACATGCCTACCTGCACGGCCCCAGCGTGGCCCACAACATCGTGGATATGGTCAAGGCGAGCCAGCAGCTCAATGCCGCGTTGCCGGTGACCCGCCACCTGGCGCCACGCTGGGTCTCGGTGGGGTATTCGCAGGGCGCGGGCGCGGCGGTATATGCGGCCAGCGTGGCCACCGAGCTCGGCGGGCCGGCGCTGGACTTCCGCGGCGCGGTGGGCACCGGCACCCCGGCCTGGGTCAACCTGACCACCCGCGGCCTGGGACCGGGCTCGACCCAGCAACTCGGCGCCGGGGGTACCGCCTACCTGACCTATCTGATCAACGGGCTGATCCAGGCCGACCCCCGTATCGCCGACCTGCTCACCGACGTGGGCCGCGCACGGTTGGCGCAGGCCCGGCAGCTGTGCCTGGCCGAGCTGACCCTTGAACTGGAAGGGGTCACGCTGTCCGATTACTTCCATACGCCGTTGAGTGCGCTCCCGGGCATCACCACGACCCTGGACAGCTACCTGGCCATGCCGCTGCGCGGCTTCGACCAGCCCTTGCTGCTCGCCCATGGCAGCGCAGACACGGATGTGGCCTATCTGGGCGCGCTGCTGTACGGGCTGGTGCTGGCCATTAACCAGCAGCCGCTACGCTTCCGCAGCTACCCGGCCACCCATTCCGAAAGCCTGCATGCGGCCAGCGCGGACGTGCTGGCCTTCGTCGACGCGCGCCTGGGCACCATGCCCGGGGCGGCTCTGCCGGGTTGGAACGTCAGCGCGGCCGACATCGCCCGCGCCTCCGACGGCATCGACACGCTACCGCAGGACGCGCTGCGCTGACCGGATCGGGGCGGCGTACGGTCGGCGCCGCCCCGGCTCAGCCCTTGTAGCCGTTACTGATCGGGTACCGCCGCTCCCGCCCGAACGCGCGCCGCGACACCTTAGGGCCGGGCGCTGCCTGGTGGCGCTTCCATTCGCTGGTGCGCACCAGGCGCAGCACGCGGTCCACCACCTCGGCGGCATACCCGGCGGCCACGATCTCCTCGCGCGACTGCTCCTGGTCCACGTAACGGTACAGGATGCCGTCCAGCACGTCGTAGGCCGGCAGCGAATCCTGGTCGGTCTGGTTGGCACGCAGCTCGGCCGAGGGCGGGCGGCTGATCACCGCCGGCGGGATCACCGGCGCACCGCCCACCGTGTTGCGCCACTTGGACAGGCCGAACACCTCGGTCTTGTACAGGTCCTTCAGCGGGGCATAGCCACCGCACATGTCGCCGTAGATGGTGGCGTAGCCGACCGCATACTCGCTCTTGTTGCCGGTGGTCAGCAGCAGCCCGCCGAACTTGTTCGACAACGCCATCAGGATCACGCCGCGGGCGCGCGACTGCAGATTCTCTTCGGTCACATCGGCGGCCTGGCCTTCGAACATCGGGCCCAGCGCGGCCATCAGGCCTTCAAACACCGGCTCGATCGAGACGGCGTCCAGCTTCACGCCCAGCGCGCGGCACTGCTCGGCCGCCAGGTCGTTGGACATGTCAGCGGTGTAGCGCGACGGCAGCCGCACGGCGGTGACGTTGTCCGCGCCCAGCGCATCCACCGCCATGGCCAGCACCAGCGCCGAATCGATGCCGCCGGACAGGCCCAGCCACACCTTCTTGAAGCCGTTCTTGCGGCAGTAGTCCTGGATCCCGCGGGTGACCGCGCGCCAGGCCAGCGCGTCCATGCTTTCATCGCCGTCGTCGATCCACTCGCGCGGCAGGAAGCGGCGCGTGTCGGCGTCGTAGTCGACCACCAGCCACTGGTCGGTGAACGCGGCGGCAGCCGGGTGCACGGTGCCGTCGCCATCGGCCACCACCGAGGCGCCGTCGAACACCAGCGCGTCCTGGCCGCCGACCACGTTGAGGTAGACGATCGCCGCCCCGCTCTCGCGGGTGCGCTCGGCCAGCAGCGCATCGCGCTGGGCGTGCTTGCCACGTTCGTACGGCGAGGCGTTGGGCACCACCACCAGCTGCGCGCCTTCGCGCACGGTGTCGGCCAGCGGCTCGGCGAACCACAGGTCCTCGCAGACCAGCACGCCCACCGGCACGCCCTTCAGCTCGAACACGCAGCTGCCGCCGTCCGGGTCCACGTCGAAGTAGCGGCGTTCATCGAACACCGCGTAGTTGGGCAGCTCGCGCTTGCGGTAGGTGTGCTCCACCTTGCCATCGCGCAGCACGCTGGCCGCGTTATACACCACCGAACCGGTGGCCTGCGGCCAGCCCACCACGGCGGCGATGCCGGTCGTGGCCGCGGCAATGCGCTTGAGCGCCTGTTCGCAGTCGTACAGGAAGCCCGGGCGCAGCAGCAGGTCTTCCGGCGGATAGCCGCTGATGGCCAGCTCCGGAAACACCACCAGCTCGGCACCGTACTCATCGCGCGCCTCGGCGATCATCGCGATGATGTTGTCGGTGTTCTGCGCCACGGCGCCCACCGGGAAATCAAACTGCGCCATCGCGATGCGGATCGAAGCCATGAAGGTCCAGCCTGTAGTTGCAATGCGCCCATTGTAGTGCCGGGCTCTGCCCGGCAACCATGCACGCGTTGATCGCAGGATCGGGCGACCGCCAGAACGCAGAAAGGCCGCCCGGAGGCGGCCTTTCTGGTAGCTGACCAATGGTCGGTTTTTACGAGCAGCTGACCAACGGTCAGCTCTACCGGCGGTCAGCTCGACCACGTCGGCCGCGGGGCGGCCGGCGTTTTACTTCACCAGCTTGGCGATGGCAGCGCCCAGGTCGCCCGGCGAACGGACGGTGACAACACCGGCCGCTTCCATGGCGGCGAACTTGCCTTCCGCGGTGCCCTTGCCGCCCGAGGCGATCGCACCGGCGTGGCCCATGCGCTTGCCGGCCGGAGCCGACGCACCGGCGATGAAACCGACGACCGGCTTCTTCACGTGGTTCTTGATGTACTCGGCACCGGCTTCTTCAGCGTCGCCGCCGATTTCGCCGACCATGATGATGCCCAGGGTCTGCGGATCTTCGTTGAACAGCTTCAGGCAGTCGACGAAGTTCAGGCCGTTGATCGGGTCACCACCGATGCCGATGCAGGTGGACTGGCCCAGGCCGACTTCGGTGGTCTGCTTGACCGCTTCATAGGTCAGGGTGCCCGAGCGCGACACGATGCCGATCTTGCCCGGCATGTGGATGTGGCCCGGCATGATGCCGATCTTGCACTCGCCCGGGGTGATGACGCCGGGGCAGTTCGGACCGACCAGCACGGTGTCCGGATGGGCACGGGTCAGCACGTTCTTGACGCGCAGCATGTCCAGCACCGGAATGCCTTCGGTGATGCACACGATGACCTTGATACCGGCAGCTGCGGCTTCCAGGATCGCATCGGCCGCGTACGGCGGCGGCACGTAGATGACCGACGCGTCAGCGCCGGTGGCCGACACGGCGTCGGCAACGGTGTTGAAGACCGGCAGGTCGATATGGGTGGTGCCACCCTTGCCCGGGGTCACGCCGCCGACGACCTGGGTGCCGTACTCGATCATCTGAGTGGCGTGGAAGGTGCCCTGCTGGCCGGTGAAGCCCTGGACGATCACCTTGGTGTTCTTGTTGATCAAAACAGACATTGGAATTCCTTGGTGTCGGTATCAGGCAGCGTTCTTGACAGCTTCAACGATCTTCTTGGCGCCATCGTTGATGTTGTCAGCCGGGATGATGGCCATGCCGCTGTCACGCAGCAGCTGCTTGCCTTCTTCCACGTTGGTGCCTTCCAGGCGGACCACGACCGGAACCTTGACGCCCACTTCCTTCACGGCGGCGATGATGCCTTCGGCAATCATGTCGCAGCGGACGATGCCGCCGAAAATGTTGACGAAGATGCCTTCGACCTTGTCCGAGGACAGGATCAGCTTGAACGCTTCGATGACGCGCTGCTTGTTGGCACCGCCGCCCACGTCCAGGAAGTTCGCCGGCTCGCCGCCGTTGAGCTTGATGACGTCCATGGTGGCCATGGCCAGGCCGGCGCCGTTCACCATGCAGCCGATGTTGCCGTCCATGGTGACGTAGTTGATGTCCAGTTCCGAAGCGATCACTTCGGTCGGATCTTCCTGGGTCTTGTCGCGCATGGCGACCAGGGCCTTCTGGCGGAAGGCGGCGTTGTCGTCGCTGTCGAACTTGCCGTCCAGCGCGTACAGGTTGCCGTCGTCCAGGATGGCCAGCGGGTTGATTTCAACCAGGGCCAGGTCCTTTTCGTTGAACAGGCGGTACAGGTTCACCATGATGCTGGCGAACTGGCCGGCCTGCTTGGCGGTCAGGCCCAGCTTGAAGCCGAAATCACGGCCGTGGTAACCCTGCACGCCTTCAACGAAGTCGACGTTGAGCGAGTGGATCAGCTCGGGGGTTTCAGCGGCAACCTGCTCGATCTCCACGCCGCCTTCCGAAGAGGCGATGTAGGTGATGGTCTTGGTGCCACGGTCAACCAGCACCGACAGGTACAGTTCCTTGACGATCTCGCCGGCGGTGGTCACCAGCACCAGGTTGACCGGCAGCTCGACGCCGGCGGTCTGGTAGGTGGCCATCTTGGTGCCGAGCATCTTGGCCGCAGCGGCCTTCACATCGTCGGTGGTCTTGCAGAACTTGACGCCGCCTGCCTTGCCGCGACCGCCAGCATGGATCTGCGCCTTGACCATCCAGGGGCCCTGGCCCAGCGACTGGGCAGCTTCGACTGCTTCGTCCGGGGTAGCGGCGACCTTGCCGGCCGGGACCGGGATGCCGTACTCGGCAAGCAGTTGTTTTGACTGGTATTCGTGGAAATTCATGCGTCACCGTGGGAATAGGAACGACCGCACGCATCTCCAAGGCTCCCTCACGGGGCACCGGCACGGACCGCGGCGGGCCCACTATTGTGGACGAGCCGGCGCGCAGGCGCAAAGACACGCGAGCCGGCGGCCCGGGCCGGACAGATTTCCACCTTCATTCAGGCAGTTGCGGCCGGCCTGCCCGACCGCGGGCGGGTCGGATGCGGCCCGATTGCGCGGCATCGGGCGATTGGCAGGCCCCTTCAGGGGATGGCGTGCCTATACTGATCTCTCTACGGGCCGGCCCAGGCCGTTGAAACGCCGTCGAGCCTGGCTCGGCGTTACCAGGGCAGCCAGAAGGGGAGTTCCGGCGTGTCACCCAGTGCTTCATTGATCGACCGCATCGAATCGATACCGAAGCGGGAGCTGTACTTTTTCGCGCTGTATCGCCTGCTGATCACCACCGTGATCGCCGCGCTGCTGTTCAGCCCGCTGAGCAACCTGGTCGGTGCCGCCGACCATCCGCAGCTGGCCTTCTGGGTGAGCGGCATCTACCTGCTGCTGGCGCTGGTGATTCTGCTGGTAGGCCGCAGCGAGCGCTGGTTGCGCCGCATCGTCGTGAGCGGCGTGGCGGTGGACATCGTCGCCGCCACCCTGCTGGCGCATGCCCTGCCCGGGGCCAGTGCCGGCATTTCGATGTCGCTGCTGTTCAACATCGCCGCAGCCGCTACCCTGCTCCCCCTCAGCCTGGGATTGGGGCTGGCGGTGGCCGCCAGCGCAGCCACCGCCGGTGAATACATGTGGAAGCTGCTGGAAGGCGGCGACCCCACCCGCACCCTGGCCGAGCTGGCCATGTTCATCACCAGCTATCTGGCGCTGGCCTTCGTCAGCTACCAGGTCGGCAACCGCGCGCGCCGCAACCAGCAGCTGGCCAACCAGCGCGGCGACGAAGTGGCCAACCTGTTCCAGATCAACGAGCTGATCATCCGCCGCATGCGCACCGGCGTGCTGGTGGTGGACGGCGCCAACCGCATCACTCTGGCCAACGAAGCGGCCTCCACCCTGATCGGCGACGCCGATGGCAACGGCGGCAGCGGCCGGCTCGAACTGGGCAGCGCCGCGCCGGACCTGAGCCGTCGCCTGCAGCGCTGGCGCAACGGCTGGACCAACGAAGAAACCCCGCTGCAGCTGTCCCCGGACCAGCCCGAAGTACAGCCGCGGTTTGCCCGCCTGCTGGCCGGCAGCGACCTCACCCTGGTGTTCCTGGACGACTCCACCGTGGTCTCGCGGCGCGCCGAATCGCTGACGTTGTCGGCGATGGGGCGCTTCTCGGCCAGCCTGGCGCACGAGATCCGCAACCCGCTGGCGGCGATCAACTACGCCGCCCAGCTGCTGGAAGAATCCACTGCCATCGGCGACACCGACCGCCGCCTGCTGCAGATCATCCACCAGCAGTGCCAGCGCACCAACGGCATCGTCGAAAGCGTGCTCGGCCTGGCCCGGCGCGAACGCGCCAACCCGGAAAACCTGGACCTGGCCGCGTTCGTACGCCGCTTCGTGCTGGAGTACAAACAGGGCATCACCCTGGAAACCGACAGCATCGAGCCGATCATCACCGAAACCTCGGTGCACGCCCTGGTCGACCCGCGCCACCTGCACCAGATCCTCACCGTGCTGGTGCACAACGCCCTCAAATACGGTCGCGTCGGCCAGGAACCGGCACGGGTACGGCTGCGCGTGGCGCGCCAGGAGCGCGCCGCCGTCATCGACGTGATGGACCGCGGCCCGGGCATCCCCGAATCGGTGGCCAACCAGCTGTTCCGCCCGTTCTTCACCACCTCCGAGCACGGCACCGGGCTGGGCCTGTATATCGCCCGCGAGCTATGCAAGGCCAACCAGGCCAACCTGGAATACGTGTCGGTGCCGGCCGGTGGCGCCTGCTTCCGGCTGGTCCTGGCCGGCCCGCACACGATGCTGCCGCAATGAACCGTTCACGGCAGGCACCGTCGCTGCGGGTCGCCGCATGCGTCAAACATTTGTCGGATCCAACCGCCCTCGGCTATCTTTCCCCCATATGAACGACACCCGCAGCGCCCTCGTCGTCGACGACGAACGTGACATCCGCGAACTGCTGGTACTGACCCTGGGCCGCATGGGCCTGCGCATCAGCACCGCCGCCAACCTCGCCGAAGCCCGCGAGTTGCTCGCCAGCAACCCGTACGATCTGTGCATCACCGACATGCGCCTGCCCGACGGCAACGGCATCGAGCTGGTCACCGAGATCGCCCAGCACTACCCGCGCACGCCGGTGGCGATGATCACCGCGTTCGGCAGCATGGACCTGGCCGTGGAGGCGCTGAAGGCCGGCGCCTTCGACTTCGTCAGCAAGCCGGTGGACATCTCGGTGCTGCGCGGGCTGGTCAAGCACGCGCTGGAGCTCAACAACAGCGAGCGCGCCGTACCTGCCGCGCCGCCGTCGGAACAGGCTGCCCGCCTGCTGGGGGATTCGCCGGCGATGAACGGGCTGCGCACCACCATCACCAAGGTTGCGCGCAGCCAGGCCCCGGTCTACATCCTGGGCGAATCGGGGGTGGGCAAGGAACTGGTGGCCCGCACCATCCACGCGCAGAGCGCGCGTTCGGCCGGCACCTTCGTCCCGGTCAACTGCGGCGCGATTCCGTCGGAGCTGATGGAAAGCGAGTTCTTCGGGCACAAGAAAGGCAGCTTCAGCGGTGCCCATGCCGACAAGCCCGGCCTGTTCCAGGCCGCCCATGGCGGCACCCTGTTCCTGGACGAAGTGGCCGAACTGCCGCTGCAGATGCAGGTCAAGCTGCTGCGCGCCATCCAGGAAAAGTCGATCCGCCCGGTCGGTGCCGCCACTGAAGTTCCGGTGGACGTGCGCATCCTGTCGGCCACGCACAAGGACCTGGGCGAACTGGTCGAGGACGGCCGCTTCCGCCACGACCTGTATTACCGCATCAACGTGATCGAACTGCGCGTGCCGCCGCTGCGCGAGCGTCGCAGCGACCTGCCGCAACTGGCCGCCTCGATCCTGGCGCGGCTGGCCCGCACCCACGAGCGCCCCACCCCGCTGCTGGCACCGTCGGCCATCGACGCGCTGGCGCAGTACCACTTCCCGGGCAACGTACGCGAGTTGGAGAACATCCTGGAACGCGCCCTGGCCCTGGCCGAATCGGACAGCATCGGCGCCAGTGACCTGCGCCTGCCGCAGCACGCCACGCCGCGCCATGGCGCCGGCCCGGCACCGATGCACGAAGAAGCCGTGGTCGACCTGCCCGCGGGCAATGGTGCGCTGCCCTCCTACATCGAGCAGATGGAGCGCACCGCCATCCAGAAGGCGCTGGAAGAAAACCGCTGGAACAAGACCCGCACCGCCGCGCAACTGGGCATCACCTTCCGCGCGTTGCGCTACAAGCTGAAGAAGCTGGGCATGGATTGAGGGCAGGGGCCCGGGGTTCGCACACATGAAAAGGCCCGCATCCGCGGGCCTTTTCCGTTCAATCCATCCTGCTGATCAATCCTTGGTAACGCGGTTGATCTCGGCCAGGCTGGTGGTGCCCGCCGCCGCCTTGACCAGCGCCGACTGCCGCAGGTCGTTCACCCCGGCGCGCTGCGCGGCCTCGGCGATCTGGATGGCATTGCCACCGGCCAGCACGATCACCGAGATTTCCTCACTCATCGGCATCACCTGGTAGATACCGGTACGGCCCTTGTAGCCCTCGGTGCACTCCTCGCACCCCACCGGCTCGAACAGACGGATACCCGCATCGATCTGCGCCTGGGTGAAGCCTTCGGCCAGCAACGCATGCGCCGGCAGCTCGATCGGCCGCTTGCAGTTGCTGCACAGCCGCCGCGCCAGGCGCTGGGCGATCACCAGCGTGACCGAGCTGGTGATGTTGAACGGCGCGATACCCATGTTCATCAGGCGCGCGATGGTCTGCGGCGCATCGTTGGTATGCAGCGTGGACAGCACCATGTGGCCTGTCTGCGCGGCCTTGATCGCGATCTCGGCGGTTTCCAGGTCGCGGATTTCGCCGACCATGATGATGTCCGGATCCTGGCGCAGGAACGAGCGCAGCGCCGCGGCGAAGGTCATGCCGCGCTTGTTGTTCTGCTGCACCTGGTTCACGCCGGGCAGGCGGATTTCCACCGGATCTTCGGCGGTGGAGATGTTGCGCGTTTCATCGTTGAGGATGCCCAGCGCGGTATACAGCGACACCGTCTTGCCCGAGCCGGTCGGGCCGGTCACCAGCACCATGCCGTAGGGCTTGTGGATGGCGTCCAGGAACAACTGCTGCTGGGCCGGCTCGTAGCCCAGCTTGTCGATGCCCAGCTTGGCCGCGCTGCCATCCAGGATACGCAGCACGATCTTCTCGCCGAACAGGGTGGGCAGCGTGCTCACGCGGAAGTCGATCTGGCGGGTCTTGGACAGGTTGAGCTTGATGCGCCCATCCTGCGGCACGCGCTTCTCAGCGATATCGAGCTGCGACATCACCTTCAGGCGCGCCGCGATGCGCTGGTTGAGCTTGACCGGGGCCTTGGCCACGTTCTTGAGCAGGCCATCGATGCGGAAGCGCACCCGGTAATCGTCTTCGTACGGCTCAAAATGGATATCCGAGGCGCCCTTGCGGATCGCATCGATCAGCACCTTGTTGACGAACTTCACCACCGGGGTATCGTCGCCCTTGGCGTCCACGCCGGAGTCGGTCGAACCGCCCTCCTCGTCACCGGTCGACACGTCCAGGTCGCCCATGCCGTCGTCGTCGCCGCCCAGCGTCGAACCGAGCGTGTCGTGCTTGGACTGCCACTGCTCTAGCGTCCGCTTGATCTGCTCTTCGTCGACCAGGATCGGCTCCACCACCAGGTTGGTGTGGAACTTGATCTCGTCCAGCGAGTGGGTGGGGTCACTGGTACCCACAAACAGCTTGCCCCCGCGCTTGAACAGCGGCAGGACGCGGTGCTTGCGGAGGAGTTCTTCGCTGACGAGGGCGATGGCGCTTTGGCTGCCGTCGAAAACGGAGACATCCAGAAGGGGCATGCCGAATTCAAGTGCGTTCGCGGCGGCGAGCTGGGCGGCCGTGACCAGCTTCTTCTCGGCGAACCATTGCGGCAAAGGCTGCTTGGCAGCGCCGGCCTTCGCCATGGCGTCCCGGGCAGCGGCCTCTTCCAGCACCCCGTCCTGCACGAGGCGACGGGCAATACCAGTGATTCCGACGAGGTTGGCTGTGCTGACTGCGGACATGGGTGCGCCCCTTAGAATACCGATGCAAGATACTGCAGATGCTGGGTGAAAGTCTTCGAATTACAAAGAAGTTACCGGGGGTGGTTCCACGCTCATACAGCGCCACAGGGCACCTGAAGCGGCCAAACTTGCTGCATCCACATCCCCTGGGTCGCCCTGGAAGTGGGCGACCAGAAGGGTGCTACGCCCATCACTCAGCGCAAGACTGAGGATGCCGGGAAGCCGTCCGAAGTGCGTCCAGCGGGGTCCCTCAGCCGAAACCGGCCAGCTTCGCCAGGCAAAGGCATAGTGCGAACCGTCAGGTAGTGCCGGCTCGGCTTCCAAGTCGGCAAATGGCATAGACAAGGAAAGCGCCGAATGGAGACTACGCAGGCTTCCGCGCCAACCGCCTGCCGCCCCAAGTGGTGACTTGAGGGCCATGAGCATATCTGGATCGATCCCGGAAGGCTGGGTGAGCAATATCTCGCCCAGCACGCAGTAGCCCGCGTTGCTGTACACGGTCTGCCCACCTATGGCCAGCTCAGGAGGACGCGCCAGCACATCAACCGCAGCGCCTCGACAACTGGGACGTTCCGACGCGAACAGCGGGTCGTATCCGCTTCGATCGAACCCAGCCCGATGCTGCAGCAACTGTTGCACGGTAATCGTCGCTGTCTCAGGGGTGAAGCGAAAAGCCCGGAGCAGCTTGCTGGCCGGTTTATCCAACGCCAGCATGCCGTGCTCAATCCGCCGACGGACTTCCGCTGCCACCAACGGCTTGGTGAGGCTCGCCACAGCCAGGACCGTATTGCCGTCCCTTAAATTGAGCATCCCTGTGCGCGCTTCGCCTATGCCGCCGTCTGCAGAGGTGAATACTGCAACGCCATTCTTGAGATCGGGCTGGTCCAGTGCACTGGAGATACACGCGGTACGCATATCGGCCGGGGCGGGCCCGCATCCCGTCATGGCAAGCAGGGCCAGCAGGGCAAACGACCTACGCCCCATCATGTCCCCGCCCTGCTATCGCCCGTCCAAGAAGCAGCTGTCTCGCTTTAGCTAACCAACCATTCTGGGCAATCCACTCCGCGTACGCCCGATACTCAGGATCGCTGCGAAGATGACGCTCCTCCGTCCATGCACGGATGGCATAGATGGCGTTGACCCCGAGCAATGCCAAGCAGTGCAGCACAGCGTCAAGCGTCGTTTCATTTCCAAGAAACGGCACGAAGATCAGCCACCACGACAGATTCTTGCAGAGATATGCGGGGTGCTTTCCCCAGCGGTACGGCCCGCTGGTGATGATCCCCCGGTGCGTCAGGTTGGAAAACCGGGGGCCGAAGACCACGGTCGCCCACGTGTAGATTGCCGTGAGCAAGAGGATCGCACCTCCCCACACCCAGGCCACCATGCTGCCGTCGGAGAACCAAGACTGCCAATCCAACCCGGTCTTGTACACAAGCCATGTATCGAGTACCAGCACACTCAGCGGCGGATAACAGGCAAGGGCGGACAGCCAGCCCAACCAGGTCCGGTCAACTGATCGGATCTGACCATCAATTCTTTCGCTGGTGGACATGTAGCCAACCGTCGCGAACGCGGTATCTATCGCGTAGAGAAGGCCGAGCGCAGTCGCGAAGATCGCAACCCAGTTGCGGCCATGCCAAACCTCGGACGCACCCGCCACCCATGAAAACGACCACGCGATCATCAATGGCAGGAATACCGCCTTGACGATCCAGCCCATGAAAGCTACTACCTCTTCGTTTCCAGGCCGGTTGCCCCGTAGCAGGGCCAGAACAAAACGACCGCAGGCGGGAATCGTTGAACTCAGAAAGCCAGGCGAAGCTAATGCAGTCAATGCTAGTGCCACACAAGCGAAGAGCGCTGGAAGCACCAGCGAACTTACGCCCGCTCCTTTTTCACCTCCCCACGCGAGCTGCAGCTGCATTGAGCCCATCAACAGCAGGGTAATCACAGCAACACCCATGAGGCTTTGGCGAGGAGGGGCCACAAGGCCACTGGGACGTACCGCGCGCGCGCTCCAATCACAGATCCACATTGGGGCAGCCGCAAAAACCATCAGCAATGTCCAGCTGATCCAAGCGTCCATCTGGAAAAACCAGCCCAGACCCAAACCCACCAATGCACCCAAGGCTCCCCAGCCTCCGGTTGCTGGCGCTACTGCACTCACAGGCAGTCGAGCCATCCTCTTCTCCCCCAAAGACTTCGGGGGGCTTACGCCCCCCGAAGGTCAATCACGCCATAACGCAGCGCGCGCTATTAGCCGCCAGTGGCGGGAGCAGCGGTACGGCACTCGGCCGGGTAGTACTTGGGATTGCTGCCGCTACCGGCGCAACGCCAGGTGGTGCCCACTGCCGAGGCATCGCCGCCAGCGGTCGGGGTGTAGGTCAGGGTGGTGCCCTTCACCTTGGTCGCATCACCAACCACAGTGATCACGCCAGCGCCAGTACAAGTGATGCTGGCCATGTTGACAGTGGCAGCGGTGGCACCGGTGCCGTCGCAAGCGCCGGTCGCCGGGATAGTGCCTCCATTGTTGGCGATGTTCTCAGCCACGGTAGCCTTGAAGGAGCTGGCCATCACAGCAAGTTCCGAGACGCGCGAACGGATGGTGTAGTCCTGGTAAGCCGGCAGTGCGATGGCGGCCAGGATGGCGATGATCGCGACAACGATCATCAGTTCGATAAGGGTAAAGCCCTGCTGCTTCTTCATGAGTACATCCCCAAGAGGTAGATAGTAAGTGGACACAGGGCCGAAGCCTGACCGGCTTGCCGGTTGAGCAAGGCCATCGCCCGTGCGGTTGGATCCAAGCAGGTTGCGTGCCAACTTCTCAGCAATGCTCCCCAGCATTCCCCGGCGCAATGATGGCAGCAATCTTCAGGATTGGAACCCCCCACACAGAAATCTGCGACCAATCCGTCAGTGTGACGTGTTGCGTCACCTTGTGACGGGCCAGGTCCTGGAGCGAGGTCACGATTTCGCCCGACCAGGGGATGCCACCTACCCCCGGAACCGGCTACCATGCGCCGAGATAGCCCGCCTGGGGATGGTGTGGCTGGGGAGCCCTGTATGTCCGTTAGCCGTAGTGCAATCAAGAAAGAGCCCGTGGCGCGAAGCACCATGGAGCTGCAGCCGTTTGTCTGGGAGGGGACCGACAAGCGTGGCGTGAAGATGAAGGGTGAGCAGCCCGCCAAGAATGCGAACCTGCTTCGCGCAGAGCTGCGGCGCATGGGCATCATGCCGAGCATGGTCAAGCCAAAGCCCAAGCCCCTGTTCGGCGCGGCGGGTAGTGCCGTTGGCGCAAAGGACATCGCATTCTTCAGCCGCCAGATGGCGACCATGATGAAGTCTGGCGTACCGATCGTCAGCGCCTTGGACATCATCGGGAGCGGACACAAGAACCCGCGGATGAAGAAGCTGGTCGACACCATTCGTATTGACATCGAGGGCGGCTCGTCACTGTATGAAGCCATCAGTCGGCATCCGGTTCAGTTCGATGAGCTCTATCGCAACCTGGTCCGTGCCGGTGAAGGCGCAGGTGTGCTGGAAACGGTACTGGATACGGTAGCGACCTATAAAGAGAACATCGAAGGCCTGAAGGGCAAGATCAAGAAGGCACTCTTCTATCCAGCAATGGTGGTCGTAGTAGCCCTGCTGGTGAGTTCCATCTTGCTCATGTTCGTGGTTCCTCAGTTCGAGGAAGTGTTCAAGGGCTTTGGCGCTGACCTGCCGGCTTTCACGCAGATGATCGTGGCCGCATCCAGGTTCATGCTCTCCTACTGGTGGCTGATGGTGATCATCTCCGTTGGTTCGGTAGTTGGTTTCATCTTTGCTTATAAGCGGTCACCTTCGATGCAGCACACTATGGATCGCTTGATCCTCAAGGTGCCGGTCATCGGGCAGATCATGAACAACAGCGCCATTGCCCGCTTTGCGCGGACTACCGCCGTGACGTTCAAAGCCGGCGTTCCGTTGGTTGAGGCCCTCGGCATCGTGGCTGGCGCCACCGGCAACAAGGTCTATGAGGAATCAGTGCTGCGTATGCGCGATGACGTGTCGGTCGGTTACCCGGTCAACATGGCCATGAAGCAGACCAACCGCTTCCCGCACATGGTCATCCAGATGACCGCCATCGGCGAAGAAGCCGGCGCCCTGGATACCATGCTGTTCAAGGTGGCCGAGTACTATGAGCAGGAGGTCAACAATGCCGTTGACGCACTCAGCAGCCTGCTGGAACCAATGATCATGGTGTTCATTGGTACCATCGTGGGTGGCATGGTGATCGGCATGTACCTGCCCATCTTCAAACTCGGCGCCGTCGTCGGCTAAGGTAACAATGGCATTTCTCGACCAGCATCCCGGTCTCGGCTACCCCGCCGCGGCCGGACTGGGGCTGCTGCTGGGCAGCTTCCTCAACGTAGTCATCCTGCGCCTGCCCAAGCGGCTGGATTGGCAGTGGAAGCGCGACGCCCGCGAAGTGCTGGAAGAGCCGGATATCTACGAGCCGCCGCCGCCGGGGATCGTGGTGGAGCCGTCGCACTGCCCGCACTGCAAGCACAAGCTGTCCTGGTACGAGAACATCCCGCTGTTCAGCTGGCTGGCGCTGCGTGGCAAGTGCCGCCATTGCCACGCCCCCATCTCCATCCAGTACCCGCTGGTGGAACTGGTGACCTCACTGCTGGTCCTGGCGAGTGTGTGGCAGTTCGGCTTCGGCTGGCAGGGCTTTGGCGCGATCGTGCTGAGCTGCTTCCTGGTCGCCCTGTCCGGGATCGACCTGCGCACCCAGCTGCTGCCGGACCAGCTGACCCTGCCCCTGATGTGGCTGGGCCTGATCGCGGCCAGCGACAATCTCTACATGCCGGCCAAGCCGGCCCTGCTGGGCGCGCTGGCCGGCTATTTGTCACTGTGGTCGGTGTGGTGGCTGTTCAAGCAGATCACCGGCAAGGAAGGCATGGGCCACGGCGATTTCAAGCTGCTGGCCGCGCTGGGCGCCTGGTGTGGCCTGAAGGGCATCCTGCCGATCATCATGCTGTCCTCGATCGTCGGCGCCATCATCGGCTCGATCTGGATCTACTCGCGCGGTCGCGACCGTGCCACGCCCATCCCGTTCGGGCCGTACCTGGCCATTGCCGGCTGGATCGTCTTCATGTGGGGCGAGCAGATCATCAACGCCTACATGGGCTACGCCGGCCTGCGCTGAGGGCCGGCCGATGAGCAGCTACATCATCGGCCTGACCGGCGGCATCGCCGCCGGCAAGAGCGAGCTGAGCCGCCGCTTCGAGGCCCTGGGCATCACCGTGGCCGACGCCGACCTGGCGGCCCGCGCCGTGGTCGCGCCCGGCAGTGAAGGTCTCGCCCGGATCACCGCCCACTTTGGACCGCAGATCCTGTTGGCCGATGGCCAGCTGGATCGCGCGGCGCTGCGTGAGCGCATCTTCGCCTCCGCGCAGGAACGCCAGGCCCTGGAAGCCATTACCCATCCGGCGATCCGGCAGCTGTTGCGCACCACCTGCGAGCAGGCCACCGGGCCCTATGCGATGGCCGCCATTCCGCTCCTGACCGAGGCCGGTGGTCGCCAGCAGTACCCCTGGCTGGACCGGGTGCTGGTGGTGGATGTGCCGGTGGCGGTGCAGCACGCCCGCCTGCTGCAGCGTGACGGGATCACGGCCGAACTGGCCGATCGAATGATTGCCGCCCAGGCCAGCCGCGAACAGCGCCTGGCGCTGGCCGATGACGTGGTGGTCAATGACGGCCAGCCCGAGCATCTGCAGGCGAAGGTGGAGCAGTTGGACCGCCTGTACCGCCAGCTGGCCGCCATCCCCCGGTAGAGCCACCCCCTGGGTGGCTGCGTGATGGGCCGGATTCCGGGAAGGACAGCCACCCATGGGGTGGCTCAACCAGGCGTGGGATACGCAGGTGGCGTCTTACAGCGCTGGGGCGAACGTCAGTGTGGCGATGACGCCGCGCTCGACACCCGGGCGCACACTCACCTGCCAGCCGTACAGGTCGCACAGGCGACTGACGATCGACAGGCCGATGCCGCCGCCCTGCGAATGGCCGGCATGGGTGCCGCGGTACCCGCGTTGGAACAGTTTGGCTGCGTCTTCGGCGCTGAGGCCGGGGCCGCTGTCGATGACGTCCACACGGTTGCCGCTGACCCGTACGCGCACCGCGCCTTCCTGCGAGTACTTCACCGCGTTGCCGATCAGGTTGCCCAGCGCCACCGACAACGCCGATTCGGGCGCATCGATGACCAGATCCCGGTCGCCCTCGAGCACCAGCTCCAGCGGCTTGCCGCCAAGTTGCGCGCGATGGGCGTCCAGCAGCTGCTCGGTGACGCGCGCGACATTGCTGCTGCCCTGCCCGCGCTCGTTGCGCGACAGCAGCAGCAGCGAGCCGATCAGGTCGGTGCATTGCTGTTCGGCACGCTGGATGCGCTGCAGGCGTTGCACCACCTTGTCATCCAGCCCCGGGCGCGCCAGCAGCAGTTCGGTGGCACCGCGGATCACGGCCAGCGGCGTGCGCAGCTCGTGGCTGACGTCGGCGTTGAATTCGCGGTCGCGCTGCACCACCTCGGTCAGCCGCGACGAATAGTCGTCAAGCGCCTGGGCCAACTGGCCTACTTCGTCATCGGGGAAGCGCGGCGCCAGCGGCTCCGGCTCACTGGTGCCACCGCGATAGGCGCGCAGGCGCGCGGCCAGGTCGGACACCGGCTTCATCACCTTGGAGGCCGACCACCAGCCCACTACCAGCGACAGCACGCTGAAGACCAGTACCGAGAAGAACAGCGCGCGGTTGAGCTGAGCTTCGCCGCGGATGCTCTCGGTCATGTCGTAAGCGAGGAAGAACCAGGCATCGGGCGTCTTGCGGACCGCCAGCTTGTAGGAAAACGGACGATTCTCTTCGTCCACACCGGCCACGTTGTAGTTGCCCGTGGCGTAAGCGGCCCATTCCGGGCGCTCCTCACGTACCCGGTCAAACTTGTCCTTGGGGTAGGCAAACGCGCGCACCTGCTGGAAAGGCACCTCCGGGCTGCGGCCCGGATCGAGTTGATACCGCATCGCGAACTCGTCGATGTTGCGGTTCAACACGTCTTCCACGAGCTGGTTTTCCACGCGTGCGCGGGTCCAGTTGGTGGCAAACGCAAACAGCGCTGTCAGGCACAAGCCCAACAGCGCGAACGATACGATGATGCGACTGCGCAGCCGCCGCCGGTACGGTGCCCGGCGGCGCTCCCCCTTCGCCGTCACCGGATCAGGCTTCCGGGGCGGCGATGCGGTATCCGATGCCATGGCGGGTCTGGATCAACGGCACCTCGAAAGGCTTGTCCACCACCGCGCGCAGGCCGTGGATGTGCACGCGCAGCGAGTCCGAATCCGGCAGCTCCTCGCCCCACACGCGGGTTTCCAGCTCTTGGCGGGTCACCACGGCCGGGGCCGCTTCCATCAGCGCCTGCAGGATCTTCAGTGCGGTCGGGTTGAGCTGCAGCAGCTTGCCCTGGCGGCGCACTTCCAGCGTGTCCAGGTTGTACTCCAGGTCGCCGGTTTCCAGTACGCGGGTCTGCACGCCCTTGCCGCGACGCGACAGGGCGTTCAGACGGACTTCGACTTCCTGCAGCGCGAAGGGCTTGATCAGGTAGTCGTCCGCGCCGGAATCGAACCCGGCCAGCTTGTTGTCCAGCGAATCCCGTGCGGTCAGCATGAGCACCGGGGTCTGCTTGCGTGCTTCATTGCGAAGCTTGCGGCAGACCTCGATCCCATCCATGCCCGGCAGATTGAGATCCAGCACGATCGCATCGAACTCATGGACCACGGCCAGGTGCAGGCCGGTCACGCCATCGGCGGCGAAGTCCACGGTGTGCCCGCGGTCTTCGAGGTAGTCGCCCAGATTGGCGGCGATGTCGCTGTTGTCCTCAATTACAAGAATTCGCACTGTGACCTCTAGAAGTTGTCGAAATTGCCAACGCGCTGCGCGTTGTTCATCCGCTGCTGCGCATCGTTCTTGTTGCGCTCACGCTGGGCGAGAGTCAAGCACTGGGTCACTGCAAAGTTGGACCCGGTTGCCTTCTCACGTCGGCATATTAGACGGCTATCTTCTCGGGCCTGTGTCAAAAGCGTGTTCACAATCTGCTGGTCGTTGAACAGATCCGTCTTGGCCACGGCGGGAATGCCGGACTCGTCGGGGAAGCGCTCGAGGGTGATACGCATGCGCCCCAGTGCTTCGCGGACGCGGCTGCGATCTTCCAGCTTCAATTCGGCATAGGTTTTGCCGTCGCCCATCTCCCCCTCGATGCGTTGGATCTGTTCAGCCAGCGGCTTGCCCGGCACGAACACATCGTTTTTCTTGGCAGCCTGCGCCACTCCAGCGCTCAGCAACAGGAGCGTGGCGACAACGGCGAGCGTCATGCATTTCATTTCAACCAATCCTTAGTCAGCCTGAACAGAGCGTCGACTGTATCCCTGTCGGGTTTGCCGCAGCAAGTGCGCTTTGGCAGGTGTGCCGGGGGCGGTAAAAAGGCCCAGACGGTAAACCGCCTGGGCCTGAAGTGTGTTCCCGATTACCGATCCTGCTGAGGAGGGCAGAGCTGCGGTTCGTCGGAGCCTACGCCGGGGTCGATTAAACCGGTGTTAAGCGCTCCGAAAGATTTCGAAAATCATCTCAAGCCTTTGAAATAGAAGGTTTTTTCATGGACGCCACGTGGTCAATGATGCGGCCCGCGAGGTCGGCCTGGCAGATCGCCTCGATGCCCTCCAGCCCGGGCGTGGAGTTCACCTCCAGCACCAGCGGGCCGCGGCTGGAGCGGATCAGGTCGACCCCGGCCACACTCAGCCCCAGCGCCTTGGCCGAGCGCACCGCCACCTGCTGCTCGGCGCGGCTGGCCTTGGCCGCGCGGGCACTGCCGCCGGCATGCAGGTTGGAGCGGAAGTCCCCGTCGGGGGCCTGGCGCTGCATGGCGCCCACCACCTGGTCGCCCACCACTAGGCAGCGCAGGTCGGCGCCCTGGGCCTCGCCTATGAACTCCTGCATCAGGAAGTTGGCATACAGCCCGCGTAGTGCCTCGACAATGCCGCGCGACGCGCTGGCCTTCTCGGTCAGGATCACCCCCCTGCCCTGGGTGCCTTCGTTGAGCTTCACCACGTGTGGCGGCGGGCCGAGCATGGACAACAGGTCCACGGTGTCGTCGGGGTTGTCGCCGAATACCGTCACCGGCATGTCGATGCCCTTGGACGCCAGGATCTGGTGCGCACGCAGTTTGTCGCGGGCTCGCAGGATGGCATCGGAGGGATTGGGCGTGCGCGCGCCCATCATCTCGAACTGGCGCAACACCGCGGTGCCATACCGGGTGACCGAGGCCCCGATGCGCGGGATCACCGCGTCCACCCCGGTGATCGGCCGACCCTTGTAATGCATGGTGAAGCCGTCGGCGGCAATCCGCATGTAACAGCGCAACGGATCGAGCACCCGCACGGTATGGCCGCGGGTGCGCGCGGCTTCGACCAGGCGGCGCGTGGAGTACAGCTTGCTGTTGCGGGACAGGATGGCGAGTTTCATCGCGGTGCGAAGGGGCGGGAAAGCGCGCAGCATAGCGCGGGGCTCCCGTGTCCAGATGACGGTGGTGTGCTTGCACTGGCATGCGCACCTTATGGACGCCCCGTCAGCCGCTGGGCAACGCCAGCCACGCGCGTTGGCCCCTGCCGCCCACTGATACGGCGGTCTGCCGCCACTCCACCATCAGGTCCAGTGCAACGTCCACCAGCGGCTCCCGATGCCAACCCTTCGCGTCCGCCCATTCGCGGCAGGCCTGCAGTTCCAGCCGTCCGTCGTCGCTGGCGGCGAGCACGTCCAGCGAGGCACTGCGACGCTGCTCGCCCTCCCCTACAAACACATGGCGACACACCGCCTGCCAGTGGCCGCGCCAGTACACCAGCCACACGCCCTCCACAGGCCGGTGGGTGGCATCCAGGCAGACACCGGCCACCACGATGCAATGGCCACCGGGACTGGCAATGACAGTGTGCAGATAGCAGACGTGACGCCCGCTGTCCATGCCGTCCAGGGCCAGCGCATAGGGCTGCGTGTGCGTGAACAGGTCAGGGTGTGCGGTCAGCCGCAGGTCGTCGGGCAGCAGCAGGCGTGCGCTGAGCTCGCGACCGTCGGGAAGGCGGCGGCGAAGCTGCGCCTGCATCGGGCTGGCCAAGGCCGGATCATCGGGCGCCAGCCAAAGGCCGTGGTACGCGCGCAGCGCGGTGGCCACATGCGGCTGGCGCGACACCCACGCCGCCGCGGCCGCATCCCCATCCGCCTGACGCCGTTCGCCGAGCATCTGCCAGAACACGTGGGGGACCGCGTTGAAGTGAAGCACGACCTTGCGCTGCTCGTCGTACCCCAGCACCACTTCGCTGCGGTCAACGTAGCCCGACGCGAGGCGCAGCGACGTTCCCGCCAGGTCGGTCCAGGTGCCGGTTTGCGCCGTGCCGCCGTCGCAGGCGACGTCGTCCACGATCGCACCGTCGCGCAGCATCTGCGTGCAGTACGCCGGACCGCCCATGCCCAGCTCGGCCCAGCCCAGAGTGACATCGCCGGCGGGCGGCTGGCGGGCGAAGGGCGACAACGGCGCCGAACGCAGTGCCGCGCCGCCCACCGGCAGCACGTCGCCGGCCAGGTCGAAGCGCGTCAGCAGGCTGTGCGTTGCAACGGTGGCAGCCAGTGCCGCAATCACGCCCAGTGGCGACCACCAGGCGATGCACACCGCCACCAGCACCACACTGGGCAGCCAGCGGGTGTAGCGCCGGAGCGCCGTGCGCTCAGGTGGCATGCGCCGCCGTCCAAGAACCGGATGTACCCCTCGCCCAGCCGACTACGATGTCCATTGCACTCCGGTTGCCACGCTGGTCCAGAGCATGTCATTCAAGCCGATAGCAGCGGCACGAGCAATGGCTGCATGGCCATCGGGAAGAGATCGGCAGCGTGGCGATGGCGCGTCCGGGATGGCCCAGCGTGTGTCGCGGCGGGTTACATTGAGCCCCGTCTGCAATACCCACACTCCCCTCAGTGCCACTGCTCGCATGGATCGCATGATGAACGCCCGCCACCGCGCACTGGCAGGCCTGTTGGGCATCTGCCTGGCCACGGCGACGCATGCGGCGCCTGCGTCGTTCACCGGCTACGGTGATTTTTACCGATCCCTCGGCGGCACCCTGTTCCCGGGTTCGGGCACGGACATGGCGATGCCCTGCACGGACGCGCCCCGCAACTGCGTCTGGGTGACCTCGATGGGCCAGGCGCTGCGACGCTTCGACCAGACCCTGTGGAGCGGACCGGGCGACCTGGCCATGACACCCCCTGCCGGCGTACCCGACGTGGCGTTCGACGGCGAGGCGTTGGTGGTGGGTACGCAGCGCTGGCCCCTGAGCGATGCGATCAACCTCGCGCCCGCACCGTGGCATGACAACGCGCCGATCGCTGCCGAAAACGTGGCGGTCATGACGCTGTGGCACCGCGGTAGCTCGGTGTGCCTGGACATCCGCCAGGTCAGCAGCGGCAAGGGCGACCGCTACACCAAGGTAGTGCTGCTGCATGAGAAGCGGCTCTACGTGCTGCCCCCGCTGTTTGGCACCTGTGCCGCCATCCGCGAAGCGCCGCACCACGGATTCAGCTATCCGAGCAACACCTACCTGGGCGCCGGGATGGAAAGCGATCCGGAAGGCCTGCAGGTGGACTACCTGCTGTCTGACGGCATCACCCGCGTCGAGCGGTACCGGCTGCGCTTCCCTGACCACGACAATCCCTTCGTGTTCGAGGCGATGCGCGAATAAGTGGGGAATGGCAGCGGCCAATGCGCGCCGATGGTTGCCTGGACATGCTGGAAATGCCCGGATCTGGCGTCCTGTACGGATGCCGCGGGCGAGAGCTGCGATAGCGGTGCGCATGCAGGCAGGCGGTAGGCCGCAGGGTTCAACGGCTTGCAGAACGCCGCAGGCAGCAGCGGAAGCCGGTGATGGAGCGGGTGAAGGGAATCGAATTCAGCCTCCCTAACCCGTTGATTGCTTAGTTCTTGCGATCCTCGGCACGGCCGAACGCCTGATACCCAACGTGATATCCGGATCCTACCCCACCGGAAGGACTGATGAGAAGGCCTAGCCAGCGCCGGTGCCCCTCCGATATCTAAGGCATACGCCCCCATGATCAGATCTGTGAAGTTTGTCGCGCTCATCTTCTTGCGCAGGTGAAATGGAGTGCTTGGATGAATCGTCATTTCACTCAGGAGCCCTCGTGCCCACAGACGTTCAACTCCGCATCGCAACCCAAGTCTTGCCTGGATTGCTAGCTCAGAACCCCACCCGGACCATCGACGCGCAGATGGTGGACCTCCGGTATTCCTTGGAACTCGCCTCTGCGCTGGTCCAACTCCATGCAGAGAAGAGCCTGGGCGGGGCGCTCGCCCTGCTTCCGCCATCCGGCTCGGCGCCTCGAGTGCAAGCGGTCTCGGTCGACCGAGACCTGCAGCCTCCACCCATGCCGGCGTCTCCGGATGCGTGGCGCGCTTCTCGGGGACTCCCACCAGCCAAACCAGAGAAACCCAACCCCAGCCGCTCTGGCCCTCAAATCCGATAACAGCCAAAGCCCCGCAGATGCGGGGCTTCTTCTTAGGCTCAGTGGAGTCGGGGCGGCTTCGGACTGCCAGACAAACCTAGGGCGGGTGGAGCCGCGCTGTTGCCAGCAGGACGTTCGGCCTTCGGGGCAGACGCACATCTCCGCAGCAGCGCATCGGCATGCCCGTCAATGGCCCGATCCAGCGTCTCGAGGGCTTCGGAGGACGCCTGCTTGCGCGCCTGTCCCAGTTCAGCCGTGCGCTTCTCAAGGGAAGACAGCCGCCGGGTCCGGCGCTCGGTCCATTCGCTTGGCGACCAGTAGCCAGGTCTGGGGTGATCAGTGGTGAATCGCTCCCACTCCTGCTCCGCCATGTGACGCAGCCGCTCAACACTGGAAAGCGTCATCAGGCGCCTGGCCCGGCTCATAAGAAGGTTCCGTAACACCCTGATCTTGGCCACCACCTCGCTGACCACGCCTCGAAGCCCTCGGGACTCCCCACTGGAAAAGACTTCGGTTCTTGCCTGCTCCAGCCACCGACGGACGGGCTGAAGCGCAAGATCGGCGCGGGCTTGTGCGACCTCGGCTAGAGCCCTTATCCCCTCGTCAATGAGTTCAGGCAGCGATTGCTGGGGAGGCGTCGGATCCGCGTCCGCGCCAATGAGCTTGGAAAGCCGCATGCCGGATATGCCGCGAATCTCCAACCCTGGGACCGGGGTGACGACTCCCGGACGGGCGCCAGCGCTTCCATGGGCGGTGCCAGGGCGGGCATCTGAGTCCGATGCCATTGGCTCGCCCTGGAACGGTATCTGGTCCAGCAGTTGCGCCCGGCGCTCCTGGTTCTCCCATCGGATCTTGTCATTTTCCTGGGCCCGGTCCGAAGCTTGCCCCCTGCGAGCCAAGGCCGTGGCTGCCTTGCCGACGTGGCGGGTGGGTTCGCGCGCCAAGACGGCCGCCTCAATGGCGTCGCCGCGCAACATGGCCGACCGGGCCTGCTCCGCCAGGCCACGGTGGTCAATGCAGGCGTCGATCCCGGCGGCTGCCAAATGGGCATTGGTGGTTGCGGCCACCATTTCCCGGATCCACTCAACTTGGGCCTTGCCTGAAGGTCCGCCATCCAGCTCGCGCGTCTTATCGGCGAACCCGTTCGCGCCAATGCGCCGAGTCGTCGCCAGCAGATGGACATGGTGGTTCAGGCCGTCCGCAGTGCCAGGCGAATGAATGCTGGCTTGGAGCGCAAAGCCGTATCGGGCCACCAACGTCTCAGCAATGCAAAACGCGAGCTCGGCTCTCTGCTCCCCCGACAGCTCATGAGGCAGAGCAACCTCAAACTCCCGAGCCACCGTAGCGTCCCTTCTCTTCTCAGCGGCCTCGACAGCAGGCCAGAGCTCTGCAACATCGGTCGCCCAGGACGGGGCGCCCTGGGGGGCAAGGCAGAAGCTCTCGACCACCCCGCCGCGGCGGCGGTAGTCGTGCTGCTGCCCGGTGAGGAAATCGGCGAGCAGCAAGCCGCCGCGGTAGGCGGCCGCTGCGATAGCGGATTGGCCCTTTCGGCGGCTGAAGGTTTTGACTGAGGCGTGGTAAATAGCCATAGAAGCTCCATGTAGACATGGAACCTTTATGGCGGAGATTTGGCTCTTGGCAAGCCGCGCAGAGGCTTGGGGTTCAAGGGGCGGAGCCCTTTGCGCACACGTTACGCAGTAACGTCTAAGTGCGCTCTTCGCTTCCGAACTACCGCCATTTTCACGACCAGCCTATGCACTGCATTGCCCCAATAGTTCAACTTGAACAGCGACTTTTTCAGTTGACGACCGGCATCAGTCACTTGCAACATCAGCACACGATCAAAACACTCAGGGGAAATATGGACGTATCCATTGCGTTTCAGGGAGGCGGGGCCCGCGTCTTGGAACTTTTGGCCGCAGCGCAAGCATGCCGCCAACTCGAAACAGAAAAGAAACTTACAGTATTTCGCGCATCAGGATCTTCGGCAGGTGCAATAGCGGCTGCGATGTTAGTCACCAACTGCAACATCTCAAACGTTATTGAGGGACTGCCAGGACTTGAGAAAGAGGTAAGCAGATACTTCCCTGCGTGGCGACTAAAAGCGGCATGCATCATAAGTCGCTGGATGCGCGGCATGCCCATCTATAGCGAATTAGATGTTAGCGAACTACTCATAAAGATATTTGCAATCGGCGGCGTAGATGCCCGACGACCTCTTGAAGACTTAGTCGATAAACGCTACGAACTGCGAATCCTTCGGTCTGATATCCAGGCGAACACTTCTAGAAATGTAACCGAGAAGTCATCAGAACGCCTTGTGGACGCACTTGTTGACTCCGCCGCTATTCCATTCGTCTTTCGAACGCCCAAGACATCAAGTAGACCAGAACTACTGGATGGGGGGATATTCCAAAACTTGCCCGCCCTTGAAGCAGCGAAAGACTTGGCTGAAGATCACGCAGTCCTTGCATTTTCCTTCGATAAGGCTTCGCGCACAGCTTCCGGTAAAACCACGCTTCTAGAATATGGAAAAATAATCATCGACAGCTTGGTTGACGAGCGAGTGGAAAGCTCCGCTCAAGGAATAAAGGAGTCAAACGTGATCAGACTCCAGCAACGCAGGTCAACTCTCGACTTCAAGAGCATCTTCACGGAGGATTCCAGAAGAGGTTTCAATGATGAAGTTGTTTCAACCAAAAGCAGGATTATTGCGTGGAAGGACCGCTACTTTGGTGCCGCAGGTCAAGACCTGCACTCGACGCACCCAGTAGACGTGGCAGCTGCGGCAAGCCTTGTTCGTAAACGAGCATTAGGATTTTTCGAAAATTCAAAAAGGACCTCCTATCACGCCACCCTCGTTAGACATGAAGTAACTTACGAGACCTTGGGACTTAATGTCGTTGAGAGCATCCAGCTTGAAGTTCACATAGATGGATCTCACAACCTCGGACTCCAATTTCTTCAGTTCAACTACTACGCTGACTCTGAAAGCTCCCTCCTCAGAGACGTTGACCTCCAGGTTTACGATTCAAAAGGAAATTCTAAGAAGGCACTCCTGCTCCCCTTTCGCATTGAAGGGGCTGGAAAAGGAATTACCAACTTGGTTGGCTTGGACCGCCCCTTAGCTGAAGGCGACAGCATTCGAATTGTCAAGATTGAAAAAACATACAATGGCCTTGCGCGCTATGAGCAGGAAGGCTTATGCTGGCAAACGTTCAGAATGTCGCCGGGCAAGACCACTGACCGCTTGCAGATTGTGACAAACTTCAGGGAAGCCAACTTCCCAAAACATTACAGCGATGCCCGTCCGGCCGAAAAAAATCAGCGAATTTTGTACAATGAAGTTGGCCAAGGCAACCAGTTGAAAACGACAACTGAGGTTTCTAGCTCCCATAAACCTGGCTGGAAGACTCTGATTTCGGAAGTGGATCTCGCATCCTTGACAGATGGGATGAATTTTGCTAGCGTTGTTTACTACAAGGATTGAATTTTCTAACGGAGGCTGTGATGCGCGGAATTCAGGAAATTTGACGCTTCGTTTCCCCTAGAGGCTTTGTGCTATCGAGCCAGCCCGGCGCCTCCATCTCGAGGTGCCGGGCTTCTTTGTTTAACGAGATTGCGATCTCCAGACCCACCACTGAGGCGTCGAAATAGCCCGGAAGGCAGCAATCCCCATCAGCCGCCTAGCTTCTGAATAGCCGGCTCTAGCGACGCCCCTCGGCCCCCGCTGCCATACAGGCGTTACCTCTAGAACCCCGCCAGCTTGCGGAGCAACCGGTTCTAGATGAAGATCAAGCCGGGACAACCTGAGGCGGGGCGGGTCTTGGAAGATCATTACGAGCCAGATGAAGACGGCTATCCCAGGGAAATTGTTGGACCTTGGGTTTTGGATAAGCACCATTTCCTCAGGCATTACGTCACTGCGTCACGAGGCGCCCGGGGAAACATGGGCGGCTCTCACTGCCTTATCGATCTCTATTGTGGCCCAGGGAAAGCACGCATCCGGGAAACCCAAGGATCCGTTCCCGGCGGGACGCTGACTGCAATTGATGCAGCGTCTCGAAGCACTCGTGGCCAAGCCGTCCCTTTTAGCCGGGTGTTCATCGCGGACCTATTGGAAGAGAACGTAAGAGCTTGCAGGGCTAGGCTTTCCGCAAGGTCGGACGTTCAAGTCACGTCATTCGTGGGTGGGGCTGAGACTACCGTGCACCAAGTAGTGGGAAACCTTCCTAGGCGCGGCATTCACCTAGCCTACCTTGACCCATACGCGCTTCCCCAGCTCCCGTTCTCCGTTCTCAGGGCTTTGGCGGCTGCCCCCAAGGTGGACCTTCTCATCCATTTTGCGGCGTCAGACATGGTTCGCAACCTAGAACGTCGCGACCTTTGGTCCAGGTTCGATGCAGTCGCACCGGGCTGGCAAGACAGCTGTAATACAAATCGCGGCAAGTCGGTCGTTCGCCAGCAGTTCTTTACTCACTGGACAGGGCTACTCGAAGGCTTGGGCTATCACGTCTCGGATCGAGTTGTCTCAGTAAAAAATACCAGGCGTCGAGAGATCTACCGACTGGTGCTGGCCTCCAAGCACAAGCTTGGCGACAACATCTGGCGGACACTCAACGATCGTTCAGGACAAAAGGGCCTGTCTCTCTGAGAAGCAGTGATGGCAACCAACTCGCGCATCGAATGGACTGAAGCCACATGGAATCCCGTTGTTGGATGCACGAAGGTCTCGCCTGGATGCAAGCACTGCTATGCCGAGGTTATGGCCCGACGCCTGCAGGCTATGGGAACACCCGGCTACGAGCATGGGTTCAAGAAGGTCGTTCTGCGCAATGAAAAGCTGATTGAGCCGCTGCTAAGGAAGAAGCCGACGATCTATTTCGTCAACTCGATGAGCGACCTCTTTCATCCTAAGGTCCCCTCTGCGTTCGTCGAGTCTGTCTTTGAGACGATGCAAGAAGCAAATTGGCATACATACCAAATCCTCACCAAGCGCGCCGACCGCATGGCAGATTTTCTGCGCGACAAGCAGGTAGCAGATCACATCTGGGTTGGAACATCGGTTGAAAACAAGAAGCACGGCGTTCCACGCATCAATCATCTGAGGCGGATTGAAGCAAAGACTCGGTTTCTCTCCGCGGAGCCACTGTTAGAGGACCTTGGTCCGTTGGATCTGGACGGGATTTCTTGGGTCATCGTTGGCGGGGAGTCGGGCCATGGAGCCAGGCCGATGCGGCCCAGCTGGGCCCGATCAGTTCAGCAGCAATGCTGCGCAGCGGGAGTGAGCTTTTTCTTTAAGCAATGGGGAGCCCATGGCGAAGATGGAGTTCGACGTTCAAAGAAGGAAAACGGGCGGGAGTTAGATGGTAGAAGCTGGAGCCAGATGCCATCAACGCTCTAGCTGACAGCCTCACCCCCTACTCCGGTACTGAATTGACCACCCACTCGCTTTTCACTTGGGGCGCCCCTTAAAAGCCGCCCCAAGTCCCTTGTCTTGCCCAAACCCATTTGCCAACGTCATGAGGTGACGCAGCAGCCGGGGCGGACGACCACGTCGGGCAGATACTTAAATCTTGCAGCCTACGATTGCGGGAGGACCTAGGGCCCTTGACTTCCCAAAAATACGCTTTTCTCTTCGCAAACGATCTCCCCACCGTCATCACCATTACCTCTGAACTGAACACCGATCCGTCGCAGCTCTTCCACAATCTCGATTGTGGCCTTGGTCGAAATCGGACGACCCACCAGAATGGTCATTTTTCCCGCAACTGCGACCACAGTGCGAGCCCTACCCTCTGCTTCAAGCCGCTTGAGTGCGACGAGAAGCGCAGCTTGGTCGCGAGTAATCGCCGCCCCAAACGCCGCAAAAAGCGCTAGTAGCGCCGAGATGCAAACCGAGATAGAGACGCTGGCAGACGATGACAGGAGTAACGCTTGCACCAATGCGATTGGATTAAGTGCATTCCGGGAAATGCGAATGCCACCTGAGGCTCTAGGATTTAATAGCACCCACTCCGATACACTTCTAATCGAATCGGAATCCTCACCACTACCTCGGGGAGTGACGGCACCGCCGCTAAGGATCCGCAACGCGAGATCCGGAAAATCCCTTAGATCAAGACCGGCTCCTGTGACCGCGCGAGCGACAACTGACGGCAGCTCATGCTTGGAAAATCCATCCATCTTGGCAACATCTTCCATTTCAACTCCACAGCGTCGTTTAAGGAAAAAACTCGTGACAGGACGCAGCCCGGAAAGCCAGCCTCTACTATCCGACCCGTCAATTAACGCAGATCCCGGGTGCTTTCGGCAACCATGACCATCCTTTGTCTCCCAGCAATCCACCACTGCGCTTCGGTCACTTAATCGGATCAAGAAGCTTGGAACTTTCTAGCACTGCGAGGATTGTTGAAGCAGGTCGTTGTCCGTGAAAAAGACAGCGATGCAATACACCTCCAAGAAGAATTGTTTCGCTACCGTCGAATTCGAACATCAGCCCCTTGCCCTGGTAGATCACTGGCTCTGCCTTGTGCTTCCGCGCCTCTGCGAGCTCTTTTTTTGTTGCAAACCTGAAACGCATCCCGGCCTCCTCACACTCGCTTATGAGCCCCGGAATACTGAGTGCCACACAGACATTCATCCGACCAAACAAAACATCAAACATGACATCGGTCGATAGCGACCTTGAAAAGATCGGCGGAGCAAGAGGATTCTGCATGCAATCGGCCAAGCGGATGATGCAAAAATCGTTCTCTATGTCGCCTTCCTTGGCAAGAATCGAAAGGAAAAGTCCATGACCCGCTCTCCGCCAAGGTTCATTTGTATAGGCCGCCATAAAGATAGACCCGACAACGTCGTAGCCCCAACCTCTTTGCTGAGATTGAGCAATCACTCCCTGTAAGTTCTCGTCCCAGCTTTCGACGAAAATGGTCGGCTCAGGGATTGACACCGCGTCGCCTGAGTCTGGGTCGTGAGCAAACCCATCTTTCATAACGTCCACAACGAACTCCATTCGCGCATGCTGACGCAGCACTCTCTCAAACTGCTGAGCAGTGCTCGAAGACTCCGTATCACGAATCAGATGCCTGAACCTCTCACAGCCGGATTGGTGGTAGAAGCCAATCATGTCCAGGATCTTCTTGTTGTGCTCACCTTCCTTCACTTCCACGATCGAGATCCTTCGATCTTGGGAAACACACATCACATCACCCACTTGGATGAAAGATGTAAGGTCAGAGAGCAGCGGCATGCTGCCCGGCTCGCGCTCACGCATCTGCTCTGCGAAAGCCACCAGGGACTGGAAATTGGAATTGGCTAGGCTTGGCTGTTTTTGACCCCTGTATAGACGACGGGCGTAGCAAAGCTGCCCACCAATCATCGCCCAGGCGATTGAATCCATGATACCTCGAAAGAGCAGTATCTCAGATACGTCAAGAGGCTCCTTGTCGGTCACCCGGCTGATTATTTTAGCTTGGGCCTTATACATACCCTCATGCGCAAGGCCATAGAACTTCTGACGTAGCCCAACATCTTGTTTGAGGCGCTCCGGTGAAAGATCCGCCCACAACTCACGACTTCCAGCGCTCGATAGTTCGTACAGCTCTTGTGCCAACGGTTCTAGATCAGGCCTGAGAGAACGCAGCCGCATCCGCTCTTCCAGCTTTTTCGGCAATTCCATGCCACCTTCAGCGCTCATAGCTCATCCTTTAAAAGGCATAAGGTGCGTGAATGGGCCGCGCTAAGCGCCGGCGACATAACTTAGAAGCTCTCTGGGCATATCACACTTTGGATTTTGCGTAGCCACTCGATTCCATGTCCGCAGGAGAATGCAATGAAGTCTGCCCAGCAGAGCGAGAGCAGAAAGATCACGACCAAGAGTGCTCACCAGATCGCTCCGCGATCCGTTACGAGCGCTCGACCACAAAGACCAGCCCAGCTCGCTTTAGACGGCGCGCCAGGTCTTCGACCTCAGCCAGTAGAGGCTTGCTTTTGAACTCCAGCCGGATATCGGCATCCTCGAGCCCTGGAATATCCAGATACTCTTCGAAAGCAATGTAAGGAGTGTGCCCCAGTGAAGGATCTCCCTCGCAAACTTTAAGGTGAGGGATTGCCCTATGCGGTCGATTGCTCATTCGAACCTCGGTTTTTGGGTAATAGAAGCTCTTTATACCCCACCGTCGCCTACCAAGGAATATCGTCATCAGACTCGGACGCAGTAGCCGCCCCTGCGCCCGTATCTGCTGCCGGCACCATCATGTCTATCAGACGTTCCCCCTGAGCCAGTAGGTGGTCGTAAGTCATGACCGTGATCCCGTTCATCCGCCGATTGAGCCCGTGAAGTGCGCGCTGCTGCTCTTCACTCCAATCATGGGAGCGCCCAATGACGATCGTTGCGCGCGGGTGATAGGCCACGACCTCCTTGTGGTCGAGCAAGCCTTTGTCAGCAAAGTCGTGAAGCATATCCAGGTATCGGTGGCATTGACCGACCGCCTTGGAGACATCCGCAGAAAAATAGAAGTTCTTGTGGGCCTTGTCGTAAATCAGCACATCCATGTCCGGCCGCTTCAGCTCGACGATGTCTCGATATCCCGCAATGACGTTAGGCAAGATCAGATCGATGTTGTCTCCAGCGGTGATTGCCCGAACCTCGTCGCGGACCACGTAAGCGCTCCCGAAAGCCCAACAGTGCTTCTCACACCACGCCTGGTAAATCTGCTCAGCCGACTCTCCACTCCCCAAACTGGAGCGCAGTTCTGCGACCGCCGAGCGCATCTCATTGAGGCGAATAGAGCCCCGGAGCGCGGTCGTCAGCTCGTGGGTCAGCTCAGTGCTGGCGAGATGCTCGACCAGCTCTGAGTGCGACAGGACCTTGGTCAATGCACCCACCAAGGACTGCGGATCATGTCCAACAAGGTCAACCGCGCCGTTGGCCACCTTGATCAGGATGAACTCACCGGCTTCCCGCTGATGCGTCAGAGGGAGATGGGTCTGGAGGTATTTGAAAAGCTTGAGTGTCGATACCTCGCTCAGGTTGATCGTCTTGGGCTCATCTTCCTCCCAAGGTGAGGACTTCGTCTTCTTGTAGCCCTGGAGCTTGATGGAGAAGCCCGTATGGTCGCTGTGCGGAATCAGCAACCCCAAGACATCGAGCTTGGACTTCGTGGTCTCATTGAGCACGACCACAGGGACGTAATCCAACTTGCCACTGCTCGCCGTCTTTCGAACCAATTTAGCCAACTCGGGTGAATCGCTCATGCATAGTCCTCTCGCCCCAAAGCCTTCCTATGGCCCCCTAGTCCCGTTTCGACAGCGCAATGAGATGCCGCAGCGCCGCTGAACGATCACGCCAAGTGTCCACATTCCAGGACGGATGATAGACCCAGCTCATGAGGGCGGAGCCGCCTTTGTAGTCCAAGGACCAAACATCACGCTCTTCGACGTATCGACGGCGACCGCTCTTCCGGTTCACCTCTTTCGCTATGAATGGACTCAAGGCGGGTTCACGTCGGCCATGACTGAGGAACCACCAAGTCATCCGACCCAGCACAAGGACAACGGTCGGCTTTAGCACTGGCAGGATGTCCCTAACTAAAACGTCGCTTCCCTCTCGCAGCGCTTCGTTTCGCGGTCTGTGATTTGCCTGGGAGCCAGCTAACGACTGGGAGAGGTTCATGAATGCCACTCGCTTCCAAGAGTCAGCCGCCTCCTGAAGGTCGAAGTCCTGCTGCCCAACGAGCACCAAGTCGAGTGCCTTGAAGAATGGCCCGTCGCCGTCCTTCCGCACGGGCAAAGCCATCTCACGGAAGTGGTCTTGAGTGAAGGGACGGGTCACTTCGAGCGAATCGCTCAACCCCTCTTTCCGGTAGTGGGACTCGCCCAGCAACAGGACACGTTCCCCGTCCAGACCCTCCCAGTAGAGGTCGCCCCAATACGGTATGAAGCGGACAGCGTCGGGCCACTTGTGGCGTGTCGGATCTACTCTTGCCTTATGGTCCGTTCGCGGTGCAGCTGAGCTAATCCCTGTCATTTTCGCTCCTATGTCCAGACACGCGAAAAGACCAGCACCAGTCGGTGCCGGTCCCTGAAACTACTTCTTACCCTTCTTGCCCTTGTCAGGGGCCTGACTCAGGGCAGAGCCCGCCGCCGTCTTGGACTTGCTGCCGGTCCGACCGTCACGCAAAACGTCACTTGCGGCCTTCGCTGCCTTCGGGCCCGTCTGTTCGTTCTTCGCCATGCCGGCTCTCCTCACCACCATGTGGTGGCAAGCCGAGCATATGAAAAACGTGCCCATAAGCTAACAAGACGCCCACTCCATTTATATTGCGTTCATATTATGAGGTGGGTTTAGTTAGCTTATTCCATTTAAACAGTACCAAAATGACTCCATGACGCGACAGACCAAATCAGCTCAAGTCTTTGATTTACATAGAATCACAAGAGGCGCGCGGCCCAGTACCAAGTTGGCTCGGATTCAAATAGCGAATAGAGGTCCGTGATGTCTACTACGTTAGGATCGCCGACCATTTTGTATTGACGATTCTTCATGCCGGCTTATTGGTACTTCCATCGAAACGATGGAAGCAAAGCAATGCCAGCCCCAGAACTACAGCACCTCCAGGACTACCTGCTCCACCCTATTGGCACGCTGCAATTGAAGAACGTCCATATAGGAAATCTCCGCGTTGGAGAGATGAACATCACCGGTCGAGAGGCGGCCATCCGCGCTCAAGAAATGCTTGATCGAGCGGACGATCGTCAGCGCCGTAACCGTCTCAGCAAGGGACGCACCCACTACCCCGAGCCACTTCCTATCGCATCGGCCCCTCGCCTGCTGTCGGTAGAGATCGCCGATTACGTCCGGTCTCGCGACGACCGCGGCCTAGCCAAGGACACCACAGGCTCTACCCTCCGCACGCTCACCTTTCTCAAGATGGCCTGCGGCGACATCCCGGTATCCCGCATCGACCATGCGCATATCTATCGCCTCTTTGAGCTACTGCGGTGGGCTCCTCCATTGCTCATGTCCGACCCCAAGTATCGCGACTACACATACGACCAGGCAGTCGCGCTAGGGAAGGAGCTCGACGTGTCCCCACTGGCACCCAAAACGCTCGAGAAGCATCGCCGCTTCCTGTCCACCTTCTTCAAAGGCTTGGTCGAGGCCAATGCCATCCCCGCTTCACCGATGGCTGCGTTCAAGAAGTTCAAGGTCGAACTCGCGGAAGACGCGGATAAAGCAGAGCGTCTGTTCGATGAAGCGGACCTCCAACGAATTTTTGCCCCGGAAAACTTTATTCCATGGGCGGGCAAGTATCCGCACCGCTGGTGGATGCCCATGATCGGGCTCCACACCGGCGCGCGTATCAATGAGGTCGCACAACTCAAGCTGGCGGACATCGTCGAAATCGACGACAGCTGGTGGATCCGTATTCGGGTCACGATCGATCCGGACTTGGCACACAAAAGCCGAGGCCGTAGCCGTCAGCGTGTTAAGAGCAAATCCGCAATCCGGGATATCCCGATCGCCCAAGCCCTGATCGATGCGGGCTTCTTGGAGTTCGTGGAGGACATGCGGCAGTGCGGTCACCCCCGGCTATTCCCCCACCTGTCGGCAGGCATCAACCGCCAGACGGGGGACTCGAACGCCCGATACAGCCAAGCGGCGCTCAACCAGTTCAGCACCTACTTGAAGGGCTTGGGCTTCAAGAAGGGGGTCGGCTTCCATGCGTTCCGCCACACGATAGCCACGGAGCTTCATCACCAAGACGTTCCTGATGAAGTCATTGCGCTTATCACAGGGCACTCAGCAGACAAGCGGGTCGCCGTGCTGCACGAAGCTTATTACCACAAGAAGCCGGCGCTGGCTAAGAAGAAGAAGATTCGCACGATCAAGCGATACAAGCCCAGCGTGGAGCTTCCGAAGTATCAAAAGGGCCAGTTCGCCGAGCAGTTGTCGGATCCCAGCAAGTTCTATCCATGACGCATGTAGGTGGCTGCAGGCGGCTGTCGGCTGTCGGCGGCAAAGGTCCACCAATCATCAGCAATGCCGTGTCTTTTACCCCCTTCCCCAAAATCTTGAGAGCTAAACAATGATCATCAGCACGCCCATCCATGGCCACCAGGTCATCCCAGGACTCGACCAACGCTTACTGACGCACGCGCCTACTTCAAGGCGGGATCGATTCCGCTCGAAAGGGTCAGGCAGCAAAGATCGCCACGACAAAATAGAAGCACTCGATAGCGCGCTCTCGGACGTGTTTGCGTCGCCTGGATACGAGCGGTGGGCCACCGAACCACTCCTCTTCTGGGCACCTCTGCTCGCGCTTTGCATGGGAATCCGAGCGTCGGAGGCCACGCGCATCGCTGTAGAGGATGTCGTGGAATGTGACGGAGTGGCTTGCATCACACTCCGGGAAGGCTCAAATCTTCACCTCGAGGATCTTGAATCCACCCGCCGTCGCAGACGCTTCACTAAGCACTCGAAGATCCCTGTGCCGCAGTCATTGCTTGACGCCGGATTCATGGGCTACGTCACAGCAGTGGCCCAGAAGGGAGAAAGACAACTTTTCCCCTGTGACGGACAACGGTCGGCTGACCAGAGGACAGCATGGTTAAGGACTCGCTTCGCGCGTCACCTGCGCTCCATTGGCATCGCATCCGGCGGGTTGCCAGAGTTGCGCCGCAGCTACGAAAAACGACTGCACATTGCAGAAGTGCGTAGGGACCGAATCCCTGAACTGCTGAGGGTCGGGGATCCGTGGGCGAAATTCTACAAGCAGTTTTTCTTCGTGAGCTTTAGCAGAAGTACATTGAAGGGCCTGATGGACAAAAGTGCTAAAGGCCTCTTGGATTTGCCTCGCTATCCAAGCAAATAGTCATGTTGACTCCGTCAGCGACGCCCAGCCACAAGTGTGAACTAGGCCTTCTGCGCATACCGAGCAATGCGAAGGATTGAAGACGACGTGGATTGCCACTCGGATCACATCTTTGGCGGCGCACCGTTAACCGTGCTGCCCGGAGTCGCCGCCGAGTTGGCCGCGTGGCTGCGAGTGGCTCGCCGACCGGATACCGCCCCAGGGCTATCGCCAGACGCACCAAGTACGTAGGTGGCCATGGTCAGACCATCCAAGAACTGTATGCCATGCCGAATAGTTCTGAGCAATGTTCAAGACGCCGGGGCTGCCAAGCGTCGAGGCACCTTGCAATAGCCTATAGTGCCAAAATACCTTCGCGACTCCTTAGGAGGAGCGCGCACATGCTTTTTTGGTCATGCAAAAAATGCGGTGGATCCGTTCCCCAGGACTGCGACATCTGCAATCACTGCGGCTTTGATCCATCCCTACCATCGATCGGTGGCAGTCACGGGTATCCACCCGGGAGCTGCCTCCGGTGCCAGTCACCCATGACGTGCTTGGGTACAATGCGGCTGCACGAAGGCACTCACGTGTGGCCATTTCTGCTCGGCAATGTCGGGGAGCTCATGGTAGACCGGAAGCGCTTTTAAACTTTCGCTTGTACGAACTGCGGCAAGGTGGAGTTTTTTATACCACTAGATCCGGACTTGGCCCACTAATCTTGTCGCTAATTGACGGAGCGCAGCTCCGTAACACTCACCGTTGGATGTAAGCACAAAACCCACCTTCGGCGTGCGTCGCGCTCAGCCTGCTACCGGCCTTACTGCCCCCCACTCACGGCGGTGTGGGCCAGCGGTAACGCGCGTGATTGCAAACGGATGGCGCGTTAAAAGGCTGCGTCCCTGCGCTTCCGGCTGATCGCGCGACAGTTTGGCTACTTCAAGCTGCGCTAGAGTGGGCAGGCCAAGGAGACCGTCGGAGCACCGGCTCTGTTGGAGCTGTTGAATTTGTGGATCGCGATTGAGATCATGGAATTGGATTCGTGGCAAAGGGGGGGTGCATCAGAGCCAAGGCCACGAGCCGGAATAGCGGCCGCTAGGCGACGAATTTTCGCTCAAGTAAAATTCGGCGCTCGGGCATTCTCGGGTCACCATACGCTCCGCACTATTGGGGGCCAATGAAAATAGCTCGCGCCGCATCGGCCTTCGCAACATTAAGGAAGCGCACGCGACACGGTTGTACGCGAGGAAGGAAAAGCTTATGAGGGGACTCACGTTAAATACCGTCACATCTGTGGCGGCGCCCGTCGTTGCACTGCTTGCACTGGCCAAGGCGCATCAAACCGATGACCCGTCGCGTGTTATCTAGGCCGAGGGTTTGATCGTGAGACTGGAATGGGTGTCATGGTTCAAGGAGAAGCGTTTGCTGGAACCCATCGGCTATATCCCGCCTGCCGAAGCTGAGGCAAACCACCATCGGCAACTAACCAGTCAAGCCGCCGCGGTGGCGGCCTGACTTAAACCCTACTGGCCTCCACGGAACCCGGGGGGATTCAGTTTGCGAGACCGGAACGCCGCCACTTTCATCCGGTTCCCGCACAGCGCCATGCTGCACCAACGGCGCTTTCGCGACTTGGTCGTGTCATGGAACAGCAGTGTGCAGTCATGCGCTTCACACTCGCGTACGTGCCGCAGGTCGCCACCCGTGAGGAGCCGGCTCAGCGCCACTGCGATGGGCTCCAGCAGGCTCTCTGCGCTGCCATCGCGACGGCGTTCGACCACGCAAGGGCCTGCACCGTCAGTGGACGACTGAAGTTGAACGATCGGTCGGCCAGCCTCCAGCACCTTGTTCACCACCGGTGCCTGGAACGGGCGCCCTGCCCGTGCAGCCGCCAGCAGTTCGCGTGCTTCGTCGCGCAGGGCGGCGGCCAGCGCCGCCACGCCGTTCGGGGTGGGGACCGCGCCTGCGTCTAGGACGCCCGCCGCAGCCAGCCAGTCGATCGCCGCCTGATCGCCCTGAAGCACGTCCACCGGGGCCGCGCTGTGGCCGTAGGCCGAGTTGATGAAGTCGAGCGCCAGATCATTGGCCACGAACAGCGCGGCGGATGGAGCTGAATCGATCATTCGTAACCCCTTTAAATGTTGTTGACAGGTTACCACCACCATGCGTAACCTTCAAATCAACTCCAATGCGGTTACAGATGACGCTCATGACCCCTTCGAATACACTCGCCCGACTCGGCGCGACGGCTGCACTGCTCGCCGCCACCGCCACCGCCACCGCGCACGCCCAGGTCCAGTACCGCTACGAACAGGTGGGCGAGGTCAAGGTGTTCTATCGGGAGGCCGGCCCCCGTTCGGGCCCCACCGTGCTCCTGCTGCATGGGTTCGCGGCGTCGTCGTACATGTACCGGGACGTCATCAAGGCGCTGTCGGATAAGTACCACGTCATCGCCCCGGACCTGCCCTCCTTCGGTTACACCGAGGCACCTTCGCGTGGCGCGTATGACTACACCTTCGACACTCTGTCCGCGACCCTGCAGCGCTTCACCGAGCAGCTGAAGCTGGAGCGCTACGCGCTGGTGGTGCACGACTACGGCGCCCCGGTGGGATGGCGTCTCGCCAGCGCGCATCCAGAGCGGATCACCGCCCTGATCTCGCAGAACGGCAATGCATACGAGGACGGCCTGGCGAAGGGGTGGGATCCGATCCGCGCCTACTGGAACGATCCCAGTGCGCAGAACCGTGCTGCCCTGGCTGAGTTCCCCACGGCCGCTGCGATCAAATGGCAGTATCTGGAAGGCGTGCGCGACCCCAGCCTGGTGGCGCCGGATGGCTACACCCTGGAGGGACTGCATGTATCCAGGCCCGGCAACGCGGATATCCAGCTGGACCTGCTGCTGGACTACGCCTCGAATGTGCGGCTATACCCAGCGTTCCAGGCCTACTTCCGGATGCATCAACCGCCGCTGCTTGCCGTGTGGGGGCGAAACGATCCGTACTTCCTGCCCGCCGGTGCAGAGGCGTGGAAGCGTGACATTCCCGATGCCGAAATCCACTTTTTCGATACCGGGCACTTCGCGCTGGAGACGCATGCGGACGAGATCATTCCGGTGATCCGGGACTTTCTGGATCGGAAGGTTGGCGCGCACCGAAGCGGAGCGCAGTCTGGTCCTTGAACAACAGGAAACGGCGCGGTAACCAGAGCGCGATAACAGCTTGGTGCATCACTCCGACCGTGGCTCGCAAGACGTTTCCATCCGCTACAGTGAGCGGTTGGCCAAAGCTGGCGTGGAACCGTCGGTGGGAAGCAGGGGCGGCAGCTACGACAATGCCTTGGCTGAGACGATCAACGGACTCTACAAAGCCGAACTCATCCATCGCCGCGCACCTTGTAAGACTAAAGAATCTTTGGAGCTGGCTGCGCTGGAATGGGTGTCATGGTTCAACGAGCAGTGTTTGCTGGAACCCATCGGCTATATCCTGCCTGCTGAAGCTGAGGCAAACTCCTATCGGCGACTAGCCAGTCAAGCCGCCGCAGTGGCGGCCTGACTTAAAACCCTACTGGCCTCCACGGAACCCGGGGGATCTCAATCAGGCCTTCTTCGCCGCCTTCCGAGAGGCGGCCTTGGTGGACTTCGTAACGGTCTTTCGGGCGACTTTCTTGGCCACCTTCATGGCTTTCTTTGCGGCTTTCTTCACCACTGGTGCGGCAACCTTGCCACCGTCAGCGGGCGGGAACTTCGCGTCTGGGTTGGCCTTGGCCCAAGCCTTGCCTGCCGCAGACTTCGCCCAGGCAGAGAAGGCCTTGGGGGACAGACCGCGTCCCGTCCAAGTCTCACCGGTCGGCAGCTTGTATTTCGGTGCGACCGAACCGAGTTTGCGTCCCTTCAGTAGGCCCTTTGGCGTAGCGGCAGTGCGACCGGATGGGGCGTCAACCGTCTCCCCAATGATCTTGGCCACCTGCCGGCGTTGAGCTGGAGTGAGCACCTTGGCATATCTTTGCAGCACAGCCAAAGCCTTCGGAACCTCCCCGTCGCGCTTCTCGACCAGCTTCTTCTGGGCTTCCAGTTGTTTGATTTCGGCGTTGAGCGATTTCAGAGTTGTGAGGGCCAAGGGGCGGCTCCATATTCGGAAAACAAGACTTATAGCGCATTTAGCGTTGGCTCGGGCGCTAGCCCACTAATCGGCACAGTTCCGAGCGGCCTTGGCGGACCGAAGCAAGTTCTATCCATAAGGAGGGAACTTGGAGGTGAGTGCAAAAATGGAAAGGGCGCTCCACAGCGCCCAGCGTCGATGACCCCATCCTTGTGTAGGCGGGACTTTAGCAGCCAAGGCATGGGGCCGCCCCATGGATTGACTATCTGAATAACTGATTTAGTGTTCGACACCCCATCCCCGAGATCCCCATGCGGATACCCAGCCCCGAAGAAACGACCCAGTATTTCTCGCGATACGGCTTGCATGTTAGTCCTGTCAATCTCCGGTCTAGCAGAGGCTGGAAAGTGTCCGCCCCAGATCTCCCCTTGGATGAACGGTGGTTCCCATCGCTTGGGGCGCTATGGCTGGAGTGGATGGACTACGCCGCCGAACGATTAAGGATCGAGAGTCAAGTTAAGCGCTTCGTTGCACGCTTTGAAAGTTCCAACCAAGAAGAACGCAAGGTCTTGGTGAGTGCTTTAGCCAACTATCCAGACACCTCCGAAGGACCTCTAAACGATATGTTCGAGGACCTTCCGCTTCCGTCCACGGACCACTTACCTGAAACCTGGCAGAGCGATTTTGATCAGATCTGGGAGGGCCGACGGTTGGGATTCTGCTTTGCCGCGAGGGCAGAATCCGCGTTGGAGAGACTCGCGATAAGCGCCTTGGACTAGGCATACTATGGGTCTTCCCGTTGGAGGACTCTTGGATGACAAGCCCATCTCTGCTCAACGCCTCCCTCGCGGCCGCCGTCGATACATTGGCAGGGCTGTGTAGGGTAAACACTGAAAATGAGGAGACGTTTACTGGGGTCTTTATGGGTGCCATTGCGGCCTCGAGCAACCTTCTCAGCCAGTCCGGATTGTATAACGATGAGCCGAACCCGATTTGGTGGGGCTCGTTCAGCAAAAACCGGGGGCCTGACATGAAGATCACGGAGCCCGGTAGCGGCGCTGACTTTGCGCTGTGCCTTCTTCCCAGAGAGGGCTATGCGCGCCTGATCATTTTCCAAGCCAAGAAGTCGAGCATCGCCGCTGGCAGTGGAGTCAAGCCTACTGAGTGGTATGCGGACCTCAATAGGATTCCAAAAGACCTTGAGGATGGAACACAGCGCGACCCTCAGATATTCATGCTCGCTGAGACCGGTCGACGCATCCAAGCGCTCAGCGAGGGGATACCCTATGTCCGCAAGCAGTCTAAGGAGGTTCACAAGTTGCTTCTGGCACCCGGCGCGGACGTTGCTGCTGTTGGAGAGCTTGGAGGCCTGAGTTGGATTCACTATCTCATCTACACCTTGGGCGAGCCGGTTTGCGTTCCACTAAGCAAACTTGGGGAGGTCTACAAGAAGGAACTTGGACGCGATCGTTCCAAGACGAAGTATTCGCTTCCAGGCGACACCGAGCGTGCACTTCCCTTGCTAAGAAGAGGAGTCCAAGACGATCCTTCGGGATGGTTGCTCATTGATCCCGATGTCGCAGTAGCTGTACTACCGTTACTTGCACCGCTCATGCATGTCGTGGTCGCCGATGCGAGCGGCAGATACGGTCCTACCCTGCAAGCGAGTCATCAGTTCTCTCAGGTGGCTTTCGGACACATCAACGTACCACTATGGAGGGCCAATCGTGCCTCCAAGGGCCCCGAGATCGCGGTAGCCGCGGATGCATCTATAGATGATGCCAGTGACCCCAAGATTTAATCTGACCTCGCAAGATTGATAGGCGCGGCTTGATCCAGCTTCGACAAATCGAGTTCACGGATATCAGTAGGGACCATGTCCGCGGACAAGCTCAATGCTCCGCGCTCTTTTATCATCCCCACAAGCAGGAACGGCGTCGCGTTGACCTCGTAGAACATAAAGAACACATAACCGCCAGTCGACAAAAGCTCCTTTCCCGCAGAAGCCACAAGTTTCGCCATGGCTACCTCAGTGAGCGTCATGAACGCTGCCAGATCAGAACTGGCAGTCAAGTTTTCCACTGCGCCCGGGAACTGCCCCTCCCGATTGTTCGTTCCGAACTGGCCCCAGAATACGGTGCTCCCATCTCGCCCGACGACACGCGACAGCTGTTGTCCGAGCGACTGAACTTGGCTGATTGAGACGTCCAACGGCCCAGGCGCGTGCCGGACTTGTGAATTGCTGAACAGGAGAAGCTTGGTTCCAAGCCAGCCTATGCCGGCGGAGAGGCTAAGTGGTCTCTGATGAGATTGAGGACACCTTTCTGTCGCTCTGTAGGCAAGCGAGCCACGAGCAGGATGACCTCGGCGAGCACATCCGAACTCGCGTGGAAATAGGCCGGCGGCACCCCGAGTGCTTCACTCAACGCGGCCAGCGTCTCGTGGTCAGGCTCCCGCTCTCCCCGCTCGTAGCGAGAAAGGCGTGAAGACGCGGCTTTTTCGTTCATCCCCAGCAAGGCTCCCAGCTCGACCTGCGACATCCCCGCGACGCGCCGGGCCGCCCTTAGGCGACGGCCGAAGATGGATACCGGGGGAAGGGATGCAGGCATGGAGATCTAACTGGAGGCTGACCTCCAAGTCTGCACTGACTAGCATCATAACGCACATATCTGCCATATTGGCAGATACAGCGTTGTCGCTGGATCACGAGAGTCTCCTATGAAGCTTGCACTGAATGGATTTGCTGCACTGGCCGCACTTGCCCTCGCCCCCAGTGTCACGGGCTGGGCACAGAGCGCAGCTCCTACTGAGCCTGCGCCCGCAAGGCCGGGCTTTTTCCGGCAGCTGGGCAGCAGCCTGAAGGACGCTGGCGGCCAAATGATCGGCGTGAAGCCCACCGGGGCTAGCGGAAACAAATCCTCCGGCAGCCAGGCGATCTACACACCAGTGAGCGGGGCCGGGAAGCTGCCCGCGCTCTTTAAGACGGACAACCACCAGTTGGCCCAGCAAGGACGGCTCGACTGGCCCCGGGTCGCCCTGACGTTCCAGGAATGGGGCACGTCAATCTCCTGCTGGACGGTCGAGGCTCGCATCTGGACCAGCCCCTCAACGTCGACCACTGAGACCTTCCGGACCTGTGCCAATGCTGCAGTGACGGAGACCGACGACCTGGGCGATACGGCAGAGCTGAACACATCAGCGCTCTGGAAGGGGCGGGACACCTTGGTGGGCATTCGAGTGCCTGCGAGCAAGCCCAACACCGGCGCCAGCCGCTCGGCCGGCCCAAACCCGCCCAGCCAGCCCTTTGTCGTCAATGTGAGTCGCCCCGGCTTGTCGGACCGAGCCGTCGATGTGGCCCTTCGTGTCGCGTGGGTCTCGGGCTTCATCCAGACCAGCGACCTCCATCCCGGCCCCAGCGGGATCCTCACCCCATTTAAGGATGGCCGCCTGTGGATCGCCGGGTTTCAGCCCGACGGCAACCGCGACCGCTAACCACCAGGGCCGAAGGGCCCATTCAAAGGAATAGAAGCGATGAAAGCATGGACTTTGGCCGCTGCGGCGGCCCTCACGCTGACTGCCTGCAGCGGCAAGCCCTCCGAAGAGCAGGCCAAGCAGGCACTGGCTGACCTGATGGCACAAAGCGCCTCGGCCCCCGTCGTCACGATCGATGGGTTCACACTGACCGGGTGCACGCGGGCCGACGACACGGACGGCTATCGATGCGATACGCGAGGCACAGTGGTGCTGGACATGGCGGGCAACCGGGTCCCGCTTCCCGTCGAAAAAAATCTGCGGTATGCGAAGGTCGACGCCACCTGGAGGGCTTACGCCCAATGAAGAGCCAGCCCCCTTCCCTGCATTTTGCCCACGCAGATCGTGTAACCGCGCCTTCTAGCCGGACCATCAAAAGTGTGAGGACTCCCCGGGAGCGCTTCTTCTGGTGGTATTCGCTGTCCCTGCTCTTCCTGGGACCTTTCGGGTTCATTGTCGGGCCCCTCATGGCCCGGCGAGGGACACGGAAGGTAGAACGGCTTCAGCCGGTCGCGGCTTGGGAGGCTCGGCAACGAGACCAGGGCTTCGCCTGGTGGCAGTGGTGGATCATGACGCCGCTCAGTGTCTTAGGAGCGCTGTGGGTTTTTGGGCTGCTCAGTGGGCTCCCCGTGATTGCGATGGTTCTGTGGGCTCAACTGATCAACTAGGACCGGGACAGCCTGCCGACCGCCACGCATAACGAAGAAGCAAGCAGGGCAGCGGAGAGGAACACCCCGTCCGGAACTGGCCGCTACTTGAGAAGGCGGCCCGATGAAGCAGCCGTTCGATCGTTAGGGGAATTTGGTGCCCATGTAAGTTCCAGGCGGATGCAGCTTCATCCTTCAGCGAGTTGGCCGCCGGTCTCGAGTGCCACCAAATCTCAAGGTTATGGCTACGGAGGGCTAGACTTTGTTGGTCTGTGCCTATGGTCCGGGGACGTCACAGGGATCGGCGTTCTTAGCTAATTCGCTCACCCAATAGCTCGTTCAGCGAAACGCGAAAAATTCCCCATACCTAACGCTAAGCTCGTGGCGCATTTGTAGCGGCCTCTGACTTCTACACTCTCCCGGCGATCGCGAAGTGCCGGGCTGGCCGCCATTTCTGGGCGCCAAGGGCTTGCTAGTTAGCGTTCACGCGACGGCTGCCATCGGTCCGCCCAGAAACGGCTACTACCGTCGGGTGACGCCCGGTCCGAGGTCATATTTTTGCTGCTCATCACCCTTCCGGCCAAATCAGAATTTTCTGATACAGAGACAGCTGATTGATGTGATAAACATTGAGGCGCCGCGCATGGAGGCGGCGATGGACGCACCCTAATCTGCAACGGATAACAAGGAGTTGTGAGATGTCTGCAAGTGGAATTCGTGACCTATCCCCCGAAGAGCGTGCGCTGGTGTCCGGCGGCGCTCAAATGGACACGACCGATCTGCCGCCGATCGATGTGTCGCCTCCGGATGATGGCGGCTGGCCCGACATTGATCCGCCGGACTGGACCGATCCGTATGATCCGGGCGGTGGCGACAATGGTGGCGGTGGCGGTGGCGGTGGCGGTGGCGGCGATTCCGGCGGGGAGACGACGTTCAGCTCCAACGCCAGCATTGACGGCAATGGTGTAGCCAGTGCAACTCAGACTTGGCAGATGCAGGACTACAACCTGACCTTCAATCTGACGGAAAATCTGAACCTCACCAACGGCAATTGGGGGCTGGCCGGTAACGGCAGTTTCGAGTATGCGGGCCAGACCTACTCACTTGGACTGACCACCGACCATTTCAATGTGAGCAACTACAACGCATCGTTCAATCAGGACTTTGGTAACGGCATCTCGTTCAACATCGGCCTGACCTTCGATCCAAACACCAATTCGTTCACCGGCCAGTTCAACCTGGTTATCAGCGGGTTCTAACGCAACACGTGTGTATCGGCCGCTCGGATGTTGCGGGCGGCCGATACACGTCCAAGAGGAGCTGGCGCAATGAGATTCTTGATGTCCGCGGCGATTTTACTCAGCGTGGCTTCGCCTACGTCAGCACGCAACGTTGTCGCTGAAGACAGCCATGGCATCACCGTGGCCGTGATGCAGGGCAATGGGGCGGAGCTGGAGCGCATCGGCAGGTCCACGGGAACGGAACGCTTTGCCGCGCGCGCCGGCTACCACCGCACCCGCGGCGAAATCCCCCAATCCAACCGCTGGGCCGACACCTGCATCGCCGATGCCGCCGTCGTAGCCGAGAAAAGCCAAGGTGTCATGTACCTCTGCCGTAGCCTGCGCGCAGGCAACCGCCTCCTGGAGGGCGACATCCAAGGCTGGGCTACCGACATGCAGAAGGTCCATGCGCTCTACCAACAGCACGTTGCACCGTCGCTACGTGCCGGCGAGGAAGTACGTGCCATTACTGCCCCCAACTTCGATGCATTCAGTCGATGGCCGCGCTCGGCCACGCTGGCCGCACCAGCACCGCCCGGGTTCCGGCTGCCGCTGTCGTCCAAAGCCGGTGTCCCTGTAGTTCGGGGCAAGATTCAAGGTGGCGCAGATGGAAAACAGCGCAACATCGACTCGGATTTCATCATCGATACGGGTGCCACGCGCTCGCACATCAGCCGCAAAGCTGCACAAGCAATGGGCCTGGCAGTCACCGATGGCTTTGCGATAGACAACACGCTACCCGACCAGCCCGTCTCAATTGGCTTGGCCGCCCCGGTGGACGTGCAGCTGGGCGATCTCCACTTCAGAAATGTCTCATTCACCGTTACAGACCAAATTCAGTTCAACATCATCGGCCTCGATTTGCTCTACCAGCTGGGTCCGCTGCTGCTGAAGCGTGGGGAGCTCCAGCTGCTGGGGGCGCTCCCTGCCGGCACGTGCAAGCAACCATTGGCCGTCACGTCTGCACTCTGGGGGGGGCAATACTCGCTGCGCCTGCCTATGCGAATCGGCAAGCGCGACGAACTTGTCCTGCTTGATACGGGCACAGATGTCATGCTGGAAGCTTCTGGCGTCAACCTGGCCACTTATCCACAGACCAGCCTGGTGGAACGACGGCGCTGGACAATGCATGGAATGCAGGCTGTCCGCTATGCCGAAGCCACCGCACCGGTGACATTCAATGGCCGTACTGTGACCTTACAGACCCAGGTCTCGGATCAGCCAGCCAATGTGTTCCCCATATCTTGGAAGGTGGGCTTTGGCTTGAGCAATGACTACGACTATTACGTAGACGTTGCCGCCGGCCGCGGTTGCCTCGCGCCCCGAACTGCCGAATGAAGCGCTTTCCGGCACCAAATTCCGCCACCAGTCGTCACTGCAGGTCAAATGGAACCAGCTCGCAAGGATGAGACAGCGGACGGGATACCCCTGTTCCGCAATGAGGCGATCGAAGCCGCCACACAGCGCTTCGGTTCGCCGGTTCAGGCCCCGGGGGTCGGCATGTGGTTGGCGACCGGCTTCGTGGTGGCCCTGCTGTGCGTGACAGCAGTGTTCTTGATCACCACCTCGTTTCCGCGCAAAGAAACGGTCGCAGGGGCGCTGGTGCCGTCGCGGGGGCTGCTGCCAATCATCAGCCAGCGCTCGGGCGTCGTTAGCAACGTGTACGTCGAAGAAGGCGCGAAAGTTGGCCAGGGTGAGCCTATCGTGACCGTTTCGGTGGACTCGGTGATCGACACTGGCGAGAGCACCGGGGCCACCCTCTCGGGCATGGCCGAACGCCTGACCCAAGCTTCGGTCGATCGCGAGCACGCTACTGATGCATCGCTGGAGAGCCAAGCGGCGGGAATCCGTGAACGCATGTTGGGCACCACCCGCCAGCTCGCTGTCCTGCGCGAAAACGTCACGTTATACCAACAGCAGCAGACCATCGCCGAAAAAACCGTGCACGACCTCGGCCGGCTGCGCGCCGAGCAACTGGTTTCAGAACTGCAGTACCGTGATGCAGAAGTGCGGGTGCTGAGTGTCCGACAGTCGATAGCCGAGGTCCAAACCCGCATAGCACAGCTTGGACAGGAACATGAGCAAATGCGGCACGAATTGGGCCGCTTGAAGGCCGAGCGCGATGCCAACCGCGCCACCTCTCTATCTGAGTTGCTAGGTGCGCGAGAGAAGGCTATCAATTACAAGCTTGGCACCCAATTCAACCTGGTCGCGCAGTCCGCAGGTCGGATCACCTGGCTGCAGGCCAAGCCCGGTGCCACGGTCACGGCCGGTCGCACACTTGGTGTGATGATGCCGGAGGGTTCGCAGCTGTTCGCCGAGTTGTGGGTTCCGTCATCGGCCATCGCGTTCGTGGACGTCGGAACCGAAGTGAGATTGATGTACGACGCGTTCCCGTATCAGAAGTTCGGCGTGGGCCACGCGCGGATCGTAAAGATCGCACGCTCGCCCACCTCCCCGGAAGACCTGCCCGCTGACCTACAAGCTGTCGAAAGCCAGTACCGTCTGCTTGCGGCGCTTGACGACCAACAGATGCAGGCATATGGCAAGGCTCTGGCGCTGGCGCCGGGCATGCGCCTCAAGGCCGACCTGGTTCTTGAGAAACGCTCGCTGTTGGATTGGCTGCTGGAACCGCTACTGGCGGCGAAACGACGGCAGGAATGAGATTCACGGTCGGCAACGACCCGGGCTGCGATGCATTGGGCTTGCGGGTATCTCCGACGATCCGACCGTTCTCGATGCGAATGAGGCGGTCGGCGAGGCGCATGGTGTCAGGCCGGTGGGTGATCAGGATCCGGGTGATGTCCAGCTGGGCGAGCGCCTGATAGATGTGGCTCTCGCGGACCACATCCAGATTCGCGGTTGCCTCGTCCAGCACCAGGATGCTGGGCTTGCGGTACAAAGCGCGAGCCAGCAGCAGCCGCTGCTTTTGGCCACCGGACAAGGTTGAGCCCATATCGCCGACCAGGGTTTCCAGCTGCATGGGCATGCGCTGCACATCTTCCTTTACGGCCGCCATTTCCAAGCATTGCCAGACCAACGCGATGTCCGGGCGCTCAGTGAAGAAGGTCACGTTTTCCACGATCGAGCCCGTCAGCAGCTCATCGTCTTGCATCACTACGCCCATCCGCTGCCGAACTACCCGCGGCCCCCAGTTGGTGATATTCAACCCGTCAAAGAGCAGCTCGCCCGCACTGGGGGGATAAAGTCCAGTAAGCACCTTCACCAGGGTGCTCTTGCCGCAGCCAGAAGGCCCGGTAATGGCGACGAATTCACCCGGTGCGATTGCCAGGTTGATGTCCTTCAAAGTCGGCGCTTCCTGAGCCGAGTATTGGAAATAGACCGACCGCAGCTGGATGTGGCCTTCGATGCTGTCCGAAGCCGTTGGATCTTTGCTAAAGCCCTCTTCGCTCGGGCTTAGGGCTATATCGGCGATACGATCAGAATGTAGCTCGGTCAGGCGCCAAGAAATACACTGATCGACCAGCGTGGTCAGCCGGTTAGTGAGCTGCTGGCGATAGGCCACAAAGGCGTACAACGCGCCCACTGTCATATCCCCCGCCAGCACGGCCTGAGCGCCGATGTAGACGATGGCCACCAGACTGATGCCATCCAGAAGCGTGCGGCCCGCCCCTATGCCGACCTGAAGGTTGGCGCTGTTCAAAGTAGCGCGCACCAGATCGGCGTATTTATTGGCCCAGATCGCCTCTCGGGAGAACTCCCCGCCCATCGTTTTGATTGATTGCATCGCACGCAGCGTCTCTATGCGCGTTCCGCGTTCTGCAATGTTCGCCTGCAGGCTGGCCATGCCCATCTTCATCGAAAGTGGGATGGTCGCCACACGCATCAGCACGTAGATCCCCAGCGCAGCTAGCGCAACGAGGCTCATCAGCGGCGAGTAGATGAACATGAACACGATGATGCCAACAGCCAAAACGCCATCAAGCAGCGCACCGATCAGCCCGTTTGCGATCAGCTGGCGTATTGGATCAATCGATTCCATTCGCGACAGCGCGTCGGCCAAGCGGCGCCGATGGAACCAAGTGAGCGGCAGACTGACTAGATGGTGGAAAAGGCGCCGACTCATGTCCCAGCCCATCAATGCGGATGCTCGCTGCAACGTGACCCCGCGCAGCGCCTCAGCTAGGCTGTTGAATAGAGCTACCGCGCCAAAGCCAAGTGCCAGCGCCATGAGAAAACCGCGATCGCCGCGCAGCACACCTTCGTCTACCGCCAGTTGCATGAAGAAGGGTGACAGCAGCACAAAGCCCTGAAGCAGTAGCGTATAGACCATTGTATGGAACAGCGCGGTGCCGACACCGCCCTTGAATCGGACCATCGACCAGATGTTTAGCGGCGAACGCTGCTTTCTCGGGCGGAAGCTGGGCGAGGAACTTACTTCTACCGCGATGCCGGTAAACGACTTTGACAGCTCGACATCATTGAAGGTAAGCGACCCATGCGCAGGATCGATGATGTGATATCGCCCCCGCGATACCTTCTCCAGCACGACGAAGTGATTCAGCTTCCAGTGCAGAATTGCCGGTGTGCCCAAGTGTTGCAGGTCGCGTGGTTCGCAGCGCACCGGCCGACATTGCATGTCCAAGGCGCTAGCCACCGCAATCAACTGGTTCAGGTCCACACCGCGCTGCGAGTTGTGATACTTGCGTCGCAGCTCACTCATCTCCAGATCCGCGCCCAGCATGGACGAGCAAATCGCCAGGCAGGCCAAGCCGCACTCACTGACCTCGGACTGCACTCTCCAGTAGCGCTTATTGAACATCAGACATCCTTGATCATGTCGGGCGTGGCCGGCGTCTTCCCGAGCCACGCATATATATCGACTGCTGTGCAGTGATAGGCATAGAGGCCATCCCAGCGACCGTACAGTTCTGCCTCGCGCAGACGGATTTCATACCCCCCTCGGGAGACTACCGTCAGCGTCTTTAATGGGACAAAGCACTCGTCCGGCAGGCCAGCCTGGTGAAGGCACAAATTGAAGAGTGCGCGCCCCAGACGCCCATTCCCATCGCCAAAAGCATGGGCATTGTTGACCAGCGCCAATAGCTGCACCGCGGCACGCATGCCCACACCAAATGCGCCGTCGGCGAGCTGTCGCATCAACTCGGCCCACCGCTCCACACTGAGGTCGGCCGGCACCATCGGCAGCTGTGACCGTCCATCGTGCGAGCGTATCCATACCGGCGTCGTGCGCAGGGCCCCATCACCCCTGGTGCAAAGGCTGATAAAACGCTGTATGTCATTGATCGACAACGGCCAGCGCAGGGTGCGGCGCCATTCTTGGTAGATGCGGGCCTCGTTGGCCTCAATCGCTGCCAACGCCGTGAGGTCCAACGCCGGCATCCGCATATGCGGCGACAGCGGATGGCGAAGCTGCCGCATCGCCGCCATCATGTGCGGCTCCTGGCGTTGCGCCCACAGGTGGTGACAGGGCAGTGCGCAGGGGTGGAGCGTCGGCAGCGCAGAGTCGCAGGACTGTAAACGGATTGCCACCTCCCTCGACGGGCCGGGGGGTGGCAGCGGCATCAGCACGCGGGCTCCGGGCGCTGAAGCCAGCTCAGGCGAAATGTAGGTGTGAGCTGTCATCGCCATGGTCAGCCCTGCCCGGGGCCCGGGACAAGTAACACCAAGCCATGACTGCGATCTTTTGTGCCCGACCTGCGCGACTGATACAGCATGGTGAAATAGGAGGCCAGCTTGACCAGCAACCACGGCCCGGCGTCACACGGCACGAATCGCATGTCGATGTGTTCGAGCAGGAATTTTCGGGTCAGCCGCTGCAACGCTCTACCCGGCTCAATCCGCACCTCAGCCCGGGCCTGATAGAACACTACGATGTCCAAATCATTTGGCGCTGTATTTGCCACATCCACGAAGCTGCCGCCGACCAAGCAGCATTGCACATCCACCACCTGCGCCAAGTCAGCGAACGCACGCATCAGCGCTGCCAGCAGTTGGTTTCGCAACGCACTATCACCGAAAGCGCGCTGGAAGCCTGCGGTGTCTGTGAGCCATGGCGAAGCATTGCTCGGCGTACTGGCAGAAACCGGCAGGATGTACTGAGGTAGTCCGGCATCCACGATGTGCTGGAAATCAGTTCCTGCCGCAATGATATGGGCAGCGGATGCACCTGTAGGCGTGGCGGCCCGATCATGGACCGCTATACCGAGGAACTTACGGATCCGCACGGCCTGAGCGCGCACCAGCGCAGCCTGGTTAGGGAACACTGCCACCGAGACGTAAGCAAAGCGACCGGCCACCGACAGTGAGATGCGGTCGAAGGCCCTCCGAACTGCCAACCGCTCCTCGGCAGGGAAATCACGCTCTGGATACCGGGGCGCGTCAGAGGGGGCCTGCGGATCTACCGCGCAACGTTGAAAAAGCCCGGCATTGACTATCGCCAGATCAAGATCAGAGAAAGAGGGGTCGAACGGGGTCCCATCACGCAGCGAAAAACCAAAACGCGCCGAGCCTACGATCCTCACGTCCGCAACCGGGACCGCAAGCAACTGACTGACGGCCTGGAGCAACGGCGCCAAAGTGTCAGGAGAGCCAGCACACATCACGGGCCCTTCAAGCGCGCCTTCAGCAATCCGTTCAATCTTTACGGAACGTACGTACTGCTCGCGAATCCATTCGGCGTAATTCATCAGGCGTCCGAGCCAACTGAAGTGCAACTAAAAACTAGCATATCTCGGCACCGATTTGGTGCACGCCGGACCCAGAAATCGCTGGCACTTTCCCCCACTAGCCCCCGGCGGAAACTAGATGAATACGGGTCCCGACCCCGCCCAAATGATCATCTTGGCAGCAGCCACCAAACAGGTGACCTGCCCCGGGTGAGAGCGAAAGGCTGGTGAAAGTGGAAGCCACGGTTAGCCCACCTGGCCGCCGAGTCAAAGCGAGAACATCCCTCTGTGCGAGGGTTGAGGCTCTTGGCTTCGATCAGCTCGATGCCAGTGTCCTTGAGAGCGGTCTAGTGCCAGGCATCTGATGCGTCGCCCGAGGGAGCCGGAGCCTCTACGTGGATCGTTCCATTTCCAGTCAACCGCGAAGGCTCGATGCCCGATCATGGCTTAAAGGCGCCATTACACTTCCGCCAAATCGGTGCTGGTCGCTTCCCCCTTGCGCAGATCGGCGACCAGCAGCCGTCCACCAGCGACGATACGACCCACGCTTTTGTTGAGGTAGGCCGCCTGCAGCCGGCCGGCCTCCAGGACGGCATCAAGTTCGAAGCTGTCCGAATGCCCACGCAATTGTTCCCCAGGTGACGCTACGCCGCCTTCCAATGGCTGCACCCGTGCCGGACCACCGCCCGCATCCTTGGCATAGGCCGTGGCCTTCATCCGGCCGTTCTTCGGTGACCAGCCGCCCAGAACAAGCTCGCTGTGCAGGATGTCCAGCGCCATAGCCGCCTCCCCACCGGTGTCTACCGCCTGCAACATTCAATTCAGGCCTATCTCCTTAATAGTGTCATCAGAGAGTTCGACGGTCTGGCGGTATCTATCCATCTTTTGCCGGTCAGAACGGACGTGGAAAAGAATTTTGGCAGCCTCACCTGCTTAAGAGCGGCCCGTCCCACATTCAGCACGTTGCCAACGAACCTGGTGGACGTTCAGGCTCGGGGCATCGGTGGTGTTTGCGGCTGCACATTCGATGAGCGGTCACGGGGCTGTTCACTGGAGCGGCTACACTGACAGCGACCCATCGACATTCAGGCCTCTCTGATGCCCTATACAGGCCTCTTCCTACTGCGTGCCGTTTCAGGAGACTTCCATCCATCCACCGGGCATCTCTCCCGCGCCGTGCGGATTCGCGCCACCTGCCTTTCATGCGGCGAACTCCTCGATGCGAAGGGGCTTCCGGATCTTGAAGAGATTCCTGGAGGCGTCATTCTCTACTGCAAAAGCTGCGGGAGTCGACAGGCTATAACGCACCGCCACCTTGAAATGTTTCTGGCTCGGACTCAGGAGCGCGGCGGTGTCTAGTAGCAGGACAGTAATCCGCCCGGCGGCCACTCACGCGTCACAGTGACCCCACCGCGGGGGACGAGCTCCATCGAGCCCAGTGCAGCGGCACGATACTCGCGAGGGCACAACCGCGGAGGCTAGAGGCCAAGCGCTAGTACCTCAACAAGGCGCCCGCCTACCGGGCTATCCGGCGCCACCTGCGCTTTTCCTAATCACGGCGAGTTGACATAGTTACGGCCTATGATGCTTGCCTCTGTAGCTCCCCCGGGCTGCGGAGTGGTCGACAAGGAATCGCGAAGGCAGCCGCTTGCTGCGGGCAAGGATGCCCACCAACTGGGGTGCCCACGTCTTCGCGCTTGCTAGCCTAAAGATTGCGCTTGTCTCATTGAACAAATGAATCTAGGAACGCGAGCGCGACCCTCGCGGGATCCATACCGCTTAATTGGGAACGTCGGGCGAGCTCAAAAAGCTGCTGAAGATCTCCCGGATTTTGCAAGAGCCAATCCGCAACACATGCACCATCGTTGACGTCGATCTGATGCTGCGCAATGTGCCCAACGACAATGGTGAAAAACCTCTCTTCACCGTCCTTCAGGCTCAGCGGCATGAAGATCGCGCGCCCGGCAGCGTAGGCCAGCATCCGCGCACGGAGCAGGCCCTCGCGCTCCGACGCGGTTGCTTGCGGAGCAGGCCCACCCCGAGTTGGCGCTCTCGCCACCTCCACGAACACATCTCGAATCGCATCGATCGCGGCCCTCAGCTGCTGCCCGCCCCAAGCTGGTCCTGTCTCGACCGAATACGTCGTCGATTCCGAACTCTCGACCTTCTCAATCGTCAAAGCCCGATGCGCAAACAGCCCCCTAACCTGGCGGGCAGTCATTTCCAACCGAAACAACAGCTCAACGTCAGAGGGCCGCGCAGCTGCTGGCTCCCGAAGGTTGCTCAGGGTGGCGTGTTGATCCGGATTATCCTCCATATACGACTAGCGGCCGATCACAGCAAACCTTTAGTCATTTGGGGTTCTACGTGCGCGCCATTAAACTGCGCTGGTGGCGATTTAACTATTGAGACGGGGGTGTTTGCGAAGATCCGACAGCACCCCTTTTGTTACCGACGCGTGCTAGAGGAGCTCCTAGAGGGTAACGCAGAGGCTATAAGGCCGCCTACTGCACCTGCGAACGAAGGCACCTGTTAGGGATGCCCTTGCGGCAAGTAGCCCACTCGCAGTTGTCGGCCGTGCTTTCACCCTCAGCACGGTCGTCGGCGCTTAAGATGGGCGCGGAAATGTTCGATAAAGTCGAACCGATTGAGCCATCCGGTTATGTCGCCAAGGAGCCGCGAGCATGCCAAATACCGGCGCATTCCATCTGCTCTCTGTCGTGGGCAAGGCTGACTACGTGGACGAAGTCCTGGAGGAGCTGAGCTCTGTGACCGCAACGTGCCGGAGTTGCGGGGCTGAATTCAGTGCAACCTCTCCCGCGAACGGTCTGGAAAGGATCAGTGGCGGAGTCGTGCTCACCTGCCCCAAATGCGGCAATCGACAGGCCATCTCCGAGGCACGTTTCGCATCTTTCATGAAACGTCTTGGCGATAAGCAGCGCGCGTGAAGCGCAGCCTACTCAAACATTGCGTTCATGTCGCCCACTGTGCAGTCCTCTGACCTGTCCGCTCGGGGAGGGAGTTATACGCTCAAGCACACAGGGAAGACTTGCGAACAAGCGCTGCAAACCGTCTACAGCTGCGCCCTGGGCATGTGAGGAGACGTGCCGTCTGTAAAACCCACTGATTGCCATCATGTCGAACTGCACTATTCGAACTCTTGGGAACTTGGGCGTCTACTCTCTGCTGCGCTCGCTCCACCAAACGTTGCCGCGGAAAAATGGCGACAACCGTTTCTCAACGCTCTTCAAATATATCTGAATATATCAAGGCCTAAGCGTAAGTCTGATTCGAACAAGCGAGGCCTACCAAGGGGGCCCTGATTGTCAAGTAAAGAGCTGAGGCGTTGGGAACTCAAAAGCGCTGCCGATCGCGATACTGTGGCTTTGCAAGCCCAGTTGACGAGGGCCCTGCGATGCCGGGCTATCTCTGGCTATCTACGCCGTTGGCTACCTGGCTGATGCCGTATTTCTACAGCGCAAAGCGAATTCCAGGCCGCGGGGCTGACACGAAGCTGGACTAGAGCCGCTCGATGGCGGATGTCTGCTTGCCGACTCCTCCTCAAGCGGCGATCTGCCCTCAACCCGCGACGGGAAGACCGGCCCAGTGGGGTCTTGGAGCCGTATACGCAGCACCAGCCGCCATCGAGCCGGCTCTCAATCTTTCAACCCTCGGGCCGATAGTGATAACTTTCAGGGTGACTCCACGCGCGAGAGTCTCTTGCCCCCTTGCCTCAAGAACCATGAGAAAGCCGCGAAATCGCCTACTGGAAGCCTTCACTGTCGCCGCCAGCATTGCGCTCGCTCTGCTGGCCTCGGTGGCTTCCACTCAGGCAGTGCTCTATCACTATGACAGTGAGAAAGCCGAACGGACGGCAGCGCTGGCCGTGGCGCACGTTGAGGCCATTGCCGCAGACAGCATCGCCGCTTCACATAGTGCCTCCAAAGGTGGCCAACAATGCTCTCCCGACGATCTCGATGCGCTAAGGCAAATTGCCTTACAAGCGAGCCACCTGAGCGATGTGGGGCGCATCGCGAACGGCCGGATAGTGTGCACCGCACTCTGGGGAAAGCTGGCCGATGCCGTTAAGCTGCCGAAGCCGGGATATCAACGGTCACACTTCAAAATCTGGCGATCAGCCGACGTGCCGGGCACCCGCTATGAGGACACCAACCTGGTGGCGCGTGGCGAGCTTTTGACGGTCAGCTCCCCTTCCGCGTTCGATGATCTTGATCCCGAACGCAAAGGCAGGATCCTTGTGTATACGAAGGACAACCTATATGTATTCAAGGATCTAGAAGCACGCGAAAAACAGGATCTGCTCTCCCCATACGTCATTGAGCGGCATACTTGCAGCAATTACATCGATGCGTGTGCATCCGTACGGCTGGGGCGGACGGCGGCGTGGCACCTTCCTAGCTCCTCCCTTCTAGCCATCGCCGTCGGGAGCATCGTTATCGGCTCAACGGCCTCGATATGGCTGCTAAGGCGCCGGCACCGTCCGAGGGGATTGGATGAGAAGCTCGCCTCTGCCCTGCAAAAGGGTCTCATCGCCGTGGAGTATCAGCCATTGTGCAACGCGTTTACCGGCCAAGTGCTCGGCTGGGAGGCGTTGAGCCGTTGGACAACGCCGTCCGGCGAGGTCATTTCGCCGGAAATATTTGTGCCCCTGGCCCAAATTCACGGGCTCGGCCCAACGCTCGCCCGCTACGTAGTCCAGCGCTCCTTGAGCGAGCTGCGCATCCGTTTGCGAGATCGCAGCTTGTACGTCTGCGTCAACGTTGAGCCCGCGGATGTGGCCGATATCGATTTCCCGTCCTACGTAAGAGCAGCTGTTGCTCGCAAGGATATTTCCCCCGCACAGCTGAAGTTTGAAGTCACCGAGCGCACAGACATCATCCAACCAAAATTCTTAAAAAATATGCAGGCCATGCAGGCAGAAGGCTTCTGCTTTTTGATTGACGATTTCGGCACCGGAAACGCCAACTTCTCCCATCTTGCGAAGACACGGTTTGACGGAGTCAAAATTGATCGTCTCTTTACTTCGGCGCTGGGAACCCCCTCCCCACTCCGTTCGGTGCTACCGGCCATTTACGAGCTTGCGAAGACTCTCAACTTGGACGTGACTGTTGAAGGGGTAGAATCGGGAGTCCAGCTCGACGTGATCCGCCAAATAGCGCCCAAAGCCACGGTCCAAGGCTGGCATCTTGGTCGCCCACAGCCCGCAGAAATGCTGGATATACAGTAGGGACATAGCAACTCGGCACCGCTGGCAGGCAGTAACGCATCTGTCAGCGAAGTTGCGAGGCGCTTTCGCAACCGAGGTCGAATCACGACTTCCTCGAGTCTGAACGATTTCGACTCCTCCCTATGGCATGTTTGCCACACCTTTCCGAAGACGTCCAATCGGGCGTATGGTTGCAATCACCCCCTCCCATTCCCGACCGCGTATGGCTCCCACCGCCTCTGAAGAACGGATGTCTGCGATGGAAGGGCTGAATGTCCTGGACAATGCAGCGGGCGCCTCCTTGGACAGGCTCATTGAGCTGGCCACCTACACCCTCGATGTCCCGGTCGCCTTCGTTTCACTAGTCGATGCCGATAGACAGCGGTTGATATCGCGCCGTGGGTTGGACGTCGCGGAAACCAGCATCCACGACTCGATTTGTTCGCACACCATTAGTCAGGGAAGAACCCTGGTCGTCAGCGACCTTCAACAGGACGAGCGCTTCGCGAAGAACCCGCTCGTCGATGGCGAGCCTTACTTACGGTTCTATGCGGGGTGCCCGCTGATCGCCCAGAACGGCACCCCGATCGGCGCCCTGTGCGTCATGGACAAGGTGGCTCGGGTATTTACAACGGCAGAAACGCGACAGCTTGAGACGTTGGCCCGTGCTGCGATGAATGAGCTGGAGTTGCGGGTGCTCTCAGGGCGGCGAGAGCCCGTGAGCGGGCTGCCCAACCGCCACCAGTTCACGATCGACTATGCAGGTTGGTCGGAGAGAGAACCCAACAAGGCGCTCTATGCCGTGCTCGTTGACATCTTTGATCTTCCAAGGGCAAACGAAGCTGGCCAGGTGCTGGGGATGGGCCCACTAGAGGCCCTCATTAAGCGGGCAGGCGTGCGCTTCAACGTTGCGCTTGAAGGCTTGGCGGTCGTCTATCACGTTGGCGTGACGCGTTTTGCCTTTCTCGTCGACCTACCCACTGCTGAAGATGTGGAGCGGCTAGTCGAGGAGCTGCGTTCGCGGATGCTTCGGCCGCTGGTCGCTGCGGCTGTCCCGATGTCCCCTCTTTTTCATGCGGGGATCTGTGCGGTGACATTGGGCGTGGACAGTGCGGATGATGTGATCCGAAGGATGCTCATTGGCTTACATGCATCGATAGCGGACCAAGTCTCCTTTGCCTGGTACTCGGCAGGCAGGGATGACGGGCTGAGACGGGGCTATCGGCTTGCCGCCGACGCCCAGCGCGGCTTGAAGGAAGACGAATTCCATCTGGTCTACCAGCCGAGATTTCGATCCAGCGACCTGCAGCCGGTCTCTGCCGAGGTGCTCATAAGGTGGAACCATCCTCGTCTGGGCTCCGTCAGCCCGGCGGAGTTCATCCCCGTGTTTGAGAGAACCGCGTTGATGGAGGGCGTCACTGAGTGGGTCCTTGAGAACTCACTCGACCAACTGTCCGCCTGGCGAAGGATCGGCTTGACGCTGGGACTGTCCATCAACCTGTCCGCCAAAGATGTAGCCCGCGCCGACGCTGCCGAACGGCTCATCGCAAAGATCAAATCGAAGGGCCTTTCCTGCAAAGACGTAGAAATTGAAATCACCGAAGGGGAGTGGCTGAGGGCAGACTCGCTGCCGGGCCGGCAGCTCAAGCTCATGGCTTTGGCTGGGATCCGCCTCGCCGTGGATGATTTTGGAAGTGGATACAGCAACTTCGCATATCTGACGGAGCTTCCAATGGACATCTTGAAGCTCGACAAGTCCCTGATCGACAATCTAACAACGGACGAACGCTCACTCCTCAAGGCTCGCGCCATCATCGGCCTGGCTCACGGCTTGGGATACAGCACGGTGGCAGAAGGAGCCGAAACAGAGGAGCAAGTCGCTTTGCTGCAGAGCCTGGGCTGCGACGAAATACAGGGTTTTGCCCTGGCGAAACCGATGAGCGCACCTGAGCTCGCGGATCGGCTGATGTCGGGCTTTGGCGCGTCCTCATCTTAGGAGTTGAGAAAGTCGATCAGATCATGGGGCCTGCCAAACGAGCATGGCCCCTCAACGGCTACCACTCGCAGGCCGCACCGCCGAAATTGTCCGTAAGGCACGTGCTAATGCCGCCAGGCCAACGCAGGAACACCCGAGTATTGCAACTCAAGCCTCACGGAGACCCACTAGCTACTAGGCGCGAGTAGGCATTCCAACGCATCTTTCGCACGAGTCTCGCATTGCTATGCCTTCAGGACAAAACACAGTACACATGACCGCTTTGTAATCTGTTGCGAGGCCAGGGGGTTAGGCTCGTTCGATCCACCCCCTTACTTGCGTTACTTGACGCCTCCCGAAAAGTGGGTCGAGTCATACATTGGCAGCGAGATCGGCGGGGTGAACCTTGTGAGCGTCGCCACCCGGTCCGGCAGACTCCGCCTATCGATGTAGAACTTCTCGAGGATGGTCTGCCCGGTGCCGTGCCCTGTAATCGCCGCGATGGCGGACGCCGACACACCGGCCTCATCCAGCCTTGATGCCATGGTGTGGCGGAACCCGTGGAAGCCCTGACCCTTCGCAGCGATGCCTTGCCGCTTGATGTAGACCGAGAACTGGCGGCTCAGCTGACGCCCAAAGCCGAGCCCCGTTGAGTTAGGCAAATCTGGAAAGAGCTGCTCATCGCCCCGCGCCCGCACCTCTTCTACGTAGTCCAAGAAGCCCGATTCGATGACCGGCCTGGCCAGCGGGACGAACCGTCGGCTGTTTCGGTTCTTGATGCTCTGCCCCTTCCCGCCCTGCCGGACGAAAAATCCAGGGACGCCATCGATGGTGTCGATGTCTTCCAACCGAAGCTGGGCAATCTCGTTAACGCGCGCGCCCGAGTAAAGGCCCAAGATGGGGCCAAACCAGCGGTGCGCATATTTCGATGCCCACTTGGGGAACTCGACGGGGTCAAAGATCGCTTGGAGCTCTGCATCGGTGAAGGGCGAGCCCTTGTCCTCGGCGTCGGGCGTCGAGATGGCCCGGATGCCGTCCAGCGGATTGACGGACAGATGCTTGCCTTGCATCAGCGAGACAAGAAAAACACTGAGGCGTTGCCGATGCTTGGCCATCGTCCAGGCCGCAGGCTCCGGCTCCTGATTCTTCTTTGCCAGCTTGATGACCTCCGGAACCGAGAGGTCCCGATAGTCCGGCCGCTTGGTTGCATTGGACGGCCAGTGACGCACGCCCTCAAAGAACGCGCGGACGTGGGCTTGGCTCAGCGAAGCCACAGGAACATCCTCGCCGATGATCCCAGCAAACAACCGCAAGGTGTGGCGGCTCTCCAAGACGGTCTTCTGATGCAAGCGTGCCCCGGCCAAATCGCTCAGGTGATCAGCCATCGCCCTTGACAGCATCAACGCATTGGGCGCATGGCGGGCAATGCTGTGACTGGAATCACGCACCTGGTCCCGACGCTTGGCCACTCGCGCCGACGTGACTTCAACCGGCTCCACTTGGCGAGACCGTTCCATCAAGGCCCCGAACATCACTGCATCGGCCGGTGTGTCCAGCTGCGCCTGGGCGATACGCGTGCCGTCCGGCAGCGTCACGTCACTCAAGGTCAGTTCCTTGATCGCCCCACTGCGAACCTTCTTCAACAGTTCGTCCAGATCCACGGTCATCCCTTTCCGCATGGCATCGAACGCTGAGCATAGCGCCATCCCCATCATGGCGGCGATCAGCCTGGCCCTGTCACCAGGCGGCTGATGCAACGGACGCACAAGGTAACGCGAACCTACTGAGGGCTGCAGATCACCGGGGACGTAAAAGCGGACATATACGCCGGAAGGCCGCCGGAGGAGCAATGGCGTGGGCATTGGTGAGACCTCGATTGATACCAAAGTTTGGGATCAGTCGGGATCAGCATTCGGCCTAAAACCCCTGCACCATCAACCAGTTGCTGGAAGACGGGAGACAGTGGAGCGGGTGAAGGGAATCGAACCCTCGTCAGTAGCTTGGGAAGCTACAGCTCTACCATTGAGCTACACCCGCGTCGCGCCGGGCAAGTTTATGCGGCGGGGCGGTACAAACGCAACGGGCGGCACTGGGCCGCCCGTTGTTGCTGGCTTTCGCCAGCCGCCTGCAACGCCCCATGCGGGGCGTTGCGCGCGGTGGATCAGAAGCTGCCGCTGAAGCTGGCAAACAGCGACACGTCGCGGGCACGCTTCTGCAGCGTGGTGGTGCTCATGCCCACATTGCTGTTCAGGCCCCACAGGTTCAGGCGCGCACCCAGCACGGCGGTGGCGTAGTTCTTGTCGAACTCCAGCCCCGGCACTTTGTACATGCCCACCTCCGGCATCGACTGCAGCCACGCGCTGGCCTGCTTGTCGTCTTCGAACTCGTGGTCGTAGGTGACCTGCACGTACGGCTTGACGCTGCCGCCGTCGAAACGGGCCTGCCAGCCGATGCGGCCTACGGTGGAGTCGACATCCTGGTTGCCATAGCCCAGCGCGGTGGCGCTCGGGTTGCTTTCGGTGTAACCGTCCAGCTTGACCTTCTGCCAGATCACCGCAGCCACCGGACCATGGCGGAAGCCGCCCTCGGTGCCGAACTCATAACCGGCGTTCAACGCGGCGGTCAGGTTGCTGCCTTCCGGCGAGCCTTCATGGATGCGGGTCGCCGGGCCCAGCTGGACCTTGCGGGTGACGTCGTAGTCCAGCCAGCTGTAGCTGACCTGGCCGTTGACCCACACGCGCTCGCCATACCAGCCGGCGAACAGGCCCAGCGAGGTATCGGACTGGGTGAAGTCGCCCTTGCTGTTGCCGAAATCGGCGTCCATGCGGCCATAGCCGGCGAAGCCGCCGACCACCATGCCGTCACGCGCCCAATCCACGCCGAACAGGCCGGCCGGGGCCATGCCGTCGTACAGGTCGGCATGTGCGTAGCGCTGCATGTCGCCACGCAGGTTGCCCCACCAGCTCAGGCCGTCAGCCGGACGGCCGTCCAGGTGCCAGCTGACCTGGTCGGCGCGCGAACGACCGACCGTCTGCGCCGAGTGGGTCAGGATCTGCTGGTTGCGGGGGGCTTCCAGGATCGACAGGGTGTACTGGCCCAGCATCTGGTGGGTCGCGTTGGACGGATGCACGCCATCGGCGAACACGTAGGTCTGGTAGGCGTCCGGTGTCGCATAGGCGGCCGGGCTGCAGGTCAGCGAGGTTGCGGTGAGGCAGGCCTTGCCGGTGGCGTTGACGAAGCCGTAGGTGGACGGGCTGGCAACGATTTCCTGCAGGATGTGGAAGGTGTCCACCGGAATCACCTGCAGGCCGGCCGCTTTCAGGCCACCGAACAGCGCGTCGTTGTAGGCCTTGGCCAGGGCGGTTCCGGCCGCCATGCCCGCCGGGCCGGCGGCGCGCGCGTCCGGGGTCAGGCCGATGTCGGGAATGGTGGGCACCACCACGTACTGGGCACCGGCCGCCTTCAGCGTGCCAACGATGCCGACCTGATCGGTCACCGCCGCGCCCAGGGTGGCAGCCAACGGCGCGCCGCGCTGGATGGCGAACAGGTCATTGGCGCCGCCCCACACGGTGTACAGCGCGTTCGGGTCGGCCTTGCCGCCATTGGCCGCAAGGTACTGGTTCATCTGCGTCTTGAGCGAATACACCGGCACTGCCGGGGTACCCGGCACCAGCACCTGGCTGGTATCCACGCCGACGCGGGCGCCGCCGATGGCGTAGTTGTCACCATTCTGGCCGTTGCCGTGCGCACCGCCGTTGGTGCCGTAGTAGTCGGCCACGTACTCGGCCCAGATCCAACCGGGGTTGGTGGTGAACTGGCCGATGATCGGGTTCGCGCTGGCCGGCAGCAGCGGGCGGAAGTAGCCGGCGTCGCTCAGGCTGTCACCGAATACCACGGTCTTGGTATACGGCGACTGGGCCATGGCCGGGGCCGCCGCCAGGGCGATGGCGACCGCCATCAGGGAACGCAGGGGGCGCTTGCTGAGCAGCATGTAAAGCTCCTTGAAGTGGGGAACAACCGACGTACGCCGGCGCACGGTGGCAATGGTTTCACTGCGCCCGGGGCAATTCACGCTGCGTCGCCGCATGAAATACCCCCGCAGCCGCGGAAACGCCGCGCGGCGGCCTCCGCCAACCCGCCAGGCGGCCGGCAAGGGTACGCACCCCGGCCACAATTAGGGACAATGGCGTCATGAACATCGTCCTCAATGGCGACACCCGCCAGCTTCCGCAAAGCGCCACCGTCCACGACCTGCTGCACACCGAGCACCTGCTTGAGCGCCGGGTGGCGGTGGAAGTCAACGGCGAGATCGTCACCCGCAGCCGGCATGCCAGCCACACCCTGCAGGACGGCGACGTGGTCGAAATCGTGCATGCGCTGGGCGGTGGTTGACCGTGTTGGACGCCGCGTTGCCGGGGCCAGCATCGTGACGCGCGATAGGCGATAATTCGCGCCATGAATCCACACGCCCCCAACGACGCGCTGGTGATCGCCGGCAAGACTTACGGTTCCCGGCTGTTGACCGGCACCGGCAAGTTCAAGGACCTGGAAGAAACCCGCATCGCCACCGATGCCGCCGGTGCCCAGATCGTGACCGTGGCGATCCGCCGCACCAACATCGGGCAGAACCCGGGCGAGCCGAACCTGCTCGACGTGCTGCCGCCGGACCGCTACACCATCCTGCCCAACACCGCCGGCTGCTACACCGCCGAAGACGCCGTGCGCACCTGTCGCCTGGCCCGCGAGCTGCTGGACGGCCACAACCTGACCAAGCTGGAAGTGCTGGGCGACCAGAAGACCCTGTACCCGGACGTGGTGCAGACCCTCAAGGCCGCCGAGCAGCTGGTCAAGGATGGCTTCGCGGTCATGGTCTACACCTCCGACGACCCGATCCTGGCCAAGCGCCTGGAGGAGATCGGCTGCGCCGCGGTGATGCCGCTGGCCGCGCCGATCGGCTCGGGCCTGGGCATCCAGAACAAGTACAACCTGCTGCAGATCATCGAAGACGCCAAGGTGCCGATCATCGTCGACGCCGGCGTCGGCACGGCCTCGGATGCGGCGATCGCGATGGAGCTGGGCTGCGACGGCGTGCTGATGAACACCGCCATCGCCGGCGCTCGCAACCCGGTGTTGATGGCCAGCGCGATGCGCAAGGCGGTCGAGGCCGGGCGCGAGGCGTTCCTGGCCGGGCGCATTCCGCGCAAGCGCTACGCCAGTGCGTCCTCGCCGGTGGATGGGCTGATCTGATGACCAATCCTTTCGACAGTGCCGGCGCCAAGGCCCCGGCCAAGCCGTTCACCATCACCGAAGGCCGCCGCGAGGTCCGCAGCTTCGTGCTGCGCCAGGGTCGCTTCACCCCCGCCCAGCAGCGCGCGTTCGACGATCGCTGGCCGCGCTTCGGCCTGGACTTCACCGGCCAGCCGCGCGACCTGGACGCCACCTTCGGCCGTGACGCGCGCAAGGTGCTGGAAATCGGCTTCGGCAACGGTGCCGCGCTGCGCTTTGCCGCCCAGCAGGACCCCAGCCGCGACTACATCGGCCTGGAAGTGCACGCTCCCGGCGTGGGCCGCCTGCTCAACGCGCTGGCCGACGACAACGCCGACCACGTGCGCCTGTACCACCACGACGCGGTGGAGGTGCTGGAAAAGGAAATCGGCGATGGCGTGCTCGATGAGGTCCGCATCTATTTCCCGGACCCGTGGCACAAGAAGCGCCACAACAAGCGGCGCCTGATCCAGCCGGCGTTCGCCGCGCTGCTGGTGCGCAAGCTGCGCAGTGGCGGCCGCCTGCACTGTGCCACCGACTGGGAAGACTACGCCGAGCAGATGTGGGACGTGCTGGACGCCACGGACGGGCTGACCAACCGCGCCGGTCCGCGCGGCCAGGTGGACCGCCCCGAATGGCGCCCGCAGACCCACTTCGAAACCCGTGGCCAGAAGCTCGGCCATGGCGTGTGGGACCTGTTGTACGACCGCACCTGATCCTGGCCCTAGGAACCGCGCCACCCCATGGATACCGCGCTGACGCTGACCACAGACATGAAGCTCGTTCTCGGGCTGGTCGGCTTCACGATGGCGATGTTCCTGTTCGAGCGCATCCGCGCCGACGTGGTGGCGCTGGTGGTGCTGGTGGTACTGGGTGTCACCGGCCTGATCGCGCCGGAGGAGATCTTCGGCGGCTTCTCCGGTAACGCGGTGATGAGCATCATCGCAACCACCATCCTCGGTGCGGGCCTGGACCGCACCGGGGCGTTGAACCGGCTGGCGGCGTGGTTGCTGCGCCGGGGGCATGGGGTGGAAACCCGCCTGCTGATGATGACCACCGCCATTGCCGGCCTGAACTCCTCGTTCATGCAGAACCCGTCGGTGATGGCGCTGTACCTGCCGGTGGCCTCGCGGCTGGCCGCACGCACCGGGCTGACCCTGCAGCGCCTGCTGCTGCCGATTGCCGCGGCGATCGTGATGGGCGGTGCGCTGACCATGGTCGGCAACTCGCCGCTGATCCTGCTCAACGATCTGCTGGCGTCGGCCAACAACAACCTGCCCTCGGGCCTGGCCACCATCGAGCCGCTGCGCATGTTCGCGCCGCTGCCGATCGGTGTGGCGCTGCTGGTCGCCTCGCTGCTGTATTTCCGCTACTTCGGCGACCGCAAGCTGGTCGAAGAGGAGACCCTGGCCAACGACGGGGTCACCCCGGCGCGCACCGAGAGCTACTTCGCCAAGACCTACGGCATCGAAGGCGACGTGTTCGAGCTGGTGGTGAGCGCCGAGAGCCCGCTGGTGGGCATGACCCTGGGCGAGGCGGAGAACGTGCACGACGCGCCGCTGCTGCTGGCGCTCAAGACCGGCAATGACACCCGGCTGGCACCACCGGCGGAGATGCGCATCTGGGTGGGCAGCGTGCTGGGGGTGATGGGTGCCCGCGCGCAGGTCAACGACTTCGCGCAGAACCAGTTCCTGCGCATGTCCTCGCGCCTGAAGCACCTGGGCGACCTGTTCAACCCCAGCCGCGCCGGTATTTCCGAGGCCGTGGTGCCGCCCACCTCCGACGTGATCGGCAAGACCGCCTCGGAACTGCGGCTGCGCAAGCAGCGCGGGATCAGCCTGCTGGCGATCAACCGCGACAAGCAGGTGATCCGCGAGGACGTGCGCAACGTGGCCCTGCGCGCCGGCGACATGCTGGTCTTCCACAGCATCTGGACCGACCTGGCCCAGGCCGCCAAAAGCCGCGACTTCGTGGTGGTCACCGACTACCCCAAGGGCGAGCAGCGACCGCACAAGTTCAAGATCGCGATGAGCATCTTCGCCATCACCATCCTCATCGCGCTGACCTCCAAGCTGCCGGTGGCGCTGACCCTGATGACCGGCGTGGCCGGCATGCTGCTCACCGGCGTGCTGCGCATGGACGAGGCGTATGCCTCGATCAACTGGAAGACCATCTTCATGATGGCCGGGCTGATTCCGCTCGGCTGGGCCATGGACAGCAGTGGCGCGGCGGCGTGGATCGCCGGCCACACCATCGACCGGCTGCCGACCGGCATCCCGGTGTGGGTGCTGGAAATCGCGCTGGCGTTGTTGACCACCATGTTCTCGCTGGTGATCAGTCACGTCGGGGCGACCATTGTGATGGTGCCCATCGCAGTGAACCTGGCGCTGGCCGCCGGTGGCAGCCCCACCGCGTTTGCGCTGATCGTGGCGCTGTCGGCCTCCAACAACCTGATGACGGCGTCCAACCCGGTGATTTCGATGATCACCGGGCCGGCCAACTACACCCCGCGCGAGCTGTGGCGCGTCGGTGCGCCGCTGTCGTTGATCTACACCATCGTGGTGGTGGCGATGATCAACCTGATGTTCTGAGGCGAAGGCGTAGCGACCAACGGTCGCTACCTACCCAAGCCACACCTGGCCGTCGCGCACCTGCAACGGTACCGCGCGCAGGCGGTCGCCCTTGCACGGGCCGGCCACGCAGCCGCCATCGTCGAGCGAGAACGACGCGCCGTGCGCGGCACAGACCAGATGGCCGTCCCGGCTTTTCAGGAACTGCCCCGGAGCCCAGTCCAGGCGTCGGCCGGCATGCGGGCAGATGTTCAGCCAACCGCGTACGTCGTCGCCATCGCGGTACATGACCAGCGACTCACTGTCGCCGTCCAGGGTGACCTCGACCTCGGCAAAGCCCGCGTCGGCAATGGCGTCCAGGGCAATCAAGGGAGCGGCGGTGGTATCGGAAACGGACATGTCGGCACGCATATTCAACGGGGCGGCATTCTCTCACGCCGTCACGTGGCTGGCCCGGCGATGAACACAAGTCATTGATTTGAAATGAACGCGCGGTACGTTTAACGAGTTTTTCACTCAATGACAGGGACCACCCCGGATACTGATGGCTCGCTGACTTCAGCCCAAAGAAACGCCATGTACAACCGCTACTTCCAGTTCAACACGTTCCGCACCCTGTTCGCGCCGCGCAAGCCGCGCCACCCGTTGGTGCGCGTTGCGGTCGGTCTGTTGGGCCTGGCAATCCTGGCCGCGCTGGTATTCGTGGGTGTGTTCGTGGGCGCGGCGATGATCATCGCCGGCCTGGCATGGAAGCTGCTCGCCCAGCGCAAGAGTGCGCGCACCGCTCCGTCGCGGGTCGTGGACGGCGAATACCGTGTGGTCCGCAAGCAGGCCTTGCCGATGTCGCGTTGATTGACGCGCGTCCCTCCTGATGACGGCCGCGCCCTGCGCGGCCGTTTCTGTTTGTGGGAGCCGAAAAACGCTCTAGACTGCGGCGAAACCTCTCCACAGGACGCGCGCATGACCGATGTAATCCCCACGCCCGAGCAGCCCCGCATTCCGGTCGCCGGTGGCGGTACGTTCCCGGTGCGCCGGATCTACTGTGTGGGCCGCAACTTCGCCGACCACGCGCGCGAAATGGGGGCGGCCGTGCCCGCCGCCGATGATCGCGGCCGCCCGATGTTCTTCAGCAAGCCCGCCGATGCGATCGTGGTTGGACATGACGATGTGATCCCCTACCCGCCTGCCACGCACGACCTGCACCACGAAGTGGAGCTGGTGGTGGCGATCGGTCGCGACGCGCCGGCCGGCGAGCTGCCGGTGGACCAGGCCGAGGCGTTGGTCTTCGGCTACGGTGTCGGGCTGGATCTGACCCGCCGCGACCTGCAGGCAGCTGCCAAGGCCAAGGGGCATCCGTGGGATCCGGCCAAGGGCTTCGATCATTCCGCACCGATCAGCGAACTGGTCCCGGCCGGCGAAGTGGGCGACCTGGCCGCGCTCAACCTGTCGCTGGAAATCAACGGCGAAGTGCGCCAGCAATCGCTGCTGGACCAGATGATCTGGAACGTGCCGGAAATCCTGCACGAACTGTCCAAGCTGTGGGCACTGAAAGCCGGCGACCTGGTCTTCATGGGCACCCCCGCCGGGGTGGCCGCCTTGAAGCCGGGGGATCGTTTCAGCGCGCGGCTGGAAAACGTGGCCGAGCGCCATGGCATCATCTCCGAATGACACCCCCGGCATTACGCTGGCGTATCTGTTGATTTTCCCCACGAGGAGAGCCTGATGGGCGTACTGACTGAGTTCAAGGAATTTGCCATGCGTGGCAACGTCATCGACCTGGCGGTCGGTGTCGTGATTGGTGCCGCGTTCGGCAAGATCGTCACCGCACTGGTCGACAAGATCATCATGCCGCCGCTGGGTTGGGTGATTGGACGCGTGGATTTCTCGGAACTGGCCTGGACCTTGGCACCTGCGCGCGTGGATCCAACCGGCAAGGAAATTCCGGCGGTGGTGATCGGCTACGGCGACTTCCTCAACACCGTGGTGCAGTTCGTCATCGTGGCGTTTGCCATCTTCATGGTGGTGAAGTTCATCAACCGCCTGGCGCGCAAGAAGCAGGCCGAGCCCGCTGCGCCGCCCGCGCCGAGCGAAGAAGTGCTGCTGCTGCGCGAGATCCGCGACAACCTCAAGCAGTAAGCATTCGTACGGTAGTGCCGACCGCTGGCCGGCTCTGCAGGCACCCGATATTGCGTGGGGCCGGCCAGTGGCCGGCACTACCGGGCATCGGGTTCCGCCGTGGCAGATGCGCATTCAAAAACCCCGCCCCGGCGGGGTTTTCGCGTATGGAAAACAGCGTCCGCGCAACCATGACCTCCCACCCATGTGCGGGCCCGGCAGGCTGCTAAGCTCGGACGCTTCTGTCCTGCTTTCCGGAGCTGTCCATGCGTCGCCGCGTCCTTGCCATCGCATCCTCCCTCGCACTGTTGGCCGCCCCGGCGTTCGCGGCGACCGGCCCCACTACGCTGGCACCCAAGTCGCTGGCCACCGCAGCCGAACTGCGCGAGCAGGCCCTCAAGGACGACACCGGCTGGAAGGTGGTCGAGTCGCTCACCACCGAGATCGGCCCGCGCATCGCCGGTGGCGAAGCCGATGCCCGCGCCGTGGCCTGGGCCGTGGCCAAGTTCAAGGCACTGGGCTTTGACAAGGTCTGGACCGAGCCGGTGACCTTCCCCAAGTGGGAGCGCCGCAGTGAACACGCCCATGTGATCGGCAAGCACGCACAGCCGCTGACCATTACCGCCCTGGGCGGCAGCCCGGGCGGCACGGTCGAGGCCGAGGTGGTGCGCTTTGCCGACCTGGCCGCGCTGCAGGCGGCGCCGGAAGGCTCATTGAAGGGCAAGATCGCCTTCGTCGACTACCAGATGACTGCCTACCGCGACGGCCGTGACTACGGCAACGGGGGCGCAGTTCGTAGCAAGGGTCCGTCCGAGGCGATCCGCAAGGGCGCGGTGGGCTTTGTGATGCGCTCGGCCGGTACCGATTCGCACCGCGTGCCGCACACCGGCATCACCCGTTTCGATGAGGGTCTGACGCCGGTGCCGGCCGCCGCATTGTCGGTACCCGATGCCAACCAGCTCGCTCGCCTGGTCGCCCTCGGCAGCACCACGCTGAAGCTGAGCCTGGATTGCGGGTGGGACGGCAAGGCCACCTCGTACAACGTCATCGGCGAAATCACCGGGCGCAGCCTGCCCAAGGAAGTCGTGGTGATCGGCGGTCACCTCGATTCCTGGGACCTGGGCACCGGCGCGGTGGACGATGGCGCCGGCGTGGGCATCACCATGGCCGCGGGCCATCTGATCGGCCAGCTCAAGCAGGCGCCGAAGCGCACCATCCGCGTGGTGGCGTTCGCCAACGAGGAACAGGGTCTGTACGGCGGCAAGGCGTATGCCGAGGCGCATGCCAAGGACGTGGTGCTGCACCAGCTGGCCGCCGAGAGCGACTTCGGCGCCGGCCGCATCTACGCCTTCAACACCGGCTCGCCGAACCCGCAGGGCTCGCGCGATGCCACCCGCCAGATCGCCGAGGTGCTCAAGCCGCTGGGCATCGAGTACGCGGCCGACAAGGGCGGCCCGGGCCCAGACGTAGGCCCGCTGGCCGCCAAGGGCGGTGCCTGGGCGTGGTTGGCGCAGGACGGCAGCGACTACTTCCACCTGCACCACACCGCCGACGACACCCTGGACAAGATCGATCCGGCGGCGCTGGCACAGAACGTAGCCGCCTACACCGTGTTTGCCTACCTGGCCGCCGAGGCCGACGGCAGCTTCGGCAGCGAAGCCAAGCCAACCACGCCGCCCAACGAATGACGGCTCGCAGGGACCGTGGCAGCAGGCCACGGTCCCTGCCCTGCTCACTTACCGCCGCGCGCGGCGATCTCGTTCCACAGCTCCGCCCGGGCAACGCCGGCCGCCTGCGGGTTGAACACCGGATCGATGCCGGCACGCCGGCTCTTCTCATAATCGCGCAATGCGGCCAGCGCCGGCTTCTGCAACAGCACCAACGCGATGATGTTCAACCAGCTCATCAGGCCGACGCCGATGTCGCCCAGCGACCACGCCACCGTTGCGGTATTGACCGCCGACCACGTCGCCACGCCCACGAACGCCACCTGGAACAGCCGCAGCGCCCACGGCCGATGCTGGTTGCGGCACAGGTACACCACATTGGTTTCGGCGTTGTAGTACAGCGCCAGGATGGTGCTGAACGCGAAGGGCAGGATCGCCAGGGCGATGAAGGCCGTGCCGAACCCGGGCAACGCCGATTCCACCGCGTGCTGCACGAAGTGCGGCCCCGCAGCCAACCCGGGCACGTTCGCCACCAGCATGCCGGCATGGCTGGCCGCGGCCGGGTCGTACACGTTGTAGGCACCGGTGGACAACACCAGGAACGCGGTGGCGCTGCACACCACCAGGGTGTCGATGTAGACCGAGAACGCCTGCACCAGCCCCTGCTTGACCGGGTGCGAGACCTCGGCGGCCGCAGCCGGATGCGCGCCGCTGCCCATCCCGGCCTCGTTTGACATCACCCCGCGACGCACGCCCCACTGGATGGCAGTGCCGATCATCGCGCCAAACGCGGCGTCGGTACCGAACGCGCTGTCGACGATCAGCCGCGCCATGCCCGGCAGCGCGTCCACGTTGAGCGCCATCACCACCGCAGCCACCAGCAGGTAGCCGATCGCCATTACCGGCACCACCACCTGCACCACGTTGGCGATGCGGCGCACGCCGCCGAAGATCACCAACCCGACCACGACCACCATACCGGCCGCCGATGCACTGGCGGGAATACCCCAGGCGCCGTCAAGCGCGCTGGCGATCGCGTTGGACTGGGTGCCCGGCAGGAACAGCCCGCAGCCGATCACCGCACTCCACGCGAAGGCCACGGCATACCAGCGCTGGCCCAACGCGCGTTCGATGTAGTACGCCGGGCCACCGCGGTACTGGCCGTTGGCGTCGCGCTCCTTGTAGATCTGCGCCAACGTTGATTCGATGAAGGCGCTGCTGGCGCCCAGGAAGGCCACGCACCACATCCAGAAGATCGCACCGGGACCACCGTAGGCAATGGCCATCGCGACGCCGGCGATGTTGCCGACGCCGACCCGGCTGGACAGCGACAGGCTCAGTGCCTGGAACGAAGACACCCCGGAAGCCGAGCGGGTGGAACTGAACAACAGGCGCAGCATGTCCGGCAATGCGCGTAGCTGGATGAAACGGGTACGCACGCTGAAGTACAGGCCAGCCAACAGGCACAGCCCCACCAGCGCCGGGCTCCAGACCAGGTCGAGCAGGCGGGCAACGATGGATTCGACGGTCATGGGCGGCTCCCGATGGCGGTGCGGAGGGTCGAAGGCGCGCGCATCAGAAGAACATCCCGAGCGCGATCTGCGGGCTGACGAACGCGCCGCTGTTGCGGCCGCCCACGCTGAACTCCACGCCGGCGATCAGCCCCAGCGACGGACTGAAGTGGTACTCGATGGCCGGCGCCACGCTGACACTGCTGCTGGAAGGTCGGCGCTGGTTGATGCTCCGCAGGCCCTCGCTGCCCGGGGCATAGCCGGTGATGTGCTGGTCGCTTTCGCGGCTGGCGGTGACGTCCAGCGCGGCCACCCAGCGCGCGTTGACGCTGTACTCGGCCCCCAGCGACAGACCGAGCAACGAGCCGCGCGCGATGCTGCCCCGGAACCCGGGATCGGTGCCATACACACTGCTGTCGTGCAGCGCCACGCGTGCCGGTGCCGGGCTGGCGCTGAGCTGGCCACGCCAGCGCAACGGGCGGTCGTTGGGCATCCACAGCACCTGCTGCACACCGAGTGCGAAGGTGGTGCGCTGCACGCCATCGCCCTGGGCGTTGAGTGGATTGCCCCCGATGCGGTCGTAGCTGCCGGTGGCAAAGCGCTGCAGCAGCGCCACCGAGATGGCCGGGCGCGTGCCGTCGGCGCTGGGGGCCTGCAGCAGGTACTGCAGCCGCGCGGTGGTGTCGCCCGCACGCACGGCACCGCTGCGCGCGCCAGCCGCGTCGGCACGTGCCGCGCTGAGATTGACCTGCGCGGTGACGCGCTCGCCCATGCCGTAGGCGATGGGCACGACGGTAAGCCAGGCGCCGCTGTCGCTGCTGCGCTGGCGGCGGCCGTTGGCGTCGTAACCGGCATCACTGTCGACGCGGACCAGGTAGGGCTCGATGTACCAATGGCCGCGCGGCACTCCGGCCGGGTTGGCGGTGACCAGTGGACCCGTGAAATTCACCCCGTCAAGGCTGCGTGCCTGGGCAGCGGCGTGCGGGGCGAACAGCCCCAGGGGAACAGCCGCCAGCGCTAGCGCGGCGACACGATGAAACGACAACGCGGACAAGGTCATGCCAAGGCTCCCGTGAGACTGGAAAGAAGACGGTGCACACGCACACCGCCGCGCCAATCTGCACAGCCCGTTGGGCGGCAACAATGTGCAGAACCCTTGTTTTCGTCGATCTGTGCGGGGCCGCACGCACGCCGTTTCGCATCACATGCGATGGTGGTGTTCTGCGTTCTTGGCCGGCGATCACAACCACGGTGTTCATTGCGTGGGGCAATGACGGAAGCGTGGAGAGCGGGTGTTTCCGCGGGGTGTGCAGCCACCCGTGGGGCGGCTCTACCAATCGATGACGCATAAAAAAGCCCGGTCGAAGAACGACCGGGCTACCGGGACTCGTCACACCCCACGCGGTGAGCGTCACAGACTTGCTGCGATCCGGACAACGGCGCCGCGCTGGGTGGGTGTCTCTCCTCACCTACCCAGCACAGTACCGCCGAGCACTGTGACGCAGCTCAAGGCCGGCGCACTATGCGAAAAATCCGAATCGGCTGTAGTCATAACGCTATCGGTGACACCGATCACATCGCGTTGGGCAAGCGCGCACGCGCGCTACCCGAAACCGCATCCTGCTCAGCGTGCCTGGCGTCCGTACCAGTGCGCCAGCAGCACCGCTGTCGCCGATGCAACGTTGAGGCTTTCCACTGCGCCGGTGCCCGGAATGGACACCTGCGCGTCACAATCCTGCGCCAGTTCACGGTCCATGCCTTCGCCTTCGGCACCCATCACGTAGACCAGACGCGCCGGCACGTCGCTGGCGAAGAGGTTGTTGCCGCCGTCCACCAGCGTCGCGGCCAGGCCGAAGCCGGCGTCGCGCAGCTGCTGCATCGCCTCCGGCAGCGCGGGCAGGCGCACCAGCGGCACCGATTCGGCGCCGCCTTCGGCCACGCGCGCGGCCGCACCGGACAGCGCCAGCGTGGACCCCGGTGGCAGCAGCAGGCCAGCCACGCCGAAATGCGCCGCCGAGCGCAGGATCGCGCCGAAATTGTGCGGATTGCCCACGCCATCCAGCCACAGCGCCAGCGCCGGCGTACCGGCCGGCAGCGTGCCCAGCCACTCGCCCAGCTCCAGCATCGGCGCGCGCAGCACGTCGGCCACCACGCCTTCATGGTGGGTGGTAGCGGCCAGCTTGTTGAGGTCGCCCTCTTCCACCACGCGGTACCCCACCCGGTTGGACACGCACCACTTCAGCATCGGCTGCAGGCGCGGGATCAGCGATTCGGCCAGGTACAGCTTGCGCAGCGCCTGCGGGCGCTTGTCGAACAGGGCCTGCACGGCGTTCCAGCCGTACAGGCGCAGCTCGTCGTTGCCCCGCCCCGGCGGTGGCGGCGTGCCGCCCTCGCGCGGGGGCAGCGGGGTGGCCCGCGGCGGCCGCGAAGACGGGCGGCGGGCATTCTTCCAGGGATCATTCACTACGGGACAACTCCAGCTTGCGTTGACGCCAGAAATCGGCGTTCTTGATGCCCAATGCATCGGGGTCGAAGGTCGGATCCAGGCCGAGCTTCTTCTGTCGTTCGTAATCGCGCAGCGCCAGCATCGCCGGCTTCTGCACGATCAGGATGGCGATGATGTTCAACCAGGCCATCAGGCCCACGCCGATGTCGCCCAGTGCCCACGCCAGGGTGGCGTTGTGGAACGCACCGAACACCACCATGCCGATGATGCCCAGGCGCAGCACCAGCACGGTGAGCGGGCGCTTGCGGTTGTGGTTGATGTAGCTGAGGTTGGTTTCGGCCATGTAGTAATAGGCCATGATCGTGGTGAAGGCGAAGAAGAAGATCGCCAGCGACACGAACGAGGCGCCCCAGCCCGGCAACACCGCTTCCACGCCGGCCTGCGCGTAGCCCGCACCTTCCGGGATACCGGCCAGGCCCTGGAAGATCGGGGCGGCACCTTCCACCGGCGAGTACACGTTGTAGGTGCCGCTGGCCAGGATCAGGAAGGCGGTGGCGGTGCACACCATCATGGTGTCGAAATAGATCGCGAAGGCCTGCACGTAGCCCTGCTTGGCCGGGTGCGAGACCTCCGAGGCGGCTGCCGCGTGCGGGCCCGAGCCCTGGCCGGCTTCATTGGCATAGATGCCGCGCTTGATGCCCCACTCCACCGCCAGGCCCATCATCGCGCCGAACGCGGCATGGGTGCCGAAGGCGCTGTCGAAGATGATGCCGAACATTTCCGGCACGCGGTCGTAGTTGATGATCATGATGACGATGGCCATCAGGATGAACGCGGCGGCCATGAACGGCACCACCACTTCGGCGAAGTTGGCGATGCGCTTGACCCCGCCGAAAATGACCACGCCCAGCAGCAGCGCCACCACGATACCGATGCCCAGCTTCAGTGCCTGGACGTCGGCCAGGCCCATGAATTGGCCATCCAGCGGGCCGCACAGGGCGCCGCCACGGCAGGCGTTGATGATGCTGTCGGCGATGGCATTGGCCTGCACGCCCGGCATCAGGAAGCCGGCGGCGATGATGGTGGCCACGGCGAACGCCAAGGCGTACCACTTCATGCCCATGGCTTTTTCGATGTAGTACGCCGGGCCGCCGCGGTAGCGGCCTTCGGCGTCCTTGGTCTTGTAGATCTGCGCCAGGGTGCATTCCACGTACGAGGTGGAGGCGCCGAGGAAGCCCATGACCCACATCCAGAAGATCGCGCCGGGACCGCCGAAGGCGATGGCGGTGGCCACGCCAGCGATATTGCCGATGCCCATGCGGCCGGCCATCGACATGGCCAAGGCCTGGAAGGAGGACACGCCCGCGTCGGACTTCTCGCCCTTGACGGTGAGGCGGCACATCTCGAAGAAGCCGCGGATCTGCATGAACCGGGTGCGGATGCTGAAGAACAGGCCAGCGCCCAGGCACACGGCGATCAGCGCCTTGCTCCAGATGATGCCGTTGACGAAATGTACGGTTGCTTCCACGCGCTCTCTCCAGTCGGCGGAAAAAAAGGACGTCCCGTCGGCTGGAGGGGACCGCGTCGATTCTCCACCATCAGGGCCGCCACGGGTAGCGCCGGGTGCGTGGGGGGGCGGTGGCGTGGGGGCGACGAACGCGTCGCCACGCGCTTGGGCAACGTAGCGCCGGGCTCTGCCCGGCTGCTTCACGCTTGTTGGCCGTTCGGAGAAGAGCAGCCGGGCAGAGCCCGGCTCTACGCGGCTGCCCCGTCACTCTCCAGGCGCGTGGGCAGCAGGGGCGCGGCAGAGCCCAGCTCTACAACGCCGCAGCTACGTATTCATCTGCCCCCCGGTCAGGCGTGCCCGCCCACCGACGGGGTCTCCGCCTCCTGCTTCTCCAGCTCACGGGCCACCGCTTCGGGCGAACGCGTGTACGGGGCCAGCAGCGAGTAGAACGCCGGCACCACGAACAGCGACAGGAAGGTGGACACGGTGACGCCGAAGATCACCACGATGCCGATGGTGCCGCGGCTGGCCGAGCCCGGGCCACCGGCGACCACCAGCGGGATCGCGCCCACCACGGTGGCGATGGAGGTCATCAGGATCGGGCGCAGGCGCACCATCGACGATTCGACGATGGCCCGGTGCACGTCGCGGCCTTCATCGCGCAGCTGGTTGGCGAACTCCACGATCAGGATGCCGTTCTTGGCCGCCAGCCCCACCAGCATCACGATGCCGATCTGGCTGAACAGGTTGATGCTGCCGCCGCTGACATACAGGCCCAGCAGCGCGCCGAGCACGCCCAGCGGCACGGTCAGCATGATCACCAGCGGGTGGATGAAGCTCTCGAACTGCGCGGCCAGCACCAGGTACACCACCAGCAAGGCCATGGCGAAGGTCAGCAGCACGGCGCTGCCGGCGTTCTGGTACTCGCGCGATTCGCCCTTCCAGTCCAGCTGCGCGTGCTGCGGCAGCTCCTCGCGGGCGGTCTGCTGGGCCCATGCGATCGCCTCGCCCAGCGGGTAGCCCGGGGCCAGGCCCGCGGTGATGGTGATCGAGCGCAGCCGGTTGAAGCGGTTGAGGTTGCCCGCTTCGGCCACTTCGCTGAGCGTGACCAGGTTGGACAGCGGCACCAGCTCGCCGCTGCTGGCGCGCACGCGGATGGCGGCCAGGTCGGCCGGGGTGGCGCGGCCGTCGCGCCCGGCCTGGACCAGCACGTCGTATTCCTCGCCGTTGTCGACGAAGGTGGTGACCCGGCGCGAGCCCATCATGGTTTCCAGCGCACTGCCGATTGCGGTGACCGATACGCCCAGGTCGGCGGCGCGCTGGCGGTCGATGTTGACCCGCATCTGCGGCCGGGTTTCCTTGTAGTCCGAATCCGGGCCGACCAGGCCCGGGTTGTCGGCCATGCGCGCCAGCATGCGGTCGCGCCACTGCGCGATTTCCGCGTACTCCGGCCCGCCCAGCACGATCTGGAACGGCTGGCCCTGGCTGCGCACCAGGCCGCCCCCGACCTGGGTGCGCACGCGCACGCCGCGGATGCCGTCCAGGTGCTTCTGCAGGTCGGCGGCCACGTCCGGCGTGGCGGCCTGGCGCTCGCGCCACGGCTGCAGGAACACGCTGATGCGGCCCGTATGCATTTCTTCGCTGGCACCGAAGCCGCCGGGCACGCGCGGGTTGGCGCGCACGATCGGCTTGTCGTCGCCGACGAACCCGGCCACCACCTTTTCCACTTCCTGCACCTGGCCCACGGTGTAGTCGTAGCCGGCGCCTTCCGGGCCATCGATCATGATCTGGAACGAACCGCGGTCTTCGGCCGGGGCCAGTTCAGAGGGCAGCACCTTGAGCAGCAACGCACTGGCCAGCAGCGACAGCACCATCACCACCACGTAGATCCACGTGCGCCCGACGTGCGCGTCGAGCACGCGCCCGTAGGCGGCCGAGACGCGGTCCAGGTTGCGGTTGATCACCCCGTGCAGGCCCTTGGGCGGCTGGCCGCTGTGCGGCTTGAGCAGCTTGGAGGCCATCATCGGGGTCAGCGTGAGCGAGACGAACGCCGACAGCGCCACCGCAGCCGCCAACGCCACGGCCAGCTCGCGGAACAGGCGGCCGGTATTGCCTTCCAGGAAGCCCACCGGCAGGAACACCGCCACCAGCACGGCGGTGGTGGCGATCACCGCGAAGGCTACCTGCGCGGTGCCGCGCTTGGAGGCCACCAGCGGCGGTTCGCCCAGGTCGATGCGGCGTTGCACGTTTTCCACGACCACGATGGCGTCATCGACGACCAGGCCGATACACAGCACCAGCGCCAGCAGGGTCAGCAGGTTGATGGAGAACCCAAACGCGTACAGCGCGATGAACGCCGCCACCAGGCACACCGGCACGGTGACGGCGGGGATCAGCGCGGCGCGGAAACTGCCGAGGAACAGCCAGATCACCGCCAGTACCAGCAGCATGGCTTCCACCAGCGTGGCGTAGACGCGGTCCACGGCGGCTTCGATGAAGGTGGTGTTGTCGAAGGCGACGAAGATGTGGGTGCCTTCGGGCAGGGTCTGCCCGACCCGCTCGGCTTCGGCACGTGCGGTGCGGGCCACGTCCAGCGAGTTGGCGGTGGAGGTCTTGACGATGCCCAGACCGATGCCCGGTTCGCCATTGCTGCGGTAATACGCGCGTCGCTCGGACGAGGCCAGCTCGATTTTGGCCACGTCGCCCATGCGCACCACGTAGCCGTCGGCGCCCTTGCCCAGCGGAATGGTGGCGAAGTCTTCCGGCTTCACGTAGTTGCGCTCCACGCGCAGGGTGAAGTCGCGGTCGGCCGATTCGATGCGGCCGGCCGGCAGCTCGACGTTTTCATTGCGCAGCGCGGTTTCCACGTCGCCCACGGTAAGGCCACGCGCGGCCAGCTGGTCGCGGTCGAGCCAGATGCGCATGGCATAGCGCTGGCGCCCGCCGATGCGGACCTGGGCCACGCCGTCCAGGCTGGAGAAGCGGTCGACCACGTACCGGTCGGCGTAGTCGCTCAGCTCCAGCGTGTCCATGCTGGAGGAGGTCATGTTGAACCAGATGATCGGGTCGGCGTCGCTTTCGACCTTGGCGATTTCCGGCGGCCGCGCCTCTTCGGGCATGCGGTCGGCAACACGGCTGACCGCATCGCGCACATCGTTGGCGGCCGCCTCGATATCGCGGTTGGAGGTGAATTCAATGCTGACCTGGGCGCGGCCGTTGGAGCTGCGCGCGTTGATGGTATCGATGCCTTCGATGCCGGCCAGGGCGTCTTCAAGCACCTGGGTGATGCGGCTTTCGATCACCGCGGCCGAAGCACCGGTGTAATCCACCGATACCGAGACGATCGGCGGGTCGATCGCGGGCAGCTCGCGCAGGGTCAGGCGGGTGAACGACATGACGCCCAGCACGACCAGCAGCAGGCTCATCACCACCGCGAAGACCGGGCGCTGGATGGAAATGTCGGAGAGTTTCATCCTGCCGGGTCCGCAGGCTTGGCGGCGGGTACGGCCGACGCTGGGCGCTCATCAACCTTCAGGCCCGGGCGCAGCTTGCCGGTACCGTCAACCACGATGCGATCGCCGGCCTTCAGGCCGCTGCGGATTTCGACCACGCCGGCACGGCGCGCGCCGCTGGTGATATCGATGCGTTCCACGCTGTGGTCGGCCTTGACCCGGTACACGAACGAATCGCGGCCCACCTGCACCACGGCGATTTCCGGAATGACCAGGGCCTGGCGCTCCGGGCGGAACATGCGGATGTCCAGCAGCATGCCCGGGCGCAGGGCGTGGTCGGCATTGATGAAGTCGGCGCGCACGGTGACCGCGCGGGTACCCGGGTCGACGCGGGTGTCGATGGTGGCCACCACGCCCTCGAAGCTGCGGCCGGGATAGGCGACGCTGGTGGCGGTGACCTTGTCGCCGGTGCCGAGGCTGGCCAGTTCGGCTTCGGGTACCTGGAAATCGACGTGCATGCGCTCGATGTCGTCCAGGGTGGCGATGCTGGTACTGGGGGTGACCAGCGAGCCCGCACTGACCTGGCGGATGCCGAGCACGCCGGCGAACGGTGCGCGCACGCGACGGTCGCCGATGTCCGACTGCATTTCGCGCACGCGCGCCTCGGCGGCATCGCGGATGGCGCGCTGGGTGTCCAGGGTGGCGCTGGCCACCAGCTGCTGGGCCGCCAGTTCGCGCTGGCGCTTGTACAGCTGGTCGGCCTCGGCAAAGGTGGCTTGCGCCTGCAGCAGGGCCGCTTCCTGGGCCTGCCCGCGCAGGGTGACCAACGGGGTGCCGGCGCTGACCTGCTGGCCGCTCTCGAAGTGGACGGTTTCGATGATCTCGCTGACCTTGGCGGTGATGGTCACCGACTCACGGGCCTTGGCGGTACCCAGCGCCTGCAGCGTGTCGTTCCATGCGGAGGTCTGCACCACCTGGGTAGTGACCGGTACGGAGTCTGCCGCCCGGCGCGCGGTGTCGTCCTTGCTGCTGCACCCGGCCAACAGGGCCAGGGTGAGGCCAGCGGCGATGCGCGCGGTGATGCGTCCCAACATGTGAAAAAATCCCGTTAAACCCACGACCGGCGAGTGTACGGGTCGGGGCTGGCCGGGCATATGTGCCAAGCGTTTACCGGGGCCCGGTGGCAGCCGAAATGCCTTTCGTGCTGGGCTGTGCGGGTGTGTAACGGCGTGTATCGGCACGTGTCGAATGGCGTCAACGGCCGGGGGCATCTCGTAGAGCCGGGCTCTGCCCGGCTGCGGGTCCGTGTCGAGCGGGGACGCCTTCAGCCGGGCCCGGCTCTACGTGGCTGCGGGTCCGTGTCGAGCGGGGACGGCTTCAGCCGGGCAGAGCCCGGCTCTACGTGGCTACGGGTCCGTGTCGAGCGGGGACGCCTTCAGCCGGGCAGAGCCCGGCTCTACGTGGCTGCGGGTCCGTGCCGGACGGTGATGCCTGCAGCCAGGCAGAGCCCGGCTTTACGTGGGGGTGGGCATGCAGCCGGGCAACGCACGGCGCCACGTCCCTCAATACCGGTAATTCACCTTCATCCACGCCGTCCGGCCCGGCTCGTTGATCCGCACCGGGTCGGCCGGGAAGCCGAAGTCCGCGCTGCCGGCCAGGTTCAGGTGCTCGCTGTAGGCGCGGTCGAACACGTTGTCGAGACCGGCGCTGAGCAGCAGCGCGTCGTTGATGCGATAGCTGGCATTGAGCGCCACGGTCGCAAAGCCGGCACTCGGGCCCAGGTCACGGGCCACCACGTTGCCCTGGCCATCGGCGACGCGATGCTGGTGGGTCACCGCGCGGGCCAGCGCGCCGACGCTCCAGCGCTCAGCTTCCCAGGTGGCGCTCAGGCGCGCTTCCAGCGGCGGCATCTGCGGCAGCGGCGTGCCATCGCTGCGGTTTTCGCCCCAGGCATAGGCCAGGCTGCCGCCGAGCTTCCACTGCGGGGCAACGGTGATATCGACACCGGCTTCGGCGCCGGCAAGGCGCGCATTCACGTTGTTGGCCTGGGTCATGCTGCCCATCATGCCGCCGTCGTGATAGGTGAACAGGATGTAGTCCTGCACGCGACCGGCGTAGGCTGACACCCAGGCATTCAGGCGCTCGCTGCGGTACTGCAGGCCGAGGTCGAGCTGGGTGGTTTTCTCCGGCTGGATGCCGGCAAACGCATTCGGCGCGCCCATCGGCCCCCTGTCGGGCGAGAACAGTTCCCAGTAGTCGGGCATGCGTTCGCTGTGGCCGATACCAGCGTACCAGGTCAGCGCGGGAGCGAGGTCACGTTCGATGCGCACAAAGCCGCTGCCGAGGTTCTCGCGGCGCTGCTGGCCAGCGGTGGGGTTGGGCATGGCCATCATGCCGCTGGTTCGACGTTCGTCGGTGACCTCGGCGCGGTCGATGCGCAGGCCGCCCACCCAGCGCTGGGCAGTGCCTTCGCCCAGGGTGATTTCACTGAAGGCACCGAGGCTCTCGAAGCGGGCATCGGTGCGCCAGGGCTGCTGCTGATAGGTGTTGCGGCCCATGCCGCTGCGGTCGCGGTGCCGGCTGTCCTGCGCGTCTACGCCGGCGACCACCGCGATGTCCTGCCAGCGCCATTCCGAGGCGATGCGCCCGCCCGTGGTTCGCCGGTCGACATTGGCCGCCATCGGCATCGGCATGCTGCTGTCCGGGTTCGGCGTGCGCAGCGTGTAGTTGTCCATGACGTGGTCGGCGTCGTTGTAGTACACGTTGACCAACAGCTTGTCCCAGGCACCGGGCAGGTTGTCCTTCTCGAAACGGGCGGCATAGCTGGTGCGCTTGAATGCGGCGCCATCCATGCCGCGCCCGGCATAGCGCGCGATGGCGTCGCCGGTGCCGGCTGACAGCTCCACCACAGTGTCGGCATCGGGGGTCCAGCCGACGGCGACGTCGCTGTTCCACTTGCGCCACTTGGAGGGCACGACGTCGCCGTTGCCGTCCTTGTAATCGTCCGCTTCGGAGCGGTTGCCGTTGACCCGTACGTAGCCCTGCGACGCACCGGCGGTCAGGTCGAGCACCTGGTCATTGCGGTTGCGCGAGCCGACCAGCGCGCTGGCGTTGATGTCCACGCCCGGTGCGTCGAAACGCGGGGTGTCGCGCTCAAAACGCACCGTGCCGGCCGACGCGCCAGCGCCCCAGCGCACGCTTTGCGGTCCCTTGATGATGGTCAGCCGGTCGAAGGTTTCCGGCGCGATGTAGGACAGCGGATTGTCCATGCGCGAGGGGCACGCACCGATCAGGTTGCCCTCGTTGCTGACGATGTTCAGGCGCGACCCGAACATGCCACGCAGCACCGGATCGCCGTTGGTGCCGCCGTTGCGGATCGCCGAAAAGCCCGGCACGGTCTTGAGGTAGTCGGCGCCATCGCTGGCCGGCACCGGTTGCCGCGGCAGGCGCGGGTCGGTGACCCAATGCAGTGGCGAGGACGGGGCGGTGGCGGTCACCACCAGCGTGTCCAGGGTCTGCGCGGGCTCACGCTCGGCGGCGTGCAGCGGCAGCATGGCCAAGGCGAGCGACAGGGAAACAGACAGGCGCGTCATTGCGCCCGCACTGCGGGAAGCGAGATTCATGTGGAACTCCAGAAAACGCACAGGCGCGCGCCGCCATCACGGCGTCACGCAGCAGGAAAGGGCATCGGCGGTTTCAGGCGTTCAGCGGCGGGCCGCGTGCGGCATGCGCGGGCCAGCGCAGGCTGCGCGGTGTGGCGACGGCGCGCAGCACCGTCGGGGCGATCACCGGCAGCGCCGGCAGCAACAGAATCAGCACCGCCAGCCACGGCATCAGCCGCGAGGCCATCATGCAGTACTCGCACGCCTCGCCATGACCGGCGTGTTCGTCCAGCGGCGGCGCAGGTGCACTCGGCGACGGGGCGGCGGCGTGCGTGGCCATGTCGTGCATCGGCATGTCGTGCATCGGCATCGATTGGTGCTGGTGCTGGTGCGAGGCCGGCATGCCGTGCCCGGCGTGCGGGTCGGCGGGAGCATCGGCAACCGGCATGGCATGGGCCATGCCCGACGGCATCAGCATCAACGGCGCATCGGCATGCGCCTGTTGCCAACGGCTGACCAGCGGCGCCAGCGCCATCAGCAGCGTCGCCACGAAGGCGAGCTGCAGCAGAACGGCATACGGGCGACGGCGGACATTCACCCGGTCATGGTAGCGCCCGACCGTGGGCCGGGCGGCCCGATGCCCTGCGACCAACCGTCGCAGCGAATGCGGGCGGCATGCGCGGTGTCGGAGGCGATGTGCCGACCAACGGTCGGCACCTACTGGGCCGTGGGTGCGATGTGTGGTTCCAACCGGGCGCGATGTGCCGCGCGTGTCCGGTGATATGTGGCACCCGCGTCCCGTGCCGCGGTAGCGCCCGACCGTTGGTCGAGCAACCTGTCAGACGGTGATGGTCTGCGTCAGCGATTCCCAGGTCGGCGGCAGCGGCCAGTTGGCCTCCTGGTTGCCGTCGATGACGCGGCGCAGGTCGCGGGTGTCGATCTGCGGGGCGAGCACGTGCACCAGCTCCAGCGCGTAGTCGCGCAGCACGCGGTCACGCGGCAGCACCGCCCAGGCGATGCACTCGTCGATCGGGGCCGGGGCCGGCCACGCGCGCAGGTCTTCGTCGCTGGCGTTGACCGCCATCTCCGCCAGCAGGCCCACGCCCAGGCCGGTGCGCACGTAGGTCTTGATCAGATCCGCGTCCAGCGCGGTCAGCGCGATGTCGGGGGTCAGCCCGGCACTGGCAAAGGCACGCTGCAACGAGGAGCTGCCGCGGGTGGAGGATTCATAGCTGATCAACGGCTGGGTGGACAGCGCCTGCAGGTCCGGCGCGGCACCGGGGCGGTCCAGCACATGCCCGCGCGGCACCAGCACCAGACGCCGCCAGCGGTACAGCGGAATGGCGATACCGGCGCTGGGTTCGGCGCCAGCCGTGGAAATGATCGCAATGTCCGCATCGCCTTGGCTGAGCAGGTCCAGCGCATCGCTTTCAGCGGCCTGCTGCAGGTGCACGCTGACCTGCGGGTAGGCCTGCTTGATCTTCGCCACCGCCGGCGGCAGCACGAAGCGCGCCTGGGTGTGGGTGGTGGTGAGGACCAGCTGGCCCTGGCTCTCGCGGCGCTGGTTGGCCGCGTAGGTGCGGATGTTGTTGGCTTCGCCCAGCACGGCGCGCGCGCGGCCGATCACTTCCACGCCGGCCGGCGTGACCGCTTCCAGGCTGCGCCCCTTGCGCACGAACAACAGGAAGCCCAGCTCGTCTTCCAGCTGCTTGAGCTGCTTGGACAAGCCAGGCTGGGTGGCATGCACCCGCGACGCGGCGAGCGTGATGTTGAGCTCGGCGTCGGCGATGGCCACCAGATAACGGAGTTGGGTCAGCGTCATGGGCGTGTGGCACGGCAGGCGAAGGGAGGGCAATCCGACTGTAGGGCAATTGCCGTCACCAGCTTATAACCAAATGTTGTTTAAGAAGGGTATCAGGTCATTTCCCGGGGGCATATGCCGGGGCTACGGTCTGCCGGAGCATCCCCGCCCTGCCCTCCCCCTGCCGCGCCGGGCGCGGTGAACGGACTTCCCTGGAGCATTCCCATGGCCCTGTACAACTCGATCCTGGACACCATCGGCAACACCCCGGTGGTTCGCCTGAACCGCATCGCCCCCGACCACGTCACCGTCTACGCCAAGGTGGAGTCGTTCAACCCCGGCGGCTCGGTAAAGGACCGGCTGGCACTGGCGATCATCCTGGACGCCGAAGCGCGCGGCGTGCTCAAGCCCGGCGACACCATCGTCGAGGCGACCTCGGGCAACACCGGCGTGGCGCTGGCGATGGTGGCGGCCGCCCGGGGCTACAAGTTCGTGGCCACCATGGTGGAAACCTTCTCCATCGAGCGCCGCAAGCTGATGCGCGCCTACGGGGCCAAGGTGATCCTGACCCCGGCGGCCGAGCGCGGCTCGGGCATGGTGCGCCGGGCCAGGGAGCTGGCCGACGAGCACGGCTGGTTCCTGGCCAGCCAGTTCGCCAATCCGGCGAACCCGGCCTACCACCGCAATACCACCGCGCCGGAGATCCTGCGCGACTTCGCCGGCAAGCGCCTGGACTACTTCGTGACCGGCTGGGGCACTGGCGGCACCCTGACCGGCGTGGGCGAGGTACTGAAGGTGGCCCGCCCGGACACCCGCATCATCGCCACCGAACCGACCGGGGCCGCCCTGCTCAAGGGCGAGGAATGGAAGCCGCACAAGATCCAGGGCTGGACCCCGGACTTCGTGCCGGAGGTGCTCAACCGGGGTGTCTACGACGAACTGCTGACGGTTGACGATGCGCGCGCGATCGAGACCTCGCGCCGGCTGGCCGCCGAGGAAGGCATCTTCGTGGGTATCTCCGCCGGGGCCACGGTGGCCAGCGCGCTGGACATCGCCGACCGGGCCGAGAAGGGCAGCGTGATCCTGGCGATGCTGCCCGACACCGGCGAGCGCTACTTCTCCACCCCGCTGTTTGCCGACATCAACGAGGGCTCCGACGACGACTGGCTGGCCGGTCTGCCCTGAGCCCCGCGTTGGTTTGAAGGAGCCCGAGACGCCCACCGCCCGGTGGGCGTCTTCGTATTCAGCTATCGCTATTGCCTTCATCTACGGTGAAGGCAATGGACCGCATCGTGTGAACTGCAGGGCGCCGCACATCGGGTCGCGTCGCCTGAGACGATGATGACGCAGCCTAGATCCCCCGCCCGGTAACGTGCGGGAAAGCAGTCACCCGTTGCATGGACCCGGTTTCAGTATCAAGGAGCGGCACGCATGAAGATCGAAGTGTGGCAGGGCGACATCACGACCCTGGCGGTGGATGCGATCGTCAATGCGGCCAACGAATCCCTGCTGGGCGGTGGCGGTGTGGACGGCGCGATCCATCGCGCGGCCGGTCCCGCGCTGCTGGCCGAATGCCAGGCCCTGCCCGAGATCCGCCCGGGCATGCGTTGCCCCACGGGCGAGGTGCGTGCCACCGCGGCCTACAACCTGCCGGCCCGCCATGTGATCCATACGGTGGGCCCGGTCTGGCAGGACGGCCAGCGCGACGAACCGGCCCTGCTGGCCAACTGCTACTGGAAGTCACTGCAGCTCGCCGAAACGCTGGGCCTGCAGTCGATCGCGTTCCCGGCCATCAGTTGCGGGGTATTCGGCTACCCGATCCACCAGGCGGCACAGGTGGCCGTGACCGAAACCCTGGCGTGGCAACGCAGCCATGCACAGCCCAAGCGGATCGTGCTGGTGGCCTTCAACACGGCCACCGCGAAAGCCTACCTGCAGGCACTGGCATCGGCAGGACAGGCCGCTGACGAGCCTCGCCCGCTGGTGATGCCACCACTGGGCGACGCAGGATTGGCCGCGTCGCATTGAGCGCACGCGCCTGATGCAGGAAAAACGCCGGCATCGCCGGCGTTTTTCACATCGCCTCGATCAAGGGCAGACCTGGGTGATCTGGGCGGTGCAGTTCAGCCCACCGCCTGACGCGGGATACTGACCGCCACACGACAGCGCGACCGTGCCCGGCCCGGAGGAGGTGATCGTCTGGCCCGCCGTCATCGACGCATTCGCGCCCGGCGCCTGGATGCCGCAGGTTGTGCCACCGGTCCCACCCGTAGCGGACACGCACTGGATGGTGGCATTGGCCTTGACGGCCGCCAGCCCGCGATACGAGCTGCCGCCGCTGGCCGATCCGGAAATCGTCTGCGATGCCGTGCACACCGTATCGTCGATCTGCGCGGTGCAGCTCAGGCCGCCGTTGGCGGGGTAGCTGCCGTTGCAGTTGAGGACCACATTGCCGGCGCCCGTGGTGCCGATCGACTTCCCCACTTCCACCACGCCGTTCCAGCCCGGGGCCTGCAGGCTGCAGCGTGGGATGGTGCCCGCCGTTGCCCCGGACGCCTGGGTACAGGTGACGCGGGACGCCGAGGTGGCCGTGGCGCTGCCCGGGGTGGAGCCACCGTTGCGGGTGCTGGCGGTGATGGTCTGGGTGGCCGCGAATGCGGCGCCCGCAAGCAGCCCCCCTGCAACGAGTACGGCCACTACACCGGGAAACAGTTGACGCTTCATATCACTCCTACTCCTGTTGGGAAGAACGTTCCATTCCGATGAAATATGGCGCAGCCGCAACGCCGGACGGCAGCAGACGCATCGCGCGCCCTTCCGCACACGCTCCCCGGCCATCGTAGACCGCGTATGTAGATGCTTGAACCGATAGGCCGCATGCATCTCAATCCAGCGTACTGCGCATGCCGCGAATCGAAACGTGAACTGTGTTCTATTTCCACCTGCGTACCGCCGATAGTGTCTGCGCTGTACCACGCGGTTGTGGCGCAGGGGTTCGGCAGCCAATACGGAGAAGGGGATGCGCAAGGGAAGCACGCGGTGGGGAATCGGCCTGGCGGTGGTCGTGCTGTTGGTCGGTGCCTGGTACGTCCTGCAGCCACGGTCCGTGGCCAACCTGCCCGGCGTGGGCGCGGCAGCGTCAGCCACGTCGGGGACGCGCCCACCGCAGCTGCCCCACAACAGGCATGACGCAGGTGCGCCCGCCGCGCAGCAGGCGTCGCCGTCGATGGCCCATGCGTCCAGCGCAACGCCCTACCTCGCTTTCGAATCGGCGATGCTGCAGGGCTCGGCACTCTCCTTCGACCAGGCCATGCTCGCGCTGCAGGGCGACGCGTTCGATCACTACCTGTCGCTGATCGCCCAGCAGTCCATGCGCGTCCCGGAAGCGGCGGAACTCACCGACGCGTATTCCCGGACAATGCAGGCCGCACTGAAGGACACCCCGGGGCTGTCGATGCAGAATTTTGCCTGCGGGCTGAGCCTGTGTGCGGGCACGATCTCCACGGACAGCCGCACTGATGCGGCGCAGGTGGAGCAGTGGCGGCAGTCGCTGTCGCTGGCCGGCAATACGCCCGCCTATTTAATGATCGATGTGACGGTGGACGGCAAGGACGGCCGCGTCGAGCACCGTTTCATCTTCTCTTCCGATGCCAGCATCAACGGCATCCATGGGCCGTCATTGCCGTAAGGCGGCGGGGGCCTGCCTTGACCTGCGTTTTCAGCGCGCCGTTGTGTCTGCGCTGTACACCCACTGCCGGAAGAACGGCTGCAGCGAGCGCCCGGCGGCCTTTTCCATTGCGTGCTGGAAGTCGAGGGTGGTCACCGAGCGCCCATCGTTGGCCACGGTGTAATCGCGCAGGCCACGCCAGAACGCGTCCTCCCCCAGTTCACCGCGCAGCAGGTGCAGTACATACGCGCCCTTGCGATAGACCACCGCGCGGTCGTCGGCGGTGGGCGCATCCCAGGAGGCATAGACCAGCGCATGGTCGGCGCCTTTGGCGCGCAGCGCATCCAGCCGCGTGCGCCAGCCCTGCACCTGCGCCTGGTAGGCCGCCTCGCCCTGCGCATGCTGCAGGTACGCGGCGGTCATGAAGTTGGCCATGCCTTCGTTGAGCCAGAAGTGTTGCCAGCTGGCGCAGGTCACCCGGTTGCCCCACCACTGGTGGGCGGCCTCGTGCGCCATCAGCGCGGTGTCGTCCGGATCGTCCAGCACGCCCTGCCCGTAGGCCTCGGACATCAGCGACAGCCCGGTCATTTCCTGGCCGATGGTACTTTTCACCAGTGCTTGCTGATAACTCTCACCACGGTAGGGCAGCCCGGCGCGCGCAGCGAAGAAGTCGAGCATGTCGCCGGTGCGGGCAAACAGCGTCTGCAGTTGTGCCGGGGTTCGATCCACCGACAGGAAGCGCAGCGCGATGGCAGCGTGCTGGCGGGTGGCTTCCTGATAGCGCCCGGCCGCAAAGCCATACACGTACGCCGGCAGTGCGCTATCGGACGACCAGCGGTGTTCAATTCGGCCATCAGCCAGCGTGCGCGGTGGTTCTGCACGACCACTGCCGGCGGCCAGCAGACCGGCTGGTAGTGTGAGCGACAGATGCAGGCGGGCCCGCTCATCCGGCGCATCCACCGACGGCATCCATTGGCTGGTGGAGAACACGCTGTACACCTCGTCGCGCTCGGGGGCGAACTCCAGCCCGAAGCGGGGCGCGCCGGAGTATGCAATGCGAACGTTGCCGAAGGCGCCTGAAGGTATCGGCTCGGCCAGCGTGATCCGAAGGCGGCCGTTGGTCTGCTCGAACTGCAGCGCACGCCCGCCCTGGGTGACCGAAGCTATGTCCAGCTCGCCGGCATCCAGGGTCAATGTCTGCACGCGCTGGACCGCGTCGAACCACACCGTCACTTTTCCCTGCAGGCGCTTTTGCTGAATGTCCGGCTCAAGCGCGACTTCGTAGCTGATGACATCAAACGCGCGCGGTGCAGACGCATGTGCACGCACGGCAAACAACAACGGCATCAACAGAAGCGCGTGCAACAACGAACGGCATGCCATCTTCGACTCCCTTCTCGCCCAGGCCTGGCGCATCCTGCCATGCCACGATGGATGCGTGCGGCACGCCATCACACCGGTGGTGGACCTGGAAACAAACCGGCGAGGTTCGATGGAGTCGGCGGGTTGGGCGCTGGGGCCCCATGCCCTTGGAGGCGAAATAAAGGAGGAGGTGGCGGCTGCAGGCCGACGCCGGGGGACATTCGCCGGAAAGGGCATGGGCCCCAGCGCCCAACCCGCCGACGGTTGCGCCTGGGCAGGCCGAAGAACCAAAAAAAATGCCGGCACAAGGCCGGCATTTTTTTCAGGTGCGGTCAGGCCGGTATCAGCCGTTCCACTTGCCCAGTGCCGCCTGGCCGTTTTCCTTGGCGCGGTCGTACACGGTCTGCTGTGCCTTGGCGATGTTGGCCTTGGTGTCCTTGGCCCACAGCTTCAGCGCGGCCTGCTGCATGGCGCGGCCGTAGGAGAAGCTCAGCGGCCACGGCAGGTTGCCCATCTGGTTCATGGCGTTCAGATGCGCGGTGGACTGCTCATCGCTCTGGCCGCCGGACAGGAACACCACGCCCGGCAGGATCGCCGGCACGGTGCTCTTGAGGCACATCACGGTCGATTCGGCCACTTCCTCGACGTCGGCCTGCTCTTCGCAGCCCTTGCCGGAGATGACCATCGAGGCCTTCAGGATGGTGCCTTCCAGCAGCACATTCTGCTGGTACAGCGCGTCGAACAGCGAACGCAGGGTGGCTTCGGTGACTTCGTAGCAGGTCTCGATGTCGTGGTCGCCGTCCATGATCACTTCCGGCTCAACCATCGGCACCAGGCCGCATTCCTGGCACAGCGCCGCATAACGGGCCAGCGCGTGGGCGTTGGACTCGATGCAGGTGCCCGACGGGATGCTTTCGCCGATGTTGATCACCGCGCGCCACTTGGCAAAGCGCGCACCCAGCTTGTAGTACTCCTGCAGGCGCTCGCGCAGGCCGTCCAGGCCTTCGGTCACCAGCTCACCGGGGCAGCCGGCCAGCGCATGGGCGCCCTTGTCGACCTTGATGCCCGGAATGATTCCGTGGTCGGCCATGTACTTGGCGAACGGCACGCCGTCCTTGGTGGACTGGCGGATGGTTTCGTCGTACAGGATCGCGCCGGAGACATGCTCGTTCAGCTTCGGCGTGGTCAGCAGCATTTCGCGGTAGGCGCGACGGTTCTCTTCGGTGTTTTCCAGGCCAACGCTGGCGAAGCGCTTGCCGATGGTGCCGGTGGATTCGTCGATCGCGATGATGCCCTTGCCCGGGGCGACCATGGCCTGGGCGGTTTCGGCCAGCTGTTCGATGCTCATGTATTTCCTGTGGCGGGTGCGGGAAAAACGCAATTATAGCCCCCGCCTCCCGTGAACTGACCGTCCACAGAATCTGGAAACGCTTTCAGGCACCCAACGCATGACGGCGCGACGTTTCCGCCGCGCCGCCGTGTGCTGCACTGCCGGGGTTTGCCCGGCGGTTTCCTTTACAGATCGCCCAGACCGCTGGCGCGCCCGTCTTCACCCACTTCCAGCAGGCGCAGGGTGTTGGTGGCGCCATGGGTTTCCATGTGCTCGCCGCTGGTGAACACCACGCGGTCACCGGCCTGCAGCTGGTTGGCTTCCACCAGCAGGCGGATGCTGCCGCGTGCGGCTTCGCGCGGGGTGAAGCCGCGGCTGTCGAAGTTGATCGGGAACACGTCGCGCATCAGCGCCATCTGGCGACGGGCGCCGTCGTGGCGGGTCACCGCGAACACCGGGGCCGAGGCACGGAAACGCGACAGGTAGCGCGCGGTGCCGCCGGATTCGGTCATCGCCACGATCGCACGCACGCCCACGTGCTGGGACAGGAACATGGTGGCCATGGCGATGGCCTGGTCGGCACGTTCCAGGTTGCGCGGCGAGGCGCCGAAATCGGTTTCGGTCTGGAACTGGCGTTCGGCGCCCAGGCAGATGCGCGCCATCGCTTCGACCGCTTTGACCGGGTACATGCCCGCAGCGGTTTCGGCCGACAGCATCACCGCATCGGTACCGTCGATGACCGAGTTGGCCACGTCCAGCACTTCGGCGCGGGTCGGGATCGGGCTTTCGACCATCGACTGCAGCATCTGCGTGGCGGTGATCACCACCTTGTTCTGTGCCAGCGAGGCCTTGATGATCTTCTTCTGCAGGCCCGGCAGTTCGGCGTCGCCGATTTCCACGCCCAGGTCGCCACGGGCGACCATCACCACATCACTGGCGTCGACGATTTCTTCCAGGTTCTCGATGGCTTCTGTGCGCTCGATCTTGGACACCAGCGCGGCGTAGCAGCCGTGCGATTCGGCAATGGCGCGCGCATCGTTCATGTCCTGCGCGTTGCGGCAGAACGAGACGGCGATGAAGTCCACGCCGATCTTGGCCACGATGCCGATCAGTTCCTTGTCGCGCTCGGTCAGTGCGCCCAGCGACAGGCCACCGCCCTGCTTGTTCAGGCCCTTGCGGTCGGAGAGCACGCCGTCGTTGAGCACGGTGTTGATGATGCGCTCGCCCTGCACTTCCAGGACCTGCAGCTGCATCAGGCCGTCGTCGAGCAGCAGCACGTCGCCGGCCACCACGTCCTGCGGCAGGCCGAGGTAGCTCACGCCCACCTGGGTGGTGTCGCCCGGGGGCGGGTTGGCCGCGGCGACCAGGTCGAAGCGGTCGCCCGCCTTGAGGTGGATCTTGCCTTCGGCGAAGCGCTCGATGCGGATCTTCGGGCCCGGCAGGTCGGCCAGGATGCCCACTTCCACGCCCACGCGCTGCGCGGCAGCGCGCACGTCGGCGGCACGCTTGGCCTGGCCGGACGGGTCACCGTGGCTGAAGTTGAGGCGAACCACGTTCACGCCGGCGCGGAAGAGATCCTCCAGCACGCCCGGCGGGTCGGTTGCCGGTCCGAGGGTGGCAAGGATCTTGGTGCGACGCTGACGCTCAATCATGGTAAATGGGCTCCCGGGAAAGGATCGAAATTAGCACACCCTTCACGTCCCATGAATACGTTTACAGCCTTGGGGCAGCTGGCTCTTGCTGTTGTCCTGCAGACACCGGCGGACCGCCGGGCGGACATCGGCTGACGCCCGAATGCCGACAAGCCCCGACCCAATTGGCTTTGCGCGCGACATGCGGCGGCGTACGGGACGCCGCCGCGTGCCTCAGGCGAGCAGCGTGAGCAGGTCGTCCGGCGTGTTTGCCAGGTGCTGCGCACCGGCCAATTGCAGCTCGTCGGCGCCGCCGAAACCCCACAACACGCCGATATTGCGCATGGCGTGATGACGCGCGCCGGCAATATCCATGCGCCGGTCGCCGATCATCCAGCACTGGTCCGGGGTCAGCGACAGGCGCTGCAGGGCTTCGGCGACCAGCTGCGGTTTCTCGCTGCGGCTGCCGTCGATCGTGGCCCCGATGACGTCCTCGAAGCAGCTGCCAAACGGCAGGTGGTCGATGATGCGGCGCGCGTGCGGCTCGTTCTTGGCGGTGACGATGGCCAGCCGGTGGCCGCGGTCGTGCAGTTCCTGCACGACCTGGCCGATCCTCGGGTACACCTCGTGTTCGCGCCAGCCCACCACGTCGAAGCGTTCGCGGTAGTAGGTAACTGCCTGTTCGATATCGGCCGGGTTGGCAAACAGCGGCGCGAAGCTGGTGCGCAGCGACGGGCCGATCCAGCGCCGCAGTTCGTCCTGCGGCGGGACCGGCTGGTCCATCCGGGTGAGCGCATGCGCCACGCATTGGGTAATGCCGACCGCCGAGTCGATCAGGGTGCCATCGAGGTCGAAGAACAGCGTCGCGCGCGGTACGAAGGCGTGACGACCGAGGGTCATCAGGCGCCCCGTGCTTCCAGCGCGGCGACCGCCGGCAGGGTTTTGCCTTCCAGGAACTCCAGGAACGCGCCGCCGCCGGTGGAGATGTAGCTGACCTGGTCGGCGATGTCGTACTTGTCGACAGCCGCCAAGGTGTCGCCGCCGCCGGCGATGGAGAACGCCGGGGAGGCGGCGATGGCCTGGGCCAGGGCCTGGGTGCCGTGGCTGAAGGCCTCGAATTCGAACACGCCGACGGGGCCGTTCCAGACCACGGTGCCGGCCTTGGCGATCAGCCCGGCGTAGTGCTGGGCGGTGTCCGGGCCGATGTCGAGGATGAGGTCGTCTTCGGCGACGTCAGCCACGGCCTTCACGGTGGCTTCGGCATCGGGGAGGAACTGCTTGGCGACGACGACGTCGGTGGGCAGGGGGATGTCGGCACCGCGGGCCTTGGCATCGGCGACGATCTTCTTGGCCGTGTCGAGCAGGTCCGGTTCGTACAGGGACTTGCCGACCGGGTAGCCGGCCGCCGCGATGAAGGTGTTGGCGATGCCGCCGCCGACGATGAGCTGGTCGACCTTGCCGACGAGGCTGGACAGCAGTTCAAGCTTGGTGCTGACCTTGCTGCCGGCGACGATGGCGAGCAGGGGCTGGGCGGGGGCAAGCAGGGCCTTGGCGAGCGCGTCGAGTTCGGCCATGAGCAGCGGGCCGCCGGCGGCGATGGGGGCGAAGCGGATGACGCCATGGGTGGAGGCCTGGGCGCGGTGCGCGGTGCCGAAGGCGTCCATGACGAAGACGTCGCAGAGGGCGGCATACTTCCTGGCCAGGGTTTCGTCGTCCTTGCCTTCGCCGACGTTCATGCGGCAATTTTCAAGCAGGACGATGGCGCCGGGGGCAACGTCGACGCCGTCGACCCAGTCGCGCACGAGCGGGACCGGGACGCCGAGCAGCTGGGAGAGGCGCAGGGCAACGGGGGCAAGCGATTCGGCTTCGCTCCAGACGCCTTCGGTGGGGCGGCCGAGGTGCGAGGTGACCATGACGGCGGCGCCCTTTTCCAGTGCGAGCTTCAGCGTCGGCAGCGATGCGGTGATGCGCTGTTCGGAGGTGATGCGGCCATTCTCGATCGGTACGTTGAGGTCCTGGCGGATCAGCACGCGCTTGCCGGAGAGATCGAGGTCGGTCATGCGAACGATGGACATGGGCAACTCTTTGGCTGAAAAGGAAAGGGCGCCACGCACGGCGCAGACACCCATTGTCCCGGCTGCGCGGGTGCATCGCAAATTTTCGGGCAGACGCAGAGGCAGAAGCCAAAAGCCAAAAGCCAAAAGCCAAAAGCCAAGTCCAAGGCCAGGTCCAGAGCCCTACGGCCGATGCTCCTGTGCTGTGCGGGCGCCTGTGGGTTCACGGGACACGCTGCAAGTACGTCCCTGTAAGCTCCGTCGCGCCATCCATGGCGCTCAGGGTCCCGTGAACCCACAGGCCCCCACACTCGACAGTTGGTCGGCGCGCATGCAAAAGCCCACCGGTAGTGCCGGGCTCTGCCCGGCAGCTCTCATCCTCACCAATGCGAATGGATGATGAAAAGCACATCCGTAATGCGGCGCAAGGACACGTAGTGCCGGGCTCTGCCCGGCAGCTCTTCCCCACCGTCAACGCGGTGAACCGTCCGGAGGTGGCCGGGTGGCCTTGCCCAGGACCGTGTGTTGCCATGGATGGCAACACCGAGCCCCCAGGGACGGGTTTACGGCGTGTCCTGGGCAAGGCCACCCGGCCACCTCACCGCAGGAACAACCAAAGCGCTGCCTTAGCCGCCAGCAAAAAAACAGCAACAACAATCAACCACCAACATCCCCAGGCTTCTGCCGCAGCACGCTCACCGCAAAGCCACCCACGATCAGCACGCCCAGCACCAGCAGCCCCCACAGCAGCCACTGCTTCCAATCGCGCTGCGGGGCCACGGCGGCGTCGCCGCCCAGCACCTGCGCCTGCCCCTGCAGCGTCGCGGCGGCCGGCTGCCATTGCGCGCCCTGCTGCGCGCGCAGTTGCGCGATCACCGTACCCACCGGCGCATCGCTGCGGCCGGCGCGCACGCTGCCGGCGGCCACGCTGTACGGCGGCTCGCCCTGGCTCAGGAACACCAGCGCCTCGGGCTGGTAGCCCAGTTTCAACGTGGGCGCCTGGTTCGGCTCGGCCTGCGCTGCCACCAGCTTCCAGTAACGGTCACGCGTGGGAACCGGCAATGACTGTGTCTGCGACCGACGACGTTCGGCGGCGTCCTGCACCTGGTAAGCCACCCACGGGCCTGCGCGCACCTGCCACGGCTGCGCCGTGTCATCGCGGCTGAGCAGGGTCCACTGCACCACGCTGTTGTCGGCGGTGCTGATGTCGACCTGGGCAATCGGAAAGCGCCCCTGCAGCTGGTACTCGAACTCGCCCGGCTTGCCGGCCGCGCCTGCCAGCGATTCCCAGCGCCAGTCGATCGCCTCCAGCGCCGGGGCCAGTTCGGCCTGCACGTTGGACAGCACCGGCAGCGCATCGGCGCCGATCGGCAAAATGCGGAAATAGCGCGCCTGGCGGCCGATCTCGATGCGCCGCTGCTGCAGGCGACGCCCATCGTGCTGCAGGTCCACCAACGGCACGTCGTCGGCAATCCGCTGCCACTGGCGAAGATCGTCGCTGGCCTCCACCCGCACCCGCGCCTGCAGCGACGACTGCACCTGCCAGTCCAGACGCAGCGCCTGCACGCCCACTTTCAGCGCACTCGCATCGATCAGCCACCCGGCGGCCTGCGCACTGCCGCCGCCGCTGCGGCCCAGGCGCGCTTCCACCCGGCGCACGCTGCCGTCGGTGTTGCGTTCGGTCAGCAACTGCAGGTCATCGGCACCGGCGCCGGCCATCGCCGGCAGCGGAAACCAGGCCAGGTCCTGCCACTGCGCCGGGCGCGCCAGCGGCTGGTCGGCGCTCAGCAGCGTGGTGGGCAATGCCTGGCCTTGTACGTTGAACACCTGCACATCGGCCAGCCGCGGCGACACCGCGCTGCGGTATACCGCTTCATTTAGCATCACCCGGTATGCCCCGGCCTGTGGCTGGGACAGCTGCAACGGCCATTGCTGGCGGTAGTCCTGGCGCGCATCGGCGGACTGCGCCAGCGACGGCACTGCGGCCAGGGACAACACGGCGATCAAGGTACGCAACGTCATCACGACTGAGGCTCCACGGTAACGTCCGGCGCGCGCGGCGGTGCCGGCGCGAGGTAGCCCACAACCGTGCACAGCAGGCCGTAGGCGATGAAGGAGGAAATGCCAAGCAGGTTGCCCAGGTGCTGGCGATCGATCAGCACCAGTTTGGCCAACACGACGCCCATCAGCACCGCGCCCACCAGCCACAGGGTGCGCTGGCCGCGGCGCGAGCCCCACACCCAGCTGATCACGCCGAGCACGCTCCAGACCAGGGTGAGGCTGGTCTGGGCCAGGGTCGACGACCACAGCGCGTCGTTCCAGGCCACCCCGCCCCAGTGGTGCACGCTGTGCAGGGTGGTGCTGGTGAGCAGGGCGAAGCCGGCGATGGCCAGCACCGGGACGCGCTGACCGCGCAGCCCGGCCGGTGCCGGTGCCGACCACAGCCATCGCGCCGCCAGTGCCAGCACGGCCAGCTGCGCCAGTTCCATCGGATTGAGCAGGGGCAGCCACGGCAGCGGTGCGGGCGAGGCCGGTTGGACCAGCAGGCACAGCCAGCTCACGCCCAGCACACCAAACAGCGTGGCGGTGAGCGCGCTACGCAGGACGTCGAAGCGTGCCCCCAGCGGCATCGCCAACCACGGCCAGCGCAGCAGTGCGGTAGCGGCGACCAGCAGCCACGGCAGCAGGGCCAGCGCCAGCGACCAGCCCTGCGCCAGCGCGAAGCGATCGGCCAGCCACATGCACGCCAGCGACACGACGCTGGGCCACAACAACCACCAGCTGAACTGTGCCGCCAGCGCCACCCGGTCCTGCCCACCGCGCAGGCACCACAGGCTGCGCACGCCCAGCAGCGCGAACACGGCCCAGGCCAGCGCGCCATAGCCGGCGAACGGCTGCTGGTGCACGTCGGCCTGCCACAGCGCCAGCGGGAACGCGGCCAGCAGCATCGCCAGCGTGGTCAGCACCAGTGCGCGGGCCGGTGCGCGGCGATGTACTTCGGCCGCCACCCAGGCGCTGAAGGCCACCGCGATCAGCAGGGCATCCGGGCGGCTGTCGCGGTCGACGAACCGGCCCACCTCGTGGATCACGCCGCCCAGCCACCACAGCAGGCCCCACAGGTAATACACGATGGCGGGCGAATCCTGGCGTGCGCGCCGGTAGCACCACGCCGAAGCGAAGCCGGCCACGGCCAGCAGCAGCCCGCTCATGAAGGTGGGATTGGCGATCGCGGTGGCATCGCTGTGCCAGTAGTCGGCGCCCACCACGAACCCGAACGCCGCGCCCAGCTGCAGCAGCGCGCCGGCGATCTGGGGCAGCCACCGCTTCTGGCGCAGGCCCAGCCAGACCAGCCCGGCGCCTTCCAGCGCGAACACGCTGGCGGTGGCGCGCGCAGACAGGGCCAACGGTACCGCCAGGGTGGCAAAGCCCACGGCCAGCACCGCGTGCGACTGGCCCAATGCGGCGTAACGCGGACGCCGGATCAGCGCCCAGCCGAGCACCGCGTACAACGCCGCCAGGCCCAGGGCACACAGGGACAGTGCAAGCCGGTCGTCATGCAGCATGCCTGCCTGCAGCGAGAAGGCGATCAGCGGCGTACCGAACACCAGGCTGCCGTCGACCAGGTCGCGCGTCTCCGCCGGCTGGCGACGGCCATACAGGATCGGAATCAGCAGGTAGAAGGCGAAGAACAGCAGCAGGAACGGCTCGGTGCTGCTGAACTTGTCGGCGTTGTACTGCAGCACGCCCCACGCGGTGCCGATGCCGAAAGTGAAAGCAAACCCGAGCAGGTTGAGTACGCGCCACGGGCGCCACCAGGCAATGGCCAGGATCGCCGCATTGAGCACGGCGTAGTACGAGAACAGCGCCACGTGGTTGCCGCTGCCGGTGGACAGCCAGATCGGCGCCATGAACCCGGCCAGGATGCCCAGCACCGCCAGCGTGCGCGAGTTCTGCACCACGGCCAGCACGCCCATGCCGGCAATGAGCAGTACGCTCATCGCAAAGGCCGGCAAGGCATCGATCAGGTCGTAGCGCTTGAACGCGGCAAAGATGGTCAGCAGCAGCACGCCGATCGCCCCGCCCTGCAGCGCCAGCGCAAACAGGCGCCGGCGGTCGCGCTGGACCCAGCCGAATACCAGCCCGCCCAGCGCAGCGGCGGCAATGGCCGCCAACCTCAGCTCGATCGGTGCGTTCAACCAGCCCTGGTCACTGGCGTACTTGAGCAGCGCGGCGACACCCGCCAGCAGCACCAGCATGCCGATCTTGACCGGCACATTGCCGTCGGTGAACCAGTGTTTGATGGCCCCCACAATGGGCTCGCCCAGGCCCGGCCCCGAAGGCGACGGCGGCGTGCTGGGGGCCGGCAGCAGCGGTGGCGGCCGGCTGGGGGGCGCGACAGGCGCCGGAGCGGCCGCCTCGACAGGCGCGGTCGACGCCGTGGCTTCTGGCAGGGACGGCCCGGTTGCGTTGGCGGGCGGTCCGGCGGCGGCAGCCACCGGTGCGCGGGCCTGGTAGGGCTGGTCGGCCCAATGCACCGAACGCGCCCCGGGCGCTTCGGCGCGTGCGGGGTCAGCGACATGGGCCGGCCGACCGTCGAACTGCTGCAGTTCCAACGCCGCAACCCGCCGACGCAGGCCGGCGATCATCACCAGCGCCACGATCAGCAGCACCGGGATCAGCAGCAGCACCACCGCCACCAAGGCAATCAACGCTTCCATTCCACGCCATCCTCATAGGGAAGCCCCGGCGGCATCCTGCCAACGCCATGCCGGTGGCACGCGGCCATGCTAATGGATCGGCGGCGGCTGCGGGGCAGGCACCCCCGCGGGCGCCCCGCCTCCTCAAAACGACGAACCCCGGCACGGGGCCGGGGTTCGCAGGTGTTACCGAGGCAGCGCCAGGCTTACTTGGCGGCGACAACCTTGGCCATTTCCAGGCACTTGTTGGAGTAGCCCCATTCGTTGTCGTACCACGACACCAGCTTGACGAAGGTGCTGTCCAGCGCGATGCCGGCATCGGCATCGAACACCGAGGTGTGGGTCTCGCCGCGGAAGTCGGTGGCCACCACCTTGTCTTCGGTGTAGCCCAGGATGCCCTTCAGCGCGCCTTCGCTCTGTGCCTTCACTTCGGCGCAGATCTCGGCGTAGGTGGCTTCCTTTTCCAGCTCGACGGTCAGGTCGACCACCGACACGTCCGAGGTCGGCACGCGGAAGCTCATGCCGGTGAGCTTCTTGTTCAGTTCCGGAATCACCACGCCCACGGCCTTGGCTGCACCGGTGGAGGACGGAATGATGTTCTCCAGGATGCCGCGGCCGCCGCGCCAGTCCTTGTTGGACGGGCCATCGACGGTCTTCTGCGTGGCGGTGGCCGCATGCACGGTGGTCATCAGGCCGCGCTTGATGCCCCACTTGTCATTGATGACCTTTGCCAGCGGGGCCAGGCAGTTGGTGGTGCACGAGGCGTTGGAGATGATGGCCTGGCCGGCGTAGGTGCTGTCGTTCACGCCGAACACGAACATCGGGGTATCGTCCTTGGACGGCGCCGACAGGATCACCTTCTTGGCACCGGCATCGATGTGCTTCTGCGCGGTGTCCTTGGTCAGGAACAGGCCGGTGGACTCGATCACCACGTCCACGCCCACTTCGTCCCACTTCAGGTTGGCCGGGTCGCGCTCCTGGGTCAGGCGGATCTTCTTGCCGTTGACGAGCAGGTCGCTGCCGGACACTTCCACGTCGGCCTTGAAGCGGCCATGCACGGAGTCGTACTTCAGCATGTATGCCAGGTAGTCCGGCTCCAGCAGATCGTTGATGGCGACGATTTCGATGTCATTGCCGAAGTTCAGCACGGCCGAGCGCAGCACGTTGCGCCCGATGCGACCGAAACCGTTGATGCCAACCTTGATTGCCATGTTCACAAGCTCCTGCAGCCGCGACGGTGCGGCGCCGATGGAAAGGGGCGCTCATTCTAGCAGGGCCAGACCGGACCCGGCCCCCGGGAGGCAAATGGGAACCGGTTACATGTGGAAATTCCTGGATTGATCCGGATCAAGGCGCGGTGGGCCCGGGACGGGAAAACTGGCCCCATTCCACCCGCAACGAGACACCCTCATGCGCAACACCTCCCCCCTCCTGCTGTCCGCCCTGGCCGCCGCACTTGCGCTGGCTGCCGCCCCGGCCATGGCCCAGTCCAAGGGCGACTGGACGATCGGTGCCGGCGTGCACCAGGTCGCCCCGAAGTCCAACAACGGCTCGCTGGCCGGCGGCACGCTGAAGGTGGACGTCGACAACGACGTCAAGCCGACCATCACCGGTGAGTACTTCATTGCCGACAATCTGGGCATCGAGATCCTGGCCGCGCTGCCGTTCAAGCACGACATCAACATCGCCGGCCTGGGCAACGTGGGCAGCACCAAGCACCTGCCGCCGGTGGTGTCACTGCAATACCACTTCAACAGCAAGGGCAAGGTGTCCCCGTTCGTGGGCGCCGGCATCAACTACACCACGTTCTTCAGCGAGAAGACCAGCGGCGCGCTGGCCGGCAGCAAGCTGAAGATGGACGACTCCTGGGGCCTGGCGGCGCACGCCGGTCTGGATTTCGCGATCAACGACAAGGGCTCGCTTCGCGTCGATGTGCGTTGGATGGACATCGACAGCAAGGTGAAGCTCGACGGCGAGAAGATCGGCACCGTCAACATCGACCCGCTGGCCTACGGCGTGTCCTACGTGTTCAAGTTCTGATCGGCGGATCGGGACTGACAAGCGCAACACCCCTCGCAGCAAGCGTTTATCCCCGGCCTCGGCCGGGGATTTTTTTTGGCTTTTCTCCCGTTTGCGCAATAGCTACCAGAACCAGAGCGGCGAGTGCATGCCTGTACGTGCGTGGTCAGGTGCGGGTGGAGGGGCGGGACACGCCGCAAGTACGTCCTTGTAGGCTCCGCCACCGCATCCATGCGGTGGAGGGTCCCGCCCCTCCACCCGCACCTGCCCTTGGACACGCTATCGGCATGCAAAGAAGTGCAGAGCCGCTCGTTGGGCGCCCTTGGCTCTCTCCTAGGCCACCAGCCAAGTGTCGAGGGCCGGGGTGCAAGCAGGGTCAGTCTTCTGCCTCTCGCGCATTTGGGAAGGACCTTTTGGGGATCGAAAGGCAGCCACCCATGGGGTGGCTCTACCGCGGTGCAAGAAGATGCCGGGCTGCGGCCTGCGCATGCAGCGCTGCCGTGTCGAACAGCGGCACGGTGGCATCCTCGTCGCCTACCAGCAGCATGATCTCGGTGCAGCCCAGGATGATCGCCTGCGCGCCGCGGTCGACCAGCCGCTGCATCACCGCCCGGTACACCGCGCGCGATGAATCCAGCACTCGCCCCTGCACCAGTTCCTCGTAAATGATCCGGTGCACCTGCGCACGGTCGTCGGCGTCGGGCACCAGGACTTCCAGCCCGTGCCGCTGCGCCAGCCGCACCCGGTAGAAATCCTGCTCCATGGTAAAGGCCGTGCCGAGCAAGCCCACCCGCGCAAGCCCCAGCGCGCCGATCGCCTCCCCCACCGGATCGGCGATGTGCAGCAACGGCACTTCCACGGCTGCCTGCACCTCGTCGGCCATCAGGTGCATCGTGTTGGTGCAGATCACCAGCGCCGTTGCCCCGGCCCCTTGCAGCCGACGCGCAACATCGACCATTGCCGCCGTGGCGGCGGCCCAGTCGCCCGCCCGCTGCATCGCCTCGATATCGGCGAAGTCGAACGACCACAGCAGCATGCGCGCCGAGTGCATGCCACCCAAGGCATCGCGTACCTGCTCATTGATCATCCGGTAGTAGTGCGCCGAACTTTCCCAGCTCATCCCGCCGATCAGGCCCAAGACCTTCTGCACTGCCGCTGCTCCCGTGGTCGTCCAGGCCCCAGCCTATCGCCCGCGCGCGCCGCCAGCCAGATCCGGCCAAGCCGCCCCGCAGGCAGCCCGCTAGAATGAGGCCGATGAAGATCGCCTCCCTGATTCCGGCCACGGCCCTCGCCCTGGCCCTCACCCTTGTTTCCACCGATGCCCTGGCCTGGGGCGCACAAGGCCACCGCCTGGTCGCCCGCGTGGCCGAAACGCGCCTCACGCCGGCGGCCCAGGCCGAAGTGAACCGCCTGCTCGCCAGCGAGCCCGACCCGACCCTGCACGCCATCGCCCCCTGGGCGGACCAGCTGCGCGCCAAGGACCCGGGCCTGGGCAAACGCTCGGCGCGCTGGCATTACGTCAACATCGGCGAAGACAACTGCCATTACGAGGTGCAGAAGCACTGCAAGGGCGGCAACTGCATTGTCGAGGCGTTGAAGGTGCAGACCGCGATCCTCGGCGACCGCAGCAAGAGCGATGCCGAGCGCGCCCAGGCGCTGAAGTTCGTGGTGCATTTCACCGGCGACATCCACCAGCCCATGCATGCCGGTTACGGCCACGACAAGGGCGGCAACGACTTCCAGGTGCAGTTCAACAACCGCGGCACCAACCTGCACTCGCTATGGGACAGCGGCATGCTCAACGAGCTCAAGCTCGATGACGACCAGTACCTCAAACGCCTGATGGCCCTGCCCGCACCCAAGCTGGGCAAGCGCTCGAGCATCAACACCGACGCGGTGCAGTGGGCCGAGGCCAGCTGCCGCATCGCCATTGCACCTGGCGTTTACCCGGGCAAGCGTACGCTTGCGCCGGAGTATGCCGCGACCTACCGCCCGGTTGCGGAACAGGAGCTGCGCCTGGCCGGCGAACGCCTGGCCGTGCTGCTCAACGCCACGCTGGGCAAACGCTGAGGAACCCCCATGTCACTGCACGTCGCCAGTTTCTTCCACCCCGACAGCCACACCTTCAGCTACGTGGTGCATGATCCGGCGACGTTGCAGGCTGCGGTGATCGATCCGGTGCTGGACTACGACCCGGACACCGACGCGCTCGGTTCCGGGCCGCTGCAGCCGCTGCTTGCCCACGTGCAGGACAACGCGCTGCAGGTGCACTGGCTGCTGGAAACCCACGCCCATGCCGACCACGTCAGTGCCGGCCGCTGGCTCAGGCAGCAGTGGCCACAAGCCACGTTGGCGATGGGCGACGGGATCGTGCAGGTGCAGAAGACCTTCGCGCCGCGTTACGCGCTGGACGTGGCGACCGACGGGTCGCAGTTCGACCACCTGTTCGCCGATGGCGAGCATTTCGCACTGGGCGGCATCGATGCCGAGGTGATCGCGGTGCCCGGCCACACCAGCGACAGCGTGGCCTACCGCATCGGCGACGCGCTGTTCACCGGGGACTCGCTGTTCATGCCCGATGGCGGCACCGCCCGCTGCGATTTCCCCGGTGGCGATGCGGCGCAGCTGTACCGGTCGATCCAGCGCCTGCTGGCGCTCCCCGACGCCACCCGCGTGTTCATCTGCCATGACTACGGCCCCGGTGGGCGTGCGGTGGCCAACCAGACCACCATCGGCGAACAGCGCGCGCGCAACATCCACCTGCGCGATGGGGTCAGCGAAGCCGACTTCGTCGCCACCCGACAGGCACGCGACGCGACGCTGGCCGAACCGAAGCTGATGCATCCCTCGGTGAAGGCCAACATCCAGGGCGGCCCACCAAAGTAGAGCGGGGCTCTGCCCCGCTGCCTCATTGCGTCACGTAGAGCGGGGCTCTGCCCCGCTGCCTTCCTCTGCCGCCGCGCAGCCACCCATGGGGTGGCTCTCCCCCCTGTGGGTATCGCGTAGCGTTACCGCCCCTGGCGGTGAACGGTCTGTTTGCCTTTCACGATCTCGAAGGTGAAGGCATACAGCAGGCTCACCGGCACCGGGTCGACGCGTTCGGCGCCGGTGCAGTCGCTACGGTCCCCCGGCACGTGACCCGCAGGGTAGTGGCACACCGCCGCGGGCGAGTAACGCCACTGCGCCACCGCGGCCTGTGCCGCTTCCACCAACGGCGCGTTCTCGGGCATGCCGCCGGCCTTGCATTCGGCCCGGTCAAGCAGCGCCAGGCTGCGCTCCACCCGGCCCTCGGCATCCACCACCACCTGCAGGCAGACCATCGTGGGCGCCAACTCACGGCGGGGATCGCGGTCGCCCAACACCGGGTCGGGGGCGGCGTACAGCTGCGGCATCCGGTACCCCTGGCTGGACTGCAGCTGATACGGCTGCACCGCGCCCGCCCCGCCATCGCCATCACTCCGCAGGCGCTGCAGGTTCACGTTCTCCGTGCGGGTGTCCACCGTGTCTGTCGTGGTCAGCGGCTGATGAGCGGCACAGCCGCTCACCAGCAGTGTGAGCGTCACCGCCCGCAGTCCCTGCTTCACTGTGTCGGGCCCGACGCATTCAATTCAAACGTCATCGGAATCTTCAACGCCGAGGCAACGGCGGTTCCATTCCGACGCGCCGGCGCGAAAGTCCATTCTTTCGCCGCCGCCACCGAGGCCGCGTCGAACACGCCGGCCGGGGTTGAACTGAGGACGCGGACATTGCCCACCTTGCCGCTCGCATCCACCTCCACGCGCAGCACGACCTTGCCGGAAAGCCCCTGGTCAAAGGCCGCTTTGGGATAGGTCGGCGGCGCCGTGGTGAGAGCCTCGGCATCCACGTCGCCCGCGGCGGCATTGGCCAGCGCGGCGGGCTCGGCGCTGGTCGACGGCCCCGCGCCTGCGCCGCCCTGGCTGGCCCACGCCACCGTTCCCATCCCCACGCACAGCCCCATCACCAGCACCTGCCCGGTCATCCACGGCAGTGCGTTCCGCTTGTGTTCCTTCAACATGGCAATTCGCTCCTTCAACATCGGTTGGCTGCGCCAATGGCAGGCCATCGGTGCAACCGGGTGAACCAACTGCGCCTTGAGCAGCGCGTTGGCGTAGAGCCGGCGCAGGGCCGGATGCGGGTCGACCGTGCGTGCGTCGCAGGCCAGCTCCTGGTCACGCAGGAACCGGCGCGCCGCCCACGGCAGCAGCGGATGGAACCAGAACACGCAGCGCAGCAGGGCCAGCACGGCATTGGCCCAGGGATCGCCATGGCGGCGATGGCTGCGTTCGTGCTGCAGAATCAGATGCTGTTCGGCCGGGCTGAAATCCGCCTCGAACGCCGGGCCAACCACGATGCGCGGTGCCCACAGCCCCACCAACGCCGGCAGGCCGGGGTCGGCGCTGGCCTGCCAGGTGCCGTCGGCGCGCGGCCGCAACGTGCCCATGGCCCGCTCGAAGCGGCGTTGCGCGCGCCAGCTTGCACCGCCCATGCCCAGTGCCCCCAGTGCCCACGCCAGCAGCAGCAACCACGGCCACACCGGCGCGGCGGGCACCACGACCGGGGCGGTCCAGGCGACGGCGGCGGCCAGCACCGGCAATGCATCGACCATCGGCCCCATCGGCAACGGCAGGTGCAGCGCCACCAGCAGTACCGGCACGCACCACCAACTGCGATACACCAGCGCCGCCCCACCCAAGGCCAGTAACAGCGGTCGCACCGCGGCCAGCAGCACCACCGTGATCGCCAGCCACACACTGGCCTGCAGGAGTGCGTTGAGCGTCTCAGCCATGGTCCAGCCCCTCGATCAGCGCCTTGAGCTCGGCGATATCCTGCGGACTGAGTGCGCCGCGCTGGCTGAAGTGCGCTACCAGCGGTGCCACGCGCCCGTCGAACAGCTTGTCCAGCATGCCGCTGCTCTGCTCGGCCACCCAGGCCTGGCGCTGCAGCACCGGCGAGTAGAGGTAGCGACGCCCATCGCGGCTGGCGCTGATCGCGCCCTTGGTCAACAACCGGTTGAGCAGGGTCTTGATGGTGGGCTCGGCCCAGTCACGCTCCGCCAGGGCGGCCACCACCTCGTCGGCGCCCAGCGGGTGGCTGCGCCACAACACGTCCATCACCACTGCTTCGGCTTCGCTGATCTGGCTCATCATTTACATCCGTAATCGACGATCCGATTACGCCCGTAATCGACTCGGGTGTCAACCCCTTCAACGACCGGTTCATGCGGCCGCTGCGAGGATCGGCGCATTGCCTGCGGAGCCTGCGATGAAACGCTACCGAAAGCTGGACTACCCGGTGGACGAGGTACGCCGCTTCCTGGAACCCGGTCCGGTGGTGCTGGTCAGTTCGGCGTGGAAGGGCCAGCGCAACGTGATGACGCTGGGCTGGCACATGGTTCTGGCGTTCACGCCATCGCTAGTGGGTACGATGATTTCCAGCGGCAACCACAGTTTTGAGCTGATCCGGCGCAGCCGCCAGTGCGTGATCAACCTGCCCACCGTGGACCTGCTCGACACCGTGGTGGGCATCGGCAACTGCAGCGGTGCCGAGGTCGACAAGTTCGAACGCTTCGGGCTGGATACCTCCCCCGCCCACGACGTGGATGCGCCGCTGCTGGCGCAGTGCCCGGCCAGCTTCGAGTGCCGGCTGCACGATGCCAGCCAGGTGAAGCGACACGGCCTTTTCATCTGGGAGGTGGTCAAGGCGCACGTGGCGAAGGTGCCCAAACGGCCTCGAACCCTGCACTACCGTGGCGATGGGCAGTTCATGCTGTCCGGCACCGACGTGTCGCGTCGCCGTCTGTTCAAACCGGAAATGCTGTAATGGCCCGCATGACTCTGCAGGATGGCGCTGGATGACCGATCACCTTACCGACCTCGACGCGGCCACCGACTGGTTGCTGCAGCGGGTGGACGGCCCGCTGCGCATCGGCGCGCCGCTGGCCCTGGGCAAACCGCATCGGCTGCTCAATGCGTTGTATGCACGCGTGGAGAATGACCCGGCACGGCCGCTGCAGATCTATACCGCGCTGTCGTTGAACCCGCCCAAGCCCGCCGCGGGCGGGTTGGAGGCGCGCTTCATGGCGCCGTTCGCGCAACGCCATTTCGGCGACGATTTCCCGCGCCTGGCCTATGCCGACGCGATGGTCCGCGACCGCCTGCCAGCGCACGTGCAGGTGGAAGAGTTCTACATGCAGTCCGGTGCCCTGCTCGGCTCCTCGCAGGCGCAGCGCAGCTACACCAGCCTCAACTACACTCATGCCGCCGATGCGGTGGCCCAGCGCGCGCCGCATGCGATCGTGCAGAAGGTGGCGATGCGGCCGGACGATCGGCGGCTGTCGCTGTCGTGCAACAACGACATCACCCAGGACACCCTGGATGCGATGGCCGCGCGTGGCCTGCCGCGTCCGCTGATGATCGCCGAAATCGACCCGCAGCTGCCCTACCTGGGCGGTTCGGCGACGGTGGATGTGAGCTTCTTCGACCTGGTGATCACCCCGCCGCCGCCCTACCCCGCTCTGTTCGGGCTGCCGCGCCAACCGGTCACGGATGCCGACTACGCCATCGGCCTATATGCCAGCGCGCTGGTCCGGGATGGCGGCACGCTGCAGATCGGCATTGGCACGCTGGCCGATGCGATCAGCCACGCGCTGGTGCTGCGTCATACCGACAACGCCCGTTACCGGCAGATCCTGCACGCGCTGGATCCGAGCCTGGCCAGCCACCCCACCGTGCTCGAATGCGGTGGCCTGGACCCGTTCGAGATCGGCCTGTATGGCTGCAGCGAGATGCTCAACGAGGGCTTCCGGCGGCTGGTGCAGACCGGCGTGATCCGGCGCAAGGTGCATGACGACCTGGGGCTGATGCAGCGCATCGAGAACGGCAGCACCCTGACCATCGACCACGCGACACTGGAGGCCGAAGGCGAATACCTGCATGGCGCGTTCTACCTGGGCTCGCCGGAGTTCTACCAGTGGCTGCGCGACCTGCCCGACGACGAGCGCGGCGCAATCGGCATGCGCCGGATCAGCGAGATCAACCAGCTGTACGGGGGCAATGAGGCGCTGGAGCGCGTGCAGCGCCGCCATGCCCGTTTCTTCAACTCCTGCATGATCGCCACCGCGCTGGGCGCGGCAGCGTCCGATGCACTGGAAGACGGGCGCGTGGTGTCGGGCGTGGGCGGCCAGTACAACTTCGTGGCGATGGCCCATGCGCTGCCTGAAGCCCGCAGCGCGCTGATGTTCCGCGCGGTGCGTGAGGACAAGGGGAAGGTGCAGTCCAACGTGCGCTGGAACTACGGGCACACCACCATCCCGCGGCACCTGCGCGACATCTACATCAACGAGTACGGCATCGCCGACCTGCGCAACCTGACCGACGAGGACTGTGTGACCGGCATGACCGCGATCACCGATGCGGCGTTCCAGGACACGCTGCTGCAGACCGCCAAGGCCGCAAAGAAGCTGGACGCGGCATTCGTGGCGCCACCGCACTGGCAACAGCGCAATACCGCTGCAGTGGTGAGTGCCGCGCTGGCGCCGTTCCGCCAGTCCGGGCTGCTGCCGGACTATCCACTGGGCAGCGACTTCACCGAGGTCGAACAGCACTTGGTGAAAGCGTTGGGCTGGCTGAAGCAGAACACCCAGACGCGCGGCAGCAAGCTGCGTACGGTGCTGGCCGCCCTGCGCCAGCCGGCCGGCGATGGCGACGCGGTATACCTGCAGCGGATGGGGCTGGATGCACCGAAGACGTTTGGCGAAAAGGTGGAAGCACGCTTGGTGCGCCTTGGGTTGGCGCGCACCGCGTAAGGGTGAACGCGTGGCCGGGCAATGAAGCGGCGCGCATCGCGCAGATCCATCGCCTCCGCACCTAAACGAAAACGGCGCTTCCGTTTCGGGAAGCGCCGTTCGCACTACGTCAGTAGCTGGCCCTTAGTTGGCCAACTGCGCCTTCGCAGCGGCGACCACCGCATCGGTGGTGATGCCAAAGTGCTTGTACAGCGCGTCGGCCGGGGCCGAGGCACCGAAGGTGTCGATACCGATCACCGCACCGTCCAGGCCCACGTACTGGCGCCAGAAACCGGTAACGCCCGCTTCCACCGCCACGCGCTTGCGCACGGCGTTGGGCAGCACGGACTCGCGGTAGGCCGCGTCCTGGCGCTCGAACACGTCGGTGGACGGCATCGACACCACGCGGGTCTTGATCCCGGCAGCATCCAGTTCGGCCTTGGCAGCCACCGCCAGGCCCACTTCCGAACCGGTACCGATCAGGATCACGTCCGGCACGCCGCCCTCGGCGTCGGCCAGCACGTAGCCACCGCGCGCGATCTGGGCGACCTGCTCGGTGCTGCGCGGCTGGTGCGGCAGGTTCTGGCGGCTGAACACCAGGCAGCTCGGGCCGTCGGTGCGGGTGATCGCCGACTTCCAGCTGACCGCCGACTCGACCGCATCGCACGGGCGCCACACATCGTTGTTGGGGATGTAGCGCAGCGAGGCCAGGTGCTCCACCGGCTGGTGGGTCGGGCCGTCTTCGCCCAGGCCGATCGAGTCGTGGGTGTATACGTGGATGGCGTGCGCCGGGATCAACGCGCTCATGCGCACGCCGTTGCGGGCGTAATCGCTGAACACCAGGAAGGTGGCGTCGAACGGAATGAAGCCACCGTGCAGGGCCAGGCCGTTGGCGATGGCGGTCATGCCGAACTCGCGCACGCCGTAGTACACGTAGTTGGCGTTCGGGTCGTCGGTAGCGACCGACTTGCTGGCCTTCCACAGGGTCAGGTTGGAATGGGCCAGATCGGCCGAGCCACCCACCAGTTCCGGCAGCAGCGGCGCGAAAGCTTCAATGGCCAGCTGCGAGGCCTTGCGCGAAGCGATGGTCTGGCCGTCGGCCTGCACCTGGGCGATGTAGGCATCGGCCTTGGCGATGAAGTCGGCCGGCAATTCGCCGTGCGAGCGACGGGTCAGTTCATCGGCTTCGGCCGGGAAATGCGCGGCGTACTTGTCGAACTGCTGTTCCCACTCGGCCTGGCGCAGGGTGCCGGTACCGCCGGCACGCCAGCCGGCGTAGATTTCTTCGGGGATTTCGAACGGACCGTAGTTCCAGCCCAGCTGCTTGCGGGTGGCTTCCAGCTCGTCCTTGCCCAGCGGCGCGCCGTGGCTGGACTCCTTGCCGGCCTTGCCTGGCGAACCGAAGCCGATGGTGGTGCGGCAGCAGATCAGGGTGGGCTTGTCGAACTGCGCCAGGGCGCCGTCGATGGCCGCCTTGATGCTGTCCGGGTCGTGGCCATCGACGCCGCGCACCACGTTCCAGCCATAGGCTTCGAAACGCTCGGGGGTGTTGTCGGTGAACCAGCCTTCGGTATTGCCGTCGATCGAGATGTGGTTGTCATCCCAGAAGCAGACCAGCTTGCCCAGGCCCCACGTGCCGGCCAGCGAGGCGGCTTCGTGGGAAATGCCTTCCATCAGGCAGCCGTCGCCCAGGAACACCCAGGTGCGGTGGTCGACGATCTCGTACTCGGGGCGGTTGTAGCGCTGGGCCAGCAGCTTTTCAGCCAGCGCAAAGCCCACGGCGTTGGCCAGGCCCTGGCCGAGCGGCCCGGTGGTGGTTTCCACGCCCGGGGTTTCATGGTGCTCCGGATGGCCGGCGGTCTTGCTGCCCAACTGACGGAACTGCTTGAGCTGTTCGATCGGCAGGTCGTAGCCGCTCAGGTGCAGCAGCGCGTACTGCAGCATCGAGCCGTGGCCGTTGGACAGCACGAAGCGGTCGCGGTTGAACCACTTCGGGTTGTTGGGGTTGTGACGGAGATAGTCGTTCCAGAGGACCTCGGCGATATCGGCCATGCCCATCGGCATGCCGGGATGCCCGGACTTGGCGGTTTCGACCGCATCAGCGGCAAGGAAGCGGATGGCATTGGCCAACTGGCGGCGGGTAGGCTGCGTCATGGTTCTGAGAGTCGGGAGGCTCCCGCGGAGCTGCGGGCAGCCAATTGTCCCACAGACCTCCGGCGGGGTCAGGCCGGGTGTCGGCTTTCTGAACAAAAACGCCCCGCGCGGGGCGGGGCGTTGGTCATGCGATGCGCGCGGCAGGCCGCGCCGGGCCGGGCGGTCAGTCGCGCTGGACCTGTACCGGCACCGGGCTGTCCTCGGTCTCGCCCTTGGCCACCAGGGTGGTCAGGGCCAGGTCGCCGGTGACGTTCAGGGCGGTGCGGCACATGTCCAGGAAGTGATTCACGCCCAGGATCAGGCCGATGCCCAGCGGGTTGACCCCGACCATGGCGCAGATCATCGCCACCACCGGCAACGAGCCCGACGGCACGCCGGCCGTGCCGATGCCGCCCAGGATGCAGACTGCCATCACCATGATCTGCTGGCCGATGCTCAGGTCCACGCCGAAGAACTGGGCCAGGAAGATCACCGTCACGCCCTCGAACAGCGCGGTACCGTTCTGGTTGGCGGTGGCGCCCACGGTCAGCACGAAGCGCGATACTTTCTGCGGCAGGCCCATCTGGTCGGCCACGCGCAGCGCGGTGGGCAGGGTGGCGTTGCTGGAGGCGGTGGAGAAGGCCATCACCGTGGCCTCCTGGGTGTCGCGGAAGAACGACAGCGGCGAACGCCCGGACAGCCACACCGCCGTGCCGTAGGTCACCACCATGTGCAGGCCCAGTGCCAGGACCACCACGCCCACGTAGGCGCCCAGGCGGATGATCAGGTCGAAGCCGAACAGCGCGGCCAGATTGAACATGAAGCAGGCCACCGCGTACGGGGCCAGCCGGATGACCAGGTTGATCAGCGTCATCGACACTTCGAACACGCCTTCCACGGCGCGACGCAGCGGGGCGACCTTTTCCTCGTCGCTGAGCACCATGCCGATGCCGAACATCAGCGCGAAGAACATCAGCGACAGGATCGCGCCATTGTCCGATGCGGCCTGCAGCACGTTGCTGGGCACGATCGACAGCAGCATATCCATGCCCTTGGGGGTTTCATGGATGCCGGCGACGATTTCCTTGCTGCGCTCGGCATTCTCCGAGAGCATCTGCGCGGCCACGTGCGGGTCCACCCCGGCGCCGGGCTTGAGCACGTTGACCAGCACCAGCCCGATGCCCACCGCGATGCCCGACAGCAGCACTGTGTAGGCCAGGGTCTTCCAGCCGATGCGGCCGAGCGCGCGGATGTCGCCCATCTCCGACACGCCCATGATTAGCGCCGAGAAGATCAGCGGCACGATCAGCATGAAGATCAGGTTGAGGAACAGGCCCGACAGCGGCGTGGTCACCCAGGCCATCACACCCTTGGCGAAGTCGGTCAGGCCAGGCACGCCCGGTCCGGCGGCATGCACGATCAGGCCCAGCACCAGGCCCAGCGCGAAGCCAATGCCCATTTTCCAGTGCAAGGGCAGTTTCTTGCGGGTCGTTGCGGCCTCAGTCATGTAGCAGCTTTCCTGTAAAGAATTGAACGAGCTTAGCAAAGCCGGACGCGCAGGCCCGGCAGCACATCAGGATCCCGAAGGATATAGAGGCGCCAGCCCATTGTTTTCCGCCACCGCGGCGGCCTGCCAGTGCGGTCCGTCATGGAAGGCCCGGCGCAGCGCCTGGCGTGCGGCGGCCACGTCGCCGCCCTGGCCGGACCAGCGCACCCGCTGCATCGCCAGCAACGCCTCGCGCTGGGCCGGGTCGGCCAGCCGCGCCAGCAGGGCCTCCAGGCCCACTACCCCGCCCATGCCTGCCAGCAGCGCGATGATCTCGTCCAGCCCTTGGCTTTCCAGGGCACGGCGCAGTTCCGCCCGCGACACCACGACCGCCGGCGAACCGGGCGGGCCCGGCTGCGGGGCCACGGCGGCATCCCCGCGCTGCACCCGGCGCCAGCCCCACCACAGGGTCAGCAGCCAGAGCAGCGCAAATCCCGCGGCAGCCGCGATCCAGCCCCAGGGACGGGCCGGCGTTGCCGGGTCTGCCAGCGGCAGCGCGTTGGTGGCCGCGGTGGCCTCGCCCGGCAGCGCCGACCGGGTGTCCACCGGCACCGACGGCGCAGCACCGCCCGCGCCCGCGGCGGCGACCTGCAGGGTCAACGCCGGCAGGGTGGCGGTGCGCGCCTCGCCAGCTTTCACGTCCCACCACGGCATGCTCGGCCCGGGCACGCGCAGGGTGCCCGGCATGCGCGGCACGATCGAGTAGCGCCGGGTCAGCTTGAGCTGCGGCGTGTTGCCGCTGAAGGTCTCATCGAACTGGGCCGGTTCGGCGAACACCTGGGCGTCGGGGCCGACGTCCAGCGCCGGCAGTTCCGGGAACTGCGCGCGGGTGGCACCCTGGGCCACGGCTTCCACCACTACCGTGGCCGCTTCCCCGGCACGTGCCTGGGTGGGCGCGGCGGTGTACCGCAGGCGCAGGTCGTGCAGCGGCAGCCACGGCTGCGCTGCGTTGGCAGGTTGCGGCTGCACCTGCAGCGTGCGCGCCGGCGCCGTGGCGCGCAGCCGTCCGTCGCCCCCGAACATGTCATCGAAGAAGCCACCGGCGGCCCGTCCGTTGAACTGGGCCGCCGGCAACTGGAGCGGGCCGCTGCGTTCGGGAATCAGCAGGAAGCGCCGCTCCACCAGGTTGTAGCGGCGACCATTGACCTCGCGCACCAGGCTGCGGTCCTCGCCCACCCGCTGCATCGACGCACCAGCCGGGGTATCCAGCAGCAGTTCGCCCGAGACCAGCTGCGAGGCGTAGTACAGCCGCACCACCACGCCCACGCTCTGCTGGACGTAGGGCGACAGGTCGTCGACCTCGGTTTCCATGAACACCGCCGCATTGCCGGGAACGGCCGCCGGCGCTGCAGTGCTGGCGCCCACCTGTAGCAGCAGCGGCGCGGTGCGGTTGGCCCCCACCTGCAACGCGGGAATCTGCAGTGTGCCGGTGCGGCGCGGCGACAAAGCCACTGCATACAGATTACGCGCGGTGGTGCCGCCCGTGCCCCATTGCATCTGGCGGCTGCTGGTCTGACCGCTGAGCTCGAAATCGGCGCGCAGGGGCGTGTAGTCCGGTGTCCCGCCCGCATCACTCTCGATGTTGAGGGTGACCGTGTCGCCGTCGCTGATCTGCGCGCGGTCGAGCCAGGCACGGGTCTGCGCCTGCGCCCAGCTGCTCGCCGCCAGCAGCAGCCAGCAGCAGCCGCGCATCCAGCGTCGCGTGGTCGAATCGGTGCTCATCGTCCTTCCCGTTTCCTGCGTTCGTTTTCGAGTTGGAACTTGGCGCGCAACAGGCTGCCCGGATCATCCGGCACCCGTCGCATCCACGCTTCCACGGCCTGGCGCTGCTCGCGCTGCTGCGGGGTTTCCGCGGCCTGCCGCTGCGCCGGGGTGTCCTTGCCGTCCTTGCCCTGCCGCTGCAGCGCCTGCTGCATCTGCTGCCGCTGGGCCGCATCGGCCTGGGCCTGCGCGGCGGGGTTGGGCTCGGGGTTGCCGGCGTCCTGTGTGTCCTTGCCCTGCGCCGGCGTGCCCGGCGGCTGGTCAGGGCTCTGCTGCCCGGGCTGCTTCGGCGGCTGGCCGGCATCTTTGCCCGGTTGGCCCTGGCCCTGCGACGGTGGCGAGGTGGGCGGCTGCTTGCCCTGGCCGTCCTTGGGCGGCGCCGACGGCGGCTTGCGCTTGCGGGCGGCATCCACCGCCGCACGGTTGGCGACCGCGTCGGGCATCCCCGGCGTCTTGCGCAACGCCTTGTCGTAGGCGTCAATCGCAGCGTCGTACTGGCCCTGGCGGGCCAGCGCGTTGCCCAGGTTGTACCAGCCGGCGTCGCTGTCGATGCCCTCGAACTGCGCCTGGGCGGCCTTGAAGTCGCCCCGGCGGTAGGCTTCCACCCCCGCACCCAGTGCCTGCTGGTCCACCTGGTCGGCACGCCTCCACCAGGTGCCTTCGGCGGCCTGCGCGGGGGTGGGCAACGCCAGCGGCGCGGCCAGGCAGGCCACCAGCACCACAGCCAGGGCGCGTCGGCGGAACGCCCACAACCCCAGCAGCATCAGCGGGGGCAGCAACCAGAAGCCTTCGTCCCGCCACGCCATGCCATTGCCGTCGCGGCGATCGTCCATGCTTGTCTTGGGCGTCAGCACGCCCAAGGCGCGCAGGTCGCCATCGTCGCTGGCCATCCGCGCGTACTGACCGCCCCCGGCACTGGCCACCGCGCGCAGGGACGCTTCGTCCAGGCGCGCCTGGGCAATCTGTCCGTCGCCACTGCGGTAGGCGGCGCCGGCGGGCGTGCCCACGCCAAGTATCGAGACCGTCACGCCCTGGCGGCGCGCCGCGGTGGCCGCGCTGCTGGCGGCGGCGTCGGCGCGATCGGTGAGCAGCAGGATGTCGCCGCCGCGTGCGCCGGACTGCTGGAGCAGGAGCACGGCCGCATCCAGCGCGCGCTCGGCCCGCTGGCCGTCGCGCGGCATCACGTCCGGGCCCAGCGCATCCAGATAGAGCGCCACGTTGGCGGTATCGGCGGTCAAGGGCGCCACCGTGTACGCATCGTCGGCATACACCAACAAGGCAACCTCACCGCCGTTACGCTCGCGCAGCAGCGCGGCCAGCTTGGCCCGCGCCTGCAGCAGCCGCGATGGAGGAAGGTCGGTAGCGGTGATCCGCGAAGACAGGTCCAGTGCGACGACCAGCGGTGCCGGCGATTGCCACAAGGGCTGCGCTACCTGCCGCCAGCTGGGGCCTGACAACGCCACCACGGCAAGCGTCCACCCCAGCAGCAGCGCCACCAGCCCACCCCAGGCACGCTGCCCGCCGGCCACCAGCAGGTGACGCAGCAGATGCGCATCCACGGCACCGTGCCAGGCACTGCCGCGGCGGCGGCGCCAGTACCAGAGGGCGGCGATCAGCGGCAGCGCCAGCAGCAGCCACAGCGCGTGCGGGCGCACCAGGTGCAGTGCGTTCCAGTCCATGTTCATGCCCACCGCCTCGGCAGCAGCCATGCCAGCCCGGCCAACAGCAGCGACAGCGCCAACGGCCAGGCATACCGTTCGATGCGGGGGCGCACCGCCGGCCCGGCCGACGCCACCGGCTCAAGGCGCTGCAGTTCGGCATAGATCCCCGCCAGTTCGTCGGTATTGCGCGCGCGGAATGCGCGGCCACCGGTGAGCGTGGCAATCTTCTGCAGGGTGGCTTCATCAACAGGGTCTTCGCCCGGTGCGATCTGCACGCCGAACAGGCTGAAGCCGCCGTCGCCGCCGAAGGCCACGGTGTACACGCGTACGCCTTCGGCCTTGGCCAGTTCTGCCGCGCGCAGCGGTTCAAGCACGCCGGCGTTGCTTACGCCGTCGGTAAGCAGGATCAGCACGCGCTGCCCCTGCGGTTGTTCGCGCAGGCGTTTCACCGCCAGCGCGATCGCATCGCCGATGGCGGTTTCGCGCCCGGCCAGGCCTACGACGCTGTCGCCCAGTTGCAGGCGCACGCTGGCCAGGTCACTGGTCAGCGGGGTCAACGTGTAGGCGCGTTCGCCGAAGATCAGCAGACCGACGCGATCACCGGCACGCCGGTCGAGGAAATCCGCCAGCACGGCCTTGGCGGCCGTCAAACGATCCACCACCTGGTGCCCGAGCAGCATGTCTGCTTCGCTCATGCTGCCCGACACATCGACGGCCAGCATCATCTGTCGTCCCTGCTGCGGCGGCGTCACCGCCTCACCCAGTTGTTGCGGGCGCGCGGCAGCCACGCACAGACAGACCCAGGCCAGCCACAACACCAGCCGCCCCAGCCCCAGCGAACGCCCGCCCGCGGCCACGCCCAACGCCTGCAACTGCGCCGCCGCATAGGGCACGCGCAGGGCGGCAGCGGTGGCGCTGCGCTGTGGCCACCAGTGCATCAGCACCGGCAACGGCAGCGCGGCCAGCATCCACGGCCAGGCCAGCGTGTCCAACCATGCCAGCCAGCTGGGCAACCAGGCAGCCCAGTGTTCGGGCATCTGCATCGCGATCATCGGCGACGCCCCGACATCAGCCCGAGGAAGCGCCGGCGCGCCAGCACCCGCAGCCGCGTGGCAGCCTCGGCGTCCACCTGGGGGCGGTAGCCGCCGTCCAACAGCAGCCGGCCGTCGCCATCGGAGAAGGCGCGACTGCCGGGCTCATCGAGGAATTCGAGCCAGGCGTCGCCCTGCAGCAGCTCGGCACCGGGTTGATGGGTCCGCGCGGCACGACGCAGCAGCGCGGCGATGGCAGCCACTTCATCCATCCGGGTGGTCGCCTGCGCCACGCCATCGTCGAACAATCGCATCCACCGTTGTTCACGGCGACGGCGACGCGCACGCCACCACCACAGCAGCGCGACCACACCCAGCAGTGCCGCCAGCACCAGCCACCAGCCCGGGGCCGGTGGCCACCACGGCGGTGACGGCGGCACGTGCACGTCGCGCAGCGGCAGACTGCTGGCCGCGCTCATGCCACCACCGCCGAGGGCATCGGGGTCAACCAGCAGTCGCTGACGTCATCGGTGGCCACCACATGCACCTGGATGCGGCGCGACGACAGCTGCTTCTGCAGTGTCTCCAGCGGGGCCACGAAGCGCGTGCGCCAGTGCTCGCGGACATTCGCGCGGTCCAAGTCGAGCGTCACGCGGCGCCCCTGCGACAGGAACGCCAGCGGTGCCGCCGGAGGGGCCAGCTCAAGCGGATCCACCAGCAGCATCACCACCACTTCGTGGTGCATCGCCAGCGCGGTCCACCGTGCAACGCTGATGGCCGCGGCCTGGCCGGGGTCGGCCAACACCACCACGCGCGCGCCCGGCCGCAGCAGGCGGGCGGCATGTTCCAGTGCACGGTCCAGCCCGGCATCGTCGGAAGGCGGTTCGGCGTACCAGCGGGTCAAGGCATCCAGCACGCGCAGGACGCCCCGGGTGCCACCGGCAGGCGGCACTGGCGCTTCAACCGCACTGCCGCGCAGTGCACCCAGGCGATCGCCCTGGCGCTGCGCCAGCCAGGCGGCAATCGCGCCGACGCGCGCGGCCTGCACCGACTTGAAGCGCACCCGCGTGCCGAAATACAGCACCGGGTCGGTGTCGGCCACCAGCAGGGTCAGGCGCTCGCGCTCGGCCTGGAACAACTTGGTATGGGCGCGCCCGGTGCGGGCGGTGACCCGCCAGTCGATGTGGCGTGCGTCGTCGCCCGCCACGTATTCGCGCGACTCGGCGTATTCCATGCCGCGCCCCCGCATCGGCGCGGGCGCGCTGCCGGCATGGCCAAGCCGACCCCGCCGGGCCGGCGCCAACCGGTGCGCATTGCGCCGCAAGGCGACCAGTTCGGCCAGGCTGGGGCGCAGGCCGTCGCCCATGGTCGTGCCTGCCGCGCTGTCCACGTTGGATTCCATGGGGATCAGGGTGCCGGTACGCGCGCCAGCAGTTCGGCCACCAGGCGGTCGCCGTCCCAGCCTTCGGCGGTGGCTTCGTAGCTGGGCAGCACGCGGTGCCGCAGCACGTCCGGGGCCACGCTGCGCACGTCATCGGGGGTGACGAAGTCGCGGCCGGCAAGCCAGGCACGCGCACGCGCGCAGCGCTCCAGCGCAATCGAGCCACGCGGGCTGGCGCCCCAGGCGATGCGACGGGCCAGCGCCGGGTCGTAACGGGCGGCGTCGCGGGAGGCCAGCACGATTTCGATCAGATAGCGCTCCAATGCCGGCGCCATGTGCAGCGACAGCACCGCCTTGCGGGCGTCGAACACATCCTGCAGCGGCATCCGCGCCGGGGCCGGCGGCGGCGTGCCCAGGGCGTCGCGCGCACGCTCGCGCGCCAGGCGAAGGATCTCCGCTTCGGCATCGGAGTCGGGATAGCCAATGCGCACATGCATCAGGAAACGGTCCAGCTGCGCTTCGGGCAGCGGGAAGGTGCCTTCCTGCTCGATCGGGTTCTGCGTGGCCATCACCAGGAACAACGCCGGCAGCGCGTAGGTGTGCCGGCCGACGGTGACCTGCCGCTCGCCCATCGCCTCCAGCAGCGCCGACTGCACCTTGGCCGGGGCGCGGTTGATTTCGTCGGCCAGCAGGATCGGGTGGAAGATCGGCCCCGGCACGAACTCGAAGCGGCCCTCCTGCGGGCGCCAGATCTCGGTGCCGGTCAGATCGGCCGGCAACAGGTCCGGGGTGAACTGCACGCGTGAGAAGTCCGCCTCCAGGCGCGCGGCCAGCGCGCGGATGGCGGTGGTCTTGGCCAGCCCCGGGGCGCCTTCGACCAGCAGGTGGCCATCGGCCAGCAAGGCGGTCAGGAGCCGATCGACCAGCGCCGCCTGGCCGACGATCTCGCCGGCCAGTGCATCGCGCAGGGCGCGGAAGCCGTCGTGCAGGCGAGAGACCTCGCGTTCGACCGACGGCGTGACGGCCCCGGGGAGCGCATCGGGAAGTGGGGGAATGGAATTCATGGAGACTAGGACCAGCGCCAGGGAAATCGGTTCCCCACTATCATCGCAGCCTGCTGCTGCGCCTGCATCAAGGCGGGATGAACAGGAATCGCGCGCATGCAAGCGCTGCAGGATGCGGCCATCGACGCGCGCTCAGCGGGCGAAGACCTGGGTGGGAGAGCCCCGTTGGGCTCGCCGCCAAACGCAGAAGGGCCGCCCAGGGCGGCCCTTCAACACGCATCAGCGCGGCAGGGAATCAGTCGGCGCGCTTTGCAACCCGCAGTACCTTCGGGGTCACGAAGACCAACAGCTCGGCCTTGTCCTTGTTGCGGCTACGCTTCTTGAACAGGTTGCCCAGGAACGGCACGTCGCCCAGGAACGGCACCTTGTTGATGCTGTTGCGGTCGGTGAACTCGTACACGCCACCGATGACGACGGTCTGGCCGTCCTCCACCAGCACGGCCGTGTTCACTTCACGGCGATTGATCGTCGGCACTTCACCGTACCCCTGCAGACGGATGTAGCTCTCGACTTCATCCTTCTTGACCGACATGTTCAGGAACACGCGGTTGTCGTTGGTGATGGTCGGGGTGACCTTCAACTCCAGCACCACTTCCTTGAACTGCACGTTGGGCGTTGCGGCACCACCGCTGCCGCCACCGGTGATGGTGACGTAGGCGATTTCCTTACCCTGCTTGATCAGTGCTTCGCGCTGGTTGGTGGTCACCACGCGCGGGTTGGAGATCAATTCGCCACGCGACTCCTGCTGCATGGCGGACAACTCCACGTCCAGCAGGTAACCGGCGTTGAGGATCGACAGTGCCAACGAACCCGGGTTGGAGGCGGCCGCGACGGGCAGGTTCCAGTTGAGGTTGCTGCCGCTCAGCGTGTTCGGCGTCCGCACGGGTATTGCGCCCGTGCGGCCACCGGCCTCCCATGCCGCCACGTCGCGGGCGTACTGGGTGGCATTGGTGGAATTGCTGGTGGCGTTGGCGTGGTTCTGTTCAACGTTGCCACCGAAGTACACGTTGTCGCGCGCACCGCTGATACCGAACTTGGCACCCAGCTCCCGGGCAAACGAATCGGTGGCGATGACGATGCGGCTTTCGATCAATACCTGGTCGACCGGGCGGTCGATCACGTTGATCAGCTCGCGCATGCGCGCCAGCTTCTTCGGAATGTCGCTGATCATCAGCGTATTGGTGCGCTCGTCGGCAACGATGCGCCCCCGCGAGGACAGGAAGCCGCTGTCTTCCTGCGAACTGCTGCCGCTGCCACCACCGCTGCCACCGCTGTTGCCGCCGATGCCCTTGGCTTCGGTCAGCGCTTTGAAGATCTGCGCGGCGTTGTGGTAGTTGATCTGGATGTAATCGGTGACCAGGTCTTCGCGGTTCTCGATCGCGATCCGTGCGTCTTCCTTGTCCTGCTCGAACTTGGCCAGTTCCGGCTGCGGGGCGACCCACACCACGCCGCCTTCGCGACGCTTGTCCAGGCCCTTGGCGCGCAGCACGATGTCCAGCGCCTGGTCCCACGGCACGTTGACCAGACGCAGGGTGACGTTGCCTTCAACGCTGTCGGAGGCCACCACGTTCAGGTTGGACTCTTCGGCGATCAACTGCAGCACCGTGCGCACCGGCACGTCCTGGAAGTTGAAGGTCACCGGCTTGCCGCTGTACCCGCGCTGGGCAATGGCGGTGGCCGCCTGGGTCACGGTGGTGGCATTGATCGCGCCGGTGGCCGGGGCCTCCTTGCGCGGGCTGATCTCCACCACATACTCGTTGCCGGTCTGATAGGCCAGCGACTCGAACGCGGTATTGGTGTTGAGCACCAGCTGGGTGCCGCCGCCGTAGGGCTTGGGATCGATGCGCTGCACCGGCGTGGCGAAATCGACCACGTTGATCGACTTCTGCAGGTTCTCCGGCAGGCGTACGTTGCCGACGTCGATCACCACGTTGTTGCCCTGGGTGCGCAGGTCCGGGCTGGCGCCCTTGCCGTCGAACTGCAGGATCAACCGCCCGGCGCCGTCGTCACCGCGCTTGAAATCGATCTTGGATACCGACAGCGAAGCCGGCGCGGTGATCGGCGCGGCGCTGGCGGCAGGCTGCGGAGCCGCTGCGGCGGGCGTGGCCGCCAACAGCGTGCCATTGGCCACCATGAGCGCGACTCCCAGCGCGCACAGGTGGATCAGCTTCGGGCGCCTGTCGGGACGCTGCCGCATGGCATTGGAAAAGGTCATCGTGCTATCCCCGTAATCATTCATTGATCTTCAAGCGCAAGCGATGCAGGCCGTTCCAGCCAGCCGCCCGCGCCATCCGGCACCAGTTCAATCAGTTCGATCCGGTCTTCGAAGACCCCGGTCACCCGGCCGTCGCTCTGCCCCAGATAGACGCCCGGACGCACCCGATAGGTGACCTTGTCCGGCGCCATCACCAGTGCGACCAGCCCGCCGCCCCGGCCGAGCGAACCCACCATGTCCAAGGCATCCAGCGGGAAGGCTTCCAGCGGTTCCTTGCGACGGTTCGGGTCCGGACGCAGCCCCGACCCGCCCTGCGGATTGGTCCAGGCATCGGTGAACGGATCCCGCATCCCCTGCGCGGAATACTCGAACGTTTCGAACTGCTGCATCACCGGCAGTGGCTCAAGCGGGGGCGCCGGGCGCGCACGCACGTCCTCCACCCACTTTTCCAGGTTCGGCGCATCGCCCGGGGTACTGCTTATCCCGCGTGCGCAACCGGCCAGCAGTGCCAGCACCAGCAACCCGCATACCCGTGCGGTCATCCCCAGGCTCATGGCGTGCCTCCGGGCTTGGCGGTCTTGTCGGCGGCAGCCGCCTTTTCCTGCGCTTCCATTTCCAGCTCGTCCAGGTAACGGTAAGTCTTGACCGTGCCGGACAGCTCCAGCGCACCGCTGCGCGCGGTGATGCCGGTCTTGGGATCCTTCGGCTTCAGGTTGATGTCGTGCATGGTCAGGATGACCACGCGCGGCAGCGAGGCCACGCCACTGACGAACGCACCGAACTGGTGGTAGCTGCCCACCATGCGCAGGGCGATCGGCTTTTCGGCGTAGAACTCCTTGGGCTGCTCGGCACCGGGCTGGAACAGCTCATTGACCAGGCCACTGGACAACGCGGTCTGCGAGATGTCGATGATCAGGTCCGGCATTTCGGTCTTGCTGGGCAGCTGGCGCAGCATCTGCTGCAGCACCTGCTCCATCTGGGCCAGCTGCTGCTTGAGCGGCGCCAGGTTGACCGCACGCCCCTGCTCCTTGACGAACTCTTCCCGCAGGCTGCTTTCGGTGTTTTCCAGCGAGGCCAGCTCTTCACGCTTGCCGCTGATCAGGGCGAACCACGCCAGGAACACGATCAACAGCGAGAGCAGCGCGCAGAACACCACTTTGGCCTGTTGCGGCCAGTTGCCGATGTTGTTGAAGTCCAGCTCTTTGAGATTCATCTTCTGGCTCATGCGCCCCCCTTCTGCGGCGTACTGGACGCCGCCGGTTGTGCAGGCGCGGCGGGCGGTGCGATGCGGCTGCCCGACGGCTTGGCCGGCTCGGCGGCCGGCGCCGTGGCAGGCGCAGCAGCGGGCGGGGCCGAGGTCGGCGCGGGACCGGGCGACAGCGGGGCCACCGGCGCGGCGGCCGGGTCAGCCGGGACGGTGGCGGCATCGGCCGGCACCACCACGCTGCCATCGGCATTGATCCCGTTCACCGGCTCGCTCTGGGCCGGCAGGGTGACCTTGACCTCGAACATGTACGGCAAGGCGCTGATGTCACTCAGGGTGGTCGGCCCGTCCTTGCCGGGCTCGGGCTTCTTGGCCTCGATCACCGACAGTTCCGGCTTGCTCATCCAGCCCGAACTTTCCAGGTTGCGCATGTAGGCGCTGACCCGGGCGTTGGACTGGGTGCGCCCTTCCAGGGTGAGGATGTCGCCTTCCTGCTTGAGCGAGGTCAACACCACGCCATCGGGAATGGTGCGCACCAGCGCATCGAACAGGTGGACCATCTGCGAGCGCTTGGCCTGCAGTTCCTCGATCACCTTCTTGCGCGCCAGCAGGCGGTCCTTCTGGCGATCCAGGCGGTCGATCTCCTTGTTCTGCTCCTTGACCTTGGCGATCTCGGTCTGCAGGAAGGCATTGCGCTCGCCCTGCCCGCTGACCTGCCGGTCGTAGTAGAACCAGATCAACAGCGACAGCAGCACGCCGCCGATGGCCGCCACCCCGAGCATGCCGTAGAAGTCACGCTGGCGTTGCTTGCGCCGCTCGGCGCGCCACGGCAATAGATTGATTCTTGCCATCAGTCAAAGCTCCTCAGCGCCAGACCGGTGGCAATCATCAGCGCCGGGGCGTCCTGGGCCAGGGCATGCGCCTGGACCTTGGGACCCAGGGTCATCTGTGCCAGCGGGTTGGCCACCACGGTGGCCACGCCCAGCTGTTCTTCCACCATCTCCGGCAGGCCGGCCAGCGCAGCGCACCCGCCGGCCAGCACGATGTGGTCCACACGGTTGAATTCGCTACCGGCATAGAAGAACTGCAGCAGGCGGCTGATCTGCTGGACCGTGGCCTCCTTGAACGGCTCCAGCACTTCCATCTCGTAGCTTTCCGGCAGCCCGCCCTGGCGCTTGGCCAGCCCGGCTTCCTCGTAGGTGAGGCCGTAGCGGCGCATCACTTCGTCGGTCAGCTGCTTGCCGCCGAACACCTGTTCGCGGCTGTACAGGCTCCGCCCGCCGCGCAGGACGTTCAGGGTGGTCATGGTGGCACCGATGTCCACCAGGGCGACCACGCCATCGCTGGCGATCGGCAGCTCGCTGGCGACCAGGGCAAAGGCGTTCTCGACCGCGAAGGCCTCCACGTCCATGACCCGGGCGGTCAGCCCGCCGAGCTCCAGCGCCGACTGGCGCAGCTCCACGTTCTCCGACCGCGACGCCGCCAACAGCACCTGGACCATTTCCGGGTTGTTGGGAATGGCACCCAGCACCTCGAAGTCGAGGTTCACTTCCTCGATCGGGTACGGGATGTAGTTGACCGCCTCGAGCTCGACCTGGGCTTCCATGTCGTTCTCGTCCAGATCGGCCGGCATCGGGATCAGCTTGGTGATCACCGCCGAGCCGGCGACGGCTGCGGCAGCGTGCCGGGCCTTCGTACCGGAACGGTTCACGGCGCGGCGGATAGCCTCACCCACGGCCTCCACTTCCACGATGTTCTTTTCCACGACCGCATTCGGCGGAAGTGGTTCCACAGCGTAATGTTCCACGCGGAAACGATTGCCACTGCGGGAAAGCTGCAAGAGCTTTACTGCAGTCGAGCTGATGTCGACGCCAATAAGCGGCGACTGGCTTTTTGGGATAAGCCCCACGGTTTCTCCCCTGCCGACGGGCACTTGGACGCATAACCTGCGCCCGCGCATTAATAACGTTTTTTTTGCAAACCGCAACCATCACGCAGTGAAACGTGCAGTACCGCACGTTTCACGGCTCCCCAGACGGTCGTCGATCTGCGCTCCCCGGGAACAACCCCAGCCGTTCCCTTGCGTAATCTATACTCTGCGGCCACGAAATTCGCAATCGGAATCTGTCACTGATGACACGCTTTCGCCGCTGGCTGCGCTGGTTGCTGGTCGCCATCCTGGTCCTGGGCCTGATCGGCGCCGCCGTCGCAGGTGGCCTGTACTACGCCATTTCCTCCAAGCTCCCGGACGTGCAGACCCTGCGCGACATCGAGATGCAGGAGCCCATGTACGTGTATGCCAGCGATGGCAAGCTGATGGCCGTCTTCGGCGAGTCGCGGCGCGTACCGATCACCATGAAGGAGGTCCCGGAACGTCTCAAGCAGGCCTTCCTGGCTACCGAGGACGCCCGCTTCTACGAGCATGGCGGGGTGGACTACAAGGGCATCGGCCGCGCGGTCTGGCTGCTGGCCACCACCAACGACAAGCGCGTGCCGGGGGGGTCCACCATCACCCAGCAGGTGGCCCGGCAGTTCTTCCTGAGCTCGGAGTACAGCTACACCCGCAAGCTGGCCGAGATCCTGCTGGCGCGCAAGATCGAGTCCGAGCTGAGCAAGGACGAGATCTTCGAGCTGTACCTGAACAAGAGTTTCTTCGGCAACCGCGCCTACGGCGTGGCCGCTGCGGCCGAGTTCTACTACGGCAAGAAGCTGGGCGAGCTGGACCTGGACGAGATGGCCTCGCTGGCCGGCATCCCCAAGTTCCCATCTTCGGGCAACCCGATCAGCAACCCCGAGCGGGCCCGCGAGCGCCGCGACTTCTACGTGCTGCAGCGCATGGCCAGCCTGGGCTTCATCAGCCAGGCCGAGGCCGACGCCGCCAAGGCGGTGCCGATGCACGCCAGCGCGCATGAGCCGCCGGTGCAGGTCGAAGCCCCCTACGTGGCCGAGCTGGTCCGCCAGGAAATGATCGCCCGCTTCGGCGGCGACGTGGTCAACAAGGGTTACCACGTGACCACCACGATCAATGCCGAGTTGCAGACGGCGGCCAACATCGCCGTGCGCGATGGCCTGCGCGTGTACGACCACCGGCATGGCTGGCATGGCGTGGAGCAGCACTTCGAGGTGCCGGCCGATGCCGATGCCAAGGCGCTGGCGGCCAAGCTGGCCGGCATTCCGGCCCAGTCCGGGCTGCTGCCGGCGATCGTGGCGTCCACCGCCGCCGATGGCAGCGCCACCGTGGTGCTGGCCAACCGCAGCGAGCTGGTGCTGCCCGTCGCGGCCAGCCGCTGGGTCAACAAGACCCCGGCCAAGCTGCTGACCCGGGGCGACCTGGTGCGGGTGCGCGCCGGCGAGAAGGAAGGCGAGTGGCTGATCGACCAGATCCCGCGCGGCCAGTCCGCGCTGGTCTCGCTGGATGCCGAAAGTGGCGCCCTGAAGGCCCTGGTGGGCGGCTTCAGCTTCTCCGGCAACAAGTTCAACCGCGCCACCCAGGCGCGCCGCCAGCCGGGTTCGAGCTTCAAGCCGTTCATCTATGCGGCCGCGTTCGACAAGGGCTTCAACCCCGCCTCGATCGTGCTGGATGCCCCGGTGGTGTTCCGCGACCGCCGCGGCAAGACCTGGTCGCCGCAGAACGACGGCGGCGGCTTCCGTGGCCCGATGCGGCTGCGTGAGGCGCTGGTGCAGTCGCGCAACCTGGTCTCGGTCCGCCTGCTGGACGGCATGGGCGTGGACTACGCGCGCAAGTACATCAGCGAATTCGGCTTTGCCGAGGCCGAGCTGCCGCCCAACCTGTCGATGTCGCTGGGTACCGCCTCGGTCACCCCGCTGTCGGTGGCGCGCGGCTATGCCGTCTTCGCCAATGGCGGTTCGCGGGTGGACACCTGGGTGATCGACCAGGTGACCGACCGTGACGGGGTGGTGGTGTTCAAGGAAAACCCGGCCATGGCCTGCCGCGACTGCGCGGGCACCAGTGGCGGCGCGCCGGTCAGCCAGGTGGTGGACGGCTTCAACTTTGGCGCACCGGCTGCCCCGGACACCGCTGCGGCGCCCAAGCCGCAGCAGGCGGCCGAACCCGCCAAGCCGGTCAACCCGGACGCCAAGGTCGCCCCGCGCGCCATCGACGCACGCACCGCCTACCAGCTGGTGTCGATGATGCGCGACGTGGTCCAGCGCGGCACCGGCACCGCGGCCAAGGTGCTCGGTCGCGAGGACGTGGGCGGCAAGACCGGCTCCACCAATGACCACCGCGACGCCTGGTTCTCCGGTTTCGGCGGTCCTTACGTCACCACGGTCTGGGTGGGTCGCGATGACTTCCGCTCGCTCGGCTACCGCGAGTACGGCGGCAAGGCTGCACTGCCGATCTGGATCGACTACATGCGCGCCGCGCTGAAGGACACCCCGATCGCGCAGAACGAGCCGCCGTCCGGGATGGTCCAGGCCACCCTCAACGGGGCCACCGAGTGGGTCAAGGTGGAAGACATGGACAAGATCGAGGAGTACAGCTTCGATACCCATGTGCAGCAGGCCGACGACGCCGCGTTCGATATCTTCTGATGCCGACGGCAGGATGACGAGGAAGGCCGGGCATTGCCCGGCCTTTTTCGTTGCCCTCGCCCCCCCGTAGAGCCGGGCTCTGCCCGGCTGCCTGTGCCCCGGCTGCCTGTGCCCCGGCTGCCTGTGCCCCGGCTGCCTGTGCCCGGCTGCCTGTGCCCGGCGGCCTGCAATGTCGGCCAGCCGGGCAGAGCCCGGCTCTACACGCCGACAGCCGGGCAGAGCCCGGCTCTACACGTATGTCACATCGCCGGTGTACATTGCCGTGCAGGTCGCACAGGAGTACCGGTCATGCATCGAGCCCGTCAGCATGCAGCCACCCAGACCCGCGAGCGCCGCCACCGGCTCGCCCATGAGGCCGCCCGGCTGATGGCCGAAGGCGGCATCCGCGACTACCACCAGGCCAAGCTCAAGGCGGCGGCACGGCTGGACATCCACGACGACGCCTCCCTGCCCCGCAACGCCGAAATCGAGGACGCGTTGCGCGAGTACCAGCGCCTGTTCGCCGGCGCCGATCATGGTGCGCACCTGCGCCAGCGCCGCGAAGCGGCCCTGCGTGCGATGGAGTTCCTCGCCCAGTTCGCCCCGCGTTTGTGTGGGCCCGTGCTGGACGGCACTGCCGACGCCAACAGCCCGGTGCAGCTGCAGGTGCACAGCGACGACGCCGATGCGGTGCAGCGCTACTTCGACGAACACGGCATCCCGGCCGAGCTGCGTACCCGCCGCCTGCGGCTGGACCGCGAGCGCGTGCTGGACGTGCCGGTGTGGGTGTTCAGCGCCGAAGACCTGACCTTCGACATTGCGGTGCTGCCGTACGACGCGCTTCGCCAGCCGCCGTTGTCGGCCATCGACGAAAAGCCGATGCGGCGGGCGTCGGTGGCGCAGCTTCGTGAGGTGTTGGCCGAGGCGGAGATGGCCGGCTACCTGGCGGGATAGCCCCGGGCCGTAACCCGCCCGGGTTCCGCACGGCGCTACGTTGCATCCTTCGTCCATCCCAGCAGTTCGCGCTCCGCAGCGCGCAACGGCAGGGCTTGGTAGAAGTGATCCAGGAAATCGTAGCCACTGCTGCGCAAGTTGAAGCGGGTCGCCAGCGTCGCGGCAAACGTCGCGCTTGAAATCAGCCGGTTCAACGTGGCCGCGGGCATCGTGTGCGAGCTTTCGGGCAACCGGTAGCGGACCATGGGTGCGGTCGCATCGCTGTCGTCCTTGGCAAAAACCTCCCTGAGATTCTCGATGCCGGTACCTGTCAGTCGCGGACGACGCGCCACCATCTGCGCGAACATCAATTCGGCGAATATCCACGGTGAGCCGATGTACGCCTCACCCTCCACGTAGTCCTGGACGCGCACCGCGTTGCTGTCCAGGAACAGCAGCAGCTCCGACTGGTCGATCATGCGCTGCAGTGCCACGTTGAGGATCATGTACATGTTGGCGGCATTGCGGGTGGCGCGGGTGTAATCAAACAGGCCCGGCTGGAGTGGCAATTCCGCTCTTGCCTGATCCACCTTGAGCAACAGGGCGTACACATCTCCCCAGACACACGCGTCGACAAACACCTTCAACCCCAACTTCTCCAGCGTCACCGCCAACGCCACTACGGCGTCGTGATCCCGATGCGCATGGGAGAGGAACACATCTGCCTTTTCCACCGCAAACAGACGCGCTGCAATGGCATCGGCGTCCAGCAGGTTGTCCTTACCCGACAGGTAGTCGGTGATGTCATCAAGCTCCGGGGTATTGCGCGCCTTGTAGGCGTCCAACTCGTCCTGGGTGACGCGCAGGCGCAGTTCGTCGAAATCGGTGATCCTTACATCCATAAGCATGCTCTTCTCCTCTTGCCTTGTGCAGCTACGCTGTTCAGATCACGGCATGTCGAATCACAGCCAGCCCAACAGCCGCCTTTCCTGTTCGCTCAACGGCAGCTTTCCGTAAAGGTGATCCAGGAAAACCGGATGGTCGTGAGCGTAGGAGGTTGTCGGGAATCCAGTTGTGTCGGCGATTGCACGCTCCAGCACCTCCCACTCCAGCGCATGCGCAGCTTCAGGGGCGCCGAACGCCACGCCGTCGTCAGCCTCGGATTTCAGAGCCTCCAAGGTCAGCCGGGGGCGGCCACGCCTCGGCAGATGGCGAGCAAACATCAGCTCGGAAAGCACCCACGGTGCCCCCGCATGGCGACCATCCTCCACGCATGTGCGTAGAGGTTCGGCCTCGCCCTCCAGATGCAGGAACAGCTCGCAGCCATCGATCAGCCTCTGCAGGGCGGCATTGAACACCATGTGCAGGCTGGCCGACGTCCGCACCACGCGGTGATAGTGAAAGTGATGCGTGCCGGGTGAGTTCCGGCGCGCCGAGAGTGACTCGTCCAGTTCCTGCTGCACGGTGTAGGCGTTGAGCCACAGGCACGAGTCGACGAACACCGTCAGCCCCAGCTGCTCAAGCATCACCGCCAGCTGCAGTACCTCTTCTCGATCGCCGCGCCCATGCGACAGGAACACGTCGGGCTGGAACGCGGGTGCCACAACCTGCTGCACAGACTCGGCATCCAGCACCGTACCGCTGTCCATCAGGTAGGCGGCAACGGCCCGCCACGTGGCATGACACCGCTCCTGGAGCGCGGCGACGGCCGGCGCATCCGCCTTCAGCCCGGCGCCATTGAAATTGCGTACGCGCAGCTTCAGCAGCATCGTGATGCCTCCCGTACCACCTGGTAGACCAGCACAACGCCGGCCACCAGCGGCAGATGAAAGGCCAACACGGTCGGGCGGCACAGCACCTTCAGCAACGGCTCGCGCACCGCCGCCAACCGGGCCGCGTCGATGCGGTAGGACAGCACCTGGGACAGGGGCGCATCGCTGGCCGCGTTGTACAACTGCACGAAGGCGCGCTCCTGCTGCAGGAAAAACGCATGAAAGCCCATGAACAGCACGCCGGGCAGCACGAACAACGCCCAATGGAAGGACGCCTGCTGGCCTACCGCGCAGGCCAGCAGCCCGGTCAGCACTGCCACGCTGCCCGCCTTCATGGCCGCGGCGCTGTTGGCCAGACGGGCAATGACGCCCTGAAGAATATTCAGATAGCCCAGCCGCCAGGCGATCTGGTTACCGATGGTGTCCATCGCGTTCCCCTTTTCATTGCGCAGTGGGCAGGGCACCTCTACGGTGCCCTGCCCTGCACTGCGCGTTACCAACCGATGCCAACACCCAGGCCAACGCTCTGCTCACCGCTGTTGGTGAACGCGCCGTTGAGGCTGAAGGTGGCCGAGCCCTTCTCGTTGAGCACCCGCTGGTAACCCACGGCCATGGCCGACTCGCCATCGCTGTAGCCTACGCCGGCACCGAGGCGGTTGTAGGTGGCCAGGCCGGCGGTGTTCATCGCCATGGCCGTCTGCGCGCTGCTCATCGCGGCCATGCGGTTGAAGCGCTTGTCCATCTTGTCCAGGCGCTGCTCCACGCCCTTGATGGCACCATCGGTGTACTCATTGGCGCGCGCGAGCATCTTCTCGAGCTCGGCGGTGTCCACCTGCGGGGTCGGTGCGGGCGCGTCATCCTTCTTGGACTTGGGCTGCGGCGTGGGCGGCGACGACGGCGCACTGCCGCTGCCGGCCACGGCCTTGTCACCCTCGTTGGCCGCCGGCGGAGTGGCGGCGGCCGATTCGCTGCTGGTCGGGGTGGGCGTTGGCGCGCCCGCATCGGCCGATGCAGTCGCCATCGCACGGGCCTGCGGCGGACCGTCAACACGCTGCTCTAGCCCGTCCATGCGGCCGTTGAGCTGCTGCTGCACCGCATGCAGCTGGCCACCGTTGACCGCCTCGCGGCTGCCGGCGGCAATCAGGCCGTTGGCCACGTTGGAGATGACCATGCCGTTGGCGCCCGCCAGGGTGAGCTGAGCGGCACCATCGCTGCGGGTGGAGGGGGTTTCCTGGAAGACCGAGCGCAGGTGGGTTTCCACGCGGTCTACGCGGGAGTCGGTGGTAACTACGGCCGCGTCAAGGGTGGTGAGGGCGTCGTTTACTGTGGTGTGGTGCTGGCCCTGGAGGTTGAAGCCGGGTGTGGTGACATTGCCGTTGGCGTCGATGTTGCTACCGAGGGTGGACAAGGCGCCGCGGAGCTGGCCGATGGTGGCTGCGTCGTTGGCGTTGCGGCCGTTGGCTACACCGGTGAGACGGCGCTTTAGCGAGTCATTTCCGAAGGAGACGGTGTTTGCATCATTGGCGATCGATTGCCATCCAATAGCAACAGAATTAATAGCATTAGAACGGACCTCGCTCCCGGCACCGAGAGCGATGCCCCCTCTAGCGGCCACTTGGGTCCTGCCACCTACAGCGAAGCCGTCCTCCGCTTGCTCATGAACGTAGGAAGCGCGCCCTAATGCCACCGAGTTCTTTCCTTGGGCCGTTGCCCATGCACCAACAGCGACACCGCCCTCTGAGCCCAACGACGCACGAGCATTCTTGCCAATAGCTACCGCAGCTGGGCCTGCTTCAGCTGGATACTGCCAATCCTCAGGCATCCAGCCAAACGCGAAGTTGCTGCTCATTTCTTCAATGGAGTTCAGTCGCAGGTTCGTGCTGTAAAGCTGGCTCCCACGCACCACATCCGAACTATCAGCAGAGAGGCGCGCATCGGCAACACCAGTTAGACGCGCGCCGCCGAAATCGATGGGGTTTCCATCTCCGGTCGTAGTCAGCAGATTCCTTTGCTCCGAACTCCAATCGCGCTGTATCGCGTCTAAGTCGCGTCGATTACGCTCGATCTTCTGCTCCGTGGCATACAACTGGTTACCAGTCACTGCATCACGGCTGCCTGCAGCAATGCGCCCATCGGCTAGGTTCGACAGAAGCATGCCCTGTGCACCAGCCAAGTTCAGCTGACCGATACCATCTTCTCGAGCGAAAGGCGACTGCTGGAATGTCGATCGCAGCTGGCTCTCGATGCTTTCTACGCTGCGACCGGACCGGATAACCGCGCCATCGAGTGCGCTCAACGCGTCGCCAACGTTGTTCTGCGCACCGCCCTGTACGTTGTAGACCGGTCCGATGATAGAACCAACTCCGTCCACACTTGCACCACCGCCGAGACCTGAAAGGGATTCAGAAAGCTGAGCTACAGTCGCTGCATCCGTGGCGGCCATGCCTCTAGCCACGTGCACAAGTCGTCGCTGCAAGTTGTCATGTCCGAAGGACACAGTATGTCTCTCAGACGCGACTGAATGACTACCCATTGCAACGCTATCTACAGCTCCGGACATAATGCGGCTCTCGGCGCCGACGGCCAAACCGCCCTCTGACTCAACCAATGACCGTACACCAAGCGCGAAGGCGCCAGATGCCCCAGCTCGAACGGAGGCTGCGCGGCCAATTGCTACCGAATTGGTACCACGTGCGACGGCGTAGCCGCCGACCGCGACACCTCCCTCCCCACCGACAGACGCCTCTGCGGAATCACCAATTGCTACAGAGAATCTGCCTGCTGATGCTGGGTCTTGATCGCCACCGGCACCTACAGATAGAAATTTTCCGGCACCCTCCAGCGCCAGCATCCTCTCATTGGTCGCAAACAACTGCCCACCGTTCACCGCATCAGTGCTACCTGCCGAATTGATGTCACCCGCCGAAACGCCCGATACACGCGCACCATCCATATCCACAAGATGACGATCGGCACTGAACTTCACCACGCCATCCAGATCCGGATCGAAGTTGTCCACGTCCGAGCGCAGCTGTTCGATATCAGTACGATTGGTCGACACGCGCTGGTCCTGCGCTGCCAGGGACTGGGTGTGCGTCGCCAGTTGCTGGCCGTGCAGCACCAGCGACTGGCCCTGGGTGGAGACGGCCTGATTGGTGGCATGAAGCTGCTGCCCGGTCACCACATCGGTGCTGGTGCTGCTCACCACGCCGTTGGCAACGTTGTTCACCCGGCGCTTGGCGCCGTCCTTGTTGGCCACATCCACCACCGTGCCCGTGTTCTCGGCACCCAAACGCACATTGCCAGTGGCGGAGGCTTGGCTTACCAGCCCGCCCAGCACATTGGCCTTGCCCAGCGCAGTGTCGGCGGTGGTCTTGGCGCCGGCCGCGGCCGTCTGTGCGGCAGTAGCAGTGTTCTGCGCCGTGGTCACATTCGCATTGGTGGCGGTGAGCTGCCTACCGGTGACGGCATCGGTGCTGGTGCTGCTCAGGGTGCCGTCACTCAAACCGGTGACCTTACGGCCGGCATCGCTCTTGTTGCGAACATCCAGCACGGTCCCGGTGTTGTCACCGCCAAGGCGTACATTACCTGTGGCCGAGGCTTGGCTGACCAGCCCGCCCAGCACATTGGCCTTGCCCAGCGCGGTGTCGGCGGTGGTCTTGGCGCCCGCTGCCGCCGTCTGTGCAGCCGTGGCGGTGTTCTGCGCCGTGGTCACCTTGGTGTTGGTGGCGGTGAGCTGCTTGCCGGTGACGGCATCGGTGCTGGTGCTGCTCAGAGTGCCGTCACTCAAGCCGGTGATCTTACGGCCGGCATCGCTCTTGTTGCGCACATCCAGCACGGTCCCGGTGTTGTCACCACCGAGGCGCACATTGCCCGTGGCCGAGGCCTGGCTGACCAGGCCGCCCAGCGCAGTGGCCTTGCCCAGCGCGGTGTCGGCAGTGGTCTTGGCGCTGTTGGCCGAACTCTGGGCCGCATCCGCCGCCGTCTGCGCCTTGGTCACGTTGGCATTGGTGGCAAACAACTGCTGGCCGGTCACCGCATCGGTGCTGGTGGCACTCAGCGCGCCGTTGCGAATGCCATTGATGTAGCGGGTGGCGTTGTTCTTGTTGGCAACGCTGACCGCGCTTCCGGTGTTGTCACCGCCCACGCGAACGGTGCCACTGGCCGAGGCCTGACTCAGCAGCCCACCCAGCGCCGTCGCCTTGCCCAGCGCGCTGTCGGCGGTGGTCCTGGCACCGGTCGCCGCTGTCTGTGCAGCGGTGGCGGTGTTCTGCGCCGTGGTGACATTGGCGTTGGTGGCCGTGAGCTGCTTGCCGGTGACTGCCTCGGTGCTGGAGGTGTTCAACGTTGCGTCGGCCAGGCCGCTGATGCGGCGGTTGGCATTGGCCTTGTTGCGCACATCCAGCACGGTGCCGGTGTTCTCGCCCCCCAGGCGTACATTGCCAGTAGCCGAGGCCTGGCTGACCAGGCCGGCCAGGCCATTAGCCTTGGACAGCGCACTGTCGGCGGTGGTCTTGACGCTGTTGGCCGAGCTCTGGGCCGCATCGGCCGCGCTCTGCGCCTTGGTCACGTTGGCGTTGGTGGCAAACAGCTGCTGGCCCGTCACCGCGTCGGTACTGGTGGTGCTCAGCGCGCCGTTGCGAATGCCGTTGAGGTAGCGGGTGGCGTTGTTCTTGTTGGCAAAGCTGACCGTGGTACCGGTATTGTCACCGCCCACGCGTACGGTGCCACTGGCCGATGCCTGGGTGACCACCCGTGAATTGGCCAGCGCCTGGTCGGCCGTGGTCTTGGCTGTTGTCGCGGTGGCTTTGGCGGCATTGATGTCATTTTTTGCCACCTGCAACTGGCGGCCATTCACCGCATCAGTACTGCTGCTGCTGATGGTGCCGTCGGCAACATTGACGATCCGCCGTTTCGTAGAACCGTTGCCCACCGATACGGTGTAGGCCTCGGTGGCCTGCGACCCGCGCCCGAGTGCCACAGAGTTGGCCGCGCTTGAACGCGCTTGGTACCCCAGGGCAATGCTGTCGTGGGACGCAGACGCTTCGCCACCGAGTGCAATGGCCCCCGTCCAGCCCTGCGTGCCCGCACGGGAGTCGGCACCGATGGCGATACCAGAAACGCCCGCCCCGGTTATGACCGTCGCCTTGCTGCCCAGCGCGACCGCGTTTCCGCCATAGGCGTTCGCATCATTGCCAATCGCCGTTGCACCAATTCCCGTGGCGTTGGCAAAAGCACCTACGGCGGTGGCATACCCGCCCGCTACACCAGCGCCATAGCCGAAGGCGGAGTTGCGGTCACCATAGGAGGTGATGCCGTTACCAAACGCAGTCGCATAGTCGCCTTCGAACTTGATGGCATTGCCGGTCAGCAGCACGAAACGCCCATTCCCACTGATCCACTGGTAGTCATGCCCCCATGCCCAGGACGGCACGCATCCTTGGCTGGCGGTGTAGCACGAGGCAAGATTGCGCTCCGCATGGGCGGTGCCGGCCGCACCGAACAACATGAGCAGCGCCGCTGCCGTACTGCGTCGAAGGGGGCGTGTGGAAGCCCCTGACTTACGCTTTGTGGACGCGAGCTCACTGGTGACCACCCAGCACTGCCGGGCAGTGGACCAAAGACGGCGGTAAATCCTGTTCATGAAAACTCCTTAACAAGGGAAACGAAGAAGAAGTGCCGTCGCGGCGCCACTGCGCCACGACGGCCTGTGGGGTTCAGGGAGCCAACGTCTGCACATGCTCGCGATAGCCATCGCGGGTCAGTCGGTAGCGCAGCTGCAGCGTGTGACCGGGCGTGGTGGCAAAAGGCAGCTCCAACGCGCTGCCCGGATACAGGCTGCGCGAGACGTCATGCGCGGTGCAGCGCGGCCCATCGCAGTCGGCGATGCTGGTGATGCCCACGCGCACCGTGCCGGTGTTGCGCAGGCGGTTCCCTTCCACCTGCAGCCGCATCGTGGCCTCGGCCGGCAGCACGTTGACCAGGGCGCCCCACACGAGGCTGACGCCGACGTTGGCCTGGGCACGGTCGCCCTCGCCGCCACGTTCCGTGCTATCGGGGCCGCGAACACCCTCGAAGTACACGCGATAGGCGGTTTCCTTTTCGACCGGCTGCAGCGGAATCACCCGGATCAGGCGATTTCCACCACCGGCCAGTGCGAACTTGCCTGGCGTTACCGCAATGGCGGCATCGCCCGGCTCCACCTCCACTTCCTGCTCGTTTTCACCGGCGGGATCGACGATGCGCTTGATCGATACCTGCACGTACTGGGGCTGGGTGGATTGAGAGTAGATGCGGATCTGCGCGCCCTTCTTCGCGTCCACCGAGGTACGCATGGGGTGCACGGTGAGATTGGCGTGGGCCTGCGCCGCCAACAGCAAGGACAGCGGAAGCAGATAGCGAACGAAGCACTTCATCGGGGACTCCATGTAAGTCAGGGCGTGGCCGTGGGAACGCGCAGTTCCACGTTGAGATCGCCGCTGTAATAGCCAGGGCGCTTGGTACTGACCGACATGCGGGGGGTATCCAGCGTGATCGGCGTGGGCACGCAGAACACCGGTTGCGTCATGCCTGGCAGCATCACCAGGCGCAGCTTTGCGGTGTCGATGCCGTGCAGCAGTTGCTCCACGCCATTACGCAGGGGAATGGTGGTGCCGCTGTGGTCCAGGGTGACCGTGTAGTCCACGCGCTGGGTGGCATCACTGCCGCCATCGGTGTGCCAGACCGAGTAACCGGAAGGTCCCGGCGGTCTTGCGCCACTGTCGCGCACGGTGATGCCCAGGTACTGGCTCTGTGACCCCAGCCCGTCGTACAGGCACATGTCCACCTTGGTGCTGCCGCCGACGGTCTGTGCGATCGGGTCGTACTGCAGGTTCAGGCCGACATGCGGTGTGACCTGGTCGAAGAGCGGGAAGTAGATGGAGACCGCGTTGTGGTCGGTGATGGTGAAGTCGAAAGTAAAGGTATGTGTTGCAAGCTGTTGATGAGCCGGCCTGCGCAACGCGAGCAGTAGTCGGGCCTTCTACCGGCCTGCAACGAGCTTATTCAGCTCTGATGCGGGTATTCGGAATTCCGCCCCTGTCCCCGCCGGCATCAAGAAATTGCACTCTGGTGCACTCGAAGACCACAACGGCCTAGGAGTTGCTGCCCAGTAGTCGGATTCGCACGCTGCAGTTGCAGCAATGCGAAAAAGATCGCCGTGCACCTCGACATCCGTTGTCATGCCGCCCCGTGATTCAGTGAATCGAAGAGCGATAACACTGCTGTTCCCCGACGGGAGTTCGCCGGTGTCAGTTTCAGGACATCTTCCGAGCGCGGAATCGGACTTTGAGAAGCACGTTATGAATAGCTGACCATATGACATGCTCAGCGCCCTCTCATATGCAATTATTGTTCGCCGAGGTAGCAGCTCGATGTCACCTGGCGTCGCAGAGCGATCCCACGACATGTTGTAGTCTTGAGTTATGTCGATGGGATCTTGGTCCAGCGGCCGCTGCGCCTTCGCATGCGGCGCAAGCAACACCAACACGCATACAAGCACCACCCACCTCGGCAACCGCTTCACTTCCCACCTCCCGCGGCCGCGGCCTGCGGCGTAGCCGCAATCAACGCCTGCTCCTGCAGCAGTCGCGTCACCCGGGCCTGATGGCGGATGTCGGCGGGCAACTGCGCCACGGCCAGCGGTTCGCATTGCACCGCGCCTACCAGCATCACCACGCTGCGGCGTTCGCGCACCTGCAGCGGGCAGTGCAGCAGCCGGTCGTCCTGCAGCAGGTACAGGGTTGTTTCGCGTCGCGGGAAGTCGGCCACGAAGCCTCCATTGCTGCCGGTGCCCGGCACCGGTGCGTTGAGAATCCGGGCACCGCGCAGCGGTGCACCGGCGATATCGCGCGCGTTGCCGATGAAGGTGTAGGTCACCTCGATCGGCACGGGCATGCGTACCAGGCGGCCTGGCGAGAGGAACAGCGGGCGCGCACCGCCTACACCGGTCACGCGCACCGCCGCAATGCTGTCCAGAGCGCTGGCGTCCTGTACCTCGGCGCGGTGCGACTGGTAGGCAGAAATCGGCAGCAGGCGGCGTTCGCCCAGCCGCAGGCGCTGCCGGCGCAGGCCGCCGACCTGCAGTTCGGCGGCCACCCCGGTCAGGTCCAGGTCGTCGGTGCCATCGACCTGCACCGCCAGCCCGGCATCAGCACCGATGCCCGCGCCCCAATACAGCCCCCGCGTGCCGAATGCGAGGCCCGAGTTGTGCGTGGCGCTGTACGCCATTTCCCCGCCGCTGCGGTCCTGGTAGCGCGACAGCGTGACGCCGGTCTGGCCAATGCGGTTCTGCAGTTGGCCGCTCACCGTCGCGCTGTAGCGTTCGTTGTTGTTGCCACGCAGTTCGGCCGCAACCTCGCGGTACTGGTCCTCGTACTCCTGGCGCAGGGTCTGCCCAGCGCTGTAGTTGATCTCCGGCCGCGCGTGCTGGGGCTGGCGCACGTCCACGCCGTAGCGCCGCTGCGAGGTGCCGCGGTCGCCGCGCTGCAGGCGGTTGAGGCTGACGTTGAAATAGATGCCGCGGTCGCGCCCATCGCGCAGGCCGCCGCCGCTGGTCTGCTGCCACACGCCGATACGGCTGGACACACTGAACTCGCCCCAGCGCTGGCTGCGGCTGTAGCTGGCCTGCCAGGTGCGGCTGAGCTGGGGCACGCGCGTGGGTTGTGGAATCCACGGCGGCAACAGCGGGTCGAGCCCGGCCAGCGGATCCTCCCCCAGCCCCGGCTGCACGGTGCCTGCGCGCCAGGTCTGGCGGCGCGTATAGGCCACGTAGGCATTGCCGCCGGCCACCGGCAGCGCCATCGAGGCGCTGAGCGAGTCGGCACAGCCAAGCCGGTCGCGCGCATCGTCCTCGAACTGGCAGGCACGGCCGCGCATGCGCTGGTGGTACACATTCCACGAGGCGCGGCGGCGGTAGGACAGCTGGTGCTGCTGGCCCCGGCTGCCATCGCTGCCGTGCATGCCGCTGAAGGTGGCGCGCACGTCCTGGGTGGCAAATACGTGGCGCAGATCCACCCGCAATTCGCCATAGCTGAAACCACCCAGGTCGGCGAGGCCAGCGGTTACCGCCACGTTGCGCGACACCGGCACGCGCACGCCACCCATCGCCGCCCGCTCGTCATCGAAGCGGTCGCTGCGGCGCTCGTTGCGGCGCCCGCCCTGCAGGAACCACTGCACACTGCTGTCGGTCCAGTCGCCGCCCTTGTCGAACGGCGCGTCCTCGCTGCGCACCAGCACGCCGTCTTCATAGATGCGCAGGGTGATGGTGTAGTTGCCCAGCGGAAACCGGCGCGTGTCGAGCTGGTTGACGCCGGCCTGCAGGTAGAAGGTCTGCAGCAGGCGTTCGCCATCAAAGGCATCCACCCGCGCATCGCGCGCCAGCAGCACGGTGAGCGGCGTGGCCTGAACGGCCGCAGCGGAATCCACGTAGGCCTGCGTGGTGCCCACGCGCAGGCCCTCGAAGCGGTCCATCGGCAGCATGCTGAAGCTGAAGGTGCCGCCCTGCGGGCTGCTCAGGTTGCGGCGGTCCATGCGCCCGGCCTGCAGGTAGTGCTGCTGCCCCAGGTCGTGTCGGTAGTAGGCGTTGTCCAGCTGGAACGCGCGGTGCGCGCGGCCGGCCTGGTAACGCTGTTGGCTGAAGGTCCAGTCGGCGGCCAGGTGCCCGCGCTGTAATACGCCCAGGGCCCCCATGCCCTGCGCGGCCAGCGACTGGTAGCCACGGCCACCGCTGACATTGAGGGTGTGCTGGTGCAGGAAGGCATTCTCGGCATTGGCGTCGACCTGGTGGTAACGCTCGACGGCCGGCTCGCCGGCGATCCATTGGCGGGCGATGAACAGGCGCACCGCGCCCTCGCCCTCGTCATACAGCGCGCGCACGGCAGTAGGCTCCTCGGGGGGATCGATGTAACCGCAGCCGGCGCTGGCGCCACCGTAGCGGCAGGCCAGGTGGCTGTTGCGCGGCAACGGCTGTGACAACGCAGGCAGCAGCGCCGCCTGCGCTTCGGCTGACAGTTGCAGCGCCTGCAGCGCTTCAGCCGGCGCTTCCAGCTGCACGTGTTCCAGGGTCACGCGCACCGGCACCAGCCCGGTGGAGCGACCGAACAGGCGTACCTCGAGTTGTTCGGTCTGGCCTTCGACCAGATCCTCGAAGCCGACGGGAACGCCGCGCGCCGCGACCAGGGGCGTGGCCAACGACAGGGCGAGCGCGACCGCCAGCCGGGTGACGGCGGGTGCGGGAGCTTTCATGGCGGTGTGACCGGAAGCGGCCGGCCCGGCAAGCGGGCCGGCGCGGGCGCCTTACGGGCTGGTGGTCTTCTGCTGCATGGCGATGGTGACGATGCCCTCGTAGGTGCCGCCCTTGGCGATCGGCGCCTGCTTGGTCTGCGCGATACGCAGCGGCATCGGGATCGATGCGCCCGGCAGCGCGCCGTCGAACAGGTCGGAGGCGGCGAAGTCCTGCGCGGCCACGGTCAGCGCCTTGCCGTTGAGGCTGACGGTCAGCGGCACCGGGGCGCCACTGCCATCGGTGTTGAGCAGCTGCGGTGCGCTGCCGACACGCACTTCGATGTCCTTGTCTTCATCGTTGGAGTAGATGCGCACCTGCTGCGACCACGGCACCAGGCCGCTGACCGGGTTGTGCACCATGGGGACGACCGAATCCAGCGCGGTGCCATCGGCCTTGAGCAGGGCCAGAGTCGGGTCGACGTTGGCCCAGACCTTGATGTCGGCGTCGAAGGCATTGGCGGACAACGAAACGGCAGCCAGCGCCGAAGCGAGCACGGCCTTCTTGAGAATGGACATGGGGTTCTCTCTCTTTTTTGGGGAAGAATGCTTTCGCAGAAAGCACTGCCAGCACCCGCGTGGGGATCAGTGGCAGCCCGGTCAGGTTAGTCAGCGCACCGTGATATACCCATTCAACCATTCCTAAAAAACAGAGAGCGTGATTCGATTCGCGACCGCCCTCACAGAGTGCAACGGCTGCAGGCTTTACGAACCGTGAGCTGGCATCAGAGTGCGGCGGGCGGATGTCCGCAGAGGAATGCCTCCATCGAGGCCACCAGTGCCAGCGGCGTTTCATTCATCGGGTAGTGGCCCGCATTGCCCATCACCTCCAGCGTGGCCTGCCGGTACCGGCGCAGGTACGTGCGTTCCACCAGGGCTCGGTTGAAGGTTGGATCGTGCGCGCCTACCACCACGTGCAGCGCATGCGTGCCGATGATCTCTTCGCTGAAGTCCGTGTCTGCCCAAGCCGGCAGATATGCGGTGAATGCCCCGGCACACGAATGGGTTACCGAATAGCGCGCCTTCCAGTCGATCCAGGCAGCCGGCAGGCGGTGGCCGGTGCTGCGGTCGATGATGCAGCGCCGCGTGGCAGTGCAGCCGGCGGCGTGCTCCAACAGTTGCCGCGTACTTGCATCGTAGGCAATGCCACCACAAGGCACCGGCGCGATCGCCACCAGCGCGCACACGCGCTCGGGCGCACGCACGGCAATCCGCTCGATCGCCATGCCCCCCATCGAGTGCCCTGCCAGACTGAAACGCGCGTACCCCAGGTGATCCATCAAGGCCAATGCATCGGTGGCGATCTCATCAATGGTGTAAGTGCCACGTACATCGCGCATGCCGCCATACCCGCGGTAGTCCATGAACACGTAGGTGAACATCTCGCCCGACAACCACGGCTCGATCGGTGCAAAGGCATGGGCATCGCCGAACCAGCCGTGCAGGACCAGGACGGGATGGGGACCGGTTCCCACGCGATGGAAGGTGTTGGGCATGGCATGGCCTGGTGAGCTTGATTGGGACCCTGAGCGTAGCCATGCCGGTGCGGGCCCGCCTTCGACAACAGGTCAATGACGATAGAATGCGGGCCATGCGCAATGCCCCGCTCGATGCGTTTGAAAACCTGCCGCGCAGCGTGGTGATGACGGCAAACGACTACGCCGCCGGCGTCACCTACCCGCTGCATGCCCATCGCCGCGGCCAGTTCGCGTTTGCCGCGCGCGGCACGATCAGCGTCACCACACCCGAAGGCCACTGGCTGGTGCCGCCAGGGCGCGCATGCTGGCTGCCCGCGGGCGTTGCCCATGCGATGCACATGCGCGGACCGGTCACCATGCTCAACGCGTTCATTGCCGTGCCCGACGCGGCAACGGCGCCGCTCCCCGGGCGCTGCGCTGTGTATGCGGTATCGGCGTTGCTGCGCCAGTTGCTGGAGGACGCTGTCGACCTGCCTGCGCTGTATGACGAGCGCGGGCGTGCCGGCAAGCTCATGGACCTGTTGGTGGCGGAGATGGCCGCCATGCCGCCGTTGTCGCTGCACGCACCGCTCCCTTCCGACGCGCGGCTGGCAAGGGCCTGCCGCATGCTGGTCGATGCGCCGTCGATCGCTGCCGACCTGGACAGCATGGCCACCTACGCGGGGATGAGCCGGCGCACGTTCACCCGGCTGTTCCGTACGCAGACAGGGGTAAGCTTCGCAGAATGGCGCCAGCAGGTGTGCCTGCTGGCGGCCATCGAGCGACTCGGCGCGGGGCAGTCGGTGACCCGCGTTGCAGTCGACCTGGGCTACGCCAGTCCCAGCGCGTTTTCAGCCGCATTCCGCCGGGTGCTGGGTGTCGCGCCCAGCCGCTATGTCGAGGGGGGGCAGGTGGCATAGCGCCGGTCCAACAGTGCCCCCGACGCCGGTTTGCTCAGCGCGGCGTGACCACCACCACCCGATCCACATCGATATCGGTCGGCTTGATCCGGTGCGTATCCACTTCGCCATGCAGTTCCACCATGGTGCTCGCACCGATGGCCTGCGCCGGCAGATCCTTATCGTCGATCTCCACCTCGATCTCGCCGGTGGCGTCCTTGAAGCGGTAGCGCTCATGCCCAAGCTTGGCCACCAGCGTCCCGCGCAGGACGACCGGCTGATCGTCACGCTGCTGGCGTGCATCGGCAACGGTGGTGGCGGCCGGCGTGGCGCCAGGGCCGGTGTACTGGGCTTGCGCTGGTGCGATGGCCAGGGCAAAGGGAGCGATGATCAGGCTGAGGGCGACGATGGGCTTCATGGAAGGTTTCCTCGTGTGGATGGGATGTCCGCGTGACGCATGCTGCTTGCGCGTCTCACCGGAGGTGGCCCATGCAACATGTACGAAAGCCCGTGAAGGGACCATGGTGTGGCCAGCCGCGGTCAGTCCTCCCCCAACACCGGTTCGTCCAGCAGCATCTCTTGTACGTCCTTCCACATTTTGTCGCGTACCCGCCGTACCAAGGCCGAATCACGTGTGGCCGGCACCGGTACCGGCAGCGAGGCGCGGCCATACAGGGCCAACAGGTCGGCGGCGGCGGCGGCCGATGGCCTGCGCAGCGGATCGGCATCCATCAACTGTGCCACCAACTGCCGGACAGGCACCGGTACGCCCTTGCGCAGCGTGCCCACGGCGGGCCGTTGCTCGGCGCTGGCCTGGGCGGCGGGATCGGCTTCGTCGCGGTGCATCAGCCACGAGGTGAGCAGTTGATGGATGGTGGCGCCCAGCCCGTACAGATCCTCGCGCAGGTGACTGCCGGCGAAGGCGCCACGTTTGGCTTCCGGCGGCATGTAGCTGGGGGTGCCCCACGGCGTGTCGCTGGTGTCGTGCACACCCAGCGCGCCCTCGAAATCGACCGGGCGCAGCCGTCCATCGTGATCCACCAGCAGGTTGGCCGGCTTGAGGTCGCGCCATACCCAGCCGGCCGCGTGCAGCTGCGCGACCAGGCGCGCCACGCCCGCGGCGTAGGCCAGCGCAACGTCCAGCGCGATTTTCTTCTGTGGATCTGCGCAGGCCTGCAGCAGCGGCTCGCCGTCGATGTGTTCCATGACCAGGTAGCGATGTTCGCCGATGCAGAACGCATCGATCACCGCCGGCGGCGCGAAGGGCAGCCCGTCCATGGCGCGCAGGAAGGCCTCTTCGCGTTCCACGAAGGTCCTGCCATCCAGGCCGTGCCAGTTGGTTTCCCCGTGGCGCCGACCTTCCTTGACCACGCATAGCCGCGCGGGCGACGGCTGGATATCCACCGCGCGGTACACCCCACCCTTGCCACGCTGCATGAGAGCTTCGTAGCAGAGAAACCGGGTCTGCAACGGCGTGGGCGGCGCGGCCGTCTCGACGATCGCGGCGAACGGACTCTGGACCCACTCGGGGATGGCCTTGCCCGGCTCACGCATGTCCGGCACCAGCTCCCCGGCGGGGGTGCGCAGCGCACTGACTCGGGTGCCGTCTTCGGTTTCCATTTCTTCATGACCAAACGCACCGTAGCGGAAGTACACCGCACTGCCTGGCCGGTACTGGCGATCGAACGGCACCGTTGGCGCGCCCAGACCGTGCGTGGCCTGGTCGAGCAGTTCGGCCAGCTCGACGGCCTCGTTGGCATCGCGCGGATAGACGGTGATGAACTTGCCGATCTGGCTGAAACCAAAGGGGATGGCACTGTTGAGCCGCCCCAGGATGTTCAGCGTCTTGACCGACTTGAACGCTACGCCGCGCTCCACCAGCAGCGGCGCGCAGCGTTGGAACACGGTGATTGCATTGGGCAGCGTGGCCGATACGTGCAGCTTCCAACCCTGCGCCGGATGCGCCCGTTGCGGTGGCCGGTAGCGCCAGCCGCTGCGCCCTGGCACCACCGGCAGGTACGCATCCACCAGCGCGCGCCATTGCTGTTCATGGCCACTGGCCGGTTTGCCCGGCACATGCTCCAACACGTTCTGCACTGCTGCGGTATCGACATCCTGCACGACACACCTCCCTGGACGTTGGCCATCGGGTCGAGCGTCAGAATGCGCCGGTGCGTCACGCGCACCGGCGCGGCGTAGCGCTTTTTCAACTGCTGGTGGTGGTCGTGGTGGTGGTGCACAGCGGAGTGCTGGTGGTGGTCACGGTACGGCTGTGGCAGGTACACGCGGCCACCGACGCGCTACCGCCGGACAATGCCTGCAGCTCTTCCGGCGACGAGGCAAACTGCGAAAAGTAGGTCTTCCATTCGCTGCTGCCGGCACCGGCATGGATGGCCTGCATTCCCTGCAGGCGCAACTGGTCGGCGAACGCCTTGTCATCCAGCGCCTTCTGCACGATCTCACTGGTCTTCTGCGAAAGTGCCATCTTCGATTCCTCCTGCGAACATGAGCGACGGACGCCGCAGCGGCGACGCCCGAACGGGATGGTGCGACCGTATATGCCGCGCTCAGCCCGACCCGGTGGTGGTGGTGCCGGTGCAGATGGGGCTGGTGGTGGTGGTGACGGTGGTGCTGTTGCAGGTGCAGGCGGCGGCGTTGGCCGAGGCCCCCAGGGCCTGCAGCTTGCCCGGGTCGGTGGCCATCGCGGCGAAGTGTTGCCCGCCGAAATAGGTCTTCCATGCAGGGCTTTGTTGCCCCCCCAGTACCGCGGCCAATGCCTGGCTGCGGAGCTGCTCGGCAAAGGCGGGGTCGGAAAGCAGTTTCTGTACGAACTCGGTCTGGACAGCCATTGATGTGTCTCCATTTCCGTTGGAAGGAACAGCGGCGTCTGCCGGTGGCTGGACACGAGCCCTGCTTCCGACGATGCATCCCGCGCGCCGGCGCAGGGGTGCTCACGCCCCGCGCCCGCCCCGTAGGCGGCCACCTCATCGTCAACCTGTGATCGTCACTCTGTGCATGCGGCCTGCGGCCGACATCCCCTCACTGCAGGCGCTGCAGATGCTGCGTCGGCGTCGTCGCGCCCCCTGTCGTCTGGATGCGCACCGCCATTCCGTGCGCCATGCGCGGCAGCGGAGGCAATGCGAGGCAGAGCGTCTGCCTGACCATTTGTTGCGTCAATGCCCAATCTTCGGGCATGCGCATTCACCTCTCCGTTCTGCGCGCATACGCACAGTTCCGGCCAGCTGCTGTTCTCACATTCACGCCTGCCCTTTCACGCGGGCGAGGGCGATCTGCGCAAAATGGCGCTTCCCCCGGGGCGCGGGGCGGCCTCCGCCTCAGCGCGGCGCCATGACCGCTACGTGGTCCACATCGACATCGGTGGGCTTGAACCGGTGGGTGTCGACCTTGCCATGCAGTTCAACCACGGTGCCCGCGCCGACGCGATACCCGGCGATGTCGTCATCGTCGATCTCGACCTCGATGTCGCCACTGGCGTCCGTGAAGCGATAGCGCTCGTGGCCAAGCTTGGCCGCCAGGGTGCCGCGCAGGATCACAGGCTGGTCGTCACGTTGCTGGCGTGCCTGGGCGGCAGTGGTGACGACCGCGCCGACGCCCGGGCCGCTGTAGCCGGCAAAAGCGTCGCTGGCCTGCAGGGCGAAGGGGGCGATGAGTAATGCAATGAGCAGGGAACGCGTCATGGGAATCTCCTCGGAGGGGCTACTTGATTGACGGAAGTAGCTTGTTCTTCGGAGTTGGATAGGCACATGCAATAAGTACGAAAGCGCCCCGCCCGACCGGGTGTGTCCAGCGGGCATTCATTCGGGTGAAGGATAGGCAAAAAAGCTTCTTTTCCTCTTTGTCGGCGCGGTTGTTGGTAGGTCGTCGCTGGGCGCCGATACCCTTTCCGGCGAGTGTCCTCCGGCGTCGGCCTGCGGCCGCCACCTCCCCCTTGATTTCGCCTCCAAGGGCATCGGCGCCCAGCACCCGACCCACCAACGGCCCCAAAAGAGCACGCCTTCTCGCTTGTACCGCAAGCCGAGCCCCGTAGCTGCCGGTAGGCTCCTGGGCAAAATAAAGGAGGAGGCCGCCACCCGGCCGGGGGACATTTGCGCCAGGGGCCTACCGGCTGCTACGGGGCCCTCACGCGCGCGACCGGCCCGATCGAAGACGCCAGCCGATCCAGACGCCGCCCGCACACCAACCCACCCGGGTAGCGTCGTGCTCCCACTGCGTCGGCCTTGCTCCCCTCACAGGGGAGAAGAAGCCAAAAAAAACGCCCCGCAATGCGGGGCGCTTTCAGCACAAGCTACCGCAGGCGATCAGCCCTGGTAGTCGCGCACGTCGCTGCCGGTGTAGACCTGGCGCGGACGGCCGATCTTCATTTCCGGATCGACCTGCTGTTCCAGCCAATGGGCGACCCAGCCGGAGGTACGGCCCAGGGCGAACATGACGGTGAACATTTCGGTCGGAATCTGCAGCGCCTTGTAGATGATGCCGCTGTAGAAATCGACGTTCGGGTACAGCTTGCGGGCCACGAAGTAATCGTCCTGCAGCGCGGCCTGTTCCAGCTTGACGGCCACGTCCAGCAGCGGATCCTGCACGCCCAGCTGCTTGAGCACCTTGCCGGTCATCTCACCGATGACCTTGGCGCGCGGGTCGAAGTTCTTGTACACGCGGTGACCGAAGCCCATCAGGCGGAAGCCGGAGGTCTTGTCCTTGGCCTTGAGCACGGCCGACTCGACGTTGTCGGCCGAACCGATCTCTTCCAGCATCTTCAGCACGGCTTCGTTGGCACCGCCGTGGGCCGGACCCCACAGCGCGGTGACGCCAGCGGCGACCGACGCATACGGGTTGGCACCGGTCGAACCGACCATACGCACGGTCGAGGTCGAGGCGTTCTGCTCGTGGTCGGCGTGCAGGATGAACAGCAGATCCAGTGCCTTGACCACGTCCTGGTTCAGTTCGTACTGGCCGTCGGCCGATTCGAACGTCTGCTTCAGGAAGCGGCTGACATAGTCCAGCGAGGTGTCCGGCGTGTTGGCCGGCAGGCCCTTGCCGTGGCGGTAGATCAGCGCCGACAGGGTCGGCACCTTGGCGATCAGGCGCACGGCGGCCTGGCGACGCTGTTCGGCGTCGGACAGGTCCAGCGAGGCGTGGTAGATGCCTGACAGCTGCGCGATGGCGGCGGTCAGGATGGCCATCGGATGAGCATCCTGGGCGAAGCTGCCGATCAGGGTGTTGATCGACGCATCGACGTTGGCTTCAGCGGCCAGCTCGTCGGTGAAGGCCTTCAACTGCTCGGCGCTCGGACGCTCGCCATTGATCAGCAGGTAGGCCACTTCGACGTAGCTGGACTTTTCCGAGAGCTGCTCGATCGGATAGCCGCGATACAGCAGCACGCCCTTGTCACCGTCGATATAGGTGATGGCGGACTTGCAGCTGGCGGTGGCGGTGAAGCCGGAGTCGTACGTGAAGAGACCGGTTTCCTTGGTCAGCTTCGAGATATCGACGCAATCGTTGCCGAGCGTAGGTTTGATGACGGGCAAAACAACCGACTTTTCGCCGGCGTTGAGCGTGACCTGATCAAGATCGGACACTGTGTGCGCTCCTCGAGGGAAGGCGCCCACCCAAGCGCATGGGGCAGGCACGTGAAGGAAGTCCACGATCGTTACCGTGGATCCCGCCATTATCGCACAGCAACATTTCTGCCGCCCTAGGACGGAAGTCGTAGACGCGGGTACGGCTATGCGTATGGTGCGCCCTGCCTACAGCGCCAAGGCTCCGCGCGGCATGCGGACAACAACGTCCGGACACAGCGTTCCGCAGGCACTGGTGCGTCGCTTGGCCTGCGTTCAGTTCACAACCCTGGAGCGGACACAAAAAAACAACGGCCGCCAAGGCGACCGTTGTTTTGGTGCAACTGCAGCGACAACTCAGCGCGCGTAGCGCTTCTGGAACTTGTCGATACGGCCGCTGGTGTCGATGACCTTGTGCTTGCCCGTGTAGAACGGGTGCGAAGCCGAGGAGATTTCCACCTTCACGAGCGGGTACTCGTTGCCGTCTTCCCACTTCACGGTTTCTTTCGAAGCCATGGTGGAACGGGTCAGGATCTTGAAATCGGACGTCACGTCGTGGAAGACGACGTCACGGTACGAGGGATGGATATCGTCCTTCATGAGGCACACCGTAAATAGGATAAGGAAAACGCAAGAGCGGCATTATATGCCCGGATGCCGCGAAGGGCAAGCCGGGGACATTTACCGTGCGGAAGAGCCGCCGTGGCGGTCTCAGGAGACGCCGAGCGCCGCCCGGACCTGGGCTTCAAAACGCCCTTGGTCGTAGGCCATGAGCAGCTGGGTGTTATCCGGCTGCCCGGTCTGGCGGTTCCAGTCGACAATGGTAGCACCTCGGCTGTGCACGCCGGCCAGTTCGACGTTCAGGGGACGCGATTCGACCCGCAGGGCGCCTTCGGGCTGCAGCGCCCAGGCCATGGCCAGCGCATCGGCGGCGAACCAGCGCTCGCCGCGGCTGTCTTCGGACCACAGGCGGGTCTGGCGCGAAATCAGCTCATAGAAGCGGGCCTTGTCGGTGTCGGCGGCCAGCCACTTTTCCACATCGGCGTGCAGCAGGCCGTGGGCGACTGTGGCCTCCCAGTCGGCTACTTCGATGTGCGGGAAGCCGGTGAACACCACGTGCGCCGCTTCGGGGTCGAAGGCGATGTTGAACTCGGCCGCCGGGGTAATGTTGCCGTGGCAGGTCACTGCCCCGCCCATCACCAGGAAGCGCTTCACGCGCTGCGGCAGGGTCGGGTCGAGCTTGAGGGCCAGGGCCAGGTTGGTCAGCGGACCCAGGGCGACCAGGAACAGCTCGCCGGCGTACTGGTGCGACAGGCGCAGGATCGCCAGCGCGGCGTGCTCGGCTTCGGCCTGGCGCTTGGCGGCCGGCAGGTTCACATCGCCAAAGCCGTCGGCGCCATGCACGTGGGCCGCGTCAACGGAGGGGTGCAGCAGCGGGTCGGCGGTACCGGCGTAGACCGGCACGTCTTCGCGATCGGCCACTTCACACAGTTTGAGCGCGTTGCGCACGGTGTGCTCGAGGCCGACATTGCCGGCGGCGATGGTCAGGCCGACGATATCGTGGCGCTCATCGGCGAAGGCCATCAACAGGGCCAGGGCGTCATCGACACCCGGATCGGTGTCGATCAACAGCGGAATCTTCTTGGTCATCGTTGCCGTCTTGATAATCGGCAAGGGACTTTCGCACCCTGTCATGACAAATACAAGGCGGGGCGCTCGGGCGCGGGTAGCTACCGACCGCGGGTCGGTACAGGGTTGAATGGCGCCGCTTCGATCTGTCCGCTCCCGACCGGATGGGCCGCTTCGGGGCTGTTCTACGCCGCCGCGTAGCGCACAGCCGTGCCGATCCAGCGGCGCACGACCTTGTCGGCTACGTCCGGCGCTTCGGCGAGCAGGCGCTCGGCCAGGTCGTGCACGCCTGGCAGCAGGTCGGCGTCGCGGGCCAGGTCGGCCATGCGGAATGCGGCCAGGCCGGTCTGGCGGGTGCCGAGCAGTTCGCCGGGACCGCGCAGTTCCAGATCCTTTTCGGCGATCAGGAAACCGTCGTTGGTCTGGCGCATGGTCTCCAGCCGCTGGCGCGCCATGGCCGACAACGGTGCCTGGTACAGCAGCACACAGCGCGACACGGCCGAGCCGCGCCCCACCCGGCCGCGCAGCTGGTGCAGCTGGGCAAGGCCAAGGCGCTCGGCGTTTTCGATGATCATCAGCGAGGCATTGGGAACGTCCACGCCCACTTCGATCACGGTGGTGGCCACCAGCAGGTCGAGCTGACCGGCCTTGAACGCCACCATCGTGGCCAGTTTTTCGCTGGCCTTGAGCCGCCCGTGCACCAGGCCCACGCGCACACCCGGCAACAGCGCCTGCAGCGATTCGAAGGTGGCCTGGGCCGGGGTGGCATCCAGTTCGTCGCTTTCCTCGATCAGGGTGCATACCCAGTACACCTGCTGCCCCTCGGCGCAGGCCACGGCGATGCGCTGGATCAACTCGGGGCGGCGGTCGTTGTTGAACGCCACGGTCTGCACCGGAGTACGCCCCGGCGGCAGTTCGTCGATGGCCGACACGTCCAGGTCGGCATACTCGGACATCGCCAGCGTGCGCGGGATCGGGGTGGCGGTCATCACCAGCTGGTGCGGCACGCTGCGTCCGTCCGCCCCCTTGTCACGCAGCGCCAGGCGCTGGTGCACGCCGAAGCGGTGCTGCTCGTCGACGATGGCCAGCGCGAGGTCCTTGAACACCACGCTGTCCTGCATCAGGGCATGGGTGCCGACCACCACCTGCGCGTCGCCGGAGGCTACGTCGGCCAGCACTTTGCTGCGCGCCTTGCCGGTGACCTTGCCGGCCAGCCAGGCGGTGCGCACGCCCAGCGGCTCCAGCCAGGCACGCAGGTTGTTGAGGTGCTGTTCGGCCAGCAGTTCGGTGGGCGCGGCCAGCGCAACCTGCTTGCCCCGCTCCACTGCCAGCATCGCCGCCAGGGCGGCCACCACGGTCTTGCCCGACCCCACATCCCCCTGCACCAGGCGCAGCATTGGGTGCGCCTTGATGAGGTCCTTGCGGATCTGTTCGAACACGCGCTGCTGCGCCCCGGTGAGCTGGAACGGCAAGCTGTCGCGCAGCTGCCTGACCAGCACGCCCGGCCCGCGCAGCGACGGTGCGTGGTGCGCCTGCAGTGCCATGCGCTGACGGCGCAGGCTGAGGTGGTGGGCCAGCAGTTCTTCGATGGCCAGGCGGCGTTGTGCCGGGTGGCGGCCGGCGGCCAGCGCGGCCAGGTCGGCCGTCGGTGGCGGCCGGTGCACGGTCAGCAGCGCGCTGCGCAGCGACGGCAGGCCCATGCCGGACAACCAGCCCGGCGGCACCAGTTCCAGCGTGGATTCTTCCGGCAACCGGTCCAACGCCAGCCCGATGAACTTGCGCAGGGTGGCCGGGCCGACGCCTTCGATGGCCGGGTAGACCGGGTCGAGGCTGTCGCCAAGATCGTCATCGTCGTTGACGCCCATCACCCGGTAACTGGGGTGGACGATCTCCAGCCCGGTATGGCCGGGCTTGGCGGTGCCATAGCAGCGGATGCGCGCGCCGACGGCGAACTGCGACACCTGCTGCGAGCGGAAATGGAAAAAGCGCAGCACCAGGGTGCCGTAGGAGTCGTCCTCGATGGCGACCTTGAGCACCGGGCGGCCACGGAAGCCGCGTTCGACCGCGCTGACCCGCCCTTCCACCTGCGCGGCCACGCCGGGCTGCAGTTGGGCGATGGTGGTCAGCCGGGTGCGGTCTTCATAACGCAGGGGCAGGTGCAGCCACAGGTCCTGCAACGAGGACAGGCCACGGGCCTCCAGCTTGGTGGCCACCGCCGGGCCGATCCCGGGAAGCATCGACAGCGATGCTTCCCCGGCCGCGGCCAGGGCCGGTGCGGGAGCCCGTGACCGTGCCACGTCAGGCCTGGTCGAGCACCATCACCGCATCAACCTCGAAGTTGGCGCCCTTGGGCAGGCCGGACACTTCGATGGTGGAACGGGCCGGGAACGGGGCCTTGAAGTAATCCTGCATGACCGCGTTGACCTTGGCGAACTCGGCCAGGTCGGTGAGGTACAGGCCGAGGCGGACGATCTGGTCCAGCGAACCACCGGCTTCTTCGGCCACGGCCTTGAGGTTGTCGAACGCGCGGCGGGCCTGGGCTTCGATGTCGCCGGCACCGACGATGTCACCGGTGGCCGGGTCCAGGGGGATCTGGCCGGAGAAGTACACGGTGTTGCCGGCACGCACGGCCTGCGAATACGGACCGATCGCGGCCGGGGCGTTGGCGCTGGTGATGATCTGGCGGGACATGGGAGCTCCGGGGGAACAAAAGTGGGCCCACCATTGTACCGCCGGACCCGCCCTCCCCGGAGATGCATCCGAAGCCGAAATCGAAGCCGAAATCTCTGGTAGAGCCGACCGTTGGTCGGCTGGCCGGAGAATGACGAAGACGATTGGTCGGCTGGCCGGAAAATGACGAAGACGATTGGTCGGCTGGCCGGAAAATGACGAAGACGATTGGTCGGCTGGCCGACCAAATCGATCATTGCCGCGAGATGTACGGCAGCCGACCAACGGTCGGCTCTACCCCCCGGTGGTGCGACCATTGGCCGGCAATGAGGCGTTGGCGCCGATCATCGCCGTCCGGTGCGTGAGCAGCCGACCAACGATCGGCCCTACCCCGGTGGTGCGCCAAGAGCGTCGGCACCCATCATCGCCGCGCGGAACGCGGCTTATTGCCTGCGAACCGATTGCACGACCGACAGCCGCCGCAGCCTGCGCATGACCTCGGCCAGGTGGTTGCGGTCGCGGACCTGGATGTTGAAGGCCAGCACCGCTGCGTTGAAATCGCGGTCGAGGTAGTCCACGCGCTCGATGTTGGAGTGGCTCTGCGCGATCGCCGCGGCCAGCTGGGCCAGCACGCCGGTACCGTTTTCCACCTCCACCACCAGCGAGGTGTCGTAGTCGCCGGACACGGTGGTGTCCCAGCCGATAGGCACCCAGCGCTCTGGAGACTTGCGCAGTTCGGCCAGGTTCGGGCAGTCCATGCGGTGCACCACGATGCCCTTGCCGGCGGTGTGGTAGCCCATGATGTCGTCGCCCGGGATCGGCTGGCAGCAGTTGGCGAAGCTGACCACGCCGCGCTCGCTGCCGTTGATCAGGATCTTTTCCTGCGAATGCTTGGAGTGCGCGCCGCCGCGCAGCTCGGCGTAGGCCATGAGCGCCTGCGCAGCCTGGTTGGGCATCCAGTTGCCCAGCGCCACTTCGGCCAGCAGGGCCTCCAGGCGCGGGTAACGGTGTTCGGCCAGGAACGCGTCCAGGCGCCCCTTGGGCAGGCGTTCGAGCGAGCTGTCCATCGCCTCCAGCGCGCGGTCGAGCATGCGGTGGCCCAGCTGCACCGCGTCTTCGTGCTCCAACTGTTTGAGCTGGTGGCGGATCGCGGTGCGCGCCTTGGAACTGACCACGAACTCCAGCCACTGCGGCTTGGGCGTGGCCGAGCGCGCGGTGATCACTTCCACCGTCTGCCCGCTGACCAGCTTGGTGCGCAGCGGCACCAGCTTCTTGTCCACGCGCGAGGCCACGGCCATGTTGCCCACGTCGGTGTGCACGGCGTAGGCAAAATCGAGCGCGGTGGAATTGCGCGGCAGGGCCAGGATCTTGCCCTTCGGGGTAAACAGGTAGACCTCGTCCGGGAACAGGTCGACCTTGACGTTGTCCAGGAACTCCAGCGACGAACCGGCGGCGCGCTGGGAATCGATCAGTTCCACGATCCAGGCATGCGCGCGGCTCTGCGCGCTGTTGGGCGAGTCGCCGCCGAACTTGTAGGTCCAGTGCGCGGCCACGCCACGCTCGGCGATCAGGTCCATTTCCTCGGTGCGGATCTGCACTTCGATCGGCGACCCGTACGGCCCGAACAGCACCGTGTGCAGCGACTGGTAGCCGTTGGCCTTGGGGATCGCGATGAAATCGCGGAAGCGCCCGTCCAACGGCTTGAAGGTGGCATGCACCGCGCCCAGCGCGTGGTAGGCATTGGGCACGCTGCGCACGACCAGGCGGAAGCCGAAGACGTCCATCACCTGGTCGAAGGATTTGTTCTCGTCGTGCATCTTGTTGTAGATGCTCCACGGGGTCTTGATGCGGCTGACCAGCCGATGCTCCAACCCTTCCTTGGCCAGGCGCTGGGAAAGCTGCACTTCCACCTGTGCCATCGCCTCGCGGCGGACCACCGGCTGGCTGCGGATGTGCTTTTCCAGGATGGCGTGGCGCCACGGATACAGCGCCTTGAAGCCCAGGTTCTGCAGCTCGCTCTTGACCAGGCTCATGCCCAGCCGCTGCGCGATGGGGGCGTAGATCTCCAGCGTTTCACGGGCGATGCGGCCGCGCGCTTCGCGGCTCTGCGCGCCCAGCGTGCGCATGTTGTGCAGGCGGTCGGCCAGCTTGATCATGATCACGCGCAGGTCGCGCGACATCGCCAGCAGCATCTTGCGGAAGCTCTCGGCGGCCGCTTCCTGGCGGTCGCGGAATTTCAGCTTGTCCAGCTTGGTCACGCCGTCGACTAGCTCGGCCACCGCTTCGCCGAACTCGGCGGCCAGTTCCTCGCGCGTGAGCGGGGTGTCTTCGATGGTGTCGTGCAGGATCGCGGCGATCAGCGCTTCCACGTCCAGGCCGAGTTCGGCCAGCACCTGGGCCACGGCCACCGGATGGGTGATGTAGGGCTCACCGGACTTGCGGGTCTGCCCGGCATGCGCGGAGGCACCCACTTCCCAGGCACGGCGCAGCAACGGCAGTTGCTCGGGCGGCAGGTAATGCGCTGCACGTTCGAGCTGGAGGACATAGTCGGGTACGGCCGCGCCGGGGGGCGAGGCGACCTTGGCAGTGGGGCCTGGGTTCATGCTGGAAGACTATTCCAGCGGCGGGATAACGGCAAACATCTGAACAGGGAGCGGAGGGTGGCGCGACGACCAACGGTCGTCGCCTACCGGCGCTGGACGGTGGTGGTGCGATGGCCAACGCTCGTTGTCTGGACCGATCACCCTGCGTCGTTGCGTGCCGGCGTTTCCGGGGCCCATACGCAGAACAGCCCGCCAAGGCGGGCTGTTCGTGCAACCACAACCGGTTCGCGCGAGGCGATCAGTCGTCGTTCTTGGACATGTCTTCGTCGGCGACGACTTCGGCAGCGGCCCATTCCAGTGCTTCACGCTCGGCACGCTCGCGTTCGGCCTTCTCGACTTCGTCGATCAGGGCGTTGTCGATCTTGCGGGCGGCAATTTCGCGCAGCGCCAGCACGGTCGGCTTGTCTTCGGTTTCGCTGTTGTCCAGGGTGGCCTGGACGCCATTGGCCAGCTGACGGGCGCGCTTGGACGCCATCATGACCAGTTCGAAACGGTTGTTCACGACTTCCAGACAATCTTCTACGGTGATGCGGGCCATGCGGGCTCCCGGCAGCCGGTGAGGGCTGCTCAATCGAATGAGGGAAAGGGGACGGATTGTACCGGCGGGGGCTGGACAAAATCAAGCCAACCCGCTAGCACCCCGTTTGGAATCAGTCAGTTGGGGCCACATCCTGGGTCAGCAGGGCCTGGATCAGGCCCGCGTGGCGGACCTTCTGGGCCTCCCGGCGCAACCGGCTGGCCGTGAAGATGGCGCACAGCTCGTCCACCGCGGTCTCGAACACCTCGTTGACGATGACGTAATCGAAGTCGTTGAAATGCAGCATCTCTTCACGCGCGGCGGACAGGCGCTGGGCGATCACCGCCTCGCTGTCCTGGCCGCGCTTGCGCATGCGGTCCTGCAGCGCCTGCTTGGACGGCGGCAGGATGAACACCGTCACCGTGCCCGGCACCAGCTGGCGGACCTGCTGGGCGCCCTGCCAGTCGATCTCGAGCAGGACGTCCTGGCCGGCAGCCAGCTGCGGTTCCACCGACTGCCGTGCGGTGCCCTTCCAGTCACCATGCACCCAGGCATGTTCGAAGAAGTCGCCGGCGGCGATCATCCGCTCGAATTCCTCGGCGCTGACGAAATGGTAGTGCTCGCCGTTGATCTCGCCCGGACGCGTGGCGCGCGAGGTGAACGAGATCGACAGGGCAATCTGCGGGTCGCGTGCCAGCGTGGCGTTGACGATGCTGCTCTTGCCGGCCCCGGAAGGCGCGGCCACGATGTACAGGGTGCCGCGCGCAGGCGCGCCGGCGGGCATGGGCTGGCTGCTCATTCGATGTTCTGCACCTGTTCGCGGATCTGGTCGATCAGCACCTTCAGCTCGACGGCGGCATTGGAGGTGCGGCTGTCCACCGACTTGGAGCCCAGCGTGTTGGCTTCGCGGTTGAACTCCTGCAGCAGGAAGTCCAGGCGACGACCGACCGGCTCGCGCTGGGTGAACACCCGGCGGATTTCGACGATGTGGCTGCCCAGGCGGTCCAGTTCTTCATCCACGTCCAGCTTCTGCAGCCACATCACCAGCTCCTGCTCGGCACGGCCGGGATCGACCGGGTGCGGCAGGTCGGCCAGGCGCGCGGCCAGCTTGGTGCGCTGACCCTCGCGGATCAGCGGAATCAGCGTGGTGACCTCGGCGGCGATGCGCTCCACCCCGTCCACGCGTTCCTGGATGGCGGCGGCCAGCTTGTCGCCTTCACGCTCGCGCGCGGCCACGAAGCCGTCCAGGGTGGCATCCAGCAGCGCCAGCGCCTCGGCATGCAGCGCGGCGGCATCCACCGCCTCGCCCTGCATCACGCCCGGCACCTGCAGCAGTTCGGTGAAGCTCACCTGCAGGCTGGGGAAGCCCGGCGCCAGGCGGCGGGCCAGTTCGCCCAGCTGGGCCAGCAGCACGTCGTTGACCACCAGTGCACCGGTGACCTCCGGCGCGCGCAGGCGCATGACCAGGTCGATCTTGCCGCGGCTGCAGCGGGAAGCGACGCGCTCGCGCAGCTGCGGTTCCAACGCACGCAGCTCGTCGGGCAGGCGCACGCCCACCTCCAGGAACCGGTGGTTGACCGAGCGCAGCTCACAGGCCAGCGTGCCCCAGCGGGTGGCGCGCTCGCCGCCGGCATAGGCGGTCATGCTTCGAATCATGGTGGGTTTCCGATGTTCCCAAAGGGGGAATGGTACCCTAGCGGTCTCATTCGAGCCTCCCTGCCTGCCCCTTCGGGGTGCGGGCATGGTCGCGTTCCCCCAGCTTCCACGGAACCCCAACGCATGTCCGACACCCGTCCCAGCGGCCGCCAGGCCGACCAGCTGCGCGAAGTGCGCATCGAGCGCGCCTTCACCCGTCACGCCGAGGGCTCGGTGCTGGTCAGCTTCGGTGAAACCCGCGTGCTGTGCACCGCCAGCGTGGAAAACCGCGTGCCCGGCTTCCTGCGCGGCAAGGGCGAAGGCTGGGTGACTGCCGAGTACGGCATGCTGCCGCGCTCCACCCACACCCGCAACGACCGCGAAGCGGCGCGTGGCAAGCAGGGTGGCCGCACCCTGGAAATCCAGCGCCTGATCGGCCGCACTCTGCGCGCCTGCATCGACCGCGGCGCCCTGGGCGAGCGCACCATCACCCTGGACTGCGACGTGCTGCAGGCCGATGGCGGCACCCGTACCGCCGCCATCACCGGTGCCTACGTGGCGCTGGTGGATGCAGTCAACTTCCTGCTCAAGCGCGGCGACATCAAGCGCAACCCGATCTTCGGTGCGGTGGCGGCGGTGTCGGTGGGCGTGTACCGCGGCACCCCGGTGCTGGACCTGGATTACGCCGAAGACAGTGACTGCGACACCGACATGAACGTGGTCATGAACGACGGCGGCGGTTTCATCGAACTGCAGGGCACCGCCGAAGGCCACGCGTTCCGCCGCGACGAGCTGGACGCGCTGCTGGTGCTGGCCGAGAAGGGCATCAAGGACCTGTTCGCGGCGCAGCAGGCCGCCCTGGCGTCTGCATGAACCGCCGCATCGCGCTGACCACCCTGGTGGTGGCCGACTACGACGAGGCCATTGCCTGGTACACGGGCATGCTCGGTTTCGCCCTGATCGACGACATCGACCAGGGCGACAAGCGCTGGGTGGTGGTCGGGCCGACTGACGGCAGCGCCGCGGCCCTGCTGCTGGCGCGTGCCAGTACCGATGAGCAGCGCAGCCGGATCGGCAACCAGACTGGCGGCCGTGTCGGCTTCTTCCTGAATACCGACGATTTCTGGCGCGACCACGCCGCGATGACCGCGCGTGGCGTGGAATTCCTGGAAACCCCGCGCGAAGAGGTGTACGCCACCGTGGCAGTGTTCCGCGACCTGTATGGCAACACCTGGGACCTGCTGGAGCCGAAATGAAGACACTGGTACTGGCCAGCGGCAACGCCGGCAAGCTGAAGGAACTGCAGGCCATGCTGGGCGACCTGCCGCTGCAGATCGTGGCGCAGGGCGAGCTGGGCGTCAGTGACGTGCCCGAGACCGGCCTGACCTTCGTCGAGAACGCGCTGATCAAGGCGCGCCACGCCAGTGCCGTCACCGGCCTGCCGGCGCTGGCCGACGATTCGGGCCTGATCGTGGACGCGCTCGACGGCGCGCCCGGCCTGTACAGCGCGCGCTATGCGGGCAGCCCGACCAACGATGCGGCCAACAACGCCAAGCTGCTCGACGCGCTGCGCGAGGTTCCCGCCAACCGCCGCACCGCCCGCTTCTACGCGGTGATCGTGCTGCTGCGCCACGCCAACGACCCGCAGCCGCTGATCTGCGAAGGCAGCTGGGAAGGCGTGATCCTGGACGAAACGCGCGGCAGCAACGGCTTCGGGTACAACCCGGTGTTCCTGGACCCGACGCACGGCCTGACCGCGGCGGAGATGGACCCGGCGCAGAAGAATGCCATCAGTCATCGCGCACTGGCCCTGCAGTTGCTCAAGCAGAAACTGCCCGCGTTGCTGTGATGCCTCCCCTGATGATGTCTGGAGAGCCGGCCAGCGGCCGGCACTACCCGTGAATTCCATGCCTCAGCCCCATGACCATTGCGACCACCTGCCCGGCGAACACTGCGCGGGCGACCACGACCACGCGCCGCGGCTGATTCCGCCGCCGCTGGCGCTGTACGTGCACCTGCCATGGTGCGTGCGCAAATGCCCGTACTGCGATTTCAACTCGCACGCGGCCAAGGGTGAACTGCCGTTCGAGGCGTACATCGATGCCCTGATCCGCGACCTGGACCAGGATCTGCCGCTGGTCTGGGGCCGGGTGGTGAGCAGTGTGTTCTTCGGCGGTGGCACGCCCAGCCTGTTCCCGCCCGAGGCGATCGACCGCTTCCTGCAGGCGGCATCGGCGCGGCTGCGCTTCGCGCCGAACCTGGAAGTGACCCTGGAGACCAACCCGGGCACCGCCGAGCACGGTCGCTTCGACCGCTACCGCGCGGCCGGCGTGAACCGGATCAGCTTCGGCATCCAGACCTTCAACGACGAGGCGCTCAAGCGCCTGGGCCGCATCCACGACAGTGGCGAAGCCGAGCGCGCGGTGAAGCTGGCACAGGATGCGGGCTACGACAATTTCAACATCGACCTGATGTACGCGCTGCCACAGCAGACGCTGGCCCAGGCCGAACATGACCTGGAACGCGCGTTCGCGCTGCAGCCTACGCACATGTCGCACTACCAGCTCACCCTGGAGCCGAACACGGTGTTCTTCGCGCGGCCGCCGCAGGGCATTCCCGACGAAGATTCGGCGTGGGACATCCAGGAGCACTGCCAGGCGCTGCTGGCCGAGGCTGGCTACGCCCAGTACGAGGTGAGCGCCTATGCCAAGCCGGGCCGGCAGAGCGCGCACAACCTGAACTACTGGCGCTTCGGCGACTACCTGGGCATCGGCGCGGGCGCGCACGGCAAGATCAGCAGCGGTGCCGAGCAGCACGTGCTGCGCCGCTGGAAGCACAAGCACCCGCAGACCTTCATGGACGCTGCCGGCACGGCCGCGGCGATCGGCGGCGACGACGTGATCGATGGCGAGCGCCTGCCGTTCGAATACATGCTCAACCTGCTGCGCCTGCATGAAGGGTTCACCCTGAAGGACTTCGAGTCGCGCACCGGGCTGGAGCGCACGCGCATCGCCGTGCCCTTGCAGGCGGCGATCCAGCGCGGCTGGATGACCCTGGACGGCGAGCATGCCCGCCCCACCGAGCTGGGCCGGCGCTTTACCAACGACGTGGTCGAACTGTTCCTCCCCGCGTAGAGCCGACCGCTGGTCGGCTGCTGTTGGTCTGTTGCCGTTGGTCTGTTGCACGCTGCACACGTTTGGGAATCCGCCGAAGGCAGCCGACCAACGGTCGGCTCTACCGCAGGGCGATGCGTGGGGGTAGAGCCGACCGTTGGTCGGCTGCTGTTGGCGACATCCCGGCCGTGCGCGAAGAGCAGCCGACCAACGGTCGGCTCTACCCGCCGGGTGTCGGGGGATCCCTTCTGGCGGGGACATCGCGAAACCGTTAGATTCCTTACTCTCAGGTGAGCCGGAACCACAACGGATGTCTGCGTCCGCACCTTCATCGCTCCAGACCGACCCGGCCCGTTTCGCCCACGTGGCCGCACCGCCGCGCGTGCGCCGCCTGCTGGCGTCACTGCATGGGCTGGCCGCGCAGACCCTGGCCACGCCGCTGAAGCTGACCATCGTGGAACTGGAACGCGAGCTGTTCCGCGATGCCGAGCGCGCGCGAAACAGCCAGATCCAGGCTGACATCTACGCCCAGACCCGGCGGCTGCACGAGGTCAACGCGCAGTTCGCCCCGCTGTTCCTGGAGGCACTGGGGCACGCCCTGGCCCAGCTGCGCGAGCCGCGCGTGCGCCATGTGCCGGCCCCGGCGGCCAGCACCCTCACCGCCAGTACCCTGACCCTGGTCGCCGACACCGATATCGACCGCGACATCGTGCTGGTGGAGATCATCCGCCGCGAGGCGCAACGCTCGGCCAGCGCCCTGCAGCTGCTGGGGCAACGCTTCGCGGTACTCGCCGCCGGTCCGGAGTTCGACGTCGAAGACCTGCCGTTCGGCCCGCATGTGCTGTGCCGGATCGTGCGGGAACTGGGCGAACGCTTCGAGCTCGGGCTGGAGACCCAGCTGGCGCTCTACCGCGTGTTCGACCGCCAGCTGATCGACCGGTTGGGCGAACTGCTGGAGCGCGCCAATATCCTGCTGGGCCACGAAGGCATCCTGCCCGGCTTGGTGTATACCCCTTACCTGGCGCGGTCGGCCACGACCCGGCGTATCGTCACCGGCCCCGAACGCAGCGGCCCCGCGCGTGAAGGCGGCAAGGTCAATCGCCCCCTGACCGGCTGGAGCGGATCGGCCCGCAACAGCGGGTGGGCGGCGATGACCAGCGAAGCGATGGGCGACCTGCCCGCCTCGCTGCGTCCCGGCCCACCCTCGCCTGCCACTGACACAGGTAGCGCGCCCGCATCCGCATCCGCAGCAGCCGCCGCGCCGCAGGATCTGTCGGCGCCGGCGATGTCGGCCCTGCACCAGTTGCTGGACGCCGCGCGGCACGCCAGCGCCAACGGACTGGCCGGGACGGCGGGCAGCGCGGCAGACGAAGCCGTCGGCAGTGCCGCGACCGCAGGCAGCACTTTGCCGTCGCCGGGCGTTCCCGCGGCGGCCACCCCCGGTTCCTCGGCCGGCCCGCCGGTGGCGGTGGCCAGCGAATCGGTGCACGCCACCCTGGCCAAGCTGCAGGCGCAGAGCGCCGGTACCGGCACGGCCCGGCGCAGCATGGCCGACCTGCACAACGCGCTGCTGGCTCAGATGCGCGCCGACCATGGCGCGCAGGCCGCCTTGACCGTCAAGGACAGCGACACCTTCGACCTGCTGGACATGCTGTACGGGCAGATCCAGCGCGAGGTGCGCCCGGACGCCGTCGCCGCCGACCTGCTGGCGCGGCTGCAGGTGCCGGTGGCACGGGCGGCCCTGTCAGACCCCGCGTTCTTCGTGCGCGATCAGCATCCGGCGCGGGAGCTGCTCAATGCGGTGGCCGAGGCAGGTGCCAACTGGCTGGGCGAAGACGACGTGGATCCGCAGCTGGTTCAGAAGCTGGGCCGCGCCGTTGACCAGGTGGTGGACGGCTACCAGGGCGACGCAGCGGTGTTCGAGGCCGCCAACGAAGACATCCAGCAGCACTTCCGCGCGCTGGCGCACAAGGCCGAACTGGCCGAGCGCCGCCATGTGGAAGCCGCGCGCGGCAAGGAACGCCTGGAGTCGGCCAAACAGCAGGCCGGGGCCAGCATCGAACAGCTGTGCGCCCAATCCGACCCGCCGCGCTTCGTGCAGTCGCTGCTGAAGCAGGCGTGGTCGGACGTGCTCACGCTCACCCTGCTCCGGCACGGCGAAGGCTCCGAGCAATGGCAGCAGCGCGAGCAGGAAACCGCCCGGATTGCCGAGGTGACCTGCCAGCCGCCGGGCACCGCGCCCAGCGATGCCGACCTGGGCGGCCAGGTGGAAGCCGCGCTGCTGCAGGTGGGCTACCACCAGGACGAAGCGGCCGCGATTGCGCGGCGCCTGTCCTCTCCGGGCGGCGAAGATGAAGGCAGTTCGCGCACCGAACTGACCGCGCGCATCCGTGCCCGCACCCGTCTGGGCGAACAGGGCGAGGGCCACGAGCCACGCAAGGTCGCGCCGCTGGCACGCAGCCTGGCCGAGGAAGACTGCTATCGCCAGCTGCGCACGCTGCCGTTCGGCACCTGGTTTGAATTCACCACCAACCAGCAGGGCGACCTGCGCCGCCAGCGGCTGTCGTGGTACAGCCTGCTGACCGACAATGCGCTGTTCGTCAATCCGCGCGGCCAGAAGGTGGGCGAGCATTCGCTGGATGCGCTGGCCCGCCTGATGGCGCACGGCCAGGTACGCATCGTCAGCGAAGACAAGAGCCGCCTGATCGACCGTGCCTGGCAGGCCACGCTGCGCACGCTGCGTTCGCTGGCCGGCCCCGGCCCCGCCGCGGAGACCGCACCATGACCGCCGATACCGATACCCGCCGCGCGCCCCGCCGCCAGGTGGCTGAGCTGGTGCCTGTGACCGACATGCTGGCCGAGACGGTGGTCGGACGGCTCGGCAACATTTCCGAGACCGGCATGCTCATGCTCGCCTCGGTGCCGATGCACGACGACGCGCTGTACCAGCTGCAGTTCGCCATTCCCGGCCCGAACGGGCAGTCGCTGGCACTGGACGTGGGCGCGCACCAGCTGTGGAGCGAGCAGACCCATGCCCCCGGCCAGGCCTGGGTGGGCTTCCGTTTCATCACCCTCAGCCGCGAGCACCGCGAATTGCTGCGGGCGTGGATCGCGCAGGAAAGTTCGGCGGTCTGAGTGCCGGTTCCGGCACAGCGCAACGGGCCTGATTGCGGCAGAATCATAGGCTGCACTCCGCACTGCCCAACGAGCCTCCGCGATGAACCAGCCTGACCTCGGCGCCCTGTATTCCCATCACGTCAGCGTGCTGCGCCAGCGTGCCGATGAAGCGCTGGCGCGTGGCGGCTTCGACCACCTGGTCATTCCCAGCGGCACCCAGCATTTCCAGGTTTTCGACGACCGCGACTACCCCTACGCGGTCAACCCGAATTTCAAGGCGTGGCTGCCGCTGACCAAGCTGCCCAACAGCTGGCTGGTGTACACCCCCGGGCAGCGTCCGACGCTGATCTTCTTCCAACCGTTCGACTACTGGCACGTGGTGCCCGACGCCCCCAACGGCTGGTGGGTGGAGCACTTCGACATCGAGATCATCCGCAGCGCCGAGCACGCCCTGGCGCTGCTGCCCAAGGACCCGGCGCGCTGCGCGATCCTGGGCGAGCCGCAGAGCACCCTGGGCGCGTTCGTGCCGAACAATCCCGCGCCGGTGTTGCACTACCTGGACTGGCAGCGCGGCTACAAGACCCCGTATGAAATCGCCCTGATGCGCCAGGCCCAGCGCCTGGGCGTGCGCGGCCACCGCGCCGCCGAGGCCGCGTTCCGTGCCGGCGCCAGCGAGTTCGAGATCCACATGGCCTACTGCAGCGCGGTGGGCCAGGACGCCAATGAACTGCCCTACGGCAACATCATCGGCCTCAACGAACATGCCGCGGTGCTGCACTACACCGACCTGGGCCGCAGCGCACCCAACCCGCTGCGCAGCTTCCTGATCGATGCCGGTGCCAGCGCGCACGGGTACGCCAGCGACATCACCCGCACCTACGCCGCCGCCGGCCATGACGAGTTCCAGGCCATGATCGACGCCGTCGACGCGGCCCAGCAGCAGATGGCCGCCGGCGTGCGTGCCGGGGTGGACTACAAGCAGCTGCACGTGGACGCGCACCTGTCGTTGATGGGCATCCTCAAAGACTTCGGCGTGCTCAAGGTGTCGCCCGAGGCGGCCCTGGCCACCGGCGTCAGCGCGGCATTCTTCCCGCACGGGCTGGGCCATCTGATCGGCCTGCAGGTCCACGACGTGGCCGGGTTCGCCGCCAGCGACCGCGGCGGCCGCATCGAACGCCCGCAGGGCCACCCGTACCTGCGCCTGACCCGCGTGCTGGAGCCGGGCATGGTGGTGACCATCGAGCCGGGCGTGTACTTCATCGACATGCTGCTGGACGAAGTGAAGCAGGCCGGCAACGGCAACAGCATCGACTGGAACCGCGTCGACTTCTTCCGCCCTTACGGCGGCATCCGCATCGAAGACGAAGTGTTGTGCACCGAAGGCGATGCCGACAACCTCACCCGCCCGGCGTTCGCCGCGGCCGATTGACCGCGGTAGAGCCACCTCATGGGTGGCTGCGCGCGGTGCCGGACCGCGCGCAGCTGGGCAGAGCCCGGCGCTACCGGGACGCCATTTCCTCTTCGATCTCATCGGCGCTGCGCGCCAGCGCCGCGGTCAGCACCTGGTGCCCATCCTCGGTGATCAGCACGTCATCCTCGGTGCGGATGCCGATGCCGCGCCAGCGTGCTTCCACGCTGCGGTCATCTGCCGAGACATACAGGCCCGGCTCGATGGTGAACACCATGCCCGGTTCCAGCATGCGTGAGTCGCCGGCCAGCCGGTAATCGCCCACGTCGTGCACGTCCAGCCCGAGCCAATGCCCGGTCTTGTGCCGGTAGAAGCGCTGGTAATGGCCTTCGGCGATGTTCTCTTCCACGCTGCCCTTGAGCAACCCCAGGCGCAGCAGGCCTTCGGTGAGGGTCTCCACCGCCGCCAGATGCCCGGCTTCATACGCATTGCCCGGCCTGGCCTGCGCCAGCGCCGCCGCCTGCGCCGCGCCGACCAGGTCGTGCAACGCACGCTGCTCGGCACTGAAGCGCCCATTCACCGGGAAGGTGCGGGTGATGTCGCTGGCGTAGCCGCGATACTCGGCGCCGGCATCGATCAGCACCAGTTCGCCATCGCGCGACCGCGCGTTGTTGTCGCGGTAGTGCAGGATGCAGCCGTTGGCGCCGGCACCGACGATGCTGGAGTACGCCGCGCACGCATCATTGGCCCGGAACTCGCGCTCCAGGTCGGCCTGCAGTTCGTACTCGTGGATACCCGGGCGCGCCACCCGCATGGCCACCCGGTGGGCCTGCACGCTGATATCGGCGGCGCGCTGCATCAGCGCGATCTCGGCGCTGGACTTGAACAGCCGCTGCTCGTGCAGCAGGTGGCCCAGCTCCAGGAATTCATGCGGCGGCTGCGCGCCATGCCGCACCTGCGAGCGCACCCGGTTGACCCAGCCGATCAGCTTGAGGTCGAACTCCGCGTCGCGGCCGAAGTGGTAGTACACCCGCGAGCGCCCTTCCAGCAGACCGGGCAGGATGTCGTCGAGGTCGTCGATCGGGTACGCATCGTCCATCCCGTACTGCGACACCGCGCCTTCCTGCCCGGCACGCGCGCCGTCCCACGCTTCACGGTCGGCGTCGCGCTCACGGCAGAACAGAATCACCTCACCGTGGCGACGGCCCGGAATCAGCACCAGCACCGCGTCCGGCTCCGGGAAGCCGCTGAGGTACCAGAAGTCCGAGTCCTGGCGGAACGGATAGTGGGTGTCCAGGCTGCGCACCCGCTCGGCGGCGGCCGGCAGCACCAGGATCGCATCGTCGCCGGCCATTTCCATCAACTGGTGGCGGCGACGGGAGTATTCGGCGGCGGAGATGCCGGTCAGCTGCCGGATATCCATCTCAGTTCAGGCGCTGCCGGTGGCGCGCGGCCATCACGCAGTCGCCGTGCAGCAGCAGCACCGCCACGCGGATGAACTCTTCGATCTCGGCCAGCGCGTCTTCGTCATCATCGTTGCCGCTTTCGAAGTCTTCGCTGGAGGCCTGGGCCAGCTTGGCCAGGTCGTTCAGTGCTTCTTCGCCCTCTTCGGACAGCGTCGGGCGACGGCCACCGGAACCCAGCCCGAAGCCGCCCAGGAAGGCGCGCGCCCAGGTGAACAGTGCATCGGCCTGCGCGGCCGTGTCGCTGGCGTCGCTGAGCAGCAGCTCGAATGCAAAGTCGCGGTCTTCCAGCTGCGCCACGCTGGCCTGCAACAACTGCGACAGCGGATCGTCCTCGGCGGGCAACGGCAGGTTGTCATCGGCCAGCACCCGCGCCGGCCATTCGCGCACCGGCGCACCGCCGGCAGACAGCCAGCCGCACAGCCCGCCATGCAGTTCGGCGGCATTGGCGCCCAGGCCCAACGCCTGGCTGGCCTTGTTTACGTCATCGACACTCGGAAGTTCGGTCATCTTGGGGCTCGATCGGAAAAAGGCGCCGGGGCCGCCGGGGGCGGCGCTCTGGCAGCGTGACAGTGTAGCAATCCGCCCGTGGCCGTCGGGTTGCCATCGCATTCCCGGGCAGGCGTTGCGGGGGCAACCCGGCCCCTGCCCAAGCCCCCGTCATTATTCGCTTGACCGCCTCCACTGCCCTTGCCTATCGTGCCGAACATGGAACCCTCCGACGCCATCACCCAATTGCAGGCCTTCGCCGCCCGGGTGGAGGCGTTGCTGGAACGCAACCAGCGCCTGGCCGAGGAGAACCGCAGCCTGCGCCACCAGCAGGAACAGCTGGTCGCCGAGCGCTCGCAGCTGCTGGCCAAGAACGAACAGGCCCGCTCCCGGGTCGAAGCGATGATCACCCGCCTCAAGTCCCTGGAGCAGCACACATGAGCCAGACCGAACCGGTCAGTGTCCGCATCCTGGACCGTGAATACACGGTGGGCGTGGGCCCGGAAGAGAAGGAAATCCTCACCGCCGCCGCCCGGCTGCTGGATGCGAAGATGCGCGAGATCCGCGGCAGCAACCGCATGGCCGCCGTGGACCGGGTGGCCGTGCTGGCCGCCTTGAACCTGGCCCATGAGCTGCAACAGCTGCGCGATGAACACGCGCGCCAGGGCGTGGCGCTGCAGCAGACCCTGGCCGATCTGAACCGGCGGCTGGACCGGGCGATCGACGGGGCGTGAGCCCCTACCGGTAGAGCCGACCGTTGGTCGGCTTTAGCTGAATTGCCAGGCAGCCGACCAACGGTCGGCTCTACCTCCTTCATTATGTAGCCGACCAACGGTCGGCTCTACCTCGTTGGTTATGCAACCGACCAACGGCCGATGTTCCACGGCAGGTTTCATTGCACAAGGCCATCGCATGGCCTTCATCGATCTGAATTCAGCTGCAATCCGACCGACGAACGGCCTACCCCTCGGCGCGCGCTTGGCTATAATGGCGACGCGTTCTCTGCTGTGAACGACGGCGTGTGCAAACATTCGCCTTGTCCCTTAATTACGACCACGGGTGCGCGACGGCGCCGGGAGTGCAAGTCCGCCTTGTAGCGGGAAGCCCGAAGGAACCCCAGCGTACCCACTTGAACCCCGGGTTCAAGGTCGTTTCGCACGCATCGTCACCGCGGAGAATGCAGTATTCCTGCAAGAGCGACGCCCCTACCGGGACGTCGCTCTTGTTTTATCCGCGCCCGCACCACGCCCCGGACCCAGGCATGACCGACCCGCGCTCCGCACTGCGCCAGCAGTTGCGCCAACGCCGCCGAGACATCCCCGCCGCGCAGCGCCTGGCCGCCGCCGAACACCTGGCCGATCGCCTGCTCCAGCTCCCCTTTGCCCCTGCACACGGCTTCGTTGCCGGGTACTGGGCGATGGATGGCGAAATCGCCCTGCACCGCTGGCAGATGCAACTGCCCGACACGCTGCAGTACTGCCTGCCGATCCTCGCCGGCGACACGCTGCGCTTCGCCCCCTGGCGACCCGGCCAGCCACTGACCGCCAACCGCTACGGCATTCCCGAACCGGACATCGCGCTGGAGGCCACGCTGTCGCCGGAGCAGATGGCGCTGGTAGTGGCGCCGCTGGTCGGGTTCGATGCGCAGGGCCGGCGCCTGGGCATGGGAGGCGGCTGGTATGATCGCAGCTTCGCTTTCCGCCACCAGCGCCCCGCACCGCCGTGGCTGGTAGGGGTCGGCTTCTCGGTGCAGCAGGTCGATGACCTGCCGGTACAGCCCTGGGATGTCGCGGTGGATGCGATCTGCACCGACCTCTCCACCCTTGTCTGCGTACCGACCAACGATCGGCACCTACCGTGATCAAAGACTCCGCATGACCGCACGCAAGCGCTACTGGCTGATGAAGTCCGAACCGGACGCCTTTTCCATCGACGATCTGCAGCGCGTGGGCCGTGAGCCCTGGAACGGCGTGCGCAACTACCAGGCGCGCAACTTCATGCGCGACGGCATGAAGGTCGGCGACGGGGTGCTGTTCTACCACTCCAATACCAAGGTGCCCGGCATCGTCGGCATTGCCACGGTGGCCAGCGAAGCTTATCCGGACGACACCCAGTTCAACCCGAAATCCGACTACTACGACCCCAAGGCCACCCGCGAAGAACCGCGCTGGATGCTGGTGGACGTGGCCTTCGAGCGCAAACTGCGCGACACCATTTCGCTGGACGAGATCAAGCTGCACGCCGATGCGCTGGGCGAAGGATTTCCGTTGACCGCGCGCGGCAACCGCCTGTCGATCCTGCCGGTCACGGCTGCGCAGTGGAAGCTGCTGCTGTCGCTTGAAAAACACTGATTCCCCTTTTCCCTCATAGAGTTGCCCGCCATGTCCGAAGCCAAGCGCCTGGCTGCTGAAAAAGCCCTGGAATACGTCGAAGACGGCATGATCGTCGGGGTCGGCACCGGGTCCACCGTTGCCTACTTCATCGACGGCCTGGCCCGCATCAAGCACCGCATCAAGGGCACCGTGTCCAGCTCCGAGCAGAGCACCGCCCAGCTGAAGTCGCACGGCATCGAGGTGATGGAACTCAACCACACCGGCGACCTGTCGCTGTACGTGGACGGTGCCGACGAATGCGACGGCAACAAGTGCCTGATCAAGGGCGGCGGCGCCGCGCTGACCCGCGAAAAGATCATCGCCGAGGCCAGCGAGCGTTTCGTGTGCATCATCGACCCGAGCAAGCAGGTGCCAGTGCTGGGCCGCTTCCCGCTGCCGGTGGAAGTGATCCCGATGGCGCGCAGCCTGATCGCGCGCCGCATCCTGGACATGACCGGCGGCCAGCCGGCCTGGCGCGAAGGCGTGGTCACCGACAACGGCAACGTGATCCTGGACATCCACCACCTGCAGATCACCGACCCGGTCAAGCTCGAGCGCGAGCTCAACCAGCTGCCCGGCGTGGTCAGCGTGGGTCTGTTCGCGCGGCGTCCGGCCGACGTGGTGATCGTCGGCGGCGAGCCGCCGCAGGTATTCTGATTCCGCGGCCGGCCCACGATGGCCGGCCTTCTTCCTGCCGAGGTAGACCCCGATGTCGCTGATCCGCCTGTTGCCGCTGCTGCTTCTGATGACCCTCACCGGCTGCGCCAGCAGCGGCACCCGCCACTGGGTGGAACTGAGCGGTGCCCGCTACCAGGTGGAACTGGCCCGCGATGACGCCAGCCGCGCGCGCGGGTTGATGTTCCGCGACCAGATGGATGCCGACCATGGCATGTTGTTCCTGCACGAGCGCGAGGAACTGCAGGCGTACTGGATGAAGAACACCAAGATCGCGCTGGACATCCTGTACTTCGACGAACAGCGCCGGCTGGTCAGCCAGCAGCGCGATGTGCCGCCGTGCTCGGCCGGCGACCGTTGCCCGCCCTACCCCAGCAGCGGCCCGGCCCGTTACGTGCTGGAGCTCAACGCCGGCCAGGCCGAAAAGCTGGGCTTGAAGGACGGCACCGAGATCACCTTCGGCCCGGGCATCGCCGACCACTGACGCCGCGCCCCCGCCCGGGGTAGAGCCGACCGCTGGTCGGCTGCGCTGGAACGCACGGCCCAGGAGCAGCCGACCAACGGTCGGCTCTACCGGGGCCGGGGTCGGGTGCTGAAACGCTTGAAACCGGCTGCGTTTGTCGCCAGTCTGTAGCCATGCAGGGGCAGATCACATTGCCGACGTGGGACTCACTGGCCGAGCTGGATGACGAGGCCCTGCCGCTGTTGCCCACGGCACTGCTGATCGCCCGCGACGAATACCCCGACCTGGACCCCACCGTGTACGACGCGGTGGTGCAGGCCCATGCCGACCACCTGCGTACCGAGGTGGACACCATCGAGCACTGGCCGCTCAAGATCGCCGCCGTGAACCGCCATCTGTTCGACGAACTGGGCTACGGCGGCGACCACGGCGAGTACTACGACCCGCGCAACAGCTACCTCAACCAGGTGTTCGAACGCCGCCTGGGCAATCCGATCTCGTTGGCCCTGGTGCAGATGGAAGTCGCGCGTCGGCTGGGCATTCCGCTGGACGGGGTGTCCTTCCCGGGGCACTTCCTGGTGCGCCTGCCGGTGGACGACGGGGTACTGGTCATGGACCCCTACAACGGCGGCCGCCCGCTGGACGTGGAAGAACTGCGCGAACGCGCGCGCTCGCACCTGGGCGGCGAAACCCCGGACGACCACGTGCTGGCGCAGATCCTGGATGCCGCCCCGGCGCGCGCGATTTTGATGCGCATGCTGCGCAACCTGCACGGTGTGTACGTGGAGCGCGGCGAATGGGACCGCGCCGCGCGCAGTGCCGACCGCCTGCTCAAACTGGCGCCCGAACAGGACGATGCGCTGCGTGACCGCGGCCTGGCGTACCTGAACCTGGATTACCAGGCCGGGGCGCGCCATGACCTGGCGCTGTACCTGCAACGCAACCGGCAGGCCACCGATGCGCAATGGGTGCGCGAGAAGCTGGTGGAACTGGGCGGACGGGCGCCGCGGTTGCATTGACGACGTGGCGTATCGACCACGGGTCGACGCCTACCCCTGCAAGCAATCGACCGTCGCTCGAGACCGGGCCTCCGGTCAATCGACCTCGACCATCTCGAAATCGTCCTTGGTCACGCCGCAGTCCGGGCAGGTCCAGGTGTCGGGAATGTCTTCCCAGCGAGTGCCCGGCGCGATGCCTTCTTCCGGCAGGCCGTCTTCTTCCCTGTACAGGAACCCGCAGACAACGCACATCCAGGTGCGGAAAGTGGTGGCGGTGGCATCGGTCATTGGATAATCACGGCTGGACAAAACGGGCGACCGCCATTGTCCCACTCCCGTCGTGCTACCGGTAGCCACCGATGAATTCTGCTTCAGCCTCCTCCGTGCGCCCCCGTGGCGTCTACCTGATCACCCCCGACGAGGCCGACACCGCCCGCCTGCTGGCGCGTACCGCGCCGCTGCTGGCCGCCGGCGCCACCTGGCTGCAGTACCGCAACAAGACCGCCGATGCCGCCCTGCACCTGCAGCAGGCCACCGCGCTGCAGGCGCTGTGCGCCCAGCACGGGGTGCCGTTGATCATCAATGACGACCCGGCGCTGGCCCATGCGGTAGGCGCTGCGGGCGTGCACCTGGGCGGCACCGACGGCGACATCGGCGCCGCGCGTGCCCTGCTGGGGCCCGACGCCATCATCGGCGCGTCCTGCTACGACCAGTTGGCCAATGCCGAACGTGCCGTGGCCGAGGGCGCCAGCTACGTGGCGTTCGGCGCGTTCTTCCCCACCACCACCAAGGTCACCTCCAGCCGTGCCACGCCGGACCTGCTGCGGCAAAGCGCCGCACTGGGCGTGCCGCGGGTGGCGATCGGCGGGCTCAGCCCGGACAATGTGGGTCCCATCATCGCGGCCGGCGCCGACCTGGTGGCCGTGGTCAGCGGCATTTTCGCCGCCCCCGACCCGGTTGCCACCCAGCGCGCCTTCCTCGCCCAGTTTCCGTAAGACCCAGGACACCCCATGAACCACGACCAGTCCCACGCCCTGTTCACCCGCGCCCAGACGCTGCTGCCGGGCGGCGTCAACTCGCCGGTGCGCGCGTTCAAGTCGGTCGGCGGCGAGCCGTTCTTCGTGCAGCGCGCCGATGGCCCGTACCTGTACGACGTGGATGGCAACCGCTACATCGACTACGTGGGGTCGTGGGGCCCGATGATCGTCGGCCACAACCACCCGGCCGTGCGCCAGGCGGTCAAGCATGCGATCAACAACGGCCTTTCGTTCGGCGCGCCGTGCGAGGCCGAAGTGGTGATGGCCGAAACCCTCACCCGGCTGATCCCGTCGTGCCAGATGGTGCGCATGGTCAACTCCGGCACCGAAGCCACGCTGTCGGCGATCCGGCTGGCGCGCGGGGCCACCGGGCGCAGCCGCATCGTCAAGTTCGAAGGCTGCTACCACGGTCACGGCGACTCGTTCCTGGTCAAGGCCGGCAGCGGCATGCTGACCCTGGGCGTACCCACCTCGCCGGGCGTACCTGCCGGCCTGAGCGAACTCACCCTGACCCTGCCCTACAACGATTTCGACGCGGCCACCGCGCTGTTCGCCGAACAGGGCGAGCACATCGCCGGGCTGATTATCGAGCCGGTGGTGGGCAACGCCAACTGCATCCCGCCGCGCGACGGCTACCTGCAGCATCTGCGCGCCCTGTGCACCCAGTACGGCGCGCTGTTGATCTTCGATGAGGTGATGACCGGGTTCCGCGTCGCCCTCGGCGGTGCGCAGGCCCTTTACGGCATCACCCCGGACCTGACCACCTTCGGCAAGATCATCGGCGGCGGCATGCCGGTGGGTGCCTACGGCGGCCGGGCCGACCTGATGGCGCAGATCGCCCCGTCCGGCCCGATCTACCAGGCCGGCACGCTCAGCGGCAACCCGGTGGCGATGGCCGCCGGCCTTGCGATGCTGGAACTGGTGCAGGAACCGGGCTTCCATGACCGCCTGGGCGCGGCCAGCGCGCGTCTGTGTGCCGGGCTGGAAGCGGCCGCGGCCGAGGCCGGCGTGGCCGTGACCACCACCCAGGTGGGCGGCATGTTCGGGCTGTTCTTCACCGACCAGAAGGTGGACACCTACGCCCAGGCCACCGCCTGCGACATCACCGCGTTCAACACCTTCTTCCACGCGATGCTGGAACGCGGCGTGTTCCTGGCCCCGTCGGCGTACGAAGCCGGCTTCATGTCCAGCGCGCACGACGACAGCGTGATCGACGCGACCATCGACGCCGCCCGCGAGGCGTTCAAGGTGGTCAAGGGCTGATCGAACGCGGTAGGTGACGACCGTTGGTCGTCACGTCGTCTACCGACCAACGGTCGGTAGCTACCGGCCGTTTTCGGCGCTCAGCCGAACAGAAAACGGCCCTTCATCATCGCGAAGTGCCCCGGGAACGAGCAGAAGAACGTGTAGTCGCCGCCCTTGGCCAGCTTCGCGGTCGAGAAGGTCACGCTGGTGGTCTGCCCACCGCCGATCACCGCGGTATGCGCCAGCACGCGGGCATCGCCCTTGGGCAGGTAGCTGTCGGCCAGGCTCGTGCGCATGCCGGCCATCGCCACCGGCTGATAATCGGGGGTCCGCGTGAGCACCCAGTTGTGGCCCATCGCGGTGGCGGCCAGCTTGCCCGTGTGGCGCAGGGTCAGCTTCACCTGGCTGCAGTCTGCGCCGACCTTGATCTCCTTCTGGCTGAAGCTCATCTGGTCGGTGCTGTCGATGCTGACCGCGCACACGCGGGCATGGGCAGCCGGGGCCAGCATCAGGCCGGCGAGCAACACGGGAACAAGCAGTTTCACGGCGATCTCCATCGAACAGTCCACGCGATTCTAGAGTCCGTGCCCGCGCCCGGCCTGCGACGCGATGTCGCAGCGCGCGCCTCGATTGGGGTACGGTCAGCAGTGGACCTGGACGAGAGTGCGCGATGACCGTTGCGGTGGAATGCCTGCTGCTGGATTTCGATGGTGTGCTGGTGCGTCATGCGCGGCACCTGCGCGTGCGCCACCTGGCGGCCAGCACCGGCTGCAGCGTCGCGCAGGTGCAGGCGGCCTTGTTCGACAGCGGCCTGGAGCAGCAGCACGACGCCGGCCTGGACAGCGCGCTGTACCTGCAGCAGGTGAGCGCTGCGTTGGGCAGCACGCTGAGCATCGCGCAGTGGCAGGCCGCGCGCATCGCCGCCTCCCTGCCGCAGGCCGGGGTGATCGAACGCATCGAACAGGTCGCCCGCCGCCTGCCGATTGCGATCCTGACCAACAACGGCGCGCTGATGGCCGACACCATCCCGCGCATCCTGCCTACCCTGGCCACGGCGTTGCACGGACGCATCCTGTGCAGCGGCGCGCTGGGCGCACGCAAACCGGCCCCGGCCGTCTTCGTGCAGGCGGTGGAGCTGTTGGGCGCACGCGCAGGGCGCACGCTGTTCATCGATGACCTCTTCACCAACGTGCGCGGTGCACGGCAGGCGGGATTGCAGGCGGAAACGGCGACCGACAGCCGCAGCATCGGCAAGGTGTTGAAGCGGTACGGCCTGGCGTAGCGCCGACCGTTGGTCGGCTGCATTCGCCCCAGAGCACCAGCAGCCGACCAACGGTCGGCTCTACCGGGAGGCGATGAACGATTGCACCGCCGCGCGCAGGCGCTTGAGGCCCTCGGCCACTTCCTCGTCGGTGATGTTCAGCGACGGCACGAAGCGCAGCACGTCCGGGCCGGCCTGCAGGGTCAGCAGGCCGTGATCGGCGGCGTGGTCCAGGATGGCACCGGCCTGGCCGGCGAAATCCTTGTCCAGCACCGCGCCCAGCATCAGGCCGCGGCCGCGCACCTGGCTGAACACCTTGAACTCGTCGTTGATCCGGCCCAGGCCATCGCGCAGCGCCTGCGACTGGCGGCCCACGTTGTGCCCGATCTCCGGCGAGGACAGCTTGCGCAGCGCCACGCGCGCCACTGCTGCCGCCAGCGGATTGCCGCCGAAGGTGGTGCCGTGCGCGCCGAACTGCATCACCTCGGCCACCTTCGGCCCGGCCAGCATCGCGCCGATCGGAAAACCGCCGCCCAGGGCCTTGGCCAGAGTCACGATGTCCGGTTTGATGCCTTCCTGCCAATGCGCGAACAGGGTGCCGGTGCGGCCCATGCCCACCTGGATCTCATCGAGCACCAGCAGGGCGTCGTGCTGGTCGCACAGCTCGCGGATGCGCTGCAGGAAGCCCGGCTTGGCCGGCATCACCCCGCCCTCGCCCTGGATCGGCTCGAGCATCACCGCGGCCACGTCGCCGGCGGCCATCGCGGTTTCCAGCTGCACCTCGTCGTTGAAATCGACGTAGCGGAAGCCGCCGGGCAGCGGCTCGTAGCCTTCCTGGTACTTCGGCTGGGCGGTGGCGGTGACCGCGGCCAGGGTGCGGCCGTGGAAGCTGCCGCGGAAGGTCACGATCACCCGCTGGTGGGCCGGGCGGCCCTTCGAGGAGGCCCACTTGCGCACCAGCTTGATCGCCACTTCATTGGCTTCGGCGCCGGAATTGCACAGGAACACACGCTCGGCGAAGCGCGAGCCGGTGACCAGCTCCTCGGCCAGGCGCAGCGGCGGTTCGCTGTAGAACACGTTGCTGGTGTGCCACAGCTTGCCGGCCTGCTCGATCAGCGCGGCGGTCAGGTCCGGGTCGTTGTGGCCCAGCCCGCACACGGCGATGCCGGCGGCCAGGTCGATGAATTCACGCCCCTGGGTGTCCCACACGCGCGCACCCTGGCCGCGCTCAAGCACCACCTGGCGCGGTTTGTACACCGGCAGGTAGTAATGCGACAGGGACAACAGCGGATCGGTGGCAGCGGCGGTCATGGCGGTCAGGGGGTGCGGGAAAGTCCCATTCTCGCGCTTCCGGCCGGTGGGGCACAATGCAGCGCATGCGACCGCTCACCGCCCCCCAGCTCAACCCCGCCACCGAGACCGGCTGGCGCCGGACCTGGTTCGAGATCATCTACCGCCACGACACCCGCCCGTCGCGCAATTTCGACCTGCTGCTGGTGTACGCCATCATCGCCAGCGTGCTGGTGGTGATGTTCGACAGCGTGCAGCGCTTCCACATCGCCCATGCCGACTGGCTGTACGTGCTGGAATGGGGCTTCACGGTCCTGTTCACCGCCGAGTACCTGCTGCGGCTGGTGGTGGTCAAACGGCCCCTGCGCTACGCGTTCAGCATCTGGGGCATCATCGACCTGGCCTCGATCCTGCCCACCTACCTGTCCCTGTTCATCCCCGGCGCCCAAAGCCTGCTGGTGGTGCGCGCCCTGCGCATCCTGCGGGTGTTCCGCATCCTCAAGCTGACCCGCTACATCGAAGAAAGCGGCGTGCTGATGGAATCGCTGTGGCGCAGCCGGCGCAAGGTGCTGCTGTTCCTGTTCACGGTGGTCACCATCACGATCATTGCCGGCACCCTGATGTACGTGATCGAGGGGCCGAACCACGGGTTCACCAGCATCCCCAGCAGCATGTACTGGGCGGTGGTGACCATGGCCACGGTGGGCTTCGGCGACATCGTGCCGCAGACCGTGCTGGGCCGCTTCGTCACCTCGGTGCTCATCCTGATCGGCTACAGCATCATCGCCGTGCCCACCGGCATCTACACCGCCGAACTGGCCAGCACCATGCGCGAGGCCGACCTGGCCGCGCGGCGCGATGCCCGTGGCTGCCCGCACTGCGGGCTGGAAGGCCACGAACCGGACGCCCGGCATTGCCGCCGGTGCGGCGACACGCTGCCCGACGCCTTCAATCAGTAACGGCGTTCCATCCCGGCGCGCCGAACGCACCGGGGTGGAACGCCACGCCGTTTACTGGCGGTTGCTCTGGAACACCAGGCTGTTGTACTCGTTCAACAGGCGCCCCGCCGAGCCCTGCGGGGCATGCGACGGCGAATCGAGCATGCGCTGTTCAAAGTCGGTGTACGGGGTCTTCTCCGCCACGCGCTTGATGCGCTCCTTGCCTTCGCGGCGGAAGTTCTCCGCGGCGGTCTCGAAGCTGTTCCAGTCCATCTTGCCCGGCTCCTGGTCGGCCACCTTGGCGTGCGCTTCGTCGGCGATGGTATTGAAGGCATCCAGTCGGGCACGCCCCTGCACCACGTCGAAGTCATCCTCGGCCATCAGGTCCATCAGCGACTTGGCCTCCATCATGATGGCCAGGCGGTAATACGTGCGGGTGCGGCCTTCCTGCTTCTCCAGCGCCTGCAGCTGCGCCTGCTGGGCACGGTCGTTCTCGGCCTCCAGCGCGGTGCTGAACACGCCGCTGGCCTGCACGAAGGCAGCCAACGCCTCCATCAGCGGCGCATGCATCGCCTTGCCGCGCGCGTAGCCGTCGTCTTCAAAGTCTTCGCGCTTGTAGTAGTCGTACGCCGCGTGGGTGAGCGGCTGCAGGGTGTGCAGGCTGTCCAGGTAGGCCTTGGCCGCCTTGTCCAGCTCCGGCAGCGCCGGCGCGGCGGCGATCGCCGTGGGAATGGCCGCATCGCAGGTCTTGAGGTCGTCGGCGTCCAGGTCCGGCGGACCGATCGGGCGCTCTTCGCGACCGGTCGGGCCGGCCTTGGGGTCCTTCATCCAGCTGGTGTAGTAGCCAATGCCCTGGTGGATGCCCGAATCGATATCGTTGTAGCAGTCGATGTAGCTGTTGAGCTTGCCGGTCAACGCCTGCTCGGCCTCTTCGACGTGGGCGTCGGCCTTGCTGGCGGGCGCGGCGTCCTTGGCAGGCTCGGCGGACTTGTTGCCGCAGGCGGTCAGCGCCAGGGTGATCGACACGGCCAGTACTGCCGTGGAAAGAACGTGTTTCATTGAACGTCTCCGTGTTGTAAACGATTCCAGCACCGCAGTTTACCAACGCGGACCGCGCAGGTCTGCGGTCTGCGTTGGGGGCTGCGTGCAACGCCGTCGCATGGGCGTGCTCGTGTCAGCGGCACCCTGCCGATACGGCCTTCAGCGCGCGCCGCTGAACTGCGTCATCCGGTTGGCCATGTCCACCAGATCGTTGTAGCTGGCCATCACGGCTTCGGCCGAGCCCTGCGGCAGGCTCGCGCGGCCACCGCTCTGCAGCAGCATCTGCTCGCCGCGGGTGAGCGGCGTCTTGGTCTGCACGCGTTCGATGCGGCGGCCGGCGTCACGGGCCAGCGCATCGGCCGAACGCTCGACGTGACCCCACATCGCATCGCCCTGCCCCACCTTGTCGTCCTGCGCCTGCTGCAACAGCGCCTGGAATGCAGCCAGTTCGGTACGCGCCAGCGCCACGTCCGGTGCATCAGCGCTGAGCAGCTGGGTCAGCCGCTTGCCATCGCCCACGATCCTGAGCTGGTAGTACGCCAGCGAGCGGCCTTCGTCGGCTTCGATATCCTTGAGCTGCGCGGCACGTCGTTCGTCCTCGCGCTTCTCCAGCGCGGCATCCAGTGCGGTGCCGGCGGCAAAGAACGCCGCGTAGGCCTGCATCAGCGGCGCGTGCTGGCTGCGCATGCCGGCATGGTCATCGCGCAGATAGTCTTCGCGGCTGTAGTAGCGGTCGGCCTGCTCGATGAGCGCGTACAGATCGACAAAGGTCTTCTGATACGCGCGTGCCGCCGGATCCAGGTCCGGCTCGGCCGGGGTCATGGCCAGTGCCGCCACCATCGGGGCGTTGCACGCATCGACGCGATGGGACAACACCGTGCCGGGGCCGCGCACCTGCGTCTCGGTGCCGGTCGGGCCGGCCTGCGCGTCCTGCATCCACCCGGTGTATTGCAGGAAGCCTTCGTGGATCGGTTCCTCTACCGCATTGAAGCAGTGGATGTAGGCATTCACCTTTTCCACGCCCTGCGCATCGGCAACGGTGGAGGTGCCTTTGCTGCAGGCGCCAAGCAGGCCGGCCACGGCGAGGGCCGCGGCGAGGGAGAGACGGGAAACGCGCTGGGACATGGCAGGGATCTAAAACACGGGGGGTGCGCACCTTAGCAGTTGCGCGTGCAGCCGCTGTCGACAACGTCGCACCAAACCGCCCTGCACCTCAATCCAGGAACAGATCCGGCAGCAGCGGCCGCGACGGGTCCACTGCATAACCGCTGAGATCGGTGATACCGGCTGCGGCCAGCACCTCGTCATCGAGCAGGAACTGTCCGCTGAAGCCTGCCGCGTCGCGGGTCAGCACGGCGTGCGCGGCATCGGCCAGGATCTCCGGCGTGCGGCACCCGGCCACATCCACGCCGGGAATCATGTTGATCGCATCGGTGGCGATGATGGTGCGCGGCCACAGCGCATTGACCGCCACGCCCTGCGGACCGAATTCGGCCGCCAGCCCCAGGGTGACAAAGCTCATGCCCATCTTGGCCAGCGTGTAGCCGGTATGCGGGCCCCACCATTTCGGGTCCAGGCTCGGCGGCGGCGCCAGCGTCAGGATGTGCGGATTGGGCGCCTGCAGCAGGTACGGCAGGCAGGCCTGCGCGCACAGGAAACTGCCGCGTGAATTGACCTGCTGCATCAGGTCGAAGCGCTTCATCGGCGTATCCAGCGTGCCGCGCAGCCAGATCGCGCTGGCGTTGTTGACCAGGATGTCGATGCCGCCGAAGGTGTCCACGGTCGCAGCCACCGCGGCGCGCACCTGGTCCTCTTCGCGGATGTCGCACTTCAGCGCCAGGCCTTGCCCGCCGGCGGCGATGACCGCCTCAACCGCGCTGTGGATGGTGCCGGGCAGCTTCGGGTTGGGCACCGACGACTTGGCCGCGATCGCCACGTTGGCGCCATCACGCGCCGCGCGCAGGGCGATGGCCAGGCCGATGCCGCGCGAGCCACCGGTGATGAAAATGGTCTTGCCTTGCAGACTGGCCACGTCGAATGCTCCTGCGCATGAATGTCTCGCGCCAGTATGCCGCGCCCACAGAATTTTCACCGCGCCTTGACGATAGTGGCCTCCCGGTTACCGCTGCGAGGTACTTGCCATGCGCCGTTCCCGTTGTCTGTTGCCTGCCCTGGGCCTGCTGCTGCTTGCCGCCTGCCAGAAAGACCCGGCCGAACCCGCCGCCCCGACCCCCACCGCCACGCCGAGCGCGCAGAAGATGGCCGCCGATGCCACGTTGCGCTGGAGCAATGCCGTGGTGTGGAGCGGCGATCTGAACAGCTGCCGCCAGGGTGAGGCGGCGGCCACCCGCGAGTGCCTGATCAAGGCGATGCAGGCCGGTGGGGCCAGCGCGGATGCGGTGACGGCGGCCGGGCAACTGTCCAGTGCCGGTGAGCTGGCGTTTGTCAGCGCCTGGCATGACCACGATGGCATCGGCGTGGCCACGGTGGCCTACCCGTTCCGGGCCAACACCAACGAGGGCACGCGGCTGGTGGATGCCGCCGGCAAGCGCATCGATGTGGACGCCGTACAGCTGGACGACACCGTACGTGCCGACCCGGGCGTGCAGACCCTGCTGGCCGCCCACCCACAGGCAACCCCGTTCGCACCGGCGCAGGCGGGCGGCAGTACGCCGCTGGACAATGGCGGCATCCGACTGCTGTACCGCACGCCACTGCGCGACTGCCATGCCTGCGCCGACGTCGGGCAGATTCAAATCGGCTACGACTTTGATGGAACGCGGCATTTCATCGGGCAGCAGGTGGTGCCGGTGACCGCACCCTGACCGCAAAGCGGCCAACGTCAGGCCGCGCCGATGTCACATAGGGTGTTCGACGCATCGATACGCTGCCAGGGACGGCACTACTTCTTGTCGATGGCCTCCAGCCTTGGCATGGGCAGAAGCCCGTGTGAGTAGCCCATGCTGCAGTTTCCGAGCGCATTGCACTCCTCCACAATTTCATCCAGGGACGACATGCGCTGCGCCTGGGCAATGCGATCAAATCGACCGGCAACAACCGCCAACGGTGTTACCCCTTCACCGACAATCATCGGCTCTGAGCGTTCGAAGCGAGCGAGCACACGGTAATAGCCGGGCTGATCCAGCGTTGGTTGCGCCCCCTGCCCACCTGCAGGGTCGTCGTCGGGAACAACAAACCCGGACGACAGATCGTTGCTCTGCGCCGCATCGCGGCTGGCGAACAATACGCGGGCCCCGAAGCCGGGGTAGTAAAGCACCACGACGACGTCCCTGCCCGCCAGCTTCTCCGGCGCGGTCAGCAGCTGGGTCGGCGAGACATAGCACACGCCGCCGCTCATCCGGTAGGCGCATATAACTTCGGCGCTGTTCACGGGAGCCGGCCCCCCTCCTTGGCATCCTGCCAGCGCCAGGGCAATCAGTCCCGATCCTCTGATCCTTCTCATCTCAGCTCCTGTAGCAGGCTACCAAGCCGCATCTTCTTTCCGTCAGCCGTGGACAGGGTGCCGGGGCCGCACCGCAAGGCGAGAGAACGCGGGCTACTCCAGCGCATCGGTTGGTTTCTCCGCGGTTCCGATACGTGGCATTGGCAGGATTCCACCCATGTACTCCATCCTGCAATGCGGGCGTTCCGCGCAGTGTTCACGCATCTGGGTGAGGGTCCTGAGCTGCTCGATTCCGCTCAGATCTGAGAGCGCCCACCTACTACAAAGGGCACCACCACGCCTTCGCCAACCACAACAGGCTGCGAACGCTTGAACGTGCCATGGACTCTGTAGAAACCGGTCGCCCTCAGTTCGTCCTTGACGGGGTAGTCGCCCTCGACCTGCGTGTTGTCGATAAGCAGCGCTGAGGCAAGATCGTTTGCGTCGGCCGCATCGCGGGTCGCAAACAGCGCACGCGCACCATCGCCGGGGTAGAAGATGACCACCGCAATGGCACGGCCTTCAAAAGCCTCAGGCGTTTGCAGCAGCTGCACCAGTGACACGTGACAGGCACCCGCTGCCATACGGTACTCGCAGGGGTTTGACGCGGAATTTGCCGTTGATCCAGTACGTCCGCCGCACCCCATGGTCGAGATCAATGCAGCCGCTGCGAGCATTGACAGAACCGCCCTCATCGAATCCCCTTCGTACGTCGGGGCACAGAGAAGCATTCCATCGCGCGCGCGACAATAAGCACAGGCTGCATCAGCAGGAACAGCCGCCCCGCGAGCCGCAGGGCTTTCAACGGATCTGGCCACGTCGTGCATACGGCTGACGGTGGACACATGCGAAAGAGACCGACCGCAGACACAACGAGACTTCTGTTGACCAAGCCATTCATGCAACGCTTTCCTTCATTCCTTTGCAGCCCACGTCCTTATCAACCTCACAAAGCAAGCGCGCATCTCCGCGCTCCCACTCCCCCTACTCGCGATAGAGCACCGGGGCCATCTCGCCACGGGCAAGCTGTTCTACCTCGGCAAGGCTGTCAACAACCAACACCGAGTACGTCAGCTCGACGCCCGAATCGAGCTTTCTATTGGTCTTGTCCGAGTCAACCTGAACCTCAATCAGCTTTCTGATGCCGGCAAAGCGATAGCTTGCTTTGTTGCCATCAACTTCCAAGTGTCCATCTTCGCTCAGATCTTCGCTCTCCATGGCAAGCTTCTTTGCGTCCAGCAGCGCCTGCTCATCATCCCCCGCCTCAATCAGATAGACATTTTCGTGCAGGAGGAATGATTCCTGCCGTTCGTACTTGAAGTAGAAAACCGCATGAGCGCAGTACCACATGGAACCCCCTGAAAATTCTCTTGCCGCTGGATTTTGGATGGCACTTGATTCGCCGCCGAATAGCTTGACCTACGAACGGCGCGTCCAGCGACAATGACATCATCGCCGGTGCATCCACGGCTCATTGGTCCCCCGGAACCCCATAGCCGCGCACCTGCCGCCGCAACAGATGCGGCACGATCACCCGATGTACCGGCGCCACCGGCAGCATGTACAGCCGCCCGAAGGCATTGTGCGTATGCACCACCGTGGCGATCTCCAGCGCGCCGCCACGCCATTGCAGTGCCAGTTGCACGTGCAGGTGGCGGTCGTCGTCCTCCAGCACGATCGCCTCGCGCGTGCACCACTGCACGGTGAAGATGCCCAGCCGTTGGCCGGGTACGGGGTCGGCCGCGTCCTGCACGGCACGCAGCGACCCCAGGTCCTTCATCCCCAGCAGCCGCATGCCACCGTTGCGCACCGCCATGAGCCCGTCGAACCAGCCTGGCACGGTGGACGCCATGTCCTTGTAGGCCTGCAGCGCCGAGCGACCGCCGCGTGGCACCGTCGCCCGGCACGCGTGCACGAAGTCGGCGCCGGGCAATTGCGCATGCAGCACGTTGCCGGAATCTACCGGGACCCCGCGCACCACCGGCGCACTCACGGCTTGGGCCCCTGCCCTTCGTTGTCTTCCCAGTGCAGGATCTTCCGGGTGACGAAGCGATAGACCGGTTTGCCGGTGCGGAACCACAGATCGCGTACCCACGAGGTGCGCTTCAGCAGCCGCTTCTCCACCGGGGTCAGGTGCTGTCGGCAGTACATGCGCTTGTGCTTGAGCAGGTGGCGCAGGTCTTCGCGGGCCAGCAGGCGCATCCAGCGCGAGCGCGGGTTGCCGATCACCGCCAGCTGGAAGTCGATCAGGGCCGGCGAGCCGTCCTCGCGTACCAGCCAGTTGGCTTCCTTGGCCAGGTCGTTGTGCGCGATGCCATGCCGGTGAACGCGCTGCAGCAGCCGGCGCGCGGCACGGAAATAGGCCAGGTCGCCCTGCGGCGGACGCTGGTACATCGCATCGCCGGCCATGAAGCTGCGGTCCAGCCAGCGCCCGTTCCAAGACAGCAGGGCCGGGGTGTCGGCCATGCCGTCCAGGTGGGCCAGCGCGCGCGCCTCGCGCCGGGCCAGCCACCACGCGGGCAGCCGCAGCCACCACGGGGTGGCGCCCAGGTCGCGGCGGACAAAGCGCTGCCCGTCCTGCTCGATCAACAGAATGCAGCCGAAACTGTCGGCCTTCAGGGCATGCGGAGCGGGATCAGGGGGGCGGTTCATGGCGCCATTCTAGGCGTGCGATCGCGTTCATTCACTGTAGATCACGCACGTTGGCCGCCGCTGGCCGGCAGTCAGTCACCTTCACACCTCTATAATCCGACGATGGACTCGTCATGGATCGATACCACGCTTGCGTGGATCTCAGCTCACCCCGTGCTCGCCGGTGCGGTCATTTTCCTCATTGCCTTCTGCGATGCGGTCATCGTGCTGGGCGCGATCGTGCCCGCGCTGCCGCTGCTGTTCGCCGTGGGCGTGTTCATCGGCCTGGGCCAGATCTCCGGCCCGTACGCGGTGGCATGCGCGGCGGTGGGTGCGTTCGCCGGCGACGGCATCAGTTACTGGGTGGGCCGCCGCTGGGGCGACCGGCTGCGCGGCTTCTGGCCCTTCAGCAAATACCCTCAGCTGCTGGACCGCGGCGAGACGATGTTCCGCCGCAATGCCTTCAAGAGCATCCTGGTCGCGCGCTATGTCGGGGCGATCCGCCCGTTCGTGCCGGCCATTGCCGGCATGATGAAGATGCCGCTGTCGCGCTACTTCCAGGCCAGCGGTATTGCCAGCCTGTCCTGGGCGGTGCTGTTCCTGGCGCCGGGCTGGGTGCTGGGCGAAGCCTATGACGCGGTGGCGGCCGTGGCCGGGCGGCTGGTGATGGTGCTGGGGCTGGTAGCGGTGCTGATGGGCGTGGTGTGGGCGATCGTGCTGTACGGGTACCGCTGGTCGGCCTCGCGCATGGACAGCTGGCTGGCGGCGCTGCTGCGCTGGTCGCAGCGCCATCCCACCCTGGGACGTTACTCGGTGGCCGTGTTCGACCCGCAGCGTCGCGAGTCGGTGCCGCTGGCCATGCTGGCGCTGATGCTGCTGTTGCTGGGCTGGTGCTGGTTCGCGCTGCTGATGGCCGTGGTGGCGCACGGCGAGCCGCTGCGCCTGGACATGGTGGTGCACCAGGCGATGCTGGCCCTGCGCAACCCGCTGGCCGACTACCCGATGGCCGCGCTGGCGTCGCTGGGCGCGTGGCAGGTGCTGCTGCCGGCCACGGCGGCCGGCATGGGCTACCTGGTCTGGCGCCGGCGCTGGATGGCGGCCGCGCATTGGCTGGCCGCGCTGGCCTTCGGGCTGGCGCTGACCAAGCTGCTGGGCGCCACGGTGCACGTGGTGCGCCCGCCGGATGCCAGCAGTGGCTTCGGCTTCCCGTCGGTGTCGGTGACCATGGCCACCATCATCTTCGGCTTCTTCGCCGTGCTGATCGCGCGCGAGCTGCCCGGGCGCACGCGCGTGTGGCCGTACCTGCTGTCGGGCATCGTGGTGAGCCTGATCGGGTTTGCGCGGCTGTACCTGGGCGCGCATTGGCTGAGCGATGTCATCGGCGGCATGCTGTTCGGCATCTTTTGGCTGCTGGTGCTGGGCATCGCCTACCGCCGCCGCTTCAACCGCTCGTTCTGGGTCAAGCCGGTGGCCTGGCTGTTCTACGGCGTGTTCGCCGTGGCCGCGCTCTGGTACGCGCCGCGCAACATTCCGCTCAAGCTGGCGCGGTTCGAGCCGGCCCAGCCGGCCCCGGTGGACATGACGGCTGCGGCGTGGCTGCAGGACGCCTGGCGGGAGCTGCCGGCGCGTCGCAACGAGTTCGATGACGACCAGCGCTGGCCGCTGGACGTGCAGGTGGCCGGCCCGCTGGCGCCGCTGCAGAAGCGCCTGGAGAGCCAGGGCTGGCGCGTGCAGCCGCAGGCCGGGTGGGAACAGGCGCTGCTGATGCTCGACAAGTCCGCCACGCCCGACGAAGTGCCGGTGCTGCCGGCCACGCTGGATACCCAGGTGGAGTCGCTGCTGATGCTGCGCGCGGGCAATGCGCCCAATGAGATCTTCGCGCTGCGCGTGTGGCCGGCGCCGGCGCGGCTGCAGCCGGGCAACCAGCCACTGTGGCTGGGCAGCGCGCAGACGCTGCATTACCAGCAGCATTTCCACCTGATCGGGATGTGGCGGCCGATGCGCGGCATCGACCCGTCGTTGAAGGCGGTGCGCGACGCGCTGGACGGCCTGCCGCAGCAGGTGGACACGCATCCGGAAACGCAGATGCCGGTGCTGCGGGTGCGCACGGACGCGGAGTGACGCAGGAGCCGGTCCACGCATGACGTAGTGCCGGGTTCTACCCGGCAGGTGCGGGTAGGTGCGGATGCATTGTTGCGTCAAGCAGCGGGGCAGCGCCCCGCGCTACGCGGGGGGTGTCAGGTCGGGGATCCAGGCCAGCAGGTGCTGCAGGCGCTGGTGGGGGTCGTCCTGCTGCAGCAGCTGCAGGCGCTGCGGCTCGTCCAGTGGCAGTAGTTCGGCCAGGCGCCAGCCTACCCAGGCAGCCTGCTCCAGCTGGGCCGGATGGGTCGGGGCGAAGGCCGCGCCGGCCTGTTCGACGATGTGCTCCAGCACGGTGGCCAGCAGCGCGTGTTCCGGGCGCAGTTCGTCGTCGTGGTCGGGGGTGCCCATTCCACGTCGGCCAGCACCAGCCCGTTGTCGCGGATGCGCGTGCGCAGCACATGGAAGCGACGCTGGCCGCGCAGGCGCAAGACCAGCACGCCGTCGGCGCCCACGTCGAAATCCTCGACGCGCGCTTCCACGCCATAGGCCGCCGGCACCGCCGGCGACCCCACTTCATCGCCATCCAGAATCAGGCAGACGCCGAACGGGATGTTCTGGCGGCTGCACTCGCGCAGCATGTCCAGGTAGCGACGTTCGAACACGCGCAGGCCCAGCGCGGCGCCAGGCAGCAGCACCACGTGCAGCGGGAACAACGGCAGCGACGCGGTATCGGTCATGGCCTGGGGCGTGCCCGCCTCATCCCTGCTGCAGCTGCGCCAGGAAGCGCCGCGGGGCGCCGTCGAAGCCGCCGTTGGACATGAACACGACATGGTCGCCGGGGGCTGCGATCTCGCCCAACCGCGCGAGCAACGCATCGGTGTCGGGCACGGCGTGGGCCTGCCCCCGCACGGCGGCGACCACACCGGCCGCATCCCACGCCAGTTCCGGGCGGTGCAGGAACACCACCGCATCGGCCAGGTCCAGCGACGGCGCCAGCGCTTGGGCATGCGCGCCCAGCCGCATCGAATTGCTGCGCGGTTCCATCGCCACCACGATGCGCGCGGCACCGACCTTGGCACGCAGCCCTTCCAGCGTGGTGTGGATGGCGGTGGGGTGATGGGCGAAGTCGTCGTAGACGGTGATGTCCTGCGCCTGCCCGATCACTTCCAGGCGGCGTTTGACGCTGCGGAAACGGGCCAGCGCCGGGATCACCGTGCCCAGCTCCACCCCGACCGCGTGCGCGGCGGCCAGTGCCGCCAGCCCGTTGAGCACGTTGTGGCGGCCCAGCAGGGGCCAGCGCACTTCGCCTACGCGCTTGCCACGGTAATGCACCACGAACGCGCTGCCGTCGGCGTTGACCAGTTCGGCATGCCATTCCAGCGACGGATCGAAGCCGAAGCGCTCCACCGGGGTCCAGCAGCCCATCGCCAGCACCTGCGACAGGTAGGCATCCTCGCCATTGACGATCAGGCGGCCGCGCGCGGGCACGGTGCGTACCAGATGGTGGAACTGGCGCTGGATCGCGGCCACGTCCGGGAAGATGTCGGCGTGGTCGTATTCCAGGTTGTTGAGAATGGCCACCAGCGGCCGGTAGTGCACGAACTTGCTGCGCTTGTCGAAGAAGGCCGTGTCGTACTCGTCGGCCTCGACCACGAACTCTCGCCCGCTGCCCAGGCGCGCCGACACGCCGAAGTCTTCGGCCACGCCACCGATCAGGAAGCCCGGCTCGCGCCCGGCCGCCTGCAGCAGCCAGGTCAGGATGGTGGTGGTGGTGGTCTTGCCATGGGTACCGGCCACGGCCAGCGTGTCACGCCCCGGCAAAACCTGTTCGGACAACCACTGTGCACCGGAAATGTAGCGTTGGCCGGCGTCGAGCACCGCTTCCACCGCCGGATTGCCGCGCGACAGCGCATTGCCGACGATCACTTCATCGCAGTCCGCGGCGACACTGTCGGCGCGGTAGCCCGGATCCAGTGCGATGCCGAGCTGTTCCAGCTGGGTCGACATCGGCGGATAGATCGCCTGGTCGCTGCCATGCACCGCATGGCCCAGTTCGCGCGCCAGCGCGGCCACGCCGCCCATGAAGGTGCCGGCGATACCAAGGATATGAATCTTGCTCATGCGGTGGATTGTGACCGATCACCTGCGACTGTGGATATTGTCGTCAGACAATTGCCCAGATGCATGTAGGAAAAATACTCGCGGTGTCGGGGAATCCCCGATAGCGATGTAGTGTGAAGACAGACACAATTCAGGTGGCCAGCCGCAGCACCCCATTGGTCCTACTCCCCAAGAGGCCATCCCCAGGGGAGCTCATGCTGCGGGGCTCTGAGCAAGCCCGTCCGCTGGCACCTTAAACCACACGCCTGGCCCCTTGGGGCCGGGCGTGTGCGTTTACAGGCCCGGCGGGCGCTGCCGGGGCAGCGCCATCGGTTCAGCCGTGGATCGCCGCGCGGATGCGCGCTTCCACGTCGTCCAGCTCACCCACGCCATCCACGCGCGCCAGAGTGCCGCGACCGGCGTAGAAATCGACCACCGGGGCGGTCTGGTCGTTGTAGACCTGCAGGCGCTGGCGCACCGATTCGGGATTGTCGTCGGCGCGGCCCTGTTCGGCGGCGCGGCCGGCAATGCGCTCGACCAGTAGTTCGGTCGGCACGTCCAGCTGCACCACCGCATCCAGCGGCTGACCGATCTTCACCAGCAGGGTGTCCAGCGCGTTGGCCTGGGCCACGTTGCGCGGGTAACCATCAAGGATGAAGCCGTTGGCCACGTCGGCCTGGCCCAGGCGCGATTCGAGCATGCCCAGCAGGATGTCGTCGGACACCAGGTTGCCGGCATCCATCACAGCCTTGGCCTGCTTGCCCAGCTCGGTGCCTGCGGCCACTTCGGCACGCAGCAGGTCGCCTGTGGAAATGTGCGCAATCGACAGATGTTCCTTCAGGCGCGTCGCCTGTGTCCCCTTGCCCGAACCGGGCGGTCCCAACAGAACCAATCGCATCAACCTGACTCCAACTTGGTAAAAAAATGGAAGGGCGCGCGCCCCGGGATTGTCCACAATCACGCTGCACCGCAATACGCGCACTTTACCCCATACCGGTAATGTCTCTGCAATGTCCTTCCCCCACCCCCAGGTGAAATGATGTCCAAAGGTACCCTGCTCTACGCCCAGTCAGGCGGCGTCACCGCCGTGATCAATGCCACCGCCTCGGCGGTGATCAGCACCGCTCGAGCCAAGGGAATCAAGGTCTTGGCCGCGCGCAACGGCATTCTTGGCGCGCTCCGCGAAGACCTGATCGACACCACGAAGGAGTCGGCGGCGGCCATCGCCGCACTGGCCCACACCCCGGGCGGCGCCTTCGGCTCGTGCCGCTACAAGCTCAAGTCGCTCGAGGCCGACCGGGGCAAGTACGAACGCCTGCTGGAGGTCCTGCGCGCCCACGACGTGCGCTGGTTCCTCTACAACGGCGGCAACGACTCGGCCGACACCGCCTGGAAGGTCTCCCAGCTGGCCAAGGCCTTCGATTACGACCTCACCTGCATCGGCGTGCCCAAGACCATCGACAACGACCTGGCGGTCACCGACACCTGCCCGGGCTTCGGCTCGGCGGCAAAGTACACCGCGGTGTCGGTGCGCGAGGCGGCGCTGGACGTGGCGGCCATGGCGGAAACCTCGACCAAGGTGTTCGTCTATGAGGCCATGGGCCGGCATGCCGGCTGGCTGGCGGCGGCGGCCGGCCTGGCCGGGCAAGGCCCCGACGATGCCCCGCACATCATCCTGTTGCCCGAGCGCGCCTACAACGAAGCCGCTTTCCTGGCCAAGGTCAAGCAGGTGGTCGAGCGCGTGGGCCATTGCGTGGTAGTGGCCTCCGAAGGCATCCAGACCGCGGACGGGACGTTCGTGGCCGATGCCGGCGGCGGCAAGGATTCGTTCGGGCATACCCAGCTGGGCGGCGTGGCCTCGCAGCTGGCCGCCCGGGTCAAGGACACGCTGGGCTACAAGGTGCACTGGACGCTGCCCGACTACCTGCAGCGCTCGGCGCGCCACATTGCCTCCAGGACCGACTGGGAGCAGGCGCAGGCGGTCGGCAAGGCGGCGGTGCAGTTTGCGCTGAAGGGCCACAACGCGGTGATGCCGGTGATCGTGCGCAGCAGCGACGCGCCCTACCGCTGGAAGATCGAGGCTGCGCCCCTGCACAAGGTGGCCAACCACGAGAAGAAGATGCCGGCCGGCTTCATCCGCAAGGACGGCTTCGGCATCACCGCCAAGGCCCGGGCCTACCTGTCACCGCTGATCAAGGGCGAGGCGCCCCTGCCCTACGGTGCCGATGGGCTGCCGAAGTACGTGACGCTCAAGAACGTGGGCGTGAAGAAGAAGCTGCCGGCCTGGCAGGAAGGCTGAGCCCCTCCGGCGGGCGGCGCGTCCCTTGGGCGTGCCACCCGCCGGCAATTGCGGCGCGCCGGGACGCCCCATACAATCGCGCCGAGCCGGCAGGACATGCGGGCTTTTGCACCCGCAACCCATTCCGCACCTGCGTGCGATGACAAGGACCGTACTGATGAAGCGCCACACCCTGATTTCCCTGCTGCTGCTCACCGCAGCGGCGCCCGCCTTTGCCGATACCTGCGAAAGCAGCTTCCAGAAGAAGGGCAACCCCCTGTCCGGCACCACCTATACCGCCTCGGTGACCGTGCCTGAGCTGACCGTCAAGAGCGCGATCGGCCAGATGAACGTGATCGCCAAGGGCAACAACATGGACGTGTTGAGCTCGGACGTGGAAAACGGCGCGATGCTGATCGAAGATCCGCAGACGGCGATGCACAAGACCATTCCGATCATCATCAGCGCCACCAGCGAGGGCCGCACCGGCACCGTGGCGATGACGGTCAAGCTCAACCCCGGCGCCTTCGCCAAGGCCGATTCGATCCGCGCCGAGATGTGCAAGATGCTCACCCAGGTAAAGCCCGGCAAGGCCGGCGAGCAGCTCGCCGCGTCCACGCCGAAGGCCTCCACGGTGAACATTTCGGCCAGCGATTTCGGGTTCCAGCTGCGCACGCAGAACAAGGACAACCCCGCCGCGATCGAACCGCGCTACAAGGGCAAGATCTACTCGATCACCGGCCGGGTCAACGGCGTGCTCAAGAGCGGCGGCACCTACAACACCGGCTTCGAGCTGCCCAACGGCTCCGGTGGCATCGACTTCGAAAGCGTGGCCATCACCTGCGCGTTCGCGCCGAGCCAGGCCGCCTTCGCGCTGGCGTTGCGCCCGAAGGAAAAGGTCACCCTGGTCGGCGTGGTCGACCATTACGACCAGATCGGCCGCGTGCTGTGGCTGAAGGACTGCAAGGGCAACTGAGCCCGGCCAGCGTCGCGTGATACCCAAGCCCGGACCGGCCCTGCCGTCCGGGCTTTTTCATGGGCGCGCAGGGTACTGGACGACCTGCGGGGGCTGGCCTCATGCTCCGCACACGATCCGGGTGGGGGTGGTGCCATCGGCACTGCACCGGGTCGCCAGGCGGCGGGCGCACGGGTGCGTCCGCTTCATGCAACCAGGGGAAGAAACCATGCACAGAATGGTGTGGGTTGGCGCGCTGCTGCTCGTTGTCGGGCAGGCGGCAGGCAAGGAAAAGATGATCCCGCTGTCGGCACAGGACGCCGAAGCGCTGCGCGGAAAAACGGTGGCACTGACACAGCACGAACCGCCGTCGTTCATGGCGATGACCGCCGGCAAGGCGTCGTTTGCGCTGTTCGGCGCAGCGGCGATGGCCAGCGCAGGCAACGAGCTGGTGCGGCAGAACGGGGTAGCCGACCCGGCCGGGCTGGTCCGTGACCAGTTGGGGGGCGCGCTGGGCCAGGCATTCGGCGCGCAGCTGCTGCCGCTGGATGCCACGCCGACCAAGGCGGTGAAGCCGGCCGAACTGGCCAGACTGCATGCCGATGCCGACTACGTGCTGGACGTGCGCTCAGGCGGCTGGAACTACGCCTACTTCGCCACACAGTGGGGCCGGTACTGGGTCGGCTACAGCGTGCAGGTGATGCTGGTGGAGACCGCCAACAAGCGGGTCGTGTCGAATCTGGCGTGTTCGGCCAACACCATCAACGACGGTGAACCGCCTACCCGCGAGGCACTGCATGCCGACCAGGCGCGCCTGCTCAAACACGTGACCGCCGCGCTGGGCGCACGTTGCGTGCAGCTGCTGGGGCGGGAACAGTTCCGGCTGACCGCCGCACACATGCCGGTGCTGCCGCCTGCGCTGGCCAATACCCTGCGCCCCGGCACCGCGCCGGCAACGCTGACCGCCGCGACCGACCCCCCTGCTCCCGCTGCCGAACCGCTTACCGACAGCGGCCACGTGGAGGTGGCGACGCCCGCCGTGGCCGCCGATGGCGACACCTCCCAAGCGGTGCAGACCGTCGCGGTGGTGGAACAGGCCCCCGTGCCGGGCGTAGCACAACCGGTTGCCCCGGCACCGGCCGGTCCTGCAGACCCTGCGCCTGCGGCGACGGGGTCCGGCGGCACCAACTGGCGGCAATGGTCGACGCGCGGCGGGCTGTAACTGCACCCGCTACCGGCTCCGGGCGCGCAATCGCCCGGAACCGGCACCGCCCATTACCGGCAGGCGGTGCCTTCCACTTTCAGCTGTGCGGCGAACATCGGGATCTGTGCGATCTTGCCGGCGGCCGCCTGCTTCTTGGCGTCCTCCAGGTAGATACGCGACTGGCCTTGGCCGTCCAGTTCGGCCTTCTGCGCCACCGGCATGCGCCACACACGCACCACCGCCTGCTGCGCCGGACACGCGGCGCTCGGCACGCGGATCACGTCGTTGAGCTTCCAGCCTTTGGCTTCGCTGGGCTGGGCCTTGTCGAAATCGACGAAGCGGGCACGCGGCTGGCACTGCTCGCTGGTGCGTACCACGGCAAATTTGTACGGCTGTGTGGCATCGGCGGTGAACATGCCCTCCAGCCGTGCACAGGCTTCGGGAATCTGGCGCAGCGTATGGGCCGCGCCCACCGCCTGCGGCGCACCGACGGCGCGTTTCAGTTCCGGAGTTTCAGTGGCGCTGGCGGCTACGGCAGGCAGCAGGGCCAGCCAGAGCAGGTAACGGGTGGACATGGCGGAACTCCAGGCGCTGGGGATGGGCCGAGGCTGCCAGTAGGTGGCTGAACGGCGTGGCAAGGCGTGCCATCAACGCCTAGGGGATCCAGACGACTGGAACCAGCCCCCTGAGTCAGGGGGCAGCCGCGAAGCGGCGGGGATTGGATGCTGATGAGGGGGCCCATGGCTTGCGCAGCAAACCATGGGGCGACAGCGCGCATGCGATGGCGCGTACCCGGCAGATCGCGGATGCGGAGGGGTGTGCGTGGTTGCCGGCCAGCGGCCGGCGGTGTGTCGCTTCGGATGGGTGTGCGTGGTTGCCGGCCAGCGGCCGGCACTACCCGGTTGCGGGCGGTTGCCCGCATACTCGGGGCACCAGGGATTGCTGAACACCGCCACACGCTTGAAGACCGGGCACGGTCTGAACGGGTTGGTCCAAGGTTGCAGCCCGTTGTGCCCCCGCGTGGAGAGGTTCATCCGTTCGTCTGGATGCCATTCCATCACCCGGGAGGGGACATGCTGGAACGTTATGGGCTTTCTCTGGCGCTGTTCTGCGCCATTCTCGCGATTCTCTACGGCATCGTGTCGGCACGCTGGATCCTCCGGCAACCGGCTGGCAATGCCCGCATGCAGGAAATCGCCGCCGCCATCCAGGAAGGCGCGCGCGCCTATCTCAACCGTCAATACCTCACCATCGGCATCGCCGGCGTCGTGCTGTTCGTGCTGGTCGGATTCTTCCTCAGCTGGTACACCGCGGTCGGCTTTGCAATCGGCGCGGTGCTGTCCGGCGCCGCCGGCTACATCGGCATGAACGTGTCGGTGCGCGCCAACGTGCGCACCGCCGAAGCCGCCCGCAACGGCCTCAGTGCCGCCATGGACGTGGCGTTCCGCGGCGGTGCGATCACCGGCATGCTGGTGGTCGGGCTGGGCCTGCTGGGCGTGGCCGGGTATTACGCGCTGCTGCTGCGGATGGGGCTGGATACCGCGCAGGCACTGCATGCGCTGGTCGGGCTGGCGTTTGGCTCTTCGCTGATTTCGATCTTCGCGCGGCTGGGCGGCGGCATCTTCACCAAGGGCGCCGACGTCGGCGCGGACCTGGTCGGCAAGGTGGAAGCCGGCATTCCCGAGGATGACCCGCGCAACCCGGCGGTGATCGCCGACAACGTGGGCGACAACGTCGGCGACTGCGCCGGCATGGCCGCCGACCTGTTCGAGACCTACGCGGTGACGGTGATCGCCACCATGCTGCTGGGCAGCCTGATGATCGCCGAAGCCGGACGCAACGCGATCCTGTATCCGCTGGTGCTGGGCGGCGTGTCGATCATCGCCTCGATCATCGGCGCGCTGTTCGTCAAGGTGAAGCCCGGTGGCTCGATCATGGGCGCGCTGTACAAGGGCGTGATCGTGTCGGCGGTCCTGGCGGCGATCGCGTTCTATCCGATCACCCTGCAGCTGATGCCCGACAACAGCCACGGGGCGCTGAACCTGTACTTCTGCGCGTTGATCGGGCTGGTGCTGACCGGGCTGATCGTGTGGATCACCGAGTACTACACCGGCACCCAGTACAAACCGGTGCAGCACGTGGCGCAGGCCTCCACCACCGGGCACGGCACCAACATCATCGCCGGGCTCGGGGTATCGATGAAGTCGACCGCGCTGCCGGTGATCGCGGTGTGCGTGGCGATCTGGCTGGCGCACTATTTCGGCGGCCTGTACGGCATCGCCATCGCCGCCACCGCGATGCTGTCGATGGCCGGCATGATCGTGGCGCTGGATGCCTACGGCCCGATCACCGACAACGCCGGCGGCATCGCCGAAATGGCCGAACTGCCGTCCAGCATCCGCGACATCACCGACCCGCTGGATGCGGTGGGCAACACCACCAAGGCCGTCACCAAGGGTTATGCGATCGGTTCGGCGGCACTGGCGGCGCTGGTGCTGTTCGCCGATTACACGCACAACCTGCAGGCGGCCAACCCAGGCCAGACGTTCGCCTTCGACCTGTCCGACCACACCGTGATCATCGGCCTGCTGATCGGCGGCCTGATCCCTTACCTGTTCGGTGCAATGGCGATGGAAGCGGTAGGCCGCGCGGCCGGTGCGGTTGTGGAGGAAGTACGCCGCCAGTTCCGCGAGATCCCCGGCATCATGGAAGGCACCGGCAAGCCGCAGTACGACCGCGCGGTGGACATGCTGACCCGCTCGGCGATCCGCGAAATGATCGTGCCCTCGCTGTTGCCGGTGGCCGTGCCGGTGGTGGTGGGCCTGCTGCTGGGGCCACGCGCGCTGGGCGGGTTGCTGATCGGCACCATCGTCACCGGCCTGTTCGTGGCGATCTCGATGACCACCGGCGGTGGGGCGTGGGACAACGCCAAGAAGTACATCGAAGATGGCCACTTCGGCGGCAAGGGCAGCGAGGCGCACAAGGCCGCCGTCACCGGCGACACCGTGGGTGATCCGTACAAGGACACGGCGGGCCCGGCGATCAACCCGCTGATCAAGATCATCAACATCGTCGCGCTGTTGCTGGTGCCGTTGCTGTAGGCACGCCGTCGCCCGGCCCATGGCCGGGCGTTACCGGGGTCAGCGCCGGCGGATGAAGAACGCCACCGGCACCATCACCTCCACCGGGTCGCCGCCGAGCTCCGGCGGCGGCGCCGGCACCGGGCTGCCACGGCGCACGGTGTCCAGCGTTTCGGCATCCAGCAACGGATGCCCACTGCTCTGGCCGATGCGGATGTTGCGCGTATTGCCCTGCCGGTCCACCGCAAAGCGCACGTAGGCCACGCCCTGTTGGCGCAGGCGCTCGGCCCCGCGTGGATAGCGCCGGTGCTGCTCCAGATGGCCCAGCAGCAGCCCCTGCCAGGTGACCTGCGCGTCGCTACGCTGGCCGGCCATCGTCTGCGGCGCCGCGTAGCGTTGCGCGGTGGTGGCCTGTACGTCCGGCGGAGCGAGGGTCTGGTCCACGTTGTGGGCGTCCGCGGGCGTCTGCTCGGTGGGCGGTGGCATGCGCTGCGCTACCGCTTCGCCGTCCGGGTGCGGCTGCGGGGGCAGCGCCAGCGCGCGCACCGGCCGCGGTTCCGGCGTGGGGCGGTGCTGTTCCTGTTGCGAGGGCCCCTGCGCGATGTCGGTGGGCGGCACCGGCGGCGCTTCAGCGACCGGAGCCAGCTCCACCATCAGCGCTTCCGGCGGCGCGCTGGCCGGTGCGGGTGGCGCGCGTCCTATCCACCACAGCGTGGCCCCGATGCCGATGGCGTAGGTGGCCAGCACGATACCCAGGCTACCGGCCCAGCGTGCGTGCCCTGCACGGCCTTCGCTCATGGCGCGGGCTGTTCCAGCCCGACCAGCGCCACCTTGAGGTAGCCGACCGCGCGCAGCGCGTTCATGGTCTGCATCAGGTCACCGTAGGCCACCTGGCGGTCGGCGCGCAGGTAGATGCGCTGTTCACGGTCGCCGCCGGTCAGCCGCTGCAGTACCACCGGCAACGCCTCGGCGGAAACGGCGGCATCGTTCACCCGCAGCGACAGGTCGGCCTGCACGGTCAGGAAGACCGGCTCGCTCTCGCGCGGTTGCGGGCGCGCGCTGCTGGCGGGCAGGTCCACGGCGGTGTCCACGGTGGCCAGCGGTGCGGCGACCATGAAGATGATCAGCAACACCAGCATCACGTCGATGAAGGGGGTGACGTTGATCGCGTGGGTTTCTTCCAGCGCGTCGTCGTCGTGGCGTGCGGTACGGAGTGCCATGCGGGAGCCTCAGTGCGCAGCGCGCGCCAGCACCGGGCCGGCATGCACTGCCGCGCGGTCCAGGTCGCGCGACACCAGTTGCTGCACCCCCGCCGACAGGTCGCCGAGCAGCGCGCGCAGGCCGGCCAGCACCCGGGTGAAGTGGTTGTAGATCACCACGGCGGGAATGGCCGCCACCAGCCCCAGCGCGGTGGCCAACAACGCTTCGGCGATGCCGGGCGCCACCACGGCCAGGTTGGTGGTGTTGGACTGGGCGATCCCGACGAAGCTGTTCATGATCCCCCACACGGTGCCGAACAGGCCCACGAACGGCGCGATCGCGCCGATGCTGGCGAGCACGCCGATGCCGCGCCTCGCCTGCCGCGCACAGGCCAGTTCGATGCGCTCCAGGCGCGAGCCGACGCGCTCCTTCACCCCCGCCGGGTCGCCCCCATGCGGCGACAGCCGCAGCTCCGTACGCGCCGCCTCCAGCAACAGGCGCACGGGTTCTTGCTGCAGGCGCGGGTCGATCTGTGGATCGGGCAACTGCACGCTCTCCAGCAGCAGCGCGCGCGCCTGCAGCAGGTGGCGGCGCTCGCGCGCCAGTTCCCAGCCCTTGGCGAGCAGCACCGTCCAGGTGGCCACCGACGCGACAGCCAAGCCGATCATCACCGTTTTGACCACCACGTCGGCGGCCAGGTACATGCCCCACGGCGTCAGTGCGGGCGCGGGGGCGGCGATGGCGAAGGGAAGCAACACAGTCATGGTCAGGCTCATCAGGAAAGGAGGCGCGGCGTTGCTGCTACCAGCGCCGCAAGAAGGGGCAGGCTCAATCCGGTGTGGGCGGCAGGCGCGGTGACGGCCGCGACAGCACATAGGCTGCGCTGGCAATGAAGAACGCGCCCACGCCCAGCAGCAGCCGCCACGACGGATGCGCGCCCCAGCAGAACATCACGAAGCCGAACGCCATGCCGCCGGCGGCAAAGGCCTTGCCCCTGCGGCTCACCGCACCCTGCTCGCGCCACAGGCGCAAGGCCGGGCCGTAACGCGGGTGGTCGAGCAGCCTGCGTTCAAACCGTGGCGAGCTGCGTGCGAAGCAGCCCACCGCCAGGATAAGGAAGATGGTGGTGGGCATCACCGGCAGCAGCGCGCCGATCACGCCCAGCGCCACCATCACCCACCCCAGGCAGAACCACAGCCAGCGCATCAGCGCGCGTCGAACTCGCGTTCAACATGGCCGTGCACGCTGCGGAACGCTGCATCGGCGGCATCGATGACCTGCTGTTCCTGCGCGTCATCCAGCACCACTCCGTCGAGCGCGGCGGTGAACGCGCGCCAATGGCGCGCGGCACCGTCGGGATGCGCGGCGAGGTGGCGTGCACCGAAGTCGGCATCCAGCCCCAGCCTGGCGGCCATCTTGTACAGGATGGTGCCGCCCAGGTTCGAGCCTTCGGCCACGTAGAGCCAGCCCAGCGCGGCCGGCAGCGCCAGGTCCGGGTCCAGCCGCATCGGCACCGGGGCCGGCATGATCTGTTCGAGGTCGGCCAGGTCGCGGGCGATCAGCGGCAACCGGCGGCGTGCCTCCAGATCGGGCAGCAGGGCGTCGAGCGCGGCATTGGCGTAGAGCGCGTCGATATCGCGATGGAAGCAGTACTGCACGCGCAGGAAACGCGCGAACTGGCCGCGGCTGGCGAAGATGTCGCCGGCCATGATGCGCTTGTCCAGCGCGCCGTGGCTGTCGCGGGTGGCGGCCTTCAGGCGCTGGCTGCGGGTGGCTTCAAGGGTATCGATGACGGTCATGGTGCTCGTGCTGGGCAATGGGAATGCAGCCCACGCAGGCCCCGGGAACAGGCCGTGCGCAGGTTTCCCGATTGAGACGTCTGCCGCGACGGCAACCCCAAGCCTGGTTGTACGACCAGTCGCCCCTACCCGATCCGGCGATGCCGGCCTCACGCGGCTGCACCGATAATGGCGGCACATTCTTGAGGAGGACCCGCCATGATGATCACCACCGAACCGCGCATGACCAACCTGTTCCTGCAGCTTGGCCTGGACGCGAGCGACGCGGCGATCGCCCGCTTCATCGTTGACCACCAGCTGCCCGCCGAGGTGGCCCTGGTGGAGGCGCCATTCTGGAATGATGGCCAGCGCCAGTTCCTGGCCGAGCAGCTCAAGTCCGATGCGGACTGGGCGATCATTGTCGATGAACTGGGCGAGGCCCTGCATGCCGACGCGGTCGCCCAGCAGACCGGCGGCTGAAACGAACGCGGGGGCCGGCAGTTGCCGGCCCCCGCGGGGTACATCACCTCACCCTCAGTAGCGCCAGGTCAGCGCCAGCCGCACGATCCGGCCCGGTGCCGGCATCACGCCCAGCGCCAGGGGGTCCAGGTAGTAGCGGTCGGTGAGATTGTCGACGTTGACGTCCACCGCGAACTGCTCGCTGGCCTGCCAGCTGGCGAACAGGTCCACCACGGTGGCCGGGCGGTACAGCTGCTGGATCGCCGACAGGCCGACGTTCCATTCCTTGTCCAGCGTGCTGATCGGACCGGCGTTGTGGATCACCCGGGTACCGAAGCTGAGCCGCTCATCGAACAGGCGTGAACCCAGGGTCAGGTTGACGGTGTAGCGCGGCGGATTCTGCGTGTTGCTGTAGGAGCCCTCAAAGCCGCCATCGACGCAGTCGGGGGTATTGGCCAGCTCCTCGATCCTGCGCTGCACGCCGTAGGCACGGCGCTCGGCGGCGATGTCCGGCGCGCAGGTCTTGGCGTCGAAGTAATAGTGCGCTGACAGGTCGGCGAACACCGTGCCGGCATCGTAGCTGGACTGGAATTCCATGCCCGACACCTTGAAGCGGTCGATGTTGCGGATATAGCCGGCCGACAGCGTGCGGTAGTCGCGGGTGATCAGGTCATCGATGCGGGTGTTGAAGTACGCCAGCTTGAACGCCGCCGTGTCGCCGTCGGTGAACAGCCCCTGCCGGACCGTGCTGGCACCGATTTCCCAGGTACCGGCGCGCTCGGGCTTGAGCTCGCCACCGATCGGCTTGGCGGCGGTGAACAGGCCCAGCGTGCTTTCAAACAGGCTCGGCAGCTTCACGCCTTCGGCGTACTTCACGTAGACCATGCTGTCGTCGTTGAAGTGGTAGGTGACGCTGGCGGTGGGCATGAACGCATGATCGGTGCGGCGGATCGGCTGCGACCAGGTCCAGCTGGTCGGCACGATCAGGTCCTCGGCCTCGGTCATGTCGTGGAAGTTCCAGCCGGTGATGTCGGCCACGGTGCCCTTCTTGTACGGCGATGCCAGCAGCGACGCTTCGGTGAACTGGCCGTTCGCATCGGGGTACCAGTTGAGCATGGCGATGCGCTTGGCACGCCAGGCCGGCAGCGCCGGGTTGCCGTCCAGCAGCTGCGTGTAGCGGTACTGGCCGATCACTTCCTCACCGTCCGGCGTGGCCAGGCGGTTGCGGTCGTGCACGCTGACGCGGTTGAAGCGCCCGCCCAGCAGTACGTCCCAACGGTCGTCGGGCTGCCACTTCATCGAGGCCACCGCGCTGTATTCCTTGCGGTCGGCGTTGCGCAGGAAGCGGTTGTTGATCAGGTCGTCGTGCATGATCGGCGCATTCTTGCCGGGCCCGACGTCCTCGTCGCTGAAGGACAGGCCATAGTCGAAGGTGAACACCCCGGCCGCGTCGGTCACCAGGTGGGCCGTGTTGGACACGTCGAACCCGAGCCGCTGCTGCTGCATGCTGTTGCGGTAGGCGTCCTTGTAACCCGGGTCGGTATTGAAGCTCGGGCCGTCATACCACTCGGTGCGGCGATCGAAGTACCACGGGGTGATGCCGGTCAGGCCGTTGTACATCAGGCTGTCGGCGTCGGTGTACCAGAGGTTGGCCTTCAGATCGACACGGTCGTTGCCCGGGTTGAAGCGGTAGCGCAGGTTGTAGGCATCCATGTCGACACTGCCCGGCTCCCACTGCGGCACGCGGTCGCGGTCCACGCGGATGATCTGCGAGGCCATGATCTCGCCCTGGCGACCGCTGTAATGGCGGTAGCCGGCTTCCAGGGTCTGGGTGTCGTCGATGCGCCAGGTGCCCTTCAACAGCACCGAGTTGGACTTGGACGAGGTGTTGAACACTTCGGTGTTGGGCGGGTTCAACGGGGCCAGCGTGCGCCGGGTCTGCGGGAAGTCGTCGTAGCCGTGCTTGCCGCCGTAGTAGTTGCCGGTGTCACGCCAGGCGTAGGCGGCCACCAGGTCAAACGCACCCCAGTGCTTGCCACCGGCGATGTTGAAGAACTGGCCGCCCAGGCTGTTGCGGTTGCTGCGCGGCGCGGCGCCATACGCCGGCACATCGCGCGCGCTGCCGTTGGACACGCCGCTGCGCACGCGCAGGCCGACGTCCTGGCCGTCGCGCAGTACATCGCCGATCTTCAGCGTGTCCATTTCGACCACGCCGCCGATGCCGCCGGACGCATTGGCGCCCAGGCTGGGGCCCTTGGTCACGGTGAGGCTGGAGATCAGGTCCGGGTCCAGGTAGGTACGCTGCGACTGGCCGGCGTAGCCCCGGTAGGTGTCCATGCTGGACTGGCCGCCGTCGATGATGACCGGGATGCGGCTCTGGCCCTGGATGCCGCGGATGTTGAGGTCCAGCGCGTTGGCGGTACGCGGGTCGCCGGCGGTGACGCCGACCACGCCCTTGACGATATCGGCCGCGGAGGTGCCGCGGAAGCGCTCGATCGTGGCACGCGGCACGTACACGCTGGAACCGGTGGTGCGGTACACATCCAGGGCGCGTGCGGCATCGCTGTCGCCGTCGCCGGACTGCTCGCCGGCCACCCGCAACGCGTCGGTGACGATCACCCCGTCCTCGCGGCTGGCCGTGGCCGCCGCTTCCAGGGTCACCGCATCGGACCCGACGCTGCGCATCACCAGGCCGCTGCCACGCAGCAGCTGCTGCAATGCCCGCTGCGCGTCGAGGTCGCCGCTGACCGCACTGGAGCGCACGCCCTCGGTGAGCGCGGCCGGCCAGGCCACCTGCACGCCGGACTGGCGCATGTAGGTACGCAGTGCCTCGGCCAGCGGCTGAGCGGGAATATCGAAGCGATGCAGGGCGGCAGCGCCGGACGTGCTGGCCTGGGCCATCGCCGGGAATGCAGGCGCGGCCACCAGGCCGGCGGCCAGCAAGGCGATGCAAAGACGGGACGGACGCGGCGAACGGCCCGGGAAGGAGGTGATACGCATGATGGAACCTGTCGAGAAGGCGATATCGCAGAAGCGACGTCCCCGCATACGGTGTGCGGGCGCTGCGAAGTACGTGGCGGCGGCGGGTACGTTCGGGGGGTGAGACGACTGGGGCGGCGACGCCCCCAAGACCAATTCAGTTCGGACAGCACGCGCGGCTATCGACGGGCGTCGACCTGCACGATCGCCACGCCCATCGGCAGGCGGGTGACGCGCAGGCCGGCACTGCCGGCCAGTGCGTCCAGCGCCTGCTCGGGCCGGTCGATGCGGAACGCCGCGTTGACTACCGGCAGCTGCGACAGGTCGCCGCGCACGAAGGTGGGCCCGCGCCGATAGCGCCCGATACGCTGCACCGCATCGGCAACCTCCACTTCATCCAGCAGCAGTTCGCCCTGCCGCCACGCCGCGATCCGATCGGGCGCCTGGTCGGCCAGCCGCTGCACCCGGCCACCGGGCGCGAACGTGGCACGCTGCCCGGCCTGCAGCCAGGTCCAGCCACCGCCCTCGCTGGCCGCCACCCGCACCTGGCCCTGTTCCACGTCGGCCTGCACGCCGGTGGCATCGCTGGAGACCGCAAACGCGGTGGAAACATCCTCGACCACCCCGCCCTGCGCGCGTACTTCAAACCGCTGCGGCTGGCCGGGCGCCACCTGGAACCAGGCACGACCACGCAACAGCGCGATACGGCGCACCTGGCCGTCGAACTGCACGGCGATGGCCGACTCGGCATCCAGCACGGCACGGCTGCCGTCGGGCAACGCCACCTCGGCGATGCCGGTAGTGGTGCGGTGGTCCGATCGCAGCCGCAGCCACGCGTCCGGTGCCATCCAAGCCAGCGCGAGCACCGCCGCAGCGGCCAGCGACCAGCGGCGCACCCGCGCGCGCCGGCGCGTCGGCGCGAGGGTCGCCTGCGGCCGTGGCCCCAGGCTGCGCCAGAGCTGGCGTTCGCGTTCGAACACGCGCCGGTGGCCCGGCGCGGCCAGCCACCGCTCGAAGGCCTGCATGCCGATGTCATCCACCGTGCCGGAGGCCAGCCACGCAATCCACGCCTGCGCCTGCACGGCGACGGGATCGGACGATGTGGACGGCGGCGGAAGCGGATCGATGTGCGGCGGGCTCATGGCTGGCGGGTTGGCGCGGTCGGGCGATGACACCCGCAGGGACGGAAGCGGGGCACGCGACACGCCCCAGTATGATCAAGACGAATGACGGGGGCGGTTCCCCAATGCCCTGACGCGCAGGCGGGGCATCAGCGCCCGTTGCGGGCCCACGCCAGGCGCTGCAGGGCGGCGCGCACGTGATTCTCCACGGTGGTGACCGACACCTTGAGGCGCTTGGCCACGTCGGCCTGGGTCAGGCCCTGCAGGCGGTTGAGCCGGAAGATGGTTCGGGTGGGCTCGGGCAGGTGCGCGGCGGCGGCGAGCACGCGCTGCAGTTCGTCCTGGGCCATCGCCTGTTCTTCGGTCGACAGCACTTCGTCCGGTCCCCACAGGTAATGCTCGGCGAGCAGGCGTGCGCGGCGGGTGCGCTCACGCCCGTGGTCGGTGGCCAGGTTGGTGGCCAGCCGATACAGATAGGCCCGCGGGTTGTCGATGGCCTGGCCGCTGTCCACCCCGCGCGCCTTGAACCAGATCGCCTGGATCACGTCCTCGGCACCGCCATCGTTGCCCAGGATGCGCTGCACCAGGCGCAGCAGCGCAGGGCGTTCGCGGATCAGCATCTCGGTGAGGGCGGAGGCGTTGGTGGTCATGCGACGGACGCGTGGGCCGGGGCGGAAGGCGCGCCATGCTACCCCGCAAATGCGAATGAGTCACGTTTGTGAGGTTCGGCCGCCGAGCCGTCGCCGTGTTCGCGCCGCAGCTCAGAGGCAGGTGGTCAACCCTTCGTACACCGTGGTGCGGGTCCCCGGCAGCGCGGTGTCGATGGCGTCCTGCCCCTGAAGGGTACCCAGCAGCAGCGGCAAGGGGGTGTAAGACGCCAGCGGCAAGCGGCAGGCCCAATCGCGGGCATCCACTGTGACCGCACCGGTGGCGGCGTCGACGTTCATGTTGCTGCCGGCGAATGTCCACCGGCACTCCCCCACCCGGCCACTGGCGGCGTGCACCGAACAGCGCAGGCGCATGGCCTGCAGGTTGTAGTACTCGCCCTCGCAGAAGGTGTCGCCGCATATGTCATCGAAGCCGCGCACCAGCGCCTGTTCCAGCGCACGGAAACGCGCCCCACCCTGGCCCGGGCCGGGATAATCCCGCGCGTCCACGTAGCGGGCCGCCGACACCGCGCGCTCCGGCTGCCGGGTCTGCTGGAGGCAGTCGCCCACCGCCTCGCCGATGGACAGCGCCGCACCGGGCAGCACGACATCCAGCGCGTCGGCGCGTTCCAGAGACGCATGGAAGGCCTCCACCGCCACCCCCGTGCCCAGCGGCAAGGGGCAGTCCCAGCGCCGGTTGTCCGACAGGACCATGCCGGTGTCTGCCGCTATCTGCAATTTGCTGGCAATGAACAGCCAGTTGCAGGCGTGTACCTGCCCGCTGGCCGCGTTGACCGAGCAGCGCAACTGCAGTGCGCGCAGGTTGCTGTAATCACCCTCGCAGAGGGTATCGGCGCAGACCGCGTCGAAGCGGCGCGCCAAGTGGGATTCCAGGGTGTAGAAGCGGTCCCAGTTGGCCTCGTTGCGGGGGAAATCCACCAGGTCGACGAACGGCTGGGCAAGCAGCGGGGCGCTGGGCAGCCAGGCCAGCAGGGCGAACAGGCGCAGCAACGGCCGAAAACGTGGGTACATGGCCAGACTCCAACGGAAGGAGAACCAGCGTGGCCTGGCCCGGAGCACGGGCCCATCCGGCAAGGCCGCGCCGGGCCGTGGGGAAACCCTCCATGGGGCCGTGGTCCCGCCCCCGCTGCACGCGGCCCGGCAAAGGCATAAAATGGGGGGCTATCCGCCTACATCCCCCTCTCGGAGTACACCCATGGGTCTGGAACTCGTCTCGCCCGGCAAGAACCCGCCGGAAGAAATCAACGTCATCATCGAGATCCCGAAGGATTCCGAGCCGGTGAAGTACGAAGTGGACAAGGAAACCGGCGCGATCTTCGTCGACCGCATCCTGTCCACCCCGATGCGCTACCCGTGCAACTACGGCTACGTGCCGAGCACCCTGTGCGGCGACGGCGACCCGGCCGACGTGCTGGTGGTGCTGCCGCTGCCGCTGATCCCCGGTTCGGTGGTGCGTTGCCGTCCGGTCGGCGTGCTCAAGATGAGCGATGAGGCCGGCAGCGACGAGAAGATCCTGGCCGTGCCGATCTCCAAGGTGTTCAGCGGCTACGCCCACGTGGAAGACATCGAGCAGGTGTCCAGCCACTGGCTGGAGCGCATCGGCCACTTCTTCGAGCATTACAAGGACCTGGAAAAGGGCAAGTGGGTCAAGCTTGACGGCTGGGCCGGCGCTGCCGAAGCCAAGCAGATCCTGATCGAAGCGCACCAGCGTTACCTCAGCAACAACGGCTGAGGCTGAACGGCATCGCTTCGGCGCTGGCCGCCGAAGCGATGGACATCACGTTTTTTGACTGCGGCACATCACTATTTGTGCCGGATTGGGTACATTGCGTCTTCACACCGTCCACGGTGCGTTTCACCGTGGTCAGCCAGGGGACTTGTCGTGCGCATTCTGCTTGTTGGGGACCAGGCCAGCCTGTCGGCTGAACTGATGGATTTCATTGCCGATCTTGGGGAAGAGTGGCAGCCGCTGACGGCCTCCGATGGCCAGTCGGCCATGAGCATCGTCGCCGCCGGTCCGGTGGACGCGGTCATCGCCTGCCCTACCCTGCCCGATCTCACGGCCACCACGCTGCTGGGGCAGATCCGCACCCTGCGCCCGGAGACCATCCGGATCGCACTGGTGGATGCCGACCATGGCAACCGCCCGCCGCCGGCGCGCCTGATCGGGGTGGCCCACCGCTTCCTGCCGATGCCGCTGGCCCCGGAAGTTCTGCTGGAAGCGCTGACCAGCCTGGAAGAACTGCGCGAGCTGCTCGATAGCGCGCATCTGCGCAGCGCGATCGGCCGCATCGAAAAGCTGCCCTCGCCGCCGCATCTGTACCTGAGCCTGACCCAGGCGCTGGAACACGACGACGACACCAACACCGCCGACGTCTCCAAGCTGGTATCTGCGGACCCGGCCATTGCGGCCAAGGTGCTGCAGTTGTCCAACTCGGCATTCTTCAACAGCGGCCGCACCATTTCCGACCTGCGCACCGCGGTAACGCGGCTGGGCCTGTCGACCCTGCGCGACCTGGTGCTGGCCAGCGAAGTGTTCTCCGCCTCGGCGTTGTCCGGTGCCGAACGCAATTCGCTGCAGCAGCGCGCGTTGCTGGCCTCGCGGCTGGCGGCCAAGCTGCTGCCCGATTCCAGCGCCGAGCTGGGTGCGACCGCGGCCCTGCTGGCCGACATCGGGCTGCTGCTGCCGGGCGTGCGCAACGAGCGCGTTGCCCCGACCGACGCAGCCGATGAACGCCCCGGCCATGCCGAGGCCGGCGCCTACCTGCTGGGCCTGTGGGGCCTGCCGATGCCGATCATCGAGGCGGTGGCGTTCCACCTGCAGCCGCAGAAGTCCAACACGCGCAGCTTCTGGGTAACCGGTGCGGTGCACGTGGCATTGGCCCTGATCAACGGGGACCCGGTGGATGAGGAGTACCTGCAGCGTGCCGGCGTGCTGCACAAGCTGCCGCAGTGGCGGGACCACGCCAATGGCCTGATGGGTCTGGTGGCTGCAGAAGCCTGAGGCCACCGCCCCACGCCCTGACGCGGGGCAGTAGCGCAACGGAAAAGCCGGCCAGTGGCCGGCTTTTTTGTGGTTCTTCGCCCCTCTGCGGGCAGGCAGAAACGTGCATTGGCGCTTTCCAGGCGCTGTCGGTGGGTCGGGCGCTGGGCCCCATGCCCTTGGAGGCGAAATAAAGGAGGAGGTGGCGGCCGCAGGCCGGCACCGGGGGACATTCGCCGGAAAGGGCATGGGGCCCAGCGCCCGACCCGCCGACAAAGCAAAAAAGCCTGGCTTCCCCTGCTTGCCGCAAGCCGAGCCCCGTAGCAGCCGGTAGGCCCCTGGGCAAAATCAAGGAGGAGGCCGCGCCTGCGGCCGGGGGACATTTGCACCAGGGGCCTACCGGCTGCTACGGGGCCCTCACGCTCGCGACCGCCCCAATCGGAGACGCCAGCCGATCCAAACGGCTTCTGCGCACACACGGCCACCCGCGCACCGTCGTGCTCACGCTGCGACGCCCTTGCAACAAGATGCTTTCCTCAGATGGGAGCAGACCTCTTTGTGGCCGCAGCATCGATACCTGGGAGGGTAGAACGCCCAGGCCCCCGCACAAACAAAAGAGGGCGGACCTTGCGGTCCGCCCTCCTTTTTTACTGCTACAGAGCTTCGATGGATCAGAAGCGCTGGGTGTACTTCATGTACAGGAAGCGACCGATATCGAAACCGCCGTAGTTGGCGAAGCTCGAGTTCGGTGCCGAGTACATCAGCGGACCCTTGTGGTCGAACACGTTGTTCGCACCGACGGCGATGGTGGCATCCCAGGGCGCCTTCCAGTTGATCTGCAGATCGTGGAAGGTGTTGGAGCCGGTGTGACGCAGCGGCGCGCTTTCGCCATTGGCGAAGTGGTCCGGGGCATCGCACCAACGGTCGTCGACGCAGTCTTCCTTCATGCCCGAGTAGTAACGGGCGGTGTAGGTCGCACCGAAGTTGCCCAGTTCCCAGTTCACGCCCACGTTGGAACGCACGCGGAACAGACCTGCCTCGCTGACGCGACCGATGATGATGTTGTCACCATCGGAGTTCTGGCCGGCTTCGTCGTACTTGGACAGGTAGCTGGTCTGCCAGTCGATGCTGAACTGACCGATCGCCAGTTCCGGCAGACGGTACTTGACGCCCAGGTCGTAGCCTTCGGTCTTCATCGAGCCGAGGTTGGCCAGGCCGTAGGTCAGCGCGCTGATGTGACCATCGGCAGCACGGGTCACGCCTTCGCAGCGTGCCGAGTTGCCCAGGACGTAGCAGTCACGCAGGATGCGGTCGACGCTGTCCTCGATGATCATGTCCTTGATCTCGTAGCGGTACCAATCCAGCGAGATGTCCAGACCCTGCACCCAGCGCGGGCTCCACACCAGACCAACGGTCTTGCTGGTGGAGGTTTCCGGCTTCAGCTCAGCGTTGGAGCCGCTGATGAACTGGTCCGGGGTCGCGCACGGCCAGGTCTTGCACGGCTGGCCGCCCTGGGCCTGCTGCACGTAGTCAGCCGGTGCGCCGCCGCTGAGGCAGGCGGCATTGCCGGCAACGCTGCCCGCAACGCCCACGGCGCACGGATCGGTGTAACGCTCGAAGCTGGCGTCGCGGCCGCCGTACAGGTCGCTGATGCTCGGGGCACGGAAGCCTTCAGCATAGGTACCACGGACCAGCAGCTCGTCGATCGGGCGCCACACCAGGCCGAACTTGGAGTTGATGGTGTCGCCGAAGTTGCTGTAGTCCGAGTAACGGCTGGCAACGTTGAAGCTCAGTTCCTTGGCGAAGGCCATATCGGCCAGCACCGGGATGTTCAGCTCGACGTAGAACTCGTTGAGGCTGTAATCACCCGAGGTGGTGGTCGAGGCAAGGCCGGTGCTCTGGCCCGACTGGCGGAAGGCGTCCGGCACGAAGCGGCCGTCTTCCTTGCGGTGCTCGTAGCCCATCGCAATGCCCAGCTCGCCGGCCGGCAGGTCGACTATCGACCCGGACAGGTTGGCGGTGTAGCTGGTGGTCTTGGTGATGCCGGTGTCGGTGAAGGTCGGGAACAGGAAGCTCTGCAGGTCCGGATCCGCCAACGAACCCTGGCCAGCCACGCCGTACGGCAGCAGCGGGTTCCACGGGCGGCAAGCGCTCAGCGGGGTCGGGTTGGCCGCGGTACCACACTGGGCCACACCGTTGCTGTTGATGAACGACGGGCCCAGCGCCTGACGGGACGCGATCAGGCTCATGTCGCCGTGACCGGTCTTGGTGACTTCGTTACGGTTCCACAGGGCGCCAGCGTCCCAGTCCCAGGTCTTGCCGGCCAGCTCGAAGAAGCCGCTGACGGTCGGGGCAAAGCGCAGGGTCTTCATGTCGCTGGTGGTGGTGCGCGGCACTTCCCACAGACGACGACGGAACTGCAGGTCCTGGCCAACCGGGTTGAACGCGCTCGAACCGGACAGCGGGGTGTTGATCGCGGCCGACTGCGACTGATACGGGTAGCCCGCGATCTGCTGGTCGGTGGTGCGCTGGTTGTACAGCAGGTCGGCGTTGAACGTGATCGAATCGGTCAGGTCGTAGTTGCCGTTGACGTAGACCGACTTACGCTCGATGCCGGTCGACGCCATCATCTGCTGGTTGGCGTTGGAGAACTCGCCCGGGGTCAGCTCGTGGTAGTCGTTCGGGTTGTTCGGGTTGCCGCCCGGATTGAGCGTCTGCCAGATCGCATCCTTGCCTTCGCACTTGCCGAACAGCTTCGGGTTGCACCAGGTGCTGTTCTGGCTGATCGGGCTCCACTCTTCAGCGGTCGAGTTCGGGCCACGGCCGCCATCACGGCTGAACCAGCGGTCCTTTGCCCAGACCGGATCCTGCTTGGAGTATTCGGCCGACAGAGTCACGCCGCCGCGCTCGCCTTCCGAGCCCAGGGTCAGCGAATAGGTGGTGCCTTCGCCGTCGCCTTCGCCGTACTGGCCGTAGTAGACGCTGGCTTCAGCGCCGTCGAAGCGCTTGCGGGTGATCACGTTGACCACGCCGGCGATGGCGTCCGAACCGTAGATGGACGAGGCGCCGTCCTTCAGCACTTCGATACGCTCAACGGCCGACATCGGGATCTGGCTCAGATCCTGGTAGCCGCCGGTGGTGGCGCCCAGACGCTTGCCGTTCATCAGCACCAGCGTACGGGTGGCGCCGAGGTTGCGCAGGTCGACGTAGTAGCCGCCGACGTTTTCGCCGGACGACAGGGCGTCCGAACGCGAAATGGCCGGAGCACCGGCCGAGGTCAGGTTCTGCAGGACGTCGGCCACCGAGGTGTAGCCCTGCTTTTCCAGGTTCTCACGGCTCAGCGTCAGGATCGGCTGCTGGGTCTCCATGTTGGCGCCACGAATGCGCGAACCGGTGACTTCAATGCGATCCAGGTCGGTCGCGCCCTTTGCTTCCTGTGCGGAAGCAAAGGTCGGCGACAGCGCGAGCGCAATGCCGGCGGGCAGAAGGCCCAGCCGCACTGCAGGAGTACGAAAATTCATTTATCTCTCCGAGGTACGTTAGTAGCGTGTTAAACCGCCTCGGAAAGTTACGATTGCGTTGCGGTTAATTATTTGCGGGAAGCAACCGATGGCTTTGCCGACTTTGGCGGGAGCATTCCACCGGCCTCGCGAAAGCCTGACGCAGACTGCCCGTAACGTGCCCGAAATGCCCTTGCAAAGCTGCAGCAGTTGTCAAATCCACTCGCAGCGGCGACTTCGCCGATCATCATGTCGGTATCACGCAGCAGGTCGGCCGCGCGTTCCAGCCGCAGGCGTGCCGACAGCGACTGCGGGCTTTCTTCATACAGGCTCTGGAAGGTCTTGGACAAGTACCAGCTGGAGAAGTTGGTCAGCTCGGCCAGTTCGCCGATGCGCACCACGCGGTGGCTGTTGCCTTCCAGGTACAGGCGCGCACGCTGCATGCGACCGAACACCTGGCGCTTGCGCACGCGCGAACGGCCCGGGCAGCGCTGCACGCCGGTGGCCAGCACGCGCTGCAGCGAAGCCAGGTGCAGCAGCACCGGGCGCAATGCCTGCGCCGGCTGGCCACTGGCCAGTGCATCGCGCCACAGGCGCAAGGCCACGCGGACTTCGGCGCGGCTCATGCTGCCGCGGCCGGCATACAGGCTGCAGTCGTCCAGCTCGCCCAATGCGCGCAATGCGTCCGGGGTGAGGCTCAGGCCAATGCACAGGCCATCGCGGCCGGCCTGGATCATCGGCTTGGATTCCTTCTCGAAGGCGATCCACTCGCGCTGGCGCAGGCGGAAGCGACCTTCCTTGGATTCCACCCACGCACTGCCACGCAGCTGCATCCACACGGTGAAGGTGGCGCCGGCGGTCTGCAGGCTGCCGAGCCGGGCCACGCCCAGGCAGGTGGGCAGCGGACCGTCGTCGACGATCTTGTCCAGGGAAAGCGATTGGCCGCGATCGGCCAGGGAAAGCTGACGCATGACTGCACACCGTGTTTGCCGTTGTGGGGCAAACGTTTTGCCAAATCAGGCGGCCCGGGTCAGGAAAGTCCTACGAGATTCATCCGAATTCGACACGAGGCCGATACGAAGGAAGTACGAAGACTATTTTCCCTTCAAAAACAGGGCGTTGGAAACGGCCGAGAAGACCGGCACTGGCGCCTCGGGGAGTGGCATCACGCCGATGTCGGCACCGTCGGCCACCGCCAGCGCCACGTACAGCGCGCTGCCATCGGGGTGCGCACTGAAGCCGTTGCCTGCACTGAGCCGATCCACGTCCAGGCAGTGTTCGGTGCGGGTGGCACCGGCGTTGATGCGCGAAAACAGCGTGGCGCATTCGGCATCGTTGGACAGGTAGTCCACGCTGCCATCGCGGGCCACCGTCCAGGTCCGGTAGCGCCAGCGCGATGGCCGATCGTCGCTGACCTGCTGGATGCTGCCGGTGTTGAGCTGCGCATCCACCGACCACAGCCCACCGGCCGACAACCGGGTGAACAGCACCCGCTGCGCGCTGCGGTCGAAGCGCGCCTGCGACACCCCTTCGATACTGGCCAGCAGCCGCCATGGCGACTGCCGACGATCGAACAGGGACAGCCGCAGCCGCTCGCGCGCGTCGCGATCCACCACCAGCACGTGGTCGCTGTCGCTGCCGTACAGGGCCTGCAACGGCTGGGCGACCGGCACCGGCAATGCCACCACCTGCTCATCGCGCGGTGACACTTCATAGATCACCGGGTTGGCCTGCGCATCGCGTCCGGATACCAGCAGGTGCGTGCTGTCAGGGGACCAGTCCGCCGCCTGCCGCGTTTCCGGCCGCAGCCCCTCCACCGGGCGCAGCGAATCGGGCCGGGTCAGGTCGGCCCACCACAGGCCGTAGTTGCCGGACCGGTCGGAGGTGAACACCAGTTGCCGGCCGTCGGGCGCGAGCATCGGCTGACCATCGCGGCCGTTGGAGGGGAACAGGCGTTGCGGTTGCCCCGGCTGGCCATTCTTGAGCGGCACCCGGAACAGCCCGAACTGCGCCTTACGGTGCACGAAGGCCAGCATCTCGTTGTGCCGCGACACCGCCGGCGACTGCGCATCGTCGATACCGACGTCGCGCAGCGTGCGGTTCTGCGTATCCAGTTCGTACAGGCGTGATTCGCTGTCTACGCGACGGCCGAACACGATGTGGCGGCTGTCGCTGCGCCAGGCCCAGCCGCGGATCTCGGCCGAGTCGGCGGTGAGCTGTTCGGGGACGCCGCCGCCCGCCGGAAGCCGCCACAGGTCGCCGATCTGCGGGTTGCGCACGAACACGATCCAGCGCCCATCGGGCGAGTAGCGCGGCGCGTAATCAAAGCTGTCTTCGGCTACCTGGTAGGCCAGCGGGGTCCAACGGCCACTGGCGATATCCAGCACGCGGATGCCACGGTGGGCATGCGCGCCGGCCAGCGAGCCGAAGACCAGGCCGCGCCCGTCCGGGGTCCAGTCGAAGCTGAGCAGTTCGGTGCCGTCGCAGCGGGTGACGTGGCGCACCGCGCCGCCGGTGGCGCTGGCGATCAGCACCTCGCAGCTGGCGTTCGGACCGAACCGCGCGAACGCGATGTCACGCCCGTTGGGCGACCAGTTGGGGAAGCGGTCGGAATAGCCGTCCGGCGTCTCGGCGAGCAGCCGCGCCGGCGCGTTGCCCGAGGTCTGCACCTTCACCGTGCTGCCTGCGCGGGCGCTGCTGTCGGCCTCGTAGGCGACCTGCGAACCGTCCGGGGACAGCGTGGGATAGGTTTCGAACCCGGCGGTGGCGGTGATCAACCGGTACGGCCGCTGCGGGCTGCCGACCACCCGGCTGCCATCCTCCAGCACGCCGCTGGCAGCCTGCCCGGACGGCGGGCGCTGCAGCAGCATCGCCGCCATCACCAGCAACGCCACCAGCATGGCCAGCCCCACCGCCAACAGTACGTAGCGACGGATGCGCCGCCAGCGGCCGCGCATCGACACCGGTGCCGGGCCTGTTGCAGGGGAAGCCGACGCAGGTGCTACCGCGATGGCGGCGGGCGCCACGCCCGGATCGGCGGGGACCGGCGCAACGGATTCGTCGGCCAGCATGCGCACCGGCACCAGCAGGCGGTAGCCGGTCTTGGCGATGGTTTCGATGTACGCGGTGCCGTCGCCGTCGTCGCTGGCAAACGCCTTGCGCAGCTGGGTGACCGCCTGGGTAAGCACATCATTGGTCGGCAGCGTGTCGGGCCACACCTCAGCGAACAGTTCGTCGCGGGTGACCACTGCACCGGGGGAACGCAGCAACGCTTTCAGTACACCCAGCGCCTTCGGGGTAAGCCGGCGCACGCGACGCGCACCGGGCACCGTGACCTCGCGCGAGGACAACGTGACGGTGCAGCTGCCGATACGCACGACATCGGCCGAAGGAGGCTCACTAATGTTGCTGATCATTCCAGTGGTACGAAGGACTGCAGAACAACAGGAACGCAGCATTCATCGCAACCGACACCGATCGAACGAACCGCCAGATTCCGCACATGCCATCAGCGCAAACCGTAAAACAACTGAAGCGCGCGAATACTAGCCTATGCCGGTTAACCGCGCCTGTGCGTGCGGCCAACATCAGGCTCTCTCTCGCCGACGAATTCACATAAATCGCGTCAACATTCGCGCCTTCGGGCGCGAATTTTTTATCTGCGATTCAGCTTTGTCCACGCTTGAGGATGGTCAGTCCGACCAGTCGCGAGACCACCAAAGCCACGTACATCACGCCTGCAAACTGCTCCAGCATGACGAGTGCGCGGGCCTGCGGATGCACCGGCACCACGTCGCTCAACCCCACCCCGGACAGCAAGCTGAAGCTGAGATAAAGAAGCTCCATCCAGGTGCGCAATTCGCTCTCGCTGGTCGCCAGGAAACTGCCGGGGTACCACTGCTGGCAGACGGAGAAGGCGAACGCGAATGCCCAGGCCAACAGGGTGAACGTTGCCCCGGCCGCGAACAGCTCGTCGCGGGTGACCTTGTGGTCCTGGAGCATGTAGGCGGTCAGGCTGCCGGCGGTATAGAAATACAGCAGGCATTCCAGCAACTGGGCGGTGGTAGTGAGCCCGGGCCGGTCGAGCAGTGCCCCGGCGATGGAGAACACCACCGCCGGGATGGCCAGCAGCAGCGCCAACCACATGCCCAACGGGCTGCGCCGCACCACCCACAGGGCCAGGCCGAGCACGGCAATGCCGAACGCACCGAACACCGCGCGGCTGGCCCCGGCCTCGTCCATCGCCGGGTACAGCAGCACGCCCAGCAACTGCACGGCCAGCAACCACGCCGACGGATGCCGCCGTGCGATGGCCAGCCACTTGGTGGTACGTGCGATTGCCATGCCAGTTCCCTTCCCTGCCCCGTTTCGCCGCCGAGCTTAGCGCGCTTGCCACCCGTGTCGCATGAGCATGCCGGGGCGACGGCGCGCCACCCCGGCGCCGGCCTCATTCCTGCCGGTACACCTGCGCGCCGAGGTCGCGGAACTGCGCCGACTTGTCGGCCATGCCCTCCTTGATCGCATCCTGCTCGGACAGGCCATGCGCGGCCGCGTAGTCGCGCACGTCCTGGGTGATCTTCATCGAGCAGAAATGCGGGCCACACATGGAACAGAAGTGGGCCAGCTTGTGCGCGTCCTTGGGCAGGGTTTCATCGTGGAATTCCTTGGCCTTCTCCGGATCCAGCCCGAGGTGGAACTGGTCTTCCCAGCGGAACTCGAAGCGCGCCTTGCTCAGTGCGTTGTCGCGCACCTGCGCGCCGGGATGGCCTTTGGCCAGGTCCGAAGCATGCGCGGCGATGCGGTAGGCCATGATGCCGTCGCGCACGTCCTGGCGGTTGGGCAGGCCCAGGTGTTCCTTCGGGGTGACGTAGCAGAGCATCGCGGTGCCATACCAGCCGATCATGGCGGCACCGATCGCGCTGGTGATGTGGTCGTAGCCCGGCGCAATGTCGGTGGTGAGCGGCCCCAGCGTGTAGAACGGCGCTTCGCCGCATTCGCGCAGCTGCTTGTCCATGTTCTCCTTGATCAGCTGCATGGGCACGTGGCCCGGGCCTTCGATCATGGTCTGCACGTCGTGCTTCCAGGCGATTTTGGTCAACTCGCCGAGGGTTTCCAGTTCACCGAACTGCGCGGCGTCATTGGCATCGGCGATGCAGCCGGGGCGCAGGCCATCGCCGAGCGAGAAGGTCACGTCATAGGCCTTCATGATCTCGCAGATGTCCTCGAAGTGCGTGTAGAGGAAGTTCTCCTTGTGGTGGGCCAGGCACCACTTGGCCAGGATGCTGCCACCGCGCGAGACGATGCCGGTCACGCGCCTGGCGGTCAGCGGCACGTAGCGCAGCAGCACGCCGGCGTGGATGGTGAAGTAGTCCACGCCCTGCTCGGCCTGTTCGATCAGGGTGTCGCGGAAGATCTCCCAGGTGAGTTCCTCGGCGCGGCCATCCACCTTCTCTAGCGCCTGGTAGATCGGCACGGTGCCAATTGCCACCGGCGAGTTGCGCAGGATCCACTCGCGGGTTTCGTGGATGTGCTTGCCGGTGGAGAGGTCCATTACCGTGTCGCCGCCCCAGCGGATCGCCCACACCAGTTTTTCCACTTCCTCGGCGATGCCCGAGGACACCGCGCTGTTGCCGATGTTGGCGTTGATCTTGGTCAGGAAGTTGCGGCCGATGATCATCGGCTCGCTTTCCGGGTGGTTGATGTTGTTGGGCAGTACCGCGCGGCCGCGGGCGATCTCGTCGCGCACGAATTCCGGCGTGATCCGCGCCGGGATGGACGCGCCGAAGGATTGGCCGGGATGCTGCCTGAGCAGCGCGGCATCGCCGATGGCCTCGATGCGCTGGTTCTCGCGGATGGCCACGAATTCCATTTCCGGAGTGATGATGCCGCGCCGTGCGTAGTGCATCTGGGTGACGTTGGCGCCGGCCACCGCACGTCGTGGCTGCAGCCGCGACGGAAAACGCACCGCGTCCAGGCGCGCGTCGGTTTCGCGCGCCCGCCCGAAGCTGGAGCTCAGGCCGTGCAGCAGTTCGGTGTCGCCCCGCTCGGCCACCCAGCCGGCCCGCAACGGCGGCAGGCCGCAGGAGAGGTCGATGCGCGCATCCGGGTCGGTATACGGGCCGGAGGTGTCGTACACGGTGACCGGCGCGTTCTCTTCCCCACCAAACAGGGTCGGCGTGCGGGTCAGCACGATCTCGCGCATGGGCACTTGCAGGTCGCTGCGCGAGCCGGGCACGTGGATCTTGCGCGAACCGGGAATCGGTCGGGTAACCGAGTCGGACAATTGCTGGGCCTGCTGCTGCAGGGAGGAAAGCGCTGCGTTCATGACTTCGTCCTGGATCGGGTTCCGCCCAGGAATAGGCGGAACGGACGAAGCGGCGGCGCACGCCGGACGCAACACGGGCGGTCTTCGGGCGGGGCAGCCCTACGGCGCAGTGCGTCAGCATTGCGAAGCATCCCTACGCCGGTATCAACCGGATCAGGTTCGAAGGGACTGTCTCAACCGTGGCCACTGGGCCGCGGTACCCCCGCTTCGGGGCGAATTAGACCACAACCCGGACGTGATTGCCGCGCCCGTCGATGGAGCGCCGCAGAGGGCGGCCTGCACGTGAAAAAAGCGCTGATCTGCCATCCGATAGAATGCTGCGGCGCGGAACGACCGCCTTGCCGGACCGCCGTGGCGTTCCGCAACGGCATCGACCGGCTTGAATCGCCCCAGCCGCCGCCCTGGCAGCGCGGGAAACGGCAGGCACTCGCTCGCCCCCTTTGTACGGAGAAACTCCTCCATGGTGTTTCGCATATCCATCGCACTGATCGTCGCATTGGTGCTGATCGCCGGCCTCGCGCCCGGCCCCTTCAACGACGTGATCCAGAGTGGCCTGGCCCACATCATCCGCAGCACCGGCTGGCTGTACCTGCTGGTGGTGTTCATCACGCTGTCGTTCCTGATGTACCTGGCGTTCGGGCGACTGGGCTCGCTGCGCATCGGCGGTGAAGATGCCGAGCCGGATTTTTCCAACGCCAGCTGGATGTCGATGCTGTTCGCTGCCGGCATGGGCATCGGCCTGGTGTTCTGGGGCGCGGCCGAGCCGATCTCGCATTTCGTCAAGCCACCGGAAGGGCTGGCGCCGCAGAGCATGGAAGCGGCCCGTGCGTCGATGCGCTACGCGTTCTTCCACTGGGGCCTGCATCCGTGGGCCATCTATGCGCTGATCGGGCTGGCGATGGCGTGGTTCCAGTTCAACCGCAACGGCCGCGGGCTCATCAGCGACCTGCTGCAGCCGGTGATCGGTGCGCATCACCGTGGCTGGATGGGCACGGTGGTGAACGTGGCGGCGGTGGTGGCCACCGCGATCGGCGTGGCCACCACGCTGGGCTTCGGTACGATCCAGATCGCGGCGGGCCTGCATCGCGTGTTCGGCATCCGTGATTCGATTCCGGTGCAGCTGACCATCATCGCGGTGGCGTTCGTGCTGTACATGGCGTCGACCGCCAGTGGGGTGAACCGCGGCATCAAGTGGCTGTCCAACTTCAACCTGGCGCTGGCGGCGGTACTGCTGGCGCTGGTGATGGTGCTGGGGCCGACCGGTTTCATCTTCGATACGTTCACCACCACCATCGGGTCCTACCTCAATTCGCTGGTGACGATGAGCCTGCGCATGTCGCCGTTCTCGGGCAGTACGTGGGTGGCCGACTGGACGATCTTCTACTGGGCGTGGTGGATCGCGTGGGCGCCGTTCGTGGGTTCGTTCATTGCGCGGGTGTCGCGCGGGCGCAGCATCCGCGAGTTCGTGCTGGGCGTGGTGATCGCACCGAGCGTGCTGGGCTTCCTGTGGTTCTCGGTGTTCGGCGGCACGGCGCTGTGGTCGCAGATCTTCGGCCACGTGGATCTGGCCCAGGCGCTGGGCAATGGCTATGAGACGGTGCTGTTCACGATGTTCGACAGCCTGCCGATGCCGATGGTGTTGTCGGTGATCGCGCTGGTGCTGTTGACGATCTTCTTCGTGACCTCGGCCGACTCGGCGGTGCTGGTGTTGGCTACGATGTCCACCGAGGAGGCGGGCGATCCGCCGCTGGCACGGCGCATGGTGTGGGGCGTGGCGATCGCGCTGATTGCCGGCGTGTTGCTGCTGGCCGGTGGGCTGACCGCGCTGCAGGGCATGATCACGATTGCAGCCTTGCCGTTCGCGCTGTTGATGCTGCTGGTGATGTGGTCGCTGTACCGGGTGCTGGACATGGAGTACGCATTGCAGCGCCGGCGGACGCAGCGGGCTCGCCGGATGATGGACGCGTGGATCGAGCGGGAGATCGCCGCGCAGGAAGAGACGCGGGATGAGGCGGCGCGGGCGCCGTAGTTTGCCTCTGCCATGATGCCCCGGTTGGGTCGGGGTGGATGGGCGTGCGGGACACGCCGTAAACCCCGCTTCGCGGTCCGGCCCAGCCGCTGGCGGCTGTGCGTTCGACCGCATGCGAGGCAGTGCCTCGCAAGCAATGCGCTCTCACCCCTGGGGGCTCGTGGGCGCCATCCATGGCGCCCAACGGTCCCGCACGCCCATCCACCCCGCCCCTGGACACATGGCGGGCGGTGTGGGGAGAGCAGCCGACCAACGGTCGGCTCTACCGTTGGTCCGCCAATTGCATAGCGGGGCGGCGTTGTCGCCGATCATTGCCGCGCGTTGCGCGGCCAGCCGACCAACGGTCGGCTCCACCCCGGGTTAATAGCCTGCGGCCTGGCCGTCTTTGCGGCTCTCCGAGGCGCCGTAGTACACACCGGTGTCCGGGTCGCGCAGGATGGCCTGGTAGCCGCCGTAGGGACCGTCGGCGAAGGTGACGCGGTGGCCCTTGCGCATCAGCGCGCGCACCGTTTCGTACGGGAAGCCGGTTTCCAGGTTGACCTCGCCACCGTCGCTCATCGCCGTGGCCTGCCCGGTCGGCTCGGTCGAGCCTTCGTGCTGGATGCGCGGCGCATCGCCGGCTTCCTGCAGGTTCATGCCGAAGTCGACCATGTTCATCACGATCTGCGCGTGGCCCTGCGGCTGCATCGCCCCGCCCATTACCCCGAAGCTCATCCAGGGCTTGCCGTCCTTGGTCACGAAGCCGGGAATGATGGTCTGGAACGGGCGCTTGCCCGGCGCGTAGCCGTTCGGGTGGTCCTTCTGCAGGACGAACATCTCGCCGCGGTCCTGCAGGATGAAGCCCAGCCCCGGGGGGGCCATGCCACTGCCCATGCCGCGGTAGTTGGACTGGATCAGCGACACCATCATCCCGTCCGCGTCGGCCACGGTCATGTAGATCGTGTCGCCTTCCTGCAGCTGTCTGGGGGTGCCCGGCTGCACTTCGCGCAGGGCCTTGTCCATCGAGATCAACGCGCGCCGCTGTGCCGCGTAGTCCTTCGAGACCAGCCGGTCCACCGGCGCCGGGTGGAACGCCGGATCGGTGTAGAAACGCGCGCGGTCGGCGAAGGCCAGCTTCTTGGCTTCCACGAACAGGTGCACGTGCTCGGGCGAGCCGAAGGGGATCTTCGAGAAGTCGTACCCCTCCAGCACGTTCAGGATCTGCAGCGCCGCGATGCCCTGGCTGTTGGGCGGCAGCTCCCACACGTCGTAGCCGCGGTAGTTGCTGCTCACCGGCTCCACCCACTCACCGTGGTGGCTGGCCATGTCCTCGTAGCTCAGGTAGCCGCCGTTGGCCTTGAAGTAGCTGCCGATGGTGCGGGCGATGTCGCCCTTGTAGAAGGCATCGCGGCCGCCGCGGCCGATCTGCTCCAGGGTATTGGCCAGGTTCGGGTTCTTCCACATCTCGCCCTTGCGCGGCGCATGCCCGTTGACGGTGAACTGTTCCTTGAAGCCCGGGTACTGCGACAGCTTGGGCACCGAGCGGTCCCAGTAGTAGGCAATGACCTCGGCCACCGGATGGCCCTCGCGGGCGTAGCGGATGGCCGGGGCCAGGTTGTCGGCCATCGGCTTGCGGCCGAAGCGCTCGTGCAGCGCGAACCAGCCGTCCACCGCGCCCGGCACCGAGACCGGCAGCGGGCCGGTGGCCGGGATCTCCTTCAGGCCGCGGCGCTGGAACTCGGCCAGGGTGAGCGACTTGGGCGACCGGCCCGAACCGTTGTAGCCGTAAAGCTTCTGGGTCTTGGGGTCCCACACGATGGCGAACAGGTCGCCGCCGACGCCGTTGCCGGTCGGCTCCATCAGGCCCAGCGCGGCGTTGGCGGCGATCGCCGCGTCCACGGCCGAGCCGCCGCCCTTCATCACATCCAGCGCGATCTGGGTCGCCAGCGGCTGCGAGGTGGCGGCCATCGCGTGCGGGGCGATCACCTCCGAGCGGGTGGCGAAGGGATGGCCGGTGACGCGGTCGGCGGCACTGGCGGCGATGGGAAGGGCACACAGCACGGCGGCGGCAAGCAGGCCGCGGGCAAGACGTCGGGACACGGGGTGGTTCCTGAAGGGTGGTAGCCACACCGATAGTGGCGGCAGAGCGGCCGCGATGGCATCCCACAATGGTCATGCCACGCATGGAATCGGCGACGAAATCCGCGCAGAACGTGCCTGCAAAATAGTGAATTCGGGTTCACCGCAACGCTTTCAACCGCAACCATCCTTGCGTGGCGGGGCTTTGGGCTGGATGCAGGCGAAACTGTTGGAAATATGCCCGCCAGGGTTGACAGCCTTAAAACCGCTGTGGTTTTCTCGATCTCATGTTGCAGCGCACAGCCATCCGCGAATCCATCGAGCACGCCGACACCGGCGGGGCGTCGATCAGTTCGCTTCTTGTCCTCGTACTTATTACCCAACCAACAGGTGCGGGACGGACCGGCGTGTAAGCAAGACTGCCAGGTATCCATCAAAACCCGCACCCACCCAGGTGCGGGTTTTTTCGTTTCAGAGCCCCCTCATTTTCCTCCGCCTTCCCGAGTTGCCCTTCCCGCCATGACCCGCCCGTCTGCCACCACCGTCTTCACGCGCACCGCCCCCACGGCGGATGCGTGCGGTTGTGGCGCTGCGCGTGCCACCGCTTCCCCTGACTGGCCGACGCGTCGCTGACCGTCGGCCATCTTTTTATTTCCGCCAAAGGACCTCCCCCATGAGCACCAACGACCTGCCCCAGATCAAGATCGCTGTTGTCGGCTACGGCAGCCAGGGCCGCGCCCACGCACTGAACCTGCGTGAATCCGGCTTCGACGTTGTCATCGGGCTGCGCCCGGGTGGCCCCACCGAGGTCAAGGCGCAGGCCGATGGCTTCACCGTCAAGGCCCCCGCCGAGGCGGTCAAGGATGCGGATCTGGTAGCCGTGCTGACCCCGGACATGGTGCAGAAGAAACTCTACGAAGACGTACTCGCGCCGAACATGAAGCAGGGCGCGGTGCTGTTGTTCGCGCATGGCCTGAACGTGCATTTCGACATGATCAAACCGCGCGACGACCTGGACGTGGTGCTGGTCGCGCCGAAGGGCCCGGGTGCGCTGGTGCGCCGTGAGTACGAAATCGGCCGGGGCGTGCCGTGCATCTGGGCGGTCTACCAGGACAGGAGCGGCAAGGCCGCCGAGTACGCGCTGGCCTATGCGGCGGGCCTGGGCGGCGCACGCGCCAACCTGATCCAGACCACGTTCAAGGAAGAGACCGAAACCGATCTGTTCGGCGAGCAGGCAGTGCTGTGCGGCGGTGCCTCGGCGCTGGTGCAGGCGGGCTTTGAAACGCTTGTGGAAGCCGGCTACCAGCCGGAAATCGCCTACTACGAAGTCCTGCACGAACTGAAGTTGATCGTGGACCTGTTCTACGAAGGCGGCATCACCCGCATGCTGGAATTCATCTCCGAGACCGCGCAGTACGGCGACTACGTCAGCGGCCCGCGCGTCATCGATGCCGGCACCAAGGCGCGCATGAAGGACGTGCTGACCGACATCCAGAACGGCACCTTCACCAAGAACTGGGTGGCCGAATACGAAGCGGGCCTGCCCAACTACAACAAGTTCAAGCAGGCCGACCTGGAGCACCCGATCGAGAAGGTAGGCAAGGAACTGCGCGCCAAGATGGTCTGGTTGCAAAGTCAAGCCGCGTAACCGCGCGGCTCCCCCACCCGCTTTCGTAAAGGTCACCGCATGAACACCTCCGCACACAGCACCGCGCCCCGCAACGGCGCACGCTGGTTGACGCAGGCCCTGGAAGCCGAGGGCGTGCACACGCTGTTCGGCTACCCCGGCGGCACCATCATGCCGTTCTATGACGCCCTGGTGGATTCGGGACTGAAGCACATCCTGGTCCGCCACGAACAGGGCGCGGCCCTGGCCGCCAACGGCTATGCGCGCGCCAGCGGCCAGGTCGGCGTGTGTGTTGCCACCTCCGGCCCCGGCGCCTCCAACCTGGTCACCGGCATCGCCGATGCGATGCTGGATTCGGTGCCGATGGTCTGCATCACCGGCCAGGTGGCCACCCCGCTGCTGGGCACCGACGCGTTCCAGGAACTGGACGTATTCGGCCTGACCATGCCGATCGTCAAGCACAGCTGGCTGGTGCGCTCGGTGGATGACCTGCCGCGCGTGGTCCGCGAGGCCTTCCGCATCGCCCGCGAGGGTCGCCCCGGGCCGGTGCTGATCGACCTGCCCAAAGATGTGCAGATCGCCGATGCCTCGCATCTGCCGACCCACGTACCGGAGGCGGTGAGCCCGCCGCCGGCACCGCAGGAAGCGGTCGTGGCCGCGGCCATCGCCGCGATCGCCGCCGCCGAGAAGCCGGTGATCTATGCCGGTGGCGGTGTCGCACTGGGCGATGCGGTGGAGGACTTCCGTGCCTTCGTCGAGGCCAGTGCGATCCCCACCGTGCTGACCCTGCGTGGCTTGGGCGCGCTGCCGCCGCAGCATCCCCACTACCTGGGCATGCTGGGCATGCACGGCACCCGCGCGGCCAACATGGCCGTGCAGGAAAGCGACCTGCTGGTGGTGGTCGGCGCGCGCTTTGACGACCGTGCCACCGGCAAGTTGAACGAATTCGCCCCGTTCGCGCGGGTCATCCACATCGACGCCGACGCGTATGAGATCTCCAAGTTGCGCAGTGCCGACATCGCCGTGCCGGGCAACGTGGGCAGCGCGCTGCGTGCGTTGACCGCCGCGGCCACCACGCCGGCCTCGCAGGAGGCCTGGCGCAAGCGGTGCGGCACCCACCGCGAGCGTTTCGCCGCCCGCTACGACGCCCCGGGCAAGCACATCTATGCCCCGGCGCTGCTGAAGCGCCTGAGCGAGCTGGCCCCAAGCGACGCGATCATTGCGTGTGACGTGGGCCAGCACCAGATGTGGGTGGCCCAGCACTGCCGCTTCAACCACCCGCGCAACCACCTGACCAGCGGCGCACTGGGCACCATGGGCTTCGGCCTGCCCGCGGCGATGGGTGCGCAGTTCGCCTGCCCCGACCGCACCGTGGTGCTGGTGTCCGGCGATGGCAGCTTCATGATGAACGTGCAGGAGCTGGCCACCATCGCCCGCTGCCGCCTGCCGGTGAAGATCGTGCTGTTGGACAACAGTTCGCTGGGCATGGTGCGCCAGTGGCAGGAACTGTTCTTTGCCGAGCGTTACAGCGAGATCGACCTGTCCGACAACCCGGACTTCGCCGCGCTGGCCCAGGTGTTCGGCATTCCCGCCACCCGCATCGAGGCCCGCGACGACGTCGAGGGCGGCCTGGCCGCGCTGTTGGCCCAGCCGGGCCCGGCGCTGCTGCACGTGGCCATCGATGCCCGCGCCAACGTGTGGCCGCTGGTGCCGCCCAACAACGCCAACAGCACCATGCTGGAAAGCAACCCTGCCCATCAGTCCCAGGAGTTCCCCAATGCAATACCGGCTTGACCTGGTGCTGGTTCCCGCCGAGGGCGCGCTGCTGCGCGTGATCGGCATGGCCGAACGCCGCGGCTTCGCGCCGCGCGCGATCGCCGGCGCGCCCAATGCGGCCGACAATGGCCGCTGGCACCTGCAGATGGTGGTGGATAGCAGCCGCCCGCCGGAGACCCTGTGCCGCCAGATCGAGAAGATCTACGACTGTGTTTCGGTGCGCATCAGTGCGCTGGAACCCGGCACGGGAGTATCGGTATGAACGCCCGCACCGTTTCCACGGTGCCGGTACGGAGGTCTCTTCTCGCAGCACAGGGAAGTGCAAGTGGTGCGCGTGCAGGATGCATGGCGTCGCACCACGCACGGACGTCGTGGCACCGTGCAGCGCATGCCGGCGATCACCGTGGCCGGGGGCGAAATGCCCACTAGCGGTGCCCCGCAGGAACCGGAAGTAGGCGACGTAAGCGTCGCCGACGTGCTGGCCGCGCAGGCGCGGCTGCGCCGCTACCTGCCGCCTACCCCGCTGCACTACGCCGAGCGCTTCGGCGTGTGGCTGAAGCTGGAGAACCTGCAGCGCACCGGTTCCTACAAGGTGCGCGGCGCATTGAACGCGCTGCTGGCCGGGCGCGAGCGCGGTGATGACCGCCCGGTGATCTGCGCATCGGCCGGCAACCACGCCCAGGGCGTGGCATGGGCGGCCTACCGCCTGAACATCCCGGCGATCACGGTGATGCCGCACGGCGCACCGGCGACCAAGATCGCCGGCGTGGCCCACTGGGGCGCCACCGTGCGCCAGCACGGCACCAGCTACGACGAGGCCTACGCCTTCGCGCGTGCGCTGGCCGACCAGCACGGCTACCGGTTCCTGTCCGCGTTCGACGACCCCGACGTGATCGCCGGGCAAGGCACGCTGGGCATCGAGCTGGCGCCGCATGCGCCGGACGTGGTGATCGTGCCGATCGGCGGCGGTGGCCTGGCCTCCGGCGTGGCGCTGGCGCTGAAATCGCAGGGCGTGCGCATCGTCGGTGCACAGGTCGAAGGCGTGGATTCGATGGCCCGCGCGATCCGCGGTGATGTCCGCGAGATCGCCCCGGTGGCCACGCTGGCCGACGGGGTCAAGGTGAAGATTCCCGGCTTCCTGACCCGCAAGCTGTGCAGCGCGCTGCTGGACGATGTGGTGATCGTGCGCGAAGCCGAGCTGCGCGAGACCCTGGTGCGGCTGGCCCTGGAAGAACATGTCATCGCCGAGGGCGCCGGTGCCCTGGCCCTGGCCGCCGGGCGCCGCGTGGCCGGCAAACGCAAGTGCGCGGTGGTCAGCGGCGGCAACATCGACGCGATGGTGCTGGCCCAGCTGCTGGCCGACATCCGCCCCCGCCCGCCGCGCAAACCCCGCCGGCGCGCCAGCGAGCGAACGCGACTACCGCTGCCCACCGCGCTCGCCCCACCCAAGATTCCCGCTGCTTCCCCTTCCTTTGTGACCCCATCCGACATCGCTGTCGAGGAGACCTCCTGGTGACCACGCCCAACTCCCCCCGCATTAGAATTTTCGACACCACCCTGCGTGACGGCGAGCAATCGCCTGGCTGCAGCATGAGCCCGCAGCAGAAACTGGTGATGGCCCGTGCGCTGGACGAGCTGGGCGTGGATATCATCGAAACCGGTTTCCCGGCCAGCTCGCAGTCCGACCGCGAAGCGATGGCGATGATCGGTCGCGAAGTGCGCCGGCCGACCCTGGCGGTGCTGTCGCGCTGCCTGGCCGCCGATATCGAAACCTCGGCCAAGGCCCTGGAGGCCGCCGCCAACGCACGCCTGCACGTATTCCTGTCCACCAGCCCGCTGCACCGCGAGCACAAGCTGCGCATGAGCCGCGAGCAGGTACTGGAATCGGTGCACAAGCACGTCAGCCTGGCGCGCAGCTACATCGATGACGTGGAGTTCTCCGCAGAGGACGCCACCCGCACCGAGGAAGACTTCCTGATCGAGGTCGCCCGCGTGGCCGTGGCCGCTGGCGCCACCACCATCAACCTGCCCGACACGGTGGGCTTCACCACGCCCGAAGAGATCCGCGGCATGTTCCAACGGGTGATCGCCGGGGTGCCGGACAGCGACCGCATCATCTTCAGTGCGCATTGCCATAACGACCTGGGGCTGGCCGTTGCCAACTCGCTGGCCGCCATCGAAGGCGGCGCACGGCAGGTGGAGTGCACCATCAACGGCATCGGCGAGCGCGCCGGCAACTGCTCGCTGGAAGAGATCGCCATGGTGCTGAAGGTGCGCAACGCCTTCTACGAGGAAGACACCCGCATCAACACCCCGCGCATCGTCTCCACTTCGCAGCTGCTGCAGCGCCTGGTCGGCATGCCGGTCCAGCGCAACAAGGCGATCGTGGGCGCCAACGCATTCGCGCACGAGTCGGGCATTCACCAGCACGGCATGCTGCGCCACCGCGGCACCTACGAAATCATGCGCCCGGAAGACGTTGGCTGGGAATCCTCGCAGATGGTGCTGGGCCGCCACAGTGGCCGCGCCGCGGTCGAACAGCGCCTGCGTGCGCTGGGCTTCTGTCTGTACGAGGAAGAACTGAAGCATGTCTTCGAGCAGTTCAAGGCGCTGTGCGAGCAGCAGCGCGTGGTCACCGACGCCGACCTGCAGGTGTTGATGCAGGGCAGCGCCACCCAGAACGGCTACCGCCTGGCGTCGATGACCATCAGCGACGTGGGCAGCCGCGCCAACGCGCTGGTGGAGCTGTCCGACCCGGACGGCAACCGCGTGGCCGAAACCTCGCAGGGCGACGGCCCGGTGGATGCGTTGTTCGGTGCGCTGTCGGCCGCCACCGGCGTGCAGCTGATGCTGGACAGCTACCACGTGCACAGCGTGGGGATCGGCGCCGATGCACGCGGCGAGGCCAACCTGAGCGTGCGCCACGAGGGCGTGGAGTACGAAGGCACCGGCACCAGCCGCGACATCATCGAAGCGTCCGCACTGGCCTGGCTGGACGTGGCCAACCGCCTGCTGCGCCAGCGCAACGCCACCGCCGAACAACCTGCGGCCAGCGCCGCAGCCTGAGGAATCTGCATGAGCGCCTTCGACAGCCACACCACCCCCGACGCCGGCCAGCAGTGGAACGCGCACGACTACGCCATCGACGCCGGCTTCGTGCCCGTGCTCGGTGGTGCGGTGGCGAGGCTGCTCGATCCGCAGCGCGGTGAACGCATCCTCGACCTGGGCTGCGGCGACGGCGTGTTGAGCTTCGACCTGGCGCTCAGCGGCGCACACATCACCGGCGTGGACGCCTCGCCGGAGCTGGTCGTCGGCGCACGCGCACGCGGCATCGAGGCGCACGTCATGGATGCCCATGCCCTGACCTTCAACCGCCAGTTCGATGCGGTGTTCAGCAACGCCGCCCTGCACTGGATGCGCGGCGCCGACCAGGTGATCGCCGGCGTTGCCCGTGCGCTGAAGCCTGGCGGCCGCTTCGTGGCCGAGATGGGCGGGCACGGCAACGTGGTGGCCATCACCAGCGCGCTGCAGGCCGCCCTGGGCAGCAACGCCCACGCAGTGCCGGCGTTCCCGTGGCACTTCCCCACCGCCGACGACTACGCCGAGCGCCTGCGCGCGCACGGCTTCCAGGTGCGTTACATCGAGATGCAGGCCCGCCCCACCGCACTGCCCACCGGCATGCGCGGCTGGCTGCGCACCTTTGCCTCCCCGTTCCTGGCCGGCCTGGACGCCACGCAGCGCCAGCGCGTCATCGACGACGCGGTCGCGCTGCTCGAGCCGACCCAATGCGACGCGCGCGGCCAGTGGACCGCCGATTACGTGCGGCTGCGCTTCGATGCGCGCCTGCGCACTATTTGACCTATCTTCTACACGTACACAGCAAGGCCATTCCATGACCCCAGCTCCCCGCACCCTGTACGACAAACTGTGGGACGCCCACATCGTCGTGCCCGAATCGGACAGCGCGCCCGCCGTGCTGTACATCGACCTGCACCTGATCCACGAAGTAACCTCGCCGCAGGCCTTCACCGAACTGCGCGAGCGCGGCCTGGCGCCGCGCCGCCCGGACCGGACCAAGGCGACCATGGACCACTCCACCCCGACCCTGCCGGCCGGTGCCGACGGCAAGCTGCCCTACGCCAGCGCTGCCTCCGAAGCGCAGGTGGCAATGCTGGCGCGCAACTGTGCCGAACACGGCATCGAGCTGTTCGACCTGCAGTCGGCCAACCGCGGCATCGTGCACGTGATCGCGCCCGAGCAGGGCTTCACCCAGCCGGGCATGACCATCGTCTGCGGCGACAGCCACACCTCCACCCACGGTGCGTTCGGCGCGCTGGCCTTCGGCATCGGCACCAGCGAAGTGGGCCACGTGCTGGCCACCCAGTGCCTGCTGCAGCGCAAGGCAAAGACCATGGCCATCACCGTCGACGGCGTGCTGCCGGTGGGCGTGGGCGCCAAGGACGTGGTGCTGCACATCATCGGCGTGATCGGCGTCAACGGTGGCACCGGCCACGTGCTGGAGTTCCGCGGCAGCGCCATCGAGGCGATGGACATGGAGCAGCGCATGACGTTGTGCAACATGTCGATCGAGGCGGGTGCACGCGCCGGCATGGTCGCCCCCGACCAGACCACCTTCGACTGGGTCGCCAACACCCCGCGCGGCCCCAAGGGCGCCGACTTCGACGCCGCCGTGGCCGCGTGGTCGCAGCTGCGCAGCGATGCGGGCGCGCGCTTCGACGCGGAGGTCCACATCGATGCCGCCGACATCCGCCCCACCCTGACCTGGGGCACCCACCCCGGCACGGCGATCGCGGTGGACCAGCCGATTCCGGCGGCCAACGATGCCGCCGACCAGAAAGGCCTGGACTACATGCACTTCCACGCCGGGCAGACCCTGGCCGGCACCCCGGTGGATGTGGTCTTCGTCGGTTCGTGCACCAACGGCCGCCTGAGCGACATGCGCGAAGTGGCGCAGGTGCTGCAGGGCCGCCGGGTCGCCGATGGCGTGCGCATGCTGGTGGTGCCCGGTTCGGAGATCGTCAAGCGCCAGGCCGAGGCCGAGGGCATCGACGTGGTGGTGCGCGCGGCCGGTGCCGAATGGCGCGAGCCGGGCTGCTCGATGTGCATCGCCATGAACGGCGATCTGGTCGCCCCGGGCCAGCTGGCGGTGAGCACCAGCAACCGCAACTTCGAGGGCCGCCAGGGCCCCGGCTCGCGCACGCTGCTGGCCTCGCCGATGACCGCGGCCTGGGCCGCGGTGAACGGACGGGTGTCCGACCCGCGTGAACTGTATGCCGCCCAGGAGGTGGCCTGATGAGCGGCTTCCGTACCCTGACCTCGACCAGCGTGGTGTTGCGCGAGACCAATATCGACACCGACCAGATCATCCCGGCGCGGTTCCTGTCCACCACCGAGCGCGCCGGCCTGGGCAAGCATGCCTTCAACGACTGGCGCTGGCAGAGCGAGGGCGTGCCGAACCCGGCATTCGCCTTCAATCAGCCACGCAACGCCGGGCGCAGCATCCTGCTGGCCGGACGCAACTTCGGCTGCGGCTCCTCGCGTGAGCATGCGCCGTGGGCACTGACCGACCTGGGCCTGCGCGCCATCGTCAGCAGCGAGATCGCCGATATCTTCCGCGGCAATTCGCTCAAGAACGGGCTGCTGCCGATCGTGCTGGACGAGGCCGATGTGCAGACGCTGATGCAGCGCCCGGATGACGAATTGACCATCGACGTGGCCGCGCGCGAACTGCGCACGCCCGATGGACGCGTGTATGCCTTCCCGCTGGACGGCTTCTCGCAGACCTGCCTGCTGGAAGGCGTGGACCAATTGGGGTATCTGTTGGGTCGTACCCCTGACATTGAACGTTACGAGAGTGAACATGCACGCTGAGATTGTCGTATTGCCGGGTGACGGCATCGGTCCGGAAGTCGCCGCCGCCGCCGTCGCGGTGCTGGAGGCCGTCGCCACCCGTTTCGGTCACACCTTCGGGTTCCAGGAACACGATATCGGGGGCATCGCCATCGATCGCCACGGCGAGCCGCTGCCGGCCACCACGCTGGAAGCGTGCCGCAAGGCGGACGCCATCCTGCTTGGCGCGGTCGGCGGCCCGAAGTGGTCCGACCCGAATGCCAAGGTCCGCCCGGAGCAGGGCCTGCTGGCGATCCGCAAGGCGCTGGGTCTGTACGCCAACCTGCGCCCGGTGCGCACGCACGCGGCCGCGCTTGGCGCGTCGCCGATCAAGGCCGAACTGCTGGAGGGCGTGGACTTCGTGGTGGTGCGTGAGCTGACCGGCGGCATCTACTTCGGTGAGAAGACCCGCACCGCCGACACCGCCAGCGACCTGTGCAGCTACAGCGTGGGCGAGATCGAGCGCGTGCTGCGTACCGCGTTCCGCCTGGCCCAGACCCGGCGCGGCAAGGTCACCTCGGTGGACAAGGCCAACGTGCTGGAAACCTCGCGTCTGTGGCGCGATGTCGCCGCGCGGATCGGTCGCGAGGAATTCCCGGACGTTGCACTGGAACACCAACTGGTCGATTCGATGGCCATGCACCTGCTGGCCAAGCCGCGCGAATACGACGTGATCGTGACCGAAAACATGTTCGGTGACATCCTCACCGACGAAGCCTCGATGCTGGCCGGCTCGCTCGGTCTGCTGCCATCGGCGTCGCTGGGCGAGCCCGGCGCGGTGGGCATCTACGAGCCGATCCACGGCTCGGCGCCGGACATCGCCGGCAAGGGCATTGCCAATCCGTATGCCACGATCTTCAGCGCCGCGATGCTGCTGCGGCATTCACTGGGGCTGGACGAAGAGGCTGCTAGCGTCGAGGCCGCGGTGTATGCCGTGCTGGATGACGGCGTGTTCACCGCCGATCTCGCCGCCAAGGGTTTTGCGGTGAGTACCGCCGCAGCAACCGACGCGGTCCTTGCCAAGCTGCAATGATCGTCACGAACGCGGCCTGAGGGCCGCGTTCGTGTTTCTACATCCCGCACGGCCTCCCTGTCCCGTCGGCCACGTCGCAGCCAGCGGCCGGCCCCCAACAAGGAAAGCCTTTGAACCCTCGTTCCTCTGCCGACTTTCTCGCCCACGTGGCCCAGCGCGATCCGCATCAGCCAGAGTTCCTGCAGGCCGTCAAAGAAGTGATCCAAAGCCTGTGGCCGTTCCTGGAGCGCAATCCCCGCTACCTGGAACATGGCCTGCTGGAGCGACTGGTGGAGCCCGAGCGGGTAATCCAGTTTCGCGTGGCCTGGGCCGATGATGCCGGCAAGATCCATGTGAATCGCGGCTGGCGGGTGCAGCACAGTTCGGCGATCGGCCCGTTCAAGGGTGGCATGCGCTTTCATCCGTCGGTCAATCAGTCGATCCTGAAGTTCCTCGCGTTCGAGCAGACCCTGAAGAACGCGCTCACCACCCTGCCGATGGGCGGTGGCAAGGGCGGCTCGGACTTCAATCCCAAGGGCCGCAGCGACACCGAAGTGATGCGCTTCTGCCAGGCCTTGATGCTGGAGCTCCATCGCCACCTCGGTGCCGACACCGACGTGCCCGCGGGCGATATCGGCGTGGGCGCGCGCGAGGTCGGCTACATGGCCGGCATGATGAAGAAGCTCACCAACAATGCCGCCTGCGTGTTCACCGGCAAAGGCCTCTCCTATGGTGGCAGCCTGATGCGCCCGGAGGCGACCGGCTTCGGCACGGTCTACTTCGTCGAGCAGATGCTGCACCATGCCCGCCGCGATACCGATGGCGCCAGGGTGTTGATTTCCGGCGCCGGCAACGTGGCCCAGCACGCCGCGATCAAGGCCATCGAACTGGGCGCGAAAGTACTCACGCTTTCCGATTCCAGCGGCACGCTGTACGCCCGTGACGGCTTCGATGAAGCGGCGTTGCAGGAGGTGGTGGAACTGCGCAACGAGCGCCGTGGCTGCCTGTCCGAGCTGGCCGATGACACGCGCTTCGAGTACCTGGACGGCAAGCGTCCCTGGCACATCCCGGCCGAGATCGCCCTGCCCTGCGCCACCCAGAACGAGCTGGACGAAGACGATGCCCGCGCTTTGGTCGACAACGGCGTGCTGTGCGTGGCCGAAGGCGCCAACATGCCCGCCACGCTGGAGGCGGTGGAGGTCTTCCTCAAGGCCGGCATCCTGTACGCCCCGGGCAAGGCCAGCAACGCCGGTGGCGTGGCCACTTCCGGGTTGGAGATGAGCCAGAACGCGCAGCGCCTGTCGTGGCATCACGCCGATGTCGATGAGCGTCTGCACGGGATCATGAAGGATATCCACGCCAACTGCGTGCGCCACGGCAGGCGTGCCGATGGCAGCGTGAACTACGTCGATGGCGCCAATATCGCCGGCTTCGTCAAAGTGGCCGATGCGATGCTGGCGCAGGGCGTTTACTGAAGCCGGGCCGTTGAAGAGGCGCGGCGGTGTTTATCCGCTGCGCCCTGCGGCGTGTCGTACCGCATCGGTCAGTTCGCCGAGCGGACCTCGCTGGTCATACAGCCGGCCAGCACCGCACCGCTGTCGGTGGGTATGACGCTGAACGCCCGCACGCGCGTGTATACGGAGGATGCCTCCGGCGCTGCTTCGCGCATCCAGTACCCCTGTACCTGCCGATCCGCCGCGTCCAGGCCGGCGGCATCGAGCACCGCCTTCAGCGACGCATCGCCCATGTCCGCGGCGAAGTAACCTCCATAGGCGAGGACGAGCGACTGCGCAGGCAGACCCTGCAATGCCACCGGCTGCTCCAGCGTGACGACCATGACGGGCATCTCCTGGCCATCGGCATGGTACTCACGCTCGGCGACCGCGCTGACATTGTCCGGCCATGCCAGCGGCGACAGTTCCGAGACACGCTCCCACAGGTTGGCGATGCGCCGCATGGCAGCGTCGTCCGCCCGACATTCGAGCGCGGCGCCCATATCATCTGCCGTGGCCGTCTCGCGCAATCGGGGTGGAATGCGCGCCTCGCGCATCGGACCTGGGTAGTCACAGCCCACCCGATAGCCCTCACCATCGCTGCTTACCACGATCGCGCCGGGCGATGACGTGGTGATGGCTGCAGCGGGTGCTGACCACACCTGGAACGGCTCACGCAGGTTGCTGGACCGTAGCCGCAGTCCGTTGCCACTGACGATGCGCGTACGCTGCGCGGCATCGATGGGAATCGAAAAGCCCCTGTCATCGGCAAGCAGGCGGTGTGTCGTGATGCCGTGCGCCGTCAACGCGGCCGGCATGTCGATGAAGGTGGTCGTGCCCTCCTCGTCACTACTACGTGTGAAGCCCCAGCCGTGCAGATAGGCCGGACGTTCCTGCGGCGTGCCGTACCGTGCGCCCCGCAGCGCCGTCGTCACCGCCTCCACCGTCGCCGGTGAGGCACGGCATTCCAGGAGCTCGACGAGATCGCGCTGGAAACTGGCGGCAGTGTTCGCCTGCGCTGGCGGCGCGACGGCCATCACCAAGGCGACGGCCGCAGCAGAAACGAACAGAGAGGACAAACGTGGCGACATCATGCGCGACCGAAGAGAATCCGGCTTGCATTGTGCGCTTGCCAGTACCGCGAAGACGACAGGCCATCGCGCCGAAAGGAAAAAGCCGGCCATCGGCCGGCTTCATCGTCCATCAACCTTCGCTGCTCCTGGCCTCGTCCGGCTTCACCCGGAACCACGCCGCATACAGCGCCGGCAGGAACACCAGGGTCAGCACGGTGCCGACGATCAGGCCGCCCATGATCGAGATCGCCATCGAGCCGTAGAACGCGCTGCGCGACAGCGGGATCATCGCCAGCACCGCGGCCAGCGCGGTCAGCACGATCGGGCGGAAGCGACGCACGGTGGCGTCGATGATGGCGTGCCAGCGGTCGTGCCCGGCGTCGATGTCCTGCTGGATCTGGTCGATCAGGATCACCGAGTTGCGCATGATCATGCCGGCCAGCGCGATGGTGCCCAGCAAGGCTACGAAGCCGAACGGTGCGCGGAACAGCAGCAGGAACAGCGTGGCGCCGATGATGCCCAGCGGCGCGGTGACCAGCACCATGGCCGCACGCGAGAAGCTGCGCAGCTGCAGCATCAGCAGCGTGGCCACCACGATAAGGAACAGCGGCATGCCGGCCTTGATCGAGTTCTGACCGCGCGCCGAGTCTTCCACCGTACCGCCGGTTTCCAGCAGGTAGCCCGACGGCAGCTGTGCACGGATGCCGTCCAGGGTGGGCAGGATCTGCTGCACCACGTCCAGCGGCTGCATGCCATCGCCGATATCGGCGCGCACGGTCACCGTGGGCAAGCGGTTGCGGTGCCAGATGATGCCGTCCTCGAAGGCGTACTCCAGGCGCGCCACCTGCGACAGCGTCACCGGGGTACCGCTAGCGGTGGGAATGGCCAGGCTGCCGAGCAGGCCCAGCTGGGCGCGCTCGTTGTCCGGCCCGCGCAGCAGCATCTCGATCTGGCGGTTGCCTTCGCGGTAGGTGCTCACGCTCATGCCCGAGAGCGAACTGCTCAGGAACTGGCTCACCTGCGCGCTGCTCACGCCCAAGGCGCGGGCACGGTCCTGGTCGATCACCAGCCGCACCACCTTGCTCGGCTCGCTCCAGTCCAGGTTGACGTTGATCACGTGCGGGTTCTCGCGCACCTTGGCCTCGACCTGGCGGGCGATGGCCTGCACCTGCGCGATGTGCTCGCCGGAAATGCGCATCTGCACCGGGTAGCCCACCGGCGGGCCGTTCTCCAGGCGGGTCACGCGCATCTGCACGTCGGGGAACTGCTTGATCACGTCCTTCATCAGCCAGTCGCGGGTGGACTCACGGGCCTTGGCGTCGGCCGTGAGCACCACGAACTGGGCGAAGTTGGTGGCCGGCAGCTGCTGGTCCAGCGGCAGGTAGAAGCGCGGCGATCCGGTGCCGACGTAGGCCACGTAGTTGCTGATGCCCTCGCGGCCCTTCAACAGTTTTTCCAGCTTGGCGACCTGGGCCTGGGTGGAGACCAGCGATGCGCCTTCGGCCAGCTCGATGTCGACCATCAGCTCGGGCCGGGTCGAATCGGGGAAGAACTGCTGGGGCACGAAGCGGAAGATCGCCAGCGAGAAGATGAACAACGCAATCGTGGCGCCGATCACCCACCAGCGGTGGCGCAGGCAGGTATCCAGGAAGCTGCGGAAGCGGGTGTAGAACGGCCGCTGGTACGGGTCATGGTCGTGCGCGTGTTCGGTCGGCTTGATCCAGCGTGCGAACGCCGGGTGGCGGTCGGCCCATTGCAGGCGTCGGGCATGCCAGCGCCCGGCCAGGCTGGTCGGCTTGGGCGGCTGCCGGTTGAACAGGTCCGGCAGCATCTTGTCGCCCAAGTACGGAATGAACAGCACCGCGGCAATCCACGACACCACCAGCGCGATGGTCACCACCTGGAACAGCGAGCGGGTGTACTCACCGGTGCTCGACGCCGCGGTGGCGATCGGCAGGAAGCCGGCGGCGGTGATCAGCGTACCGGTGAGCATCGGGAAGGCGGTGGATTCCCAGGCGAAACTGGCCGCGCGCAGGCGGTCGTAACCCTGCTCCATCTTGGTGGCCATCATCTCCACCGCGATGATCGCATCGTCCACCAGCAGGCCAAGCGCCAGCACCAGCGCACCCAGCGAGATCTTGTGCAGGCCGATGCCGAAGTAATGCATGACGAAGAAGGTCATCGCCAGCACCAGCGGGATGGTCACGCCCACCACCAGGCCGGTGCGCAGGCCCAGCGAGAAGAAGCTGACCAGCAGCACGATCACCACCGCTTCGGTGAGCACCTGCACGAACTCGCCCACCGACTCTTCCACCGCGTGCGGCTGGTCGGACACCTTGCGCAGCTGCATGCCGGCCGGCAGGGTTTTCTGCAGGCGCTCGAACTCGGCGTCCAGGGTGGCACCCAGCTTGAGGATGTCGCCGCCGTCCTTCATCGCCACGGCCAGCCCGATGGCGTCTTCGCCCATGAAGCGCATCTTCGGCGAGGCCGGGTCGGCGAAGCCGCGCTTGACCTGCGCGATGTCGCCCAGGTGGAGCGTGCGGTCGCCGGCCTGGATCGGGAACCGGCGGATGTCCTCGATGGAATCGAACTGGCCTGTCACGCGCAGCTGCACGCGGTCGCTGGGGGTTTCGAAGAAACTGGTGGCACTCACCGCATTCTGGTCGGCCAGCGCCTGCTGCACCTGCTGCAGCGATACGCCCAGCGTGGCCAGCTTGGTGTTGGACAGCTCGATCCAGACCTTCTCGTCCTGCAGGCCCACCAGGTCGATCTTGCCCACGTCCGGCACGCGCTGCAGTTCCAGCTGGATGCGGTCGGCGTAGTCGCGCATCACCGCGTAATCGAAGCCCGTGCCGGTGAGCGCGTAGATGTTGCCGAAGGTGTCGCCGAATTCATCGTTGTAGAACGGCCCGACGATCTCGCGCGGCAGCGTGGCGCGGACGTCGCCCACGCGCTTGCGCACCTGGTACCACAGGTCCGGAATCTGCTTGGAGCGCAGGCTGTCGCGCGCCATGAAGATCACCTGCGATTCGCCCGGGCGCGAGTAGGAGCGGATGAACTCGTACTCGCCGGTGTTCATCAGGGCCTTTTCGATCGGCTCGGTGACCTGCCGCGAGACCTGCTCGGCGGTGGCGCCGGGCCACATCGTGCGCACCACCATCGCCTTGAAGGTGAACGGCGGATCCTCGGACTGGCCCAGGTGCTTGTACGACCACGCGCCGATGACCGCGAACGCCAGCATCGCAAACAGCACCAGCGGGCGGTTGCTCAGCGCCCATTCGGAAAGATTGAAACGGCGCACGGCTCAGTGCCCCTTGCCGGCAGCGGCAGGCGCAGCCGCCGGTGCCAGCACCGGGCGGTTCTGGCGGTCCACCGGGGTCACCACCTGGCCCTCGCGCAGCAGGTGGCCACCGGCGGCGACCACCCAGTCGTTATCGGTGACACCGGACAGCACCGGCACCGCGTCGGCACCGTAGGCTCCCACCGTCACCGGGGTGGCCTTGAGCGCACCGTTGGCCGGGTTCACCACCCACACGCTGGCCTTGCCGTCAGCGCCACGCAGCACCGCCGCCAGCGGCAGCTGCAGGGTGCCGCTGCGGCCGGCGCGGGCAAACACGCGCGCGCTCTGGCCCAGTTCCACTTCGCTCAGCGCTTCGGCCGCCAGGCTGACCCGGGTCGCGTAGGTGCGGGCCTGCGCGTCGGCGGCCGGGGCGATCTCGCGGATCGTGCCGGGCAGCAGCTGGCCCGGGCGGTTCCACAGTTCCACCTGCACCGGCTGGCCCACCTGGTAGTCGCGGATGCTGCTTTCCGGCAAGGCGATCAGTACCTCGCGCCCGCCATCGGCCGCCAGGGTGAACACGGTCTGCCCCGCGCTCACCACCTGCCCGGCTTCGGCCTGGCGGCTGGCGATCACGCCGTCGGCGGGGGCGCGCAGCTGCGCGTAATCGGCCTGGTTGCGGGCCACGGCCAGGTTGGCGCGGGCGGCGTTGGCCTGGCCCTGCGCGGCCTTGAATGCGGCGGTCTGCTGGTCCAGCGCGGAGCGGCTCACCAGCTGGTCTTCGGCCAGCTTGGCGTAGCGCTTCTGGTCGTCGCGTGCGCGCACCAGGTCGGCATCGGCGGCGGCCAGCTGGGCCTGCGAGGCGGCGGCCTGGGCGCTGTAGTCGGCCGCGTCCAGCTCGGCCAGCAGCTCGCCCTTGCGTACGCGCTGGCCGGCATCGACCAGGCGCTTGACCATGTTGCCCCCCACCCGGAAGGACAGCTGGCTCTCCTGGCGCGCATGCACCTCACCCGGATAGGCGGCCGCTTCCTGCCCGGCCACGGTGCCCGGATGCACCACCAGTACCGGAATGGCCGCCACCGGCTCGGCATCGTGCTTGCCGCACGCCGCCAGCAGCACCACCAGCAAACCACCGCCCATCCAACGCATGCTTTTCATGAGGTACAGGACCTGAGAAGAAATCCGGGAGAAAACGCGCCGACAACATACTGTTGCAGCACGGCTAATAGTGAACCAGACGGTATAGTATAAATATCGAACCGATTGGTCTAGTATTGTTTGGATGACCGATCCGACCGCCCCCCTTCCCTCTGCAAAGCCTGCCGCCAAGGCCTCCGGGCCGGGGCGCCCGAAGGACCTGGGCAAGCGCGCGGCGATCCTGGAGGCCGCCAAGGCATTGTTCGTGGACCAGGGCTACAACGGGGTGAGCATGGACAGCATCGCCGCCCAGGCGGGCGTGTCGAAACTGACCGTTTACAGCCATTTCGGCGACAAAGAGACACTTTTCACCGAAGCTGTGAAGTCCACCTGTGTCGCCATGCTGCCCGATGCGCTGTTTGTCACTGACGCCGAAGGGCCGTTGCGCGACCAGCTGCTGGGTATTGGCCATGCCTTCTTCAGCATGATCACCTCCGCTGAGGCGGTAGCCGTGCAGCGGGTGATGATGGCCCCGGAAACCGACGACCGCCTGCGCGAGATGTTCTGGGTGGCCGGCCCGCAACGCACCACCGACGCCCTGGCCGAGTTCCTGCGGGCCCGCGTGGCCCGGGGCGAGCTGGAGATCGAGGACTGTGAAACGGCCGCAATGCAGTTGATGACCCTCATCAAAGGCGAGCTGCATACGCATATGATGTGCGGGCTGCGACCGACCCCGGCCGACTGCGACGCCGATGCCCATGTGAGCGCCAGCGTGGCCTTTTTCCTGAGGGCCTACGCGCCGCGCCCCACGGCGTGAGAACAACATGAATGGACCGGAGGTCGCGGTGACTTCCGGCACTGCGACCCCGGCGCGACGGCAGCGATGCTCTCAGCGCGCCGCCGGCTCCCGGCACCGGTAAAATGGCCGGCCCACTGCGCTGGAACTAGAAACCTCATGACGATCGATTACTCCCACGCCCGCGAACTGATGGTCGAACAGCAGATCCGTCCCTGGGACGTGCTGGAGATCCGCGTGCTCGATGTACTGGCACGCCTGCCGCGCGAAGCGTTCGTCGCCGAATCGCACAAGGCCCTGGCGTATGCCGACATGGAACTGCCGCTGGGCTTCGGGCAGAAGATGATGAAGCCGGTCATCGAAGGCCGCACCCTGCAGGCGCTGGATCTGCAGCCGGGCGACGAAGTGCTTGAAATCGGCACCGGCAGCGGCTTCCTGAGCGCCTGCATGGGCGAGCTGGCCCGTGAAGTGCTGAGCCTGGAAATCCAGCCGGAACTGGCCGCCACTGCGCGTGCACAGCTGGACGCCGCCGGGCTGGGCAACAACGTGCGGATCGAAACCGCCGACGCCCTGACCTGGAACACCGAGCGCCGCTTCGACGCCATCTGCGTGACCGCCGCGGTGGACACCGTCCCGTCACGTTTCGCCCAGTGGCTGCGTCCCGGTGGCCGACTGTTCGTCATCCACGGCCGTTCGCCGGTGATGGAAGCGGTGCTGGTCAAGGCCGACGGCAGCACCGAGTCGCTGTTTGAAACCGATATCGATTACCTGCGCGGTGCCGCTCCGGCGCCCCAGTTCCAACTCTGAGTCCAAGGAAGCCGCAATGATCCGCCGATCCCTCGCTATTGCGCTGGCCGCCGCCCTGCTGCCGATGACCGCCTCTGCCGCCGACCTGCTGCAGGTCTACGAAATGGCGCGCAATGGCGACCCGCAGCTGTCCGCGGCTGAATCGACCCGTCTGTACGACAAGGAAGGCGCCGTGCAGGCGCGTGCCGCGCTGCTGCCGCAGCTCAATGGTGAGGCCTCGCTCAACCGCAGCCGCACCGACGACCGCGGTGGTACCGGCGGCACGCCGCCGACTGGCAGTCTCACCAGCAATCGTCGGGTGTACTCCATCAACGGCAGCCAGACCCTGTTCAACTTCACCCAGTTCGCCAACCTGCGGTCGCAGCGCGACCTGAGCAAGGCGGCTGACTTCACCCTCGATTCGGCCAACGACAGCCTGATCGTGCGCACCTCGGCGGCGTATTTCAACGTGCTGGTGGCGATCGAATCGCTGACCGCCGCGCAGACCAACGAAGCGGCGGCCAAGAAGCAGTTCGACTTCGCCGACAAGCGCCTGGAAGTGGGCCTGGCGCCGATCACCGACGTGCATGAAGCGCGCGCCCAGTACGACCAGGCCCGCGCCAACACCATCGTCGCGCAGAACACCCTGGCCGACAGCTACCAGGCCCTGACCGAGTTGACCGGCCAGCCGGTGGCCGACCTGCGCGCCCTGCCGGCCGACTTCCGCCCGGAACTGCCGGCCAAGTACGCCCAGATCGACCAGCTGGTCGGTGAAGCGGTGGCGCAGAACCCGGCGCTGAAGGCGCAGGAACTGAAGGTCAGCGCGGCCGAGTCCGGCGTGTCAGCCGCTCGTGGCGGCCATTACCCGACCCTGTCGCTGGGCGGTAGCTGGGGCAAGACAGCCACGTGGGGCGACAACGGGATTGGTGCTGGCAATTCGTACAACCCGGATCTGCGCACCAACAGCGTCGGCCTGACCCTGAGCGTGCCGATATTCTCCGGCGGTGCCACCCAGTCAGGCGTGCGCCAGGCACTGGCCCAGCGCGACATCGCGCAGGACGGTTACGAGCAGCAGAAGCGCGCCCTCGACCGCAACACCCGCAATGCCTACCAGACCCTGGTGGCCGGCATCAGCGAAGTGGAAGCGCGCCGCCTGGCCGTGGTCTCGGCACAGAGCGCCTACGACGCCTCGCAGGTGGGCCTGGAAGTGGGTACCCGCACCGTGCTGGACGTGATCCAGAACCAGCGCATCCTGTTCTCGGCGCAGCTGGACTACGCCAACGCACGCTACACCTTCCTGCAGAACCGCCTGCAGCTGGGCCAGGCCGTGGGCACGCTGGACATCGCCGAACTGCAGGACATCAACCGCCTGCTGACCCAGGCGGCCGCCACGCCGAGCACTCAGGTCAACTGATCTGCGGCAACGGCGTTGGAAGAAAAACCACCCGCATGCGGGTGGTTTTTTTATGTCTTGACGCAAGTCCAAGAATGGGCGAAGCCAGCTTCCAAGAACGCGACGTGGCTAAAAGCAGAAAAATCGATCATCTGCCACAGACGGCATGGTTGACGCTCCTTAGCAATTTTGAGGAATGCGGCAGAGCGACTCACTTTCCTCTCCTGTGCGCGCCTCATCAGCCAGACGCGCATACCGTATAGACTTCCACGATCACGTCTGCATTGGTGAAGCCAAATGTGCGCCACCCATTTCCATTCGGATGGCTCCCGACCAATGCAAAGCGTGGGGTTACCGCCCAGTGATTGGGTATATTCGTCTTCATGGGGTAGTTAAGTGTGTACTCGCTAGACGGGTCACTCGGCCGCCACCCACCAGCTATTGGCGCGAATCCTGCGGGGCACTGCGGAGTCAGATCAATAACACTATTTGCACTGCCCGTGGCTGTCTGACTGACCGTCTGAAAAGCAACGGCCATCGCATTCGGTGAAGCAACTATCAATGCTACAGCAACTGAAAGAGCGAATCTCATCTTGCTCATTTGTGACTCCATTTTCGCCAGCCAATTGCGGCTTTAGAAGGATGCGCGAAGCAACAGAGTCGCGAAGTAGGAATACTCCCCATTCAATGGTGGGAAAATTACTTACTACGTATGAATGTCCAGTTTGGTCACCGCATCAGTTAGTCGGCTTCAGCCGTTTGGTGGTTTATCGCCATCGGGCAGAGAAACGCATCGAATAGCCATAGGCGATGGGAGAGCGGCGTTTCAGCCATTTGGAGCACGTGCTATCACCCGCGCCAACCCAGCCAATTGCGTCATACGCGACACACGCACGCGCGCTCCACCTCCTCCATCAAACCCGCGTTTTCCACGTTTCCGGGCGTGCACCGGCATAGCGCCGCGATACCTTGGTATAGATCGCCGAAATGCGCTTGACCGTGTCATCGCCACGCTCTAACGTCCGCCCCGCACCACCCTTCCCTTCGCCCAGAGACCCCTCCTTGGACAGTCATAGTCGACCTCGTTGCTGCTCCTGAGCCGACGGACCCGCTGACCCCAAGGTTGGCTCCGTCCGCACAGGACGGGGCTTGCCCGCGCATCGCTTGATGCGCCCGCCTCGCATCACCTGCATCGCCGTTTCCAACGACCCCGACGAGGGTGCCGCTGGCGTTTCCGATTGCCTGGAGATTGCCCATGCACCATGGCCGTGTGCTGGTCCCGCTGTTGTTGAGCGCGACCATGCTTCCCTTCGATACACATGCCGCCGCCAGCCTGCTGGTGGACGACGCCGGCATCAGCGATGCGCACCACTGCCAGCTGGAAAGCTGGGTGCGGCATACCCGCGACGGCCAGGAATGGACCGCGGTACCGGCCTGCACCGTGGCCGATACCGAATGGTCGCTCGGCCTCACCCGCCTGCCGGGCCAGCCCGCCACGCAGTGGGCCGTGGGCGCCAAGCGCGTGCTGGTGGAGCGGCAGCAGCGACGCTGGGGCCTGGCCGCCAGCGCCGGCCTGGGCGGCACCACGCACCGTCCGCGCGGCGATGACTGGACCCTCACGGTTCCGCTGACCGTCGCGCTGGATGCGCAGGACCGGGTGCAGCTGCACCTCAACCTGGGCTGGGCCCACCACGCCCACGTGCAGGGCCGCACCAGCGGCGTCGGCCTCGAGGTCGCGCTGCACCGCCACTGGTCACTGCTGGCCGAAAGCGCGCGCGATGCAGACCGCCAGCGCAGCAGCCAGATCGGCCTGCGCCGGGTGCTGTGGCCCGGTGCCAGCGTGGACCTGCTCGCCGGGCAGGTGCATCACCAACGCAACACACAGTGGCTGACGCTGGGCTTCAATCTCGCCGCCCTGCCGTGAGTCGCGGTTGCGTGCGTCGTCTGTCACACCGCGTCCCATCGTGCCCCCTCTGCCCTGCCGCGCCAGCGTCGTTCCCGACGCCCGCTGCGACCTGCGCCACCGTTACTTGTTGGAGAATTCCATGAACCGCGAAGACCTTCTGTTCTCGATCCGCACCCTGATCCGCTCGCGCGATGCCGCTGCCTTTGCCAGCATCGCCAGCACCACGCATGCACTGGATCTGGTCGAAGCGCTCGACCTGTTCGGCACCGATGCCACCCTGGGCCTGCTGATGCTGTTGCCACCGCCCGCACGTGCCGAGCTGTTCGCCCACTTTCCCGACGGTGCGCAGGACGCACTGCTCACCGCGATGCCGCGCGACGCCGTGGTAACGCTGTTCGAGCACTTGCCGTCCGACGACCGTGCCGACCTCTACCACCGCCTCGATGAGGCGGCGCGCCAGCACCTGCTGCCCGCGCTGGCCAAGGTCGAGCGCGACGACCTGCTGCGCATGGCGGCCTACCCCGAAGGCACCGTGGGTGCGGTGACGACCTCAGACTACGCCTGCCTGGCCCCGCAGATGGCGGTGGCCGACGCCATCGCCCACCTGCGCCATACCGCGCTGGACAAGGAAACCATCGACATCATTTTCGTGCTCGACCACGACCAGCGCCTGCGCGGCAGCGTCTCGCTGCGCGACCTGGTGCTGGCCGACGGCCACGCGCTGATCGAGTCGATCATGCGCAGCCCGCCCACCACTGCCGATGCCTACTGGCCGCAGCTGCAGGCTGCCGAACTGATCCGCCGCTACGACCTGCTGGCGCTGCCGGTCACCCATGCCGACGGGCGCATGATCGGCATCGTTACCGTCGACGATGCGATGGACATCGAGAAGCAGCAGGAGGCCTCGCAGCTGGCGCGCTTCGGCGGCACGGTGAGCGCGCAGGGCAACGACCTGGATGTACGCAGCACGCCACTGACGCAGATGTTCCGCGTGCGCGTGTTCTGGCTGGCGATCCTGACCGGCTTCGGCATCCTCACCAGCACCTTCGTGGCCGCGCAGGAGGAACTGCTGTCGCAGGTGATCGTGCTGGCGGCGTTCATCGCCCCGATCGTGGACATGGGCGGCAACACCGGCAGCCAGTCGGCGACGCTGGTGATCCGCAGCATGGCGCTGGGCGAAGTGAAGCTGAGCTGGCGCGACGTGTGGTTCGTCGTGCGGCGCGAGCTGCCGGTGGCCGCCGGCCTGGGCGTCACCATCGCCCTGCTGGAAGCGATCCTGGCGTACTTCAGCAAGGGCGTGGGCATGAACGTGCTGCTGGTGGTCGGCTCCAGCATGCTGGTGTGCACCGCGCTGGGCGGCATCATCGGCGCGCTGCTGCCGTTCGCGGCCCGCCGTATCGGCACCGACCCGGCCACGCTGTCGTCGCCGATGATCACCTCGATCATGGATCTGATCGGCGTGTTCATCTACTTCGGCTTCGCCTACCTGTTCCTGGGCGACCTGCTGGTGGCCGCGGCATAAGCGACCTGCCGCCGCCGGACCTCACTCCACCGGTGGCGGCAGGTGCGGGGCGATCAGCGCCACGGTGCGGTCGAGCGCGCCGCGCCCATTGCTGACCAGCATGCAGCCGGCGCGTGCCATGTCTTCGCGGGCCTGTGGATCGCGCAGCAGGGTCAGCAGCGCATCGCCCACGCCCTGTGCATCGTCGGCGATCACCACCGCACCGGCCTCGCGCATGCGCCGGGAAATCTCGGCGAAGTTGTGCAGGTGCGGGCCGGTTACCGAGGCGGTGCCCATGGCCGCCGGTTCCAACAGGTTGTGGCCGCCGATGGCCTGCAGGCTGCCGCCAACGAAGGCGACCTGCGCGCAGCCGTAGAAGGACATCAGCTCGCCCAGCGTGTCGATGACGAATACGTCGGTGTCGGCCTGCGGCCACTGCTGCTGGCGGCGCGTGGCCACCTTCCAGCCCTGCTCGCGGGCCAGCGCCTCCACCCGCGGGAAGCGCTCGGGATGCCGCGGCGCCCACAACAGCAGCAGGCCCGGCAGTGCCTCGCGCAGGCGGCGGTGCAGGTCGATGGTGGCCTGCTCTTCGCCTTCATGGGTGCTGGCGGCGATCCACACCGGGCGATCGGCCGGTACCAGCGCATGGAAGCGGGCCACGAAGTCCTGCACGTTGGGGGCGGCGATATCGAACTTCAGGTTGCCCAGCGCCTGCACCTGCTCGGGGCGTGCACCCAGCTGGATGAAACGTTCCGCATCGTCCTGCGACTGCGCCGCCACGCAGGTGACCGTGCGCAGCGCGCGCCCGATCAATGCCCTCAGCAGGCGATACCCGCGCAGCGAGCGTGCCGACAGCCGCGCATTGAGGATGTACACCGGAATGCCCCGGTCCCGGCAGCCGAACAGCATGTTCGGCCACAGCTCGGTTTCCAGGATCAGCGCCAGGCTGGGCTTGAAATGGCCGAGGAAGCGGCCAACGCTGCCCGGCACGTCATAGGGCAGATAGACATGGTCCAAGGCGTCACCCCACAGCGCGCGTACGCGCTCCGAACCGGTCGGGGTGATGGTGGTGATCACCCAGCGGATATCCGGGCGCAACCTGCGCAGGGCATTGACCAGCGGCGCGGCGGCGTTGACCTCGCCCACCGACACCGCGTGCAGCCACACCCGCGGCTGCCCGCTGGGGTGCGGGTAGGAGGCGTAACGCTCGTCCCAGCGGCGGAAGTACTCGCGCACCCGGAACCCGCGCCAGACCAGGTGGTACACGGTGATCGGCAGCAACAGGTACAACACGGCCGAGTACAGGCCGCGCAGGATCCATTCGACAGGGCTTTTGCGCATGCGCAGAGGATACGGGAGCAGCGCGGGGAAGGCATCCCGCACCGCCGTGATGGGCCTGCCGGGATGCATCCATTAGAATCGAGGGCATGTCAGATAACGCTTCCACCGCTACCCGCCCGTCCCTGCGCGATCCCCGCCACTGGCCGATGTTCGCCGTCATGTTCGCCGCCTTCGGGATCGCCCGGCTGCCGTGGATGCTGCAGCGTGCGCTGGGCCGCGGCGTGGGCACCGTGGCCTACCGCCTGGCCGGCAGCCGCCGGCGCGCGGCCGAGGTCAACCTGCGCCTGTGTTTCCCGGAGAAGGACGACGCCTGGCGTCAGCGGCTGCTGCGCGACAGCTTTGACGCCCTGGGCGTGGGCATCTTCGAATTCGCCCGGGCCTGGTGGGGCAGCATCGACAGCATCCGCCCGCAGGTCCAGATCGAAGGCCTGGAACACCTGCAGCGCATGCAGGCCGAAGGCCGCGGCGTGCTGCTGGTCTCGGGCCACTTCATGACCCTGGAGATGTGCGGGCGCCTGTTGTGCGACCACGTCGATCTGTCAGGCATGTACCGCAAGCACCGCAACCCGGTCTACGAATGGGCGGTGAAGTTCGGCCGGCTGCGCTATGCCAAGGCGATGTATGCCAACGAGGACATCCGCGCCACGGTACGCCACCTGAAGAAGGGCGGGTTCCTGTGGTACGCCCCGGACCAGGACATGCGCGGCAAAGACACCGTGTTCGTGCCGTTCTTCGGGCACACCGCCGCCACCATCACCGCCACCCACCAGTTGGCGCGCATGACCGGTTGCGCGGTGGTGCCGTACTTCCATCGCCGCGAAGGCGGCCGATACTTCCTCAAGATCGGCGCACCGCTGGAGAATTTCCCCAGCGAGAACGTGGAAGCCGATACCGCACGCGTCAACCAGGCCATCGAGGCGATGGTGCGCGAGGCACCGGACCAGTACCTGTGGATCCACCGCCGCTTCAAGCGCCAGCCGGGCGGGCGCAGCGATTATTACCGGTAAGACCGGGGGGTGTTTTCAGTGCGTGCGTCGTGACCGGGATGACGCACGACCGGGAATGCCGCACGACCAACGGTCGTGCGCTACCGGGTGGGGCACGGCATCCTCGGTAGGTACCGACCGTTGGTCGGTACTTCGCCGGCCGATCACGCGTCCGGGTGGGCGTCGTCCCGCGCCAACAGGCTGCCGGCGTACAGCGCGGCCAGCAGCAGGGTGAGCCCGCCCCAGAAGGTGGAATAGAACGCCAGGTGGGTGTTGAGCGGGAACACGGTGACCGCCAGCGCCAGCATGGCCGGGCGGGCGCGTTCGCGGGCCGGCAGCGGTGCGAAGCGCCACGCGCGCCAGGCCTGGGCGGCAGCGGCCAGCCACAGCAGCAGGCCCAGTACGCCGGTTTCAGCAAGGATTTCCAGCACGATCTGGTGCGCGTGCAGCGCCGGGCCGTCGCCCCATACTTCCTGCGCCTGCGGTGTGGGATTGCAGCCGGGATACGCATCGCGGAAACCGCGCGCGCCCACGCCGTTGACCGGATGGCCGGCAATCATGCAGCCGGCCGCTGCCCAGATCTGCGCGCGTCCGGACAACGCCTGGTTGACGCCTTCGCCATCGCCCTCCCACGCCATCGCCGTGCGCGCCACGCGCTCACGCACCTGGCTGGAACCAACCCCGATCGCGACCGCGGCCACCAGACCTATCGCCAGGCAGCCGATCAGCGCGCGCGGGCCGAGCAGGCGCCAGCCGGAGTACGCCACGACCAGCGCATAGGTGAGCCACGCAGCACGCGAACCCGCCAGCACCAGCACCACGCCCACCGCGGCAGCGGCCACGCCCCACCCCCACAATCCGGCGCGTCGCGCGGCGGCAAACAGCAGGAACGGCGAGAGGCTGGCCAGCACCTGGCCAAACTTCAGGTTGCACGGCCCCAGTACACCGCTGAGCCGATCCGCGGCGGCCACCTCGACGGCGTTGCACAGGCCATGCCCGCTCACCAGCTGCTTGAGCTGGTCCAGCGACCAGAACAACGCACTGCTGCCGAAGGCAGCCTGGGCCAGCGCATCGGCAGTCCAGACCGCCGTGATCAGCGCGATGCCACCCAGCGTCAGGCGCCGCCGCTGCGGGGTGGCCACGGCAATCGCCACCAGCCACATGAAGGGCAGATAGCGAAGACCGGCCGCGGCCTTGCGCCAGGCCGTCGCCGGGTCAATCGCATCGAACGCGGAAAACGCCTGCGGCAGCCAATAACCCAGGAACAGGATGCTGGTCAGCGCCCATGCCGGGCTGCTCAGCAGGTGCTGTTTGCCCTGCATGCGCAGCTGCACCATGCGCACGGCGGCGTACAGCGCGCCAAGCACCAGCACGCTTTCGGCGATGCCGGGCAACGGCCACAGCGCCACGAAGGCCAGTACCCACCACGGCGCCCAACGACCGGCGCGGGACGCCGGGGAGCCGGGCACAAGCACCGGCTCAGCCGGCAAGGGAGGTGTAGAGCTTGAGGGTGTCACGCTGCATCGCCTGCAAGGTGAAAGGAATCCGGGCAGACAGGCTGGGCGGTTGCTGCAGCAGCTGCAGCGCGCGCGACAGCAGCGCCGCCCCGTCGTGCAAGGCTACCGCACCGGAGGGTTGCAGCTGCGTCAGCAGTTCACCCACGCCGCCGTGATTCCAGCCCAGCACCGGGCGCCCTACCGACAGCGCTTCCACCACGGTGCGGCCGAATGCTTCGGCCTTGTCCGACACCTGCAGTACCAGGTCGCTGGCCGCGTAAGCCTGGGCGATGCGCGTGGTGGGCGCGGTCATCAGTACCGCCTCGGCGATGCCCAGGGTGCGGGCCTGTGCTTCAAGTTCGGCCACGTAGGCCTCGCGGCCCGGCTCGCGGGTGCCCGGCATCCACAACGTGGCGGGCACACCGGCCGCGTGCAGGCCGGCCAGCAGCTGCAGCGCATGCCGGTGGCCCTTCAGCCGGGTGCCACGGCCTGGCAGCAGCAGCAGCGGCGCATCGCCGGCCAGCACCGGGTGCTGCGCAGCCACCGCCAGGCGGGCGCGGCGATCGGTGCGCGCCACGCGCGGGAACTGGGCCACGTCCACGCCGCGCGGAATCACCTGCAGGCGCTCGGCGGGCACGCTGGGGTAGTGCGTCTGCACGAAGCTGCGCACCGTGTTGGACACACAGATCACCCGCTCGCCACTGGTCATCACCGCGCTGTAGCGCCCCGGCGAGTTCAGCCCGTGCACGGTGGTGACCCAGTGCGGGCGCTGGGCCTCGGGAAGGCTGCGCAGCGCGTACAGGCCCAGCCAGGCCGGCAGGCGCGAGCGCGCATGCACGATGTCGGCGCCCACGTCGGCGAACAAGGCGCGCAGGCTGCGCACGTGGCGCAGGGTCAGCAGCGACTTGCGGCCGATGTCCAGGGTGAGGTGTTCGGCGCCGCTGGCCAGCAGCGGCTCGACCAGCCGCCCACCGGCGGACACGACGATGGCCCGGTGGCCGGCGGCAACCAGGGCAGAGGCGATTTCAAGGGTGGAGCGTTCGACCCCGCCGGAGTGCAGCGCCGGCAGCAGCTGCACCACGGTCAGTCGGCGCACGGGAGCAGCGCTGACTTAGTCGGCCAGCACGAACACGGCACCGCAATACGGGCACTTGGCCTCGCCGTTGGGTTCGTCTTCGATCGGCAGGTACACGCGCGGGTGCGAATTCCACAGCGCCATTTCCGGGGTCGGGCAGCTCAGCGGCAGGTCGGCGCGGTGCACGGTGTAGCGCTTCTCGGCGTTGGCGGGCGCAGTGGCGGTATGGCTCATGGCGTGGACACACAAAGGAATTGCGAAGACGGTGATTCTAGCACCCGGGACTGTTGCATCGCCGTCCTCGCGCAGGCGGGCACCTACCGCCCGAGGCGCGCGCCAGCACACAGCACCGTTCTTTTTAAATCGATCCAAAGTGGCTGTCAACCGGAACGACAAGTAGCTGATTCTTCTGGTTTGGATCGAACTAAATGGCACTTGCCAGCATCGCCCCGGCTGTTGCAGCATCGGTCCGGTTCGATTCCTGCCCCGATCGCATGGCCCGTCCCCCGCCGGACCTGCATCGCCCCTGTGTCCGCCCCCGGCGGCCGGGGTGGTGCCTGTCTGCCGAGGTCGCCGATGCGGGCTCTGCCTGCCGCCTGCCCTTTCCGGGAGTTCCCTGCATGACCCTGCCTGCCCCGCGCCCCGCCCGCCACGCCCTGCTGCCGCTTGCCCTCGCCGTGGCGTGCGCCTCGCTTGCCCTGCCCGCCCTGGGCCAGGGCCTGCAGACCTCCTTCGAGCGCGGCGAACCGGCGCCGCTGGCCGGCAAGCAGGCCCTGCAGGTGGAGGTGGGCGGCGGTCCGCGCGCGCCTTATGCGGCCAAGCCGGGGGTCGGTTACAGCGGCCTGCGCGCCCTGCATTACACCGGCAGCGGCGGCACCCAGCAGCGCCGCCTGTTCACTACCGACGTGGCCATCGAGGACGACACCACGCTGAGCTGGCTGGTGCTGCCGGAAATTGTCGGTGCTGACACCGTGGCGTCCACCTACGTGTCGCTGGACCTGCTGCTGGACGACGGCAGCCGGCTGTCGGCCAGCGACGCCCGCGACCAGCATGGCAGTGCGCTGGGCGCGACCGCGCAGGGCGACTCGAAGACGCTGTACCCGCAGCAGTGGGCGCGCAAGGCCGTGCGCCTGGGCGAGGTGCCGGCCCTGCGTGGCCGCCGCGTGGTGGCGGTGGAACTGCAGGTGGCCAGCGCGGCCGGTGCGCCGGTGTCGGGCTGGATCGACGACGTGCAGCTGGGCCCGCAGCCGCGCACCGCGCCGCAGCGTCCCTCGGACTGGGTGCTGACCACGCGCGGCACGCAGGCCAACGGCACCTTCTCGCGCGGCAACAACTTTCCCGCCACGGCGGTGCCGCACGGCTTCAACTTCTGGACCCCGGTCACCGATGCCGGCGCGTTGAACTGGCTGTACCGCTGGAACGAACAGAACGACGCGCGCAACCGCCCGCAGCTGCAGGCACTGGCCCTGAGCCACCAGCCCAGTCCGTGGATGGGCGACCGCCAGACCTTCCAGGTGATGCCGTCCAGCGCCCGCGGCGTGCCCGAAGCCGACCGCGGCAAACGCGCGCTGTCGTTCTCGCGCGACAACGAACGTGCCCGCCCCTACCGTTACGACGTGCGGTTCGACAACGGCATCGCCGTGGCGATCGCACCCACCGACCATGCCGCGCTGTTCCACTTCACCTTCCCCGAGAAGGGCGACGCCAACCTGCTGTTCGACAACGTCGACGCACGCGGTGGGCTGACCCTGGATGCGGCCACTCAGACGCTGTCCGGCTACACCGACACCCGCAGCGGCCTGTCCAACGGCGCCACCCGCATGTATGTGGTGGCCAGCTTCGACGCACCCTGGCGGAGCAGCGGCCAGATCACCACCGGCCGCCCCACCGGCTACATCAAGTTCGATGCCGGCAACACGCGCACGGTCACCATGCGCATCGCCACCTCCCTGATCTCCATCGAGCAGGCCCGTCACAACCTGGCCCTGGAGCTGGCCGCCGATGACACGCTCGACCGCGTGGCGGCACGCGCGCAGGACGCGTGGGACGCGCGGCTGGCCCCGTTCGACATCGGCGATGCCAGCGACGACCAGAAGACCACGCTGTATTCCAGCCTGTACCGGCTGTACCTGTACCCGAACTCCGGCCACGAGAACGTGGGCAGCGCCGCCGCGCCCGAGTGGCGCTACGCCAGCCAGGCCAGCGCCGCCGAGGACAACACCGACGGCAGCGCCACGCGCAGCTTCGCCCCGGTGCGCGACGGCAAGGTGTACGTCAACAACGGCTTCTGGGACACCTTCCGCACCACCTGGCCGGCCTATGCGTTGTTCACCAAGGACGACGCCGGTGCGCTGGTGCAGGGCTTCCTGGAGCAGTACCGCGCCGGCGGCTGGGTGGCGCGCTGGTCCTCGCCCGGCTATGCCGACCTGATGGTGGGCACCAGTTCGGACGTGGCGTTCGCCGATGCCTGGCTGAAGGGCATCGGCGGCTTCGACCCGGAAGAGGCCTATGCGGCCGCGCTGAAGAACGCCACCGTGGTGCCGCCGGACCGCCATGTCGGGCGCAAGGGCATGGACCGCTCCACGTTCCGGGGCTACGCCAGCGCCGACGTGCACGAGGGCATGTCGTGGACGATGGAAGGCGCGCTCAACGACTTCGGCATCGCCAACATGGCCGACGCGCTGGCCAAGCGCGCCGGCAGCGCCGCCGCACGCGAGCGCTATGCCACCGAAGCCGACTATTTCAGCCATCGCGCCGGCACCTACGCCACGTTGTTCGACCCGGCCGCCGGGTTCTTCCAGGGCCGCACCGCCGACGGGAACTGGCGCCTGGCCGCCAAGGACTACGACCCGCGCGTGTGGGGCCACGACTACACCGAGAGCAATGGCTGGACCTTCGCCTTCACCGCCGCGCATGACGGCGAGGGCCTGGCCGGGCTGTATGGCGGACGCGCGCAGCTGGCCGCCAAGCTCGACGCCTTCTTCGCCACCCCGGAAACCGCCGATCCCGCCTTCGCCGGCTCCTACGGCGGCACCATCCACGAGATGACCGAGGCGCGCGACGTGCGTATGGGCATGTACGCGCACAGCAATCAGCCGGCGCACCACATCCCGTGGATGTACCTGTACGCGGGCCAGCCGTGGAAGACCCAGCAGCACGTGCGCGAGATCCTGGCGCGGCTGTACGTGGGCAGCGAGATCGGCCAGGGCTACCCGGGCGATGAGGACAACGGCGAGACCTCGGCGTGGTACGTGCTGGCATCGCTGGGCCTGTACCCGCTGCGCATGGGCGCGCCCGAATACGCGATCGGTTCGCCGGCGTTCCGCCATGCCCGGGTGGAACTGCAGGGCGGCGCGGTGCTGACGGTGAATGCCGCCAACAACTCGCGCGAGAACGTGTACGTGCAGTCGCTGAAGATCAACGGCAAGCCGTGGTCGAAGACCTGGGTGCCGCACGAGGTGATCGCCAAGGGCGCCACGCTGGACTTCGTGATGGGCCCGCAGCCCTCGACCTGGGGCAGCGGCCCGGACGATGCGCCACGCTCGCTCACCGCACGCGGCCAACGCCCTGCGCTGCTGCATGATCTGCTGGGCAGCGGCGCACGCGCGCAGTTGGCCGACGGCCGCGCAGTGCCGGCCCTGCTGGACGACGATGCCGGCACGACGGTGCCGGTGGGCGCAGGCACGGTGGTGTTCAGCGGGGTGAGCGATGGCGCGCCGTCGATGTACACGCTGACCAGTGGCAACGGCGCGATCCGCGGCGGTGCATGGACGCTGGAAGCCCGCCGCACGGGCGGCCGCTGGGTGACGCTGGACGAGCGCCGCGGCGAGGACTTTGCCTGGGCGCTGCAGACCCGGCCGTTCGCCATCCGGAAGCCCGGGCGTTACGCCGAGTACCGGCTGCGCATCGCCGGGCCGGGGCGGATGCAGTTGGCCGAGGTGGAGTTGCTGGCACCGACGGGGGAGCAGTGAGCATGGGCAGGACCGGTTTTTTGAAGCGGGCTGCGGCCTGGAGTGTGGGGAGCCGGCCAGCGGCCGGCGCTACCGTGCTGCTGGGGGCGTTGATGGTGTTCGATGCTGCCGCGTTCGAGGCCAGCCAGCACCGCGAGGGGGTGACGCTGAGCTACAGCGATCCGGCCGATGCGCTGGCGGCGCCGATGCGCACGCGCATCATCGACACGTTCTTTGCCGCGTATGTGCGCGAGCGCGCCGACTTCCATCCCGGTGCGCCCGCGCAGGTGCGGATCGTGATCGATCCGGGCTACGACGGCATCGCCTTCGTCGGCGAAGGCAAGGGCGCGGCCACCATCACGATCAATCCGGCCTGGCTGGCCAAGCACCCCGACGACGTCGACCTGGTCACCCATGAGGCCATGCACATCGTGCAGGGCTACCCCGAGTATGCCAACGAACGCGTGCCGGGCTGGTTGGTGGAAGGCATTGCCGACTACGCGCGTGATCGTTACGGCCGGGAAAATGCGGCCGCGGGCTGGGCACTGCCGACGACGGTGAAGGACGGGCAGAACTTCGACACCGGCTACCGGGTGACCGGCGCGTTCCTGGCGTGGAGCGAGGGGCAGCATCCGGGGCTGGTCAAGGCGCTGGATGGCGCCTTGCGCGACGGGCGTTACACGCCGGCATTGTGGGAAGCGCGCACCGGCAAGGCATTGCCGGCGCTGTGGGCGGCGTACGTAAAGGCGCGTTGATGCCTGTGTCCCCACCGCCCCGGGTAGAGCCGACCGTTGGTCGGCTGCACTCCGTCCAGTCGTCATGAACACCTGACACGGGGCACGCGTGCGTGCCCCAGCCGACCAACGGTCGGCTCTACCGTGGTGACGGTCAGCGCGCGCCCACCAAGCCGGCATACAACGCGAACAACTGCTGGAAATAGCGTCGGGTCATTCGATGGCGCATGGGACGGCTCCGGACTCTCAGGGGGATCTGGTCGGGCCCAGGGCGGCGGGAGCCGGTAGCCCGCCGCCGCGGCCGGGCCGCGTGGGGGTATTGGGCCCTCGGCAGGTTGCAGGCGGGTGACCGGGGTGCGGCGTGCGTGTGGCAGAGCAGAACGCCTGCCAACCAACGGTCGGTAGCCACCGGTTTCGCGGCCCGAAACCAAAACGCGCCCCGTAGGGCGCGTTTTGGCAACTGCAGGGAAAAGAACCCCTTAGACGTTCTTTTCAGCCTCCAGTTGTTTCCGGATCTGCGCATCCACGGCCGCGATCGCGGTCATGTTGAGCACGCGGCGCGAGGTCGCGCTGGTAGTCAGGATGTGCACCGGCTTGGCCACGCCCATCAGGATCGGGCCGATCGCCACGCCGTCGGTGAACACGCGCACCAGGTTGTAGGCGATGTTGGCCGCTTCCAGATTGGGCAGCACGAACAGGTTGGCGCGGCCCTTCAGCGTGCTGTCGGGCAGCAGCTTCTGGCGCAGTGCCTCGTCCCATGCGGTGTCGCCCTGCATTTCACCGTCCACGTTCAGGCGCGGGTTGCGCTTGAGCAGCAGCGAACGCACGGTGCGCATCTTCAGCGCGTCGCGGGAATCGTGGCTGCCGAAGTTGGAGTGCGACAGCAGCGCCACCTTCGGTTCGATCCCGAACAGCTTCATGCGGTAGGCCGCCTGCAGGGTCGCTTCGCAGATCTGCTCGGCGGTCGGGTCTTCCTGGACGTGGGTGTCCACGAAGAAGAACACGCCCTGCTGGTTGATCACGCCGGTCATCGCCGAGGTCGAGGTCACCTTCGATTCCAGAGGCAACACGCTGCGCACGTAACCCAGCTTCTTGTGGAAGCGGCCGACCACGCCGGTCAGCATGGCGTCGGCTTCGCCGCGCGCCACCATCACCGCAGCGATCAACGTCGGCCGCGAACGCATCAGGTTCTTGGCCGCCGCCACGGTCACGCCGCGACGCCCGGTGAGGTTGTGGTAGTACTGCCAGTAATCGTTGAAGCGCGGGTCGTCGTTGATGTTGGTGATGTCGAAATCGTCACCGGCCTTCATGCGCAGGCCCAGGCGCTCGATGCGCGATTCGATGACGTCCGGGCGGCCGATCAGGATCGGACGGGCCAGCCCTTCATCCACCACGTTCTGCACCGCGCGCAGCACCACTTCTTCTTCGCCTTCGGCGTACACCACGCGCTGCTTGTCGGCGCGCGCACGGTCGTAGACCGGCTTCATCATCAGGCTGGTGCGATAGACGAACTGGGCCAGCTTCTCGCGGTAGGCGCCCATGTCGGCCACCGGACGGGTCGCTACGCCCGAATCCATCGCGGCCTGGGCCACGGCGGCGGACAGCTCCACCAGCAGGCGGCGGTCGAACGGACGCGGAATCAGGTAATCGCGGCCGAAGCTCGGGGTCTCATCGCCATAGGCCGAGCCCAGGTCGCTGGCCTCGCGGCGCGCCATCGCGGCGATCGCGTGCACGCAGGCGATCTTCATTTCTTCGTTGATCGCCGTGGCGCCCACGTCCAGCGCACCGCGGAACAGGTACGGGAAGCACAGCACGTTGTTGATCTGGTTCGGGTAATCCGAACGACCGGTGCCGATCAGCGCGTCCGGGCGCACCGAACGGGCCACTTCCGGCATGATTTCCGGGGTGGGATTGGCCAGCGCGAAGATCACCGGGTCCTTGGCCATGGTCTTGACCATGTCCGCGGTGAGGATGCCCGGGGCCGACAGGCCCAGGAAAATGTCCGCGCCGTCGACGATCTCGGCCAGCGTGCGCTTGTCGGTGTCGCGTGCGTAACGCGCCTTTTCCGGGTCCAGGTCGGTGCGGCCGGTGTGGATCACACCGTCGCGGTCGAAGGCCAGGATGTTCTCTTTCTTCAGGCCCAGCGAGACCAGCATGTTGACGCAGGAGATGCCCGCCGCGCCCATGCCGGTAGTGGCCAGCTTGACGTCTTCGATGCGCTTGCCGGTCACGACCATGGCGTTGAGCACCGCGGCGCCGACGATGATCGCCGTGCCGTGCTGGTCGTCATGGAACACCGGGATGTTCATCCGCTCGCGCAGCTTGCGCTCGACGATGAAGCACTCCGGCGCCTTGATGTCTTCCAGGTTGATGCCGCCGAAGGTCGGCTCCAGCGAGGCGATGATGTCGACCAGCTTGTCCGGATCGTTCTCGTCGATCTCGATGTCGAACACATCGATGCCGGCGAACTTCTGGAACAGCACGCCCTTGCCTTCCATCACCGGCTTGCCGGCCAGCGGGCCGATGTTGCCCAGGCCCAGCACGGCGGTGCCGTTGGAAATGACGGCGACCAGATTGCCGCGGGCGGTCAGTTCGCTGGCCTGCTGCGGGTCGGCCATGATCGCCTCGCAGGCGTGGGCCACGCCCGGCGAGTACGCCAACGACAGATCACGCTGGGTCAGCATCGGCTTGGTCGCTGCGACGCGGATCTTGCCCGGCGGCGACATGCGGTGGTAATCGAGGGCAGCCTGTTTGAAATCTTCGTTGGACATCGCTTTCTGCAGATGAATGGGCGAGAGGAACAGGGGATCATACCCCCGTTGGCGTGGATGGACCTGTCGCTACGCTGTCGCGATCATGCTGCAACCGCACATATTCGCGCCGTCCGGCAGCGTATGCGCCGCGTGGCGCAGTGCGATGACAACCCGCATCACCGACGGGACGTGGACAAAAAATCAGGGCCTGCCATCCGGGGGGCGGGGCAGGCCCTGCAACACACGCAAGCATCAAACGGGTATCAGCGGGCCGGGGCGGTCAGCGGCGACGGCAGGTCGTCGGTGGTCAGCGCCGGCAGTTCGGCCTCGCGGCCATCCAGGGCGAGCGCCAGGCGGTCGCGGTCCAGCGCGCCTTCCCAGCGCGACACCACCACGGTGGCCACGGCATTGCCGATGAAGTTGGTGAGCGAGCGGCATTCGCTCATGAAGCGGTCCACGCCCAGGATCAGTGCCATGCCGGCCACCGGCACTTCCGGCACCACGGCCAGGGTGGCGGCCAGGGTGATGAAGCCGGCACCGGTGACGCCGGCCGCGCCCTTGGAGCTGAGCATGGCGACCAGCAGCAGGGCGATCTGGTGGCCCAGGGTCAGTTCGGTGTTGGTGGCCTGGGCGATGAACAGCGCGGCCAGGGTCATGTAGATGTTGGTGCCGTCCAGGTTGAACGAGTAGCCAGTGGGGACCACCAGGCCGACCACCGACTTGCTGCAGCCGGCGCGCTCCATCTTCTCCATCAGCGACGGCAGCGCCGACTCCGACGAGGAGGTGCCCAGCACCAGCAGCAGTTCGGCCTTCAGGTAACGGGCCAGCTTGAACACCGAGAACCCGCACAGGCGGCAGACCACGCCCAGGATGACCGCCACGAACAGGAAGGCGGTGAGGTAGAACGAGCCCACCAGCCAGGCCAGGTTGACCAGCGAACCCACCCCGTACTTGCCGATGGTGAAGGCGATGGCACCGAAAGCGCCGATCGGAGCCGCCTTCATCAGGATGTGGACCAGGCGGAACACCGGGGCCGTCAGCGCCTCCAGGAAGGTCAGCACCGGGCGGCCCTTGGCACCGGTCAGGGCCAGGGCCACGCCGAACAGCACCGCCACGAACAGCACCTGCAGGATGTTGCCGTCGACGAAGGCGCTGACCAGGGTGGCCGGGATGATGTCCATCGCAAAGCCGGTCAGGGTCAGCTCATGGGACTTTTCCACGTAGCTGTGGACCGCGGTCTGGTCCAGGTCGGCCGGGTTGATGTTCATGCCGGCGCCGGGCTGGACCACATGCGCCACCACCATGCCCACGATCAGGGCCAGGGTGGAGAAGAACAGGAAGTAGGCCATCGACTTGGCAAACACCCGGCCCACCGTGCGCAGGTGGGTCATGCCGGCGATGCCGGTGACGATGGTCAGGAAGATGACCGGGGCGATGATCATCTTCACCAGCTTGATGAAGGCATCGCCCAGCGGCTTCAGCGATTCGGCGAAGGCCGGCTCGAAGTGGCCCAGGATGGCGCCCAGGACGATCGCCACCACCACCTGGAAATACAGTTGGCGGTAAAACGGCAGCGGCTTGGCCGCGACGGGGGCGGCGGTGGGAATGTGCATGGCGGACTCCGGAGGGACGGTATCGGCGCGTCCGGCCTGCAGGGGATGCGGGCCGGTTCCGTGGGCAACACCGCAGCCCGGATCGTGTGTCGGGGGTTGCGGCGGATGGACGCATTTGTACGCGCGAGTCACCGCCAGGCAGATAACCTATTGGTACTAGCCCCCCGGTTCAGGTGGCGTTGGGTGCCTACACTGCGCCCCACACCGCCCTCCCCCACGGCGGCAAGTGACGCGCGCGCGGCCGGCTGGGCAACAGTTTCCGGCGCTGCGGCCGTTGTTGTCCTGTCCCGTCTCAAAGAGAGAGCTGCACGTCCATGCGCCCGACCCCGACCCTGCTGGCCCTGTGCCTGGCTGCTACCCCCGCCCTGGCTTCGGCCGCCGACTTCGACAACTGGCCGACCAAGGTCGCCTTCAGCGATGGCACCGAACTGGCCGCCACCGCCAACATCGCCTACGACCTCAACGATTTTTCCGGCAACAGCGGCATCGAAGACGATGACGCGGTGCGCCGCAAGGAATTCGGCGCCACCCTGAAGAAGAAGGGCGTGTACGACGCGATGGTGTACTACGACTTCCAGGCCGACACTTGGCTGGACGTGTTCGTGCGTTTTGAAAGCAAGGCCTTCTTCGGCAGCGACATCGGCCGCTTCCGCTTCGGCTACATGAAGACCCCGGTGGGTCTGGACGCCAACACCTCCTCGCGGGCCGGCAGCTTCCTGGAAACCGCCCTGCCCGTGCAGGCGTTCTACGAAGGCCGCCGTACCGGTGCCGAATGGGCGCTGGAGCGCCCGCAGTACCTGCTGCAGGCCGGTGCCTACGGCGGCAAGGATCTGCAGGGCGACAACCCCGGCACCACCCAGGCCGTGCGTGCGGTGTGGACCCCGGTCAAGGCCGCCGGCGACGTGCTGCACCTGGGCCTGGCCTACTCGCAGGAAAACCCGCGCGGTTACCGCGATGGCCGCGACGTGCACCACGACGCCAGCGCCCGCCTGCGCGCCCGCCCGGAAGCTGGCCTGACCGACATCCGCCTGGTGGACTCGGGCGCACTGGCCACGGCCGACCAGATCCGCCGTACCGGCCTGGAAGGCATCTGGATCCGTGGCCCGTTCTCGGTGCAGGCCGAAGCGCTGCAGACCACCGTCACCCGTGAAGGCAAGCCGGACTACACCGGCAACGGCCAGTACGCCATGGCCAGCTGGGTGCTCACCGGGGAATCGCGTCCGTACAACGCCGGCGCGGTAGCCAACATCAAGCCGGCCCATGACTACGGCGCGGTGGAACTGGTGGCCCGTTACAGCCGCCTGGATCTGGACGACGCCGATGTCTTCGGCGGCCGCCAGCACGACTGGACCCTGGGCGCCAACTGGTACCTCACCAGCCACTTCAAGTTCCAGGCCAACTACGTCAAGGCCGACGCCAGCCGTCGCGGCGTGCACACCACGCCGGAAATCTTCGAACTGCGCGCCCAGATGCACTTCTGATCGGCGTCGCGGCGGGCGTGTACACCGCGCCCGCCGCACGACCGTAGACTGCCGCCATGTACTGGCTCGGCCGCCACCGCACCCTGTTGCTCACCCTGCTGTTGATGATCGGCGGTACCGTGCTGTGCGCGGCCGCCGCCGGGCACTATGCGTGGCGCCGTGCGCTGGCCACCGAAAGCGCGCAGGTGCAACGCCAGCTGGAACTGTACGGCCAAGGCCTGCAACAACGTATCGACCGCTTCGGCACCCTGCCGCAGGTGCTGGCACTGGACCCGGACCTGCGCCGCGCGCTGCTGCAGGTGCCCGACGCCGCCGCCCGGCAGCGCCTGAACCTGAAGCTGCAGCGCGCCAACCAGGTCACCCGCGCCTCCACCCTGACCCTGGTTGGGCACGACGGCGTGGCCGTCGCCGCCAGCAACTGGGACCAGCGCAGCAGCAACGTGGGCGAGGACTACAGCTACCGCCCCTATTACCGCCAGGCGCTGGCCACCGGCCGCGGCCGCTTCTACGGCATCGGCATGACCACCGGCGTGCCCGGCTACTTCCTGTCCCAGGCCATCGAGGAAGACGGCCGGCGCATCGGCGTGGTGGTGATCAAGATCGAACTGTCGGCACTGGAACAGGAATGGCTGTCCAGCCCGGACGTGGTGCTGGCCAGCGACGAGCACGACGTGGTGTTCCTGGCCAACCGCGATGCCTGGCGGTATCGCCTGCTGCGCCCGCTGGGGCCGGGCGAGCGCCGCGAGATGCTGGAGGCGCGGCAGTACGCCGACCGCTCGCTGCAGCCGCTCCGGGTGCGCACCGAAGACGTGCTTGAGAATGGCGGGCGCATGGTGCGCCTGCTCGACCCGGTGCTGCCCGGGCCGATGCTGTGGCAGGGCCTGGCCTTGCCCGAAGAGCACTGGAACCTGCACCTGCTGCACGATGCCGGCGCGGCCACCAGCGCCGGGCGCAGCGCGGCCATCGGCGGCGGCGCGGCGTGGCTGGCGCTGGGCTTCCTGGTGCTGTTCGTGCAGCAGCGGCGGCGCCTGGATGCACATCGGCAGCGCAGCCGACGCGAGCTGGAAACCGTGCTGGCCCAGCATGCCGAGGAGCTGCGAACCGCGCAGGACGGCGTGCTGCAGGCCGCCCAGCAGGCCGACAGCGGGCTCAGCCGCAGCCTGGCGCACCTGCCGCAGGGCGTAGTGGTGATCGACAACGCGCAGAAGCTGGTGGCGTGGAACGCGCGCTACCTGGAACTGTTCAAGTTCCCAGCCGGCCTGATCCGCGAGGGACGCCCCATCGAGGAGATCTTCCGCTACAACGCGCGCCGCGGCCTGCTGGGGCCAGGGCCGATCGACGAGGCCATCGAGCGCCGCCTGAACCACCTGCGCAGCGGCCGCCCGCACATGCGCGAGAGCGAGAAGGACGACGGCACCGTGCTGGAGATCCGCGGCAATCCGCTGCCCGACGGTGGCTTTGTCACCAGCTACGCCGACATCACCGCCTACAAGAACACCGCACGCGAGCTGCGCTCGCTGGCCGATGCGCTGGAGCACCGCGTGGCCGAGCGCACCCGCGACCTGGACGAAGCGCGCCGTGAGGCCGAGCGCGCCAACCGCTACAAGAGCCGCTTCGTGGCGTCGGCGGTGCACGACCTGCTGCAGCCGTTGAACGCTGCGCGCATGTTCGTCTCGGTGCTGCGCGGCAAGCTGGCCGGCGATGCACGCGCGTTGAGCGAACACGTGGATGCGGCGCTGGCCGCGCAGGATGCGATCCTGACCAGCCTGCTGGATATTTCGCGGCTGGAATCGGGCGCGTTGCAGACCCAGGTGCAGGCCTTCGCGCTGTCGCCGCTGCTGGAAACGCTGGCGCGCGAATTCGGCATTGCCGCCGACAGCCGTGGCCTGCAGCTGCGCTGGGTGGACACCCGCGCGGTGGTGGTCAGCGACGAGGCGTTGCTGCGCCGGATCCTGCAGAATTTCCTGTCCAACGCGCTGCGTTACACCCCAAGGGGGCGCGTGCTGCTGGGCTGCCGGCGCGTGGGCAACCAGCTGCGCATCGAGGTGCACGACCAGGGCCCCGGCATTCCGGAGAGCCTGCAGGGCGAGATCTTCGAAGAATTCCGCCGCCTGGACGACGGCGTCGAACAGGAGCGCGGTGCCGGGCTGGGCCTGGCCATCGTCGAACGCATCGGCCGTCTGCTGGGCCACGGCATCCACCTGCGCTCCACGCTGGGCCGTGGCAGCGTGTTCGCGGTCAGCGTGCCGCTGGGCGATGCGGCGTCGATTCCGGCGCCGACGCCGGTACCGGCCATCGCGAGCGACGTGGGCGATGACAGCCCGCTGCGGCATTGCCGGGTGTGGAGCATCGACGACGACCCGCGCGTGTGCGCCGCCACCCGCGCGCTGCTGGAACGCTGGGGCTGCGCGGTGGAGCTGGCCGACGGCCTGCAGGCGGCGCTGGAGATCGCCTCGGCACTCAACGTGCCGCAGTTGCTGCTGCTGGACGTGCGCATGGGCCAATGGCACGGCCCGGACCTGTACGAAGCGCTGTGTGACCTGTGGCAGGCGCGCCCGCCGGTGATCCTGGTGACCGCCGAACGCGACGATGCGTTGAAGGCGCAGGCGGCAGAGAACGGTTGGGGGTTCCTGTCCAAGCCGGTTCGGCCGCCGGCGTTGCGCGCGTTGATGACGCAGGTGTTGGTAAGGCACAGGGCATGAACCGGCCGCGCATCTCTCCGGCACGGCATGCCGGATAGATAGGGTCGGTTCCGGCAGGCTGCGGGGATGCTGTGCGGCGCATGCCCCACCGATACTCAAGACCGGTAGCGCTTCCTGCGTCGCGACGCCCGTGCTGCTTCGACCGGATCTTCATCATCCGCAGCTGAGAGGTCGAAAGGCCTTCTGCCGAGGCGGATGACAGTGCGGAGCATGCCGAGCCACGCGTCTCCGAAGAGCAGCGAAAGGGCAATCGATGTGTAGACCAGCAGGAAGACAGCCGGGGGCGCGATCATACCGCCGGCCCCGCTCTGGCATGCCGAGAGCTCGATACCCAGGTGCACGGCGATGACCACCTCGGTCGATAGCAGGCAGGCAGCTGCCACGCGGACGCGGGATACGCGGGCCCTGAAGAGTCCCTTCGACAGGATGTCGAACCTTGAATAGACGACCAAGGCCACCAGCGACAGCAGCCATGACCACAAGAAACTGCCCGGGTAGCCCCTCGATGTGCACTGCATCGTGATCATCAAGCTGCCCAACGCGAACAGGAAGTAACCTGTTCCAAACAACAGGGCGATCTTCAGGCACCTTACGAAGATCTCTTCGCCGGATAGCGACATGGGGTGGGCTCGTCCTTGAGGGGGTGATTGGCTGGGCGTCGTCGAAGGCGAGCGTGTGTCGTCGATTCTGGACCATGGACCCATTGCGATGACCGGCGGTATTGGCGGTCGATCGATAGGTGCCCCTACCCGTCCAGCCCCGCCCCGGCATCGCCTTCCGGCTCCAGTGCCTTCACCAGTACCGCGGCCTGGGTGCGGCTGTGGCATTCGAGCTTTTTCAGGATCGCGGTGACGTGCACCTTCACCGTGTTCTCGGCCAGGCCCAGTTCGTAGGCGATCTGTTTGTTGAGCAGGCCGTCGGCCAGGCACAGCAGCACGCGGAACTGCTGCGGGGTGAGCTGGGCCAGGCGTGCGGCGAGCAGCGCGTCGGACTCAGAGCGCTCCGGTGCCATGGCCGGGAACCACACCCCGCCATCGAGCACCGCCGCCACCGCCTGGCCGATGGTTTCGGCAGGGGCGGATTTGGGGATGAAGCCGGCTGCGCCGAACTGCTGCGCGCGGCGGATCACGCGGGGGTGGTCGTTGGAGGAGACGATGACCACCGGGATGTCGGGGTGCGCGCCGCGTACGTGCAGCAGCGAGGAGAAGCCGCGGGCGCCGGGCATGGTCAGGTCCAGCAGCACCAGTTCGATTTCTGGGTGCTCGTCCAGCGCGGCTTCCAGCGTGGTGGCGCTGGCCACTTCGATCACCTGCGCCTGCGGCAGTGACTGGCGCAGGGAATGGACGACGGCCGCGCGCAGCAGCGGGTGGTCGTCGGCGATCAGGACGGTGAGTTCGCTCATGCGGTCCATTGTAGTGCGGTTGCCGGGCAGAGCCCGGCACTACGTGGGGATCGTTGTTATGGGGTTGCCAGGCAGAGCCCGGCACTACGCGGGGATCGTTGTTATGGGGTTGCCGGGCAGAGCCCGGCACTGCGCGGGGATCGTTGTTATGGGGTTGCCGGGCAGAGCCCGGCACTACGCGGGTGGAGGCCGGTGGCCGTCGTTACCGGTCGTCGCGCTGCCGCATGCTGCCGCGCCAGGCGTCGAGGAACTGGCGGCGCTTGAGGCCGTCCAGGTACACGAGCAGGCCCGGGCCCAGCTGGATCGGGCGGTAGCTGCGCGCGGGCGAGCGGCCTCGTTGCTGGCCCTGTGCGGGCAGAATCGGCATCAGGCGGGCTTCGCGCGAGAGGACCTGCTGGCCGCGGGGTGACAGCAGGTAGTCGAGGAAGCGGCGCGCCTCGTCCGGATGCGGGCTGGTGCGGGGGATCACCGCGGTGCGCAGCACCACCAGCGTGTAGTCCTCCGGTTCGACGATGCCCAGCGGTGCGCCAGCCTCGATCCGCGCCTGCGCGTAGGAGCCCAGCACGTTGTAGACCAGCGACAGCTTGCCGCTGCTGACCTGATCGAGCAGCACGCCGGTGCGTTCTTCCAGGTGCACGCCGTTGTCGCCCAGCGCGCCCAGCAGCGCCCCGGCAATGCTGCCGCGCTGGCCGTCCTGGGTGGCCAGCAGGTAGCCCACGCTGCTGCGCTCCACGTCGTAGGTGCCCACCCTTCCCTGCAGCGGTGCGTCCGGGGCGCGCAGCAGTTCCAGCAGTTGCCGGCGCGTGTGCGGGACCCGCGCCGCCGGCAGGGTGCGGGTGTTGTAGACGATGGCCACCGGTTCGTAGCTGATCCCGAAGGCCTCGTGCCGCCATTGCGCCCACGCCGGCAAGGCGTCGGTCTGCACCGAGCGATGCGGCAGCGCGTGGCCGTCGTTGACCAGCTTGGTCTGCAGGTCCATGCCGCTGCTGATCAGCATGTCCGGCGCCTGCGGGCCGCTGCGGTCGCGCAGGTAGCGCACGTAGATGTCCTGGGTGATCACATCCTCGTAGAGGATTTCGGTGCCCGGGTGCAGGCGCTGGTAGTCGGCGATCACCGTGGCAAACACTTCGATGTCGGTCGAGCCATGGATGCGCAGCTGCGCCACCGCCGGACCCTTGGCCGGGAACCGCTGCACATCGCCCGGCGCGGCCAGCACCGGGCCTGCCATCACCAGCAGCAACAACCACGCGTACTTCATGCATGCATCCTCGGCAGGCGGATGGTGGCCACCAGGCCCCCTCCGACGCGGTTGCTCAGGTCGATCTGGCCCCCATGGCTGTCCACCACGCGCTTGACGATGGCCAGCCCCAGTCCGGCGCCGCCGGCGGCGGCCCCTTCGCCACGCGCGAAACGCTCGAACACGCGCTCGGCGTCGGCTGCGGCAATGCCCGGCCCGTGGTCGGCGATGGTCAGCACCCAGTGCTGCGCCTCTTCGGTCAGCGCCACCTGCAGCGCGCCGTCGCCGCCGTACTTGAGGGCGTTGTCGATCAGGTTCTTGATGGCCTCGCGCAGCAGCAGCGCGTCGCCGTGTATCCAGGCCGCCTGTGCGCTCACCGCCAGTTGCACGCGTGGGGCCGGCAGTGCCTGCGGCAGCGCTTCATGCAGCGCCTGGTGCACGGTTTCGGCCAGGTCCACCGGGGCGAAGCGCTGCAGGTTGGCACGGTGGATCACACTGGCATCGCTGAGCAGCTGGTTCAGCAGCCGGCTCATGTGGGTGGCGTTGCGTTCGATGGCGCGCAGGCTGCGCCGCATGTCCTCGGGGTCTTCCTCGTCCAGGGCCAGCTGCGCCTGCGCGCGCAGCGCGGCCAGCGGCGTGCGCATCTGGTGCGCGGCCTCGGCCATGAACGCCCGCAGCGTTTCATTGCTGCCCTGCAGGCGGCCCATGAAGTGGTTCAGCGCGCCCACCATCTTGTCCATCTCGCGCGGCACGCTGGCGTCGAGTGGCTTCAGGTCGGACGGTTCGCGACGGGCCAGCTCGCGCTCCATCCGCACCAGCGGGCGCAGCGCGCGATGTACACCCAGACCGACCAGGGCCAGCGACAACAGCGACAACACCGCGATGGCCAACAACGCACGGGTCACCATGTCCTGCGCCAGCGCTTCGCGGGCGCGCCGGGTCTGGCCCACCTGCACCCGCACCTCGCCCTGCGCCGATGGCGAGGACACCCGCCGCGCCACCACCACGAACCGCACCTGCTCGCCGCTGTAGGGGGCATCGAACAGCTGCGGGCGGTCGCTGGGCGCGTGCGGCGGACGTGGCAGGTCCGCGTATCCGGTCACCGTCTGGTCGCGTGCGTCGGACACGCGGTAGAACACGCGGTCTTCCGGTGCCATCGCCAACAGGTCCAGCGCGGCATACGGCAGATCGACCTGCCATTGCGCCTCCACCAGCGCCACCGAATCGATGATCGACAGCGCCGAGGACACCAGCAGGTGATCGTAGGAGCGGTTGGCGGCGCGTTGCCCGTAGGCGCGCGCGCCGAACAGCAACGCCACCGCGAACAGCGCCAGGAACGCGCCCAGGTACAGCCACAGCGTGTGCCGGATCGAGCCGGAGGTGCGCGGGTCAGTCGTCATCGCCGCCCGCACTGCCGGCATCGTCGCCCAGCGCTTCGAGCAGATAGCCGCTGCCACGCACGGTGACGATCCGCAGCGGCGCGTCGGCCAGCTTGCGACGCAGGCGGCCCACGTAGAGTTCGATCGCGTTGGGACCGGCCTCGTCGTCGAAGCCGAACAGACCGTTGCCGATCTCGTCCTTGGCCACCACCTGGCCCAGCCGGCCCATCAGGATTTCCAGCAGGCGGTATTCGCGGTTGGGCAGCTCGATCGGCTGGCCGTCCAGGCTGACCCGGTGCGAGGCGTTGTCGAACTGGAACGCGCCGATCTGCACCACTTCACTGGCCTGGCCGCGGGTGCGCCGCAGCAGCACCCGGCAGCGCGCCTCGAATTCGCGGAAATCGAACGGTTTGCCCAGGTAGTCGTCCGCGCCCACGTCCAGTGCCTGCACGCGGTCTTCAATGCCGTCGCGCGCGGTCAGCATCAGCACCGGGGTGCTGTCGCCGCGCTCGCGCATGCCCGCCAGCACGCGCAGGCCGTCGAGCTTGGGCAGGCCGATGTCCAGCACCACCAGGTCGAAGCTCTGGTAGCGCAGCACGCTGGCCGCGGCAAGCCCGTCGCTCTGCCAGTCCACCGCGTGGCCACTGCGGCGCATGCGGCGGACGATGGCATCGGCAAGGTCCGGGTTGTCTTCCACCAGCAGCAGGCGCATCGGGTCAATTCGTCGAAGGTGCATGAATGCTAGCGCGAGCGGCTGCTGCCGTGGGCTTCGCTGCACTGCACAAACCCCTGACAGGTGGATGACAGCTTCCCGGCACTAGGCTGCGCCATCGCGTCGCAGTCCCCCTGCCACGCCATTGGCGACATCACCGCATTGACGTACCTGGGAGGGTCCGTGGAACTGAACTCACTGCGCTGGCGCACGCCGGCTGCCTGCACCCTGCTGTTGCTGACCGCGCCGGTCTGGGCGGCCGAGGGCCCCGACGATGAGAGCCCGGTCACCGCCACCGTTGGCGGCCGCCTGCACCTGGATTTCGCCGATTTCAGCAACGACAGCCGCGGCACCCCCAACAAGGACGACACCGAGATCCGCCGTGCCTGGGTGGATGTGTCGGGCAAGTTCTTCGTGGTGGACTACAAGCTGGAAGCCGACGTCTCCGGCGACCGGGTGGAAGCCAAGGACGTGTTCGTCAGCCGCAGCTTCGGCGACGCCGGCAAGCTCACCGTCGGCCAGTTCAAGCAGTTCTTCTCGCTGGACGACCGCACCAGCTCCAATTACGGCACCTTCCTGGAACGCGGCAACGCCGGCACCACCCTGGCCCCGCTGTACCGGCTGGGCGCCTCGTGGCAGGCCGCGCGCGGCGACATGACCTGGGCGGCCAGCGCCTACAGCCTTGAGAGCATCGACGCCTGGCAGGTCAAGGGCCGCGCCGCCGGTGGCCGTGCCACCTGGGCACCGGGCGCCACCGCTGGCGAGGTGCTGCACCTGGGCCTGTCGCTGGCCCACGAGCGCTATGACAATCCCGGCGCCAACGGTGTGCCCGGGTTGAAGATCCGCCCGCGCCCTGCCGGCCACCTGTCCGACAACAGCCGCCTGACCCTGGTCGACTTCTCGGCCGGCCGCGACACCGACGTCAACAAGTGGTCGCTGGAATACGCGCAGGTGCGCGGCCCGCTGTCCTGGCAGGGCGAGTTCAGCGGCGCCACCTTCGACGACGGCAGCCAGCGCGGCAAGGTGCTGGCCGGCTACGGTCTGGTGAGCTGGTTCGTCACCGGCGAATCGCGCGTGTACGACCGCAAGACCGGGCGCTTCGGTCGGGTCAAGGATTTCCAGCACCCCGCCGGCGCCTTTGAAGTGGCGCTGCGCTACGACCAGATGCGCGGCGACCAGCACCTGATCGGCCAGCCGGACCTGCGGGATGCACAGACCGAAGCATGGACGCTGGGCGGCAATTGGTACATGCGCCCGAACCTGCGCTTCATGCTCAACCTGATCGAAAGCCGCAACCGCGACCGCCTGGCGGCGACCACGGTAGACCGTACCCGTGCAGTGACCGGCCGCCTGCAGTTCGATTTCTGATTTCTTCCTTCCGCACTACCTCTCCAGGAGTCTGCAGATGATGCTCAGCATCCTCGGCTTTGGCATGGTCATTACGTTCATGTACTTGATCATGAGCAAACGGCTGTCGCCCCTTGTTGCCCTGATCACCATTCCGATCATCTTCGCGCTGCTGGGCGGTTTCGGCGCCGACATCGACGAAATGATGCTGGAAGGCATCAAGAAGATCGCGCCGACCGGCGTGATGCTGATGTTCGCCATCCTGTACTTCGGGGTGATGATCGACGCGGGCCTGTTCGACCCGCTGGTGCGGATCATCCTGCGCTTCGTCAAGGGCGACCCGATGAAGATCGTGCTGGGCACCGCGATCCTGGCGATGCTGATCTCGCTCGACGGCGACGGGTCGACCACCTACATGATCACCGTGTCGGCGATGCTGCCGCTGTACCAGCGGTTGGGCATGAACGCGTTGAACATGACCTGCGTGACCATTCTCGCCGGCGGCGTGATGAACCTCACCCCGTGGGGCGGGCCGACCGCACGTGCGGCCACCGCGCTGCACGTGGACCCGGCCGATGTGTTCGTGCCGCTGATTCCCTCGATGGTGATCGCCTGTGCGGGCGTGCTGCTGCTGGCCTGGTACCTGGGCCTGAAGGAGCGCCGCCGGCTGGGCGTGGTGAGCCTGCCGCAGGGGGGCAGCTGGATGGACAACAGCGTGTCCGATGACGGCAACGCGCTGCCCACGGTGGAAGATGCTGAGGACACCAAGCGGCCGAAGCTGCTGTGGGTGAACCTGGCGCTCACCCTGGCGCTGATGACCGCGCTGATCATGGGCGTGCTGCCGATGCCGGTGCTGTTCATGGTCGGCTTTGCGATCGCGCTGGTGATCAACTACCCCAACCTGGCCGAGCAGCGCCGCCGCGTGGTCAACCATGCCGGCAACGTGCTGTCGGTGGTGGCGCTGATCTTCGCTGCGGGCATCTTCACCGGCATCCTCAACAACACCGGCATGGTGGAGGCGATGTCCCACAGCTTCCTGGCGATCATCCCCGACAGCTGGGGCCCGTACCTGGCGGTGATCACCGCGATCGCCTCGATGCCGTTCACCTTCTTCATGTCCAACGACGCCTTCTACTTCGGCGTGCTGCCGATCCTGTCCGAGGCCGCCGGCAACTACGGCATCACCCCGGTGGAGATGGCCCGCGCCTCGCTGGCCGGCCAGCCGGTGCACCTGCTCAGCCCGCTGGTGCCCTCGACCTACCTGCTGGTGGGCCTGGCCAAGGTGGAGTTCGCCGACCACCAGAAGTTCACCCTGAAGTGGGCCATCGCCATTTCGATGCTGCTGATGCTCGGCGGCCTGCTGTTCGGCCTGTACCCGCTTGCGTCCTGATCCGCCTACCAAGGAGCGTTCTGCCATGACCCTTCGCATCGCCTACGTCACCAGCGGTATGGGCAGTGTCGGCACTGCCATCTGCCAGAAGCTGGCCCGCAACGGCCACACCGTGGTGGCCGGTTGCGCGCCGAACTCGCCACGCAAGGCCGGCTGGCTCCGCGAACAGCGCGAGTTGGGCTTCGATTTCATCGCCTCCGAGGGCAACGCCGCGGACTGGTCCTCCACCGTGGCCGCCTTCGCCAAGGTCAAGGCCGAGGTCGGCGAGATCGACGTGCTGGTCAACAACGCCGGCGGCAGCCGCGACGTGCTGTTCCGGCAGATGAGCCCGGACGACTGGAACGCGGTGATGGGCTCGAACCTGCACGCGCTGTTCAACATCACCAAGCAGGTCATCGACGGCATGGCCGCACGGGGCTGGGGCCGGATCGTGAACATCGGCTCGGTGAGCGCGCACAAGGGCCAGATCGGCCAGGTCAACTTCGCCACCGCCAAGGCGGCCATGCATGGCTTCAGCCGGGCGCTGGCCAATGAGGTGGCCACGCGCGGGGTGACGGTCAATACGATTTCGCCCGGCTACATCGCCAGCCAGTCGATCAGCAGTTTCCCGCCGGACGTGCTGGACCGGTTGGCCGGCTCGGTGCCGATCCGCCGCCTGGGCAAGCCGGAAGAAGTGGCCAGCCTGTGCGCGTGGCTGGCGTCGGATGATGCGGCGTATGTGACCGGCGCGGATTACGCGGTGAACGGTGGGCTGCACATGTTCTGATGTTTGACGCGTCGAGTTGACGCGTGACCTCCCCCACGAGGTGGCCGCGACGCTGAGAGGCGTTGCGGCTTTTTTTTTCGTCGACGTCCCGCCGGGGTGGGCATCACGTACCGGTAGGTGCCGACCGTTGGTCGGCACACCCGCGCACCCCAACCGCAATGGACGGTTGGCGCTGCCCGCGGTGGTCAGAACTCCGCCGCCACCGTCATGAACACCTGGCGCGGGGCGCTGGCGTGGATCGCGTAGCGGGTACCGGTCGGGTCGGTCGGGGCGAACGCGCTGAGCTGGCCGGCGTAGCGCTTGTTGGTGAGGTTGGTCGCGTTGAGCGACACTTTGACGTCGCGCAGGCCCAGGCCCGGGCCGAACGAATAGCCCACGCCCGCATCGAAGGTGGTCACGCCCGCCACCGACTGGTCGTTGGTGTAAGTGTAATAGCGCTTGCCGGTGTACTTGGCGCGCAGGCTGGCGAAGAAGCCATCGCGGTTCCAGCTGATTTCACTGGACGCCATCCGCTGCGGGGTGTCCACGGTGATCTTGCCGGCCACCGGCACGATCGCCCCGCCGGAGGTGTAGTTGTCCTCGTAGGTGGTCTTGTTCCAGGACAGCGCGTTGTACCACTGCAGGCCATCCACCGGCTTGAGGATGAAGGTCAGCTCGGCACCACGGCTCTTCACCGAGCCCACGTTGATGAAGCGGGTAATGCACTCCGGGCGCGTGCCCACCTCGATGCTGGTGCAGGGATTGAGCGAGAGCAGGCGATTGTCGAACATGACGTGGTACGCCGCGATCGAGGCCTGGTACTTCTCGCCGAAGGTGCGGAAGCCCGCTTCCAGCGTCTTGGACTTTTCCGGCTCCAGCCCGGCGCTGGCCGCGAACGATTCCGGCGACACCTGCAGCGGGCCGCCGCTGCCACCGCCGACGAACGCGGCGATGTTCTCCGAGTACGAGGCGAACAGTTCCTGGTTGGGGCTCAGCTTGAAGCCGATACCGGCCTGCGGCAGCACCGATTCCTTGGCGGTCAGCGTGCCCGAGGCGTAGCTGGCCTCGGTGCCCGGCTTGGCGTTGGCGGTCATGCGGGTGTTGGGGCTCTTGATGCCCACATCGACGGTCAGGCGGTCATCCAGGAAGCGCATGCGGTCCTGCACGTAGAACTGGCGCGTGCGGATGTCGAAGTCCTGGTCGAACAGGCGGCGGTCCGGATGATTGAGGTAGGCGTCATCCAGGAACGGGCCAGTGATGTAGTAGAAGTTGCGCTCCACGTTGTGGTCGTTGCGCTCATACCACAGGCCCGCTTCCAGTTCATGGATGCCCCACTGCCAGCTCAGCGCGGCGGTGATGCCCTGGCGGTTGATGGTGTAGTTGGTGCTGCGGATGGAAATCGGCAGCGCCTGCGGCGTGCCCGGGTAGGAGGGCTGGCCCGGCGCCCACCAGTGGCCCTGGCCGCGGTTTTCATGGTGGTAGCCGAGCAGCTTCAGGCGCGCCGTGTCGCCCAGCGCCAGGTCGGCATCCAACGCGTACAGATTGTCGTCGCGCAGCGCGCGGCTCTGGTAGTAGGCATCGTCGATGCTGTTGACACCCCCGCTGAAGGCGCATTTCTGCGCATCTCGGGTACCGGGTGCGCAATAGGCGGCGGCCACGGCACGATCCCAGTCCGGGGCGTAGATGTTCCAGTCATAGCCCAGGCCGCGCCGCAGCATGTCCTTGGACAGGTAGGCGTAGTTGGCCTGGCTCACCCGCGAGGTGGCGGCGAACGCACCGAAGCGGTGATCGCCCACGTTCCACACGGCCTTCGCATTGAACTGACGCGTGGTCTGGTTCTGGTACGGGGCGGCCCACATGTCCGAATCCTGATGCACGCCGGACACGTAGGCCGAGAAGCCGTTGAGGTCGCCGGTGTCCACGCGCAGGTAGCCACGGCGCTGGTTGTCGTCGCCCACGGTCACGCTGGCACGGCCGCCGAATTCGGTGGACGGGTCCTGCGAGAAGTACTGGATGGTGCCGCCCAGGTTGCTGGTGGACGCCACGCCCAACGAGCCGATGCCCTGCGACAGTTCCGCCCCGGCCAGGTTTTCGGCGATCAGGGCACGCGCGATGCTCAGGCCGTTGTAGTTGCCGTAGCTGTTGTCGCCCAGCGGAATGCCGTCCAGCGTGTAGCCCAGGCGGCTCTTGTCGAAGCCGCGCAGGGTGATGCTCTGCGATTCCTCGTTGGCGCCGAAGGCATCGTTGGACTGCACCGACACGCCCGGCAGGCGGTCGAGGATCTTCTGGCCGCTGGTACCGGGCGGCAGCACCTGCTTGTCCACCGTGCCGATGCGCTGCACCTGGCGGGTTTCGCCCTGGCCGATCACCGACACGGTGTCCAGGGTCTGCGCGCTGAGCGCAACGGTGGCATCGGGGCCTGCGTTGGCGGCTACGTCGGCAGCGTGGGCATTGGCGGCGCACAGCGCAATCGCCACGGCGATCGTCAGGGGTCGGGTAAGCATGGTAGTCCGTTGCATGGGGGGTGATGACCTGCGCACTGCAGGTGCGTGACCATCATGCGAACGCAACATGAAAGGATTCTTACGCCACGGGGTGCGGCATATGAAATGCGACCCAACGCGCGAAACCACACGCGCAAGCTCCCCGCGCGCACCTCACGTACAATGCACCCCTTACCGCAACGGCAGGGACAGCAGGCAATGAACGAACAGGACTACGAAGCCGCCAAGTGGGCGCTGCTGCACGCGCATCTGGTACAGGCCACGCCGGAACAGCGGCACCTCTATGTGGCGCGCTCCAACTACGGTGACAACCAGCGCGCCCTGGCATGGCTGGCCGACCAGCCCGATCTGGACCGCGCCACCGCGCTGATGCTGTTCTGGAGCGTCGGTGCGGGTTCGCATGCGCAGTACGAATCGCTGGACGACGTGCCTGAGTACGATCGCGACACCCACCAGTTCATTGCCTTGGTGCAGCAACGCTTCCTGGACGGTTTCTATGCCGACCACGGTATCGGCTTCGATCCGACGCGGTGGGACGGTGCCGGCCCGAACGAGCATTCGGCCGATGAACTGCAGCGGGTGCCGCCGCAGATGCTGCAGGCCGTGGACGGCGAGCATCACATCGATCCGTTCGATGAGGCCTACGACGAAGACTACGACGACGGCCTGCCGATGGCACTGGTCGAGCAGCTGTACGAGCTGGCCGACGTGCACATCGCCTGGGAAGAAGCGAACCCGCAGGCATAGGTCACCACCGACGGTGGTGACCTACTCGGCGGCCAGCTGATCCATGCGGATGCGGTTGGCGAACAGCGAAAACGCCAGCATGCCGGCCAGGCCGTTGGCGCGGCTGACCCAATGCGGCAGCCAGCGCGGCGGGCGCAGGATGCCTTCTTCGAACAGCGGCGCGAAGGCGATGGCATCCTGCAGCGACATCTTGCCGGCAAACAGCCAGCGGCAGACCTGCAGGCGGTCTTCGGCCAGCATGTGGCGGAAGAAGGTGTGCACCGACACCAGCCCGCGCAGGTACACGGTGTCCTTGGTGAACGCCGCGCCGCCGGTCGGCGGCACGCCGCGGAACACGCGCTGGGCCGAGGCGAAGCTCTCTTCGTTGTTCTGCCCGGCGTCGCAGAAGTAGCGGAACACCTGGATGAAATCGGCGCCTTCGCGCGCCATCGCGATCGCTTCGGTGCGCAGGCTGATGCGCTTGAGGCGTTCGATGTCGATGCTGCCGGTGATCTGTTCGGCAAACGTGGCCAGCCCTTCCTGGGTGGCGGTAACCCGCGGCGAGGACAACGCCAGGCTGGGCAGGTGCGGCTGCTCGCGGCCGTTGAGCGCGGTCAGCGAATGCACCAGCGCTTCGTGGTGGAACAGCTGCGCCCGGTCGTAGGCACTGAAGCGGGCGCTGGTGCGCAGGCGGATGCGGGTGGGACCGGCGGCCGCCTTGGAAATCAGCTCCGGGTCGAGCTGCACGCTGATGATGCGCGATTCGAAGAAGGCATCAAGGTCGCCCTGCAACTGCAGCTGCAGCGCGGTGGCCGAGACCGGCACCTGTTCTTCCGGGGCGAGCAGCTCGTGGTCCAGCTCCTGCGCGATCTGGATGAAGTGACGGGCCGCCTCGCGGGTACTGGGGCCGTTGCCGGGCAGCGGGTGTTCGGGCGCGCCGAACAGTTCCACCGAGTAGTGATCCACCGCGGCGGTGCCCAGGGATTCCAGCAGGCCGGCGGCCAGGTCCCAGCTGTGCGCAGAGCGCTGCACGTAGAGGCCGATGGGGTGCGCGGGATCGCACTGGGCGCTGATCGCGGCCAGGGCGCGGCGCGTGTCGCTGAAGTCCAGTTTCGGATAGCTCACCTGGGGCAGCACCGGGTTGCCGCGCGCCACGCTGGCCAGGAACGGCGCCTGCAGCGCGGCCGGCCAACTGGTCAGCCCGAGCAGCTTGATGCCGCCCACCGCCTCCACCAGCTGCGCATCGAGCGCGGTGTGGTGGGCCACCTCACGATCCACGGTCATCGGTGTGTCCATGGGCGGACAATAGCAGCCCCCCATGGGGTGGCTCTACCCGGCGAGGGTTATCGGCGGCCGCCTTTTCCGCCCGGGCGCCACTGCGCGCCCTTTCCCACGTGCTTGCGCTCGATGGCCTGCTGCGCCTGGCGTACCGCCAGCTTGGCCGCCGCGGCCGCTACTTCTTCCTTCAGCTTGAAGTAGTTCAACAGGCGCTCTTCATCCAGCGTGCCGTCGTCGATGGCCGCACGGATCGCACAGCCCGGCTCACGCTGGTGCGCGCAGTCGCGGAAACGGCATTGCGCCGACAAGGCTTCCACGTCGGAGAAACCGCCTTCGCTCAACGCTTCCTCACCGGTCGGCTTCAGCTCGCGCATGCCGGGCGTGTCGATCAGGCAGGCGCCAGCCGGCAGCGGGATCAACGCACGGTGGGTGGTGGTGTGGCGGCCGCGCGAGTCGTTGACGCGCACGTCGGCGGTCTTCATGCGCTCCTCGCCGAGCAGGGTGTTGGTCAGCGTGGACTTGCCCGCGCCCGACGACCCCACCAGCACCACGGTGCGGCCCGCGCCCAGCCACGGCAGCAGCGCCGACGCGCTGGCCGGGTCGCGGCCGTTGATGGCCAGCAGCGGAATGTCCTGCGCGGCCAGCTCTTCCAGCACGTCCAGCGCATCCTGGCTGTACTCGGTCTGATCGGCCTTGGTCAGCACCACCACCGGCTGCGCGCCGCCACCGCCCACCAGCAGCAGGTAACGCTCGATCCGGCGCGGGTTGAAGTCCGCATCCAGGCCGCACACGATGAACACGGTATCGATGTTGGCCGCGATCACCTGCTGGTGGTAATGCTCGCCGGCCGCCCCGCGTTTGATCGCGGTGCGCCGCGGCAGCAGCGCGATGATCTTGATGCCGTCCAGCAGCACCCAGTCACCCACCGCGGCGCGTTCATGGCTGGGGAAACGCGGCCGCTGCCACTCCGGCGGGGATTCGGTCTTGATGGCCGCGTCCGGCATGTCGGCCACGATGTAGCCGGTGCGGTGCTGCTCGATCACCCGGCCGGGACGGGCCTGCGGGTGTGCATCGAACAAGGCCTGCCAGCTGGGCAGCTCGGGGGCGCCTGCCCAGGGCCAGCCTATGGTCTGCAGGGCGCGGAAATCGATCGGTTCGCTCATCGCCCCATTCTACCCTTCCCCGCCGCCCCGGCCGGGTCGGGCAACTGCCCGCCAACAATGGGGTTTTGGCCCCGGCGGGGCTTGCCCCGCAACGCACCAATTCCGCTACCATGCAGATTCCATGCCCTCCAACGGCCCAGTCATGTCCACGCCCCCGATCAAGCCGCTTGCCACCCGCGAGCGCCTGTCCGAAGTCCGCTACGAGATCCGGGGCGAACTGGCGCGGCGAGCGCGTGAGCTGGAGGCCCAGGGCCGCAAGCTGATCAAGCTGAACATCGGCAACCCGGGCAACTTCGGCTTCCGCGCACCGGAACACCTGCAGCGCGCGATCGCCGACGACATGGGCCGCACCGACCCGTATACCCACCAGCAGGGCCTGCCGGAGGCGCGCGAGGCCATCGCAGCCGCCTACGCCCGGCGTGGCGCGCCCGATGCGCACCCGGACCGGGTGTTCGTGGGCAACGGCGTCAGCGAGCTGATCGACCTGTCGCTGCGCGCCCTGCTCAACCCCGGCGATGAGGTGCTGGTGCCCTCGCCCGACTACCCGCTGTGGTCGGCGGCCACCATCCTAAACGACGGCCGCCCGGTGTATTACCGCTGCGCGCCGGAGAACGGCTTCCAGCCGGACCCGGTGGAGATCGAGACGCTGGTGTCCTCGCGCACCCGCGCCATCGTGCTGATCAACCCGAACAACCCCAGCGGCGCCAGCTACTCGCGCGACCTGCTGGAGCGTATCGTGGCGATCGCGGCGAAGCACAACCTGCTGCTGATGGTCGATGAGATCTACGACCAGATCCTGTACGACGACGCGCAGTTCCACCCGGTGGCCCCGCTGGCCGGCGAGCATCCGTGCATCACCTTCAGCGGGCTGAGCAAGGTCCACCGCGCCTGCGGCTGGCGGGTGGGCTGGGCGATGTTGTCCGGTGCGGCCGAACGGCTGGGCGAGTTCCGCGCGGCGATGGACCTGCTCAGCGCGCTGCGCCTGTGCGCCAACGTGCCGGGCCAGTACGCCATCGATGCGGCCGTCAACGGCCCGGACACCGTCTCGGCGCTGTGCGCGCCGGGCGGCCGGCTGTATGAAACCCGTCGCGCGGTGATCGAGGCCTGCAACGCCAGCGAGCACCTGTCGCTGGTGGCCCCGGCCGGCGCGCTGTACGCCTTCCCGGCCGTGGTCGGGCCGGCGGCCCGCAGCTTCGATGACCACGATTTCGCACTGGAACTGATGAACGAGGAAGGCGTGCTGGTGGTGCCGGGCTCGAGCTTCAACGTGCCCTACCGCCACCACTTCCGGGTCACCCTGCTGCCCGAAGCGGAGGTGATGCGCGATGTCTTCGCCCGCATCGACCGCGCGTTGGCGCGGCGTGCCGAAGCGAACACCAAGGTGGTGCCGCTGAAGCCGCGCAGCGCGGTGGCCTGAGTGGCGCTGTCCTATCTGGCCCTGGGCGACTCCTACACCATCGGCGAAGGGGTTGAACCGGCTGCGCGCTGGCCACTGCAGCTGGTGGCCGGCCTGCGCGACATCAAAGTGGCGGTGGACGACCCGCAGATCATCGCCACCACCGGCTGGACCACCGACGAACTGGAGGCCGGCATCGATGCCGCCGCGCCGCAGGGGCCCTTCGATCTGGTCAGCCTGCTGATCGGGGTGAACGACCAGTACCGCGGCCGCAGCGTGGACGACTACCGCCCGCGCTTCACCGCGCTGCTGCAGCGTGCGCTCGGCTTTGCCGGCGATCGCGCGCAGCGTGTGCTGGTGCTGTCCATTCCCGATTGGGGCGTCACCCCGTATGCGCGCGAGCACAACCGCGACCGCGTGCAGGTCGGACAGGAACTGGATGCCTACAACGCGGCCGCCGCCGCGATCTGCGCCGAGCACGGCGTGTCGTTCATCGACATCACCGACCTCAGCCGGGTCCCCGGCGCCGAAGCGGTGATGCTGGTCGACGATGGCCTGCATCCGTCGGCGGCGATGTACGCGCTGTGGACCGAGCGCGCCTTCCAGGTGGCGCGGGTGCAGTTGGCCGACGAGGTGCCGCGCTGAGCACGGACGCCCTGCCACTGGCCAAGGAACAGGCCCGCCGCATCGCTGACGCCTTCATGCCGGCCCAGCGCTTCGGCAACCGACGCGATTACTACTACAGCCGCGGCAAGCTCGGCAGCGATCCGCTGTACCCGGGCGTGCTGGCCGCACTGGCGCCCGCGCACGGCGCCCTGCTCGACATCGGCTGCGGCCTGGGCCTGCTGGCGCACGTGGTGCGCCAGGCCGGGCACCGGCAGCCATACCTGGGCGTGGACATCGATGCGGACAAGATTGCCCGTGCCCAGCGCGCCGGGGCGCGCGCGGCGCTGGCCGACGTGCGCTTCGACTGCCTGGATGCCAGCGCCACGCTGCCCGCCCACCACGGCAGCGTGGCGCTGCTGGACGTGCTGCAGTACCTGCCCGCGCACGCCCAGACCGGGCTGCTGCAGGCGGCCGCCGCGCGCGTCGCACCGGGCGGGCGGCTGGTGATCCGCACCACCCTGGCCGACAACAGCGGCCGCGACCGCACCACCCGCATCACCGACATGCTGGCGCACCTGGTGGGGTGGATGGGCACCCGCCCGCGCCACTATCCCGATGCCGACAGCGTGCGCGCGCCCCTGGAAGCGGCCGGCCTGCGCCTGCAGATGCGCCCGCTATACGGCAACACCCCGTTCAACAACTGGCTGGTCAGTGCCGAGCGGCCCGCACTTGCCTGAGGGTCGCGCACGGCGCGCCGCACGCGCATACTCGCGCCCCGATACCGGCATGGAGCCCGCATGACCCCGCCCTCGCACCGACATTCCGCCCTGGGCATCGCCGCGCTGGTGATCAGCCTCTGCGGGCTGGTGATGTTCGCGATCAGCGCGCACTACGCGCATACCCCGGCCCATGCGCAGATGCAGACGCTGCCGGTGGTGCTGCTGGTGGTGCTGTGCATCAGCATCGGCCTGGCCCTGCTGGCCATGGTGATGGGCATCGGCAGCCTGCTGCAGCACCGCCGCCGGCGGGTGACCGGGGTGCTGGCGCTGGGGCTGGCGGTCACGCTGTTGCTGGCCCAGATGTCGCTGGCCAGCTGGATGCGCCAGCAATGGCAGCACGCGCACCCGGTGGCGGGCCGCATCCAGCCGTAACGCGGCGCGCCTGGCGCCTACGCCGCGTCGGGCAGGACCGCGCTCAGGCCACGATCCTGCAGGGCCTGCAGCACCGCTTCGATGATCGCCAGGTTGTGCCCGTGGGCCGCGCCCTCATGCAGCAGCACGATGGCGCCCGGCCCCAGGTCGGCCACGATGCGCTCCACCACGGCCGCCGGCTGGCAGTCCACCCCGTCGAACCCACGTGCGCTCCAGCCCACCCGGGTGAGCTGCCACTGCGCCAGGGCCGGGGCCACGAAGGGGTTGGTCATGCCCACGACCGAGCGGTACCAGCGCGGGGGCTGCCCGGCGATGGCGGTCAGCGCCTGCTGGCACTGGGCGATTTCGTCGGCCATCGCCGCCCGCCCCAGCCGCCAGAAGCGGGTCTGCGGGTGGCGGTGGCTGTGGTTGCCCAAGGTGTGGCCGCGGGCCAGCATCTGCCGCACCAGTTCGGGCTGGGCCAGGGCCCGCTCGCCGACCAGGAAGAAGGTGGCCTTGGCCTGGTAGCGGTCCAGCAGGTCCAGTACCGCCGGAGTTTCCGGCGAGGGGCCGTCGTCGATGGTCAGCCACACCCGGGGCGCGCTGCCCGGCAGGCGGCTGAGCACGGGGGCGTAGAAGCGGCTGTTGGGCAGGAACACGGGCACCAGGAACAGCGCGTGCGAGGTCACCATCAGCGCCAGCCCGACGGGCCACCCCAGGCCTACCCACGCCAGCACCACCAGCAGCTGTGACGCCAGGAGCCAGGGCACCCAGCGCCAGGGGCGCAGGGGAATGCGATGCAATGTTTCCGGTACGGTCATGCCCCATGATGCCATGCGGCGTAGAATGACCGGTTCCAAACGCCGGACCCGACCGTCATGTCCCTTGATCCCGCCCTGCGCTCGCGCATCGAATCCATCCTCACCGCCAACCGCGTCGTGCTGTTCATGAAGGGTCAGCCGAGCATGCCGCAGTGCGGTTTCTCCGCCAAGGCGGTGGGCGCGCTGCAGGACCTGGGCGTGGAGTTCGCCCACGTCAACGTGCTGGCCGACGCCGAGATCCGCGAAGGCATCAAGGCCTACGGCGACTGGCCGACCATTCCGCAGCTGTACATCGACAGCGAGCTGGTGGGCGGCAGCGACATCATTCTGCAGATGGCGAGCAGCGGTGAGCTGAGCAGTGTGCTGGGTCTGGCCGCACCGGACCGCACGGCACCGAACATCACGGTGACGCCGGCCGCGGTAGAGATGCTGCGCGGCGCGCTGGCCGATGCACCGGGTGCGTCGCTGCAGCTGGGCATCGATGCAAACTTCCAGCCAAACTTCCAGCTGGCCCCGCACGACGACAACGCGATCGCGGCCGAGTCCAACGGGCTGCGCGTGCAGTTCGATCTGGCCAGCGCGCGTCGCGCCGAGGGCATCACCATTGATTGGGTGGACGATATCCGCGGTAAGGGTCTTGCGATCGACAACCCGAACGCACCGCGTGCGGTGAAGGATCTGGCGGTGCGCGATGCCGACGACCAGCTGCGCGCCGGCCGCCTGACGGTGGTGGACGTGCGCCCGGTCGATGAGCGCGCGATCGCGTCGATCAACGCGGCGTTCGAGACGTTCGACGGTGACAACCGCGCCCGTCTGGAAGCCCTGCCGAAGGACACCGCGCTGGGCTTCCTGTGCCACCACGGCGGCCGCAGCGCGCAGGCCGCCGAGCAGTTCCGCGCCCTGGGCTTCACCAACGTGCACAACATCACCGGCGGCATCGACGCCTGGTCGAACGACGTGGACAACAGCGTGCCGAAGTACTGATCGACGTCAGTTCAACGCTCAAAGAAAAACGCCGGCAATGCCGGCGTTTTTCGTTTTCTGTTCTGAAGCCAAAGCAGCTTGGCTGTGACGTCTCGGGCTGGGCGGGGGTGTGGGGGTTCACGGGACACGCCGTAAATCCATCCCTGGAGGCTCGTGGGCGCCATCCATGGCGCCCAACGGTCCCGCGAACCCCCACACCCCCACCCCTGACAGTTGGCCGGTAGCCATGGCAAAAACACACAGCACAAGCAGCACCCGCTGGTTCAAGGTGTCAGAAGCGTTAGAGGTGTTAGAGGTGTTCGAGCTTTGCCGCTCTTTCGTTGAGCACCCGCACACTGTCAGAGGGTGGGTACGGGTGGGTTGGCGGGACCGTTGGGCGCCATGGATGGCGCCCACGAGCCTCCAGGGGTGAGAGCGCATTGCTTGCGAGGCACTGCCTCGCATGCGCTCGAACGCCCAGCCGCCAGCGGCTGGGCCGGACCGCGGAGCGGGATTCACGGCGTGTCCCGCCAACCCACCCGTACCCGCCAAGCCAGCGCAAGCGCGCACCCGCCGCTGTTGCAGTTGCAGTTAGCCGTTGAAGTTGCAGTTGAGCAGTTGCTCCCGCTCTTCCAACCTCAACCCGCAAACCCACCCTCGGCCAGGTAATCCAGCTCCTCCGGCGTCGGCATCCGGCCCAACACCGCGTTGCGGTGCGGGAAACGGCCGAAGCGGCGGATGATGTCGCGGTGCAGCTCGGCGAACTTCAGGTATTCCTTGTCGCCCAACACATCGAACATCGCCACCGACCGCTCCTGGTCCTGCGGATCCTCCGAATGCTCGAACGGCAGATAGATGAACGCACGCAGCTTCGGCACCAGCTGCAGGTCCAGCCCCTCTTCCACCGCGCGCATCGCGTAGTGCCGGGCCAGACCGTCGGTCGCGTAGGAATGGGCCGTGTCGCGGAAACAGTTGCGCGGAAACTGGTCGAGCAGAATCATCAGCGCCAGCGCACCGTCGGCACTGCCCAGCCAATGCTCGCGCCCACGCCGCGCCGCCGCGAAATGTTCCTCCAGGAACGCCTCGCGGAACCGCGCATCGAACGCGTCATCGCGCGTGAACCATTGTTGTGGACCGGCATCGCGCCAGAATTCCACCACTTGTACCGCCACGTCCATTCACTACCCCTGAGGGCGGCACGTCGCCAGGACGCCCGCCGGTTCCATTGCCATCACTCGTCAAAACGCAGGTGGCGGACCGACTTGCCGTTGCGCCGTATAAGCTTAAGCGCCTCGATACCGATCTGGATATGGTTTTCGACGAACTGCGAACTGACCTTGGCGTCGGACGCCTCGGTTTTCACCCCGTCCGGGATCATCGGCTGGTCGGACACCAGGAGCAGCGCCCCGATCGGGATGTGGTTGGCAAAGCCGGCCGCGAACAGCGTGGCCGTCTCCATATCGATGGCCATGCAGCGCATCAGCCGCAGCTTCTCCTTGAACGCCTCATCGTGCTCCCAGACCCGGCGGTTGGTCGTATAGACCGTGCCCGTCCAGTAATCGTGGCCCAGATCGCGGATGGTGGTGGACACCGCCCGCTGCAGCGCAAACGCCGGCAGCGCCGGCACTTCCGGCGGCAGATAGTCGCCCGAGGTGCCCTCGCCGCGGATCGCCGCGATCGGCAGGATCATGTCGCCCAGCTGGTTCTTGCGCTTCAGACCGCCACATTTGCCCAGGAACAGCACCGCCTTGGGCATCACCGCCGACAGCAGGTCCATCACGATGGCCGCGTTGGGGCTGCCCATCCCGAAGTTGATCAGCGTGATGTCATCGCTGGTGACGCTGGCCATCGGCCGGTCCATACCCTGCACCGGCGCGCCGGTGAGGTGGGAAAAGGTGTGCAGGTAGCCTGCGAAGTTGGTCAGCAGGATGTGCTGGCCGAACTGGTCCAGCGGCACGCCGGTGTAGCGCGGCAGCCAGTTTTCGACGATTTCCTGTTTGTTCTTCATAGTGCGCGTGCGGTCCGGCAAGTGGTTCCAGTGTGCCTATTCTGCGGGTGCGCACCCAACAAGCAAGAAAAAGGCGGCCAATGGCCGCCTTTTTCCGTGTTGCCGTTACCGCTGGATCAGAACTGCACGGACCAGCGTGCGGTGGCGCCGTGGTCACGCGACTCGCTGCCGAACTGGCCGTTGTAGCCCAGTTCCAGCTGGTTGCGCGGGCTCAACCAAGCCGACAGGCCCAGCTCGGCCACCACCGCGTGGTCGGCGATGGCCGCGCCACTGACGGTGTAGCCGCTGCCACCGGCCAGGGCCAGATTGGCCACCTGGTTGCGGTCGCCCGACGCGCGGCGATAGCCCACCCCGCCACGCACGTGCAGCCAGCTTTCCTGCTGCCACGCCGTCTTCAGGCCACGGTCGAAGCGCACACCGGCAGTGCCGATGGTGGTGCGGGTATCGGCCACGTTGCCGTGCAGCGCAGCCGCGCCGCCCTGCTCGTTGACGCCGTCCACGTCCACTTCCACACGCGCCAGCTGCAGGTACGGCTCCAGGCCCGCTTCGGCGCCGCCGATGCGGTAGGCACCTTCCACGAACAGCTGGCGGGTCTTGGCGTCGTAACGCGCGGTCAGTGCGTCCTGGAACCCGGCAAAGGCCAGTTCGCGGCGGCTGTCCACTTCGTGACGGGTGTAGCCCAGACCGGCGCGCAGGCCGAACCCACCCCACTGGTTGCCCACGTAGGCACCCAGGTGGGTGTTGTCGATTTCCGCGCGGGCGCGACGGCCCTGGGCCTGCTTGCTGTCGGTACGCCCGGTACCGATCAGGCCGCCCACCTGCCAGCCGCCGGCGAACTGGTGGTCGGCACCGACCAGCAGCCCACTGGTGTTGCTCTGCGTACGCGCCGCGTTGGCGTCTCCGTCGAGCTTGCCGCTGCCGCCGATGGCCTGCACCCACGCACCGGTGACGGCGGCATCGCCTGCACCCGGTGCACGCGCGCCGACGCTGCGGCTGAGCGCCGCATCGCGCAGGTAACGGCTGCTTTCCACCAACGCCATCGGCGTGGCGGCATGCAGTTCACCGCTCAAGGCATCCAGTGCCGCGCCCACCTGGGCCGGGAACAGCTGGGTCAGCGGCTTGGGCAGGCCCTGGTTGATGCCCAGGCTGTCGGCGCTGGTGGCCACGCCAAGTTGATTGGCGGTTACCGCCGCGCTGGCCAGCGCGTTGCCGCGGGCCACGTCGATCTGCACGCCGTTGGCACCGTAGCCCAGGCTGAAGGCCAGGAACGGCGAGAACGAGGAGAAGTCCACGTTGGCGAAGGTGCCGTTGACGCCGCCGTCGGCCTGCAGGAAGTTGAACTGCTCGCCCAGGTAGTAGATGCCCACTTCCGGCAGTGCCTTCAGGGTGCCGTCCAGGCTGGCGGTGCCGGTCACGTGCAGCTTGTCGCTGCGGCTGCCCGGGGCCAGTTCGGCCAGGTAGGTGCCGCTGGCGGTCTGCACGTAGTCGCCATCGATGGTCAGCGTGCCGATCGAGTTGCCCGGCGCGATGATGCCTTCCACGCGGGTGTCGCCGAGACGACCGATACCCTGCAGCGCGCCCTTGGCGCCGACCACGGTGCTGCCGCCGGTCTGCACGCCGTTGAACGAGACCACGCCGCCGCTGATGGTCAGGTCGGTGTTGTCGAGCACGCCGCTGGCGGTGACGCGGCTGCTGCCGCCGATGCTGTTGAAGCGCATGTCGCGCAACGTGCCATTGAGCAGGAACTGGCCGCCGGTGACGTCCAGCGACGCCGTCAGTGCATTGACACCGTCCAGTTCCAGCACGCCCTCACGCACGATGGCGCCGTTGAAGGTGTTGTCACCGCTCAGACGCAGCCAACCGATACCGGACTTGGTCAGCTTGCCCGGGCCACCGATGTCGTTGGTCCAGTCATCCCATGCATCGCCTTCCCACACCTTCAGGCCACCGGCCTTCTGGTTCATCACCACATCGGTGTCCACGCGCAGCTGGCCGTAGCCTTCGATGGCCTTGGCCAGGTCCATCAGGCCCCAGCCGTAGACGTCGTCCACGCCCTTGGCACCGAGGTCGGTGGCGGTGGTCAGCAGCACATCGCGCACCTGCGCGTTGTCCAGGTACGGGAAGCGTTCGAACAACAGGCCCAGTGCGCCGGTGACGTGCGGAGTCGCCATCGACGTGCCGCTCAGCAGCCCATAGGAATAGGTCGGCAGGCGCTCCAGGACGTCCAGAATCAGGTTGCCGTTGTCGTCGGCGTAGAGATCGGAGTTGACCTGCGAATCACCGCCATACACCGTGGAGTTGATCTCCGTTCCCGGCGCAGCCAGGCACCAGTTGGCAGCAAAACCGCAGCGCATCGACTGATTGCTCAGCACCAGGTCCTGGTTGACGTTGACCACGGCAAGCCAGTACTTCTCGATATCGGGCATCGCACGGGGCAACGAGGCGTACATGCCGGCGATCGGGCTTTCTTCCGGGCTCGGGTTGACGCCACTGTTGCCGGCGGCCCACACCTGGATCATGCCCTTGGCACGCGAACCGTCGGCAATTGCCTGCAGTCGCTCTTCAAATACCGGGTGGGACAGATAGAAGTCCAGGTCCTCTTCCGAGTTCGGCTCGCTTGCCAGGCCCCAGCTATGATTCACCGCACGCACGCCCTGCTCGTTCAGCTGGTTGTACAACTGCGGGAAGATGGAATTGGATGCCCCGATGGACGCCACGTTCTGCACATCGAGGTAGCCATCGGGCGTGGCGGTGTAATAGGAGACGCTGTTGGAGAACAGGCGCGCCACGCTCAGGTCGGCTCCGAAGGCAACGCCATGGGTACCGTTGCCGTCGCGGTTGGCCGCGATCGTGCCGCTGACGTGGGTACCGTGGATGCCATAGCTGCCCCCCTCGAAGTACCCCCAGCTGTTGAGCAGGTCGACGATGCGCTGGTCGAAGGAGGGGTCGAAGATGTTGAACTCGATGGCAACCTGGTCGCCGTCCGTGGCGAAGCACGCGTCCGGCCCGTCCACTGCGGCTGTGTTGGTGCACAGAGTGCCGTCCGGCATCACATCGGCCAGATGGATGCTGCGGTGGTCCTTGCCGGCAAACTCATCGTGGTCCAGGCCGGTGCCACTGTCGAACACGCCCAGGCGGATGCCCTTGCCGGTCAGGCCGCGCGCATAGGCAGCGTCGGCATTGATGGCCTGCAGTCCCCAATCGGCCTTGAACTCGTCGGTGCGCCAGCTTTCGGGATCGCCGGCATTGCCCAGTACCGGGGAGGGAGCCTCGGCGTTCGGACGCACCGATGCGATGGCGCGGGGGGTCACATCGAACCGGGCAGTGTCCAGGTTGTAGGCGGCGCGCTGGACCTGGCGCTGCTGCTGGTAGGCATCCAGTACATCGTTGGCCTGGGCGATGCCCGGCAGTGCGAGGGCGGCCAACAGGGTGCCGGTGATGGCCGACGCCAGCACGCTGCGCGAGGGCTGGCGGGACAAAGCAGAGTAACGGTGTTTCATTGAATTACCTTCCTTGAGTGATGCAAGTGCCGAGAAATTCGAGCAGATTCGCAAATGGCGGGCACGCGGCCCGATCCCGAGCGTAACGCAAAATTCACGATTGGTTCACGGTTTTTAATGATGACGTAACAATTCTTCATAGCCCCCGACTGTGCAGTTCGTCACTTGGCAAACGCCCCCCTGCCCGGCTAGCGTCGGCGGCTGCGTCCATGTGAACCCGGGGAATTCATGCATAAGCTGTTGAGCGTCGGCATCGGCCTGGCGTTGTTTTCGATCGGCCTCGCGCCGGCGCCCGCCGCCTCGCGGTTCGTGCAGGACCCCTACCCCAGCACCTACGCTCCGATCGCCTCGGCACCGGTGCTGATCCGCAACGCCACCGTGCTGACCGGCACCGGCACACGCCTGGACAACGCGGATGTGCTGCTGCAGGACGGCCGCATCCGCGCGGTGGGCAGCGCGCTGGAGGCACCGGCCAACGCGGTGCGGATCGATGCGGCCGGCAAGTGGGTCACGCCCGGCATCATCGACGTGCACTCGCACCTGGGCGTGTACCCCAGCCCTGGCGTAAGCGCGCACAGCGATGGCAACGAGATGACCGCGCCGGTCACCGCCAACGTGTGGGCCGAACATTCGGTGTGGCCGCAGGACCCGGGCTTTGCCGCGGCGCTCGCCGGTGGCGTGACCGCGATGCAGGTGCTGCCCGGCTCGGCCAACCTGGTGGGCGGGCGCGGGGTGACGCTGAAGAACGTACCGGCCACCACCTACCAGGCCATGAAATTCCCGGGCGCGCCATGGGGCCTGAAAATGGCCTGCGGCGAGAACCCCAAGCGCGTGTACGGCGGCGGCAAGGGCGTGGCCCCGGGCACGCGCATGGGCAACGTGGCCGGGTACCGCGCGGCCTTCATCGATGCCAGCGAGTACATCGCCAAGAACGCACCGAAGAAGCAACAGAAGAGGCGCTGGTTCAGCGGCAGCGACAAGGGCGACAGCGCCGGCGATACCGGCGGCAAGCGCGACCTCAAGCTGGATACGCTGGCCGGTGCGATCCAGGGCGACATCCGCGTGCACATCCACTGCTACCGCGCCGATGAAATGGCCACCATGCTCGACCTGTCCAGGGAATTCGGCTTCAAGATCGCCGCCTTCCACCACGCGGTGGAGGCCTACAAGCTGTCCGACCGGCTCGCCGCCGAAGGCGTGTGCGGCGCGCTGTGGGCCGACTGGTGGGGCTTCAAGATGGAAGCGTTCGACGGCATTCAGGACAACATCGCGCTGGTCGACCGCCCGGCCAACAGCTGCGCGATCGTGCACTCCGATTCCCCCGAGGGCATCCAGCGGCTCAACCAGGAAGCGGCCAAGGTGATCGCCAACGCGCGCCGGGCCGGGATCGAGATCGCCCCGGAGCGCGCGATGATGTGGCTGAGCTACAACGCGGCGCGCTCGCTCGGCGTGGAGAAGCAGACCGGCAGCCTGGAGGCGGGCAAGATGGGCGATGTGGTGGTGTGGAACGGCAGCCCCTTCAGTTCCTACGCGCAGGCCGAACAGGTGTTCATCGACGGCCACCAGGTATACGACCGCCGCGATGCACGGCGGCAACCGCTGTCGGACTTCATGCTGGGCCAGGAGGTGGCTCCATGAGCCGGGTTCTGCACCTTTCCGCGCGGTGCCGGGCGTGGCTGGGCACGACCGCGCTGCTGATGCTGGCCACCCTGCCCGTACACGCGCAGGACCTGCTGGTGCGCAACGCCACGGTGCATACCGCCAGCGCGCGCGGCAGCCTGGAACACACCGACGTGCTGGTCCAGGGCGGCATCATCCGCGCGGTGGGTACCGGCCTGGTCGCACCGGCCGGCGTCAGCGTGGTCGAGGCGGCGGGCAAGCCGCTGACGCCGGCCCTGTTCGGTGGCATCACCGACATCGGCATCGAAGAAATCTCGGGTGAGTCGGCCACGGTGGACAGCACGTTGAAGCTGGACGACCAGCCGCTGCGGCCCGAATTCGACGTCAGCCTGGCCTTCAACCCGGCGTCGGTGTTGATTCCGGTGGCACGGTTGGATGGCATCGGCTTCACCGCCTTGGGTGCCAACAGCGGCGGCGGCTTCATCGCCGGACAGGGCGGCGTGATGCGGCTGGACGGCAGCGCCGATCCGATCGGGCCGTTGGCGCTGTACATTCGGCTGGGCGCGGCGGGTGCGGAACTGACCGGCAACTCGCGCGCGGCGCAGTGGATGCTGCTGGAGCAGATGGTCAGCGAAGCGCGCGGGCGCGTGCCCGCCGATTCCCCGCATGCCCTGCTCACCCCCGCCGGGCGCGCCACGCTGGCGCGTTATCTGGCCGGCCAAGGCCGGCTGGTGGTGCAGGTGGACCGTGCCGCCGACATCCGCCAGCTGCTGCGCTGGGCCGCACGCGAGAAGGTGAAGATCGCCATCGCCGGCGGGGCCGAGGCGTGGCGTCTGGCCCCGCAGCTGGCGCAGGCCAGCGTGCCGGTGTTTGTCGATGCGCTGGGCAACCTGCCCAGTACCTTCGACCAGCTGGGCGCCAGCCTGGAAAACGCGGCACGGCTGCAGGCGGCCGGGGTGCAGGTCAGCTTCGCCCAGCGCGACGATGCCTCGCACAACGCACGCAAGATGCGCCAGCTGGCCGGCAACGCCGTGGCCAACGGCCTGCCGTGGCAGGACGGTCTGGCCGGGTTGACCCGCGTGCCGGCGCAGGTGCTGGGCGTGGGCGACCGCATCGGCAGCATCGAGGTCGGCAAGCTGGCCGATCTGGTGCTGTGGGAAGGCGACCCGCTCGACGTGGGCCACTATGCCGAGCAGGTCTGGCTGGGCGGCCGCGCGATGCCGATGCGCTCGCGGCAGACCGAACTGCGCGACCGCTACATGACGCCAGCGTCGGCCGAACCGCGCGCATACTCGCGCTGAGCCCCATCCTGCGGCGGGCATCACGCCCGCCGCATCATCCGCCCGGGAGTGCCCATGGCGCTGCGCTGGTATTTCGATTTCGTCTCGCCCTTCGCCTACCTGCACTGGCAGCAGCTCAAGGCCCTGCCGCAGTTCGAGCGGATCACCCCGGTGCCGGTCGCGCTGGGCGCGGTGCTGCACCACCTGGGCAACCTGGGCCCGGCCGAGATTCCGGCCAAACGCCGCTTCACCTACCGCCAGGTGCTGTGGCAGGCGCAGCAGCAGGGCGTGCCGCTGCGCTTCCCGCCCGGGCACCCGTTCAACCCGCTGGCCGCGCTGCGGCTGTGCCTGGCCGCCGATGCCACCCCGGCATCGGTAGACATCCTGTTCAACTGGATCTGGCGCGACGGCCACGCCGCCGACAGTGCCGCCGCCCTGGCCCTGCCTGGCGCCATGCTGGACGTGGCCCATGTGGCCGAGGCGATCAGCGCGCCCGACGTCAAAGAGCAGCTGCGGCGCAATACCGATGCGGCCATCGCCGCCGGGGTGTTCGGGGTCCCTACCCTGTCCATCGACGGCGAGCTGTACTGGGGCAACGAGGCACACGCACTGATGCAGGCGGTCCTGGCCGATCCCGGCACGGTCCGTGGCGGGGAATGGGACCGGGTGGATACCCTGCCGGTAGCCGTCCAGCGCAGCCGCTGACCCGACGCCGGGCCCCCGGTCAGGCAGCGGCGGCGGATTTGGGATAGCTTTCACACTTCCGAACCTACAACCTGCCCGGAGGGGGGCTCAGGATGCGCATCGGAATCGTCGTCGACTCGGCCTGCGACTTGCCGCAGGACTTCATTGAACAACACAACATCGTGCTGCTGCCGATCACGGTACGCATCGGCGAAGCCGTGCTCGCCGACCACCGCGACGAGCAGGCCACGCTCAGCTTCCTGCACGCCCACGTGGCCGAACACGGCGCCGAGGCGGAGACCATTCCGTTCAGCGTCACCCAGATCCGCGACCTGTTCCTGGGCAAGCTGGTGATCGATTACGACCATGTGTTCTGCATGACGATCACCAAGACCCGCAGCCCAATCCACGACAACGCGATGCAGGCGAGCTTCGCGATCCTCAACGACTACAAGCCGGTGCGCCAGGCGGCGGGCTTCAACTCACCCTTCGCGCTGCGGGTGCTGGATACCCAGAACCTGTTCGCCGCCCAGGGCGTGACTGCGGTGGAAGCGGTGCGCCTGCGCGAGAGCGGGGCCAGCGTGCAGCAGATCCGCGAGCGGCTGGAAATGCTCGCGCAGAACGTGCACGGCTACATGGTCACCCGCGACCTGTACTACATGCGCGCCCGCGCACGCCACAAGGGGGACCGCAGCGTGGGCCTGCTCAGCGCGGCGCTGGGCAGTGCACTGGACATCAAACCGGTACTGCACGGGTACCGCGGGCAGACCGGCCCGGTGGCCAAGATCAAGGGCTTCGACAACGCAGTGCAGAAGCTGTTCGACTTCGTTGGCCAGCGGGTCAAGGCCGGGCTGATGACCCCCACCGTGTGCGTCAGTTATGGCGGCGAGCTGGCCGACCTGCAGGCGCTGCCGGGCTATGCCAGCCTGCGCCAGACCTGCGAGGCGCACGGCGTGCAGATGTTCGAAGCGGTGATGAGCCTGACCGGCATGGTCAACGTGGGCAAGGGGGCGCTTACAGTCGGGTTTGCCGACGGGCCGCATACCTTCAGCGCGTAGTGCCGGGCTCTGCCCGGCAACCACCGCCGGGCTCTGCCCGGCACCAACCGCCGCGATCTGCACGCCAAATCCACCGCGTTTCTGCCAGCCTTGCAGCCTTCAACGGAGATGACCATGTCGCAGTACCACATCAGCCTGCCGGACCCTTCCAAGGCCCGCGGCAACGAGTCCGACCTTTCCTTCCACTCGCAGAGCGCGGCCGGCTTCGCCGAGGAGCTGCAGGACGCCCTGCGCAGCACCGCGCTGTTTGATAAGTGGCGCGCCAAGCAGCCCGACCCCGATGCGGTCGAGTCGCAGTGGGGCGCCACCGACCCCGATGCCACCGTGACCGGCGCACAGGATGACCTGCGCATCAACCTGGTGGTCAGCACCCGCATCGACAGCGATGTGTTCAAGCAGCGCCTGCGCATGCTGGCCGGGCACCACTGGGAACTGCGCGACGTGCGTTGAGGGAGGGTTGCCGGCCAGCGGCCGGCACTACCGTGTGTCGCGCCAGCCGCCGCCCAGCGCGCGGTACAGCTCCACCCGGGCGATGGCGGCCGCAGCCTGGCTGTTGGCCAGCGCCGCCTGGTTGTCCAGCGCGATGCGCTGGGTGGTGAGCACGTCCAGCATGTCCACCACGCCCGCCTGGTACTGGCGCCGCGCCGCGTCCAGCGCGCATTCGCTCTGGTCCACCGCAACCTGCAGCGCGGCACCGCGCTGCTGCTCGGCGGCGTAGCCGTCGATCGCATCATCCACTTCATGCCAGGCCTGCAGCACGGTGCGCTGGAACTGCAGCGCCGCCTGTTGCTGCTGCAGCCGGCTCACGGCGAGGTTGGCCGTGAGCCGGCCGCCCTGGAATATCGGCAAGCTGATCGACGGCCCGATGCTGAAGCGATGCGCGTTCCAGCCGTCCAGTTCATCCAGTTGCTGCGACTGGTAGCCGATGTCGCCGTTGAGGGTGATCCGCGGCAGGAAGCTGGCCTTGGCCACGCCGATCGAGGCAGTAGCCGCATGCAGCGCTGCCTCGGCACGCCGGATGTCCGGGCGGCGCTCGGCCAGTTCGCTGGGCAGTCCGGTGGCCATGGCGGGCAGTGCCGGCCAGTCGCGGCGGATGTCGGCAAGGTCTGCATCCAGCGTTTTCGGGGGGTGGCCGAGCAGCATTGCCAGTGCGTTGCGCAACTGCGCATCGCGATGCCGCAACGGCACCAGGCGGGACTCCAGCGCCGCCACCTGGGCGGCGGCACTGGCCACCTGCAGTGTGCTGGCCACGCCCTGCGTTTGACGGACGCGGGTCAACCGCGCGATGTCGCGCGCGATGCGCAGGTTGTCCTCGGTGATGGCCAGCAGCTGGCGGGTCGCGCGCAGCTGCAGGTAGTCGCGCGCGGTTTCGGCCAGCACCGCGGTCTGCACCGCATGGGCGTCCTCAGCGGCGATATCGATGCGCGCGTCGGCCGCCTCCACCTGGCGCCGCACGCGGCCCCACAGGTCCAGCTCCCAGCTCACACCGATACCGGTCTGGAGCAGACCGTAATCCTCACGCCCGCCATTGCCGGACGGATCGTTGAGGCCCACTTCGCTGTTGCGTGCGCGCACGCCACTGGCGGTGGCGCCCACGCTGGGCACGCGCTCGGCCGCAACGATGCCGCGCGCGGCACGGCTCTGCTGCACGCGGTTGGCGGCCAGCTGGATGTCCAGGTTGGCCTGCAGCGCCTGCGCGGCCAACGCGGCCAGGGTGGGATCCTCGAACCCGGCCCACCACTGTGCATCGCTGGCCAAGCCGTCAGCGCTGATCGCAGCGCCCTGCCACTGGACGGGCAGCTGCGCGGTCGGGCGCACAAAGTCGGGACCCAGCGTGCAGGCCGTCAACGCCGCGCACAGCACACCCAGCGGAAGCGCGCGCCAGGGTGCCTTGCCGGTCATGCGCCCACTCCTTCAAGGTCGCGATGGCTGCTGTCCAGGTCGACGCTGGCCTCCACCGACATGCCCGCACGCAGCTGGCCGAGCAAGGGCTGGTCCTTGTCGAGCACGATCTTGACCGGCACCCGCTGCACCACCTTGGTGAAGTTGCCGGTGGCATTTTCAGGGGCCACTGCCGCGAAGGTGACGCCCGTGGCGGGGGCGATGCTGTCGATGTGGCCATGCAGCGGCTGGCCGGGGAACACATCCACCTGCAGGTCCACCGCCTGCCCCGCGCGCATGCGGGTGAGCTGGGTTTCCTGGAAGTTGGCCACCACGAACGCCTGCTGCAGCGGCACCACCGCCAGCACCGGCGTGCCCGGGGTCAGGTAGGCGCCCACGCGGATCGCGCGACGGCCGACCACGCCGTCGATCGGCGCACGCAGTTCGGTGTGTGACAGGTCCAGTTCGGCCCGCGCCTGCGCCGCTTCGGCGCGTTGCACCGCCGCCTGCGCAGCCTGCACGCCGGCGCTGAGAATGCCGGTGCGCTGGCGTGCGGTAAGCAGCGCCGCCCGGCCCTGGTGCAGGTGCGCGCTGGCCACGGCCTGGCGCGACTGGGCCTGCTGCGCGTTCTGCACGGTGCCGGCACCGTCGCGGGCCAGCGCGCCGTAGCGCTGCTGGTCGGCCTGGGCCAGGGTCAGTTCGGACTGGCTCACATCCAGCGTGGCGCGTGCCTGGTCGATCAGCGAATCCTGCTGGGACAGCGCGGCCTGCGCATTGGCCAGCTGCGCACGCGCATTGGCCAGATCGGCACGCGCGGCGGTCAGGGCCACCTGGTAGTCGCGGTCATCGATGCGGGCCAGCACGTCACCGGCCTTGACCGGTTGATTGTCGGCCACGCGCACTTCGCTGACGAAGCCGGCCACCTTGGGCGCCACCACGGTGAAATCAGCGGTGATGTAGGCATTGTTGGTGCGCTGGTGGCGGCCGTCGCGCAGCAGCAGCCAGCCGCCGACGGCAAGCACCAGCACGCCTGCGGCGATGACGAAGGGAACGTGTTTTCGGGTGTCGGTCATGGAGAAAGTCCTGGCGTTTTTTCAAGCCACGGCGCGTGGCGGGAAGATGCGGGTGGGCAGCCATGGAATCAGCGCGATCAACGCGACAGCGACCACGGCAACCAGCAGGTAGAGATCGGCGGCGGTGAGTGCGACCACCTGCGCATGCAGGCGCGCGCCCAGCGACGGCGACGCGGCGGCGTCCAGCCACGGCGCGTTGCCCAGGCGGTCCACCAGCGCGGTGGAATGCAGGTGATTGCGCGCGGTGGTCACCGCCTCAAGGACACCCCCGGCCAGCACGGCGGCAAAGCCCTTGACCGTGTTGAACCAGGCCGAGGCGAACGGGCCATCGGCCGGCGCCAGGCTGCCGGTGGCCAGCAGCAACAACGGCAGCACCGCCATCGGCTGGGCGAAGATCTGCACCAGTTGCAGCAGCACGAAGTTGTCGCGGTTCCAGTCGGTGCCCAGCTGGCTGCCCAGCCAACAGGCCAGCGCCAGCAGCGCCAACCCGGTGGCCTGCACCCAGCGACAGTCCACCCGGCGCTGGTTGAGCAGCGTGGCCACCAACGGCAGTGCCAGCAGCTGCGGAAGGGCCACCCACAGCATCAACGGCGCGGTCTGCAGCGGGCGGTAGCCCTGCACCTGGGCCAGGAAGCTGGAGGGAATCAGGATCACCGCCAGCAGCACGAACAGCACCCCGCCCAGGGTGATCAGCGCGTAAGTGAGGTTGCGGTTGGCCAGCAGCTGCAGCTTGAAGAACGGCAGCGGGTGCGACCATTCGTTGTAGAGGAACAGCAGCAGCAGGCCGCTGCCGCCGCCCAGCAGCGTGCAGATCAGCGGCGAGGCGAACCAGTCCAGCCGCGGCCCCTGCACCAGGCCCAGCACCAGCATCACCAGCGCCGGCAGGCCCAACGCCAGGCCCAACCCGTTGAACTGTGCAAACCGCTCCAGCCGCAGCGGATCCTGCGGCAGGCCCCAGCCAACCATGGCGATGGCCGCGATGCACCACGGCACGATCTGCCAGAACGCCCAGTGCCAGCCCACGTACTCCACCCACAGCGCCGCCATCGGCGTGCCCAGGCTGGGTCCGAACGTGGCGGTCAGTGCGTAGCCGGCCAGCCCGTACAACTTGATGCCCGGTGGCAGGAAGCGCAGCGCCACGCTCATCAGCAGCGGCGGCAACGCGCCGCCGGCCAAGCCCTGCAGCGCGCGCAGGATCATTAAGGAGGGCAGGTCCGGGGCCAGCGGGCAGAGCACGCCCAGCAGCATGAACGCGCCGATCATGCACATCGCGAAACGCCGCAGCGAGAACGTCACCGCGCACCACGGCGCGAATGCCATCGCACTGACCGACATCGCCGTGTACACCGCCACGATCCAGCTGCCCGCATCGACGCTGAAACCCATCGCACCGCGGATGTCGGCCAGCGCGACCTTGGTGACGTTTTCGTTGATGCCCGAGATCAGCACCGCCAGCAGCACGCCGCACAGGCCCACCGCCAGACGCGGGCTCAGCACGGCCTGCGGCGGCGACGTCGGTGCGGCAGGTGCGGCGGCGACCGGCACCGGTGCGCTCAGCGCATTCATCGCTCACCACCGCTAACGGCACGGTGCACGGCATACAGCAGGAACATGGCGACCACTCCACGACGGGGAGCGGCAGTCTAGGCAGTGCGCATGCTGCGGAAAATGCTGTGCCGGCCAATCCTGGAATGCATCAGGCGCACGCCTCGAGCGTCACCCTGCACGCTCCGCCCGCGTCCCCAACTCAGGCCAGGCCTGACTGTGCGTCACACAGGGCCTTGATGCTGCGGCGCAGCCAACGATGCGCCAGATCGCTGTCCAGGCGCGGGTGCCATGCCTGCACCACAACGGCCGTACTGACCGGAATCGGCAGTTCGAACAGCCGCAGCGGCACGCCCAGCCGTTCCAGCCGGCCCAGCATCACGCTTGGCATCTGCGGCAGGATCAGGTCCGAGTCGGCCGCGGCGAAGATCGCCGAATGGAAGGTGGGCATGATCTGCGCCACCCGGCGCTGCAGGCCCTGCGTGGTCAGGTAATCGTCGATCGGCCCATGTGCGCGCCCGCGCCGCGACACGGCGATGTGGTCGTAGGCGACGAACCGCTGCACGGTGATCTCTTCGGCGAACAGCGGATGGTCCTCGCGCGCGGCCCCGAAGAACGAGGTACTGAACAGGTTCTGCACCTTGGTGTCGGCACCGTGCTTGCCAGCGGTGCTGATGTGCAGGTCGATGCGGCCCTGCTGCATGGCATCGTCATCGCCGTCGCCTTCGGGCACGAAGCGCAAGACCGCGCGCGGTGCCTGGGCCTGGAACAGCTCGCGCATGCGACCGCCGTAGGTGCCCACGAACACATCGTTGGCGCGGATGCTGAAGGTGCGCTCCAGGGTCAGCATGTCGACCTCGCGGCCGGCGTTGAACACCAGGTGCGCCTGTTCGATCACCTCACGCACCTGCTCGCGCAGTTGCAGCGCGCGCGGGGTGGGCGCCAGCCCCCGGCCCGAGCGCACCAGCACCGGGTCGCCCACCGCCTCTCGGATGCGCCCCAGGGTGCGGCTCATCGCCGGCGCGCTCAGGTTCATCCGCCGCGCAGCACCTACTACGCTCCCCTCCTCGATCAGCACATCCAGGGCAAGCAGCAGGTTCAGGTCGGGCATGGCGGCGGCGCGTAGGGAGTATGGCAGTCACTTTACGGCATGCCAATTCGAGGATTCGTGCGTTTGACGCAATCCATGCCTGCGGCGCACGGCATGGGTGTGCGCGGTGCTTTGCGCGAGCATCCCCGTCCCCCCTGCGAGATGCCGCATGTTCACCACCATTCTCGTCGCCATCGACAGCGGCCCCCAGCATGCCCACGTGCTGGCACTGGCCGCGTCACTGGCCACCCCGCACACCCGCCTGCATCTGCTGTGCGTGCTGGACCCCGCCTTTGCGCTGGCCGACGATGCGCCGCCTGCCGACCGCACCGAGTACGTGGCCGCCGACGACCAGCACCATCAGGCCGTGCAGCTGCTGACCACCGCGCTGGACCAGCTGCGCGAGCGCGGCATCGATGGGGTGGCCAGCCACCCGGCCGGGGAACCGGCCCAGGTGCTATGCGATTACGCCCGCCAGCACGACTGCGACCTGATTGTCATCGGCCACCGGCATCTTTCCCGGATGGAGCGGCTGTTCGAGCGTTCCGTCGGTCAATGGACCATCGACCACGCCCCCTGCCCGGTGCTGGTCGAGGTCCGCGACGCCGTTCCCTGACACCTTCGCAGGTCACCCATGCCCCACCGCACCCCCGCCTCCCCCACCCGGGTCAGCTACCAGCCGATCGGCCGGCGCTGCAACGCCGTCGAGCAGCGCCTGCTGTGCGCGCTGCGCCGCGTGGCCGACCCCACGACCCGCGACGACGCCGTCGCCCTGCTGGGCGGCCTTGGCCTGGATGCCGATGGCATCGGCGCCTTCACTACGTTGGTGCCGCTGCTGCGCACCGGCCCCGCGCCGATCGAACTGCTGCAACCGGGCTCACCGTTCATTGGCGCCACCGAACTGGACCTGCTGGCCTGCGTGCGCCGATTGTCGCAATGGCGCCATCCGCGCCCGCGTGCACACCACGACGGCGATGCCACGGTGGCGCTGCGCGACCAGCTGGCGCAGTGTGCCCAGGCGGCACGCCAGGCCGACCTCGGCCTGCGCCTCACCACGCTGTCACCGGTGGGCCTGCGCCTGCTCGATCCGGCGGCATGGGTACGCGGCTGACTGGAACGGGGTGTGCCTCTGACGCTGTCAACGCGGCTCGGGCAGCCGGCCTTCCACCACGCGATTGCGGCCGGCGCGCTTGGCGTCGTACAGCGCGGCATCGGTCGCGGCCAGCAACGTGCCGGGGTCGACCGAGGTGATCAGTGCCACGTGCGCCACCCCGATGCTGATGGTGGCACCCACGCTGCCGACCGGGTCGGTGGTGGCCAGGCGCAACCGCTCCACCGCCAGGCGCATGGTCTCGGCCAGGGCCAGCGCGCCGTCGCGGGTCGTGCCTGACACCACTACCGCAAACTCCTCGCCGCCATAGCGGGCCACCACGTCGGTGCCACGGGTAGCGCATCCGGACAGCGCGGTGGCCACGGCACGCAGGCAGGCGTCGCCCAGCGGGTGGCCGAAGCGGTCGTTGAATGCCTTGAAATGATCGATGTCCACCATCAGCAACGCCATGCCCTGGCCGCTGCGCCGCGCGCGGCTCCACTCGGCCTGCAGCGCCTGATCGAACGCGCGGCGGTTGGCCACCCCGGTCAGCGCATCCACCCGCGTCAGCACGTCCAACTGATCCTGGCGCTCCATCGCGCGCACCTGCATCACCACCCCGCGCAGGCCTGAGCCCAGCGTGGCCAACGCAAAGCCGACCACGGCCAAATGCGGGTGTGCCTTCACCATGACCGCTGATACCACCAGCAAGGCCGCCGGCAGGATCAACGGGCTGCCGGCACGTACGGCCAGGGCCAGGCGGCGCGGCGTGGCATCGCCCCGTTCCGGATCATCGCGCAGCGCCATCACTGCCAGCAGCAGGAACGGCAGGTCGATCAGCAGGTCGCTGGGGCCGCCGTAGCTGGCATCGGTGGCGAAGTGGTTGATGTAGAACGCCATCGCCATGTACAGCCATGCGTAGAGGGTCAACGCGCGGAAGAACACCCGTCGCGGTGCGTCCTCGCTGGCCAGGTAGCGCACCAGCGCGAACACGGCGATGAACAGGTTCTCGATGTCGAACATCATGCGCAGGCTGCCAAGGCCCGGCTCGGGTGCATCGCTCAGCGTGGCGAAAGAAAAGGTATGCACGAAGAACATGTAGCCCAGCAGCAATGCCAGCGCGCCGTCGATGAGGATCAGGTACCACGGCTCGTGCCGGGGATGGGCCATGGCGAAGGTCAACGGCACCCCGTACAGCACGTAAAAGAGCATGCTCGCGCCCGGGGTGGCATCCGGCGTGCCCAGCCCGATTTCCTGGTACATGTTCAGGGCCATGCCCCCTGCCCACAACAGCATGCCCACCACGAGCGCGAACCAGCCTACGCGGGCATCGCTTCTGTGCATGCGCCTCAGGCACGCCAGCGCCGCCAACAGCGGCGCACCGATCAGGAACGAAAACGACACCGCCTGCGCATGGCCCGGCACCAGCACCAGGGCCAATCCGTGGCACACGATGTACAACGCCGCCAACACAGCTGCCATGCCATCCCCGCCCGGATGCGATGTGGACCCACGATACCGCCTTTGCCGTGCACCCGCTGCAGCGGCACGCATCACTTCACAGCCCCTGCACGCACGCTGCCGTGGCGCTGCGCTCAGCTGCGCGTCAGCGTTTTCACGACAGCCGTGCACACCGCTACGGCATGGTGCAGGTGAGCCTGCCCTGGAGTATTCAATGCCGCTGCGCCCCACTGCCCCTGTTTCGCTGCTGGTGCTGGCCCTTGCCAGTGCTACGCCCGCATTTGCCCAGCAACCGGCTGCCCTGCCGGCACCGGTTGCCGAGAGCAGCACACCCGCCACCGGTCCGCGCTCGGACCTGCACGCGCAGGTACTGCTGGATCGTGCGCATTTCTCGCCCGGCCAGATCGATGGCCTGACCGGCTCCAACCAGAAGCGCGCGGTGGCCGGCTTCCAGGCCGCTCGCGGCCTCAAGGTCACCGGCGAGCTTGATGACGCCACCTGGCAGGCGCTGCAGCCGGACGCCACCCCGGTGCTGGCGCGCTACACGCTCACCGCCGAGGACGTGGCCGGCCCGTTCGCGCCAATTCCGAAGAAGCCGGCCGAGCAGGCCAAACTGAAGGCGCTTGGTTACGCATCGGTGGAGGAAGCGCTGGGCGAGCGCTTCCACGCGTCGCCCGAGCTGCTGCGCGCACTCAACCCCGGCGTGGACCTGGCCAAGGCCGGCAGCGAGATCCAGGTGCCCAACATCGCACCGGGCACGTTGCCCAAGGCCACCAAACTGGTGATCGACAAATCCGATTCCACGCTGCGCCTGTACGACGCACAGGGCAAGGTCTACGCACAGTTCCCGGTGTCGTCGGGCAGCAAGCACGACCCGCTGCCGATCGGTAAATGGAAGATCCTCGGCATCTCGCGCGAGCCGACCTTCCACTACAACCCCAAGCTGTTCTGGGATGCCAGCAAGAAGGAAAGCAAGGCGCTGCTGCCGCCGGGTCCGAACAACCCGGTGGGCCGGGTCTGGATCGACATATCCAAGCCGCACTACGGCCTGCACGGCACGCCCGAGCCGGGCCACGTGGGCAAGACCGAATCGCACGGCTGCGTGCGCATGACCAACTGGGACGCGCTGCAGGTGGCCGACGCGGTGGATGCATCGGTACCGGTGGTGATGCAGGAGTAACCGGATGAAACTGACCAAGCTGCTGGCACTGGGACTGGTGGTCGGGATCGCCGGCTGGTGGTGGCTGGGCCCGGTGGTGAACGGCCCGGGCACGGGTGCGGGTGCCGATGCAACGCCCGCGATGCCGGTGCCCGCTCCGGCCGACCCGGCCACGTTGGTGGCCTCCAGCCGGGCCGCGCCGACCGCCATGGCCAGCAGTGCGGCCCCGGCAACGCCGCCGGCCCCCTCACCTGCCCCGACGGTGTCCACCCCGGCAGACGGCAGCGCGCTGTTGCTGCCGGTGCAGGGCATCACCGCCGCCCAGCTGCAGGACACCTTCACCGACGCCCGCAGCGAAGGCCGCGTGCACGATGCCATCGACATTCTGGCGCCGGCCGGCACCCCCGTGCTGGCGGTGGCCGATGGCACCATCGAGAAGCTGTTCAACAGCGATCGCGGCGGGCTGACGGTGTACCAGTTCGAACCCGGTGGGCGGTATTGCTACTACTACGCCCACCTTGAGCGCTATGCCGACGGCCTGGCCGAGAAGCAGACCGTCACCCGCGGCCAGGTCATCGGCTACGTCGGCAGCACCGGCAATGCCAGCCCGGAGGCCCCGCACCTGCATTTCGAGATCCATACCCTGGGCCCGGAAAAGCACTGGTGGGAGGGCGCCTCGCTGAATCCCTACCCGGTGCTGCGCGGCGAGCAGCGGCTGCCCTGAGCCCGCCCCGGGGTGCGGCGGCCCGCTTGAACAGCCGCCGATGGCCGGCCCGCCCCGAAGATGCGAAAATCCCTTCCCCTTTCAGGCCGGCGCATTGGCGCCGGCCGCATACCCGAGATTCCGTGAAGACCCCCCAAGGCTTGCAGGCGCTGATCGACGACGGCGTGATCGATGAAGTGTTGCGCCCGCTCAAGAGCGGCAAGGAAGCGGCCGTGTACGTGGTCCGCAGCGGTGATGACGTGCGCTGTGCCAAGGTCTACAAGGACATGGCCCAACGCAGTTTCCAGCAGCGCGTGCAGTACCAGGAAGGCCGCAAGGTGCGCGGCAGCCGTGAAGCGCGTGCGGTAGGCAAGGCCAGCAAGTACGGTCGCAAGCAGCAGGAAACGGCCTGGAAGAACACCGAGGTGGACGCGCTGTACCAGCTGCGCGACGCCGGCGTGCGCGTGCCCGAACCGCATGGCTACTACCACGGCGTGCTGGTGATGGAGCTGGTAACCGACGCCGACGGCTTTTCCGCCGCGCGCCTGGGCGAAGTGGAGCTGGAGGCTGACCAGGCCCGCGACTTCCACCAGACCCTGGTCCGCCAGGTGGTGCGCATGCTGTGCTGCGGGCTGATCCACGGCGATCTGTCGCCGTACAACGTGCTGGTGGGCCCGGACGGGCCGGTGGTGATCGACTTCCCGCAGGTGGTCAGCGCCGGCGGCAACAACGCCGCGCGCAGCATGCTGCTGCGTGACGTCAACAACCTTACTGCCTACCTCGGGCGTTTCGCGCCGGAGCTGCTGGACAGCTGGTACGGCGAGGAGATGTGGGCGTTGTTCGAGGCCGGCGACCTGCTGCCCGACAGCCCGCTCACTGGCACCTTCGTGCATGACGAAACCACCATCGACCTGGACAGCGTGCGCCACGCCATCAACGATGCGCGCGAAGAAGCGCTGATCCGCCAGCAGGGTCGCGAGGCCGCGGAAGAAGACGAGGATTGATCGGGCCGCGGGTGGAGCCCACCCATGGGGCGGCTCTACCGTCGGTGCGCTGATGCTTGCAGCCGACCAACGGTCGGCTCTACCCCACGATCAGGCGTGCAGCGCCTTGGCGTGGTGCGCGATGTGGTCGCCGATGAACGTGCTGATGAAGTAGTAGCTGTGGTCGTACCCCGGCTGCAGGCGCAGCTGCAGCGGGTGGCCGGCGGCGGTGCAGGCGGCCTGCAGCCACTGCGGCTGCAGCTGGGTGTCCAGGAATTCATCGCCACCGCCCTGGTCCACCAGCAGCAGCAGCTTCTCTTCGGCGGTGGCCACCAGTTCGCTGGCGTCCCACGCCGCCCAGGCGCTGCGGTCTTCGCCCAGGTACGCAGTGAACGCCTTCTGGCCCCACGGCACGCGGGTGGGTGCCACGATCGGCGAGAACGCCGACACGCTGCGGTAGCGGCCGGGGTTCTTCAGCGCGATCACCAGCGCACCGTGGCCGCCCATCGAATGCCCGCTGATGCTGCGCGCACCGCTTGCCGGCAGATGCGCTTCCACCAGCGCCGGCAGTTCGTCCACGATGTAGTCGTACATGCGGTAGTGCGCCGCCCACGGCTGCTCGGTGGCGTTGAGATAGAAGCCTGCGCCCTTGCCCAGGTCGTAGCCCTCGGCGTCGGCCACGTCGTCACCGCGCGGGCTGGTGTCCGGGGCCACCATGATCACCCCGTGCTCGGCCGCGTAGCGTTGCGCGCCCGCCTTGGTGATGAAGTTCTGCTCGGTGCAGGTCAGGCCGCTCAACCAATACAGCACCGGCAGTTTGTGCGTAGCCGCCTGCGGTGGCAGGTACACGGCCACCTTCATCTCGCAACCCAGCACCTGCGAGCGGTGCTGGTACACGTCCTGCCAACCGCCGAAGGCGGCGCGATGTTCGATGCGTTCCATGGTAGTTCCTTCAGAGGCGGTCGCGCGCAGGCGCGACGCCGGTGTTGATGTCATGGTCCAGCTGCGCAAGCAGCTGCAGCAAGGGCTCGCATTCGTCCTGGCCATCCAGGTTCCGCCGCGCCGCCACCGCAACCTGGCTCTGCGGCGGCCATTGTCCGTCGCGGCGTGCTTCCTGCAGCCGCGGCAGGAAGACCTGCACCAGCCACTGTTCGAACGGCATCTCGTCGATGCCGAACGGTGAATCGACGTGGCGCGGTGCGCCGACCGGCCCCTGCAACCAGCCGAGCGCACGCAACGCCTGCTCGATCTGGTCGACCAGCGCATCACGCAGCGGCACGGCCGGCACTGGCGGACGCTTCCAGAAGTCGGTCAGTCCCATGGGCCGCTCAGTAATGCACCACCGAGCGGATCGACTTGCCTTCGTGCATCAGCTCGAAGGCCTCGTTGATCTGCTCCAGGTCCATGGTGTGGGTGACGAACGGCGCCAGTTCGATGTCGCCCTTCATGGCGTCTTCGACCATGCCCGGCAGCTGGCTGCGGCCCTTCACGCCGCCGAAGGCGGTGCCCTTCCACGAGCGGCCGGTGACCAGCTGGAACGGACGGGTCGAGATTTCCTGACCGGAGCCGGCCACGCCGATGATCACCGACTGGCCCCAGCCACGGTGCGCGCATTCCAGTGCCGCACGCATCACGTTGACGTTGCCGATGCACTCGAAGGTGTGGTCCACGCCCCAGGTGGTCATCTCCACGATGACCTGCTGGATCGGCTTGTCGAAGTCCTTCGGGTTGACGCAGTCGGTGGCACCGAACTGCTTGGCCAGGTCGAACTTGGACGGGTTGGTGTCGATGGCGAAGATGCGGCCGGCCTTGGCCTGGCGCGCGCCCTGGATCACCGCCAGGCCGATGCCGCCCAGCCCGAACACCGCCACCGAATCGCCTTCCTGCACCTTGGCGGTGTTGTGCACCGCACCGATGCCGGTGGTGACGCCGCAGCCCAGCAGGCACACGTGCTCCGGATTCGCCTCGGGGTTGATCTTGGCCAGCGAGACCTCGGCCACCACGGTGTACTCGCTGAAGGTCGAGCAGCCCATGTAGTGGTAGATCGGCTCGCCGTTGTAGCTGAAGCGGGTGGTGCCATCGGGCATCACGCCCTTGCCCTGCGTGGCGCGTACGGCCACGCACAGGTTGGTCTTGCCCGAGGTACAGAACAGGCACTCACCGCATTCGGCGGTGTACAGCGGAATGACGTGGTCGCCCGGCGCGACGCTGGTGACGCCCTCGCCCACTTCCACCACGATGCCGGCGCCTTCATGGCCCAGCACGGCCGGGAACAGGCCTTCGGGATCATCGCCGGACAGGGTGAACGCATCGGTATGGCAGACACCGGTATGGGTGATCTTGACCAGCACTTCGCCCTTCTTCGGCGGGGCGACGTCGATCTCGACGATCTTCAACGGCTGGCCGGGACCAAACGCTACAGCGGCACGGGATTTCATCGGGAACTCTCCAAGGCAAGGAACAAGACAGGTGCGCGCGCGGTTAGCCGCGCGCTTATTTCAGGTAGGAACGGATCAGCGCGCTCATGTCGCGCACACGCTCGGCGCGCTGCGCATCGGACTGCGCCGGCTGGCCGAATTCTTCACGCAGGTGGGCTTCCATCACTTCGGACATCAACCCGTTGACCGCCCCGCGGATCGCCGCGATCTGCTGCAGCACCGGCCCGCACTCGGCCCCGGCGTCCAGCGCCCGGTCCAGCGCATCGCACTGGCCGCGGATGCGGCGCACACGGGCCAGGACCTTCTTCTTTTCTTCCGGGGAGTGCGGCACGGGCGAATGACCAGAGAACTATACTGGGGGATAGTATACACAACCGCTCGCGCGGGTCACTGCGCGGTTGCTTCGGCGCAGGCCATGGGCTAGAACGGTGCTCCCTCCCGTGAACCGCCCGCATGGACCGCCACGCATTCTGGACCCTCATCGAGCAGGCCCGGCAGGACGCCCCGTCGCCGGACGCCGTGCCCGCGCTGCTGACCCGCCGCCTGGCCGCACAGGACGCCGATGCCATCCTCCGCTGGTGCGGGTATTTCCAGATTTACCATGCCCTGTCATGCAAGAGCCGGTTGTGGGCGGCGGCCTACATCATCACCGACGGCTGCAGCGACGATGGCTTCGATTACTTCCGCGGCTGGCTGATCGGGCAGGGTCAGGCGTGTTTCCTCGGCGCACTGCGCGACCCCGATTCCCTGGCCGGCCATCCGCTGGGCGCCACGCCGGCCGAGGGTGAAGACATGCTCGTGGTGGGCGCCAATGCCTGGTTCCAGCGCAGGGGCATGGCGCCGGACTACGCGGCCCTCGCCGAGGCGATGCGCGCGCACGCGCCGAGTGCAGCCGACCACGCCGCGCTCATGGCCACCATCCACTACGCCGCCGATATCGATGCGCCGTGGGACGACGTCGATGGCGACGTGGAGGCGCTGGTGCCGCGGTTGGCGGCGCGGTTCGGCTGAGCCAGAAACCTCCTACCCTTCGCTGTCGCCCTCGCCAGACGCCTTGCTACGCAACCAGTCGAGCACGTCCCGGTGCAACTCGAGCGCCCGTGCCTCGGTGAGCGTACTCCACAGGCTATGCCGCATGCCGGGCACCTCCACGTAGCGGAAGGTAACGCCCGCCCCCTGCATCGCCGTGGCCAGCTTCCGCGCCGACGCCACCGGCACCGAGCCGTCGCGCTCACCGTGCACCACCAGCAACGGGGCACGCAGATCCCGCAGCACGTTGGCCTCCACCGCATCCAGGCGACCGGCCCAGACCGCGAAGGTGTTGGCCTCGCCCATCCAGTCCTTGCCGGGCACCGGCTCGGCGCGGATGGTGTCCATCCGGGCGCGCGGTTCCTGGCGGCAGGTGGTTGGCGTGCCATTGGCTGCACACACCATGTCCTGCATCGATTCGGCCACCGGGCGGAGGGACGACGGTGACGGTCTTTTCGATGACGGCCAAGGCGAAGGATGCGGGCCGTCCACCTGCCGCTGAAGCCACGCCACGCTGTCGTTGAGCGTGGACGGAATGCACAGCGAGCCATCGATGAAGACCAGCAACGGCACCTTTCCCGCCGACGCAGGCCGGTGCACCTGTACATCCAGAAGGGTTCCGTCCACGCGGGGTACGCTCAGCTACTCATGCAGCGGCGACGCGCTTGCCGCGCCCAGGCACAGCACGCCGACCAGTGCCCAGGTGACACGATGAATCGCGTTGATCATGGTGCTTCCATTGGCGGTGTCATTCCGCTGCGAACGACAGCGCGCGCCGCGCACGGAGCGGCGTTTGCGTGCGCGCGGCGTCGGGCGGAAACAGGCTGATGTAACCGGCAGCGATCGCCCGGTCACGCAGGCGCGTGCCCACGCCCTCGGCTGCGACGATGGCCACATGGGTGACGCGCCCCTGCGGGTCCACGTCCATCTGCCATTCCACCCGTCCCACCCAATCCGCGGGCGGAATGTCCGCGTCGTAGTTGGGGCGGCCGTACACATAGGCGATGGCGGGGTCGCGCATGTACGGTGAATCATCCAGCGTGCGATCCACCCGCACGGTGGCGCTGGCATGGCGTCCATCGCCCAGCCACGTGTCCACCGTCCACTGCCCGGGCGCGCCTGCGTGGCCCAGCTGCGCGGGGAAACACTGCTTGCGGCCGCGATAGTCGGCATGGGTGCTGCGGGACACCTCCGTGCCGGCCGCGTCGCGGATCGCCAGAGTCAGGCCCTGCACATCGGTATCCTGCGCATTCGCCGCGACGCACACCTGGTGCACCGGACCATCTTCCAGAACGAACTGCCGCGTCTGTTGCCGTGCCAACGCCCCCACCGGTGTCTTGGCCCACAGAAATTCGATGTAGATGGCCTCGGTACTTGCGGCCTGGCTGGCCTGCGCCGCCGGGCTTGCCAGCAGCAGTATCGACAGCCCGCACCGGATCGTGCTCATCACTGCGTGTGCGCCGCGCATCTCCACTCCCGTCCGTGGTTGGTGGTCCTGATGATGGCCTGCGTGGCACGACACTGACAACCGATGCCTGTCCGCCCGGCTCAGTCGAACGCACCGGCATCGGCCAGTGTCGCCAGCGCATCCACCACGTAGCGCACCTTCGGGCGCAGGTGCCGGGTCTGCGGCCATAGCGCGTGGATCTCCACATGGTGCTGCATGCACTGGCCCAGCACCTGCTGCAACGCGCCCGTCTGCAGGTGTCGCTTCACCAGGAAGTGCGGCATCTGGCAGATGCCCAGGCCGGCGATGGCCGCCTCGATCACCGCATCGCCATCGTTGAGCTGGTGGGTGCCGCTGGGAATGAAGCGCGCTTGCCCGGCGTCTTCTCCGATCCGCCACGCCACCGGCTGGCCGTACCGATAGCCGACGATGCTGCGATGCGCATGCAGGTCGTCCACGGTGGCGGGCGTGCCGTGCGTGCCCAGGTAGGCCGGCGAGGCACAGGTGATCAACCGCTGGGTGCCCAGCCGTCGCGCGACCAGGTGCTGGGCCTGGTCCAGCCCACCGAAGCGGATCAACAGGTCGATGCCTTCTTCGACCGGGTCCACGAAGTGGTCGGTGAAGGTCATCGTGAGCTGCAGTTCGGGGTGTTCGGCACAGATGCGCAGCAGCACCGGCAGGATCATCAGCCGCCCGAACGAGGACGGCATGTCGATGCGCAGGCGCCCTGCAGGCAGGTGCGAGGCCGAGCCCAGGCACGCCTCGGCCGAGGCGATCTCTTCCAGCGCGGTGGCGCAGGAGGCGAAGTAGGCCTGGCCATCGGCGGTGAGCGAAATGCGCCGGGTGGTGCGATGGAACAGCCGCACGCCCAGCCGCTCTTCCAGCCGCGCGATCGCCTTGCCGACCGCCGAGCGCGAGATCCCCAGGGTCTCCGCCGCTTCGGTGAAGGTGCCCGAGCGCGCCGTGGTGACGAAGGTGACGAGCCCGTTCAACGATTCCACCGGCAGCATCACCGCGCTCCATTGGGGACACAATGTCCCACTTGCTGGGAAATTGAAGTCCTTTATGCGCCTCCAGGTCAACCCTATCTTGAAGGGGTCGCGCCGCTGGCGCCCCCTTCCCCACGAGTTCCGCCTTATGACCGCCCTGCTCTTCCAGCCCTACGACCTCGCCGGTACCCCCCTGCGCAACCGCATCGCGATGGCGCCGATGACCCGCGCACGCAACCCCGGCACCGTGGCCAACGCCCTCACCGCGCAGTACTACCGGCAGCGCGCCAGTGCCGGGCTGATCATCAGCGAAGGCACCCCGGTGTCGGCGCAGGGCCAGGGCTACATCGACGTGCCGGGCATGTGGTCGGCCGAACAGGTGGAAGGTTGGAAGCACGTCACCGCGGCCGTGCATGCCGAGCACGGCGCGATCTTCGCCCAGCTCTGGCACGTGGGCCGCATGTCGCACGCCTCGCTGCAGCCCGACGGCGGCCAGCCGGTCAGCGCGGGCACCCGCCCGGTGGCCAGCAACCCGAAGAACACCTCGTTCGTGTACCACGAAGATGGCAGCCGGGGCCACGCCGATCCGACCCCGCCGCGCGCGCTGCGCACCGACGAACTGCCCGGCATCGTGGACGACTTCGCGCGCGCGGCCGACAACGCGATCGCCGCCGGTTTCGATGGCATCGAACTGCACGCGGCCAACGGCTACCTGTTCGAACAGTTCCTCAACCCGGTCACCAATGATCGCACCGACGGGTACGGAGGCACGCTGCAGAACCGCGCGCGTCTGATCCTGGAGACCGTCGATGCGATGGCGGCGCGGATCGGGGCGCACCGCGTCGGCGTGCGGCTGGCACCGAACAACCTGCAGTTCGACATGCCCGAGTACGTCGGCAACGAAGCGGCCTACCTGTACCTGGCGCAGGAACTGGGCAAGCGCGGCCTGGCCTACGTGCACCTCAACGACAACCACGCGCGCGGTGTGTCGGTGCTGAGCGAGGCGTTCCTGCGCACGTTCAAGCAGAGCTACGGCGGCACCCTGATCCTGGCCGGCAGCCTCACCCGCGAGCGCGCGCTGCGGCTGGTGGACGAGGGCATCATCGACCTGGCCGCGTTCGGCCAGCCGTTCATTGCCAACCCGGATCTGGTGGCGCGGCTGGAGAACGACGTGGCATTGGCGGTGCCGGATCGGGCCACGTATTACGGCGGTGGGGTGGAGGGGTATACCGATTACCCGGTTGCCCGCTGATCGTGGGGCCGGCGCGGGCGTGGTGATTCCGTGGGTGCGGGCAGCCACCCGTGGGGTGGCTCTACCGCCCGCCGCGCGCGGTTATCGCAGCAGCAGGCCGCGCCATGGGTTGGGTACGTCGCCCATCAGGGCCACCACCGCCTGGTCCAGTTGCCCGGTGGCGGCCAGGGTCGCCACCGGGTGCGCGCGCAGGTGTGGCGGCAACGTCGGCGGCACCCGTCCGGCATCCAGCGCCAGCAGATGGTCGGCTAGCTGGCGGAAGTCCGCGTCAGTGAGTGCGGCAGGCTCTGGCATGGCCGCTGTCATGCCTGCACGTAGGGAATGCGCTCGTTGATGCGCTCGAACCCGATTACCTCGCGGATCAGCGCATCGGCCTGATCTTCGTGCAGTGCGCCGTTGGCGATGGCCTCGGTTTGCCCGAACCACGTCTCCAGTGCCTGCACCTGGTCGGCACGCAGCCACGCGCGGTGCGTGTCCAGCCAACGCTGCAGGTTGTCGGCCAGCGCGCCGTCGTCCAGCAGCGAATCCTCCAGGTCCAGCACCGACTCCACCATCTTGCGGAACAGGAAGTCCTGGTAGTTCGCGGCCAGCAGGTCGGCGCGGTCGTCGTCGTGCCAGACCAGCAGCACCGGCGGTTCGGCAAAGCCCGGTGCGTTGGTCCAGAAACAGTACACATCGCCGGCACCGGTCTCGGCAAACGGCAGCAGCTGCATGTCCGCGCGCAGCGGGTTGTAGTGGTCGGCGGCGGTCAGGTCCGACCACGCCTCGTGCAGCCGCTCGCGCGCGATCGGCTCGTAGTCGTAGGCATACAGCAGCACCGGCGGTGCGGCCTGCAGGGCCGGAAACACGACCTTGAACCACTCCGGGTGCGGGCCACCAAAGCCCAGCCGGTCCTCGGCGTCCAGCTGCCGGTAGAGCGGCGGGAAGACTTGGCCGGTGGCCTGTTCGATATCGGAAAGCGTGTGCATGCGGAATCCATGAAGCTGAAGAAGGACGCGCTCAGCGCGCGTTGTAACGATAAACCACGCTGGACGAAGAAGGGCTTGCAATCGACTCCCCGGACACAGCGACCACCGGCAGTGCATACCTGCCATCGCGCATCACGCCGGCATTCTCGAAGCGCGCATGGAATGCGTGCGCCTGCGCGGCTAGGCGGCGGTGTCGCGCACCATGTCCACGAACGCGCGCAGCGCCGACGACATCTGCCGTTGCCGCGGGTAATACAGCACGAAGCCGGGGAATGGTTCGCTCCAGTCCTCCAGCACTGCCACCAGGCGGCCATCGTTCAGGAACGGGCGCGCGGCGTCTTCCAGCACGTAGGCCAGGCCAAGCCCGTCGATCACGGCCTGCAGGATGGTGTGCTGGTCGCCCAGGGTGAGCCGGCCGGGTACGTCCACCTCCAGCTCCTGGCCGTCGCGTTCGAACTGCCACTTGTACAGATGGCCACTGGCGAAACGGAAGCGCACGCACTCATGCTGCGCCAGTTCGCGCGGATGCGCTGGAACGCCGCGGCGCTGCAGGTAGGACGGCGCGCCCACGATCAGGCCGCGCAACGGCGGGCCCAGCGGCACCGCCACCATGTCTTCGGGCACCGACTCGTGCAGGCGCACGCCGGCATCGAAACCCTTGGCGACGATATCCACCAGCCCATCGTCCTGCGCCAGTTCAATGCGCACATCCGCATGGGCCTGCAGGAACCGCGCCAGACGCGGGCCCAGCTGGGTCTGCACGGCGGCGCGGGTGGCATTGATGCGCAGCAGCCCGGCCGGGGCGGCGCGGAAGTGATTCATTTCCTCCAGCGCGTCATGTACCTGATCCAATGCCGGCTGCAGCCGTTCGAGCAGGCGCTGGCCGGCCTCGGTGAGGGCCACGCTGCGGGTGGTGCGATGGAACAGGCCCACCCCCAGCCGCTCTTCCAGCGCGCGGATCGCATAGCTCACCGCCGAGGTGGACAGGGCCAGCTCGGCACCGGCCTTGCGGAAGCTGCGGTGGCGGGCCACGGCCGCGAAGGCGGCCAGATGGGTCAAATTATCAGTGGCCATGATTATCCCGTTTCACTTGATGAATCATGCCGATATCCTGACTTTTTGTGCACGGGATCGGGGCGTATTGTAAAGCGCCTTTCTACAAACCTGCCAAGGATTCCCCATGTCCCTCGCCCATGGTTATGCGGTGCACGACCAGACCGCCCCGCTGGTGCCGTTCTCCTTCGAACGTCGCCCGGTCGCCGCTGGCGACGTCCGCATCCAGATTCTGTACAGCGGCATCTGCCACTCCGACCTGCACCAGGCCCGCGACGACTGGGGCAACTCGAAGTTCCCGATGGTGCCGGGCCACGAGATCATCGGCCGGGTGACCGAAGTCGGCGCCGGTGTCACCGCCTTCAAGGTCGGCGACTTCGCCGGCGTCGGCTGCATGGTCGACTCGTGCCGCCATTGCGCGGCCTGTGACGAGTCGCTGGAGCAGTACTGCGAGAAGGGCGCCACCTTCACCTACAACAGCACCGAACGCGACACCGGCCAGCCCACCTTCGGCGGTTACTCGGACCACATCGTGGTCGAGCAGCGCTTCGTGGTGAAGGTGTCCGAGAAGCTCGACCTGAAGGCCGCCGCGCCGCTGCTGTGTGCCGGCATCACCACCTACTCGCCGCTGCGCCACTGGAAGGTGGGCCCCGGCCAGAAGGTAGGCATCATCGGCCTGGGTGGCCTGGGCCACATGGGCGTGAAGTTCGCCAAGGCGATGGGCGCCACGGTGGTGATGATCACCACCACTCCCGAAAAGGGCGCCGATGCTAAGCGCCTGGGCGCCGATGAAGTGCTGGTCTCGCGCGATCCTGCGCAGATGCAGGCCCACGCCGGCAGCTTCGACTTCCTGCTCAACACCATCCCGGTGAGCCACGACACCAACCCGTACATGGGCCTGCTCAAGCGCGACGCCACCATGTGCCTGGTCGGCGTGCTGACCGAACTGGACCCGCCGCTGATGGGCGCTGCGATGATGTTCGGCCGCAAGCACATCACCGGTTCGGCGATCGGTGGCATGGCCGAAACCCAGGAAATGATGGACTTCTGTGCCGAACACAACATCGTCAGCGACGTGGAAGTGATCGACATCAAGACCGTCAACGAAGCCTGGGAGCGCATGGCGAAGAACGACGTGCGCTACCGCTTCGTGATCGACATGGCCACGCTGGAAAAGGCGGCCTGATCCTTCCGCACGGCATGAAAAAACCCCGGCAATGCCGGGGTTTTTTTTCAGCTGTACGCGTGTGGTCGGGCAGTCCAGGCACCGCATGGAACCTGTTGTGTATTCGCCCGGGTCTGTCGCGAGCGTGAGGGCCGCGTAGCAGCCGGTAGACCCCTGGCGCAAATGTCCCCCGGCCGCGGGCGGCCTCCTCCTTTATTTTGCCCAGGAGCCTACCGGCTGCTACGGGGCTCGGCTTGCGGTAAGGAGGGGAAGCCAGTTTTTTCTGGCGCTGTCGGTGGGTCGGGCGCTGGGCGCCCATGCCCTTGGAGGCAAAATAAAGGAGGAGGAGGTGGCCGCAGGCCGACGCCGGGGGACATTTGCCGGAAAGGGCGTGGGCGCCCAGCGCCCGACCCACCGACTACCGCTTTATCCCACTCAGTACGCAAATTCCTTGAACACCGGATCGATGTTGCCGCCCCACTCGCCGTGGAACAGCGCCAGCTTGCGGTCGGCCGGGGTCAGCCCGGAATCGACGATCTCCTGCAGCACGTCCAGGAACTTGCTTTCGTCCTGGCCATCGGCGTTGCGCGCGGCGCGGCGCTTGAGGCCGGCCACGGCGATCTTCAGCGCCTCGCGCGACAGGTCCAGCACGGTGCCGTTGCGGAACGGCAGCTTCAACCCATGCTTCGGCACGCCGTCGCGCAGGACATTGCGCTCGACCAGGCTGAAATCACGCACCAGGTCCCAGGCCGCATCCAGTGCGGCATCGTCGTACAGCAGGCCCACCCAGAACGCCGGCAATGCACACAGGCGGCTCCACGGGCCGGCATCGGCACCGCGCATTTCTAGGTACTTTTTTAGCCGCACTTCGGGGAAGGCGGTGGTCATGTGGTCCGACCAGTCGCGCAGCGTGGGCAGCTGGCCCGGCAGCACCGGCAGCTTGCCGACCATGAAATCGCGGAAGCTCTGGCCGCTGGCATCGTTGTACTTGCCATCGCGGTAGGAGAAGTACATCGGCACGTCGAGCAGGTAGTCGACGTAGCGCTCGTAGCCGAAGCCGTCTTCGAACACGAAGTCGAGCATGCCGGTGCGGTCGTTGTCGGTATCGGTCCAGATGTGCGAGCGGTAGCTCTGGTAGCCGTTCGGCGCGCCTTCGGTGAAGGGCGAATCGGCGAACAGCGCGGTGGCGATCGGCTGCAACGCCAGCGACACGCGGAACTTCTTCACCATGTCCGCTTCGGTGGCGTAGTCCAGGTTGACCTGCACCGTGCAGGTGCGGGTCATCATGTCCAGGCCCAGCGTGCCGACCTTGGGCATGTACTCGCGCATGATCTTGTAGCGCCCCTTGGGCATCCACGGCATTTCATCGCGGGCCCACTTGGGCTGGAAGCCCATGCCCAGGAAACCCAGCTGCAGTTCGCCGGCCACCTGCGCCACTTCATTGAGGTGGGTGCCGGTTTCCACGCAGGTCTGGTGAATGGTTTCCACCGCCGCGCCGGACAGTTCCAGCTGCCCGGCCGGTTCCAGCGTCACCGAAGCGTTGTCGCGCAGCAGCGCGATGGTGCGGCCGTCTTCCTGCACCGGATCCCAGCCGAAGCGGGTCAGGCCGTTGAGCAGGGCTTCGATGCCGCGGTCGCCGTCGAAGGTGGGCGGGCGCAGGTCGTCCAGGCGGAAGCCGAACTTCTCGTGTTCGGTGCCGATGCGCCACTGCGCCTTGGGCTTTTCGCCGGAGGCCAACGTGGCGACCAGTTCATTTCGGTCGGTGATCGGCGTCTCGGCGACGTGGCTGGGGCTCGACAAGGGGAGGCTCGCAGGATTCTGGTCAGGGCGGGGATGTGGGGTTGCAGCCCCCGCATCGCAAGGGCGCACTATATCGTGGCGTCCCCCACCGTCGCGTCACCGTGACGGTTTTCAGCATCCTATGAAAATGGGCTTGACCGGGCCGCAGCGCCGTTGCGACGCATTTCGCCCCGCGCGGCGGGCGCGCCCTACACTGCCCCCATGAGCCGATCCCGACACCCCGAAGTACATCGCTCCGACCGCGCGGGCTGGCTGCGGGCCGCCGTGCTGGGCGCCAATGACGGCATCGTCTCGGTGGCCGGGCTGGTGGTCGGCATTGCCGCCAGCGGTGCCAGTGCCACCACGATACTGGCCACCGGCATCGCCGGCACCGTGGCCGGGGCCATGTCGATGGCGGCCGGCGAGTATGTGTCGGTGCAGTCGCAGGTCGATACCGAGCATGCCGACCTGGCGGTGGAGAAACGCGAGCTGCATGAAGACCCGCACAGCGAGCTGGAGGAACTGGCGGCCATTTACCGGCAGCGCGGCCTGACCCCCGACCTGGCCCACCAGGTGGCGGTGCAGTTGACCGCCCATGATGCCCTGGCCGCGCATGCGCGCGACGAGCTGGGCATCACCGAAGAACTGCGCGCACGCCCGCTGCAGGCCGCGATGGCCTCGGCCGGTGCCTTCATCTGCGGCGCGGCGCTGCCGGTGCTGACCGCACTGCTGGCCCCGCATGTGTACGTTGCACAGGTCACCACCGCCGCCACCCTGGTCGGCCTCGGCCTCACCGGTGCGATGGCCGCGCGTGCCGGGGGCGCATCGCCCCTGCGCGGCGCGGTGCGGGTAATGTTCTGGGGCGCACTGGCGGTGGCGGCCGCAGCACTCATCGGCCAGTTGTTCGATACTGCGCACTGATGAACGCCCTCCTCCACCCGACCTCGCTGCTGGACGACATGGCCAGCCTGGCCACCTGCGCGCGCGCCGAGGGCTACGCCTGCGTCACCGCGCGCCGCGAACACGGGGCCTCGTCGGTGGACATCCCGCAGCCGCAGTTCGCGATCCTGCTGCAGGGCCGCAAGCAGGTGACCTGTGGCACGCATTCGCTGACGCTCATGCCCGGCGACCTGTTCCTGGTCACCCGGCGCTGCCGGATCGACGTGGTCAACATTCCCGATCCGCACAGCGGCGTGTACCTCAGCGCGATCGTGCCGCTGTGCAGCGAGGCGCTGGCCGCCGCGCGCGTGCTCTGGAACGAACCGCTACCCGATGCCGGCGACGCGCTGGCGCGGTTGTCGCTGGACGACCACGGCGACACGCTGCGTCAATGGCGCCACGCGCTGGAACACGCGCGCTACACCGAGGCCCGGCTCGCGCTGGCCGCGCTGGTGCTGGCGTTCTGCCGGCGCGGCCACGGCAGCCTGCTGGTGCCTCCCGAGCCGAGCCTGGGCGAGCGCATCCGTGACCTGATCGCCGCACAGCCCGAACGCGACTGGCAATCGCGCGACTTCGAAGCGCAGCTGGGGCTGAGTGGTGCGACGCTGCGGCGGCGGCTGGCCAGCGAGCAGGCCAGCGTGCGTGCGCTGATCGTCGATGCACGCCTGGCGCACGCGATGAACCTGCTGTACACCACGCAGCTGCCGTTGAAGACCGTGGCCGCGCGCGTGGGCTACCGCTCGCTGGGCAGCTTCAACAAGCGCTTTGCCGCGCGCTATGGGCTGGAGCCGGGGGCAATCGGCAACAGTTGAGCCGGCGAGCGGATCACGGCGCATTCTGAGCAGTACGCGGCGACGTCCGCGCGCAGCATGGAGACACCGCGGCACCGCCGCCTTGCGTAGACCCTGCCATGCCGCTTCCCCGCGTTCGCTCACTTGCCGCTGCCCTGTTGCTGGCCACGGCCACCGGCCCGGCGCTGGCCACCACCACGCACACGCCCTCGGCACAGGTGCCCGGCGTCTACCACCAGCAGATCGGCACGCTGCAGGTCACCGCGCTGTTCGACGGCACCGTGGCACTGGGCCGGCAGGAACTGACCGGGATCGATGCCGGTGCAGTGACCCGGCTGCTCGACCACCGGTATGTGCCCGAAGACGGCAAGGGCCTGCAGACCGCAGTCAACGCCTACCTGGTGCAGCGGGGCAACCACCTGACCTTGGTGGATACCGGCACCGCCACCTGCTTCGGGCCCGGCCTGGGCCAGGTGCTGGGCAACCTGCGCGCAGCCGGTTACGACCCGGCCGAGGTGGACGACGTGCTGCTCACCCATGCCCACCCGGACCACTTGTGCGGGCTGCTGGATGCGCAGGACAAGGTCGCCTACCCCAATGCCACGGTCTGGTTGTCGGCCGCCGACGCGGCGTATTGGCTGGACCCGGCCAGCGAAGCCACCGCGCCGCAGGGCGTGCGCTTTGCCTTCGCGCTGGCGCGCAAGGCGGTGGCGCCCTACGAGGCCGCGGGCAAGCTGCGCCGTTTCAGCCCAGGCCAGGTGCTTCCGGCGGGGGTGACCGCGCTGGACAGCCATGGGCATACGCCGGGCCATGTGTCCTGGAAGCTGGACACCGGCAACGGCCCGTCGCTGCTGGTGTGGGGCGACATCGTGCATTTCCACGCGGTGCAGTTCGCCCAGCCCCAGGCGGCCTACGAGGCCGACAGCGAACGCACGGCCGCCGTCGCCAGCCGCCGCGCGATGATGGCGCAGGCCGCGGACGGGGGCTGGTGGGTGGCCGGTGCGCACCTGCCGTTCCCGGGGCTGGGCCACGTGCGGCGCGAGGGCGAGGCGTTTGCGTGGGTGCCGGGCGAGTTTGCGCCGTTGCCGGGCCGTTGACCCTGGGGTGCGCGGCATTCGTTGGCGGGCCGCGAGCTGACCGGGTAGTGGCGGCCGCTGGCCGGCTCCTCTTTCGGCCGGATCTATCGGGAGCCGGCCAGCGGCCGGCACTACCGGAATCCGCGCACCGTTACCGGGCCAGCCAGGGGCCGGAATTACCGGAATGCGTGCGCCGTTGGCCGGTAACCCGGCCCACGGTCACGGGGCCGCACGGTATTACGCGGTTTCGGGGGCCGGCTTGTTCAGGCCCAGCCAGCCGCCGATGATGCCGCGGGCTTCGTCCACGCCCTGGCGGGCCGGACCGGAGAAGGTCTGCACGCTGACGGTGTCGCCGAACGAGGACTGCAGTTCCTTGCGCACCTTCTGCAGGGCAATGCCCTGCTGGCCACGGCCCAGCTTGTCGGCCTTGGTCAGCAGCGCGTGCGCGGGCAGGCCGCGCTGCACCGCATAGGCCAGCATCTGGCGGTCGTAGTCCTTCAGCGGGTGACGGATGTCCATCACCACCACCAGGCCACGCAGCGCCTCGCGGGTACGGAAGTACTGGTCGATGAAGGCCTGCCAGTGGGCCTGCAGGTCCAGCGGCACCTTGGCGTAGCCGTACCCGGGCAGATCGACCAGCTTGGCCTCCGGGGTGACTTCGAAGAACACCAGCTGCTGGGTGCGGCCGGGAGTCTTGGAGACCCGGGCCAGGCTGTTCTGGCGGGTCAGGGCGTTGAGGGCGCTGGATTTGCCGGCGTTGGAGCGCCCGGCAAAGGCAACTTCGGCCCCGACATCCTCCGGCAATTGCCGGGTGTTGTGGGCCGAAAGCAGATAGTGGGCACGTTCGAGGAGCAATGACATGCCCATAGGATCGCATGTCCGGGCCGGATCCGCGCTGCCGCGGCCGGTTTTGCTGCACCCTGCGTTGACCGTGGCGTGAAAGCGCATGGATAATCGGGCGATCCCCGCGGGTGCACCCTGCACCTGCCAGGCCGGTCCACACGGAGCTTCCGCATGCGCCACGCTCGCGTTCTTGCCGTTTCCGCTGTTGCTGTATCGCTGCTGGCCGCTGTCGCGGTCGCCCAGACCTCGATCACGCCCCTGCCTGACAACGGGCCGATCAAGACCGCGTCGCTGGAGGTCGATTTCAGCAAGACCACCTGGGGGGATGCCAAGGCCGGCCAGGCCAAGGCGGCCGCCTGCGCGGCCTGCCACTCGGCCGATGGCAACTCCACCGTGGAGATGTATCCCAGCATCGCCGGGCAGAGCGAACGCTATACCGCCCAGCAGATGGCCTTGATCGCCAACGGGCAGCGCACCTCCGGGGCCTCGGCGGCGATGGTGCCGTTCGTGCAGGACCTCACCCCGCAGGACATGCGCGACATCGGGGCGTATTTCGCAACGCAGAAGGCCAGCGCCGGGCTTGCCGACGATGGCCTGGTGGGCGAAGGTCCGTACGCCGGCAAGAAGTTCTACGAGATCGGGCAGCAGCTGTATCGCGGGGGCGATGCCGAACGCGGCATCCCGGCGTGCATGGCCTGCCACGGTCCCACCGGCGCCGGCAACCCGGGCCCGGCCTACCCGCATATCGGCGGGCAGCATGCGGCCTACGTGGCGCGGCGGCTGCAGGAGTATCAGGCCGGCACCACCCAGGAAACCGACAAGGCACACTTCCAGATCATGGCCACCATTGCAAAGCAGCTGACCGAGCAGGAGATCCAAGCCCTGGGCAGCTACCTGCAGGGCCTGCACAACCGCGCCGACGATGTCGCCTCGGCCACCCCCGCACAACCGGCGAAGGCCCCGTAAAGACCGCTCGGCGGCGCAATGGCCGCCCCGCCCCCGTGGCGGGTTATGTTCACCGCCACGCCGGCACTGGGCCGGCGTTGTTTTTTCCGATGGAGATGGATGTAGATGATGTTGATGCCCCGCCTGATGCTGTTGCTGCTGGCCCTGAGCCCCCTGTCCACGCTGGCGGCCGCGCCGGTCGCCCTGGTCGAAGGCACCGACTACGAACTGATCGAACAGCCCGGCCCGTATGCGCCGCTGGCCGGCAAGGTCGAAGTGGTGGAAATGTTCGGCTACACCTGCCCGCATTGCGCGCGCTTCGAGCCGCAGCTGGAAGCCTGGGCCGCCAAGCTGCCCAAGGATGTGCGCTTCACCCCCGTGCCGGCCGCGTTCGGCGGTGTCTGGGATTCGTTCGCACGCGCCTACTTCAGCGCCGACCAGCTGGGCGTGTCCAAGCGCAGCCATCGCGCCATGTTCGAGGCGCTGCATGAAAAGAACAGCCTGCCCATGCAGAACGTCTCGCCGGATGAGCTGGCCGTGTTCTACAAGGACTACGGCGTGGCACCGGAGCGCTTCCTGGCCACCATCAAGGGCGATGCGGTCGAGCAGAAGCTGAAGGCCGCCCGCGCCTTCGCCCAGCGGACCAAGGTTCCCGGCACCCCGGCCCTGGTGATCAATGGCCGTTACCTGGTCAAGGGTGACTCGTTCGAGGCGCTGCTGCGCAATGCCGACGCCCTCATCGTCAAGGCCCGCAGCGAACGCACGCGCTGAGTGCAGGCTCGCTGAACCGTCACACACCGTCCACGCCGGACGCGCGTTGGCGCATGCCATCATTCCCCTCTGGCCGGCACCCCGGGTGCCGGCCCCACCATGTTCATCCGCTGGAGATGCCTAGATGAAGACCCGTTTCGCGATTTCGCTGCTGGCCCTGCTGCCGATCCTGGCGGCCTGCAAGGCCCAGGACGGCACCGCCAACACCACCGCCCCGACCGAACCGGCCACCCCGAGCAGCACCCCGGCCGCCGAGCCGGCCGCGCCGTCCACCGAGGCGCCCGCTGCCAGCGGTGACACCGCCGCCGCCGAAACCGCCGCTGCTGCCGCGACCACCCCGGCCCCGGCTGCGGCGTCCTCGCGCCCGACCGGCCCGGAGCCGGTGGCAGGCACCGATTACCTGCTGATCGAAAACGGCCAGCCGTTCCAGCCGGCCGCCGGCAAGATCGAAGTGGCCGAGATCTTCGGTTACGTGTGCCCGGCCTGCGCCGCGTTCCAGCCGCTGATCGGGCCGTGGAAGGCCGGTCTGCCGAGCGACGTCAACTTCGTCTACGTGCCGGCCATGTTCGGCGGTACCTGGGACAACTACGCGCGTGCCTTCTATGCGGCACAGAGCATGGGTCTGCAGGAAAAGACCCATGAAGCGCTGTATTCGGCCATCCATGCCGAGCAGACCCTGAAGGGCGAGCGCGGTCGTGATTCGGTCGAAGACATCGCCGCCTTCTACGGCAAGCACGGTGCCGACGCCAAGCAGTTCGCCAGCACCATGAGCAGCTTCGCGGTGAATGCCAAGACCAATGCCGCCAAGCAGTTCGCCCAGCGCAGCCAGATCACCGGCACGCCGTCGGTGATCGTCAACGGCAAGTACTTGGTCAAGGGCAAGAGCTTCCCCGACATGCTGCGCATCGCCGATCACCTGATCGCCCGCGAACGCGCCGCCAAGGGCAACTGATCCTTACCGAGCCTGCCACCGTCGTGAATTCCCCCACCACGCGGACCCTGCGCCTGCTGACGGCAAACATCCAGGCCGGCAGCAGCACCCGCCGCTACAGCGACTATGTGACCCGCAGCTGGTCGCATGCGCTGCCGGCGGGGCGCAAGCGCACCAGCCTGGACGCCATTGCCCAGCTGGCGCGCGGTCATGACATCGTCGGCCTGCAGGAGGCCGATCCGGGCAGCCTGCGCTCGGGCTTCACCAACCAGACCCACTACCTGGCCGAGCGCGCCGGCTTCAATTACTGGAGCCACCAGCCCAACCGCCGCATGGGCGGGGTGGCCTCCAGCGCGAACGGCCTGCTGAGCAGGCTGGAGCCGGTGGAAGTACAGGACCACGCCCTGCCCGGCCGCATCGGCGGGCGCGGCGTGCTGCTGGCCAAGTTCGGCGAAGGCAGTGAAGGCCTGGCCGTTGCCGTGGCGCACCTGTCGCTGGGGACCAACTCGCGGATGTCGCAGTTGGCCTTCATTGCCGACCTGCTTACCGACCATCCCAACGCGGTGCTGATGGGCGATTTCAACTGCCTGGCCGACCGCCCGGAAATGCAGGCGCTGTACCAGAAGACCACCCTGCAACCGCCGGGCTGCGCGGTGCCGACGTTCCCGAGCTGGCGCCCGGACCGGGCCATCGACCACATCCTGCTCAGCACCGGCCTGCAGCAACGCAGCGCCGAGGCGGTCCCGGCCGCGTTTTCGGACCACCTGGCGCTGGCCATGGAAATCGACGTCCCCAGCCACGCGCTGCGCTGACACGTCCCGTAGAGCGGGGCTCTGCCCCGCTGCACTTCGCATGCACCCCGACAGCCGGGCAGAGCCCGGCTCTACGCCCAGGTGCAGTGCCGCGCCCTCGCACGTAGAGCGGGGCTCTGCCCCGCTGCACTTCGCATGCACCCCGACAGCCGGGCAGAGCCCGGCTCTACGCCCAGGTGCAGTGCCGCGCCTTCGCACGTAGAGCGGGGCTCTGCCCCGCTGCACTTCGCATGCACCCCGACAGCCGGGCAGAGCCCGGCTCTACGGCCCAGGTGCAGTGCCGCGCCTTCGCACGTAGAGCGGGGCTCTGCCCCGCTGCACTTCGCATGCACCCCGACAGCCGGGCAGAGCCCGGCTCTACGCCCAGGTGCAGTGCCGCGCCTTCGCACGTAGAGCGGGGCTCTGCCCCGCTGCACTTCGCATGCACCCCGACAGCCGGGCAGAGCCCGGCTCTACGGCCCAGGTGCAGTGCCGCGCCTTCGCACGTAGAGCGGGGCTCTGCCCCGCTGCATTTCGCATGCACCCCGACAGCCGGGCAGAGCCCGGCTCTACGCACAGGTGCAGTGCCGCGCCCTCGCACGTAGAGCGGGGCTCTGCCCCGCTGCACTTCGCATGCACCCCGGCAGCCGGGCAGAGCCCGGCTCTACGCCCAGGTGCAGTGCCGCGCCTTCGCACGTAGAGCGGGGCTCTGCCCCGCTGCATTTCGCATGCACCCCGACAGCCGGGCAGAGCCCGGCTTTACGCCCAGGTGCAGAGCCGCGCCTTCGCACGTAGAGCGGGGCTCTGCCCCGCTGCACTTCGCATGCACCCCGACAGCCGGGCAGAGCCCGGCTCCACGCCCAGGTGCAGTGCCGCGCCTTCGCACGTAGAGCGGGGCTCTGCCCCGCTGCACTTCGCATGCACCCCGACAGCCGGGCAGAGCCCGGCTCTACGCCCAGGTGCAGTGCCGCGCCCTCGCACGTAGAGCGGGGCTCTGCCCCGCTGCATTTCGCATGTACCCCGACAGCCGGGCAGAGCCCGGCTCTACGTCGCTGCATCAGCCGGGCAGAGCCCGGCTCTACGTCTCTGCATCAGCCGGGCAGAGCCCGGCTCTACGTCGCTGCATCAGCCGGCCAGAGCCCGGCTCTACGGTTCCGACGGTCGCGTAAACAGCCCCTCCACAGCCGCTATGCGCTAATGCTCCGGGTCTGCCGAGTTCGGCATTGAGAGCCTTCCCTCCCCATGAGCGCTGTGGAGTCGCCTCCCTACGAGGTACGCACGCTTCGACCGGTCTTCCTGCTTGCCGCCACGATCGTGGCGGCATTTGCCATTCTGGTCGCCGCGTTTCCCATCCAGTCCGGCAGCCTGCTGCTGGATGCACAGACCTGGGCGTCGCGCAACGTCGGCTGGTACTACCTGCTGGCGATGACCGTGTACCTGGTCTTCGTGGTCGGCGTGGCCTTGTCCGGCTACGGCAACGTCAAGCTGGGCGCGGATCATGACGAACCGGAGTTCAGCTATCTGTCCTGGGCCGGCATGCTGTTCGCCGCCGGTATCAGCATCACGCTGTTCTTCTTCTGCGTATCCGAACCGCTTACCCATTACCTGCTGCCCCCGCAGGGCGGCGTGGGCGAAGGCGAGGCCAGCGCGCGCCAGGCGATGCAGCTGCTGTTCCTGCATTGGGGCCTGCACGGCTGGGGCGTATTCGCGCTGGCCGCCATGGCGCTGGCCTACTTCGCCTACCGCCACAACCTGCCGCTGGCGCTGCGCTCGGCGCTGTATCCGCTGATCGGCAAGCGCATCAACGGGCCCATCGGCTACACCGTGGATGCGCTGGGCATCGTGGCCACCGTGTTCGGGCTGGGCGCGGACATGGGCTTTGGCGTGCTGCACCTCAACGCCGGGCTCAACACCCTGTTCCCGGTGCCGCATGCGGCCTGGGTGCAGGTGGGGCTGATCGTGCTGATGATGGGCGCGGCGATTACCGTGGCGGTGTCCGGCGTGGAAAAAGGCGTGCGCTGGATGTCCAACATCAACATGCTGCTGGCGATCGGCCTACTGCTCTTCATGCTGTTCGCCGGCCCCACCCAGTACCTGCTCAACGCGCTCATGCAGAACATGGGCGACTACCTGGGCAACGTGGTCGGCAAGAGTTTCGATGTGTATGCCTACGGCGGACGTCCGGACTGGCTGGGCAACTGGACGGTGTTCTACTGGGCCTGGTGGATCGGCTGGGCGCCGTTCGTGGGGCTGTTCATCGCGCGCATCTCGCGCGGCCGCACCATCCGCGAGTTCGTGCTCGGCGTGCTGCTGATCCCGCTGGGCTTCACCCTGGCGTGGCTGTCGATCTTCGGCAACAGCGCACTGGACCAGATCCTGCACCATGGCCACGCGCACCTGGCGCAGATGGCGGTGGATAACCCGCCCACCGTGCTCTACGCGCTGCTGGAAAGCTACCCGTGGAGCCGTGCGGTCATCGCGGTCACGGTGATCGTCAGCTTCGTGTTCTTCGTCACCTCGGCCGACTCGGGCACGGTGGTGCTGTCCACGTTGTCCTCGCATGGCGGCGCCCCGGAAGACGACGGCCCGCGCTGGCTGCGCGTGTTCTGGGGCGTGATGACCGCGCTGGTCACCGCCGGGTTGCTGCTGGCCGGCAGCATGGACGCGCTCAAGTCGGCGGTGGTTCTGGCCTCGTTGCCGTTCTCGGTGGTGCTGCTGCTGATGATCTGGGGGCTGACCCGCGCCTTGGGCGAGGAGTCGCAACGGAAGAAGGCCTCGCAGTATTCACCGATCCCGCTGATCGGGCAGTCGCGGCACCAGCGTGGCTGGCGCCAGCGCATCACCCAGGCCGTGCATTTCCCGGTGCGCGACGAGGTGTACCGGTTCATGGACACCGACGTGAAACCGGCCATCGAAGCGGTGGCCGCGCAGCTGGGCGAACAGGGCCTGGACGTACAGACGAAGTTCGAGCCCGGCCAGATGGAACTGACCGTGGACCATGGCGAGCAGCAGGTGTTCACCTACCAGGTGATCATGCGCGGCTACCTCACCCCGTCGTTTGCTGCACAGCGCTTCCGCAACCTGCGCTACTACCGCGCTGAAGTGCATCTCTATGAAGGTGGACAGGACTACGAGCTGTTCGGCTACAGCCGGCAGCAGATCATCAACGACATCATCGACCAGTACGAGCGCCACCTGCAGTTCCTGCATCTGACCCGTTGAACCGCTGGTCTCCCGCTGCAAAGGAGTCATCGACATGCCTACATTCCCCGACCAACAGCTCTACATCGGTGGCCGCTACGTTCCCTCGCAGGGCGGACGCACCTTCGAGGTCGTCAACCCGGCCACCGGCGCGGTGCTGGCCAAGGTGCACAACGCCAACAGCGACGACCTCGATGCGGCCGTTGAAAGCGCGCAGGCCGGCCAGAAGGTGTGGGCCGCGCTGACCACGGTGGAGCGCTCGCGCATCCTGCTGCGTGCTGTCGCCCTGCTGCGCGAGCGCAACGACGCCCTGGCCGAACTGGAAACGCTCAACACCGGCAAGCCGCTCAGCGAAACCCGCAGCGTGGACATCGTCACCGGCGCCGACGTGCTGGAGTACTACGCCGGGGTGATGCACGGGCTGGAAGGCAGCCAGGTGCCGCTGCGCGACGGCAGTTTCTTCTACACCCGGCAGGAGCCGCTGGGCGTGGTCGGCGCGATCGGCGCATGGAACTACCCGATCCAGATCGCCCTGTGGAAGGCCGCCCCGGCGCTGGCCGCCGGCAACGCAATGATCTTCAAGCCCAGCGAAGTGACCCCGCTGACCGCGCTGAAGCTGGCCGAGATCTTCACCGAAGCCGGCCTGCCCGATGGCGTGTTCAACGTGCTGCCCGGCGATGGCGCGGGCGTGGGCACGGCACTGACCGAGCACCCCGGCATCGAGAAGATCTCCTTCACCGGCGGCACCAGCACCGGGCGCAAGGTGATGGCCAGCGCCTCCAGCTCCACCCTCAAGGAAGTGACCATGGAACTGGGCGGCAAGTCGCCGCTGATCGTCTGCGCCGACGCCGACATCGCGCTGGCCGCCGACGTCGCGATGATGGCCAACTTCTACAGTTCCGGGCAGGTCTGCACCAACGGTACCCGCGTGTTCGTACCGCAGGCGCTGCTCACCGACTTCGAGCAGGCGTTGAGCGAACGGATCGCGCGCATCCGCATTGGCGATCCGTTGAACGAGGACACCAACTTCGGCCCGCTGGTCAGCGCCGCGCACATGCAGCGCGTGCTGGACCACATCGCCAGCGGCAAGGCCGAGGGCGCGCGCCTGGTCTGTGGTGGCGAGCGGCTCACCGACGGTGCATTGGGCAAAGGCTGCTATGTGGCCCCCACCGTGTTCAGCGACTGCCGCGATGATATGCGCATCGTGCGCGAGGAGATCTTCGGGCCGGTCCTGAGCCTGCTGGCCTACCAGACCGAAGAGGAGGCCGTACGCCGCGCCAACGCCACCGAGTACGGCCTGGCCGCGGGCGTGGTCAGCAGCGACCTGAGCCGCGCGCACCGCCTGATCCACCAGTTGGAGGCCGGCATCTGCTGGGTCAACTGCTGGGGCGAATCGCCGGCGCAGATGCCGGTGGGCGGCTACAAGCAGTCCGGCGTGGGCCGCGAGAACGGCCTGGCCACGCTGCGCGCCTACACCCGCACCAAGTCCATCCAGATCGAACTGGACCGCTACGCGTCGGTGTTCTGAACCGGCCTGACAGGAGACCACCGCGATGAAGCGCGAATACGACTACATCATCATCGGCGCCGGCTCGGCCGGCAACACGCTGGCCGCGCGCCTCACCGAGGACGCCGGCGTGAGCGTGCTGCTGCTGGAAGCCGGCGGCCCCGACTACCGCCTGGATTTCCGCACCCAGATGCCGGCCGCGCTGGCCTACCCGCTGCAGGGCCGCCGCTATAACTGGGCCTATGAAACCGAGCCGGAACCGCACATGGACAACCGGCGCATGGAGTGCGGGCGCGGCAAGGGGCTGGGCGGCTCGTCGCTGATCAACGGCATGTGCTACATCCGCGGCAACGCGCTGGACTTCGACAACTGGGCCCGCTTCGACGGCCTGGAAGACTGGAGCTACCACGACGTGCTGCCGTACTTCCGCAAGGCCGAAACGCGCGACATCGGCCCCAACGATTACCACGGTGGCGAAGGCCCGGTCAGCGTGGCCACGCCGAAGAACGGCAACAACGTGCTGTTCCACGCAATGGTGGAGGCCGGCGTGCAGGCTGGCTACCCGCGCACCGACGACCTCAACGGCTACCAGCAGGAAGGCTTCGGCCCGATGGACCGGACCGTGACCCCGCGCGGCCGCCGCTCGAGCACCGCACGCGGCTACCTGGACATGGCCAAGGACCGTGCCGGGCTGGAGATCGTGGTGCATGCCACCACCGACCGCATCCTGTTCGCCGGCAAGCGCGCGGTGGGCGTGCGCTACCTGGCCGGCAATAGCGCCGAGCCGATCGACGCCACCGCGCGCCGCGAAGTACTGCTGTGCGCCGGTGCCATCGCCTCGCCGCAGATCCTGCAGCGCTCCGGCGTGGGCGCCCCGGCGTTGCTGGCGGCGCTCGGCGTGCCACTGGTGCACGACCTGCCCGGCGTGGGCGAGAACCTGCAGGACCACCTGGAGGTGTACATGCAGTACGCCTGCAAGAAGCCGGTGTCGCTGTACCCGGCGCTGCAGTGGTGGAACCAGCCGGCCATCGGTGCGGAGTGGCTGTTCGCCGGCACCGGCATCGGCGCGAGCAACCAGTTCGAGGCCGGCGGGTTCATCCGCACCCGCGACGAATTCGAATGGCCCAACATCCAGTACCACTTCCTGCCGGTGGCGATCAATTACAACGGCACCAATGCGGTCAAGGAACACGGGTTCCAGGCCCACGTGGGCTCGATGCGCACGCCCAGCCGCGGCCGCGTGCATGCCAAATCGCTGGACCCGCATGCGCATCCGTCGATCCTGTTCAATTACCAGTCCACCGACCAGGACTGGCAGGAATTCCGCGACGCCATCCGCATCACCCGCGAGATCATCGCCCAGCCCGCGCTGGACGAATACCGGGGCCGCGAGATCAGTCCGAGTGCGGACTGCAAGACCGATGCGGAGCTGGATGCGTTCGTGCGGGCGCGCGCCGAGACCGCCTACCACCCGTCGTGCTCGTGTGCGATGGGCACCGATGCGATGAGCGTGGTGGATGGCCAGGGCCGCGTACATGGCCTGGAAAGCCTGCGCGTGGTGGACGCCTCGATCATGCCGCGCATCATCACCGGCAACCTCAATGCCACCACCATCATGATCGCCGAGAAGATCGCCGACCGCATCCGCGGCCGCGCGCCATTGCCGCGCAGCACCGCGCAGTACTACGTGGCCGGGGATGCGCCGGTAAGGCGCTGACACGCCGGGCTCTGCCCGGCTGCTCCATGTTCCAACACCGCGCGCCGTAGAGCCGGGCTCTGCCCGGCTGCTCCACGTCCCAGCACCGCGCACCGTAGAGCCGGGCTCTGCCCGGCTGCTCTGCGTTCCAGAACCACCTAGCCGGGCAGAGCCCGGCTCTACGCCGCTGGCACCACCTAGCCGGGCAAAGCCCGGCTCTACGCCGCTGGCACCGCGCAGCCGGGCAAAGCCCGGCTCTACGCGCTTGTGACCGGTACGGCTGGCGCCACCCGCCGTGCCGTTACCGTGCTACCCACCGACGCTACCACCGTGCAGCCAATGGCCGCCCACTGCAGCGGGGTGAGGTGCTCGGCCAGCAGGCCCATCGCCAGCAACGCGGCCACCGCCGGTTCCATGCTGATCAGGATGCCGAACGTCTCCTTCGGCAGCCGCTTCAGCGCCATCATCTCCAGCGACATCGGAATCGCGCTGGAGACGATCGCCACGCCCAGCCCGAACAACAGGATCTTCGGGTCCAGCAAGGCCATGCCGGCGTGCGCGATGCCCACCGGCACCACCACCAGCGCGGCCGCGCACAACCCCAGCGACACCGTGTGCCCGGCATGCAGATGCCCTGCCCGCTTGCCGAAGATGATGTACATCGCCCAACAGGCGGCCGCACCCAGCGCGAACATCACCCCCACCGGATCCAGCGGCGCGCCATGGCCCAGCGGCAACAACAGCAGCAGCCCGACCACCGCGCAGCCCACCCAGACGAAATCGATCGGCCGGCGCGAGGACCACATCGCCACCGCCAGCGGGCCGCAGAACTCGATCGCCACCGCGATGCCGAACGGAATCGTGCGCAACGCCATGTAGAACAGCAGGTTCATCACCCCCAGCGTGATCCCGTAACGCAGGATCGCCCCGGCGTCGGCCCGCGTGGTGGTCCAGCGCCACGGTCGGAACACCGCCAGCAGCACCAGCGCCGAGAACCCCACGCGCAACGCGCTGGTGCCCTGCGCGCCGATCAGCGGGAACAACTGCTTGGCAAAGGAGGTGCCCACGGACAGGGCGGTGACCGAGCCGAGCACGGCCAGGACGGGAATGAGCGAAGCGTAGCGGGAGGTCGACATCCGGCCAGCATATTGCGTAGCGGCCGAAGGAGATGCTCAATTGCAGGGGCCTTCCTGCATGTTTCACTCACCCATGACCGCCGCGTACGCTCCCGACGAATTCGACCGCGCCATCCTGGCCATCCTGCAGCGCGACAACACCACCGCCCAGCGTGAGATCGCCGAGACGGTGCACCTGTCCGCGCCCGCCGTGCAGCGCCGGATCAAGCGCCTGCAGGAGGCGGGCTTCATCCGCGCCAATGTCGCCGTGCTCGACCAGAGCCGGCTCGGCCGCCCGCTGACCATCATGGTCGAGGTGCGCGTGAGCAGCGAACAACCGCATCGTGTGGCCCCGTTCCGCCGCCGCGTGCAGGACGACCCGGCCGTGCAGCAGTGTTATGCGATCACCGGCGACGCCGACTTCCTGCTGATCCTCACCGCCGCGTCCATGGAGGAGTACGAGGCCATCAGCGAACGCCTGTTCGGCAACGACGACAACATCGAGCGCTACCGCACGGCGGTGGCGCTGAGCACGCTGAAGCGGGGGCTGGACGTACCGCTGTAGGACGGCCGGCGCGCCCTTGTTGGGTGCACCAGCAACCCGCGTCCTCAGGGCACGCGCGTGAAGTGGATCGTCATCAGGATCGGCTTGCCGTCCTTGCTGAAAAAGGCCTTCGACTCGGTCATCCGGTTGCCATCGCCGGCCACGGTGTAGATACGCGTGGACGCCGGCGTGCCGTGGTCCACCAGCTGCATCACCAGCACGTTCGGCGCGGGCATGCTGAGCGAGGCCACGTCGGCGCCGTAGTTGCCCGCGATCGGGCCGGGCGTGCCATCCAGCGGCAGGGTGCTGTCGGCGGTCATCTTTCGGCCCTTCGGATCGACGATCTCGGCGCGGGTGGTCCAGCGGCCCGCGCCCGCATCCTTGAATTCCAGCAGCACACTCTTGGGTCGGTCGGCCGCCGGCATCGGCAGCGTGGCGACATCGATGGCCCAGCGCCCGGCCAGGGGGGACGCGGCAGGCGTGGCGGCAAACAGCGCCAGAGGCGCGGCCTGCAGCAAGGCCGTGGTCAGGCAGACGGTGAACATCCTCTTCATGGAAGCTCCTTCATGGATGAATGCACGACGTGAGCCGTGCACGGGGCAACGGTGGCAAGGTCAGCCCCGGATGGCTGCTTCAATCGCCGCTACATCGATCTTGCGCATGGTCATCATCGCCTCGAATGCGCGCCTGGCCACGCCCGGATCCTCGCTGGTGACCGCCTCGGTCAACACGCGCGGGGTGATCTGCCAGGACAGGCCCCATTTGTCGCGGCACCAGCCGCAGGCGCTTTCCTGGCCGCCGTTGCCGACGATGGCGTTCCACAGCCGGTCCGTCTCGGCCTGGTCGTCGGTAGCGATCTGGAAGGAGAACGCCTCGCTGTGCGTGAACGCCGGGCCGCCGTTGAGGCCGATGCACGGAATGCCGGCCACGGTGAAGTCCACGGTCAGCACGTCGCCCTGCCTGCCCGACGGAAAGTCACTGGGCGCATGGTGCACGGCGTTGACCGCACTGTCGGGAAAGGTCTGGGCGTAGAACGTGGCCGCGTCCAGCGCGGTGCCGTCGAACCAGAGGCAGATCGTATTCCTGGCCACCATGGCGGTCTCATGCAGCGATCAAGTGCGGCCAGCCTACGACCGGGGATGTTAAGCGGTTGCCCTGCAGGACCGGACCCAGGCGTGGCAAGGCCTTGGGCGATATCCGGGGGCGGCCCGGCAGAACCGTTCGAATTGCTGATACGACTGATTCGCATTAACATGGCGTTATCCCGTCCGCGCCAGGGAGGCGCTGCGGCGATCAGTGCCTGCGCCCGCGCCTTGTCCTGCAAGGCCTCCGCGAGCCGCGTGCTGACCCCCCACCCACTGCAGCACGCCAGGCCACCGAGGATGTCGGCCATGTGCGTGCTGCCGCCCTGGAACCGCCAATGACCCGTTCTTCCGTTGTGCTGCCCCGCCTGCTGCCGCAGGCCCGCCTGACCCAGGCCCTGCTCGCTGCGCTGTGCGCGCTGGCCGCTGCCCCCGCGTTCGCGCAGGACGCCCCAGCCGACGCCACCACCCTGGACAAGGTGGTGGTCAAGGGCGAGCGCGCCGAAGGCTACTCCGTGCGCAAGACCTCGGCCGGCACCCGCTTCGACCTGGCCCCGCGCGAGATCCCGCAGTCGGTGAGCATCATCAGCCACCAGCGCATCGAAGATCAGAACCTGGACGACATCCTCGACGTGCTGGCCAACACCACCGGCGTCAGCAGCACCCAGTCCGATACCGAACGCACCGAGTTCTACGCCCGCGGCTTCTACATCGACAGCTACCAGTTCGATGGCCTGCCCACGCAGATGGTGCAGAACTGGAGCTACGGCGATTCCGGCTTGGACCTGGCCCTGTATGACCGCGTGGAAGTGGTGCGTGGCGCCACCGGCCTGCTCAGCGGCGCCGGCAATCCCTCCGCCTCGGTGAACCTGATCCGCAAGCATGCCGACAGCGCCGAGCTGACGGGCACCGTGTCGGTCAACGTGGGCAGCTGGGGCCGCACCCGCAGCACGGTGGACGTGACCGCGCCGTTGAACGCCAGCGGCTCGGTGCGCGCGCGCGTGATCGGCAGCTACCTGGACACCGACGCGCAGATGGACCGCTACAACCAGCATAAGACGCTGGGCTATGCGGTGATCGACGCCGACCTGACCCCGGACACGCAGTTGAGCGTGGGCTACGACTACCAGCAGAAGCGGGCCAACGGCGCCACCTGGGGTGGCTTCCCGATGCTGTACTCCGACGGCACCTCGACCGGCTACGACGCATCGTTCAACGCCAGCCCGAACTGGACCTACTGGGACACCACCAGCAAGCGCGCCTTCGCCACGCTGGAACATGGCTTCGCCAACGGCTGGACATTCAAGATCGGTGCAACGCACGACGAGAGCAAGGCCGACGACAAGCTGTTCTACCCGGCGTATAACGACTGGACCTCGGGCGCGTCGAACTTCGACAAGACCACCGGTGCCGGCATCTCGCCGTCGGCCGGCTTCTACAACACCGAGCGCAAGGTCAACGCGGTCGATGGTTTCGTGGACGGTCCGTTCCAGCTGTTCGGCCGCGAGCACCAGTTCATGGCCGGCCTCAGTTACAACAAGCGCGAGTACGCCAACTACGGCGACTACCAGGTAGGTGGCGCAAATCTGCCGTGGGATCCCTTCACCAGCTACCTGAACTGGAATGGCGACATCGCCGAGCCGAACTGGAATGCGCTTGCACTGGCCAGCCGCGGCACCATCACCCAGAAGGCCGGCTACGCCGCCACCCGCCTGTCGCTTGCTGACCCGCTGAAGCTGATCATCGGCGCGCGCTACACCGACTGGAAGAGTGAAGGCGAAGACGCCGACCGCTCGCACAAGGTGACCACGCCGTATGCCGGGCTGGTGTTCGACATCAATGACACCTACTCCACCTATGCGTCCTATACCGAGATCTTCCAGCCGCAGATGCTGAAGAACCGTAACGGCAGCTACCTGGACCCGGTGGACGGCAAGAGCTACGAAGTGGGCGTCAAGGGTGCATGGTTCGACGACCGCTTGAATGCCTCGCTTGCCGTGTTCCGTATCGAGCAGGACAACGTGGGCCAGTCCACCGGCGAACCGGTGGTGGGCGGAACGGGCGGCGAAACTGCCTACATCGCCGCACGCGGCACGGTGAGCCGGGGTTTCGAGTTTGAAGTGAACGGCGAACTGGCCCCGGGCTGGAACGCCACCTTCGGTGCCTCGCGCTACGTGGCCAAGGACATCAACGACGCGGACATCAATACCAACCTGCCGCAGACGACGATCAAGCTGTTCACCAGCTACACCCCGCAATCGCTGACGGCGCTGACCGTGGGCGGCGGTGCCAACTGGCAGAACCGCATCTACTACCCGGTGCCCGCGTACGGCCGCATCGAGCAGGAGGGCTACGCCCTGGTCAGCGCCTTCGTGCGCTACCGCATCTCGCCCGAGTTCAGCGTGCAGGCCAATCTCAACAATCTGCTGGACAAGACGTACTTCTCGCAGATCAACGGCTACGGTGCGTACGGCGACGGCCGCAACGGCTCGATCACGTTCAACTGGTCGTTCTGACCGGTCATTGACCGCAAGCGGACACCAGAGCGCCGGGCATTGCCCGGCGTTCTGCGTTCTGCACGACGCGCGGGGAATGCGCACCCACGCATGGCGTGGCTCTACCGGCTGCGGCGCGGTGCGTCGCGCGGCCACGCCTGGCCGGGCGCCGGTAGTGCCGGCCGCTGGCCGGCAACCTCATGAACGATGACGGTCTTGCCTGGTTGCCGGCCAGCGGCCGGCACTACGGTCGGGCGCGCAGCAGCGCCAGCCCGAAGCCGATGAAGATGGTGCCCACCACGCGATCAAACACCTTGCGCAGGCCCGGGCGCGCCAGATAACTGGCCAGGCCGCGCCCACCGGCGGCGTACACCGCGTACCAGAACATCTCCATCAGCGCGAAGGTGCCTACCAGCACCACGAACTGCGGCAGCTGCGGCTGGCCGAGGTCGACGAACTGCGGCAGGAACGCCGACGCGAACAACAGCAGCTTGGGGTTGCTGATGCCGATGATGAAGCCATCGCGGAACAGGATGCGGCGCTTGCTGGGTGCGATCGCCGCGGTGCTGCCCACATCGATCGGCGCATCGCCGCCACGCCAGGCCTTGATGCCCAGGTAGACCAGGTAGGCCACGCCCGCATAGCGCAGCACGTCGAACACCAGCGGCGAGGCTTTCAGCACCGCACCCAGCCCGGCCGCGGAGATCGACAGGGCCAGCACCAGCGCGGTGAGGCAGCCGGCCATGGCCGCCACGCTGCGACGGAAGCCGACCCGCACGCTGCGGGTCATCACGTGCAGCATGTTCGGCCCCGGCGTGCCGCACAGGACGAACACGGTGACGGCGAAGATCCACCAGGTATGCAGGTTCATGGCAACTACGTTCGGAAGGGGGCAGACCCGGGCTCTGCCCGGCTGCCCATGATGCCTGACGCCACCGCCAGCGGCCGTCCCGCCCCACACAATGGCCGGCACGCGCAACAGATTTGTCCGGCTGCGATGGGCACGGCCAGCCACGTAGAGCCGGGCTCTGCCCGGCTACTGCCAGCATGGACAGCCGGGCAGAGCCCGGCTTAACGTGGTGCCACCGGCCACGGCCCGAGTGCCGGACCGTGGTCGGTGGGTCAGCGCCCGATCAGAACCGCAGGTCCGCGCGCAGGTACCAGTAGCGACCACGCGGGATGTCGTAGGTGGACGCGTCGTAGCCGTTGAGCGAGCACGACAGGCAGATCGGCGGATCCTTGTCGAACACGTTGTTCAAGCCGGCGCTGAGCTGCAGGCCCTTCATCCAGTCCACCTTGTAGCCCACCTGCAGGTCATGGAAGGTGGTGGCATCAAGCGTGTTGGTGCCCTCCTGCTGGTTGCTGCACACCGGGAAGGCCACCGCGTCGCCGCAGTCCTCGGTCAGCTCGGAGATGTGCCGCACGGTCCAGGAGGCGCTCCAGTTGGCCCGGGCCCAGCTCAGCGTCGCGTTGCTGGTCCACTCCGGGATCGAACTGTCGGCCACTTCCACGCCCGGCTTCTGCGGCTGCCGCTGGCCCGCCGCGCCCAGTGCTTCATAGCGCCCCACGAAAGTGTTCTGCCAGCCCAGCTTGAACTGGCCGATGTCGCTCTGCGGGAACGTCCAGAACAGGTCCACGTCCCAGCCGTCGGTCTTGATCGAGCCCAGGTTGGTGAGCCGGTTGTTGAAGCTGCTCACCGCACCGGTGGACGCGCGGCTGATGCCCTCGCAGTAGACCGGATCCAGCGTTTCCACGCACAGGTCCAGCTGGGTCTGCGCGTTGATGGCCTGGATGGCGCCTTCGATGGTGTGGCGGTAGAACGTCACTTCCACGTCGAAGCGCTCCGACCATGACGCATCATTGCCGAACCACGGGCTCCACACGAACCCGGCGCTGAAGCTGCGCGAACGTTCCGGATCCAGTTCGGCGTTGCCGCCGGTGGTGACCGAGATCTGCGAGTTGGCCTGTTGGAAGCCGGTCGGTACGCCGAGCGCGGCGCAGTTGGCCGGATTGCCACGCGGTGCGGTGCCGCCCAGGCCGATCGAGCACGGGTCGAACAGCTGCAGGTCGGCACGCGCCGCCGAGCCATACAGCTCACCGATGGACGGTGCGCGGAAGCCTTCGGCGTAGCTGGTACGCAGCACGAAGTCATTGGTCACCTGCCAGCGCAGGCCGTACTTGGGGGTGAACTCGCCGCCGAAGGTGGAGTAGTCCGAGTAGCGCCCGGCCAGGCTCAGGTCGAGCTTCTCGCCGATCGCGCTCTTGGCGAAGATCGGCACGCTCAGCTCCAGGTACGCTTCATTGACGTCGTAGGAACCGGACGTGGGCAGCGACGGCACGCCGTTGTAATGGCCGATCACCGTGAGCGGATCGGGATCGTAGCGGCCCTCGTACTTGCGGTACTCGTAGCCGGTGGCGAACGACACCGGGCCGGCCGGCAGGTTGAACAGGTCACTGCTCAGGTTGGCGGTGAACAGGCTCAACTCGTTCTGGCTGCGGTCGCGCACCACCGGCTGGATCCAGTCCAGCATCGCCGGGGTGATCGACCCGGCGCCCCCGAAGATGTTCAGCGGCACGCAGCCGGGCGTGGCCGCGCATACCGCCGGGTCGCCCAGGGCCATGTTCACCTTGAAGATGTCATAGCTGCCGTAGTTGGTCTGCTCGGCCTTGTTCTTGCTGTACATGCCGTTGACGTCCCAGAACCAGCTGCGGCTGCCGGCCTCGAACTGGCCCACCAGGCCGGTGGCGAAGTACTGGGTGTTGACCTCCTGCTCGAAGATGCGCGCGCCGCCTTCCACCGGGCGCCGGCCGATCAGGCTCATGTTGCCCGAGGACACCAGGTCGAACCCGAATGGGTTGTATGGGTTGAGTGCGGACACCACGATGTTGTCGGCCAGCGGGTTGCCGGTGGCGCCATCGGGGCCGAAGAACAGCGGCTCCGGGCCGGCTTGGTTGGTCGATTCGCGGCGGTTGCCCAGCGCCTTGATGTACCACTGGATGTTGTCGGTGATGTCGAAACGGAACTGGCCAAAGATGCCCTTACGTTCCGACGGCGTCAGCACCATGTTGTATTCGGCGAAGTTGAAGCGGTCGGCCGAGGTGAAGCAGTGGTAGTCGTCGGTACGGCTGCAACCGGCACTGCCGTCGTAGCGTGGGTTGCTCACCCCGGTATTGGGCACGATGTCCTGCTCGGCGCCGGTGTTGGGGTCGACGAAGGCGAAGCGGCCCTGCGGAATGCCACCGCTGCCGAAGGCCAGCCCGGTGCCCGGGATCGGGAAGCGCGACTGCTCGCGGTCGCGCGCGTACACCGGGTCCTGCTTGGTCCAGCTGGCGCCCAGGAACAGGGTGTAGCGGTCGCCGCTGGTGCCCCAGGCCAGGTCCACGCCCTTCTGGGTGCCGTCGCCCTTGCTGTACTCGCCGTAGTTCAGCGTGACCTGGCCGCCATCGAATTCGCGCCGGGTGATGATGTTGACCACGCCGGCGATGGCGTCGGAGCCGTACAACGACGACGCGCCGTCTTCGAGCACTTCGATGCGCTCGACGATCGCCAGCGGAATGGTATTGAGATCGGTCGCCGCGCCCACGCCGGAGGCCGAGGATTCGTTGACCCAGCGGATACCGTCCACCAGCACCAGCACGCGTTTGGCCCCCAGGTGGCGCAGATCGACCTGGGCCGAACCGGCGCCCACGCCGCTGCCGTCAGGCGGGAAGCCGAAGTTGCCGGAGGAATTGAATTTGGCGTTCAGCGCCGACCCGGACCCGGTGAGCTGCTGCAGCACTTCGCCAATGGAGTTCATGCCGGTGCGTTCGATCTCGGCCCGGGTCAGGGTCTGGATCGGCACCTGGCCTTCCACTTCGGCGCGCTTGATGCGGCTGCCGGTCACCTCGACGCGGTCCAGCTCGGTGGTGGTACGGGGCGCTTCCTGCGCGCCGGCCAGCGCGGGCACTGCCAACAACAGACACAGCGATACAGCGACCGCCAAGGGGCGGTAGTGCAGGTCGTTCATTCGCTCTCTCCACAAAGGAATGTTGGTCTGGGCTGCCGCACCCCCTGCATGGCGGCAACGTCTCCTTTGTAAACAAACGGTAAACGGGCCGACGTGATGGCCGACACTCTTTCACGCGGATGCGACAAATCCGAACAGGCAACATGCCCGCCCTGCAAGGCTTTCGAGAGGCCGTCGTCGCTGCGTACCGCGCAACGAGGCGTGGTCTGGAACTGACGCAACACGGATCAACGCGCGTGCACGCCGTTCAGTCGTCCGAGTCGATCCCCAGGCCCGACATCAGCCCGGCGTTGTCCACGGCAACCATCACCTCGGCCAGGGCCTGGTAGTCGGTGTCACCGGTGGTGCGCAGCCGCACGGTCGGGCGCTGCTGCGCCGGCAGGGTGGAAAAGGCCTGCAGTTGCGCGGCCACTGCGCCCAACGGCAGCGGTACGCCGTTCCAGCGCAGGTGATTGGCCGCGTCCAGCGACAGTTCGATCGGGGGCGGATGCGGCGCGTAGGCCTCCGGACCGCACCATGTTCCCTGCGGCAATGGCAGGGCCAACGGCCGCTGCAGCATCGGGAACGTGGCCACGACCACCACCAGCACCACCAACATCACATCCACCAACGGCGTGAGGTTGGGCATGGCGATGGGGCCGCCGGGCCTGTTACCTGGAAAAACCATCCGCTGCGTCCTGCACCAAGGTGGATGGCCCATCGTGCCATGAAAGCGTGGCCCGTCCACACGGACAGGCCACGACCGTGGTCAGGGACGCACGAAGGCGACGCGCTCCAGGTGCGCGTTGCTGGCAGCCGCCAGCACCTTGGCCATCACCGCATACTCGGCGTCGGGGTCGGTGGCGATTCGCAACTCCGGCAGGTTGCCGGCGTGCGCCTGTGCCTGGTCCTGCATGCGTGCCTGCAGGGAGGCGACCGGCACCACCTGCCCGTTCCAGGTGACCTGGTTGGACGCATCCACGCGCAGCTCGATCGGCGGCGGTGGCTCGGTGGGCGGCACTACGGTGGTGGTGCGTTGCGGCAGGTTGACCGGGATGGGCAAGGACACCATCGGGGCGGTCACGATGAAGATGATCAACAACACCAGCATCACATCGACCAACGGGGTGACGTTGATCTCGGCCAGTGGTCCAGACGTAGCGGCTGCGCGGAATGCCATGCTCTGTCTCTCCCTGGAGCGGGCTGCCCCATGGCCGACACTACGCCGGGCGCGGCCGGTCTTCACCGCGCTGTGCGGCGCTCGTTCATGATCGAGTCGGCTTGCCCTCACCGCCCTTCACCGTGCGCCGTTATGCTTTCGGCCATGACTCGACTTCCCCTGTATTTCCTCAGCGCCTCCGTCCTGCTGGCCTGCACCGGGGTCAGCCCGGTGGCCGATGCGCAGAACCTGGATGCGCAGCGCGCGCAGCTCAAGGCAGCCATCGACAACGCCGAGCGCGGCCAGTACGACCCGGCCCAGGCCGCAGCGCTGGCCAGGCATCCGCTGTACGGCTGGCTGGAATACGCCAACCTGCGCCGGAACATCGACTCGGTCAGCGCCACGCAGGCGCAGGACTTCCTCAAGCGTTACAACGGCCAGGCCGTGGCCAGCAGTTTCCGCAGCGTCTGGCTGCCCGCCCTGGCACGCCGCCAGGAGTGGCCCACGCTGCTGGCCAACTGGGTTCCCACCGACAACGTCGGGTTGCGCTGTGCCCAGCTCAACGCACGCCAGGCCACCGGCAAGGCCGACGCACAGTGGACCAGCGAGGCCCAGGCGATCTGGCGCAGCACCGGCAAGTCCCTGCCCGATGCGTGCGATGCGGTGTTCGCCGTGCTCGATGCCAAGGGCGGCCTGAGTGCCGACCTGCGCTGGGCACGCATCGATGCGGCCGCCGACGAGCAGCAGCCGGCGGTGATGCGCAGCGCGGCGCGCGGCCTGCCCGCCGCCGACCTGGCTCTGGCCAACACCTATGCCGCCTTCGTCGACAAACCCAATGCCAGCGCGTTGAACTGGCCGCGCAATGAGCGCAGCCGGCGCATCGCCACCGATGGCCTGGCCAAGCTGGCCAAGGCCGACCCGGCCGCCACCGAGCAGCAGCTGCCGCAGTACGCCAACGCGCTGCAGCTGAGCCCGGCCCAGCAGGCGCAGGTGCTGTACCAGGTGGCGCTGTGGACGGTGGCCTCGTACGGCCCCGAATCGGCTCGCCGCCTCAACGCGGTGCCCGATTCGGCCTACGACGAGCGCCTGCACGAATGGCGCGCGCGCGAAGCGATGTCGCGCGGCGACTGGCCGCAGGCGCTGGCCGCGATCCGCAAGATGGGCCCGACCCAGCGCAGCGACTCGCGCTGGCGCTACTTCGAGGCCCGCATGCTGGAGAAAACCGGCAAGCGCAGCGAGGCGCAGCCGCTGTACCGCGAGGCGGCACGTGCGGCCACCTTCCATGGCTTCCTCGCCGCCGACCAGCTCGGCCAGTCCACCTACACGCTGTGCCCGTGGGAACCCAATGACAGCGCTCAGGCGCAGGCGGCGGTCGCCCGCGACCCGGCCATCGTGCGGGCCATGGAGCTGTTCAAGATCGAACGCGCCGGCTGGGCCGTCGCCGAGTGGAATGACGCCCTGAGCCGCTACGACGCCACCCAGCGCCGCATCGCGGTGGAAGTGGCGCGCGACAACGGCTGGTTCGACCGTGCGGTGTTCTCGCTGGGCAAGACGCCGGACGAGCAGCGCCTGTATTCGCTGCGCTTCCCGCTGCATCACGACGACGCCATCCGCCGCGAATCGGCCCGCAACGCGATCGACCCGGCCTGGGTGGCCGCCGAGATCCGCGCCGAGAGCATCTTCAACCCGAAGGCGCGCTCCCCGGCCAACGCCATGGGTCTGATGCAGGTGCTGCCGGCCACCGGTGCCAGCGTGGCCAAGTCGATCGGCCTGACCAACTACGGCGGCGCCGCCAGCCTGTACGACCCGGACACCAACATCGCTCTTGGCACGGCCTACCTGCGCCAGCTGATGAACAAGTACGAGGGCCTGCCGTACATCACCATCGCCGCCTACAACGCCGGTCCCACGCCAACCGCGCGCTGGCAGACCCAGCGCCCGGGCTTCGACCCGGACATCTGGATCGAGACCATCAGCTACAAGGAAACCCGCGAGTACGTCGCGCGCATCCTGGCCTTCAGCGTGATCTACGACTGGCGCTTGAACGGCAACGCCCTGCCGGTGACCGACCGCATGAACGGTCGCCTGCAGGCCAAGCGCAAGAATTTCGCGTGTGCGGCCAACGCGGACAAGGGCGGCGACTGAGCCGCCGCGGTATGCCGGCCGCTGGCCGGCTCCTCGCAATGCCCGAAGATTCCCGCGAGCCGGCCAGCGGCCGGCACTACGTCATTGTGCGGGTTCATGGCGAGCCGGCCAGCGGCCGGCACTACCGGTTGGCGTCGCGTTGGCCCACTGCGGCATCATGGGCGCATGAAGATCTATCTTGTTGGCGGCGCCGTACGCGACCGCCTGTTGCAGCAGACCCCCGGTGACCGCGACTGGGTGGTGGTAGGCGCCACCCAGGCGCAGATGGAAGCACAGGGCTACAAGGCCGTGGGCCGCGACTTCCCCGTGTTCCTGCATCCGGACACCGGCGAGGAATACGCACTGGCGCGCACCGAGCGCAAATCCGGGCGCGGCTACCGCGGCTTTGTGGTCGATGCCGACCCGTCAGTGACGCTGGAAGACGACCTGCTGCGCCGCGACTTCACCATCAACGCAATCGCCTGCGACGAGGCCACCGGTACGCTGGTGGACCCGTATGGCGGTGCGCGCGACATCGAGCAGCGTATCCTGCGCCACGTGGGCCCCGCGTTCGTGGAAGACCCGCTGCGGGTACTGCGTGCGGCGCGCTTCATGGCGCGCTTTGCGCCGTTCGGTTTCACCGTGGCCCCGGAAACCCTGGACCTGATGCGCCAGATCGCCGACAGCGGCGAGCTCGATGCGCTGGTACCCGAGCGGGTGTGGCAGGAACTGCGCCGCGCGCTCACCTGCGCCCAGCCCTCGGCTTTCCTGCGCACGTTGCACGAGGCCGGCGCGCTGCGGGCGATCCTGCCGGAACTGGAGGCGCTGTATGGCGTGCCGCAACGCGCCGAATTCCATCCCGAGGTGGATACCGGCGTGCACCAGGAAATGGTCAGCGACATGGCCGCGCGATTGGCGCCAGGCGACGACCTGATCGGCTTTGCCGCGCTTACCCACGACCTGGGCAAGGGCCTGACGCCGCCGTCGGAATGGCCGCGCCACATCATGCACGAGCAGCGCGGCGTCGCCCCGCTGCATGCCCTGTGCGAGCGCCTGAAGGTACCGCTGGACCACCGCCAGCTGGCCGAAGCGGTATGCCGCGACCATCTCAATGTGCACCGCATCGACGAACTGCGCGATGCCACCGTGCTGGACCTGCTGGCCCGCTGCGACGGTTTCCGCCGCCCGGAGCGCATCGCGCAGATCGCGCTGTGCTGCGAGGCCGACAAGCGCGGCCGACTGGGCTTCGAGGACAGCGACTACCCGCAGGGCGCCACGCTCACCCGCCTGCACGAGACGGCACTGGCGATCCAGGCGCGCGACCTGGACCTTACCCACCTGAAGGGGCCGGCAGTGGGTGAAGCGCTGGCCAAGGCGCGTACGCGGGCGATTGCGGCGGTGCGTTGAACGTCTGCGCCCCTACGGCCCGTGCATCAACGGGCCCGCGCGGCGCATCCGGTTTCAGCGTGCATCCACCACCGCAGCGGCCTGTTTGCAGGCCGGCTGCGCAAGCAGCCATTCGCGCGCCAGCGCGGCCGCGTCCTGCCCTGCGCCCACCGTGACGTCAGGCTGCAGGCGGTTGCCGTCGCCTACGCCGTTGCGGTCGGCCATCACGCTGCCCGTCAGCAGCAGCATGCTGCCATCGGGCAGACGCGCCGTGGCATTGGAGGTGGAATAGCCGGCACTGGGCTGGCCGAAGCTGCGCGAGGCTGCCCGGCCGCGGAAGGCCAGCACCGACGCCTCGCCGGAACTGGCAGTGCGCGGCCCGAACAGGACGGCCACCGGCGCGCCCGGGTGGCGCAGCGTGTACCGCGTGTTGCGCGATCCGACCACCGCATTGCCGTCCGACCAGATCGCGCCATCGCGATACGCCCACGGCTGGCGTTTGCCGGCCAGAATGGACATCCCGACCGGATCAGCGCCCTTGGCATCGCCCAGCAACGGGCCCAGGCCAAGCAGCATCGGCCACATGTTGCCGCCACTGTTGCCGCGCAGGTCGACCACCCAGCCACAGCGATTACCATCGTCCTGTTCCTGGATGCGCGTCTGCAGCGCAATGGCCGCCTGCTTGCGGGCCTGGTGCTGCACTTCCTGGGGCTGGGTCTGGTCGTCCATGTAGGCGCCTACCGTGATCCACCCCAGCCGCGCTGTCGGTCCCGTGCTGGCGTCCTCTGTCTGAAGGGGCGCAGCGCCCATCGCTGCCTGCGTGGCCTGTGCGCGTTTCGACGCCGTGCGCTGCTGGTCGGCCGATATCCAACGCCCGTGCCCGCCACTGCTGCGCTGGATCACATCGTCCAGCAACCGCCGCGTCTGCGCCGGGTCACGCGCAGCCGCCAGCGCCGCGCGGGCCTTGGACCAGTCCACGCGGTCGCGATACAGCGACTGCTGCTGCAGCAGATCCAGAATCCGCGCCTGTGCCTCGGCGCTGGGTACGTCCTGTGCGTGTGCAGCGCCACTTGCCGTTGCAAGCGCCACCATCAACAGCCAACCACGTCCTGCGATCATCGTGCTACATCCGTGTAGTGAGGAGGCTGCAGCTTAGCGCTGCACGCGGTCATCGGCACAGTGCACCGTTCGCATTACCAGCGACGCGTGCCACCGCAACGCAGCTGGCATCGCCGATTCCGTCCGGCGTGCCGCCGCGGATGCCCGCCTGCCGTCGCCCTACCAGTCCAGCCGCAGCCCGATATTGCCTTCGATCACCTTGCGTTCCTTGCGTGCGCTGCTTTCCAGGTCACGTGTGTAATCGGCCACCGCAAACGCACTGACATTGCTGTTGAAACGCGCCACCACGCCCACGCCCACTTCCAACGCACGCGCATCCTGCTGGTTGAGGATGCGGTTGCTGTCGAAATCGATGCGGTCTTCCCCGTCCAGGGTCTGCCAGTAGTTGAGCTTGATGTACGGCTGCCAGCCGTTGCCGGCGATGTCGTAGTCGGCAGCCAGGCGCAGGCCGACGCGCCCGGTCCAGGCGTTGTCGTTGTCAAAGCGCAGCGCGGACACCGCGTCGCCGGCATCGTCCACCGCCGTGCGCTGCCAGATCACCTGCAACTGCGGTTCCAGCCACCACGCACTCTGCCCGACGCGCAGCAGCGGCTTGCCCACTTCCAGGGAGGCGGTGGTGCCATCGCCGCGCACGTCGATGCCCAGCCCGCGCGAGGAGGTTGCGTCGCCGTCGTAGCGGCTCTGCATCACCACCGCATCCAGGTAGCCACCGGCACTGCCGACACGGGTCCAATACAGGCCCACGTGCTTGTCATCCAGCCGCGTGCGGCCCACCGCAACGTTTTCCCAGCCGATCGCAAAACCGGTCACGTTGCCCTGCGCGCGGGTGCGCCCGACGAATACGCCGAACTGGTCGCGATGGCTATCGCCCGCGCTGGCGTACAGGTCCAGGCCGGCCTGGATGCCTTGGATGTCGCCATCGAAGCCGGGCTGCGCGTCGCCGTCCCACTGCTGTTCGTGGCTCTGCCCCACCAGCCGCGCCCAGGCCGCGCGCACGCCGCCCTGCCCGGCCAGCAGACGCTGCTCGCCTTGGCGTTCGTGGAAGGTGCCCAGGCTGGCCAGGCTGGTTTCGCGCAGCAGCGGCGGCACCACCGAGTACAGGCCGGTCTCGAAGCGGTACAGCGGAATGATGTCGCCCTGCGCGGGGCGCGCACCGGGCGTGGGCGGCACCGCCAGCGGCCCGGGCACCCCCGCCACGTCGGTGGGCACCGGCGGCGGGGTATCGATGGTGGGCGGCGCGACGTCGGCCGGATCGGCCGGCTCGGGCGGCGGGGCCGGCTCGGGCGCGGCCGGGTTCGGATCATCCGGCGGATTCACGTCCGGCGGCGGCGGCGGTGCCGGCGGCAGGTCGACCGGCGGCGTGCCGGTGCTCTCCGGCGGCGGCGGTGGCAACGTGGTGCCCCCGCCCGGCGGCGGCGAAGGTGCGGGGGTAACGCTGGCCACCAGGGTCGAGCGCAGGTACCAGTTCTCGGCCGTGCCGCCGCTGACCCCGCCCTTGAACAGGAAGTACTCATACGCACCGGCGGCGACCGGGTTGTACAGCGCGAACGCGGTGGGCGCGGTGGTGGCGCCGTTGATCGCCTGCACCACCAGGATGCCGTCGGCCACGGTGGACGCACCGGCACCGCCGGCGTTGAGGATGCCCACGCCCGTGGTGCCGCTGGCGCTGCCGGTGGAGATCACCAACTTGTCCGACGCCGAACTGTCGTCGCCCAGCACCGTGTTGAGATACAGCGCGCCGCCATTGCCAACGTAATTGCCGACCACGGTGAAGGTGTCGCCCACGCCGCCGCCGTTGCTCAGGTCGATACGACCGGCGTTGGTGAGCGTGGCCAGCTGCCCGGCCGTGAACGGGGCGACGCCGCCGTTGCCGCCACCGCCGAACACCGCACTGGTGGCATCGATGTCCAGGCGACCGGTGCCGCTGGCGCTGTCGCCCAGCACCAGGGTGCCGTCGAAGGCCAGCTGGGTGTCGTCGCGCAACGCTACCTGTTCCCAGTTGGCAAAGCGCGCCACGCCGCCGGTCTTGACGTTGTCGAAGCCGAGCACGTCGTTGCCCAGCCCACCGTCGAACACCGGCAGCGCGCCCAGGTGGGCGCTGTTGAGGTTGGTCAGCTGCGCGACGTCATCGCCGTCGCCGAAATCGATGGCGCCGTGCACCACGCCGCCGCCGTTCCAGGTCAGGCTGTCGTTGCCGAAACTCATCCGGATTTCACCACGCACGGTGCCGCCGGTGATGGTCACCGCGTCGTCGCCGCCACTGACGCTGATGTTGCCGCCGATGTAGCCGTCGGACAGCACGATGGTGTCGCGGCCGAAGCCGGTGACCAGGTTGCCATCGATGGTGCCGCCGGACATCAGGAAGGTGTTGTCGTCCAGCTTCATGTTGACCCGGCCGATGCGTCCGCCAGTCATTTCGGCGTAGTCGCCATCGTCGAACGCGCCGACGATGCGCCCGCCGGTCATGCGGAAGCGATCCAGCGCGTCGCCCTGCAGCAGGGCGCCGATGCTGCCGCCGGTCATCAGGAAGGTGTCGATGCCCGACCCTTGCTGCACGGTGCCGGTCACGCTGCCGCCGCTGATCTCCAGGCTGTCCTCGCCACCGCCCTGGTCGACGCTGTCGATCACGCCGTCGCGGATCACCAGGGTGTCGTTGCCCGCGCCCTGCAGCACGCCGCCCTGGATGCTGCCGCCGAGCATGTCGATGCGGTCGTTGCCGGCACCGGACACGACCCCGCCGGTACTGCCGGCAATCGTGCCGCGGTTCACCAGGTAGGTGGTCCCGTTGAGCTGCAGCGCGCGGCCGGCGTTGGCGATGATGCTGCCACTGTTGTTGATGACATGCCCGGTACCGGCCTGCACGGTGATGGCGTTGCCGCTGGCGATACCGAGCTGCGCGTTGGCCAGCACGTTGATGGTGGTGTTGGACGCGCCACCGGCGGTGACGATGGCCACCGGATCCGGATTGGGCGCTGCGCTCGAGCAGGTCACCGTCTGGCCCTGACCGGGCGCGGGGGTGTCACAGCCGGCCCAGGCGGGCGCGCTACCGGCCAGCAGGACCGTACCCAGCGCGCCGCCACAGCCCCGACGCAGCCAATGTGAGATACGGTCTGCCAGCACAGTGCGTGCCGGCGCAACGGGCATCGAGCGCATACGCCTTTCCTGTTCGACAAGAGGGGGTAGGGCAACGGCCCAGTGCTTCTACGCAGACCGGCGTCAGTACTTTTACCGCTGCACCGTGATGGGGGGGTAAAAGAAGGTGATGCCAATCTTAGATTTTGAGGTAGATGCGCCGCGCGTCCAGCGCCCACACCACGCCCCACCACACCGCCACGAAGCCCACCGCACACAGCAGCGAGGCCAGCGCGGGCGCGGTCGGCAGCAGCGTCGATAGGGCGTGATACAGCCATCCCCACGCGCCGCTCGCCATCAGCAGCAGCGCCATCGCTGAGGAGCCGAGGTACGCGGCAATGGCGTTGACGCCGAAGCGTCGGCCCAGCGCCGGCGCACCCCAGCGATCCACCAGCAGGTGGGCCAGCAGCAAGGCCGCCACCGATATCCCGCCCGTCCACAGCACGAAACTGGGGGTCCACAGCTGCTTGTTGAGGGGCAGCCACAGCGTCGCTACACCGCCCAGGAACAGGCATGCCGTGGCCAGCGCCGCCAGCCCACCCACCTGCCCCGCCCGCAGCCACGCGCCCGCACGCAGGCCCAGCAGCGTGCTGGCGAGCGCGCCCAGGCTGCTCAGCAACCCTTCTGGGTCGTGGCCGAGCCCGGTCAGCGGGTCGTACTTGTAGAGCAGCGGCGCGAACAACGTGGTATCCAGGCGGCTGGCCGGGTTGACCCACGGTGCCAGCGAATCGGCCCCCAGCAGGATCACCGCGTACGCAAGGAGCAGCCCGACCAGCACCGCCCATTGCGTGCGCGCACGCGTCTGGATCGCGAGCAGCCCGACCACCGCCACGCACAGCGCAATCCGCTGCAGCACGCCCCACAGCCGGTAGGCCGGCAGGTCCATCAGCCACCACGCCAGCAGGTGCAACACCGCGCCGGCCACCGCGATGCGCAGCGCACGCTGCAACAGGCCACTGCGCAGGGCCGGGCGCAACGCCGGCTCGCCCGCGCGCGGCGACAGGCTGAAGGCCATCGACACACCGGCAATGAACAGGAACAGCGGGAAGATCAGGTCGGTGGGCGTGAAGCCGTGCCAGTCCGCGTGCAGCAGCGGTGCATACACATGGCCCCAGTCGCCGGGGTTGTTGACCAGCAGCATCGCCGCCACGGTCAGCCCGCGCAGGGCATCGATCGAGCCCATGCGCGGCGATGGGGAGGCGGTCATGCGTCCTCGCGCTCGCCAGCGATCCAGGTGGCGCGCACCTGCAGTGCGTTGTCGAGCAGCACCAGGTCGGCCTGGTAGCCCTCGGCGATCTCGCCCAGGCGATCGTCCAGGTTGAGGAACTGCGCCGGGTAACGCGAGGCCATGCGGGCGGCTTCATCCAGCGGCAGGCCGAGCAGGTGCACCGCGTTGCGCACCGCCGTGGCCATGTCCAGCGCCGAGCCCGCCAGCGAACCGGCGGCATTGCGCACAACGCCGTCCACGGCCGTGATCACTTCGCCATACAGCTCGTAGCTGGGGCTGTCAGCGCCTACCGGCGGCATCGCGTCGGTGACCAGCATCACCTTGCCGCGCGGCTTGGCCGCCAGCGCCACGCGCAGGCTGGCCGCATGCACGTGCACGCCGTCGGCGATGATGCCAATCCAGCTGTCGCGGTCTTCCAGCGCCGCGCCCACCGCACCCGGCTCGCGCCCGGTCAACGGCGACATCGCGTTGTACAGATGGGTGAAACCGCGGATGCCGGCGTCCAGCCCGGCGCGCGCTTCTTCGTAACTGGCGGCGGTATGCCCGGCCGCCACGATCACGCCGCGTTCGACCAGCGCGCGGATGCTCTCCAACGGCACCCGTTCGGGGGCCAGGGTCAACAGGGTCACGCCGTTGTCGAGCGAGGCCGCCATCGCGATCTCGTCGGCGTCGGGCACGCGGAATTTGTTGGCGTCGTGCGTGCCCTTGCGCGCCGGCGCGATGTACGGGCCTTCCAGGTGGATGCCGAGCACGCCGGGCACGCCCTGCGCGATGGCCGCGCGGGTGGCGTCGATCGCGCGGCGCATCACCTGCACATCGTCGCTGATCAGCGTGGGCAGCAGCCCGGTGGTGCCGAAGCGGCGGTGCGCGGCAGCCAGCGTGCGCAGGCTGTCCACGTCGGGCGTGTTGTTGAACAGCACGCCACCGCCGCCGTTGACCTGCGCGTCGATGAAGCCCGGCAGCAGCCAGCCACCGCCCAGGTCCACCTGTTCGTCGGCGCTGCCCAGTTGCGGGGCCGCGTCGGAGACCAGCGCGGTGATGCGGCCGTCTTCGATCACCACCGCCAGGTCGTCGCGGAACTCATCGCCGGCCAGGATCCGGGCATTGCGCAGGACGGTTTTCATCAGACGGTTTCCGTCACCTTGTTCAGATGCGGCGGCAGGTCCGGGTTGTGCCCGCGGCGCAGCGCCAGTGCATTGATCGCGCGATAGAACGCCTGCACGGTGAGCAGCGGTGCGCAGGCCGGGTGCGGCGCAACCGGCAGCGCCAGGTCGCCATCGACGTCGGCCAGCCACACCTGCGCGTCGCGCGCGCCAAACTCCTGCAGCACCGCGCGGGTGCCCGCGCCGGTTTCATCGGGCTGGGCAAACGCCAGCACCGGGAAGCCCGGGCCCACCAGCGCCATCGGCCCATGCTTCACTTCGGCCGAGCTATAGGCTTCGGCATGCAGGCCGCAGGTTTCCTTGAACTTCAGCGCGGCTTCCTGGGCCGCGCCCAGGCCCAGGCCGCGGCCAAGCACGAACAGGTTGTGCGCCGGCACCAGGCCGTCGGTCAGCACCGACCAGTCGCTGTTCCAGGCCTGGCGCAGTGCATCTGGCAGCGCCCGCAGCGCGGCGATCAGTGCCACGTCCTGGCTCCAGTAAGCCACCAGCTGCAGGATCGCCGACAACGAGGCCAGGTAGCTCTTGGTCGCCGCCACGCTGCGTTCGGCACCGGCTCCCAGCGGAATCACCGTTTCAGCCAGCTGCGCCAGCGGCGAATCCTCCACGTTCACCAGCGCCACCACGCGCGCACCGGCCACACGCGCGGCCTCGGCGTTGCGCAGCAGGTCCGGGCTCTTGCCCGACTGCGAAATGACGATGTACAGCGCGCCCCGCAGTTTCAGTGGCGCTTCGTACACCGAGCCCACCGACGGCGAGGCCGAGGCGGTGACCAGGCCCAGCCGGGTTTCCAGCAGGTACTTGGCGTAGGTGGCGGCATGGTCCGAGCTGCCCCGCGCGCAGGTCACCACGAACGGCGGCGGCGCCGCGCGCAGGCTGGCGGCCAGCGTTTCCACCGCCACCTGGTTGCGCGCGAACTGCGCGGCAATCACGTCGGCGGCTTCGGCGGCTTCGCGGTACATCAGGGTGTCGTGGGGGGCAGGCAGGGACATGGGAACTCAGGTGGTTTCAGGGGAAGGAGGGCGCGCGCCGGTCGGGCGCATCGGCGCGGTGGAACCACGCACCACCAGCTGCGGTACGAAGCCCTGGTTCTGCAGCTGCAGCGGTGCGTCGTCGTAGGCATCGCTGCGCAGCTGCGCGATCAGCAGGCGCGCGGCATGCCGGGCGATGTCTTCGGTGGCCTGCTTGGCGGTGGTCAGCGGCGGCCACGACTGGCGCGAGAATGGACTGTCCTCGAAGCCGGCAATGGACAGGTCGTACGGCACGTTCATGCCGGCCGACTTGGCCGCGGCCAGCACACCGGCGGCGATTTCATCGTTGGAGCCGAAGATCGCGGTGGGCGGTTCGCGCAGCGCCAGCAGCCGACGTGCGCCGCGGAAGCCGTCGTCGAAGGTGTAGTCGCCCTGCACCACCAGGTGCTTGTCGATGCTCATGCCGTAGTCGCGCAGCGCCGCTTCATAGCCGGCATAGCGTTCACCGCTGGAGCGGTGCGAGGTACCGCCCCAAAGGAAGCCGATGCGCTGGTGGCCCAACTGGATCAGGTGTTCGGTGATTTCATAGGCCGCTTCGCGGTCATCGACGAACACGCACGCGCCGTCTTCGGGGTCGGCGGTGGCGGCGATGATGCGCACCAGCTTGATGCCGCGGGCGGTGAGCGCGGCCACCAGATCCTTGCGCTCGGACATCGGCGCGGTCAGTACCAGCCCGGCCAGGCGCGAACGCTGCACCCAGTCGGCCAGCTCTTCGGCCAGCATCGGCGAACTGGAATCGCACGGATGGATCTGCAACCCGAAGCCGGTCTCGCGGCAGGCCGCCAGCACGCCGTTCTGCACGCCGATGATGTGGTACGGGTTGGGGTTGTCGTACACCAGCCCGACCACCAGCGTGGTGCCCGTGCGCAGGTTGCGCGCGGCGGGATCGGGCTCGTAATCCAGCTCGGCGATCGCGCGCAGGACGCGCGCGCGGGTGGCCTGCATCACCGACGGTTCGTTGTTGATGACCCGCGATACCGTCTTCAGCGACACCTTGGCCCGCTCAGCCACATCCTTGATGGTCGCTCTGCGCATGCTCTTTTCCTGCCGATCCGGTTGGACGTCCATGATCGCCGATCACTGGCCGTCGCGGGGCAGGCCGGCCCGATGGCCGCGCACCGAATAGAACAGGATGTACAGGTAGCACGGCACCATCAGCCCGGCGAACACCCACTGGAAGTCGAAGTGCTGCTTGAGCACGGCAAAGGCCTGCGGAATGATCGCGCCGCCGGCAATGGCCATCACCAGCAGCGCCGAGCCGGTTTCAGTGAACCTGCCCAGGCCGCGGATGGCCAGCGGGAAGATCGCCGGCCACATCATGGCGTTGGCAAACCCCAGCGCGGCCACGAAGCCCACCGACACGTAGCCGTGGGTGAGTAGCGCGCCGATGCAGAACACCACGCCCAGCACTGCCGAGACGCTCAGGTAGCGCGACTGCGAAACCACGTGCGGGATCAACGCCAGCCCGGCCAGGTAGCCGACCAGCATTGCGCCCAGGGTGATCGAGGTGAACATTTTGGTCTGGTCCAGCGGCAGGTCGAAGCCATGGCCGTAGGTGCCGATCGCATCGCCGGCCATCACCTCCACGCCCACGTACACAAACAGGCACAGCACGCCCAGCCACAGGTGCGGGAACTGGAAGATGCTGGTGCGTTCGGCGGTGCCGGGCGCGCGCGCCGGGGTGGCGTTGGCTTCGGCGGTCTTCAGCTCGGGCAGCGGCGAGAACAGCACGCCCACGGCCAGCACCACCAGCAGCCCGGCCATGGCCATGTAGGGCATCTGGATCTTGGCGGCGAAGGTATCCAGCAGCACGGTCTTGGTGGCCGCATCGGCCACTTTCACCTGCGCGTCCAGGTCGCCGATGCCATGCAGCACCAGCGTGCCGATCAGCACCGGGGCCAGCATGCCGGCGATCTTGTTGCAGATGCCCATCAGCGCGATGCGCCGCGCCGCAGTCTCGATCGGGCCCAGGATGCTGATGTACGGGTTCACTGCTGTCTGCAGCAGGGCCAGCCCGCTACCGATGATGAACAGGCCGCTGAGCGCCCCCGGGTACCAGCGCTGCTGGGCGAAGTGGGCAAACACCACCGCGCCGGCGGCCATCACCAGCAGGCTCAGGCTCAAGCCCTTCTTCATGCCGGTGCGCTTGAGGATCCACGAGGCCGGCAGGGCCAGGAAGAAGTAGGACAGGTAGAACACCATCAGCACCAGGAAGGCGCCGACCTCGTCCAGCTCGAAGGCCAGTTTGACGAAGGTGATCAGCGGCCCGTTGAGCCAGGTGAAGAAGCCGATCAGGAAGAACAGCACGCCGATGATCAGGATCGACGTAAGCACGCTCGAACGCGCGGAGGCAGCAGGCACGGCAGACATCAAGAAAGCTCCTGCATCGGCGGGCCGCGATGGCGCGCCGGAAGAGTGGCTGGGAACAACGTTGTCACATTTATTCGTCGCCGCTGCCGGGTTTGTCAACAAGCGGTTTTCATCACGGTGCCGATCCGCACCGTGCTGCACCTGCGCAGATCGCACGCCCCGCCACGCTTGACGGTCCCCGGCCGCGCCATTTCAGGCAGGTTGCAAAAACATGGCGGGCAAGGGATGAAAACGTTTTCTGATGACAGCGCCCGCTGCGGCGCAACATCGAAAGTCTGAGGTTATCGTTGACATCGTTGTCAGAACGATTACAGACTCCGCCTCAATCGCCGGGTCGGACCGGTCCTGCACAATCCAAGGGAGCCCGTGTGACCGCAGCCGCCCACTCTGTACCGGCCCATGCCCTGCCCGCCGCGGTGCCGCCGTTCCTGGCCGCCGATGTGGGTGGCACGCATGTGCGGGTGGCCCGGGTGCAGGCCAGCGCCCAGCCGGACCATCCGGTGCAGCTGCTGGAATACCGCAAGTTCCGCAATGCCGATTACCCCGGGCTGAGCGCGATCCTGGCCGAATTCCTCGGTACCGGCGAGCGCCCGGCGCACTGCGTGGTGGCCACCGCCGGCGTTGCCCGGCGGGATGGCACCGTGATCAGCGCCAACCTGCCATGGCCGTTGTCGGCGCGCCGGATCGAACAGGACGTGGGCCTGGACCAGGTCTACATCGTCAACGACTTTGAAGCGGTGGCCTATGCCGCCGCGCAGGTGGACGCCAGCGGTGTGCTGCAGCTGACCGGCCCGACCAGCGCCCCGCGTGGCCCGACCCTGGTGGTCGGCCCGGGGACCGGACTGGGCGCGGCGGTGTGGATTCCCACCGCGTACGGTGCGGTAGTGCTGGCCACCGAAGCCGGCCAGCCCACCCTGGCCACCACCACCGAACTGGAAATGGCTATCGTGCGCCAGATGCAGCGCGAGCATGCGCATGTGTCGGTGGAACACGCCCTGTCCGGCCCCGGCCTGATGAATCTGTATCGCGCCCTGTGTGCCCTCAACGGCGTGGCCCCCACGCTGGCCACGCCCGATGCGATCACCGCCGCGGCCATGGCCAACCAGGACCCGCTGGCGCGCGAAAGCCTGGAGGTGTTCTGCGGCCTGCTCGGCAGCACCATCGGCGACATGGCCCTGCAGTACGGCATCACCGGCGGGGTCTACCTGGCCGGCGGCATCCTGCCGCAGATCCGCGAATTCCTGTTGAACAGCAGTTTCGTGCGCCGGTACCTCAACAAGGGGCCGATGCGCGAGGCGCTGGAACGCATTCCCGTGAAGGTGGTCGAGCACGGGCAGCTGGGCGTCATCGGCGCCGCCAGCTGGTACCTCGGCCATAGGGACGACCCGCGCGTCTGACGGCGCAGCGGGTACGCAGCAAAAAAGCAGTACGTGGCACCCAGGCGCACCCGGCAACGGGGGGCGCGGCAAAGTCGTACCAGACGCAAGAAGACACGCCGTCGCCGGCGAACCATCGGATTGATGAGGAGAGACATCATGAACCACCGCAAGAGTCTGCTTTCGGCAGCCATTTTCAGCTGTCTGGTGTTCGGCGCGCAGGCGCAGGAAACCGCTACCCCGACCGACCTGGACACGGTCAGCGTCGTGGGTATCCGCGCCAGCCTGGAAAAGTCGCTGGACACCAAGCGCAACAACGTGACCATTTCCGAGGCGATCACCGCCGAGGACATCGGCAAGTTCCCCAGCACCAACGTGGCCGAAGCGCTGTCGCAGCTGCCGGGCATTTCGCTGGATCGTCGCTTCGGCCAGGGTGAGCGCGTCAGCATCGACGGCACCGATCCCAGCCTGAACCTCTCGTTCCTGGATGGCCATCCGGTCGCGCAGGCGATCTGGCTGTATGGCGAACAGCCCAACCGTGGCTTCGACTACACGCTGCTGTCGCCGCTGATCCTGGGCCGCATGGAAGTGATCAAGTCCTCCGAAGCGCGCCTGACCGAAGGCAGCCTGGGCGGCACCATCCTGATGCACACCCGCCAGCCGCTGGACATGCGCGCCAATGAAGTGGCCGCGTCGGTGGGTTACAGCTACAGCGACCAGGCCAGCGAAGGCAAGCCGAACGCCTCGGCGATCTACAGCTGGAAGAACGACGAAGAAACCTTTGGCATCAACGTGGCCGCGCAGCACTATGAAGAGCGCGTGGACCGCCAGGGCATGGAAGTGTTCGGGTACGCCAAGGCATCCACGTTCACCAATGCACCGGGCGTGGATCCCAACGCCGACGTGCCCAACTCGGTCAACGCCGCATGGTTCCAGCAGGACCGCAAGCGCGACAGCGCCGTGGTCAACCTGCAGTTCAAGCCGACCGACGAACTCGAGTTCAACCTGAGCGGCCTGTACATCAAGGAAAACTTCGACAACTACAACCAGTCGATGTATTCCTTCCTGACCTGGAACCCGGGTACCGTGGGTGCGGTCAACCAGCTCGGCGACGTGCGCAACGGCGTGGTCAACAGCGGCCATTCCAACGCCAGCGCCACCGCCAACAGCGGCACGGTGATCTACGACAACAACGTTCGCGAATCCGAAGTGACCACCAAGGGCCTGGACCTGCGCGGCGCGTGGAAGGGCGAAAGCTGGGGCATCAGCGGCCAGGCCGGCCAGAGCAAGTCCGAGAACAAGGACCTGGCCCAGTACTTCATCGAACCGTTCTACAACGGTGGCTTCAGCTGGAACCTGGACAAGGGCATCACCTTCGACAACCCCGATGCGGCGCGCAACCCGGCCAACTGGGGTTCGGCCGGCGGCTGGTTCGGCAACAACGGCATTTTCTCCACGCAGAGCAAGGACACCTACGCACAGCTGGACTTCAACGTGCAGTTCGACAGCATCTTCAACCAGCTGCAATTCGGCGCGCGCCACGGCAAGCATGAAGAGAGCTTCGACCTGAATGTCTACGGCGGCGTGCGCCCGGGCACCCTGGCCGACGTCGGCACCATCGGCCTGACCGACATCCAGGGCTTCAGCGATGGCCAGGGCCGCCATGTCCAGGCCGGGCGCAACAACGTGCTGAACTGGGTCAAGGGCAGCCCGCTGGATTACGCCAACCCGGATCCGGCCAGCTACCTCAACAACACCTGGGCGCTGGAGCAGACCAACAACGCCGCCTATGCGCAGCTGAACTTCTCCAACGGCCCGGTCCGCGGCAACGTCGGCGTGCGCTATGTCGATTCCAAGACCGACGGCAGCGGGTTCGTCTACGGTGGCACCCCCACCCTGACCGACCTGGACAGCAAGTGGCAGACCCAGACCAAGAAGGAAGATTTCCTGCTGCCCTCGGTCAACCTGGTCTACGACACCGCCAATGACTGGGTGTTCCGCTTCGGCGCCAGCAAGGTCATCGCCTGGGCCCCGTACAACCAGATGGTGAACAACACGTTCCTCAACGACACCACGCTCAACGGCAGCGGTGGCAACGCCGACCTGTCCCCGTACGAGTCGTGGAACTACAACCTGTCGGCCGAGTACTACTTCGCCCCGCAGTCGGTGGTGGCCTGGTCGCTGTTCTACAAGAAGATCGACAACTACATCGACAGCAGCGCGGTCATCGAGCGCCAGTACAACTCGATCCGCGACACCTCGCCGGCCACCTGGGCCAACGTGGTGGGCACCAACGGCTGCACCGCCGACGGCTACTGCGACTACAGCATCCAGCGTCCGCGCAATGCCGGCAGCGGCCACGTGAAGGGCTTCAACCTCAGCTTCCAGCAGCCCTTCGGCGAAAGCGGGTTCGGCCTGACCGCCAACTACACCTACGCCAATGGCGAGAACAACTCCGGCGACCCGCTGCCGTACCAGTCGCGCAACTCGGTCGCGTTCAGCCCGTACTACGAGAAGGGCCCGATCAACGCACGCCTGACCTACAACTGGCGTGACAGCTACCTGGCCGGCGGCTACGTTGCAGGCTCGGCCCCGGCCAGCGTGGACGATTACGCCGAACTGGGCGCCAGCTTCGGGTACACCTTCAACGACAACTGGTCGCTGACCCTGGACGCACAGAACCTGCTGAACGAAGAGTATTTCCAGTACCTTGGCGACAAGGACCACCTGGCCTCGCGCTACAAGAGCGGCCGCCGCTACATGGCCACGGTGCACTTCAAGTTCTGATCACCGCCGTACCCTGCTGAACGCCTGATCGACGGGCCCGGACCTCCGGGCCCGTTTTCACAGGTGGAACCCGATTCGCTACAAAGGAATGACCCGATGCACACCCGCACCCGTCGTACCTCGCTGTCGCTGCTGTCTTTCGCACTGGCCCTGTCCCTGGCACCGCTCGCGCACGCCACCGATGCACAGGCGCCCGATGGTCCGCGCGCCCGGCCCGGCGCACTGCCGCTGATCCCCGCACCGGCCCATGTGGAACGCCTTGAGGGCGCGCCCTTCACGATGGCCGCCAGCACCCCGGTGTGGGCGCGCGGTGAAGCAGCCACGCGCGTGGCCAGCCAGTTCAGCACGCTGTTGCGCAGCAGCGGCGGCCCCACCCTGCAGGTCAGGAACGGGAACGGCAAGAACGGCGTCAACTTCGTACTGAACACCGCGTTGAAGACCGGTGCGGAGGGATACCAGCTGCGCTCCAACGGCGATGGCGTGACCGTGGCCGCGGCGACCGAAGCGGGCTTGTTCTACGGTGCGGCGACGTTGTCGCAACTGTTCACCAGCAGCACCGAAGGCGCCCTGCCGGCACTGCGCATCGACGATGCCCCACGTTTCAGCTGGCGCGGCCTGATGCTTGATTCGGCCCGCCACTTCCAGAGCCTGGACGAGATCAAGCGCGTGCTCGACGCGATGGCCGAACAGAAGCTCAACACCTTCCATTGGCATCTCACCGATGACCAGGGCTGGCGCATGGAAATCAAGCGCTACCCGAAGCTGACCGCGGTGGGCAGCTGCCGCATCCCGGCCGGCGATGGTGGCCGCGATCCTGCCACCGGTGCCGAGCGTCCGTACTGCGGGTTCTACACCCAAGACCAGATCCGCGAAGTAATCGCCTATGCAGCCGCGCGCCATATCCAGGTGATCCCCGAGATCGACGTGCCCGGCCACGCCACCGCAGCGATCGCGGCGTATCCCGAACTGGGCACGCTGGATACGCCGCTGAAGCCACTCAGCGAATGGGGCGTGTTCCCGAACCTGTTCAATACCGAAGAAAGCACGTTCACCTTCCTGGAAAACGTGCTGGAAGAAGTGATTGCGTTGTTCCCGGCCAAGTACGTGCACGTGGGCGGCGACGAGGCGGTCAAGGACCAGTGGGAAGCCTCGGCACGCGTACAGGCGCGCATGCGCGAGGTGGGCGCGACCAATGAAATGGAAATGCAGAGCCACCTGATCAAGCGCCTGGAGAAGTACCTGGAGCAGCACGACCGGCGCCTGATCGGCTGGGACGAAATTCTCGAAGGTGGCCTGCCGCCGGAAGCCACGGTGATGTCGTGGCGTGGCACCGAAGGCGGCCTCAAGGCGGCCAGCGAAGGCCACGACGTAGTGATGTCGCCGGTCACCGACATGTACATGGACTACCTGCAGACCACCTCGGACAACGAGCCGCCGGGGCGCCCGCTGGTCACCTCGCTGGCGCGCGTCTACGGTTTCGAGCCGGTACCCGATGCGCTGGCCAAGGACAAGCAGCAGCACATCCTGGGCCTGCAGGCGAACATGTTCACCGAGCACACGCGCACCTACGCGCGCCTGCAGCACAACCTGTTCCCGCGCCTGGCCGCCGTGGCCGAAACCGGCTGGTCGCCGCGCGAACGCCGTGACTACGCCGACTTCCTGGCACGCCTGCCCAGCCAGCTGCAGCGCTGGCAGGCCATGGGCATCGCGTATGCACAGACCCCGTTCCAGGTGGAGCAGGACAGCCGCGATGACCGCAAAGCCGGCACCGCGACGCTGGCACTGAGCACACCGTTGGGCTACGAGATCCACTACAGCGTGGATGGCAGCCCGGTCACCGCGCAGTCGCCGCGCTACACCGCGCCGCTGACCCAGCCGCTGCCGATCACGCTGCAGGCGGCCACGTTCTTCAACGGCAAGGCCCTGGCCAACGCCGCCAGCCGTTTCAACATCACCGCCACGTCGCTGCTCACCCGCAACGATCAGCAGCTGGCGATGTGTCCGGGCGAAGGCAAGCTGCTGCTGCGGCTGGAAGATGACGGCCCAGCCGACGGCGAGCGCGCCATCTTCAACGTCAACATCTTCAACCCGTGCTGGTTGTGGCAGCAGGCCGACGTGGACGGCATCGCCAGGCTGCGCGTGCGTGCCGGGCAGATCCCGTATTACTTCCAGCTGGCCCACGACGAACCGGCGCGGAAATTCAGCCCGGCGCGCAGCGCGCATGGCGAAATGGACGTGCTCAACGGCACCTGCGACGGCAAGCCGCTGGTCAGCGTGCCGCTGCCGGCCACGCCGGGCGCCGACGGCTTCATCACGCTGGACGCCGCGCTGCCGCGGTCGCTGAAGGGCACCCAGGACCTGTGCGTGCGCTTCACCGGTGACACCCGCCCGACCATGTGGGTGGTGGATGAGGTGACGTTGCAGCCGCGTTGATCCGGGCGCGTACCCACCCACGGTGGGTACCTACCCGTGAACCCCGCACCGGCCGCGCGGGTCGGGAGGCGGGGCGACAGCAATGTCACACGGGTGACGACCGTTGGTCGTCACCGCCGCTCACCCGCGCAAACGCACCAACAGGTCGCGCAACGGGGTGAAGGTGAGGCACAGGCCGGCGACAACGCCGATGCTGTTGGCCAGCACGTCCATGGGGTCGGCCATGCGGGTGGCGGTCAGGGCGCCTTGGGCGAACTCGATGCCGATGCCCATACCGACCAGGCCCACGCCCGCCCACACCAGCGCGGCGCGCGTGCGGTAGATCTGCACCGCCGAGCCGGCCAGCAGGAAGTAGGCCAGGAAGTGTTCCACCTTGTCGCTGTTGTCCGGCAGCGCCATCGGCGGCAGCCGGACCAGGCACACGGCGATGGTGGCGGCGATGGCCAACCACCACAGCGCCAGCCAGAACCGCGGCCATCGCAGCGGCTTCAACATCCCTGTCGTGGTCATCTCAGAGCCGCCAGGTGAGATCGCCCAGCGTGAAGGCAGGCTCGAAATCGACATCGCGCTGGAAGCCCATCACCTGGAAGCGCTCCCCCATCGCGGTGGGCAGCGTGAGTTTCTTGACCTGGTCACGCAGGCGCACCTTGCCGAATTCATCGGTCCGCGCATCGGCCTTGGCCAACAACGCATCCAGGCCATTGCCCAGCAGGAAGTTGGCCTGCGTGCAGTACCCGGCCAGTTCGAAGCCCGCACCGGTGCCGGCTTCGGCCAACGCGGTGAAATCCACCGAGGCGGTCAGGTCCTGCAGGCCCGGCCAGCGGTACAGGTCGTTGTGCACCTGGTGGCGGTAGAACGCGCGCACCGTGCCGTCGTCGCGCTCGTCCTGGTAGTACTCGCCGCGCGGGTAGCCGTAGTCGACGAACAACATCGCGCCGCGCTGCATGCCGCCGGCCACGGCCTGGATCCAGTACGGCAGCTGCGGCAGCAGTTCGGACCGGTAGCCATCGGCGAACGGCTTCTCGCGGTAATGCTCGATATGCCGCACCGCCGCGCTCAGCATGGCGTCGGCCGGCTGCGCGCCGCGCATGAAGGCACCGTCGGCATCCAGCTCCACGGTTTCCTCGAAGACCATGCCGTCACGGGCCAGGAAACGCGGGGTGGGCAGCGCGTCGATCACCTCGTTGGCGAACACCATGCCGTCCCAGTCGTCGTCGAACGGGCCGTCCAGCCATTCCACCAGTGCGAACAGCGGCGGCACCAGTGTTTTTTCCAGACGCTCGCGCTGACGCTCGCGCAGGTCAGCGCTGGGTTCCAGGATCGCGTAGCGGTCGGGCAGCGCGTCCAGTTCGAGCATGCGCTTGAGCAGCACCTCGGCAAACGCGCCGCTGCCGCCGCCCAGTTCCATGAAACGCGCCTGCGGTCCCAGCTGCTGCATCACCGGCGCGATCGCGTTGGCCAGGGTGGCGGCGAACAACGGGCCCAGTTCGGGTGCCGTGGTGAAGTCGCCGGATTGGCCGAACTTGCTGGCGCCCGCGCTGTAGTACCCCAGCCCCGGCGTGTACAGGCTCAGTTCCATGAACCGGGCAAACGGCATGGCACCGCCATTGGCCAGGATTTCAGCGCGCAGTGCCGCGGCCAGCTGATCGCTGTGGGCCAGGGCGTCGGTATCGGGGGTCGGCAGTGGGGAATGCATGGTGCAGGCGATTGCGGTGACAATGCACAGCATAGCCGAGCCCGGAGTACCCCCGATGACCGATACCGCACCCGTCGTGCTGATCACTGGCAGCGCACGCCGGATCGGCGCGGCGATCGCCCGCCAGTTCCATGCCTGTGGCTGGTCGGTGGTGCTGCACGCGCATACCTCCACCGCCGAACTGCAGCAGATGGCCTTCGACCTGGACATGCTGCGCCCGGGCAGCGTGCTGGCGCTGCAGGCCGACCTGCGTGACGCCAACGCCCTGCCCGACCTGGTCGAGCAGACCGTGGCCCAGTTCGGGCGGCTGGACGCGCTGGTCAACAACGCCTCCAACTTCTACCCCACCCTGCTGGGCCAGATCACCGCCGAACACTGGGACGACCTGTTCGCGGTCAATGCGCGCGCGCCCCTGCTGCTGGCCCAGGCTGCGGCTCCGCAGCTGCGCCGGCACCAGGGCTGCATCGTCAACCTGACCGACCTGCACGGCACCCAGCCGATGCGTGACCACCCGGTCTACAGCGCGGCCAAGGCGGCGCTGGAAATGGTGACCCGGTCCCTGGCGCTGGAACTGGCCCCCAAGGTGCGGGTGAACGCGGTGGCGCCCGGCGCGATCCTGTGGCCCGAGCAGGGCAAGGATGACTACGCCCAGCAGGCCCTGTTGCTGCGCACGCCGCTGGCGCGTACCGGCACCGTGGAAGAGATCGCCGAGGCGGTGTACTGGCTGGTGACCGACGCACCGTTCATCACCGGGCATACCCTGCGCGTGGATGGTGGGCGGACGTTGTCCTGATGGATGCGTACCGACCAACGGTCGGTACCTACCCCGGCAGCAGGTCCATCGTCTCGAACGTCTCGCCAAACTGGCGGTGCGCGCGCCACAGCGTGGCCAGGTCCAGGCCGCTGACCGGGTCGATGAAGGTCGGTGCGATGTCGGCCAGCGGCTTCAGCACGAAGGCGTGCTTGAGCTCCGGGCGCGGAATGCGCAGATGGCCGGGGCCCTCCACGATCAGGTCGCCGTAGAACACCACGTCCAGGTCCAGGGTACGGTCGGAGAAGCGCGGGCCGCTGCGGTCGCGGCCGTGCGCGTCTTCCAGCGCATGCAGCCAGGCATCCAGCGCGTCCAGCGGCAGGTCGGTCTGGATGGCCACCGCATTGTTGAGGAAATCCGGGCCGTCAAAACCGACGGCGGCGGTGCGGTAGGCCGGGGAGACCGCAATGGCGCCGAAGCGCGCGCGCAGGGCCTCCACCGCGGCGTGAAGGTGCTGTTGCGGCTGCAGGTTGCTGCCCAGGCTCAGGAGCACAGTGGTCATGGTATTCAGCATGCGTGGGGCGAATCCACACCGGGCCAACAGGGCCAGCGCATAGAATCGGGGTGCACATCATAGGACACCGACATGACCTATTGCGTCGGCATCGAGGTGGACGAAGGCCTGGTCTTCGCCGCCGACACCCGTACCAACGCGTCGCTGGACGACGTGCGGGTGCATCGCAAGCTGCACGAATTCGAGTTCCCGGGCCAGGCCGCCTTCGTGATCATGGCCGCCGGCAACCTGGCCACCACCCAGTTGCTGATCTCGCGACTGCGGCGCGACGTGGAGGAACAGCGCGCGGAGAACCTGCGCGCCTACCGGCACCTGTTCGAGGTGGCCGAGTACGTGGGCCGCATCCTGGTCGACAGCCAGGTCAAATCCAGCACGCCCGAGCACGGCCACGACGGCGTCAACACCCAGGCCACGCTGATCCTCGGCGGCCAGGTGGGCGGCGAGCAGCCGGGCATGTACATGATCTACCCGCTGGGCAATGCCATCGCTGCCTCGCCGGAAACCCCGTTCCTGCAGATCGGCGAATCCAAGTACGGCAAGCCGATCCTGGACCGCATCATCCGCCCGCAGACGCGGCTGGAAGACGCGGCGCGCACCGCGATCGTGTCGCTGGATTCCACCATCCGCTCCAACCTATCGGTCGGCCTGCCGGTGGACCTGGTGTTGGTCCGCACCGGCGACCTGCGCATCAGCCAGCGCATGCGCCTGGCCGGCGATTCGCCGCTGTACGCCGAAATCCACGGGAGTTGGTCGCACAAGCTGGAACAGGCCGTGGCCAGCCTGCCGGGGTTTCCGTGGGAAGCGGGATGACCGCGCCCGGTTACGCCGTCTCCAGCGCCTCGGCGACCGAGCGGAACACCTGCTGCATCTCCAGCGGCTTGCGCAGCACGTGCACGTTGATGATCGGCGGGAACACCGCCAGCGGCACGGTGACATCGGCCTCTTCCAGCACCAGGGCCGGACCGCGGTAGCCCAGCGTGGCCATCTCGCCCAGCAGGTGACTGGCCGACAGCAGCTTGGAGCCGGCGTCGGCAATCACCAGCGCCGGCATCGCTTCCTGCTGCATCCAGCGCAGCGCCGCGGCGCCGTCCGATGCCAACTGCAGGTGGTAGCCCTGGCTGGACAGTGCATTGCCCAGCAGCGACAGCCGCGTGGCTTCGCCATCCACCACCAGGATGGTCTGGCCTGCACCCGCAGCAATCGGCGCGTCGATCGCCTCGCCTTCGGCCGGCACTTCGCGCATCGGCAGCAGCAGGTCGAAGCGCGTGCCCACGCCGGGCGTGCTGTCCACGTGGATGGTGCCGTTGGCGCCTTCCACGATCCGCTTGCACGAGATCAGGCCCAGGCCGGTGCCGTTGGCCTTGGTGGTGAAGAACGGATTGAACAGGTGCGACAAGGTTTCGGCATCCATGCCGGTGCCTTCGTCGCTCACCGAAATGCGCAACCACTCTTCCCCCTGCCTGCCCGCGTCGGCAGACGCGCGCAGGGTCAGGCGGCCGCCGCTCGGCATTGCCTGGATGGCATTCAATGACAGATTCAGCAGCACCTGCTGCAGCTCGGTGTAATTGGCGTCCACGCCGAGGCCTTCGTCGGCCACGTCCAGGTGCAGGCTGACCTTGTCGGGCAGGTTGCTGCGCAACAGCAGTTCCACGGCCTCGAACAGGTGCGCGATGCAGATGTGCTCGCTCGGCTTGCGCGACCCGCGCACGAACGACAGCATCGATTCGGCCATCTCGTGCCCGCGCCGGCCGCACTCGGCGATGATGTCGGCCAGGTGATGCAGCTGCGGGTCGTCGCTGCGCGCCTTGAGCAGGTCCGGCATGATCAGCAGCGGCTGCAGGATGTTGCGCAGGTCGTGGCTGAGCCCGGCCGCCAGCAGCGACAGGCTTTCCAACCGCTGCGCGCGCATCAGTTCGGCCTCCACCCGCTGGCGGTCCATCGTGCTGCGTGACTCGCGCACCGCGCGTGCCACCGCCGAAGGCAGCCGCGCCGGCTGGTGCTTGATGATGTAATCGTTGGCGCCCTGGTGCAGCGCGGCCACCGCGTTTTCCTCGCCCATCGTGCCGGACACGAAGATGAACGGCACATCGGGATGCCACGCACGCACGATCCGCAGGGCCTCGTTGCCGGAAAAGCCCGGCATGCTCAGGTCCGACAGCACGATGTCCGGCGAGAAACGGGTCAGGGCATCGCGCAGTTCGCGCGCGCTCTCCACCCGCTCGAAGCTCGCTTCAAGCCCCGCATCGAGCATCTGCTCGCACATCAGTTCGGCGTCCTCGGGGGAATCTTCCACCAGCAGGACGCGCAACATACCCAGGGAGGGGCCAGTCAGCGGCATGGATTATTCGACTTCCGGCGCCTGGTTGATGACGGCCCAGAACTTGCCCAGGGTCTGCACGGCACCGAAGAACTGGTCCACGTCCACCGGCTTGACCACGTAGGCGTTCACGCCCATGTCCCAGCTGCGGGCCAGGTCGCTTTCTTCGCGCGAGGACGACAGGATCACCACCGGCAGGCGCTTGAGCTCGTCGGTGTTGCGGATTTCCTTGAGGACTTCCAGGCCGTCCATGCGCGGCATCTTGATGTCCAGCAGCAGCACCGCCGGCAGGCCTTCCTCGCGGTTGGCGTAGGCGCCGCGGCGCAACAGGTAGTCCATCGCTTCCACGCCGTCTTCGACGTGCACGATGGGATTGGCCAGACGGGCCTCTTTCAGGGCATCGACGGCCATCTCGGCGTCGGCAGGGCTGTCCTCGGCGAGGAGGATGGTGCGGAGAGCGGTCATGCGGCAGAGCCTTTATTGATTGCGTCGAGCGCAGGAGGAAGCAGGAAGTGGAAGGAGGCGCCCTGGTCGACGGCCGATTCAGCCCAGATGCGGCCGCCGTGGCGGGTCAACACGCGGCGCACACTGGCCAGGCCAATACCGGTGCCCGGATATTCGCTGGCCTTGTGCAGGCGCTGGAACACGCCGAACAGTTTGGCCGCGTAGGCCATGTCGAAACCGGCGCCGTTGTCGCGCACCGTAAACAGGTGGCCACCGTCGGGTTGTTGCTGGTACTCGACCTCGATCCGGGCCGGATCGCGGTTGGAGGAGTATTTGATGGCGTTGCCAAGCAGGTTCAACCACACCTGGCGCATCATGTTTTCGTCGGAGACCAGGATCGGCAGCGGCGCGATCTTCCACTCGACATGGCGCGGTACGCCGGTCTCTTCGGCCTCGGTCTGCAGGTTGGCGTCCAGCATCGCGCGGGTGTCGGCCACCAGCGACTGCATATCCACCGCCTGCATGCGCATCGCCGCGCGGCCCAGCCGCGAGTAGACCAGCAGGTCGTCGATCAGCGCCGCCATGCGGCGCGCCGAATTGGAGATGACACCCAAGTAGTGCAGCGACTTTTCGTCGGCGTCGTCGCCCAGGTGGCGCGCAAGCTTGTCCGAGAAGCCGCCGATGTGGCGCAACGGCGCGCGCAGATCGTGCGAGACCGAGTAGCTGAAGGCCTCCAGCTCGCGATTCACTTCGGACACCTGCTCGACCTTGCCTTCCAGCTGCCGGTTCAGTTCTTCCACGCGCTGCTGCACGGCGCGCTGCACGGTGACGTCGCTGACCGTCATCAGCACCACTTCATCGTCCTTGTCGGGCAAGGGCATGCGGCGGGCGTTGATCAACATGGTGCGTACCTGGTCGTCGGCGGTGCGCTGTTCGTGTTCGTAGTCCCACAGTTCGCGGCCGCGCAGCAGCACGTCGGTCAAGCGCTGGCGCACCACCGCATCGGTCCAGGCACCGTCGCCGATGCTGTCCAGCGACCGCACTTCGCCGCTGTCCTCGTCCAGGCCGTAGAGCTCGGCGAAGGCCGGGTTGTGCAGCTGCACCTTCAGGTCGCGATCGAGCAGCACGATCGGTTCGCGCACGGTATGCAGCACTGACGCGGCACGCGCGGTCGAACGCAACGATGCGCGCTCGGCGGCCGCACGATGGCCGGCCTGGCGATAGAGCAGCCACAGTACCAGGCCCAGCAGGGCCAGCTGTATGGCCAGGGCAGTCCATGACACGAACTCGCCCCGGCGCTGCTGCTTCTGGAAGGTCGCGGTGCGCTGCGCCAGCAGCTTCTCTTCGCTGGCCTGCAGTTCCTCGATCAGGCCGCGGATCGGGTAGCGCGTGGTCAGGTCCTGGACCAGCTCGCGCTGGTCGGCATTGGGCGAGGTTTTGGCCAGCTGCCTGGCCACTTCCATGCGCCGCTCGACCATCGACTGGATGCGTCCGATGCGCACCAGCTGTTCGGGGTTGTCGCGGGTCAGTTCAGCCAGCCGCTGAAGGCGCTGCGGGATCTCCTTGGCCTTGCCCAGGCGCTCACGCAGGCCTGGTGCGTCGATGCCCTTGGACATCGTCAGCGCGGCCGATTCCACATCGCGCACATCGGCCTGCAGCTGGTAAACCACCACGCCTACGTCCTGGGTATGGGTGACCCAGCGCATGGCCTCGACATTGTCGTCGGACAGTTGTCGCAGGGTGACCCACGGCACCACGATGATCGCCGCCGCGGCCAATGCCAACGCCGGTAAACGCCACCGATCCCAGATTTCATCACTGAAAGCCAGCGCCATAGTTCCTCTTCACCGTGCGATGCCGTTGCCGGCGGTGCCTGTCGCGGCCGCCTCGGCTTCCTTGGCACGCCGTCGCGGGCGAAGACGTCAATATACCGCAGCGCATTGTGAATAGGATGCGCCGTATTTTCTGAACAATTAAGCGAACGCGGTTCGTGCGCAGCCGCCGATGAAAAGGTTCTTCCGGCGCGACGCTACGCAGGTGGCCGGGTGTGTGAAGTCGCTGTTTGGATCGGCTGGTGTCTCCGATCGGGTCGGTCGCGAGCGTGAGGGCCCCGTAGCAGGCGGTAGGCCCCTGGTGCAAATGTCCCCCGGCCGCGGGGCGGCCTCCTCCTTTATTTTGCCCAGGAGCCTACCGCCTGCTACGGGGCTCGGTTTGCGGTAAGGGGACAAGCCAGGCTTTTCTGGCGCTGTCGGTGGGTCGGGCGCTGGGGCCCCATGCCCTTGGAGGCGAAATAAAGGAGGAGGGGGCGGCCGCAGGCCGACGCCGGGGGACATTCGCCGGAAAGGGCATGGGCCCCCAGCGCCCGACCCGCCGACGGCTGCGCCTGAAAGCGTCAAAGCACGTTTCAGTCTGCCCGCAGAGGGGAGTAAAACAAAAAAAGGCGCGCCCTAAGGCGCGCCCTGTTACTTGCAACAGCTGCTGGAATCAGCGCTTGGCAGCGGCGGCAGCGACCTTCAGACCGCTGGCATCGACGCTCTTGACGCCCTTGATGCCCTTGGTCACGCGCAGTGCCTTGTCATGCTCGGCCTGGCTGGCCACGGTGCCGGTCAGGGTGACGACGCCGTTGACGGTCTCCACTTTGACTTCGGTGCCCGGCACATTCTTGCTGGTGAGCAGGTCGGTCTTGACCTTGGTGGTGATCCAGCTGTCGGTCACCGGCTCGGCAGAGTCATGCTTGTCCGCATGGGTCATGGCGGCATGATCGGTGGTCTTCGGCGGGTCCTTGGCCATGGCCGACGACGTGCCCAGCACCATGCCGAGGGCCAGCGAAGCAGCAAGCAGATTACGGGTCGTGTTGGTCATGTTCGGTGTCTCCTTGGGTGTGTGGCCAGTCTCCGTGTCGGGCCGTGTGCAGGACGTCGGCAAGACATAACGCCGCCGTGAACCGCTCAGGTTGATGCACAACCGTTCATGTTCCGCGCTGCAACAACCCACGCTACGCTGTATAGCCCGCACGGTTGGAGCCCCACCATGACCACGCGTCTGCAGGTTGGATTGATCGGCTACGGCCTGGCCGGCAGCGTGTTCCACGCGCCGTTGATCCAGCACACCCCGGGGCTGGCGTTGCACAGCATCGCCAGTTCGCAGCGCGACCGCCTTCTGCGCAGCTTCACCGACGTGCGCATCTGCAACCAGCCAGCTGAGCTGTTCAATGATCCCGCGCTGGACGCGGTGGTCATTGCCACGCCCAACGCCGAACACGCGCCGCTTGCCATTGCCGCGCTGCAGGCTGGCAAGCATGTGCTGGTGGACAAGCCATTCGCGCTCGACCTGACCGAAGCCGAGGCGGTGGTGCGCGCCGCGCAGGGCGCCGAGCGGGTGGTCACGGTGTTCCAGAACCGACGCTTCGACGCCGATTTCCTCACCCTGCAGCAGCTGCTGGCCGATGGCGTGCTGGGCGAGGTGGCCGAATGCCATTCGCACTTCGACCGCTATCGCCCGCAGGTGCGTGACCGCTGGCGCGAGAGCGATGCACCCGGGGCCGGGTTGTGGATGGACCTGGGCCCGCACCTGCTCGACCAGATGCTGCAGCTGTTCGGCTGGCCGCAGGCCATCAGTGCCGATCTGATGGCGCAACGCGACGGCGCGCGCAGCGACGACTATTTCCATGCGGTGCTGCACTACCCGCGGCACCGGGCCATCGTGCACGCCGGCTCGCTGGTGGCCGCCGCCCGTCCGCGTTTTGCCGTGCATGGTGGTCTGGGCAGTTACCTCAAGCACGGTCGCGATGTGCAGGAAGACCAGTTGCGCGAGGGGATCGCCCCGGGCGCGCCGGGCTGGGGGCTGGACCCGGTGCATGGCCAGCATGTCAGCGTGGATGCCGCGGGCCACGAGCACGCGGCCAGCGTGGACAACGCCCTGGGCGACTACCGGCGCCTGTATGCGGCGTTCCGCGATGCGATGCTGGGGACCGGCGCGCCTACGGTGAGCGCGGAGCAGGCGCTGCAGCTGATGCGACTGCTGGCGGCGGGCACGGAGAGTGCGCGCAGTGGCCGGCGGGTGGCGCTGGGGTAGCGCATCCACCGCCCCGCGCGCGTCGGCGCGGGGGTGGGGTTGGACGGGAGCCGGCCAGCGGCCGGCACCGGGTGGTGCGGCCGGGAATTACCGGGTTTTGATCGCGTGGCCGCCGAACTCGTTGCGCATCGCCGCGAGCAGGCGGTCGCTGAAGGAGTTCTTCTCGCGCGAGCGCAGGCGCTCCAGCAGGGACAAGGTGATCACCGGGGCCGGGACGTCCAGGTCGATGGCTTCGGCCACGGTCCAGCGGCCTTCGCCGGAATCCTCCACGTAGGGCGCGATGCCGTCGAGCTGCGGGTTGCGCTCCAGCGCATCGGCGCTCAGGTCCAGCAGCCACGACCGCACTACGCTGCCGTGCTGCCAGGCCCTGGCCACCTGGGCCAGGTCCAGGTTGAAGTCGGTCTTGTGCTGCATCAGCGCGAAGCCTTCGGCGTAGGCCTGCATCATCCCGTACTCGATGCCGTTGTGGACCATCTTGCAGAAGTGGCCGGCGCCACTGGGGCCCACGTGTGCCCAGCCCCGGTCCTGCGCCGGGGCCAGGGTGCGGAAGATCGCGCCCACCTGCTCCACGGCCGCCGCCTCGCCCCCGATCATCAGGCTGTAGCCTTCCTCCAGGCCCCACACGCCGCCGCTGGTGCCGCAGTCGATGTAGGTGACCTCTTCGCCCTTGAGCTGTTCGGCGCGGCGCATCGAGTCCTTGTAGTACGAGTTGCCGCCATCGATCACCACATCGCCTTCGGACAGGTGCGGGGCCAGCGCGGCCAGGGTCTGGTCGACCACCTCGCCGGCGGGCACCATCAGCCACACCACGCGCGGCACCGGCAGCTGCGCCAGCGTGTCGGCGATCGAGGCACTGACCTGGAAACCGCGCTTGGCCGCGCTGTCGCGCGCGCCTTCACCGGGATCGACGCCAATCACCCGATGGCCGCCGCGATGCAGGCGCTCGGCCATGTTGGCGCCCATCTTTCCCAGGCCGATCATTGCAATGTCCATGTATCTCCTTCCAGCGTGTCAGTTGTGGTGCGGGGGTGCTGCCGAGGGGGAATCGCACTGGCGAATGCGTGCGTCGATCCAGCGTCGGTACAGCGTGGTATGCAGGTTGTGCAGGCCCAGTTCGAAGGCAAACGGCGTGCGCGGGTTGCGGTCGAGCAGGCGTGCGATGTGATAACGCACAGGACGTATACCGCGAGGATGCACGTAAATCACGAACCCCTGGTAGAACGGATCGTCCAGCAGGGCGTCCAGTTCGGCCAGCAGCGGTTTCTGCTCTGCGGGCAGGCCATTGCGCCACACCGGGTCACGCTCGATCAGCAGCCGTTCGAAGCGGCGCGGTCCCGGCCCGGGCATGCGCTGGGCCAGCGCCCAGATCTGGCGGTTGATCGTGTCGTAGTGGGCAAACCCGCCGTGCACGCGCAGCGCCTCGGCGGCCGCGGTGCTGACGTCGACCACCACGAAGTTCTCGGCCTGGTTGTTGATGTCGTCCAGGTAGCGCTTGTCGAACACATGCTCGATGAAACCGGGCGCGCCGACGAAGGCCTGTCGACCGAGCTGCGCGGTCTTCACCGCCTTGCCATCGGCGAGGAACGCGCCGGCGTGGCGGCCGAGCAGGATGCTGTCGGTGTCGTGCAGGGTCAGGAAGGTGCCGATCGACAGTTCGCCGGGGCTGAACTCGGCATCGAAGGCCGCATCACCGTAGAGCTCGCGCTGGGTGGCCAGCTGCGCCACCTGCCGCCCTACCCCACATTCGGAGCGGACCCGGCCGTCGTAGAAGTGCTGCAACGCGGCGCTGTTGGCGCCGGCCGGCTGATAGCCCCGCCCGAAACTGCGGAAACGCTGCCAGCCCTGCGCCTGCGCACCGCGTGCACCGAAGCCGATCCAGCCCAGCTGCAGCGCCGAGAAGCGGTAGCCGGGGTTGTCCTGCAGCTGCGTGGCGGCCCGGCGCGTGGCCTGGCCCAGTTTGAACATATACGCACACCGCGTGGCCGGGTCGTCGAACAGCCCGGTCAACCATTCAGCGCGCTGGTCGGCTGTCCACGCCTGTGGCACCTGCACCCGCAGGTCGCCTGCCTGCTGGGCCAGCGGCAACGTGGCCCGCGTACAGACCGGACCGCCGTGGATCACCGGTGTGGCCACCGGCGCGTCGACGATGCGCCAGCCCAGTTCTTCCAGCAGCGCCTGGGTGCAGGTCGGCCCAGGCGCGGCAGCCGCGGTGCCGATGGCTGCACACAGCATGGCCGCCAGCACCCGCGTCCAGCGGCGAGGCCTGCGCGTTACGGTTGGGGATGGCACCCTGCCCGCCTGCTCAGTGCGTGGGTACCGGGGTATCGGCCGCCGGTGCGGGGCCGGGCTCGGGCACCGGCGTCGGTGCGGCGGCCGGCGGCGCGGGCGGGGTTGGCTCGACCGGTGCGGGCGGGGGCGTTGCCGGTACCACCGGCAGGTACTGCTGCAGGCGGTCGAAGAAACGGCGGTAGAACTGCGCGTCCTGCACGGTGCTGCTGGCCACCTTCACCAGCGAGTCGTCGTTGCTGCCGAACGGCAGCGACACCGAGCCCAGCGCGCCCACGCCGACACTGGCCGAGGTCGGGCTCTTCTTCAACGCGTAACGGTCCTGCACCGCACTGACGAACACCAGCGCCTGGTCGCCGCGCGGCGCGCAGGAAATCCGCAGCACCAGCTGTTCGTGCTCCTCGTCGCGCGGCTGGAAGTTCTTGTTGCCCTCCACCGCCGCGGTGTCGGCCCGCGCGATCGCATAGCCCTGGCTGAGCAGGGTACGGCGCGCCGCCTCGCAGGCCTGCGCCGGGGCACCGGGCACGGTGCGCGAATAGGTGTCGCCGGAATCGAAGGATTCGCGGATCAGGGTGCTGTCGGCGGCGCGGCCGCCGCAGGCGGTGAGCGACACGGCCAGCAGGCCCGCCGGGATTACGTGGGACAGGCGCATGCGCGCTCCTGCAGGGACAGACTGCGCCCAGCATAGCCACCCCGGCGTATGTGCCGGGTCTAAAACGGCGAAGGGCCGGCACACTGGCCGACCCTTCGTTGCTTCCGGTTCATGCCCCGCGGTGGGGGCGGCGACCGCCCTCAGTCCGCCCAGCGGCCCACGCCGGTGGACTGCGGCAGCACCTGGGCCGACAGCGGGCGGTCAGTTTCCAGCAGGTTCACCGCGTCGGCCAGGATCGCAGCCGATTCGCGCAGCAGCGGGTCCGGGCGCTTTTCGGCGGCCTTCTCGCGGGCGGCATCCTTGACGATGTCACGCTCGTTGCCAGTCAGGCCGTCGTCATTGCTGTCATCGGCCAGCGGGTCCAGATCCAGGCCCAGCTGCTTGCGGATCACCTGGCGATCCACTCGCTGCTTGTCCTGCTTCTCACGCTCGGCGCGGCGCTCGGCCTCGTTGAGCGAGATGTACTTCTTGGCCTTCTCGGCACGGAACTGCTCGACGTCCTCGTTCCACCACTGGAACTCCTTGTCGGCCGCGATGCGCGAGGCATGGCGGGTTTCCAGCTTGGGCAGCAGCGGGCCGAAGTTGCCGTACTGGGTATGCGGCACCGCGGCGATGCGGGTCCACGGCAGCGCGTTGTCGTAGGTGCTTTCGCCGTACTCGCTGGCGTCCACGCTCGCCGGGAAGGCCAGGTCGGGCACCACGCCCTTGTGCTGGGTGCTGCTGCCGCTGACGCGGAAGAACTGCGCGATGGTCAGCTTGACCTGCCCATAGCGCTGCGCTTCCCCGGTGGGCCAGCGATCCAGGTCCACGATGTTCTGCACGGTGCCCTTGCCGAAGGTGGTCTCACCGATCACCAGGCCACGGCCGTAGTCCTGGATGGCGCCGGCGAAGATCTCCGACGCCGAGGCCGAACCGCGGTTGATCAGCACCGCCAGCGGGCCATCCCACGCCACCGCTTCGCTGCGGTCGCTGTTGACGGTCACGCGGCCGCCGGACTCGCGCACCTGCACCACCGGGCCCTGCTCGATGAACAGGCCGGTCAGTTCGATCGCCTCGTCCAGCGAACCACCGCCGTTGTTGCGCAGGTCCAGCACCACGCCGTCGAGCTTGTCAGTCTTGAAGCCGGCCAGCAGCTTGGCCACGTCACGCGTCGCGGACGCATAGTCGGTGGCGTTGCGGCGACGGCCTTCGAAATCCTGGTAGAACGTGGGCAGCTTGATCACGCCCACCTTGCGCGCCGGTTCCCCGTCCTTGGCCGGAATGGTCAGCGTTTCGCCCTTGGCGGCCTGCTCGGCCAGGCGCACCTTCTGGCGGGTCAGCACCAGCGTGTGGTGCTTGCCGTCCACGCCTTCCTCGGCCGGAATGAATTCCAGCCGCACCTGGGTGTCGGCCTTGCCGCGGATCTTGGCCACCACGTCATCGATGCGCCAGCCGATCACATCCTCGATCGGCCCGGACTTGCCTTGGCCGACGCCGACGATGCGGTCGCCCGCCTTGAGCGTGCCGTTGACCGCCACCGGACCGCCGGCGATGACCTCGCGGATCACCACCATATCGTCCTGGCGCTGCAGCTGCGCGCCGATGCCTTCCAGCGACAGCGACATGGCCTGGTTGAAGTTCTCGGCGGTGCGCGGGGTGAAGTAGTCGGTGTGCGGATCCACCGCGCTGGTGTAGGAATTGAGGAAGAACTGGAACACGTCCTCGCCCTTCAACTCATTGACCGACTTTTCCAGCGTCGCGTAGCGCTTGTCCAGCGTCTTGCGGATCTCGGCCGGCTGCTTGCCGGCCAGCTTCAGGCGCAGCCAGTCGTTCTTGACCGACTTGCGCCACAGGTCGTCCAGTTCGGCATTGCTGGCTGCCCACGGCACGTCCTTGCGGTCGTACTCGAATTTCTCGTCGCTGCTGAAATCAAAGTCCTGCTTGAGCAGCTTGCGGGCATAGCCCACCCGCTCGCCCACGCGCTGCTTGTACACCGCAAAGACCTGGAACGCCGGCTCCAGCTCGCCGCCACGGATGGCGGTGGCGATGTTCGCCTCGAACGGCGCGAACCGGGTGATGTCGGCTTGGGTGAAGAACTGCTTGCTGCCGTCCAACGCCTCCAGGTACCGCTTGAACACATCCTTGGAGGTGGCCGCGTCCAGCGCGCGCGGACGGTAGGCATAGCGGCTGTCCGAGAGCAGCCCGTACACCAGCTTGGAGGTTGTCACCTGGTCGGGCGTGGCCGCCGACGGCAGCGCCGGCGAATCGGCATAGGCGGCCAGTGCCAGCGGCGCGGTGAGCGCCAGGGCCATCAGGAATGCGGGGGCTTTGAATTTCATCAACTTGCTCATGGCACCTTGCCAAGGGGGAGACTGCGTGCGGATCAGACCACACGACAGTGCCGAAAGTTGCGGGCTTTGTCATCCATCGCCGCGCAACACGTATTTCCAGCCTAAACCGGGGTCTGTAGCAAATTGTGAATGTGGGGCAGCGCCGGGGAGCCACCGACCGTTGGTCGGTGGAAACGCGCGGATCGCGGAAGGAAAAACGCGCGAATCGCGGGAGGAAACGTGAGGAGCCCGCCCCGTACCGACCAACGGTCGGTACCTACCGGGAGGCGTTTTTTGCCGTTGGCAACCGCCAGCGCAGGACACTGTCGGGGAGGGGGCAGGCCGCCCTCTCCGGGACCGTTAGCGCCATGGATGGCGCCAGACGAGCACCATGGAAGGGATTTGGCGTGTCCTGGAGAGGGCGGCCTGCCCCCTCCGGGCATGTGGAGAACTGAAGCGCTGCTGTGTGCTGTTGGCTGGATGCCCGGCAGAACCCGGCACTACGTGCAAAGCCATGCCGGGCAGAGCCCGGCACTACGTACAAAGCGATACCGGGCAGAGCCCGGCACTACGTGCAAAGCGATGCCGGGCAGAGCCGGGCCGGGCCGGATCAGGCTACGCCTGCGCCTTTCGCCTGCACGTCGGCATGGTACGAAGAACGCACCATCGGGCCCGAGGCCACGTGGCTGAAGCCCAGCTCGTAACCGTAGACCTCCAGCGCCTTGTAGTCATCCGGCGTCCAGTACCGCAGCACCGGGTGGTGGTGCGGCGTCGGCTGCAGGTACTGGCCGATCGTAATCATGTCCACGTCGTGCGCGCGCAGGTCGCGCATCGTCGCCCGCACCTGGTCCAGATCCTCACCCAGGCCCAGCATGATGCCGGACTTGGTCGCGATCGACGGATGCTGCGCCTTGAAGTTCTTCAGCAGCGTCAGCGACCACTGGTAGTCCGCACCCGGCCGCACATTGCGGTACAGGTCCGGCACCGTCTCGATGTTGTGGTTGAACACGTCCGGCGGGTTGGTCGCCAGGATGTCCAGCGCGCGCTCCATGCGGCCCTTGCCACGGAAGTCCGGTGTCAGCACCTCGATACGCGTGTTCGGCGACTTCTCGCGGATGGCCCCGATGCAGTCGGCGAAGTGCTGGGCACCGCCATCGCGCAGGTCATCGCGATCCACGCTGGTCACCACCACGTACTTCAGGCCCATGTCGGCCACCGTCTGGGACAGG